>NZ_WVQU01000002.1:0-494505 GCF_013110575.1 Ruegeria sp. HKCCD7559
TGCCGCCAAGCTCGACGTGAAGGTCATACAAGGGCGTGCGCTTCGGTGTGGTCATTTCTTCAACCTTTCAATCAGCGGGACTGGTCGCGGACGACCATGACGGTGCAATGCGCATTGCGCACGACACGGGCCAGGTTCGGGCCAATCTCGTAGTTCGGGAAATCGCCCTTGGTCGATGCCATGACGATCAGATCAAAGCCTTCCTTGTAGGCAAGCTTCAGGATTTCGCGGTAAACACTGCCTTCTTCGACATGGACCGGCACGTCGGAAGCCTTGGCATGATCCAGAATCGCCTGAACCGCACCCCGCACGTGGTCCTTTGCGCCGGCACCATAGTTGGCGGGAAGGTTCGGCAGCTGGATGATCTCGGGGATGACGGCAACCGCATGCAGTTCGGCACCGTAGAATTTTGCCTGTTCCAAGGCGGTCGACAGGGCCAGTTTCCACGAGCGGTCGTCGGTGTGATCAATGGGCAGCAGGATTTTAGTGGCCATCACGTCTCTCCTCGAGATATTGAATTCGGTTTCAAAGGCGGGGGGCCGGGATGGCCCCCCGTTTTGGTCGGGCCGATCTTATTCGGCAGGTGTGCCGCCCGGCTCTTCGGACTTGCCGCCCGAGGCGAAGAACTCTTTCGTCAGTTTGAAGACGATCGGGCTCAGCAGCGCCAGGGCGATCAGGTTCGGGATGGCCATCATGGCGTTCAGCGTATCGGCCAGCAGCCAGATGAAGCCCAGATCCGCAGTTGCGCCGAAGTAGATCATCACGATCCACAGAACGCGGTAGGGCATCAGGGATTTCACGCCCAGTAGGAACTCGACACATTTCTCGCCGTAGAACGACCAGCCGAGGATGGTGGTGAAGGCAAAGATCGACAGCGCGATGGCGATCAGATACCCGCCGATACCCGGCAGCGACAATTCGAACGCGTGGCTCGTCAGCGCCGCACCGGATTCACCCGATGTCCATGCTCCCGACGCGATGATGGCCAGACCGGTGATCGAGCAGACGATGATGGTATCGATGAACGTACCCAGCATCGCGATCAGGCCCTGGTTGACCGGACCCTTGGTCTCGGCAGCGGCATGCGCGATCGGGGCCGAACCCAGACCGGCCTCATTCGAAAACACACCACGTGCCACACCGAAGCGGATGGCGGCCCAGACGGCTGCACCCGCGAAACCACCTTCTGCGGCGGACGGGGTGAACGCATAGGTAAAGACCAGCGACAGCGCATGTCCGATGTTGCCGATGTTGATCAGCAGAACCAGCAGGCCCGCGATTATATAGGCAACGGCCATGAAGGGGACCAGCTTACCGGCAACCGCACCGATGCGGGTGATACCACCCAGGATAACGGCTGCAGTCAGAACCATCAGAACAACGCCGGTGACCGAGGTGTTCAGGCCAAAATTGGCTTCCAGCACCTGAGCAACACCGTTGGCCTGCACACCGTTGCCGATGCCAAAGGCGGCAACCGCGCCGAACAGGGCGAAAGCCACGCCCAGCCAGGCCCATTTCGCGCCCAGACCGTTTTTGATGTAGTACATCGGGCCGCCGACATAGTTGCCCAGCTCGTCTTTCTCGCGATATTTCACCGCGCAGACGGCTTCGGCATATTTGGTGGCCATGCCCACCAGGGCGGTCATCCACATCCAGAACAAGGCGCCTGGACCGCCCAGGAAGACAGCAGTGGCCACACCGGCGATGTTACCTGTACCGATGGTCGCCGACAGCGAAGTCATCAGTGCGTTGAACGGGCTGATCTGCCCTTCGCCCTGACCTTCACGGCCTTTGAACAACAGGCTGAAGCCTGTGCCGATGCGCAGGATCGGCATGAATTTCAGCCCGACCTGCAGGAAGAAGCCAACGCCGAGGATGAGGACCAGCATCATCGGCCCCCATACGACGCCATTGATGGCCCCTACGATTGAATTTAACGCTTCCATGGTTTCCCTCCCATTTGCGTTTGGTTATGCCCCGGTGGCGATGGCCCGCTGACGGGCCTGCTTGAGGGCGGCAAAGTCTTCGTCCGCATGGAACGACGAACGGGTCAGCGGCGTGGCTGACACGTGCAAAAAGCCCTTGGAACGAGCGATCTGTTCCAGTTGGGCGAACTCCTCGGGCGACCAGAACCGGTCAATCGGATGATGTTTCGGCGTCGGTTGCAGATACTGCCCGATAGTCAGAAAATCGACATTGGCCGCGCGCAGATCATCCATCACCTGACGCACGTCGTTGAGGCTTTCGCCCAAGCCGACCATCAGACCCGACTTGGTGAAAATCTCGGGGTTCGAGCGTTTGGCATCGTCCAGCAGCCGCAGCGACGCATAATAGCGCGCGCCGGGACGAACCGTCGGATACAGGTGCGGGACGGTTTCCAGATTGTGGTTGAACACGTCCGGCACTGCGTCAAAGACGATATTTGCGGCGTCGCCCTTGCCCAGGAAGTCGGGGGTCAGAACCTCGACAGTGGTGCCGGGGTTCTGATGGCGTACGGCGCGGATTGTCTGGGCGATATGCTCGGCCCCGCCATCGGCCAGATCATCGCGATCAACAGACGTAATCACCACGTGGCGCAGGCCCAGTTTCTTGACCGCCGCCGCAACCCGGCCGGGTTCGAACGCGTCCAGCGCATCGGGGCGGCCGGTGGCCACATTGCAGAACGAACAGCCCCGTGTGCAAATCTCGCCCATGATCATCATGGTTGCATGGCGCTTGGACCAGCATTCGCCGATATTGGGGCAGGCCGCTTCTTCGCAGACCGTTGCCAGATCGTGCTCACGCATCAGACGTCGGGTTTCGTAATACGCGGCGCTGTCACCTTTTTTCTTGCGAATCCACTTGGGCTTACGCGGGATCACGCTGTCGGCCTTTTTGGCCTTTTCCGGGTGGCGTGGTCTAAGCTGGATTGTCATCTGGCAAACCTCGTTAAGCGTGAATCGCACGCCCCATGGCGTCGAGACAGGCTTCCTTGACCGCCTCACCCATGGCAGGATGCGCATGGCACGAGGCTGCAACATCGGCGACCGCGGCACCTTTGGACATGGCCAGAACCAACTCGGCGATCAGATCGCCGCCATGGGCACCACAGATATGAGCCCCGAGGATCTTGCCGTCGGAACCGGCCAGAACCTTGACCGCGCCATCTGTTTCACCTGTCGAGCGTGCCCGCGAATTGGCCATGAAAGCAAACTTGCCGACAACATATTCGACGCCCGCGTCTTTCAGAGCCTCTTCGGTCTGACCAACCGAGGCCACTTCGGGATCGGTGTAGACCACACCCGGCACGGTGTTGTAATCGACATGACCGGCTTCGCCGGCCAGCATCTCGACACAGGCAACACCGTCCTCTTCGGCCTTGTGGGCCAGCATCGGGCCGGGAACACAGTCACCAATGGCATAGATACCGGGCACCGACGTCTGGAATGTGCTGTCGACTTCGATGAAGCCACGCGGGTTCACGGCCACGCCCAGCTCTTCCAGCCCAAGCCCGCGCGTCACCGGGCGACGGCCCACAGCGATCAGAACCTTGTCGGCCTCGATCACTTCTTCCTTGTCCTTGCCAACACGATCCACCGTCAGCGACAAACCCGTATCGGTTTTATCGACAGACTTCAAAGCACGGCCCAGTTGGAATTTCAAACCGCGTTTTGACAGGGCCCGCTGCGCCAGCTTGGCGATCTCGCCATCGATGCCGGGCAAAACGCGATCCAGATATTCGACCACAGTAACCTTGGCGCCCAGACGTGCCCAGACCTGCCCAAGTTCCAGGCCGATCACACCTGCACCGATCACAACCAAATGATCCGGCACGCGTTCCAACGCGATTGCACCGGTCGAACTGAGCACATCCTGCTCATCAATCTCGATCCCCGGCAGTGAGGTCGGCTCGGATCCTGTCGCAATCAGGATGTTCTTTGCTTCGTATGTGCTGTCGCCGACCTTGACCTGACCAGTGGCCGGGATGCTGGCCCATCCTTCGATCAGATCGACGCCGTTCTTCTTGAACAGGAATGCGATGCCCTTGGTCAGATCACCGACGATCTTGTCCTTGCGCCCCATCATCGCACTGACGTCGATGCTGGCCCCCTCGACCGCAATGCCATGGGAGGAGAGATGTGCAAGCTCGGCATATTTGGCCGAGGAGGTCAGCAACGCTTTGGAGGGGATGCACCCCACGTTCAGACAGGTACCGCCCAGTGCGCCGCGCCCTTCGACACAGGCCACTTTCATCCCCAGCTGAGCCGCGCGGATCGCGGCAACATAGCCACCCGGTCCGCCCCCGATAACGATGAGGTCATAGGTATTCATTTCGCGTACTTTCAGTAGATCGGGTAGCTTGCGCAAAGTGCGCGAACCTGTTTGCGGGTTTCCTGTTCGACGGTTTCGTCACCGTCAGGAGACTTCGCGAGCGCCTCCAGAACATCACCGATCAGATGGCCGATCTGCCGGAACTCTTCCGGGCCAAAGCCACGGCTGCACCCGGCGGCGGTGCCCAGACGGATGCCGCTGGTGATGGTGGGTTTCTCTGGATCTCCGGGAACGCTGTTTTTGTTGCAGGTAAACCCGGCGCGCTCCAGCGCGGCTTCGGCGTCCTTACCGGTGACGCCCAAAGGTCTCAGGTCGACCAGCATCAGGTGGTTCTGGGTGCCGCCGGAAACGATATCACATCCGCGCGCGATCATGACGCTTGCCAAGGCCGATGCGCTGTCAACGACGCGCTGCATGTATTCCTTGAATTCGGGTTTCAGCGCCTCGCCAAAAGCCACCGCCTTGCCTGCGATGACGTGCATCAGCGGGCCACCCTGTAGGCCGGGGAAGACGGCAGAATTTATCTTTTTCGCCAGCGCCTCGTCATTGGTCAGGATGATGCCACCACGAGGCCCGCGCAGCGTTTTGTGCGTGGTCGAGGTCACGACATGTGCGTGCCCTACAGGCGAGGGGTGCAGGCCGGTCGCCACCAATCCGGCAATATGAGCCATATCAGCCAGCAACCATGCGCCAACCTCGTCCGCGATTTTACGGAATCTGGCAAAGTCGATCTTTTGCGAGTAGGCGGATGCGCCTGCGATGATCAGCCTGGGCTTTTCCGCCCGCGCCAATTCGGCAACCTGATCATAATCGATCAGCCCTGCATCGGTCAGGCCGTACTGCACGGGCCGGAACCATTTGCCGGACTGCGCCGGTTTCGCACCGTGGGTCAGATGGCCACCTGCGTCCAGCGACATGCCAAGAATGGTATCGCCCGGGTTCAACAACGCCAACTTGACGGCCCCGTTGGCCTGTGCGCCGGAATGGGGCTGAACGTTGGCATATTCACAGCCAAACAGCTTCTTGAGGCGTTCGATCGCCTCGACTTCGACCTCATCGACATATTCGCAGCCGCCATAATAGCGGCGGCCCGGATAGCCTTCGGCGTATTTGTTGGTCAAGACCGAACCCTGAGCTTCGATCACGGCCTTCGAGACAATGTTCTCCGAGGCGATCAACTCGATCTGTTCCGCCTGGCGTTCACCCTCGCGCGAAATGGACGCGGCAATGACGGGATCTGCCTCAATCAGCGACGTTTTGAACATGGTCTCCTCCTTTTGCCCCGAATCCTTAGTACGAAACTTTGTTTCCTATAAGGGAAATTATGCGCTTTAGGCAACAAAAATCTCTTATTCAAGAAGTTGCGTATTTACCGGGAGGCATGTAACCTTTGATAAAACAGGGGGAATTAAATGGGCGACGAAAGCAGAAATGATGTTTCCGGACAGGAAGATCTGGATGAAGGAGAGGCTCTGGGCCGGTCCATCCGCGATGCTCGGCGCGCGAAAGGGTGGACTCTGGAAGAAGCCGGCCGCGCTGCGGGTATCGGGCGGTCGACGCTGTCCAAGATCGAAAACAACCAGACAAAGCCAAGCTTTGACATCGTACGGCGTCTGACTCAGGCCCTGGATATGAGCACCCCGCAGTTGTTTCTTCAGTCGGGTCAATCCGGCATTTCAGGCCGCCGTGATTTCACTCCGAAAGGCGAGGGGGAAATCAAGAATACGCCCACTTACCTGCATGAACTGCTTTGCCCCGAACTGACCAGCAAGCGGATGCTGCCCTATATCGCGACTATCAAGGCGCGTGACCTGTCGGAATTCGAGACGTGGATCCGACATTCCGGAGAAGAATTCATGTATGTGCTCAGCGGTGAACTCATCTTCGTGTCTGAACACTACCGCCCCTTGCCAATGAAGGCCGGTGACTCGCTTTATTATGACAGCGGAATGGGGCATGGGTGTATTTCGACCAGCGAAGAAAACGCCAAGGTGCTGTGGGTTTCGCTGGAATAGCCCCCAGGGTTCTTTGGTTTTCCAGGAAAGCGGGCATCGCCATGCGCACCCCATTCAGCCGTCAGACAAGCTTCGGTGGCGAAACGCCGTCGGTGTCTGGCCGAATTCTGCCTTGAACGCTCGCGTCATGGCGCTGGCGTTTTCATATCCGCAACGACCGGCGATTTCGGCGATGGACTGCTCGGTATCTTCTGCCAGATTGCGTGCAAGGTTAAGCCTCAGCCGACGATACAGCGCCTGCGGCGTGGTTTTGAGCTCTGCCTGAACGCGCATTTCGATCCGCTTTTGTGAACACCCGATCTTGCGGGCCAGTTCCCTGATCGAAAGAGGTGTTTCAAGGCTCGCCTGCATGACAGCCAGTGCGCGATTGACCAAAGTGTCTTCGGACTTCAGAGGCAAAGGGTAATGATCCTGCCCATTTCGGCTCATCAGAAGATGCCCGACTTCCATGGACAAAAGGGGGCCGTGATCCCTGCGGATCAGGGCCGAGGCCAGATCGAACGCGGCCATCGCCCCAGAACAGGTCAGCCTGTTGCCATCGATGACAAAACGTTCCTGCACCGCATTCACGGCCGGAAAACTTTCTTCGAACCGGGAAAGCTCGTCCCAGTGAATGGTCGCCCGGTGCTCATCCAGCAAACCGGCGCGGGCCAGCAGCCAACTGCCGGTATCCAATCCGGCCACTTGCCGGTGTTTTCGGGCCGCAGCCAGCACGGTGCGCGTGGTCGATCGCGTGTCCAACTTGCGATACCCATAAGACGGCATGACCACCAGAACGTCGCCTTGCTGATCCAAGATTGAACCATTCGGTGTAACGACAAGGCCGCTGGAACTTTGAACGGGGTCTCCGTCAATGGAGCAGAAACACCACGAATACAAAACCTGCCTCGACAGGTTGTTCGCAGCCCTGAGCGGTTCGACCATGTTTGCAAGGCAATGGTTCGAAAACCCGTTGAAGAGCAGAATGTTGTATTGTCGAGTCAAAATTTTCGAATTTGGCATGATTTGATATCAACTCTGCATGCCGTGACCTTGAGCGATGGCGTTTGGTTGGTCAACCACCGATCCAGGGAACACGCGCCATGCAGTTTGGTCTGACAGAAGAACAGGACATGATCGTCTCGACGGTCCGAAGCTTTGTTGAAAACGAAATCTACCCGCATGAAGACGCGGTCGAGCGTTCGGGAACCGTGCCTCCTGAGCTGGGTGAGCAGATCAAGCAGAAATGTATCGATCTGGGCTTTTATGCCTGCAACTTCCCCGAGGAAGTCGGCGGCGCAGGTCTGTCTCATATGGATTTCACCTTGGTCGAGCGCGAGCTTGGCCGCGGGTCAATGGCACTGACGCATTTCTTTGGGCGCCCGCAGAACATCCTGATGGCCTGCAACGACGAGCAGCGCGAACGGTATCTTCTGCCTGCCGTACGTGGTGACAAGATGGACGCCCTGGCGATGACCGAACCGGATGCGGGTTCGGATGTGCGTGGTATGAAATGCCAGGCGGTGCGCGATGGCGGCGACTGGGTTGTCAACGGATCGAAACATTTCATCTCGGGCGCGGAACATGCGGATTTCTTCATCGTCTTCATCGCGACCGGCGTGGACGAAACCCCCAAGGGCCCGAAGAAACGCATCACCACTTTCCTGGTGGATCGCGGTACGCCGGGGTTTGAAGTGCGCGAGGGCTACAACTCGGTCAGCCACAAGGGCTACAAGAACTATATCCTGTATTTCGACAACTGCCGTCTGCCTGATGCACAGGTCTTGGGCGAGGTTGATGGCGGCTTTGCCGTGATGAACGAATGGCTTTACGCAACCCGCCTGACGGTTGCGGCGTTCTCGGTCGGTCGCGCGCGGCGCTGCTTTGACTATGCGCTGAACTATGCGGCCGAGCGCAAGCAGTTCGGCCAGCCTATTGGTAAGTTTCAGGGCGTCGGATTCCAGATCGCCGACATGATTACCGAGATCGATGCCGCCGATTGGCTGACACTCGCGGCCGCGTGGCGTCTGGACCAAAATCTGCCATCAAACCGCGAGATTGCCTCTGCCAAGCTCTATGCCTCGGAAACGCTGGCGCGGGTGACGGATACCACACTGCAAATCTTCGGGGGTATGGGTTTGATGGACGATTTCCCGATCGAACGGTTCTGGCGCGATGCCCGGGTCGAGCGCATCTGGGACGGCACCAGCGAAATTCAGCGCCACATCATCAGCCGCGATCTTCTGCGTCCCTTGGGCGCCTGACCATGAACAAAGACCTGACCCGGCTGCTGCGCCCGAAATCCATCGCCGTCATCGGTGGCGGCGCGTGGTGTCAGCAGGTTGTTCTGCAATCCGAACGCATGGGCTATGCCGGTCAAATCTGGCCGGTGCATCCCAAAGCGTCTGAAATTGCAGGACACAAGGTTTATGCCCACATCGAAGACCTGCCCGAAGCCCCGGATGCGGTTTTCATCGGGATCAACCGCCACGCCACCATCGAGGCCGCTCGTGTCCTGTCCAGTATGGGCGCAGGTGGGGCGGTGTGCTTTGCATCGGGCTTTTCCGAGGCCGTTGCCGAAGATGACACCGGCGGGGGCTTGCAGGATCAACTGATTGCCGCAGCCGGTGACATGCCCATTCTTGGCCCGAACTGCTATGGCTTCATCAACGCGCTGGATGGGGCGCTGTTGTGGCCGGACCAGCACGGGGCCACCCCTGTGGACAAGGGCGTGGCGATCCTGACGCAAAGTTCGAACATCTCGATCAACCTGACCATGCAGAAACGTGGGTTGCCGATTGCCTACATGATGGCATGCGGAAACATGGCCCAAACCAGCCAGGCCGAAATCGCCTCGGCCTTGATCGATGATCCGCGCGTAACCGCCGTGGGTCTGCATATCGAAGGGTTCAAGGACATCCGGGAATGGGAGGCGCTGGCCGCGAAGGCCCACGAAAAGGGCATCCCGCTGGTCGCCCTCAAAGTCGGTGCATCCGAACAGGCACAGGCCGCAACCGTCTCTCATACCGCGTCTCTCGCGGGCAGTGATGCAGGCGCGCAGGCGCTGCTGGACCGATTGGGCATCCCGCGTCTTTCGACGTTGCCGGATTTCCTAGAAACGTTGAAACTGCTGCACTGCTACGGGCCGCTCCCCGGGGGTAACATCGCGTCGATCAGCTGTTCGGGGGGTGAGGCGAGCCTGATCGCAGACATGGCCGTCGGCACCGGCCTGAGTTTTCCACAGTTGAGCGATGACAAAAGGGCGCGCTTGCGTGACGCGCTTGGCCCTATGGTCGCGTTGAACAATCCGCTGGATTATCACACGTATATCTGGCGCGATGAAGAGGCGATGGCACAGGCCTGGTCGGGCATGACGGGTGACGACATCGACCTGACGTTCTCGATCGTAGACTATCCGACGACGGATCCGACCGACTGGAGTTGCGCGACCCGAGCTGCGTTGAGAGTGCGTGCCGAAACCGGCGCCCGGTTTGCGATTGTTGCGACGCTGCCTGAACTTCTGCCTGAAGACGTCGCGCAAGACCTGATGGCCGGTGGTGTCGTTCCATTCATGGGATTGCGCGAAGCACTGGCGGCCACGCGCGCTGCGGGTCAGATTTCGCCCCCGTCCGCGCATCCTGTCTGGTTGCCTGGAACGGCTGAGGCGACCCAAACCCTGACCGAAGGCGAATCGAAACGGGCGCTGGCCGAATGCGGCCTGCACGTTCCGCAAAGCCGTACGGTTTGCGGCCCGGCAGAGGCCCATTCGACCGCGCAGGACATGGAAGCCCCCTTTGTCGTGAAAGGTGTTGGGCTTGCGCATAAATCCGAACACGGCGCTGTTCGGCTGGGCATCAAGGCCGAGGATGTGGCCGATGTCGCAGCCGAAATTGGCACAGATAGCATCCTGATCGAAGAGATGATCACCGGAACCATTGCCGAATTGCTGGTCGGTGTCGTCCGTGACCCGGCGCATGGGTTTGTCCTGACATTGGGGGCGGGGGGCGTGCTGACAGAAATCCTGCGCGATACGGCGTCGGTGCTGGTGCCAAGCACGCACGAGGACATCCGTGCCGCGCTTGGCAAATTGAAAATTGCCCCGCTTTTGGCGGGCTATCGCGGCCAACGGGCGGCTGATATGGATGCAATCATCGCCGCAGTCGAGGCCGTTCAGGCCTATGTCATGCAAAATGCCGACACGCTTGGCGAGGTCGAGATTAACCCGCTCCTGTGCACGCCGGACAAGGCCGTTGCCGTGGATGCTCTGATAAGAAAGGCCTGAGATATGGACCCGATCAAAACCCGCCGCGACGGAGCGATCCTTGAGGTGACGCTGGACCGGCCCAAGGCCAACGCCATCGATCTTGTCACCAGCCGCAGGATGGGTGAGGTATTCGCCGCGTTTCGCGACGATCCAGAGCTGCGCGTGGCCATTCTGACGGGCGGCGGAGAGAAGTTCTTTTGCCCGGGCTGGGACCTGAAAGCAGCGGCCGACGGGGATGCGGTAGACGGGGATTATGGCGTCGGAGGGTTCGGCGGCTTGCAAGAGCTGCGCGACCTGAACAAACCCGTGATCGCGGCCGTCAACGGCATCGCCTGTGGCGGCGGGCTGGAGCTGGCCTTGTCAGCCGACATGATCCTTGCCGCCGACCACGCCACGTTCGCCCTGCCGGAAATCCGCTCGGGGACTGTCGCGGATGCGGCCAGCGTCAAACTGCCCAAGCGCATCCCTTACCACATCGCGATGGAGTTGCTGCTTACCGGCCGGTGGTTCGACGCAAAGGAAGCCAATCGCTGGGGTCTGGTGAACGAGATCGTCGCCGCGGATCAACTGATGGATCGCGCCTGGGAACTGGCCCGTCTGTTGGCCTCGGGACCGCCCCTGGTTTATGCCGCGATCAAGGAAATCGTACGCGATGCCGAAGATGCCAAGTTTCAGGATGCCATGAACCGCATCACCAAGCGTCAGCTCAGAACCGTGGACGTTCTCTATGCCAGCGAAGATCAGCTGGAAGGCGCGCGCGCCTTTGCCGAGAAAAGAGACCCGGTCTGGAAAGGAAAATAGGCAGACGTTTACCATGATAGCAGAGCGTGAATTTACCATTTACTGATCCGCACGGCACGTGCACAGTTAGGCATGCCGTATTTCGAACGAAAACCATATGTTAGTGCATCTCGGGCGGTCAGCCCGATTGCGCCGCAGCCCGACAATCAACCGATTTCCGATATAGCGCGCCGCGTGCTCGAAACAGAGCGGGGCCCGCGGCAACATCTGGACGGTCCGTTCAGGTGTCGCAAATCCTGTCACCCCGGCAGCACCGCCACCATTCTGCTGTCCTTTGAAGCACCCGAAGGCACGGCACCTGTTCAGATGCAGTTCGAACCGGGCGATCTGACCAATCCGAACGGCGACATTCTGCCGGCCAACCGCATCAGTGTGATCCCGCCACAAATCCAGCTTGAACCGGGGGAAGCAACGGATGTTGCTGTTGCGGTGACCATACCCGACCTCTCCAAACCCGGAGAATATCACGGTCGGATCGCCTGTACAGGAACGGACCAAACCTCGGTCGTGGTGATTTTCGAGGTGGCGGGCGCTCAGACCTGACGGGTCACCAGATAGTCCATGAACTGTCCCAGAAATGCGCGCGGCGCGTCTTCTGTGCCCGCGAACACCCGCGCGAACTCATTCCGGGCCGCGGCCAGCAGATCATTCGCTGCGTCCTGCGCATAGCGGATGCTGCCGTAGTGGTTCATGCGCTCCAGCACCCAGGCGACATCTTGCGTCGACCGGGCATCACGCGGGTTTGACAACATCTCGGCCAACCGTGCCTGTTCAGGCTCTTCCGCTTTCAGGCCAAGCTGGCCCAGCATCAGCGTGCGTTTGCCTTCATAGATGTCGCCGCCGATTTCCTTGCCGTAACTGTCCTGTGAGCCGACGAGATTCAAGACGTCGTCCTGAATCTGAAACGCTGCACCCAGGAAAAAGCCGAAGGCGTTGAAATCATCCAGATTCAGCGCACCGGACGCGACATCATGTGGCCGCGCAATCAGGGCCCCGATGCGCATCGGGTGAATGAAACTGTACCAGCAGGTCTTTTTCAGACACATCCTCAGATAATCTGATGCATCGACGTTCAAACGATTGTCGCGGATCCAGCCAAGCTCCAGCGCCTGACCTTCGATGGATTGCTGCAACAGATGGTCGAACTCATCCACCACGCGCATACCAGTTTCCGGGCCCAACGGCCCCAAGTTCTGACGCAGCAAACGCAGGGCAAGCGATTGCATCCCATCGCCGGTATTGATCGCCAGGGGAACCCCAAGCCGCTTGTGCATACATTCGCGCCCGCGCCGGAAATCGCTTTGATCTTCGATGTCGTCGTGGATCAGAAAAGCGTTGTGCAACAGCTCAAGAACCGCGGCCGAGACCCTTGCATTCTCGCTGTTTCCGCCGAAGGCTTCGCATGTTGCCAACAGCAGGGCAGGCCTCAGGCCCTTGCCCGAGGTTTCGATGTAATCGCGCATCGGGCCATACAGATAGGCCTGAGGCTCACCCGTCGGCAACAGGCCCAAAAGCGTTTCGCGCGCCTGATCCCCGTAGAAGGTCAGGGTTTTTAGAAAATCCTGTTTCGCCGCAGGATCCAAATGCGCGGTTCCGGATTTCACAGGCTCAGCCCTTCTGGATGATGATCACGCGGCTTTTGTTTTCCCGCGCGCCGGATCGTTCCGGACCGGCGCCAAGCGCAGAAAGCGGTTCGTCAGAAATTGGCAACGCCCTGGACAAGGCACCTGATTGACCACTGTCCCGACCCAGATCATACGCGACATCTTCCGCCAGCTCATCCCCCGGGATCGGCAGATCCGCGGTGGGCTCGTAGTTCGCGATGAGGTCGAACAGCTCTTTCGGGGGGCAGATCATTCGAAGCGCTTCGGCAATGGCTGGCTCCTCGGTGATGCCGCCGGGTTTTGAATATTCCGCCGCCGGTTCCCCTATGGCGGCAAGAGGGCCATCACCGCCACGATCAACTCCTGCCGTGTCCTGACCCATTTTCAGCGCGGCTTCGACCGCAACCGCGAACCGGTTGTCCCACGGAAGGCCAGCCTGATAGCGGGCGTAATCATAAGCGCGCAGCGGTTTCAGGATGTCGGGCTCGTGCAGGTCCCAGATCTGGCAGGGCTCGGCATCCGATCCACTGCGTTGAAGAATGGCGTTGACGGCCCGACGCGCGGCCTCGTTCGCCCCTTCCATCGTGGCAAGGTCGGTAAAAGTGCGGACGTAATCCGATGCCAGGAAGAAATTCGGGATCAATGTGGCCGCATCCGGGCGCAAGCGCCAGCTGTTGATACGGTTGACCAACAAGGGTTCGACATTGCTTTGACGCTTGGGGTCGTTCGGGTCTTGAACGATATCAGGATCGAGGAACCAGTAGTGCATATCCTCGTCCCGCAGAATGGTTTGGCCATCCACGTTGATGCTGCGCTTGAGCTGTTCCCAAACCTCTTTTGCGATCTCTTCCCGGGTGCAATCGCGCGCGGTTTTTCCGTTCAGCCCCGGCTTGTCCCATTCGGAGATATCGATTGACAGCAGGCCTTTGGTCTTTCCTTCGGCCCAGTTTTCGAAATTGATCCCCGGCCAGAACTGTTTTTGCGACACAGCCGTCAAAGCCCATGGGCTGTCGATGAAAATGACGTGGCCATGGGTCAGCTCGACATCCTTGGTCAGATAGAACTGAATGCCGTTCATCCATTGCACGTCATCGGCCAGCAAAGGCAGTTTGGCAAGTGCAGGGTCAACCGCCATCATTTCCGGGGTCACAAGCGGTGCCATGCGTTCAATCGGCATGGCGCTGATGAACCAATCCCCCGTGACCTGCTTTTCTTCACCATCCTGTTCGACCGTTGCGCCAATGATCTTACCGTTCCGGCACTCGATTCCGGTGACTTTGGAGTCAAAATTGTACACGACCCCCTTGCTTGTCAGGTAATCCAGCCACGGTTGAATCCAGACAAGATTGGTGGGCCCGTTCAGCAGCCTGTTGCAGTGGGGTTCGGGCGTGGCAATGCCCAGCTGAAGCTGAACCGCAATGTCCCCCACTGTCTTCGTGCTTGCCGTCGTGGCCTTGGCGGCCACCAACGAACGGGTCAGGCCGATGGCAAGGAACTTCTGATAGGCTTCCGAGCGGTCCTGCGCACCGATGAAATCCCACCAACCGATCCGTTCATATTCGTCGAACCGGCGTTCCTTGCAAGAGCTCGCGATCCGCCACATGCAGGCGACAAAATGCTCGACATCCTCATACGCAATCTGGTCCCTCGGCGAAAGCGCGAAGGCAATGGTCTTGAAGGCATCCGCAACATCCTTGAGCGTGCGGGGGAACCGTTCCGGGACAATGATGCCGGGCTTGTCAAACTGGCTGACCAGAACTTGCGTGGTCGGGACAAGATTGTCAAAGCATGTGCCCTTGTCGTAATACGGCGTTCGGGCCATCGTGTCGGTGATATGCCGATAAAAGTTCGGAAAGAACCTGAACCCATGTTCACCGGGCAGCCAGGGCCGTTTCACGCCGGGCGGATAATTGGCTCCATCCATCTCGGCCCATTTTTCCAGTGCCTTGATGTGTTTCGCTTTCGAGCCATGATCCCCTTCACCCTTCATCACGGGGATGCTTCGGGCCTTGCCGCCGGGGATCAGCTGGCGTTCGTGGATTTCTACCTCGAAGCCGCGTTCAATCAGTTCGTGCGCGGCGCTCATGCCAGCCACGCCTCCCCCAAGAATGACAACCTTGTCAGGCATCGGAAATTCCTTTCGCGGAATAGACGTCAAAGCGCAGGGTGATGTCTGACAGGCTGGCTTCGCCAATGCCAAAACCCTGCACCCGATTCATCCAGCTGTAATGCGGATTCGAGGTCAGGTAACGCGGTGCAAGCCGTACCGGAGCCGAAGCGGGCAGATTGCCCTTGGACAATGCCGCATATCCGTCCGGGCCGAAGTCACACACACCCGTATCTTCAAATAGGATCGGGGCTTGTCCGATGGACGGTCTGATAAGCGCCTTTGCATGAAGCAGCCCCACACCATCGGGCCGCACGCGCATCCAGTCTCCTCCGATCGGCTCGATCGTCCCCTTTAGATGTGGGCCTTCGACGGTGCCTCCTTCTTTGATGGCGAAATGCAGCCAAACCCCATCCGGCGTCTCGCCCGAGGGATGAAAGCTGCTATCGAACGGCACCAGAAATTTGGCAACATGTTCCAATACCGGCGACGTCACTGTGGTTTTTGCCGGTTCTGGCGCGGCAGGTTCAATTTCTTTTTCGGGCCCGGGGTCAAACTCGCGCCCTCCCGACGTCAGCACAGGACGCCAGGAAAAAGTTTTTTCCTGTTTGACCGACGGCAGAATGGCTGCGAATTGTTGAAACCCGGTTTGCGGGTCCCGCAACAAGGGCCACCCGCGAATGGCACGCTCGGCGCCGCCATCTTCCGAACAGATCAGACGTAGCGTGTCATGCGACGACACGGATGGACCGGCTTCCACCAACACCCGACTGAGACCGTCTGCGTTGATCGCCTCGGACCAACGCAGCGTCACGCCCCGATCTGAAAACTCGCGCACGACCCGATCTCCGGTCAACAGGTTATGGTGCGGACGGCCTTAGCTTCCTTGATCCTGAGATGGAACTTCTGCTGCACGCGGAAGACGTGCTCGCCCTCGGCAGAGGTTTGCAGATACTTCACGGCGATATCCGAGGGCACGACGATTTCAACCGGTGCACCCAGCAGGGACACAAGCACTGCCTTGTCCTGGGGCAGGGTGCTGGAACGCAGCAACGGCCCGTCCAGGAACGGGAGAATGCTGTCACGTGGCAGTACCATCGAATTCGGCAGCGGGGTCGTGACCGCACGGAACAGACCGTTGCCCATCACACAGGCATAGGGGCCCAGATAGCCATGCGTTTCTAGCGTGCTGATGCCCTCGACGACGGCCTCGAAAACATCGGTTCCGCTGTAGTTCTTTTTGGTCGTGGATTTGGTTTTGCCTTCGCCCGCTTCAAGCAATCCCGGATATTTGCCACCGCCGCTGATCGTATAGATCTGCGGCAATGAGGCGTGCGCGCCGCCGGCGTGTTTGGGGGCCTGTCCGGTGCCGGGTTGACCGTTGAAAATGATGTCATCCTCTACCCGTGCCACAACGGCGGCCGCTCGGCGGAACATGATCTGAGCCGCCGTCAGTTCCGGATCAGCCACCTGTGCGCCTTTCAGGTACACGTTCACCGATACGGTGGTAAGGCGCAGCGTATCATAATCGTTCACGTCAAGACGTTCATTGGATGCACCAGATGAGTTCTCGACCAGATCCAGCTTGTTCAGCGGGACGGACTGCGTGTCAGCGGGCAGCGGTCCGTACAGGGGCAGGAAACTGGCGGCCACTCGGGCGCGAAGCGCCTCATCATGGACGGCCTTTTTCACGGCGCTCCACTGATCTTCATTCCAATCCAATGCATCGGTCATTGCAAATCCCTCTCGGTGCTGCTGCCCAATTTGGCGGGGCAGTCAATCTTGTTCATTTTTCTTCTTTCAATCTGCCCAGCAGATCGCGGGCCCGCTGCTCCTGAACAACTCCACGGCAATCCCGCGCAAGCGAAAGCGCTTTTTCCGCCTCGCTGATTGCAGCGTCCAAGTCCCCCTTTGCGGCCAAAGCCTTTGCTCGCACACGGTGATATTCAGGTTTGTTCAACGTCTCGCCGCGCTCCCAGCCGGGAATGCAAACGGTTTCCAGCCGGTCCAAAGCCTGATCAACGTCTCCGTGATCAATCATCAACTCAGACAGAACAATCTGATTCTGAGGAAAAGTAAAGTTTCCACCAGATTTGGAAATCAGGTTCATGCATGTCTCGATGCGTTCCGGAACACCTGCGATGTCGCCCTTTCCGGCCTGCGCGAGGCCCATATAGATGTCCTGCATCGCGTGAAGGTAAAGAAACCCTTCCTCATCCGCGACTTTTCTGGCTTCTTTCATCGTTACGTCAAGCCGGTCCCATTCCCCCGCATAGGGCAGGAACATGCTGCAAGCGCCCATCACGTAGACAAGGTTGGGTGCGTGGTTCAGCGCTCTGCTGACCTCGATGGATTCCAGACGCGCGGCCTCGGCTTTTTCGAACTTTCCTTGTTGCCACAGCAGGCATCCCTGAATGGCCAGCAATGACGCGGCAGTGGAAGACTGGGTCATGGGCATCATGGCCATATCCAGCTCGGGTGTGATCAGGGCGAATGCGCGTTCCAGCTGTTGTTCGCATTCCGAAAATTCCCCGCGGAAGTAATGAGTAAAGCTCAGCGCCCGTGCCGCCAGCACATTGGCGACGGGGTCGTCGGTCATGCCGGCCATCATATCCAGCGCTTGTCCCATTTCCATCGCTCGGTTCATCTGACCGGCAACAAAGAAATGGGTCCAACGGCAGAAGGTTGCGGCAAAAAGCGTCTCGCCGTCGCCCAAAGACTGGGCCAGTTCCATCGCCCGGGCGGCAGTCTCGCCGACCTGATCGGACGACCATCCGTAAATCGCCATATAGGCGGGCAGAATGTTCATCTGAACCCGAAGTTCGAAGCCATCGCGATCCGCGTTGACCTTCATAGTTCCGATGTTGCGCAGGGCGGCCCGGAAAGCGGAAATCGCGGGCAGGTTTGCCAGTCGGGACAACGCCAGTTCACCTGCCGTGACCCAATTCGTGACAGCCTCATCCTTCAATCCGCCAAGATCGCAATGATGCGCGACAGTATCAGGAGCCGGGCTGCCGAATGCTTTGTGACCGTCCAGCAATGCTTGGGCGATTTTCAGATGCACCTTCTGCCGGTCTTCCCGCAGTAACGAATTATAGGCCGTATCCTGAACCAGCGCGTGGTTGAACGTGTATGTGGCCGACCCTGAATCGCTGGTGATCAGCACGACGCCAGCCGCCATAAGCTGCATGAGGGCGCTTTCCACATCCATGTCTTCATGCGCCACCGCGTGGATCATCTGAGCGGTGAAACTGCGCCCGATGACCGATCCGAGCTGGGCGACTGGTTTAGCATGTTCCATACGGTCAAGACGCGACATCAGCGAGTCCTGAAGGGTGGCCGGGACGCTCAGCGCATCCAGAACCTCGGCGTTGATCGGGGCATCCTGGGGCAGCTGGTCCAGAACCGCCTTTGTCATTTCTTCGATATACAGCGGCACGCCATCCGCCTTTTCGATGATCTGCCTGATCAGGATGACAGGCAGGCTGTACGGCTCGGCCACGCGCCGGACCAGTTCGGATGCCTCGGTATTGCCAAGCGGAGACAGATCAATGCGCGCGGCTCTGCTTTCGAAATGTTCCGGAGGTTCGTATTCAGGTCGGTGCGACAGAACCACCAGTACTGGAAAGTTGCTCAAGGCGGATGCAAGCGCATCCAGTACATCCAACGTGGTCGCATCGGCCCAATGAACGTCTTCGACCACCAACAACAACGTGCCGCGCCTGTCACACAGGCTGCCCAGACTGCGCAGCATCACGTCAAGGGATTTGCGCGCCTTCTTCAACGGGTCGGATTCTGACGGGGCGCCGGTCTCGATACCTGCCAGATCCAGAAGAACGGGCAAGTCTGCGTCACTCAGCCGTGAGGCCGATTGCACGAAGTCCGAAATCGCCGCCCGGATACTGTCATTTGATTTGTCGCCGGAAACGCGCCTCAATTCTCCGACAATGGGGTGCAGCGGAAGACTGGTCAGGTGCGGGATGCACTGCAATGTAAAGGGTTTGACCCCGATTGTTTCAGACAGTGACTTGATCAGCCTCGACTTGCCGATTCCCGCAGCCCCCCCGACAAGCGCCAGCCGGCCCGAGCCTTCCTGCGCTTCGCTCCAAAGCCGGGTCAGGGTTGAAAGATCATCATGCCGGGCGACAAGATCGACCGCGGATTGACCCACCCGCGCGTCGAACCGGCTGGTGGACATGATTTCCGACACCACGCGATACACTTTGCGCTGATTGTCAAAGCCTTTCAGCTCGTGGCTGCCGCGTGGCTCGAATTCAAAGGCACCCTGGGTCAGCCTCCGGGTCTCTGATGAAATGATCACTTCACCCGGTTCGGCCAGCCCTTGCAAGCGGGATGCAAGATTCGCCGTTTCACCCACCAGAAAGTCCTGAGATCCCAAGCTTTTCGAAGAAACAACGCCCACGACAACCATTCCGGTCGCAATGCCTGCCCGCAGGTCAAGCTTTTCTCCAAACTCGTTTTCAAGGTTCTGAACGGCCTCGATAGTCTCCAAAACGGCTCGTACGGCCCGTTCGGCATCATCTTCCATGGCCTTCGGGTATCCGAAATACACCATTATGCCATCGCCCTGCCGATAAGCCAGATGGCAGCCGTGCTGTTTCAAGGTGCCGATCGCCGTATCCAGATACAGGTTCATGATCTGCATCAGGTCTTCCGGATCATATCGCTGAGCCAGCCGTGTCGACCCCACAAGATCGCAGAAAACCAAAGTCAGTTGCCGACGCTCGGCCTTGGACTGGACTTCGGGCCGCTTCGACGCTTCCTGCGATTTCAGCCTGGCCTGCGCCTTTCGAAAGCGCTTCCTTTCACCAACCGTCAACCCGAGATCACGCAGTTCCGGATCAGTCAATTCGTCCAGAATGTCGTCGTCCACGCCCTCTCTCTGAAACAGAGTGGCATAGTCATTCAGATCTGCCAGATGAAGGACTTTTGAAATGCGTGGTGATGCCTCAAGGACTCGCGTCATTGGCTTGCGACTCCTTCCATAACTGTCCCCCTGTTTTCTCCTTAGTACATAAACATAATGTATATGTATAATCCAAAAATAGAGAGGAATTCATGCTGAATCCATAGCAGGAACAGATGGCACTGTTAACTTGTTACATTGATTGACCGATTTACTTCATAATTACCACACCGTCACGCGCTTTTCCTTGAATATCATAAGGTTCAAGTCTCAAGTTGACTTCACTGGCAAGGTTTTAGGGGACCGGATATGCCGGTCTGGCCCTGACGCCACGTCACGGCTGAATGAGGTTCAAAAGTGCCGTGGCCGACATGAGATACCGGGCAGAATAGCAGACTCGACCCCGGCACCAGCAAGAAGCCGAAGCGCGCTACGAGCAGATACACTTACGCTCCGGCGCATCCCGTTTTTTGCCCGCCCGTTCTTCATTGGGATACAGGTATCAGGGAAAGCGGCTCAAAGATCTGAGATAAGCTAGGAAACATCCGGTATCCAGGGCGGATCTGGCTGTGGATGAAACCCTATTCCTCGGCCACGGCTCTTACATGGGCCGCAAAAGACGGGGCCAGCATCAGGGACTTGCACCGCTCGAACCGGTTCGTGGCATAGGCCCAGAAATCTTCGGCGGGGTTTTCATCCGCATGCTGAATCAATCCCCATAGCGTCCACAGCAGGTCGCACATGGCTTTGTATATCACCATGCGCCCGATCTGAGCCTCGTTCGGCGGGCCGTCGAAATAGGCGGTTAGCATTTCCAGTTCCTGTTCGTGGTTCAGCCCGGCTTCGACCGACAGATCACCCAGATCCCAAAGGGCATCGTTCATGCCTGAATACTCGTAATCCACGATCCACATGCGCTGGCCGTCATCCAGAAAATTCTCGCACAGCGGGTCGCAATGGCTCGGGACCAATGTCCCAGGTTTGTCCCGCAGCACCTCGCGGATCGGGGCCGCCTCGGCCACGACGTCCGCGTACCCGTCCGGCAGGGTCGCGTTTTTGTCCGCAACCACCTTCATGTAGTCGTTGATCATCGAAAACAGCTCGAACCGAAACTTGAACGGCTCGGGGGCATCGTGCAATTGCCTCAGCGCCTTTCCCGCGCGGGCGGCAGACCCGGGGCGCGTCGCAAACATCTCGGGTGTCATCGTCACGATGTCGGGCACGCAATCACTGATCATCACGCCGGATGATGCGTCTGCCCACAGAACTGCGGGGCCGACCCCGGCTTTTGCGGCCACCTGCGCGTTGTGGATTTCAACCGCGCGGTCGATATAGGCTTCGGTGCCCTCGCCGGGGATGCGCACGATCACCGTCCTTGGCCCGCCTTCGACGCGGTAGACCAGATTGGTCAACCCGCCCAGCCGGTTGGTGCGAAGGTCCGACTCGGCAAGGGTGTCAAACCCCGCCACATTGCGAAGGGCCTGCATGATCTCAAGTTTCGGCTCGGTTTGCATCGCTCTCTCCCTCAGGCTTTCAAACGGCTGTTTGCCGGGTCGTAAAGCGGTCCGTCCACATGCTGGATAGGGTGACGCTCTCCGAACACTTCCACTTCGAATTCTGACCCACCAGCCAATCCCGCAGGCAGATAACCGTAGAGGACGGTCTTGCCGACGGTAAACCCATAGCCACCACTGCACGCCAGCGAGACTGTTTTGCCGGAATGCAGTATGGTCTCTCCTCCGGTGATCGGCAGCCGCTCGTCGGTGATGAACGTGCAGAGCTGCCGCTCGGGGCCGGTCGCTATCTGCGCCTCCAGCACCGGTCGCCCGATGAAGCCCTGTTTGGATTTCAGATGGACCCGCGCGCCAAGGCCCGCTTCGATTGGCGAATAGTCGGGGGTGATGTCGGCGCTCCAGTAGAGATAGCCTTTTTCCAGCCGCAAGGACTCGATGGTGCGGTAGCCGATGTCGCGGATGCCATGGCTTTGGCCGGCTTGCCAAAGCAGGTCATAAACATGCAGGGCGAACTCGGTCGGGATATGCAGCTCCCATCCCAGCTCTCCGACGTAACCTATGCGGATCGCGCGGACCTTTGCCGTTCCCAGGGTGATCTCTCTGGCCGTTGCAAAGGGAAACGCATGGTTCGAGACGTCTTCTTCCGCGACAGCCTGCATCACATCCCGCGCCTTGGGGCCGCAGATATTGATGACGGCGCGTGCCGACGTCATTTCGATCAGCTGCGCGCGCCCATCGCGGGGCAGGTGACGTCGGATCCAATCCGCGTCATGCACGCCGAATCCGGACCCGGTGACGATGTAAAAATGGTCCCGCCCCAATCGGGTGACGGTGATATCGGCTTCAACCCCGCCGCGATTATTGCACAATTGGGTGTAGATCACCGTGCCATCCGGCTTGTCCATATTTGAAACGGCAAGGTTTTGAAGGGCCTCCAGTGCGCCGGGGCCGATCAGTTCGAACTTTGAGAAGCTGGTTTGATCGATCAGAACGACCCCGTCGCGCGCGGCCTTATGTTCCTGTTCGGCATAGGTTTTCCAACCCGGCGACAGGAAATCCAACTGATCCACCGGCTCTACACCGGCCGGAGCGAACCAGAGCGGCCGCTCCCAGCCATTCTTGGACCCGAACACCGCGCCATGTTGTTTCATCCGCTCATGCAGGGGCGACAGGCGCAGGTTTCTGGCCGTTTCCGCCTCCTGCCCCGGATATCGCATCTTGTAGTGATGCGCGTAATGCTCGACCGCGCGAGGATACATGAAGGCGCGCGTGGCGTGATGCGGACTGAACCGGCGCACGTCCAGAGGCCACAGATCAAGGCTCGGGCGGCCTTCGACAATCCACTCCGCGATCATCTCTCCTGCGCCACCACCTGCCGCGATGCCGTACAGAAATCCGGTCGCCAGCATCAGGTTTCGCAGTTCAGGCGCCCATCCCATGACAAAATCGCCATCCGCGGAATAAGGGATGGGGCCGTTGATCACCTGCCGGATTCCAACCGTGTTGACGACCGGCGTAACCTGACCTGCCAGTTCGGCAAGGGGGGCAAACCGCTCCAGGTTGTCCGGCAAAAGCTGCCGGACAAACGCGCCCGGAATACCCCTGTCGCCGAATGGCAGCGTGTTGTCCTCATACCCGCCGATCACAAGCCTCCCGCCTGCATCCGGTTTGTAATACACCAGCCGCTCGGGATCCCGTAGGGTTGGCAGGCGTTTTACAAGATCGGCGTCGGGCAGGGGTTCAGTTACGATGTATTGATGCTCGACGGCACAGGCCGGAACAACGACACCGAGTTTCGCGGCCAGCTCGCGGCTCCACATTCCGGCGGCCAGAACGACAGTGTCCGCTTCATAGTCCCCTTCCGATGTCATCACTTTGGTGATGCGATCGTTATGGATCTCAAAATCGGTGACCTCTACGGATTGGCGGATCCGGGCACCGTGCATCCGGGCACCGGACGCAATTGCCTGACACAAGCCTGCGGGATCGACATGACCGTCCGACGGGATGAAGGCCGCGCCTTCCAGACCTTGCGCGTCGACATAGGGGAAAAGCGCCTTGGCCTCGGCGGCCGAGATTATTTCCATCTCCAGATCAAAGCTGCGGGCCATTGTCGCCAGGCGCTTTGCTTCCAGAAGCCGTTCCTTGGTTGCCGCCAGGCGCAGGCTTCCGACTTTCTTCCAGTCGAATTCCATCCCGGTTTCTTCGGCCAGACGATCATACAGCGCCACGGACCGTTTCAGCATCCGCGTCGTGTTGCGAGATGACCGCAACTGCCCGACAAGCCCCGCCGCATGCCAGGTGGCCCCCTCGGTCAGGGATGCCCTTTCCAGAAGAACAACATCCGTTTCACCGGACCGTGCGAGGTGATACGCGATAGAGCATCCGATGATGCCCCCGCCAATGATGAGATGTCTGACCGAATGCGTTGTCATGCGCCCACCCACTTCAAATGATATGTTGTCATCAAAAGTCGCAAAACAACAAAAAGCAACAAATATGTTTGAAAAATGTTGAAGTGGGTCGCTTGAACAGCGTCAACCTTGCAAGTAACCTGATGAAATCAACAAATATCGCGGCGCTTCATGTCGAAATACGAGCAAGACATCCTTAGCACGGTAAACCTGCATGGGCGAATTTCGGTCATGGAGCTGGCGCGCATTCTCAAAGTGTCGGACCAGACCGTAAGGCGAATCGTGAAGCCGATGGTCGCCAAGGGCAGCCTGTCCAAGGTGCATGGTGCATTGGTCAGCACTCAAAATGTGCTGGATCCTCCGTTTCTGGCCCGCATGGCGCAGAACCGTGCCGCCAAAGTCGCGATTGCCGACGCCGTTGCGGCGCGGATACCGGACGGTTCGGCCATTGCCATCGACACGGGGTCGACCTCGGGCTTCATCGCTCAGGCACTTCGCGCGCGCAAAAACCTCACTGTGGTGACAAACTCGGCCTTCATCGCCGCCACGTTGTCGATGGAAGAGGGCAACAGGGTCTTCATGGCGGGAACGCAGTTGCGCAACCACGACGGCGCCGCTTTCGACCGGGTCGCCTATGACGTAATTGCAGGGTTCTCGGCCCGGACTGCCATATTGTCGGCGTCACTGGCGCATCCCAGCAAGGGCTTCATGGTCTATGATCAATGCGAAGCTGATATGGCCCGCGCGATGTCTGATATTGCGGACCAAACCTTCATGGCGGTTGATTCCACAAAATTCAACGAGGCCCAGACCAGCCCGGCTTTGCGCCTGCCCGGGTTGACAGAAAAAGACGTGCTCATCACCGATCGCACATTGCCCGCATCCTTCCAGTCCTTGCCCGGAGATGCGGAATTGGTGATAGCGGGCGTGAAATCACAAGAAGACAGTCATTGACTTGGTGACGACACTGCCCGGCCCGACGTAACTAGCCGGTTCCACCGAAACGGTGAAACCGGCTGTGTTTCAGGCTGTTGCGCCCTTGATGCGAATGGCAGTGCCGAGGCTGCCTGCACAGACGCCGACCACAATAGCGATGATCAGTTCCAGTGGCTCTACATGCGCAAACCGGAAGCCTGCGAAAACCAGCGTTTCGAATACGCCGACTGCGCCGCCCAATGCCGCACCCAGCCACAGCTTGCGGGTCATCATGCCTAGCGCCAGACCGAGTATGCCGGGCAAGCTCAGGACGTTGCCACCGATGGTTCCAAGTAACTCTAACATCTCTGCCCCCACATCAATTCGAGCTGTTGTTCAGGAAATCGCGGATGTCTTCACCCGCGGCAGCGTGCTCCTGCACAACTTCATCTTCCAATCCAGCAGTCACCTTTTCGTATGTTTCCAGATAGTTGGGTGGCAGGCTGTGGGCGATACCCTGGTGGCAATCAATACAGGTCATACCGTTGTCGATGGCGCGTTGGTGTTCCGAGGCAGCGCGGGTTTCCTGAATGGTGAAGTCCATGTAGTCAAAGTTGTGACAGTTGCGGCACTCGCGGCTGTCAGACGCTTTCATTTTCTTCCAGACGGCCGAGGCCATCGCCAGGCGGTGATCCTCGTATTTCTCGGGTGTGCTGATGGTGCCCACCAGTTCATGATAGACGTCCTTCACGGCCATGATCTTGGCTTTGATCTTGTGGTTCCACTCATCCGGAACGTGGCAGTCTGAGCAGATCGCACGCACGCCGGAGTGGTTGTTGTAGTGGATCGTCTCGCGATACTCACCCAGGTTCGTTTCCATCGTGTGACACGAGACGCAGAACTCTTCGGTGTTGGTCAGTTCCAGGGTCCAGTGAAATCCGCCCCAGAACAGGATACCGGCCAGAAATCCGGCAAGGATCAGAAAGCCCGAGCTGAACATTACCGCCGGCGTCCAGATCGCGTTCCAAAGGCGACCCAGAAAGCCGCGTTTTTCGGGGGAGTCTGCCATGTCGGTGCTCCTTTCAATCTTGTGTTGAATCAGTTGCCGGTCGAGGGCTGGAACACGTTTTCAACAAGCGGCGGCGCGTCCGCCTGCGGAACGTGACATTGGTTGCAGAAATAACGGGTCCCGGCGACGCGATCCAATTCGCGGCCTTCGCGATCCAGATAGTGTGTCATTGAAAGGGTCGGCGCGTTACGCTCACCTGCCTTGGACCAGTCATGGCAGGACAGGCACTGATTGGTGCGCACATCAATCTGATATTGCTCGATCGAATGCGGAATCAGCGGTGGCTGCTGGCGATAATTACGTTGCATCCGTCCTTCGACATTTTTGTGAATCTGATCCAAAGGGATCGGCTCGTCTACGTCCGCGCCCCGCAGCGTTTCGACTTGAGCGGACTGGGCAAAGGCCCATCCGCTCAGCAAAACTACGGGTAGAAGGGCAATTCCGCCTGTAACGATTGATCTTTTCATCTTGGCACTCCCCTAGATAGGTCTGGCAGCGCGCGGCTCAGGCGCGGCAACTGGATCGGAAGGTTGAACGACATGGTCGTCGAACCGGTGAGTAAAGTTGAAGACGTCGACTGCGCAGACATCGATGCAGCGTCCGCAGTTTGTGCAGTCGGGTGACAGCATCAGGGGCGAGCTTCCCGGTTTGCCTTTCAGCGCGGGTGAGATCACCTGATTTTCAGGACAGACCGCATAGCAATCCATACAGTCATCACAGGCCGTGCGATTGGCGGCACTGACCCGCAGCAGGCTTTTCGACCCGATCAACCCGTAGAACGCGCCCACCGGGCACAGATGGCCGCACCAGCCATGGCGTGAGACGAAGACGTCAAACACGAAGATGGCCGCGATCATGGCCCAGACAAAGCCCATGCCGAATACCAGCCCGCGATGCAGCATGGTGATCGGGTTGACCAGCTCCCACGCGATCACACCACTCAGGCCCGAGACCAGCAGCACGGTTGCCAGAATCCACAGCCGGGTGCCGCGCTTGGGTTGCCAGCCTTTCGGCAGGTCCAGTTTGCGGTGCACCCAGTTGGCCGCGTCTGTCACCGGGTTTATGGGGCAAACCCAGGAACAATAGACACGGCCACCAATCAGGGCATAGACCACCAGAACGATCAGCCCGCCGATCAGCGCAGTCACTTCGGGCCAATGACCTGCAACCAAGCTTTGCATCAGGATGAACGGATCGGTCAAAGGCAGCACGCCCAGCGTCAGTGATCCTGCCAAATTGCCCTCGACAATCCAGATGCCAAACCACGGGCCCAGCAGAAACAGAACCAGAAAGAACAGCTGGCTTGCGCGGCGCATCAGCAAAAAGCGATGCGCCCCGATCCACCCTTTGCTTTCAACGGCCTCCTGACCGACGGGCATGTGCGTGCGAGTACTCATTGCCCCACCCCCGGCAGATCATATTGAGGCGCAAAACCGCCGGGCGCGGCAAGATTGTCGGTTCCCGGTCCGGGCAAACGGTCCGGCAGATCGATGATCCCCTCGACCACCGGCGCGCCTTTGGCGGCTTTTTCCTCCCAACCCTTGCGGTAATGCTCGGCCGAACTGCCGCGCGCCAGTCGGGCAGGCAGCACCTTGATGGCGGCCTCGGGCAGAACACAGCTTTTCTCGCACATGCCGCAGCCGGTGCAGCGGTCGGCATGAACGGTGGGAATGAACAAAGCATGATGACCCGACCGGGTATTATGCGCCGTCTCCAACGTGATCGCCTCGTCAATGACGGGGCAGACGCGGTAGCAGACGTCGCAGCGCAGACCGAGGAAATTCAGGCAGTTTTCCTGATCGACCAGAACGGCAACACCCATCTCGGCATCGTCGATATTCTCCAGCCCGGGGTCCAGCGCCCCTGTTGGACATGCGGCGACACACGGAATGTCGTCGCACATTTCGCAGGGAACATCCCGGGCGATGAAGAATGGTGTTCCCGTCGCCACCGCATCCGAGCCAAGCTCGGCCAGTTTCAGGGTATCGTACGGGCAGTCCCGCACGCATAAACCGCAACGGATGCAGGCCGACAGGAACTCCTTCTCGGGCAATGCGCCGGGCGGGCGCAATGCATCGGCGGGCAGGGCGCGGGCGTCGCGGGCCAGATAGGCCAGCAACGATCCGGCGACCACGCAGCCGCCCGCCGCCCGCGCCGAGTCCTGCAGGAACCGGCGCCGCTGCGGCGAAAGGGGTTTATCGACAAGAGACATGGGAACGACCCGTATGATCCTTGCTGGTTACGCGCGCTCAACCTTGCAGGCGCACTTCTTGAAGTCGGTCTCTTTCGACAGCGGGCAGGTTGCGTCCAGCGTCAGCTTGTTGGTCAGCTGGTGCTCATCGAACCACGGCATAAAGACCAGACCGCGCGGCACCTTGTTCCGACCCCGTGTTTCAACACGGCTGGTGACCTCGCCCCGGCGGGTCGACAGAACAATCTCCTGACCCCGGCGCAGACCCCGATCCTTGGCGTCCTGCGGGTGCATGTAGACGACAGCGTTTGGATAGGCGCGGTGCAGTTCCGGTACCCGGCGTGTCATCGACCCTGAATGCCAGTGTTCCAGCACGCGACCGGTGCACAGCCAAAGATCGAATTCCGCATCCGGCTCTTCTGCGGCAGGTTCATAGGGCGCAAAGATGATTTTGGCCTTGCCATCCTTGTGGCCATAGAATTCCACGCCAGCACCTTCGGACACGTAGGGGTCATAGCCTTCGCGGAAACGATAAAGCGTTTCCTTGCCATCCACGACCGGCCAGCGCAGACCGCGGGCCTGGTGGTAGGTTTCGAATGGTGCCAGATCATGCGCATGGCCGCGCCCGAAGTTGGCGTACTCTTCGAACAGACCTTTCTGCACGTAAAAGCCGAAATGCTCGGATTCGTCATTGTCAAAGCCCTCGGCAGTTTCCGACAGCGGAAACTTGTCGACGCTGCCATTGGCAAACAGGACGTCATACATGGTCTTGCCACGATGCTCGGGCATGGCGGCCAGCAATTCTTCGCCCCAGACCTCTTCGACGGTGAAGCGTTTCGAGAACTCCATCACCTGCCACAGGTCCGATTTGGCCTCGCCCGGTGCCTTGACCTGCTGCCGCCAGAACTGGGTGCGGCGTTCGGCGTTGCCATAGGCGCCTTCCTTCTCGACCCACATGGCGGTGGGCAGGATCAGGTCGGCAGAAACCGCAGTGACCGTCGGGTAGGGGTCTGAAACAGTGATGAAGTTTTCCGGGTTGCGATAGCCGGGATAGCCTTCCTCATTAATGTTTGGCGCAGCCTGCATGTTGTTGGTGCACTGAACCCAATAGGCGTTCAGATCACCATCCTTCAGCTTGCGGTGTTGCAGCACGGCGTGGAAACCGGGCTTGTCAGGAATGGTGCCAGCGGGCACGTTCCATGCGGTTTCGCAGATCTCGCGGTGCTTGTCGTTCATTACCACCATGTCGGCGGGCAGGCGGTGGGCAAAGGTACCAACCTCGCGCGCCGTACCGCAGGCCGACGGCTGACCGGTCAGCGAGAAGGGCGAGTTGCCGGGTTCCGAAATCTTGCCCACCAGCAGGTGCACGTTATACATCAGCGAGTTCACCCACGACCCGCGGGTATGCTGGTTGAAGCCCATGGTCCACAGGCTCATCACCTTGCGGTTCGGATCGGCATATTGCTGGGCCAGACGCTCCAGCTTGTCCGCCGGAACACCGGACAGTTCCGAGGTGTATTCCAGCGTGTATTTCGAAACGGCTTCGGCATATTCCTCGAAGCTGATCGGCTCCAACTTGCCCGAGTTCGGGTTTTCAGCCTCTTGTTGCAGGGGGTTGTTGTCCCGCAGGCCGTAACCGATATCGGTGGCGGTCTTGGTGATGTTGACGTGGTTCTTGACGAACTCTTCGTTCACCGCGCCATTCTGGATGATGTAGTTCGCAATATAGTTCAGGATAGCCAGATCGGTTTGCGGTGCAAAGACCATGCCATTATCGGCCAGCTCGAACGAGCGGTGCTCGAAAGTCGAAAGCACATGCACTTCGCAACCCGGTTTCGTTAGGCGGGTGTCGGTCAGGCGCGACCACAGGATCGGGTGCATCTCAGCCATGTTCGATCCCCACAGCACGAAGGTATCGGCGTGCTCAAGGTCGTCATAGCACCCCATCGGCTCATCAATGCCGAAAGTGCGCATGAAACCAACCACGGCCGAGGCCATGCAGTGACGCGCATTGGGATCAATGTTGTTCGACCGGAACCCGGCCTTCATCATCTTCGCGGCGGCATAGCCTTCCCAGACCGTCCACTGCCCCGAACCAAACATCCCCACGCTGGTCGGGCCCTTCTTGGCAAGGGCCTCTTTCCATTTGGCGGCCATCACATCAAAGGCTTCATCCCAGCTGACCGGTTCAAACTCGCCATTCTTGTCATACTGGCCGTTGGTCTTGCGCAAAAGCGGTGTGGTCAGGCGGTCTTTGCCGTACATGATCTTGGACAGGAAATAGCCCTTGATACAGTTCAGGCCCCTGTTCACCGGTGCGTCGGGGTCACCTTGCGTGGCGACCACGCGGCCGTCCTTGGTGCCCACCAGAACCGAACAGCCTGTGCCACAGAACCGGCAGGCAGCCTTGTCCCAGCGAATATCGGGCGCGCCGACCTGAGCGTTGGCCTGACCTGCGGCCATGGGAATGCCCGCAGCCGAGGCAGTGGCTGCCGCTGCGGACGCTTTCAGAAATGTACGACGGGATTCAGAGATGGTCATTGCATGGGCCTCCTGCTGGACGGTTGGCTTGGAGCATCAGGACGCGGAGCCGTCTCCGCGAGATCTTCGAAATGGTGATAAGTCAGTGACAGTGAGATCACTCCGGGGATCTGGTGCAGATCCATGATGGTGTCCGAGGCCAGCTTGTCGGCCGTATCCTCGACAACAACTACAAAACGGCCGTCCTCGGCTTCGGCATGAAGCTCGACGCCCTGAGTTTCGGCCATCGCCGCGCGTGCGGCATCGGTGTAATCGGGGGCGATGTGGACCAGACAGCCACAGATGTTCATTGGGTCACCTCCGGGTGGTGTGGGACGGGGCGGTGCATCACGATCGCCCCGGCGGGGCAGGCGGCGGAACAACTACCGCAACCGATGCAGGTTTCTGTTTCAAGCGCCGGTTCCGCGCGTCCGCCCAGTTGCAGGCGAAAGCGGATGGCATCCTGTTCACAATTGTCCTGACACAGGCGGCAGCTTACGCCGTTGGTCGACAGGCAGCTTGTGTCATCGATTCGTGCGCGCCATGGCCATTCGGCAACACGTTCGGTCAGCAACGCCGGGGTCGGACAAACGTCGGCGCAGTCACCACACAAGGTGCAACCGCCTGCGGACAGGTCCAGAACGGGGAAACCGGCATCGTCGAATGTGATGATGTCTTCAGGACAAGCCGCGGCGCAGTCTTCGCAACGTGTGCATAGATCGCTGAAGCCAGTTGCTACTGCCCCCGGCGGACGGATCGCATCTGGGTCCTCCCGCAGGACACGCGCGCTTAGAAAAGCGCGTCTGCTGGTCATCTGGCTCATAGCTGGCGACTCGAAATTGGATTGATAGGTTCGCGTCCTTACTTCCTAGCTGCCTTCAGCAGCGCACGAATTGACCTATATCATACTTTTTTGGATTTTTTTTGTTCAGTCTGAGATTTGTAATTCTTCATTAAACGTTTAATTCGATACGGGCGTCGGGGAAGAACGCCAGGATCTCTTTGACCCTGTCGGCGGATGCCGCGCAAAGCGCAGTGGACAACCCATCCGCAATTGCCGCTTTCGGGGAAGAAACCGAAACGGTCCTGTCGTGGTTTGAAGGCCCATCCAAGGTAATGATGTGCCCGACGCCTTGGCCGAGCTGAGTCGCCAGCGTTGAAGATGTCGCCACTGCCCGATCGCTCAATTCAATCCGCTTCAGAACCGTTTGGTCCGGCGCCGCCAATCCAACTTTCCATGGCGCACCGTCACCACGTGCACCCAGGGCGGCAACCTCTCCCATATTGACCAGAACATCACGCAGACCATAAGCACGCAGCAGGTCGGCGATCCGGTCGGTGATCGCGCCCTGCGCTATACCGTTCAACGTCAGCGCCGATTTTCCGGGCACCGGAAGGCGAATGGCCGAGGCGTCGAAAATTACCTTTTCCCAGCCTATTGCCTGTTGAACTTCAATCAGATCGTCCGGGCGCGCGCGCGCAGCCAATGCCGCCCACACGGGTTGAATGCTTGGATCAAATGCGCCACCCGATGCCTGATGCAGCGCTGTGCTGAGGCTTAGCACCTTCAACAATTCAGGAGCGGGCGCCGTCAGTACACCATCGCGGTTCAACCGGCTGAGCTGCGATTGCGGACGATACAGGCTGAAGATGTCTTCCAGCCGGGCAATCTCGGTCTCCATGGCGGCCATGATGGGTGCAGCTTCGGCGTCCGTCAGACCCACAAGGCGCAGGCTGGCGGTGGCACCCAGCGCGGTCCCGTGCCAGCGCGCGTCCGAGGCCGCAAGTGGTGTGGCCGCAGCACAAGCGGCTGAGATGATCAGAAATCGGCGGCGCGACAAGGCGGTCATACGGGGGTCTCCAACGACAGTTCAAGATCGACAGGGCCAAGCACTTCGGTGTCCGGAATGTCCGGCAGGCCCAGTGCCGTTCCGCCGTAAATCTCAATGAATGCCTGTGCATCGGCAGGATCGGCAAAAGGCACCACTTCGCGCGCACCCATGCCACCTGCCACATTGGCGCCGACAACAAAGGTCGCGCCATCCGCGGCGATCCAGTTCGAGATACCCGGCTGCCGCCAGCTTGGCGCAATACCCATGTCGCTGACATAGACGGCTGTGATGTCGGCATCACGTTCAGGGCTTTTGAGGTATGCCACCATGTCGCGCACCTGCGCAAAAAACAACGGTGCGGGATATCCTTCCAGATGGATCTGCCCCTTGGGGCCGCCATGTTCGGCGATGTTCATCTGGCAGAAATAGCTCAGCGCGTCCGGGGTCAGATCCACCGGATCGGGGGCCTCGGCCAGGTCTTCCTTGCAGGCCGCCAACGCGATCAAGGCAATCAGGACGAGGGGTTTCATGGCTCGACCCTCCGGAATGCCAGCCGCGCCAGGGCAAAGCCGATCACCGGCCAGATCAGCAGCGATGCAGGCGCGGCCCAGACGGGCAAGGCCTGTGCCGCTCCTGTCATGCCGGATGCCATGGCAACGCCTTCAGTCGCCGCGATGTTCCACAGACGGAACGCGTCGGCCGGGTTGGCCACCATCACCCAGGGAAAGACGGATTGGGTGAAGCTGCCGCCCTTATCCATGACGACGGCCCCCAACAGGCCCAGATCATAGAGGACGACAAAAACCAGCCAGAGCCCGGCCGACATCCCCGCCGCCGCCGTGGCCCCCTTTGCCAAAGCGGACAGCAGGTATCCAAGCGCCAGAAACACGGCGCCCAGAAGGATGGATGTGAGGATGAGGCGGACCAACGCCATCAGGCTTTCCGGTCCAGCACCGCCAAAGAAGGCCGCCACCGCGCCAGCGGTACCGAAACCGACCGTCATGGCAAAGGCCAGCGCGGCCAGATGGGCGCAGAACTTGCCCAACAGGATTTCTCCGCGCCCCGCAGGGTAGGACAACAGCAGCGACAGGCTGCCCCGGTCCACGTCTCCGGCGATGGCGTCGAACGAGATCATCAGCGCCAGAAGGGGCGCGAGGTAAACCGAAAGCGTGGTCATCGACGCAACCGAAACGGTCAGCATGTCAACGCCCAGCGTTCCGGTTGGCGCACTGCCCGCAAAGGTCAGCGCCAAGGCGAACAGCACCATGATCAGCGTTGCGACCAGCAGCCAGCGGTTGCGGCGCAGGATCAGCATTTCTGTGCGGGTGATGGCGAGGAAGCGGGTCATTGCAAATCCTCCTGTGCGTAGTGGCGATAGAGGTCTTCCAGCTTGGGCGGGGTCATTTCCACATCCGCTACCGCATCGCCCAACCCGGCGATCCGGCGCAGGGCCTCCATTTTGTCTTCGGGTGAGCAGAGCAATTCAACAGATGCCCCATTGATCCGGCTGCCGCCCAGTTCAGCGGCCAGCACATCTGGATTGGCGCTGGCGCGTACCTTCAGGCGGATCGGTAGACCGGCCAGAGCCGACAGATTGTTCAGGGTGTCGTCGGCGACCATCCGACCCTTGCGCATGATGGCGATCCGGTCGGTGCGGGCCTCGACCTCGGTCAGCGCGTGTGAGGCAATCAGAACGGCGGTGCCTTGGGCAGCCAGTTCGTCGATGATGGCGTACAGGTCCTGCCGAGAAATCGGGTCCAATCCGCTCGTCGGCTCATCCAGCAAGGCTACTTTCGGTTGGCCCAGCAACACCTGCGCCAGTCCCAGACGTTGCCGCATGCCTTTGGAATAGGTTCCGATCCGACGGTCCAAAGCGTCACTCAGGCCGACACGATCCAGCAAACCGGGCACATCGGCTTTTGCGCCTGAAAGCTGCGCAAACAGGGTCAACTGCTCACGCCCGGTTAGCGCGGGATGAAACGACACCGCTTCGGGCAGATACGCTGTTTCGCGCCGGGCCTGAGCACTACCGGGGGTGGCGTCTCCGATCCGAATGGCTCCGCCATGGATCGGCGTCAGGCCGAGGATGGATTTGATCAGGGTCGACTTGCCCGCGCCGTTATGGCCCAGCAGCGCAACGCGCTGGCCGGGGGCAAGAGACAGGGTGATATCGTCAAGAACGCGGGTTTTCCCTCGGTCCTTGAGAACATGGTCGATTGACAGGGCCTTATCCGTCATGAGGCACCTTTTTCATAGCTGGGGGTTCAGGGGCTTGCATCAATGGGTTGCTGTCCATCACGCCGCCCGGCAACAGGGCCGGGAAGGCGGATTGCGACCAGCGCACCAGTTGCACGGCGGGGGAGCCGAGCAGTAATTTGGCTGCGGGTTGGGTCCACAGCACATGGTCCATCGAGTCGTTTGGCCGATACGGGGCATCGGCGATGCCGTTGCCATCCACGTCATAGGCGGCAAAATCGGACCAGTAGTTGCCGCGCCCGTCTTCGGACCACTCGACCCATTTGGTCGAGACGTATTTCACCTGTGTCCGGTTCCCGATGAAGGAATTGCCAACGATGCGGTTGCGTTCGCTACCGGCGGTAAAGTGGATGCCGATGCCGCATCCCTGGAACCAGTTGTCGGTGAATTCGTTCTTGTTGGAGTTATAAAGGAAGGTGCACTTTTCCTTGGCACCGATCACCACGTTTCCGGTGATCTGACTCTTGTTGGCATAATTCAGCATCACGCCATGTTCACGGTCACCGATCGAGACGTTGTCTGCAACCTTCACATTGGTCGTGAACATCACCGCATAGCCCAGATCGTTGCCGATCGAGACATTGTCGCTGACCACCGAATTGTCGGCATACATGTAATGCACGGCAAAGCGCAGATCGCGGAACAGGTTACCGGTAAAGGTGTTCTTCTTGGACGAGTTCACGAAGATCCCGTCGCGCCCATAGCGGATGTGATTGTCCTCAACCCGCGCACCGGGCGCATTCCAGACATAGACGCCATTGCCACGGTCATTCATCCGCTGGTCCTGACGCCCTTCGATCCGGTTGCCACGCACGATGCTGTCCTTGGCACCATGAATGTCGATACCGTAAAGATTGCCCAGCAGTTCATTGTCTTCGATCACCGGCGCGCGGGCCGTCTTGGTCAGCTGGATGCCACTGTCGATCCCGTCATGGCTTGAACCCGAGCCGATCACTGTCAGGCCGCGCACGGTCACGCCCGGGCCGGTTACGGTGATGACGCTGCCGGTGCCTTGCCCGTCAATGATGGCCTGTCCCAGCCCGTCGATCGTGACGGGCCGGTCCAAAATCAGATGTTCGGCATAAACACCGGGGCTCAGGCGGAGGGTATCTCCGTCCGCCGCCTGAGCCAGTATTTCATTGATGGCCCCCGCCCGGTTGGGCACATCCCAGTCCGCCGCCCAAAGGGGCGAGCCGAGCAGGAGCGGTATGAGCAGGGGCCAGCGCATGGGTCAGGCTCCTTGCGGTTCGACCAGCATCCGGCCGCGCATTTCCATGTGCAGCGCATGGCAGAACCACTGGCAATAGAACCAGTGCACGCCCGGACGGTCGGCGGTGAAGGTGACCGAGGCGGTTGCCATCGGTGCGACTTCCATCGCGATTCCGTAGTTGCCCAGGCAGAAGCCATGGGTCACGTCGTCCACGTCATCGAGGTTGGTGATGTAAACTGTCACCTCGTCGCCCTGTTTGACGGTGAACTTCTCGAGGCTGAAGGTCGGTGCCTGCGAGGTCATGTAGACCCGCACCTTGTTGCCGTCCCGGATCGGTTCTTCCGCACCTTCTTCCAGATCGATGCCATCGGCTTCGGCCTGTTTGCGGGCGTCTTCCCAGGTAACGTCGTTGCGATCCCAGACGTTGACCGGGTTCACGATGTCGCTGCGAACGATGATCGAGTCGTGCGGCTCGGCAAAGGTCGGGCCGTCGTGCACCACTTTCATCTCATCCGACGAAATGTCGATCAGCTGTTCGTTCTCGGGTTTCAGAGGACCCACGTTCAGGAAGCGGTCTTTCGAGAACTTGTTCATCGAAATCAGCCACTTGCCGTCGGCATCCTTGGTCTCACCCATGGAAGTCGAGTTGTGACCCGGCTGATAATGCACGTCAACCTTCGAGATGATCGGGTCCACGTCCTCGCCATTGTAGGCGCGGATGGCCTTGTCGATGTTCCACTTCACGATCTGGCTGTCCAGGAACAGCGTGGTGAACGCGTTGCCCTGGCCATCATAGGCAGTGTGAAGCGGGCCAAGACCCAACTGCGGTTCACCTACGATGCAGGACCGCGGGTCGGCGTCGCTTTCGAACAGGGCGTCCAGCTTGGTGACGTCCATGATCGAGACGGTTGGCGACAGCTTGCCGTTGATGCAGACGTGCTTGCCGTCTGGCGCGGTGTTGATGCCGTGCGGAGAGTTCGGGATCGGGATGTAACGGGTGTATTTCTTGTTCTGCCCTTTGCGCCCGTCCAGAACCTTGACGCCTTTTAACTCCTGATAATCGCCGGCTTCGATGCCTTTTTCGATCTCGGCGATGTTGAAAACGACGACGTGGTCCAGCTCGTTCTCGGTCATCTCGGCCAGGTTCATGCCCATTTCCGAGTTGTACGAGGTCGAGAAGGCGTATTTGCCCTGATAGTCGCAGTCGGTGTTGTCGAGGTTGCCCGACACGATCACCTGCCACGCCACTTCCATGGTATCGCCGTCCAGCGCGGTGAAGATGTTCACGTATTGCGACGGATCGTCCAGCACGCTGCCATCGTTGACCAGCGGAGTTTCATCTTCACCATTGGCAAAGACATAGCCGGTGCGCGGGAATTTCTGCGGACGCAGACCGTGGATCGCCTTGGCGTTCGGGATCTCGGTGATCTTGTCGCATTTCATCACGTCACAGCGGACACGCGCGACGCGGGTGTTGGCCTTGTCGTTCATGAACAGATAGCGGCCGTCATAGGTGCCGTCGGTGAACGACATGTGCGGGTGGTGAAGGTCGCCGTTGTCATAGGTTTTCATGCCGCGCTTGGCGAGAAACTCCTTGGTTTCAGGCAGCAACCCTTCGGTCATGATCTTCAGTGACTCGTTGGTCTGACCCCAGCCCGTGGCCGAGCAGCGGTTGAACACCGGCACCCGCATCAGCTCGCGCATGGACGGAAAGCCCAGAATGCGCAGCTCGCCGGTCTGACCCGAGGACCAGAAACCGTAATACTCGTCCAGTTCGCCCGGTTCGAGATTGGCATTGGCCGCGGCGCTCGCCTGTTTCGCGGTCATCAGGGTCGAGCCCAGACCGGTCCCGGCCAGCACGGCACCGGTTGCTGTTGCACCCAGCATCCCACGGCGTGTGACGGTTAGTTTGTTGTCATGTTCCGACATGTTCGTTCCTCCTTTTAGGAAACGGTTTGCGGTTTGGCGTTCGGATGGTTCGCCGGTGGTTGTCCGAGCGGGGTCTTCATCTGGACCGATCCTGTCTTGGCCCGCCGTTTCAGCTGGCGGATAACGACGGGACATTTGTCCTCGGACTGGTAGAGCACCTGACAATGCAGGCAGGTGACGCACTCGTTCGGATTGATCTCACCGGTGGGGTGGATCGCCTGAACGGGGCATTCATTGGCGCAGGTCTGACAGGGCGTGCCGCAATCCTTGTAGCGGCGCAGCCAGTCGAACATGCGAATACGGGCAGGGATCGCCAGTGCTCCGCCCAGCGGGCAGAGATAGCGGCAATAGAACCGTTCGATGAACAGCCCGATCCCCAGCAGGGCCAGCGCAAAGACCACGAAAGGCCAGTCGCGCATGAATTTCAGAATGATCGCCGTTTTGAACGGCTCGACCTCGGCATATTTCTCGGCCAGCGGGATCGATACGAAACTCAGGCCAAAAAGACCCAGAAAGATCATGTATTTCGCGGGCCACAGGCGTTCGTTCAGACCCCAGGGCAAAGTCCATTGCGGCACTTTGAACGCCCGCGCGATCTTGTTGGTCAATTCCTGCAACGCGCCGAACGGACACAGCCATCCGCAATAGGCCCCGCGACCCCAGAACAACAGCGCGGCGGCGACGGCGAACCATTGAATGAACACCAGCGGGTCCAGCAGGAACGCATCCCACGAGAATCCTGTGCGCAGGCTGCCTGCCAGTGCCATCAGGTTCACCACGCTCAGCTGCGCGTTGGCGTACCAGCCGATGAAAAACAGGGTCATTGTCAGGTAGCCGATGCGGAACCAGTAGAAGACCCGCGCATTCATCGTCGCGTGGAACTGGAAGAAGAACGTCGCGGTCAGGACCAGCAGCATGACGCCAAGAACGGCGATTTCAACAGTGCGATCCTTCCAGATGCGCTGCCACAGGGCAGCCTTGGCGGCGGCTTCGCCCGTCGCATCCTCGACAACCTTAGAGGCTGCGACGGGCAGCAGGTAACGGTCGGGCAGTTTGTAACCCAGATCGAATGTCAGAAAGGTTTTCTCAACGGCACCCACGGCTCGCTGTACCAGCAGTTGCAGGCGGAACGGCTCGGTCGGGTCGAACTCGGCATCGGCGGGGATCTTGAAGATGTCCAGCTCTGTGAAACTGGGCGCATCCGGGGCTGCAACCTTGCCAAGGCGTACTTGCTGTTTGTCGAAGAACCGGACCGAGTTGTCGCCCTGGATCAACTGGATCCGATCGAAAATTCCGCCGCGTACATAGCCTGACCCCTTGAAACTGTAGGCACCGCGCCCCAGCACCAGAATGGCCTGTTCGCCCTCGTCCAACCAGTTCACAAGGTTCTGGTACTCGGCGTCGCCCAGCAGTGACTTGCCGATCGACGGAACCGAGACAAGCGCCATATGCATGTCGATGAACGTGTCATCCGGTTCGCCCGGTTCGGGCCGCTTGATTGCGCGCTGGTCTCCGGTGGCCTCGAAGGCGGCATTGACCTGCCCGACATCCAGCGTCAGCCGACGGATCGAGCCGTCGCCCGAAAGGGTCGACCAGTCATGGACCGCATTCTGCGCCATATCGACTTCGCGCTTTGGCCCGTCGGCCTGCAACGGTGACAGGCCGCCCAGACCCAATGCACGCGCCACCTTGATACCGCCACGCACAAGGCTGTCGTCGATCACCATGATCGTGACCGTCGCGCCCGAAATGATGTCGAGGTCGTGCCCCTCACCCCCGGTTTCGGCTTCAACCTTAAGGTCAAGGCCCGCATAGCCTTCGGTCAATTCAACCATGCGGGAATTGGGGATGCCGATCAGCACGATGGGTTCCGAGTGCTTGACCAGTTGCACTCCGGTCAACACCGCGTCGTTGTCGATGGCGGCAACGACGTGGATCGGTTTGCCGGAATAACCCGTCGTGCCAACAAAGTCCGAGGTCAGGAATGCCCAGGCAATGATCTCGCCGCCCTTCAGGACGGGGGCGACCTTGACGTCATCGCGCACCGGGCCAAAGGCATCGGCGCCGGGGGCCAGATCGGCAGGTTCGATGTCGGGCAGGAAACTGGCCAGGCTGTCGGCATGGGCGCTGATCGCCATCAGGCAGGACAGAGTGAAAGCCAGCAGGAAATGGATTGCGCGACTTACGACCACGGCGCACCTCCGGTTGCTAGGGTGGACGCCACGGACGCGCGCAGGGCGCGTTCAGATTCTTCTTGGGTCGCGAACGGGGGGCCTCGGGTTTCGGGCCACAGTCGCCTTGAGTTGTACAAAATGCACAGATCCCCGATTGCAGCGGGTACTGTCCGTACATTTTCGGATTGCATCAGCAGCGGCAGATCCGGCAGCGGGGCTGCCGTTGTCACCGCGCACAGCGCGCAATCGGCGCATTTCGGGCAAGGCGCGGTCGGGTCATCAGTGCCTTCCTCAAGGTCCACTTCAACCCAGACCGCCCCTGCCTCCGAGCAGATCTCGATCCACATGCTGTCCCCGGGACTCGCCAGCACCGGGCCAAGCATCTGCAAAAGCAACAGGAAAATACCCACCAAACCGCACACCGCGCGGGACACGCGATCAAACAGGCTATGCGGGGGGCGGACGGTAGGCATTGAGAATCCAGCTCGGCGTTCTTTTCTGAAACTTAGGGGATTCTTTCAGGCAGAAACTTGACTTAGGTCAGGTGCCTGAAAATTTGCACCTACCCGTCGGCCTCATCCATCAATCCACGCAGCCACCGACCGGCCAGCCATGCCGCAGGAATACCCAGTGGAATCGACCAGAGGATTGCAGGCACCGGTTCGATTGCGCCGAACCCGACGCTGTGCAGGATAAGCCCGAGCAAAAACAGGTTGATGGCCACGGTCAACGCCGTGGCCGGATACAGCAGAATGGCCAGTTTCCAAACTGGCCATTTCCCCTCAGTGGCTGGTTCCTTCCGAGAAGGTGATCTTGTTCCAGACATTGTATTTCCCCGAAGGTTTGCGCATCGGCAGGCGGCGGATTTCCTCCAGCGTCTGCGCGTCATAGACGATCACCGCGCCGTCATCTTCCCAGATTGAAACCAGCGCGTGGCTGCCATCTCTGGTGAACTCGACATGGGCCACGGTCTTGCCCGGTGCAGGGCGCAGGGTCTTTACGATTTCAAGGCTTTGCTTGTCGATGACGTGCATCGCGTCCTTGTTGGGGCCAAAGAAAACATCGGCCCAGACATAAGGCGAATTCTCATGGCTGCGCATGAAGAACCCGGGCCCTTCGGTCTTGATCCGTTTGACGGTTTCCCAGCTTTCCATGTCGATCACCGACACGGCGCCGTCTGTCAGGTGCGGCGTAGCCATCACGGTCGTATCGCCGTGTTTCCATGTGATCCCCGAGCCCAGATGCGGCATTCCGGGCAAATCCAGATCGGCCACCTTGTGCCCGATCACCAGATCAATCACTTGCCCGCCCTTGCCATCGCGGGACGCCCCCATGACATATTCATAACTCTGGTCGAAAAAGAAATCGTCCAGATAATCAGCTGTGGTGATCTTGCGCACAGGGAATGGATCAGGGTTCTTGAACTGGCCTTCGATGCGGAAATCATGACCAAGCCCGGATTGCGGGGGATTGGCGCCGTAGAACACTTCCCAAATCTCGGGCACATCCTTCAGCGCCAGAACAAAGCTTTCCCGCGGAGGGGCCTGGTAGACCGCAGAGACGCGGCTGGGCAGGCCCTTCTTGCTTTTGACCTCGATGACCTTTGCGACGGAAAGGTCTTCGGTGGACAACACCGTCAGGCTGTTGGGCAGGTAGTTCGCCACGGCCACCCATTTGCCATCGCCCGACATGGCGATGTTGCGGCTGTTCAGGCCGGCACGCACGCGGCCCACCTGTTTCAGCGCCCAAATGTCGTACTTCTGGACCCAGCCATCGCGCGACATGATGAAGACATACCGCCCATCCGGGCTGAACTTGGGGCCGCCATGCACGGCGAAGGGGGTTTCGAACCGGTCCAAAACCTCGAACGTGTCGCCGTCCAGAACGCTGACATGGTGATCGCCGGTTTCCACAACCAAGGTGATGTTCATCGGGTCGCTGTCCCAGACGGGCGCATCCACCGGCACATATTCCTCGTCCAGCGTCCGGCTGGCCAATATCTGGGCCTCGCCCCATTCGGGGTCGGATTCCAACGGCGACTTCAACCAACCGGCCAGCTCTTCGATTTGCAGAGCATCCAGCTCGTGCGAGAAGGCCGGCATTTGTGTCGCCGCGCGCCCTTCCGCGATTACCGCAGCGACCCGGGGACCCCGCATGCGTTTGAGCGTTTCAGGGATCAGCGCGGGGCCAACCCCGCCCAGACGGTTCTCGCCGTGGCATGAGGCGCAATGTTCGGCGTAATCCGATTGGGCATCCGCCCAGGCGGTGCCCGCCAGCAACACCGAGCACAACGTACCGAATGTGAGTGTCTTAAAAGAACTGATGCGCCGGATCATGGCTTTTCCCCCGAAACGGTGTGACCTGAAGGCGTTCCCCTGCGTCATCCACACCGATTTCCTGGTTGGACAGGTAACAGGCCGGATCCTCGGCCCACGGATCACCGGTCAATTGCAGGGCGCGGATGCGGGTATTGCCGCCGCACACGTCCTTGAGTTCGCAGGCTCCGCAGCGCCCCTTCAGCGGGCGTGGGCGGGTGCGGAGCATGGCAAGCATCGGATCATCGCCGGTCCAGAGTTCGGAAAACGATTTGGTCTTTACGTTGCCCACCGTGTAGTCAGACCAGTAAGTGTCCGGATGGACCCGGCCGAGATTGTCGATATTGGCAACGCCCAAGCCACTTGAGTTTCCACCCCACGCAGCCAGGTGCGCGCGCACATGTGCAGCCTTTTCGGCGTCGAAATGCGTGCGAATCCAGTTCAGGAAATATCCGGCATCAGCGTCGTTGTTCCCGGTCACGATATCCAGCGGACGGCCGCCCGATGCGGCTTCCCAGGCGCGTTCCAGCAACAGATCCAGGCCTTTGCGCGTGCGCTGATGCGCGGCATCTTCGCCCCGGTTCTTGTCGCCGCGCCCCGCATAGACAAGATGCGACAGGTAGAATTTGTCGACACCTTCATCATCACAAAGGCTCAGCAAGTCAGGCAAGTGATGTTGCGTGCCTTCGGTCAGGCAGAACCGCAGGCCAACCTTGATGCCGCGCTTTTTACACTCTCGCACGCCGCGCAGGGCGTCCGCAAAAGCGCCCTCGACGCCGCGAAACCAATCATTCGTCGCTCCGATCCCGTCCAGCGAAATGCCGACATAGTTGAAGCCTACATCCGCGATCATATCGGCGGTTTCGTCATAGATCCGGGTTCCGTTGGTCGACAAGGCCAGCATTGGCACCAGATCACGGGCGCGTTTTGCAATGTCGAAGAAATCGAACCGGTCCAGCGGTTCCCCACCCGAGAGGATCAGGGCCGGGACGCGAAACTGGCCCAGATCCTCAAGGGTTACCATGGCTTGCTCATGGCTGAGCTCACCTGGGAACGCGACATCCGCCGAGACGGTGTAGCAATGGCGGCACTTCAGGTTGCAGCGCCGCGTCAAGTTCCAGATCACAACCGGCTTTACCGGACCGGGGCGCCGTTTGCGCACCGGTGTCGGCTTGACCAGCTGATGCATGTATTCGGTCAGGCGGAACATGTTTCAGCCTTTCTGTTTCAGGCGCAGCCCGGTCTTTTTCAGGATGCGCGTGGAATAGAGGATGTCGCTGCCGCAGCAGGCCGATCCCAGAATCGCGGCAATCTGGCCGCGTTTGTCTTCGACCTCATCGCGCGAGCTGCCGTGGACCATGGCGAACAGGTTGTAGGGCCAGTCGGGCAGGGCGCGGGGCCGTTCATAGCAATGGGTGACGAAAGGCAGTGCCCCGATATGAGCGCCCAGTTCGGTGATCAGGTCATCCTGCACGTCCCAGACGGTCATGCCGTTCGACGTCATGCCCAGCTTGTAATGGTTGGGGGCTGCCGCGATCCGTCGGATCACCCCGCGCGCCTTCAGCGCGGCCAGCCGGTCCAGCAGGGTGGCCTCGCTCAGGCCCAGATCGGCAGCGACCTGCGCATAGGGCGCGACCACCAAGGGCAGTCCACCCTGGAGCGACTCGATAATCTGTCTGTCTGTTGCGTCGATCATGCCGCCACCCGGAAGCCGATGAAAAATTCCTGAAGTTTGGGGAAACGGAGAACACGGATCCCCGTTTCCCGTTCGATGGCATCGGCGGTGGCCTCGATCCCCTCGGGCGTTTCGGTGGCCAGCACGAACCACATGTTCAGCCGATGCGTGCGTTCATAATTATGTGCCACCTCGGGATGTGCATTGACTTTGGTCAGGACGGTTTCGAATTCTTCGTCTGGAACGGCCATTGCGCAAAGGCAGAAAGCCCCACCCATGGCCGCGGCGTCGAAAAATGGACCGAAGCGCGTGATGACGCGGTCATTTTTCATGCGGCTCAGACGCGACAGCAATTCCGCCTCGGACAGGCCAAGCTCTGTGGCGACGGTTGCGTAAGGGCGCGAAGTAAGCGGCAGATCCTCTTGCATACGATTCAGGATCGCTCGATCCGTTTGGTCCAGCGTCATGCGGCGACCTCCTTTGCCTGAATCAGCGCGCCGGTCTGTTTGAAACAGCGGGTTGAGAACAGGACCTTGTTCCGTGCTCCGGCCAATTCGGGCAATGCAATCGCACCCGCCAGAACATCCAAAGCCTCATTGCGTGTACGGGCGTGGATCATGGAATACAGGCGATATGGCCAGACATCGGGAACCGGATTACGCTCATAACACAGGGTCACCCCCGGGAAGGCGGCCAAAGCCGGACCGGCAGTTTCAATCTGTTCTGCCGGCAGGTCCCAGACCACCATCGCATTGGCCGACCAGCCAAGCGCCCGGTGACGCACAATGACGCCGAGTCGCGAGATTATTCCGGCGGCATGCAGGGCTTCGACCCGCTCCATCACGTCGGTCACATCCCGTTTCAGCGAACGAGCCAGAGCGGCATAGGGTTTTGAGACCAAAGGCAGCCCGGAACTCAGAGACTGTAGCAGGCAGCGATCGCCCTCGCGCATGACGGATGCATCGACCTTTCGTGCCGTGGGTACGTTTTTGACTCCGCCAGTCATTCGAAAACCAAGATCCACGTTGAAAGGGCGTACCAGCCGCAGGTCCAGCACCTGCAATCCGGTGGATCGACTGATCCGCGCAAGGGTATCGTTGACATGCGTGCGGTCCGGTCCGGTCGCAACAAACCACAGGTTCCACGCGTCTTCGCGTTGATAATTGTGATTCACGCCGGGTTCGGCATCGATCAGGGCGGCAACCTCCTCCAACCGATCTTCCGGAGCCGCCACGGCAGCCAGGGTGCTGGCCGTCACCGCGCCGGGTGTGATGGTGGCGCCAACCCGTGTAATACGGCCCGTGGCGCGCATCCGGGACAAGCGATGAATGACTTCTGCTTCGTCCAGCCCGAGTGCGTTACCCAGCATCTGGAACGGTCTCTCGGTGATCGGGAAGTCGCGCTGAAATTCGTCCAGCAGGCGACGGTCGATCGGGTCCGTGATATGTCGCATCGTTTACAGCCCCGTTCTGTGCGCACGGGCGGTGAAGAAGATGCCAGACGGGCTGTCGGCGTCGATCTCGCGCAGTTTTTCAAAACTGTGCGTGTCGTAGACCATGACCTTGTTGGCGTCGCGCACGCTGATCCAGACTTCATGCCCGCGCGGCGTGAACTCCATGTGCAAGACTGCGGGGCCGGGCTTGAATTCGTGGATGATCTGTTTGCTGACACTGTCGATCACCTGAATAGTGTCATTCAGCGGGTGGGCGAAATTCACCCAGACCTGCCGTCCATCGGGGCGGGCCATGGCAAAGACCGGTTGCCCGTGGGTTTTGGTCCGTCCCGTTTCGGTCAGAGTGTCGGCGTCGATCCACAGAACCTCGTGATGGCCGACAGCGGGCAAAACGAACTCTCGGCCCGTCAGCGCCCAGCCTTCCAGATGAGGCATCTTGTAGACCGGCATTTCTTCCTGACCACGCCCGTAATCGGGAAGAACCCGGATCGGTTCGGGTGTTTCGGCCCACAGATCCAGCGCGGTCAGGCCGTCCTCGCCAAACAGACCGGTGATATAGGTGCGGCCATTGGCAGTGATCAGCGCGTCATAGGGGTTCTTGCCCATGTCTGGGATCTTGGTGATCTCTGGTGTGCCTTTTGCGAAATCGGCAATCCAGGTTTCCCCAGTGTCCCACATCGTGAAAACGAACCGCCGACCCGGCGCATCGACCAGGCCGATGGTTTTGCTTTCGGTCGGGATGTCAGCGACCATCTCAAGCGTGTCCGCATTAAATACGCGCACGCCGCCGGGTTCGTAATTCGACACGGCCACAAGCTTGCCATCGTCCGAAATCGCCCCGCCGATGGCGTTGCCGGCCTGTACGACGCGGTTCACGATCTGGCGGGTCACGATGTCGATCTTGGTCAGCCCGCCGTCGCGGCCAAACACATAGGCAAACCGTTCATCAGGCGAATAGACCAAAGACGCATGCGACAGATCACCCAATCCCTCGATCCGGGCCAGAGCTGCACGGTCGGATTGATCCACAAGAAGCACCGAGCCCTTGGCGCGTTCGATGACCAGACCAAGGTCGCCTGTCGCGGTCGGTTCAGCCTGCGCTGTGGTGATCATCAATGTGGCTGCAAGGCCAAGAATGAAATGTTTCATTGTGCCTCCTGTTCCAGCAGGTAACGGGCGATCCATTCGGCCTCTTCTTCACTGATCAGGGGCCGCCATGGGGGCATCGCGGTGTCGGGGATGCCGTCAAGGATGACGCTGGTCAAAACATCCGCGTCGTAATGTTCAAGTGTCTCACTGCGCAGATCGGGACCAAGACCGCCTTTCAAGGACAGGCCGTGACAGGAACCGCAATCCTGATGCACAAGTCTTTTCAGGGTATCGGGATCGATGACATCCGCCGCGAAAGCAGAGGTCGCGGCCAGAACGGCAATGGTCAGACAGGTTCGCGCCGCCCACCCCGAGCGCCCCGGCGATCTGTCGGTGCATGTTTGGACAATCCCCTGATCTCGTCTTCCCAGCTTAGCCATGGGCCTGTTCCAGAAGCTCGGCCACAGGCCGTTCGGCATAAAGCGAAACCACCTTGCCAATGATAAACAGCGTCGGCGCCTTCAGGTCGGCCGCGCGAACATCCGTGGCCAGCTGGTCAAGCCGTGACACAAGACGACGCTCATCAGGTGTCGTGGCCTTGCCCACCGCCAGAACCGGCGTCGAGCCCGGCAGGTTTTCGGTCATCAACCCCATGGCGATCTGACCGATATTGGCGACGCCCATGTAGACCACCAGTGTCGAGTCCGGATCGGCAAGACGTTTCCAGTCCAGATCCAGTACTCTGTCGGCCTGCCGATGCCCGGTGACATATTGAACCGAAGTCGCCAGCCCGCGATGGGTCAGCGGCACACCCGTCGAACAAGACGCCCCCTGGGCTGCCGTGATGCCCGGTGCGTATTCGACAGCGACACCGCGGGCCATCAGATAGGCAGCCTCTTCCGAGCCGCGACCAAAGATCATGGGGTCGCCGCCTTTCAGCCGGGCAACCGTGTGACCTGCGCTGGCTTCTTCAAGCAGTATTTCGTTGATGCGGTCCTGCGGAACGGTGTGGCATTTGGGGGCCTTGCCGACAGGGATCAGCCGGGCGCCTTCCGCGTGCAAGTTCAGAATGTCGGCGGACACCAGCCGGTCATAAACCACGACATCCGCTTCTTGCAGCATCCGCAGTGCGCGCAGGGTCATTAGCTCGGGGTCGCCGGGGCCTGCGCCAATCAGAGAAACCTTACCGCTCATGTGCAAACTCGCTTGGTCTGAAAGTCTTCGAGACCCGGGATCCCATGCAGATCCGTTGCGTTTGCAAGACGTTGCTGGGTGGGCCGGGCGTGTCATGGGGGAAGATTGGCCCAATCGAAAACCAACCTCCTTGACATAAGTTAAGGAGCGCGGGATTTGCGCCCGCGCTCCTTCATCTTGCCTGTATTGTGCCTTGTTTCAGGGTTCGACGGTGATCATTCCGATCATGTTCTGTGTCTCCCAATGCGGGCCGCACAGATAGTCCTGTGGGCCGGGCGTGAGAAAGGTCAGTTCAACCGATTCCTCGGGGAACAGCCGATCACTTTCAGGTTGGCTGCCATCCTTCAACAGAACGGAATGGCTGGTGCGTTTGTCTACATTCACCCATCGGACAGTTGTGCCTGCCTTCACCGTCAATTCGGATGGGCAAAAATTGTATTTGTACATCAGCACCACTTCGGCGTCTTCGACGGCCGACGAAGGCTGACCGAACAACTCGACATAGCGCTCTTCGGCCTCGGCACAGATTTCGGCGGTTTCGTCCGCCCAGGCGGGCGCGGCCAGAAGCAGCAGCGCGGGAAGAAGGCGAAGGGGTTTCATGGTCCATGTCTCCTTTCCAAAAGTGGCCGGGGCCGGATTACCCGGCCCCGATCCGTCATTGTTTGACTACGTTGATGAACGCGCTGTCATCATCCAGCGCCAGGCTGGTATTCAGCGTCACGTGGTGGAACCGTGCGGCGGTAAAATCGTCGTGGATGGCAAAGCCAACGGTATAGGTTTTGCCCGCCTCCAATGGCACATCACCGGGCGCGCCCGAATTCAGGGGGCGTGTAAACACCACGGTCCACATGCCACCGGACAGTTCGGCCGATGCGGCGATTTCACCATCATTGACCACGCGCTGCTCCAACAGATAGCCATTGGTGGCGCTTCCGTCGGCGTAGACACGCATCAGGTCAAGATAGGTGCCGTCGGCCAGATACTGCTCGATCTGTTCCTCGGCCTTCAGCTTGTCCCAGCCCCCCAGGGCCTTGCCGCGGCGACCTTTGATCTCAACATCCGTGCGGCTTTCGCTGATGTACTTGGTAACGGTGTCCGTGGCATTGAGGCGACCGGTAACATCCGCATTGGCGGCGATCGCATCCGCTTCGGGCGCAAAAGGCATATAGGTGTTGTCGGCGTGGCACGAAGCCCAGCATCCCACCTGATCGCCAAGCTCGATACCAGTGCCGGTAATCATCATGGCAACCTTGATCTGGTTGTCCGGGTCCATCTTGCCGCCATCGACGAACGGGGCAGGGTTGTGACCCGCGTCCGGCCATTGCAGGCGAATGTACAGGTTTTCGTCGTCATGCGCCGCCTGAACGGTTGCGTCGATGACACCGCGTTTGCCCGGAATCGGGGTTGGCTCAAGATCTCCACCCGCAACGATCTTGTTGCCGATGGTGTCCAGTTCCTTGGCGTGACAGGTGGTGCACTGATCCCCGCCTTTGGTCAGGGGGCGCGCGCCACCATGGAACTTGCCATTCTGGACCCATTCAAACGAGGCCTGACCAGGGTAGAAGAGTTTCAGATCCGCCGCGGCCACTGCGTTCCAGTCGATGTTGGACCCAACGTCGCTTGCGCCGCCAGAGGGCGCCGCGGCGTCTTCACCGGAGGTTTTTGCGCGTTCTTCCTCTAAAGCAGCGTCAACAGCCGCTGCGATCTGGGCTTGAACGGCCTCTTGCTGAGCCTTTTTGGCGGCTTTTTCTGCTTCTGCTTCAGCGGCCTCTTTGGCTTCGATCTTTTCGAGACTGGCCAGATATTCCGGGGGGATGGGCCGGATGAAGTCCGGGTTCGGTGCTTCAAGCTTTTCCAGATACTCTTCGTCCGCCCGGTCGCGTGCATCCGAGTGTGCAATCCCCTTGTGGCAGTCGATACAGGTCTGTCCGACAGTCATCGCATTGAGGTGCTGCTGACGGGCGCGTGGTTTCTGGAATTCGGGCATCATCGATTCGAAATCGTGACAGTTGCGGCATTCGCGCGAGTCTGTGGCCTTCATCCGCTCCCATTCGTTCATGGCCAGATGTACACGTTTGGCCTCGAACTTTTCACGGGTGTTGATGGTACCGACCATCTTGCCATACAGCTCTTTGGACGCCTTGATCTTACGGATCATCTTATGGGTCCAGTCTTTGGGCACGTGGCAGTCGGAACAGACAGCCCCCACGCCCGACCGGTTCACGTCATGGATCGTGCCGGTGTATTCTTCGTAAACAAAATCTCGCATCTCGTGACATGAGATACAGAAATCCTTGGTGTTTGTGGCTTCCATTGCGGTGTTGAACCCGCCCCAGAAGATGATGCCGGCGGCAAAGGCCCCGGCGATACCGGCCACAGGCATTCCCCATAGGAAATACCGGCGCCAGATCGGTTTTTTCTTTTCCGGTTCGGAGGTCATATCCGGGCTCCGTTTTGGCTGTATTGTCTGGCCCTTGGTGGCAGGCCGGTGAGTTTGGCTGATGACTCAAACAAGGAAAGGGCGGGCGAGGGGCCCGCCCTTTCCTGTAGTCGTCCTGACCTCGTCAGGTGACGTGGTTCGACCGGTTGTAGACGTTGAACTTGCCGGTCGGGGCGTAAAGCCCCTCAATCCGACCGATTTCTTCCAGCGTCTTCGCGTCGAAGATCACGATCTGACCGTTGGGTTCCTTCGAGTCCGACAGGTTCCACTTAGAGACCCAGACCTCGGTGCCATCCGCGTTGAATTCGAAGTGAACAGCGGCGCTGCCTTCGTCTTCGGTGATCTGGATGGTTTTCACGATCTCACCGGTCTCTTTCGAGATGACCTGCACAGATTGCTGAATCTCAGGCTCCGGGTGCTTGGTCTGGTCAGCCCAGATGTAGTCCGAATTCGGGTGGGTGCGGACAAACAGGCCGGGGCCGTCGGTTTCCACTTCGTAGCAGATCTTCCAGGCATCATCCGGACGGTTATCAGGATCGTTCCCCCAGACAGTCACGGTGCCAACGCCAAGGTGGGTTGTACCAGCGACAGGGCCACAGTTCGGGTCGACCCAGTTGGCGCCCGGACCAGGGTGCGGCAGCGCGGCTGTGTCGATCATCGCCTCAAGCTTGTGGGTTTCGGTATCGACAACCACCATCTTGTTCGACGCGTTTGCAGCGATCTGGAAGTAACGGCCTGTCGGGTCAAAGAACCCGTCATGCAGGAACTTGGCGCTGTCGATCTTGTCGATCCGCAGGTTGTCCAGATCGGTATAATCGACCTGCCACAGCTGTCCCAGTTCTTTCACTGCAACGATCCAGGTGGGTTCGTTCGGAGTGGTGTAGATGGCAGCCACCCGGGCTTCTTCCACATACTCGCCGTCAACGTTCACGCCGCGGGTCGATACGACCTTGACCGGTTCCATGGTCTGGGCATCAACGATTGCAAAGTGCGGCGGCCAGTAGCCACCACCGATGACGTATTTACCATCGCCGGAAACGGCGACGTCACGGGCGTCATATGCAATCTTGACTTCGGATACCAACATCTTGTCCGGCGTCTGCCAAAGGTCGATCTTGGTCATCTTGCCGTCGCGACCCATGGTGTACCAGAACCGGCCAGGCTGTTCAGGCTCTTCCAGCGAGTGGTGCTCGGATGCTTTCAGAACGTGCACTGCATAGCCGGTGGGGATGTGCGTCAGCACTTCTTTGGTGTCGCCGTCGATCACGGCCACCTTGCCGACGTCACGTTCGATGACGACAAAGAAGTTTTCCCAGTTGCGGCCGTGCAGCGGCTCGGTCGGATAGTCCTCTTCTTCGACATAGACCTTACGCGTCGCCATCATCTGTTCCAGCGACATTTCAGGTGGTTTTGGCGGCTCCATCATGATGTAGGTCGCCATATCCTTGATTTCCTGCTCGGTCATGATGTCCGAGAAGTTGTTCATGCCGCCTTCGGTACCCCAGGCGATAATCTTTTCAAGACGTTCCTGCCCCAGTTGGAGGGTGCCGCCTTCTGTTACTGTGCCGTCGGCGGCGGTCTTTTTCCAATGCGGCTCCAGGTTTTTACCCGTGGCACCTTTGCGCAAGACGCCGTGGCAGCCTGCGCATTGTTCGAAATAGAGCTGTTTAGACGATTCAAAGGCTTCTTCGCTCAAAGTTGGCTCTTCGGCGAAAGTCGGAGCAGCGACGCTGCCCAACAACATTGCCAATCCGACCCCGAAGGCGCGGCCGGGTTTGTTGTAGCTGATTCCAAGTGACATGATCACTCTCCATATGCGTGGTGAGGCGGTGTCGAGAGTGAAACATCACGTGGATGTCATCCTTGACCAAAGTCAACGGCAAGGGTGCAGACCAGGCACTTTGGACAGAAAACACAGATCAAAAACCCCAATAAATCTTGTGTTTTTCACACATGTTTAAGCCCGGTCTTGATTTTGGTTAAGGGCGCCGGGTCTTGTGGGCACTACACATTGTTCAACGGCGGGAAAAGCTATGGAGAGCAGGCATGACAGCTGTAATCGCGCGTGTTTTCAGTGAAGGGTTTCGGGTCTTTTTTCTTTCGGCGGGTCTTTACGGTATGTTTGCAGGGGTCGCGTGGGGCGTATGGTTGGCGTCGCTCGACGGGCTGATGCCCTACATGGAACAGAGTTACGCGATGCCCCCGGTGATGTGGCACGCGCATGAGATGATTTTCGGGTATGCAACGGCCGCCTTGGGGGGGTTTTTTCTGACCGCCGTGCCGAACTGGACCGGTGCGCCCGAGGCGCGGGCCCGTTTTATCACGCTTGTCGCATTGATCTGGATGGCCGGGCGTCTGGCGGTCTGGTTTTCCGGAGTGTTGCCACCCTTGTTCGTCGCTGTTGTGGACCTAAGCTTTGTTCCCATTCTGGCGCTGAAGATTGCCAGCCAACTGGTTCGTCGGCCAAAGCCCCAGAATATGGTGTTTCTGTATCTTCTGGTTCTGATGTTGGCCTCGAACGTTATGGTTCATTTGGAATGGATGGGGGTCACGGTGGATACGCTGAACACCGGCATTCGGGCCGGGCTTTTGACCTTGTGTTCGATGATCGCGATCCTGGGTGGCCGGATTACGCCGGCTTTTACACGCAATGCCATGAAAAGAGCGGGTCAACCCGAAGCATCGTGGCCGGTATCCGTGGCCAGGCTGGACAGGGCGACGATGATTCTGGCGCTGTTGCTGCCCCTGCTTGTGCTTGCACTTGATGTCGGGCCTGTTGCGGGGGCCGTTGCTTTGGTGATGGGCAGTGTTCAACTGATGCGCATGGCGCGTTGGAGAACAGGCTGGGCCTTGCGTCAACCGATCCTGATCGCGCTGCATCTGGGTCTCGGGATGCTGGCGCTGGGTCTGATTCTCTGGGGGTTGGCTGCCATCGGGATGGGAAATGAGATCGGCGCGCTCCACGTTCTGGGCATTGGTTGCGTTGGCGGCATGACCCTTGCCGTAATGAGCCGCGCCGCCTTGGGCCACAGCGGCCGCCCCCTTGTCGCGCCAAAGCCCATGGCGATTGCCTATGGCTTGATGGCGGTTGCAGCGCTTGTGCGTTGGCTGGGATCCGACATGGCGGGAGGGTACATGACGGCGATGCTGACTGCGGATGGATTTTGGATCGCGGCAATGGGGCTGTATCTGTTTGCCATGTGGCCTGCCCTGACCGGCCCCCGCGCCGTGCAACAGTCCTGAAGTCTGTTCGGGCGGCGCTTATCGTTCAGCGATCAGCGGCCGCGCGTTCTTGATATGACGATGGACCAAGGCACGAGCGCGTTTCCCTTTTTCCGGTATCCGTCGTGCGGCCAGCGGAACGTAATTGCACTGATCCAATTCAGGGAACAATTCAAGAATTTCCGCCCGTGCGTCCGGGTGAACACTGGACAAGGCCTGCGCGCCGGTAAGCAGGCTTTCGGAGGGTGCGCCTTCCGCATAGATGATTTCGTGACGGTCGAACAAAAGATGGACATAGGTCACAGCACGAGTGTCATCAGCGATTGAAATGCCGGGCACGCCGACAAGAATGTGAGCAGGAACAAGAACCTCTTCGGCGTCGAACATTCTGACGGCAATCGGCGACCGGACCAGCATACGGTGTTGCGGTGACACGAAAAGATCACGCTGGGGCAAGTGATCACCCAGTGAACCGGCTTGGATCCGGATGGGCTTCAGCCTGGGACGGGCGCGAAGCGCTGCTTGGTCCAGATGCCGCGTGCCGATCCAGCGTATGTGTTGCAGTCCGTTGTCCGCGGTGACGACCGCGTTACCCACCTTCAAATCCTCGATAGTCCTCGGACCTTTTGGAGTCATTATCAATGTTCCGGCTACGAAGCACGGCACGTCAATGATAGTAGTCGGATCTGTTGTGTCAGGAGCATTGGTCGGCGTAACATTCACGATGTTCATCGAGTATGTCGTGCCGGGCACAAGGGGTTCAGAGGTTATGTAACCACCCAAAGTTCCGGCAACTTCCACACGATAAACTGTAATCGTACCCCCGCCTGGTTTGGACAGAATATAGGATTCTTCCAGGTAAATTGGGCCACTAAGAAAGGTGGTCGAGCCATCAAGGGTGGTGATGGTGCCGGTCTGCGTCAGATCATCGCCGTCTTCGTTGTCGAAGCGGTCACCGTTGAAAACATCGCCAGTATCGACAATGGGTGGTCCGCCGCCGTTTTGAATAAATCCACCGGCTGCGTCTGTCACGCTGAACAAACGACGATCCGTGTCAGGATCAAAATTGACATCCAATGTAACCGTATCCGGCCCAATCGTATTCACCGTGATTACGCCGGGCGTATAACCGATATAGGAATAGTTTGCCATTTTAACCCATCACTCTTTGACGCGGAATTTACACTTGTTCTCTCAAGCGCTTGGATAGCTCTGCCATACTAAAATGTCGACGCGACATTCCTCACGATTGGTTCAGATATCAAGGCGAACCCCAGGCTTTTTCGTGGTTCTTGCTGTTTGTCAGGCATCTGACCTCGTTCCAGAGCATACTTGAGAAGTCTTGACTTTCGTTAAGGCACTACCGCGTCCCGCCCGTCATGTTGCTGACACTAGCTAATCTGCGCAAAGGAGAGCGCAATGCGAGACGTCATGACAAAGAGCATGGCCCGCAATATTTTTTATGGCGGGTCACTGTTCTTCATTCTCATCTTTCTGGCCCTTTCGGCCCATTCCCACTGGTATATCGTCAATTCTGAAAATGCCGCGAAACTCGATGACAGTGTGGTTCGGGGTAAACATGTCTGGGAAAAACACGCCTGTGTGAACTGTCATTCGATTCTGGGTGAAGGGGCCTACTTTGCCCCCGAAGTCGGCAACGTGATGACCCGCTGGGGCGTGCTGGACGACCCGGAATCAGCCTTTGAATCCCTCAAGGGCTGGATGGAAGCACAACCGACCGGCATTCCCGGTCGTCGGCAGATGCCCAATTTCAACCTCAGCGACGAAGAACTCCGTGACCTGACCAACTTCCTGATCTGGACGGACAATATCGACGCGCAGGGCTGGCCGCCCAACGAGGCAGGCTGAGAAAGGGAACGAAACAATGAAATACGAATCCCAAAAAATCGCCTATGCCTACTTTGCGGTAGCCATGGCGTTGTTCGCGATACAGGTGATTGGCGGCCTTCTGGCCGGTTTCATCTATGTATTCCCCAATTTCCTGAGTGAGCTTCTGCCGTTCAACATCGTGCGGATGCTGCACACCAACTCTCTGATCGTCTGGCTGATCCTGGGCTTTTTCGGTGCGGCCTACTTCCTGATCCCGGAAGAAGCCGAGCGCGAGATCCACTCGCCCAAGCTGGCCTATCTGCAACTGATCATCCTTGTTGTCGGTACGTTGGGCGTGGTCGTCACGTATGTCTTCAACCTGTTCGAAGGCAACTGGCTGCTGGGCAAAGAGGGGCGCGAGTTCCTTGAGCAACCCAAATGGGTCAAGGCCGGCATCGTCGTGGCTGCATTGATCTTCCTTTACAACGTGTCGATGACCGTTCTGAAAGGCAAAAAGACAGCCATTACCAACATCCTGCTTCTGGGCCTTTGGGGTCTGGCGCTGCTGTTCCTGTTCGCCTTCTACAACCCGGGCAACCTGTCGCTGGACAAGCAATACTGGTGGTATGTCGTCCACCTGTGGGTCGAAGGTGTGTGGGAACTGATCATGGCCTCGATCCTGGCCTATCTGATGCTCAAGCTGACCGGTGTGGACCGTGAGGTAGTCGAAAAATGGCTATACGTCATCGTCGCCGCCGCGCTGTTCTCGGGCATCCTTGGCACAGGTCACCACTATTACTGGATCGGTACGCCTGCATACTGGCAGTGGATCGGTTCGATCTTCTCGAGCCTCGAGGTGATCCCGTTCTTTGCGATGATGGCCTTTGCCTTCGTCATGGTCTGGAAAGGCCGTCGTGACCACCCCAACAAGGCCGCGCTGCTGTGGTCGCTGGGCTGTGCTACGCTTGCGTTCTTCGGTGCCGGTGTCTGGGGCTTCCTGCACACGCTGCACGGGGTGAACTACTATACCCACGGCACGCAGATCACCGCGGCCCACGGGCACCTGGCCTTCTACGGCGCCTATGTCTGCCTCAACCTTGCGATCTTCAGCTACGCTATGCCGATCCTGAAGAACCGTGATCCCTATAATCAGGTTCTGAATATGGGTTCGTTCTGGCTGATGACCAGCGGCATGGTCTTCATGACCTTCGTGCTGACCTTCGGGGGAACCGTGCAGACTCACATGCAACGTGTCGTCGGAGACTACTTCATGGACGTGCAGGACCAGATCGCGATCTTCTACTGGATGCGTCTTGGCTCTGGTCTGGTCGTTGTCCTCGGGGCGCTGCTGTTCATCTATTCGATCTGGGTTCCCCGCAAAGAGGTCATCGAACCCGGCGCGGCTGAAACCCCTGCGGAGTGATGGATATGGATGGCTCCATGAACCTGAAAGAGGGGGCGGCAAACGCCCCCTTCTACCTGCCCCAGGGCGATGAGTGCGACGTCTTCAACGCCGCTTACAAAAACGACCTGCCGGTTCTGCTGAAAGGCCCGACGGGTTGCGGCAAGACCCGGTTTGTCGCCCATATGGCCGCGAAGCTTGGCCGCCCGCTTTATACAGTGGCCTGCCACGACGATCTCGCTGCCGCCGACCTGATCGGGCGCTATCTGCTGAAGGGCGGCGAAACCGTCTGGGTCGATGGCCCCCTGACCCGCGCGGTGCGCGAAGGTGCGATCTGCTATCTCGACGAGGTGGTCGAGGCCCGCAAGGACGTGACCGTGGTGCTGCACCCGCTGACCGACGATCGGCGCATCCTGCCGATCGACCGCACCGGGGAAGAGCTTGAGGCCGCGCCCGGTTTCATGCTGGTGGCGTCCTACAACCCCGGCTATCAGAACATCCTGAAAACCCTGAAACCTTCGACCCGCCAACGGTTCATCTCGTTGGAGTTCGACTTTCCCTCGCCTCAGATGGAAGCCGAAGTGGTCGCGCAGGAAAGCGGCCTGCCGCTGGAACGCTGTAAGCCGCTGGTGCGGTTGGCGGGCAAGCTGCGCGGGCTCAAGGGTCAGGACCTCGAGGAAGGCGTGTCCACCCGGCTGGTCGTCTATGCTGCGACGCTGATCGCGCAGGGCATGTCCACCGACCGCGCCATCCTTGCCGCCATGATCGAACCTCTGACCGATGACGAGGATATCAAACGCGGGCTCCTCGATCTTGTCACCGCCGTCTTTGGGTGAGGCCGGCGATGGTCAGGATCGACTTTGAGCCATGGGAACCCGAAGAAACCATCGGGAAACTGTGGCACACCCTTGCCAGCCGCCTCGATGCACCCCAGGTGCATGTTGGAGCCGCGGTCGACCTTTCCGAGGTCGCGGGGCGGCTGGCAGTCCTCTTTCGGGGGCTTGGGGGTAGTCCGGGCGTTGAATTGCGCCCGGTCTCACCCGAGGTTTCGCGCCACCGCCTGAGTTGGCGCCGCAAACTTGCAACCGAAGTGGAATTGATGCCGCGCGCCTCGTTCGACGGAGAGATTTTGCGTCTGCCCGACCGTCTGGCAGTATTCCCCGCGCGCGAGGCAAACGGCGCGCTCTATGTCTGGTTGGCCGCCGCCGCGGCCCATGCCGGAACCCGAATTGACGAAGAAGATCCTCTGCGTGCCGACCTGCGTGCCTTGATCGCCGCCCGGCATATGGTCGAGGCGACTCTGGACGATGCGCCAGGCTTGCGTCCGCTGTATACCGAGCTGTGCAAGGGTGTGCTGTATCAGCGCGACATCCCCAGCCTGCCGCCTGCCGAGGCCGCGGTCGAAGAACTGATCCGTCATATGCTGGGCGATCCCAAGCCCCTGTCGGATCAGGCCGAGCACCTTCTGGCACTTGACGACGACCTGATCGCCCCGCGCGGCTATCAGCCGTTGCGCCCGGTTCCCCTGTGGCCGGAGTTGCGCGCAGTTGGGTTCTCGGAACACAACGAGGTTGAAAACCCCGATACCGAAGGCCCGCCAGAGGAATCCGGCGAAAAGACACACCGTGCCCGGCGCCGCAAATCGGATCAGGCCGATCGCAGCGACAGTTTCATTCTGCACAAGTTCGAAGCCATCCTCAGTTGGGCCGAGTTTCTGAATATCAACCGTCGCATCGATGACGACGATCCCGACAACGCCAAGAAGGCGGCTGACGATCAGGAAGAGATCGGTCTTGGTCAGATCTCAAAGGCGCCGCCTACCAGGTTGAAGCTTCACCTTGATCTGGCGCCCGAAGACGTCAACCGCGAACGCCTGTCAGGCCGTATTCTATATCCCGAATGGGACGTGCGGACGGGTCAATACCTGCCGGATCATGTGAACGTTCTGCTTTCGGATGCCGATATCCGCGACGATGCTGCCGAGTTCGGCAAGGATCCGGCCACTGCGCGGCGCATTCGTGCCGTCAAGCGCCAATTCGAGGCGCTGCGCCCGGGGCGCGTGATGACCCGGGGCCATCTGGACGGGGACCAGCTGGATATGGAAGCCGCCGTTCGGGCGCAGGTTGACCGCTGCGCAAATGGTGAAGGGACGGAACGCGTCTGGATGCAATCCCGCCCCGAGGCCCGCGATCTGGCGGTGTCGATTCTGCTGGATGTCAGCCGATCCACCGAAAGCGCGGTCACAGGCCGCGCCGTGATCGATATCGAACGCGAGGCGCTGGCGGCCTTGGCCTGGGGCCTGAATGCTTGCGGTGACGATTTCGCCATTCATGCGTTCAGCTCCCTCAAGCGTCAGCGCGTCTATGTGCAGCGTTGCAAACGGTTTGACGAACCGATGGGAACCAAAGTTGAACAGCGCATCGCGTCGCTGCGCCCCGGACATTATACAAGGTTGGGCGCGGCAATCCGACACTGTTCAGCAGATCTGGCCAGCCAGTCCCGCAAGCGCCGATTGCTGCTGGTCATTACCGACGGAAAGCCAAACGACCTGGATCACTACGAGGGGCGCCACGGCATCGAAGATACCTGCATGGCCATACGCGAGGCGCGCCGGGCCGGACAGTCGGTGTTCGGCGTTACCATCGATAAAACCGGCAAAAGCTGGTTTCCGCGCATGTTCGGGCAGGGCGGTTTCGCCGTCATTCCAGATCCGCATCGCCTGACCATGGCCCTGCCGCAGATCTATCGCCAGTTGGTCGGCGGATGAGTGATGCCCCTCTGATCGACGAACTGCCGGGCGAGTTCCTGATGTGGGTTCTGATCATTTCGGAACTGCTGGTCTTTGGCGCGGGGATGATCGCCTTCATGGGGGTACGTCTGACCGATCCGGCGGGCTTTGCCGAGGCGCAGTCGCATCTGCATCGCACGGGTGCGGCCTTGAACACGGCGGTATTGGTGACATCCGGTTATCTGGCCGCACAGGCGTTGCATTGGCGGCGGAGCATGCAACGTTTGCGGGCCCGTTTGGCGTTGATCTTTGCCGCGCTTCTGGGTGTCGTGTTCCTGATCATCAAAGGTGCAGAATACGCCGACAAGGCGTCTCAGGGGATAGGATACGAAACGCATCCATTCTTTCTGTTCTACTATATGCTGACCGGCTTTCATGCCGCGCATGTCCTCGCCGGGGTTGGAATTCTGTTGCTGGTGGCCTGGCGCGACGACCCCAGTAACGTCGAAGCGGGCGCGCAGTTCTGGCACATGGTGGACCTGGTCTGGATCATGCTGTTTCCAGTGATCTATCTGCTGGGATAGTCGGATGGCCCAACCTTCATCTTTGACGAACAGTTCACGTCAGAGGTCGCCGAACTCTCTGACCCAGGCGTGGCTTGGGCTCTTGGCACTCAGCGTGGGATCCGCGCTGCTGACCTTGATTGGGGCACCGACCGCGATCATTGCTGGCGGTATCCTGTTGTTGGCGCTGATCAAGGCCCGCGTGATCCTGAAACACTATCTGGATTTGGAGAACAGCCAAAGCTGGCTGCGTGGGTTCACCATGGTGTTGACGGGATTTTCAGTAGTGATCTTTGCGCTCTACCTGATCTGAGGCAAAAAAATGCCGCCCCGAGAGGCGGCATAAGTCAAGCAAAGGGGGGCCTTGATTACTGAGCGGCCAGTGGGATCCGCGCGATCTGACAACGCTGCCAGAGCGCCGACAAAGCACCGACCAGATGATCGATATCCTCATCTGTGTGAACCGGGGACGGCGTGATCCGCAAACGTTCGGTGCCTTTGGGGACAGTGGGATAGTTGATCGGCTGGATATAGATGCCGAATTCTTCAAGAAGCGTATCCGAGATGAACTTGCACTTCAGCGGGTCGCCCACCATCACCGGGATGATATGGCTGGGGTTCGGCAGATGCGGTATCCCTTCCGCATCCAGACGGGCGCGCACCTGATCCACACGGGCTTTTTGCAGATCACGCTCGGCGCTTGACTGTTTCAGATGCCGGATAGATGCGGCAGCACCGGCCGCGATCGAAGGCGGCAGGGCCGTGGTGAAGATGAAGCCGCTGGCAAAACTGCGAACGAAATCGCACAGCGCTGCGGAGGCTGCGATGTAGCCGCCAACCACGCCGAAGGCCTTGCCCAGCGTGCCTTCGATCACGGTCAGGCGATCCATCAGGCCCTCACGCTCGGCAATGCCACCACCGCGCGGGCCATAGAGGCCGACGGCGTGAACTTCGTCCAGATAGGTCATCGCGCCGTATTTCTCGGCCAGGTCGCAGATTTCCTTGATCGGCGCGATATCACCATCCATGGAATAGACGGATTCAAAGGCGATCATCTTGGGCGCGTCGGGGTCGGCGGCGGCCAGTTTGGCCTCCAGATCCGCAAGGTCGTTATGTTTCCATATCACCTTCTGCGCCCGTGAGTGGCGGATGCCTTCGATCATCGAGGCATGGTTCAGCGCATCAGAGAAAACGATCAGACCGGGGATCTTCGCAGCCAGCGTTCCCAGAGCGGCCCAGTTTGATACATAGCCCGAGGTGAACAGCAAAGCGGCCTCTTTGCCATGGAGATCTGCCAATTCTGCCTCAAGCAGAACGTGGTCATGCGTCGTGCCCGAAATGTTGCGCGTTCCGCCCGCACCGGCGCCACAACGCTCCAGCGCATCGTGCATGGCGTTGATGACCGCAGGGTGTTGCCCCATTCCAAGGTAGTCATTCGAGCACCAGATACGCACATCCCGCTGGATCGAACCATCGGTCTGGCGAGCGTTCGGGAAGGCTCCGCAACGTCGCTGCAAGTCGATGAAAACCCGATAGTTCCCTTCATCTTTCAAAGCGTCGAGGCTCTGGCTGAAAAATCGCTCGAAATCCATCTGACATGCTCCCCGGATAACTGGCTGTGAACCGAACCTAGGACAGCGACGGGCCCTGTGACATGACAATTGTCAAGTTGATCTTCAAGAAAAAGGCTGGCACTGCCACGCCGGCTTTGGCATAGCAGGGCATTGGGGATGATATCCCGGGCCATCGCCCGGACTGGATGAAGAAGGGAGTGCCTTCATGTCACACGAGGCACAAAAGGCGATTGCGCGGCAGTCTCTGCTTCTGCGCAGCCTGCCGGATCAGCATGTGGATACATTGCTGCGGCAAGCGATTTGGCGGCAATATGACCGTGGCGAGACGATCTTTCTGCAAGAGGAAGAAGCCAAGGCCGTTCACGTCGTGCTGGCGGGTTGGGTCAAGCTGTTCCGTATCTCTCCGACCGGGGCAGAAGCGGTGGTGAGCGTTTTCACCCGCGGAGAAAGCTTTGGTGAGGCCGTTGCGCTGCGAAACGTGCCGTATCCCGTGTCCGCCGAAGCCGTCTCAGCCTGTGAAGTGATGCATATTCCCAGCCCGGTGTTGCTGTCCCTCATGAAAGAAGACCCGGAAATCGGCGTTTCAATTCTGGCTGCGACGTTTACGCATCTGCATGCTCTGGTGGCGCAGCTGGAGCAATTGAAGGCGCAAACCGGGGCGCAACGCGTTGCAGAGTTTCTGTTGAACCTGTGCGATCGCGAGTCCGGTCGCTGCGAGGTGGAACTGCCTTACGACAAGATGCTGATCGCCGGACGTCTGGGGATGAAGCCCGAAAGCCTGAGCCGCGCGTTTTCGCGGTTGAAACCCGTTGGCGTCAAGATCAACAGGAACCACGCGGATATCGCCGACATGGACGATTTGCGCAACTACGCCGAAAGCGACACCAGCGAGAGGTGATTGATCACCGTCGACCGGACCCTTTGACGTTGCAAATTCACGGAAAGCCCGAGATCCGAAACTGGCCCGCTTCAACGGGGGCTCCAGTCGGACGCTTTTGCGCGTGACCGGCTGTCTTCCACGCTTTCCAAAACCTCACTATCCTGATCAGCAGTGCCATCCATCGGCACGAGTCTTTTGCATGAAAATGAAGGGCACCTGGTCCATGATAGACGCAGCGCTTTCAAACTATCCCCGCGCAAGGTTGATGACATCGGTCACACCGGTCGAACGGCTTGAGCGTCTTTCTGACCAACTGGGGCTGGACCTGTGGATCAAGCGCGACGACCTGACCGGGCTCAGCTTCGGCGGAAACAAGACCCGCCAGCTGGAATTTTATATGGGCGAGGCGCTGAGGCAGCGGGCGGACACCATCCTGATCACAGGTGCCGTGCAATCCAATTTCGTGCGCACTGCGGCAGCTGCGGCGGCAAAGCTGGGAATGTCATCCGTTCTTCAATTGGAGGACCGCGTGACGAATATGGGCGAATACTACCATCGATCCGGAAATGTTCTTCTGGCACAGCTTCTGGGGGCGGAACATATTGGCTATCCCAGGGGTGAGGACGAGGCGGGCGCTGACGGCGCTCTTCACGAACGTGCCGAGGATCTGGTTGCTATGGGTCGAAAACCATACGTGATCCATCTGGGCATCGATCACCCTCCGCTGGGGGCATTGGGCTATGTGGCGGGGGCGGCCGAGTTGCATACTCAGATCAGCGATTTCGACGCCGCAGTGGTGCCGTCTGGAAGCGGGGCAACCCATGGCGGGTGCCTAGCCGGATTGCGTTTGGTCGGACAGACTGCGCCTGTTTACGGCATATGCGTGCGTCGCGATCAGAACCAGCAGCACACGCGTCTGCAAAAGGTCCTGAGGCGATTGGCGACCATGATGGGTTTCGACCCTGCTTTGGTCATGGAAGACATCTATACTTGGGACGGCGCCTTGGCACCCGGATATGGGCGGATCGGTCGAGCAACCCGCGAGGCGTTGACCCTGATGGCGCGCTCCGAAGGCATCTTTCTTGACCCTGTTTATTCTGCCAAAACCTTTGCGGGGCTTCTTGGACTGCTTGAACAAGGCATCATCAAAAAAGGTCAGAAAGTTGTTCTGCTGCACACGGGTGGTCAACCTGCGTTGTTCGGATACCAGGACGAGTTGCAACCGAGTTGAAACAGCGCAGCATTTTGCCTTTGGTCCTGCGGGGCGACAGGATGAACGGAAAGGTGTTGCCCGCCGAACTGGCCGGATAAGTACCCTACGACACTTTCGATTGATTGAGCAAAGACATGGCACGTGCAACATCGCGGGTCTGCGCGCCGCCAACGATCATAGCCAGAATCTTTCCAAGATCCGGCGGCGAGGCCGGTGAGCAGCCAAAGCGGTCGCAGGTTTGCACGTAATCCACCGCTGTGCGTAGTTCGAACATTCTTGCCTGTTGTTTGCGTGCGGTTTCCAGAGCCTCCGTGAACAGATCATCTGCGGCAGTGCCCATGGAGCGCACCAACGCCTGTATCCGATCCGTCTCGGGCTGAGCCCAGGCTTCATTGGTCAGAACCTGCTGTTCACGGGCTTCATCCAGCAGGCGCTGAGCCGCCTTCGGGTCGTTCGCCTTCAATGAAGCTTCGGCAAGGGCCGTCAGGAACACCGGTTTGTAGTTTCCGGCCCCGCTGGCCCACCAGGCTTCGGACGCGTCGCGCATTGCTCGGATCGTTTCCGGGCCTGGCTTGATCTGCGCGTCCGCCCAACACCGCCAGACATTCGCCGTCAGTGTCATGAAGGGGAAGGTGTGTTTGGTTGCCAGTTCCTCAAGGCGCGCGGCAACGTCGTAAACCTGTTCAGGTTCACGCCGCAACAGGTGCAACATACACAGATATGTCAGCGTCTGTGCCAGGCTATGAGCGTGATTGAGTTTCTGCGCCGCCGAGATCGCCTGATGCTGGATCTCGAGCGCGCGGTCGGGTTCTCCGCGCAACCAGACCGTCATGCTCAGGAAGCAGGATGTAATGGCAGCATGATCCGTGCCGTAGACATAGGCAAGACGGCTGTGCTGCTGAGGATCATACAAGTGCAACGCTTGTCGCAGATGTGCATAGGCGGCGTCCTGCTGCCCGATATGCAACAAGACGGCACCCATGGCCCGATGGGCAATCATTATGTGATGCGTTTCGTTGGTCAGCTTGGACAGGTCCAGCAACTGCGCCGCGACGTCCTTGGCAAGGTCGTATTCGCCGCGGACCAGATGATACGCATAGAGACCATTGAGCACAGGGAATAATTGTTCGGTTTCGCCCAGCCGATTGCACAGGTCGCGGATCCGGGCATACACCGCCCCCGTTTCATCGGCCGCGATGCCAGCGGTCGAGCGCAGAACGCCGGCCCGCAAGGTCTGGATCTTGGTTTCCATGCGGTCGCGGTCAACCGAGTCTTCCTGCTGTTCAAGCAACGCCAACGCACGCCCCAGCTGAGTGGCTGCTTCAATCCCGGCCGAGCGTTCAACGGCACGTTGCCCGGCCAGATACCAGTGTTCTATCGCTTCGTCCGGCATATCTGCCATCGTGTAGTGATGAGCCAGAATTTCCGGACCGGCAGAATTTTCGTGCAACGAGGCAGAGTTCAGTGCTTGGACCACACGCGCATGCAGCGTTCGCCTCTCGCGTTTCAGCAGGCTGTTGTAAGCGGTGTCGCGAATGAGAGCGTGACGATAACTGAACGTTTCCTCGGGCTCTGAGTCTGAAACGAACACGATCCCGGCATCCACCAGCAAATCCAGACCGGAACGCAACGCCCGTTCATCAAAACGGGACACGCTTGCAATCATCGGATAAGAGAATTGCGGGCCAATGACAGCGCCGATCTGTGCCACTTCCTTGGCCGAGCTCAGTCGATCAAGACGAGCCATCAAGGCATCATGCAGTGTCTTCGGCACAGTGGCTGATGGCGTGGACCGGTCGATCGTATAGGCGTCGGCGCGTTCGGTCAGAAGATCGGATTCCAGCAGATCCTTCGTCACCTCTTCTACGAACAGCGGGACACCGTTGGATCTGGCGGCAATCAGATGGTGAACTTCGTCCGGGACGGTCTTGCCCTTGGCAACATCGTTCACGATCTCTTTGACCTGCGCGAAATCCAGTTGTTGAAGCGCGACGTGCATCAGGTTGCGTGATTGTGGCCAACCCGGATCAAAGCCTGTCCGATAGCTCATGACCATCAGCAGGCGCGCGTCCTCTATCCGGGTTACAAGCTGATCAAGTAGAGTCTTTGTCGTTGGATCGATCCAATGTGCATCTTCAAACAGCAACAGGGTCGGGGTTTCCTGCGCCATGCCGATCACATGGTTGACCAGCATGTCCAGCGTCTGCTTCATGATCTGCTCTGGGGTCAAGTCCAGCGGGCCAAGCCTGTCTTCAAACGGGACCGACAACAGTGCCGCAGCCAGTTTCAGTGACCCTTCAGAAGGATCGCCCAGAACGCCGTGGATCTTGTTCAACTTATTGTCCGTACTGTCACCGGCCCGCAGTTCGGCCGCGTTTTCAAGCTGGCGAATGATCGGATACAACGCGCTTGCGTCATGAAAGGGCGAACACTGAAATCGAAGCTGTCGTTGTTTTGCGTCCGGGATCGTGCGGCGAAGCTCTTCGATCAGCCTGGACTTTCCTATGCCCGCCTCGCCCGAGACCAGCACCACCTGACCTTGACCCTGACGGGCCAGCTTCCACTTGCTTTGAAGGGTTTCATGCTCCTGCGCGCGCCCGACCAATGAACTCATCCGGGCGTCGTCTGCCGCAAGAAAACGGCTGAGAGTCTGGCGCGTGCCGGTGACTTGCCAGGCTTCGACCTCTTTGGCAAAGCCTTTCAATTGAAACGTGCCCCGGCGCACATATTCGAACGCATCACCGGCCAGTTCCCGCGTCGTCGGCGCGACGATCATTGTCCCCGGATCAGCCATCGATTGAAGCCGTGCGGCCAGGTTCGGGGTCTCGCCCATGGCGGTGCCATCCTCGAACATCTTCTCTCCACGCAGGTCACCGACGACAACCAGGCCGGTCGCGATCCCTATGCGGACTTCAAGATGTGCATGCGTGCGGAGTTCCGGAATTTCGCGAACGATCCGAAGACCTGCATGAATGGCGCGTTCCGGGTCGTCTTCATGCGCATGCGGAAAGCCAAAAAACACCATGATACCGTCGCCATAGTAACTGGCGATATGCCCGTCAAAAGCGGCGACAGCAGCGGCGCAGGTCTCTTTGAACAGCCTCAGAACCTCGGCCAGATCTTCAGGATCCAGCTTTTGCGATATCGCCGTCGATCCAACAAGATCAATGAACATGACCGTCAGCTGTCTGCGCTCTGCAATGATGTTGGGTTCTTGATGCGCGCGATGTGATCCCGCAGGCTGCCCGGTTTCATCCCGTATTGCTTTCAGAAAGCGGCGTCTGGGTCCAAGGGGCAGGCCGATCGTGACAAGGTCATCGTCGCTCAGTTCCGGCAGATCACCCAGTTCGACCTCGTGCCGGGAGAAGGCATCGACATATTTGGACAAGCCGTTTCGGATCAGCCATTCATTAATGTCAGCCATTTGACCACCATGCATGACCGCAACCAGGCGGATCCAAGCATTCCCCATTTCCCTATGGTTAAAAGGACCAGCCCCGGGCATAGTCCGGGAAAACACAGTTCTATCAAGGACGACCCGCGAATTCCGGTCAAGTGTTCAATTTAAGGGTGAGGAAATTTCATTGCACGAAACTGTATCGGAGCCTGCCATCTCTATTCGTCGGTCCGAAAATCGATGTGAATGTGATTGCCGTCCGGATCCCAGACGTTCAACTGAACGGTGCCGATCGCCGTCAGTTCTACACGGCGATAGGAGACGCCATTTGTTTTAAGATGCGCTTCGAACCGATCCAACCCTGTCGCCGAAAAAGCGAAATGCTCAAGCTTCAGGTCTGCGTCCGAACCCGTGGCCTCGGCCTCGACACCGACCAGATGCACGAAAGCGTTTTCTTCGACATAAAGCCAGGCTCCGGGAAAAGGGAAGGGCGGGCGTGGCCCGACCCGCATCCCCAGCAAGTTGCAGTACCAATCGATCATCTCGTCCAAACGCGTGGTGCGGAGGTTGACATGATCCAGTGACGTGATCTCCATGGCCTAGCCTCGGGTCCATTTGATCGAACATCCCATTGATGGAATCTGGTCCTGGGGGCCTTGCCCGGTCTCGGCAATTTGCAGCATCGCATTGACCAGTTCTGGTTCGCGCTTGCCTGTCTGGCCGCGGCCCAGATTGTCCAGACGGCCCCGGTACTGCAACTTTCCATCCGCATTCAATCCGAAGAAATCCGGAGTGCAGACAGCACCATAAGCCTTTCCTACGGATTGATCCTCGTCCACGAGATATGGAAAGTTGAAGCCGTTCTGCCGTGCGAATTCCAACATGTTTGGCGGCGAATCTTCGGCGTAATCGCGATAGTCGTTCGACATGACCGCCAACACGCCGATCCCCTTGGACATCAGCAGGTCCGTGTCCTGGGCAAGCCGGTCCGTGATCGTTTTGACATAGGGGCAATGATTGCAGATGAAGGCGATCAGCAACCCGTTTTGCAGGTGATCGGACATCTTGAAGGCCTGACCGTTCGGGTCCTTGAGCGTGAAGTCCGGGGCTTCCCAACCGAAATCGCAGATCGGAGTGTCGAGCAGCATGATTGTCCTTTTTTGTGACCAGTTGGCATGTTCAGGCCAGCTTAGCTTACGGGCGCAAACAAGTAGAGCGTGATTTCCGGCACCATGTCTGCGACGGAATGCGCCTGCAAACGTATCTGGTTCAGATCAGCAGCGTTGACAGGCTTGGGTAATAGCTTAGCAGAAGCAACACCAAAGTTACTGCGATCAGGAAAGGCCAAAGCGATTTCAGGATTGAACCGGGCGATGTGCCGCTCATGGACGAGGCGATGTACAATCCGATCCCGACCGGGGGCGTCAGCAGCCCAAGCACAAGGTTCAGGCAGGCAACAATGCCGAACTGATAGGGGCTGATATCGTATGAACCGGTTGCAATCGGCAGCAGGATCGGAGTGATCAGGATGATCGCGGCGATGCCATCGATCACCATTCCAACCAGCAAAAGCGCAAGGTTAACGATCAGCAGGAACACGAACGGGTCCGAGGTGACCGAGGTGATTAACCCAGCCAGTTGCTGCGGTATTTCCTCATAGATGATGACCCAGCCGAACACGCTGGCGGCCGCGATCATGAACAGGATCATCGACGCATTGGCCGCCGTGCGTTTGAACATCTGTGCCAGGTTGCTCGGCTTCAGGTCCCCGTAAACCAACCAGCCCACCAGAAACGCGATCAGGGACGCGATTGCAGCGGATTCGGTCGGTGTGGCGATCCCGAACAGAATGCCGCCTATGATCGACATCGGAATCAGCAGGGCAGGGGCCGCGCTGATCAAGGCCTGGACGGCTTCGGCACGCGTCATCCAATGCCCTTTCGGAAAGCTCTGCCACCACCCGATCAGGGTGATGACCGATGCAAACGCCCCGGCAAGGATCAAACCGGGCAGGATTCCTGCAATGAACATGTCACCAATCGGGATCTGAGCCAGAACACCGAAGATGACAAACATCATCGACGGCGGGATGACCGGAGCCAGCAGCCCGCCCGCGGCCGTCGTGGCAGCGGCGAAACCCTTGTCATAGCCCTCCTCCTCCATCGCGGGAACCATGGCGCGCGACATCACCGCGATCTGCGCCGTCGCAGACCCGATGATGGCCGCCATGAACATGTTTGCCAGCAAGTTGATATAGGCCAGCCCGCCGCGAAACCCGCCGACAAACACCCGGGCCAGCGCGACAAGGCGCCGGGTCATGCCGCCTTCGTTCATCAATTCTCCGGTCAACATGAACAGAGGAATTGCCAGCAGGCCGTAATTCTCAAGACCGCCGAACATTTTCTGCGCGAAGCTGTCATAAAGAACCGTGTTGCCGCTTTCCCAGATGTACCAGATGGCCGTGATTGCCAGCACGATCGCCACGGGCACGGACAGTAGTAAAGTGGCCAGAAAGACGATGGGGCTCATGGCTGTGCCCCTTTGCCCGGGGCGCTCAGCAGATGCATGGTGGAATGCAGCGTCGCGCCCACTGCGAAAAGCCACATCACCAACCAGAACAGGTACTTTGGCAGGCCCAAGGTCAGCGTTGGCTCGGCGTAGATGAAATTGAATGTCTGACCTTGAAACGCCGCCACGTCAAATCCGCTGCTGGCGATGTCCAGCGGAAGGAACCAGCGCCAGCAGAACCACAGCATCGCAAGGGAAAAAGCAAACACGACCACGTCCACACCCTTGCGGATCAATGGTTTCGCGCGTTCGGGCACGTTGTCGGAAACGATGGTGATCGACACAGAACTGCGATGGTGCAATGCGGAAGACGCGCCCAGAAAGGTCATCCAGACCATCGCGTAGATCGCCAGCTCATCAACCCAGAACAGGGCGTTGCCCGCCGTTCGCGTTACGACATTCAACAAGATCAGAACCGTAATGCAGACTGCCAGAAAGGCAGCGCACCACAACTCGACCCGCGCCAAGCCTGCCGACAGCCGATACAACATCGCTGTTCTCCCGTGAAAAAGGGCGCAGGATCGAGCTGCGCCCCTTTCGTCATGCCGTTTTCGTTATTTTGTTTCTGCCGCAGTCTGCCGCAAAGCGTCAAGGGAAGAGGTCTTCTGGGACCAGATCCCGTTCCACTCTTCGATCGCGTCGCCAAAGAACGAGGCATCGACCTTTTTGTAGGCTTTGCCAGTGCCCTCGATCTGCTCCAGCCATTTGGCATCGTTTTCGACGTAGGCATCAATGGTGCTGTCCACATGTTTGGCCATGAGTTCCGCGATCATCGCGCGGTCTTCTTCGGACAAACCAGCCCAGACCTTGGCCGATACCAGCCCGACCATCGGGAACATCATGTGATCCGACTGCACGATCGTGTCGGCGTGTTCATAATATTTCAGAACCCAGATCAGCTCGGCATCCATGTCGATGGCGTCAACCTGACCATTGGCCAGCGCATCATAGACGGCAGGCAAGGGCATGGGCGTGGGTGCTGCCCCCACCGCGTTGTAGAAATCCAGAATCGGTGTGAAGGGCGTGATACGCAGTTTCAGGCCTGATAGATCTTCGGCGGAGGAAACCTCGCCCCGGCTGACGATCTGGCGCAATCCTGCCATCCCATATCCCAGTCCAACGACACCAACTTGCCCCGGCAAGGGTTCCAGCATGGACTTGGCCGTATCGGATCGCAGGATGCGCCCCGCGTGCCCAATGTCATCTGCCAGATAGGGCGCATAGAACGCCCCCAACTCGGGCGCGCGGTTGGAAACCTCGGCCACCGTCATGAAAGCCATGTCCAACGCGCCGGTCTGCAATTGTTGCAGCATTTCTGCCTCGTTCCCCAACTGGCGGGCCGGGAAGACCGATACCGAATGCGCGCCACCACTGGCCTCATTCAACTCGGCCCCAAACGCTTCGGCGGCTTTGGTCCAGATATGCGGTGGCGGCGTGATCAGACCTAACCGAAACTCTTCGGCGTGAGCGGCAACAGACGCCAGTGCCAACGCAGCCGCAGAGGCGGCGATTTTTACGAAATGTCTCATTACTTCCCCTGTTTGATCTTGTTTTACAACGTGACCCAGCCCTCGGGCGGTTCCTTTCCCGGGTGCACAGCCTGACAATTGGGGCAGGTGCGGTCTTGTTCCGAGGCATAGAACTTCTGATAAACCGGAGGCAGGTCATCAACGATGGACTTTAGCTGCATTTCTGCTCGATGCACCAGTGATCCGCATTCAAAGCAATACCATTCGATGGCGTCCAGCTCTCCGGTCTGGCGCTTGGGTTCAATCACAAGCCCGATCGAGCCTTCCTGAGGGCGCTGTGGCGAATGGCGTACATGCGGAGGCAGCAGAAAAACCTCGCCCTCACGGATCGGAACATCATAGAACTCCTCTCCGTCATAGATTTTAAGCACCATGTCGCCTTCAAGCTGGTAGAAGAATTCTTCCACCGGGTCATCGTGGTAATCGGTTCGCTTGTTCGGGCCACCCACAACGGTGACCATCAGATCGGCGTCTTCCCAAACCTGACGATTCCCTACGGGCGGTTTGAGCAGATGGCGATGCTCGTCGATCCAGGCCTTAAAGTTGAACGCTTTCAGTTTTGACATGTCCCACTCCCTATCCCTGAAAGTTTGGCGCGTTTTTGCATGACCGCAAAGAAATTATCAGCATCTCGCTATCCGATTTCCTTATACTGCCCGGCCTCACCCAGCTCAGACGCGCAGCCCGCATTCGTCGAACGCTTTGCGAATGATCGCTTTTTCCGCTTCGGTCAGTTCCAGCATCGGCGGGCGTACACGGCCACCGACCTGACCCAGCAACTCTTGCCAGTACTTTCCGAATGCAGTGGGTTTGCCCGCAGGGCGCGCGCGTTTCATCGCGTCGCGGACCGGGTTCAGACTGTCAAAGACACGCCGCGCTTCATCGGCCTTTCCCGCAAAGGCCAGACGCGTGTATTCGTTCATCCGCTGATCAACCTTGCTTTGCAGCTGATAGGGCGGGGACGAGCAGAGATACAACTTCCAGTCCAGTTCCAATATGTTGTCCAGCCATTCATGTTCGGCCGAGGTCGAGACATGGATTCTGTCGCCCACCATGTGGGTCAGCTTCACGTACATCTCACGCGGGACCGAGTATTTTATCGCAACGATATTGGGTAAGTCCGCAATGCGGGCGCATTCTTCGGGCTGCATCAAATAGCCACTGTCTGGATGGCTCCACATGGCGATGCCGATATCCAGTTCGTCACAAAAACGCTTGTAGTACTGGTACAAAACCTCTCCGCGATCCTGCACAAAGCTCAGAACCGGCGCGTGCAGAACGATGTAATCCGCGCCGCAATTCTGTGCGTGATGCGCCAGGTCCAAGGCCGTATTCATGTTCTGGTCCGAGACCGAGACGATGACACCGGCTTTGCCTGCGCATTCGTCAACGGCAATTTCGAAGTTGCGCTTGCGCTCTTCGATGCTCATCGAAAAGAACTCGCCCTGTTTGCCGGCGACGAAAAGGCCCTGGATGTCCAGATCGTCGATCCAATGGCGGATGTTGGCGCGCAGTCCCGATTCATCCAGAGACAGGTCATCATTGAACGGGTTCAGTGCCGCTGCCCATATCCCAGTCATATGTTCGCGGGCGTAGGCCTTCGCGTCGTGTTTTGAGTATTTCATTTCCAACGTGGTCCCCGTGGCTTCAACAGGAACAAAACACACCAGGCGGGTCGGTCCAGTGCCATTTCAGGGAAATGGATATCTGAAAAAAATATACCACAAACTTACCAATTCAGATTTTTTCAATGCTGGTCTAGGGTCCAGACATGAAGATCGCAGTCATCGGAACCGGCGCAATCGCGCAGTTTGTGCAGCGCATGTTGCCAGAACATGGGCATGAGTTGGCAGCCATTCTGGTCAGACCACACCGCGTTGATCCAAAATCGCCCAAGTCAATTGGTTCGGTTGATGACCTGCCGGCCGGAATCGAAGTTGTTCTGGATTGCGCGGGGCACGAGGCACTGGCCGGTTTGGGTCCGGACGTTCTGGCACGAGGGCTGGATATCATCAGTGTCTCTGCCGGCGCACTTGCGGATCAGCAGGTCAGTGATCGGCTGGACAGGGCCGCGCGAAAGGGCGGGGCGCGGCTGCATCTGGCAAGCGGTGCCATAGGTGGGCTGGACTGTCTCAGCGCCGCAGCGGTCGGGCCGCTCAAATCCGTCACATATGTGGGGCGCAAGCCGCCGGCGGGGTGGGAGGGATCCCTTGCCGAACACAGTCTTGACCTCGGCAATATCACCGCGGCTGAAACCCATTTTCAAGGTTCCGCAAGAGAGGCGGCGCTGGCTTACCCAAAGAACGCAAATGTCGCCGCCGCCGTCGCCTTGGCGGGCGTGGGGTTCGATAACACACAGGTTCGTCTGATCGCCGATCCGACGATCCACAAGAACATTCACGAGGTCGAGGCCGAAGGCGATTTCGGCACGTTTCAGTTCCGGATCAGCGGTACCGCGCTGCCCGACAACCCGCGAAGCTCGGCGCTTGCGGCCATGAGTGTGCTGTCCAAGCTGGATCAGCTTTGCAAGCCGATTGTGCTGTAGCCATGGTTGGGCGTCACTCTCGCATCGTTGACCGCGCCTTGACCCGCCTGAAGCTGCGGCAGCTGCGTCTGCTGGTTGCAGTTGGCGCGCATGGAAACATTCAGAATGCTGCGCGTGAGCTGGGAATATCTCAGCCAGCGGCAACCAAGATGATTCAGGATCTTGAACTGGATTTCGAAGTCAAGCTGTTCACGCGCACCAACCGAGGCGTTGTGCCAACGGTTTTTGGCGAAACTCTCATACGTCACGGGAAACTGATATTTGCTCAGGTTTCCAATGCTGCGCAGGAACTGGACGACCTGAACGAAGGAAATTCCGGCCGTGTCGTGGTGGGAACACTGCTTGCGGCGTCAACCAGCCTGCTACCTGCCGCCATTGAACTGCTGCTGGAAGACCGCCCGAACGTTGCGGTCAAGATCAGCGAAGGGACAAACGAGGTGCTCATGCCCCGGCTGCTGTCGGGTGAGATCGACATGGTTGTAGGACGCCTGCCGTCGCACCGGCATCGCGACAAGATTCGACAGGAAAAACTGTTCGAGGATCGGATATTGGCCATTGTCGGCCCTCAACACCCGCTTGCTGAGCGGGACGCCGTGACCTTTGCGCAAACCAAGCCGTTTGGCTGGATTCTTCCCCCGCAAGAGACCACGTTGCGACGTCAGGCGGATCATTTTTTCGTCGGCCAGCAGCAATACGTGCCACCGGTCGCCATTGAATCCGTGTCCTACCTGACGAACCGGGCGCTGCTGCAATCCCGCGACCTGATCGGCCTTATGCCGGCCGAAGTCGTCGTCCAGGATATCGAAAACAACCATCTTGCCCAGCTCACCTGGGAGGTTCCGTTCGGGCAGGGACCAATTGGAGTGTCTTTCCGCGCCGACGACGATCTGTCGCCCGCTGGGCGCGCTTTCAAAACGGCCCTGCATCGGGCGGCGCAGAGCAGACAGACCAGATATCCGCCAATTTGATATCCGTATTCGCGCAATGCGCTTGAACTCATGCGAGGCATCGCGCGATCAAAAATCAAGGCAAATGGAGGCGCCAGTTTCATGTATCCAGAGCTCAGGCTGTTCATTGGCGGCACGTGGCGAAAAACCGGGCGCGATATCCCGGTTGTCAACCCGGCAACCGAGGAAGAACTCGGTCGGTTGCCTTGCGCATCGGCGAAAGACCTGGACGACGCGCTGCAAGCGGCCGTCGAAGGCTTTCGACTGTGGCGCCGCACATCGCCGCGGGAACGCGCGGATACGATTCTGCGGGCGGCAGCCCTCATGCGTCAGCGGCAGGAAGAAATCGCGCATTCCATTACTCTGGAGCATGGCAAGCCTTTGAAGCAGGCCCGGCTGGAGGTCATTCGAGGCGCCGAGTTCTTTGAATGGGATGCGGGCGAGGCGATGCGGACCTATGGCAGGATCATTCCGGCGGCGCAGGGTCACAAATTTGCAGTTCATCACCAGCCTGTCGGCGTTGTCGCGGCATTTTCGCCGTGGAACTTCCCCATGAGCCAACCTGCCCGGAAAATCGCGGGTGCTTTGGCCTCGGGCTGTTCAGTGATCCTGAAAGCGGCAGAAGAAACGCCTGCCGGCGCCTTGCACATAGCAAAAGCGTTCGAAGATGCCGGTCTGCCGGCAGGGGTTCTGAATTTGGTGTTCGGTGAACCATCCGAGATATCCGGTCATCTGATCCCGCAGGACCCCGTTCGCTTGGTGGCCTTCACCGGATCGACAACCGTCGGGCGTCATTTAACCACTTTGGCGGCCCGGCACGACACCCGAGTGCTTATGGAGTTGGGTGGCCACGCGCCGGTCATCGTTTGCGAAGATACGGATGTGCAATCGGCGGCCGTTTCAGGCGCGGTCCGCAAAATGCGCAATGCCGGTCAGGTCTGCACATCCCCAACCCGTTTCTTCGCGCATGAGAGTATTTTTGACGCCTATGCGGCCGGATTTGTTGCGAGGGCCAAGGCCACAGTTGTCGGCAATGGGCTTGACGCAACCGTTGAAATGGGCCCAACGGCCAACGACCGGCGCGTGCCAGCCTTGTCAGAGCTGGTTGAAGACGCAGTGGCGCAGGGCGCAACGCTTGCCACAGGTGGATCGCGGCTGGGTGAGCGGGGATATTTCTTTGAACCCACGGTGTTATTGAACGTTCCTAAAGCGGCGCGGATCATGCGCGAAGAGCCGTTTGGACCGGTTGCGGTGATCAACCCGGTGGCTTCTCTGGATGAGGCGATCGCTCTGGCGAATTCAGTTCCCTACGGGCTGGCGGGGTACGCTTTCACCAATCGGGCGGATTACATCGACCGTCTGATCGACGAGGTCGAGGTCGGCAATCTCTCGATCAACACACTTGAAGCATCCATGCCGGAAACGCCCTTTGGGGGCGTGAAATCCAGTGGCTATGGTCGGGAAGGCGGAACCGAAGGCCTTGAGAATTACATGACGGTCAAGAACGTCTGGCATTCGGCCAGGATCTGCTGAAAAAGATCCCGACACCTGCACTTGTCGACTTTTCGCGACCAAGCCAGCCTTTTTCCTTTCGAAATCGACCAAAGGGCCAGCGCTGCGATTGTGATTTCATTACTTGCGGAACCGAAAGACGCGACAATGTGCCCTTTCTGATGGGACGCCCGAACGCGGATCATGACCTATGTCAATGACAGTAAACCCGCCTTGCTGTCCATTGGCCGGGAATTTCTGGCCGGACCGTGCGACAAAACCATCGCGTCCTTTTGCCTGTGATGATCAGCGTTTTGGCTGACCTGCGGGGGGTTTCCCGCCGGGTGGCCTGAGCTCCGGAGGGACGGATGAACACTTGGCTGACGCTATCTGCACCAATCCCTGCCAAGGATACCGAGGGCTTCGAGAGAATGGCTGGGCTGCCCACCGTAACGTCCACCTTTGGCATGAACTCTGACTGCGCGCGCGTGTCTGAGCTTTGCGGCCAACCCGAGCAGGATTTGTCGTCCGTGAAAGAAGGCGATGACGGCACAGGTCGCGCCGCACATGGTCGGCATAACGTGGGTACGCTGCCGGTCGTTGCTGATCCCAGCTCGGACTTGGAAAAATTCAACGACGGCCTGCCCAATCTGGATCCGGACGAACAGCCGGGATTTGCAGGACGCTTAATATTTTCGGAGATTCAAAATGGCTGATGGATGTGCCTGTGACCGCCACGCCCACATGTATCTGACTGTCGAGGACGCCCTTGAACGCGGTCTTTCCGTCGCCGATCCTGTTGCCGAAACCGAGATTTTGCCGCTGGAACAGGCTATAGGCCGGGTTCTGGCCGAGGATTGCGCCAGCAAGGTTGATATGCCTGCCTTCGACAACTCGGCCATGGATGGCTATGCCATCCGCACCGGTGATCTGAGTGACGGGCCGGTGTTCGAGCTGCCCATCGCCGGGCGCGTGGCTGCGGGTGACTGCGGCGACCATGATGCACCCGAAGGCAGCGCTTTACGCATTTTCACTGGCGCTCCGGTGCCACCTGAATTCGATGCCGTGCTGATGCAGGAAGATTGCGATCTTTTGATCGACAGGATTCGATTCAGCCGCCGCCCGAAACCCGGCAAGCATATCCGACGCGCAGGGGAAGATCTTTGTGCCGGGGGTCCGATCCTGCGACGCGGCTGTGAAATTGGACCGCGCGAGATGGCCGCCCTGGCATCCGCCGGGTATGGTGAGGTCCTAGTGTTTCGAAAACTGAAGGTCACGATCTTTTCGACAGGCAGCGAACTGCGTCAACCGGGCGAACCCCTCGACCCCGGCCAAATCTACAACTCGAACCGTTATATGCTGCTGGCGCTGTTGCAAAAACCCTGGATCGAACTGATCGACCGGGGACCGGTCGTGGATGACCCGACCCGTCTGGAACAGGTTCTGCGCGAGGCATGCGATGCCTCGGACCTCATCGTCACGACCGGGGGCGTGTCGGTCGGGGATGAAGATCACATGCCCCGGCTTTTCAGCGCGATTGGCGGTGAAACCGATGTCATGAAAGTGGCGATGAAGCCCGGTAAACCGGTCATGTTCGGGCGGCGCGGGCGTGCTCTTTACGTTGGTCTGCCCGGCAACCCGGTGTCAGCCTATGTGACATGGCAGATAATCGGGTCGCAGATGATGGCGCGGCGCGCAGGCTTGTGCCACAGGCCACAGATACCTGTTCAAGCCGTGCTGGCCGAACCGGTGCAGCGTCGCGCGGGTCGGCAGGAATATCGTCCGGTCCAGATTGACGGTACCTCGCCGCGTGGCCTTCCCAATGTACGTCTGATGGCGCCCTCCTACAGTGGCCGTGTTGCCTTGCTGGCGCAGGCAGACGGGTTGGCGATCATACCGGCCGAGATCGAAGACCTGCCCGCCGGGCATTCGATTGAATTGTTGAGGTTCTGATCTTCGCACCAGGTGCGTTGCTTTTTATCCTGCAACCTCAACGCTGCGGTCATGGTGGGCACCCGGAAAATTGCCCGGTCGCGCGCCAATCAATCCCAATACCGGTCTGAAAATTGTCGCAACCGATAAACTCCGTGACGGATTACGTCGTGACTGGGGCTTTTCCGGCGGCACATGATGCTTCGGCGCACTGAGGGTTAAGGACACAAATTCATGCGGTATTCGGCACTCGCGATCATGCGGCAGGTTTTGAACGGGCACCGGGGCTGGACACCGGCTTGGCGTGATCCCGAGCCTCAATCAAGCTATGATTTCATCGTGATTGGCGGCGGCGGCCATGGCCTTGCGACGGCATATTATCTGGCCAAGGAACACAACGCCGCCAAGGTGGCCGTTCTGGAAAAAGGCTGGATCGGTGGCGGCAACGTCGGGCGCAATACAACGATCATTCGCGCCAATTACCTGTTGGATGGCAACCAGCCATTCTATGAGCTGTCGCTGAAACTGTGGGAAAATCTTGAACAGGACCTGAACTATAATGCGATGGTCAGTCAGCGCGGTATTCTGAACCTCTGTCATACGGACGCGCAGCGTGACGCGTATCGTCGTCGTGGCAACGCGATGATGTTCACCGGCTCTGGGGCCGAACTGCTGGATGCAGAGGGCGTTCGCGCGATGTATCCGTTCCTGAACTTTGACGATGCGCGCTTTCCGATCAAAGGCGGTCTGTTGCATCGCCGCGGTGGTACGGCGCGTCATGACGGTGTCGCTTGGGGCTATGCCCGTGCCGCGGATCAACGGGGGGTCGACATCATCCAGAATTGCGAAGTCACCGGGTTCCGCATCGAAAACGGAAAACTGCTGGGCGTTGAAACCACACGGGGTTACATCGGCGCCAAGAAGGTGGGCGTGGCGGTTGCCGGGTCTTCCGGTCGCGTGATGGCACAGGCGGGGATGCGCCTGCCGATCGAAAGCCACGTGCTACAGGCCTTTGTGACCGAAGGGCTGAAACCGGTGCTTGACGGGGTGATCACGTATGGCGCCGGACATTTCTATGTCAGCCAATCGGACAAGGGCGGTCTGGTCTTTGGCGGCGATATCGACGGCTACAACACCTATGCACAACGCGGCAACCTGCCTGTGGTCGAGGACGTGGCCGAAGGTGGCATGTCCCTGATGCCGATGATCGGTCGCGCGCGCCTGCTGCGGATGTGGGGCGGCGTGATGGATATGTCGATGGATGGTTCGCCGTTCATTGATCACACCGGAATTGAAGGGCTCTATTTCAATGGTGGCTGGTGCTACGGCGGGTTCAAGGCAACGCCAGCATCTGGTTTTTGTTTCGCGCATCTGATGGCCACCGACCGACCGCATGACGTTGCATCTGCCTATCGTCTGGACCGGTTCAGAACCGGGCAGATGATTGACGAAAAAGGCGTGGGCGCACAGCCCAACCTGCACTGAGGAGGCCCGGACATGATCATCAATCATCCACTGCTTGGCCCGCGTGACGCGTCCGAATTCACCTATCTGGGCGACGCGAGTCTGATCAATCGGCCCGACTGGCAATCCGACACGGCCGCCGCCGAGTTTCACGACTATGTCTACCTGCGCGACAACCCGGCAGGAACCCACCGAGAGCTGTGGTTTCACGAGCAGGGCGACCGCTCGTGGCTGGTTGTGACACGCGACACGCTGACCCATGAAATTCTGGCTACAGAACTGGCGCGGGATGTAGCCCGCAAGACGGGACGGGGAAAATGACCCAGAACAATCGTTTGCAGGGCGGTCTGATCGACCGGTCCAAAAAGCTGCGTTTTACCTTCGATGGCAAATCCTACGAAGGCTATCAGGGTGATACGCTGGCCTCGGCGCTGCTGGCCAATGACGTGCGCCTGGTTGGCCGTTCGTTCAAATACCACCGTCCACGCGGTGTGCTGGCCTCGGGTTCGGAAGAGCCCAACGCGCTGGTCGAGCTGCGCACAGGCAACAGGCAGGAGCCCAACACACGCGCGACCACGGTCGAACTGTTCGACGGGCTCGAGGCGACATCGCAGAACCGCTGGCCCTCGCTCGCCTTCGATGCGCTGTCGATCAATGATCGGCTCTCGCCCTTTTTGACGGCGGGTTTCTATTACAAGACCTTCATGTGGCCTAAGGCGTTCTGGGAAAAGCTATATGAGCCGATGATCCGCAAGGCGGCCGGTCTGGGCAGCCTGACGCAGGAGGCCGACCCGGATATCTACGACAAGGGCTATTTGCATTGCGATGTCCTGGTTATCGGCGCCGGTCCCTCCGGCCTGATCGCGGCGTTGACGGCGGCGCGGTCTGGCGCGCGGGTCATTCTGGCCGACGAAGACAGCCGGATGGGTGGGCGTTTGTTGTCTGACTGTGACCGGTTCGAGGGCATTTCGAATGCCGATTGGGTCGCGCAGACACTGGGAGAGCTGGCATCGATGGACAACGTGCGCCTTCTGACGCGCACCACCGTGTTCGGCGCCTATGATCACGGCATTCACGGCGCGCTTGAGCGGGTCTCGGATCACCTTGCGGTGCCCGAGGCGGGGAAACCACGCCAGATTTTGTGGCGCATCTACGCGAAGCACACGGTGCTTTGTGCCGGCTCTGCCGAACGTCCGATTGCTTTCGAAAACAACGACCGACCGGGCATAATGCTGGCGGGCGCGATGCGGGCCTATGCAAACCGCTGGGCCGTGACACCGGGCCAGCGCGTGGCGATCTTCACCAACAATGACGAAGGACACCGCGCCGCACAGGATTTGATCAAAGCCGGGATCAATGTTGTTGCCGTGATCGACCCGCGCCACGATGCACCGCGCATTGCCGAATGTGAATTGCTGGCCGGGGCGCAGGTCACGAATACGCAGGGCCGTTTGGGGCTGAAATCGATCACCGTGCAGATGGCCGATGGTCAAACCCGCCCCATCGAAGTAAGCGGTCTGGGCGTTTCGGGTGGGTGGAATCCGAATGTGCAACTGACATGCCATCAGCGCGGCCGCCCGCAATGGTTCGAACCGCTTGCAGCCTTCATCCCACCTGCCGAACTGCCCAAGGGTATGAGTGTCGCCGGTGCCGCCGCTGGCAACCTGACCAGCCACGGGGCGATCGCCTCGGGCACCAATGCGGCACTTGCGGCGCTTGACGGGCTGGGGATCAGGGCCTGCCCGGTCGACCTGCCGAAAGCCGAGGATGATGAGATCCGCATCACCCCGTTGTGGCATGTGCCCGGCAAAGGCCGCGCCTGGCTGGATTTCCAGAATGACGTGACCGTCAAGGATGTCAAACTGGCCGAACAGGAAGGCTTCCGCAGTGTCGAGCATCTGAAACGCTATACCACCCTTGGCATGGCGACCGATCAGGGCAAAACCGCGAATGTCGGCGCGCTGGCCGTGATGGCCGAGATCACCGGCAAGAGCATTCCAGAAACCGGCACGACCATCTTCCGGCCACCCTACACGCCCGTGGCGATGGGGGCCTGGGCCGGGCGCTCGGTCGGAAAAGAATTCAAACCCACGCGACTGACGCCCAGCCATCAATGGGCCGAAGAACAGGGCGCGGTATTCGTCGAGGTGGGCCTATGGCTGCGTGTGCAATGGTTCCCCAAGGCTGGTGAGACCCATTGGCGCGAATCCGTGGATCGCGAAGTTCTGGCCGTACGCAGCGGTGTCGGCGTCTGCGACGTGACCACGCTGGGCAAAATCGACGTGCAGGGCGCGGATGCCGCGGAATTCCTCAACAAGATCTATTGCAACGGCTTTGCCAAACTGCCGGTGGGCAAAACCCGTTATGGCTTGATGCTGCGCGAAGACGGCATAGCCATGGATGACGGCACTGCCGCCCGCTTGGCCGAAGATCACTTTGTGGTCACCACCACAACCGCAAACGCGGTTGGTGTCTATCGCCACATGGAGTTCGTGCATCAATGCCTGTTTCCGGACATGGATGTGCAGATGATCTCGACCACCGACGCCTGGGCACAATATGCCATAGCGGGCCCGAAATCCCGTGAGTTGCTGCAAAGGGTCGTTGATGACGGCCATGACATCAGCAACGAAGGTTTTCCCTTTATGGCGTGTGGCGAGGTGACCATTGCCGGGGGGGTCCCGGCGCGGCTGTTCCGCATCTCGTTCTCGGGTGAGTTGGCCTATGAGCTGGCTGTTCCTACCCGGTACGGTGACGCGCTGATCCGACATCTGATGGCGCTTGGAGAGCCCTTTGGCGTAACGCCGTATGGCACCGAAGCGCTTGGCGTTCTGCGGATTGAAAAGGGCCATGCCACCGGAAACGAACTGAACGGAACCACCAGCGCCCACAATTTGGGCATGGGGCGCATGGTCTCAACCCAGAAAGACAGTATCGGTGCGACGCTCAGCGCACGCGAAGCTCTCACCGATCCGGATGGTCTGGCTTTGGTCGGCATTCAGCCGGTCAACAACGCCGATGCCGTGCTGGCCGGAGGCCATGTGTTCGACGAGGATGCGCCACACCTGCCGGAAAACGATCTGGGCTATGTCACATCGGCTGCCTATTCGCCGCACCTGTCCAGCAGCATCGGACTGGCCTTTGTAAAACGCGGGGCGCAGCGATTGGGCGACACTGTGCAGATTGTCAGCCCGGTGGATGACACCAACATCAAAGCGACGCTTGTCAGCGCGCATTTCGTTGACCCCGAAGGAGAACGGCTCCGTGCGTGATTTTGTTGCCAAGACCGCCATTGGCGGCAGTGAACCCAAACGGGACGTGGTCGGAACTCTGACCTTTCAGGAACGAGAGGATGTGGCACTGGCATCCGTCTCAGCCAGGCTGGGACACGAGGAAACCGTCAAAACCAAACTTCAAACCGTTTGCGGAATCCCTGTGCCTGAGGCGGGGCGGTGGGAAAAGGGCGAAACCAGCAGCCTGCACTGGCTGGGCCCGGATCAGTACCTGTGCGAAGAAGCTTTTGCAGGCCCGTTGGAGTTGGCCAGGCGTATGGAAACCGAGCTGGTCGGCATGGCGTCGGTGACCGATCAGTCGGACGCGTTCACACGCATCGACATGACCGGGCAGGGTGCCACCGTCTTGCTGCAACGCCTGACCGTTCTGGATGTCGAGCAGATGCAGGCCGGAGCCTTCAACCGCACCGCAATCCATCATGTGGGGTGCCTGCTGCGCTGCAATGAGGCGAGAACGGATTTTTCGATCTACGCGCCACGCAGCTATGCGATTTCAGTTCACCACATGCTGATTGAGGTGGCCAGGGCCCTGTGAAGGACGGTGTCCTAAGGACAAAGCCGCGTGTCTGGCGCCGCGGCTTCGTTCCTTGCGCTCCTGAGCTGGCGGCAGACCGAATGCGCGCCGATAGTTGCTTGAAAACGAACTGGCGCTGTCATACCCGACCGAAAGCGCGATTTCCTGCAAAGGCTGATCGGTGTAAAGCAGCTTCTGCCGCGCCGCATCCAGTCGCAGTCTGCGATAGTACCCTCCGGGGCTGATCCCGGTTTCCTTCTTGAAATGCCGCTCCAATTGCCGGATGGACATGCCAACGCGTTTCGAAACCTGCTCGATCGAGATCTTGTTTTCGATGTTGTTTGCAAACAACTCGATGGCCCGCCGCACCGGGCGCGGCAGGGCATTGCGGGTCTGATTTTTGCTGTAGCCCGGCAAAACCTGCAACGTATCCGCATCACGCAAAGTCGCGTATTGGAACCAGCAGGCCGTTTCGACGGCAACCGCATCGGACACCTCATCCGAAATCACGCCCAGCATGAATTCAAAAACCGCTGAAGTCCCGGCAAAGGACATTCGGTTGCGATCTATCGTATAGAGCGTGTCGCACAGGTTCACCCTGTCGAATTGTTCCTTCAACGCAGCGGTATAGCAGAAATGCGCGCTACAGCTGTAACCATCGAAGAACTTTTCTTCCGCCAGCGCAAAAAGTGAACCGCTGACCGAACCGATCCGCGCGCCACGGGACAAAAGCCGTCGCAGCGCTCCGCCCGAAGCCTTGCGATCCTTCAACCGGGCTGAGGCCCCGGCAAAGACCAGCACGACGTCGGTTTCCTCCACCTCGGACAATGCCTTGTCAGGGTTGATGCTGAGGCGTGAGCTGGACATGATCTGTTGTCCATCTTCCGAAACGACAGTCCAGCCAAGACCATCGCTGCGGCTGATCTCATTGGCCACGCGCAGCGGGTCGATGGCCATGGACAGGGCAGCAAGCGGGAAATCTTCGAGGCACAGAAAGGTAAAATGGGTCATGCTTTGTCTCTTTGCCAGCACGATACCCCAACTACACCGATTTCGTCAGAACACCAAACGATGGGCGCGGCCGCGCTCGTATAGTTTTCGGTTCAACTCATCTGCTTCGGGCGCGCCGTATTCCAGCGCGAACACAAACGCATGTGTAAGGTAAAAACAAGCAGCGTCGAGATCCTGGTTTTGCTCGGCCCGGTCGGCTGCCTCGTGGTACAGCCGGATCAGCGCAGGCACATCATTATCCGCGTGAGCCTGCAACAGGTGCTTGTCGAGTTCTTGCAGATCCAAGGTCAGCCTCTTACCGGAAACGCTAAGTGTGTTGGCCTGTACGTAATCATCATACGCTTTCTACCTTTTTGCGCCTGAATCCTGATTTCCCAGCGCCGTCAACGATGCGGACCGGCCCTTGATGAACCCATCACACGCATCCGCACGCGTCTTTGCGCAATCTTGGAACATCGCCTGCATCTGCGATGTTCCTGATTGCAAATGACCGCGCAGGATACATCCGTGGCGCCCTCAGCCCATGATCCGGCCGGAAAGCCGCCTATGCCTCGGCACGGGCTTTTTCGATCTGAGTGGCCACCCAGTGGTGGAAACAATGCGTTGGGCCATCCATCGCGGGCGAGAAACGGCCGCCGTCGAATTTGACACCGTGACGGCCTTTCTGCATGCCCTCGACCACGAACACATCCTCTTCGAAAACGGTTTTCCAAAGCTGCGCGTTCTTTGCGCGCAACGCTTCGTGCTCGGGTGCGTCTTCCGGTTTTTTGGCGTAGTACAGCTCGATCCTTTCGTTTGACCGTTCATGCGTGATCGGATCGATGATGAAGGCAAATCCATGGTCGCGTTGAACACCCAGCAAGGTGTTCGGGTACACGACGATGTATTCCGCCCCTTCGTTCCACTTTTCGCTCAGATTCTGGAAGTCATCCAGTTTTTCGCCGTTCTGACCTTCGAACTGGCGATAGACATAGGTGCCCTGACCCGAATACTTGCCCAGTTCATTGATGTTGTAGTGGTCTTCCAGGCGCGAATAGCTGTTGAGACCCGGGTGAACCCAGGGCAGATGATAGCTTTCGCAGAAATTCTCGACCGCCAGTTTCCAGTTCGACTTCAGCTCGAGCCGGACAGACGCGCCGGCACCGCCATGATACATGGGCTGTTCAAAATCTTTCCAGCGTTCCATCAGCTCGCCATGAACCTCTTCGAACTCCGGGGCGTTGCCATCCACATTCACGAAGACAACATCGCGCCAGACATAGGAACGTATGCGGATCAGGCCCAGTTCAGCAAAGTCCAGATCTTCATGCGTGTTCTGTCCGGGGCCTCCGACATGCGGCGCCGTGCGCAGCTCGCCATTCAGGCCGTAACACCAGCTGTGATAGGGGCAACGGATCGCGCCGCGGATTTTCTGCGGCTTGTCGACCAAGATCATTCCGCGATGGCGGCAGGTGTTCTGGAAAACGCCGATCTGTCCGTCACGGTCGCGCACCATCAGAAGCGGCACGCCGAGAAAGTCGATCGGAAAGGCATCACCCGCTTCGGGAATGTCCTTGCCAAAACCGATGCCCGACCAGTTCGCGAACAGAACCGCCTCCCGTTCCTCGGCGAAGATATCGGGATCGATATAATGCTCGTTCGGCAGGCCCTTGGCGGTGTTTACCGGGGTCAGAACAGACGAAAGCGCTGAATGCTTGTTCATCGGTTGCTCCTGAGTAATTCGGAATGTGTTGAACGTTACCCCCATTGGCCGGTCGAGCCGGCTTCATTCAATATCAAAAAACCTCATGGCCGATTGAGGCAGACTAAACCGAACCGCCGGACAATTCATCCAGCAACCAGTTTTTCAGCGCCAGGGCACCTTCTGTCAGCTGGTCGTCCGGGCGACCGACGAGGTAAAAGTTGTTCGGGGCAGGGATGCTGAATTCTTCTAGCACAACAAGTTTTCCTGATGCCAGCATGGGCTGGATCAAGCGTTGCCACCCCAATGCAAGCCCGGCCCCTTTGCGGGCCAACTGCAACGCCAGAGCATAGCTGTTTACGCGCGACTGTACCGGTACAACTCCGGTATATCCGAGGTCGTGAAACCAAGATGGCCAGGTGGTCCAGGTGTTGTCCTGCGTTTCAAGGTGGATCAGGCGACGTTCGACCAGGTCTTCCAGGCTTGCCCCCTTCAGTTCCAGGGCCATCTCGGGGCTACAGACCGGCGTCAGAGTATCGCGGTACAGTTTAGTATGGTTCAGCTGCGAGTTCACGTCACGACCGTAGCGGATGAAAAAGTCGATATCCGGCCTGTCCGAGAATGGCTTGTCCTGTGCCATCTGGTTCACTTTCACGTGCGGGTAGTCCTGCCAGAACCGGATGACCGACGGAGAAAGCCACAACGCCGCCACAGCGGTAGTGGACCCGACCGTCACTGGATTTTCTGAATCGCCGCTGCGAATCTTTTCGAGCACCTTCGATATCTGCCGGAACGACGAACCGAGCACCTCGAACAGGTCCTGGCCATCCTCGGTCAGTTCCACGCCCCTGTGCTTTCTGACGAACAGCGCCGAACCCAGTTCACTTTCCAGCGCCTTTATCTGGTGGCTGACAGCGCCCGGCGTAACCGACAGTTCGCTGGCCGCTTCTTTGAAGCTGAGATGCCGCGCGGCGGCCTCGAAGGCCGACAAGGTCGTGAGAGGTGGAAGATTATAGTGGCGTCGTGACATGGTTGCTGCGTTGCTCAAAAGGTAGAGGTGAGTTACATTCATCCGAATGTGAGAAATTTTGCAATTGAAATCTATGTTTTTTCCTGCTGTTTGCGATCGGGTACAGGACCAAAGTCGACCGAGAACGAACAGGATGTGTGATGGATACACAAGTTGCCCGCCTCGTGCGCAAAACACGGCTAAGCCCGGACACGTCCGATTTTTGCTTTGAAATCGAAAACGGCCGCTTCACAAGCCTTCAACCCGGCGCACATGTCGATATCCATCTGGCCGACGATCTGGTGCGGCAGTATTCACTGTGGAGCTGGAGTCAGGACGGCCGCGCAATCAATGTCGCCGTCAAACGCGAAGATGAAGGGCGTGGCGGCTCGGTGGCCATGCACGCGCTTCAAGAAGGGGCGATGGTCGAAATAGGCGGGCCGCGGAATCACTTCAAACTCGAAAACCACGATCGGCATGTCACGTTGATCGCAGGCGGCATCGGGGCAACTCCGCTGGTTGCAATGGCGCGGGAATTGATGAACCGCGGGCAGGATTTTCGGGTCTACTACCTTGTAAGGTCAAGAGAATTTGCAGCGATGGACGCGCAGTTCAGGGCCCTTGGGCTGGATGAATGGTATCATTTGCATTGCGATGACACAGACGGCTGGTTTGATCTGGCATCGGTCATGCAATCGATGCCCGTCGGTGCGGATGTGTATACCTGCGGACCTGAACCGATGCTGAACGCTGTTCTGGAAGCAGGTGCATCCTTGCGTGGCGGGGCAATCCATTTTGAACGATTTGCACCCGCTTCTGACATCGACCACGATCCAAACGCGGAATTTCAGATCGAAATTCAGTCAACCGGCGCGGTCTACACGGTCGGAAAAGAGGAAACTATTCTCGGAGTATTGCAAAACAACGGCGTGCAGGTCGATTTCGGCTGCTCTGAAGGGTTGTGCGGGTCATGCATTGTTGACGTAGTGTCAGGGCAGGTCGATCACCGCGACGGAATACTCACACCGCAAGAGCAGGAAAGCCACGAATTCCTGTGCACCTGCGTTTCGCGGGCCAAGTCCGATAAACTGGTCCTGAAGCTGTGAAGGACGTAGTGGTCACAACAAATCATGTCGTCGCATTGTTCTCGCTAACATCGCAATCGAGTGAATTCGGTGGTCGCTTCATGTGATCGAAGTGTCGGATTCTCAGGTTAGAACATCTCACCCTTGCTATAGGTTTTTCGAAACTGGAAACCCAATAACCACTTAAGATGCTGCGACGACATTCAACCACAGGCTGACTTATCACCGGGATCGGTGGTGACAGCAGGCAGCGAGCAATCGGGAGGAAATTTGCAGTAAGAGACGTAATGGGAGCAAGCGTTGTTACTGCAAGCCCAAGTTTGGGCTGAACACAACTCAACATCGGTTCGTGCATCGTGCATGATTGTCCACGTCGTGCAACGCGATGTTTTCCAGCATTTTTTCAGAAGAACAAAGAACGACACACTCGAGGAGGAACGTGCGATATGTCGATACCCGAACCTTTCACGGACGTTGAAATAGAAACGGCTGATTCCGGATTCTATGAAAACTACAGCGTCCCAATTGCCCTGATCAGCAAAGCCATCATGGTCGGGCTGGTGCTGTGGGCTCTGGTTTTCCCAGCGAATGCAAACAGCACATTGGGCAGCCTGAACAGCCAGTTGCTGGAAGTCTTCAACAGCTTCTACATCGTCATTGTCGGTTTTTTCTTCTTTTTCCTTGCCGTTGTTGCGATCATTCCGTCCACGGGTCGTAGGATCATGGGAACGCCGGGGGAAAAGCCCGAGTTTTCGAACTTCTCATGGTTCTCCATGATGTTTGGTGCCGGTCTTGGTGTGGGGCTCATGGTTTTCGCCACAGCAGAACCGCTGGGCCTTTGGGGGTCTAATCCTGTGGTTTTGTCGGGTGAAGTTGCAGGAAATGACCCTGAATCCGTTCAATCGGCTTATCGTTTCACTTTCCTGCACTACGGCTTTCACGCCTGGGCGATCTATGTGGTAACCGGCCTGTCCCTGGCCTACTACGCCTATACACGCGACATGCCTCTGACGATCCGCTCTGCGCTGACACCGTTGTTTGGCCGTTTCGTCAACGGCTTTTTCGGCCACGTGGTTGACGTTTTGGGCGTTGTCGCAACGATCCTCGGCGTGTCCGTAACCATCGGCTATGGCGTCAGCCAGTTCATCGACGGCCTTTATGCCATCACCGGCATGCAGTGGATCATGGATCTGGGCGGCGAGGTGCCGACCCCCAGCAAGGTCGGTCTGATTTCAGGCTTGGTCGTTATCATGGGCCTGTCGATCATTTCGGCGGTTTCCGGTGTCGGCCGGGGTGTCAAGTACCTGTCCAACCTGAACCTGGTGCTGTCGATCATCCTGCTGGGCACTTTCGTGGTCTTCGGTTCGTTTGTCTTTGCCATGACCACTTATGGCACTGCGATGATCGACTACATCCTGCACTTCCTGTCGCTCAGCTTCAATGCCTATGGCCCGCTGTCGGCCGAAGCATTCGCAGCGGCTCTGCCAGCCGAGGCGCAAGCACATGCCGCAGATCTGATGGGTGGGGCGACCAATGCCTGGGGTAGCTTCGACGGCTTCAAAAGCGGTCTGGAAGGTGCAGCGGCCGAGTTGGACGAAGCAACCTTGGCCGCGGCCTACGCTGCGGGTGAGCAAGGTCGTCAGTTTGGCTGGCAGGCAGGCTGGACCACCTTCTACTGGGCGTGGTGGATCGCATTCTCGCCCTTCGTGGGGCTTTTCCTGGCGCGCATCTCCAAGGGTCGGACCGTCCGCGAGTTCATCTTGGGCTGCGTGTTCGCGCCTGCGCTGGTGTGCTTTGCCTGGATGACCGTTCTGGGCGGCACAGCGATCGATCTGGAACTGGCAGGCGCGGCAGAAGGTGCGATCATCGGCGCATCGAACACCAACAAGCTGTTCACGACATTGTCCTTCATGATCGATGGTGGGCTGCTGTCCATGCTGAACGTCATGTGCGTGATCCTGATCATGACCTTCCTGGTAACCTCGGCGGACTCGGGTATTCTGGTGATGAATACCATCATGTCGGGTGGTAGCCAGGAAACCGGTATCAAGCACCGCATCATCTGGGGTGTGATCCTGACGGCAGTGATCGGCGCGCTGATCCTGGCGGCGGGTGAAAACAACCCTATGGATGCGCTGCGCAATGCCATGATCATCGGTGCGCTTCCGTTCACCATGGTGATGGGCCTGATGTGCGTATCGCTGGCCAAGGCGCTGTTCCGCGACAGTCAGCGTGACAAGCACTCTGCCAACAGCGCGCAGGCAGCCGAGTAAGGCGTAGGCACAAGAAAAAACCTGGTCAGGCCGCCCTAACTGGGCGGCCTGTTCTTTTTCGGTAAAGCGTCGCCTTTGACGTGAAAAACCCCAATATCACCCCGGGGCTAATGCCGTAATGAACGGCCAACCAGGTCTGCCCCCTATCGACTGGCCGAATACCCCGTACTTCCGCCACCTCTGGCTGCTGAGGTGACAGTTTGCGCACCGGACCGGCGAGGGCCGCATCACCTGTCACGGTCGATTTCCTTGCGGCTGCAACTTTGGATGCAGGACTGCCTTAGGGCCGCGGGCAGGGACTTAGAACTATCGTCGAATGTCCCGGCGAAGGGTGGAAAGTTAGTCTTTCGATCATGCGCGTACTCACAGGTATTCTGATGCTGCTTTTCGGCGGCCTGGTGATTTTGGCCGAACCTGTGTCGCGCGATGATATCGAATCCTACATCCGCGCGCCGTTCGCATTGGGGGCGGCGTTGTACGAAAACGGCGTCTACAGTCTGCTGAACTCCGGCGGGGCCGATGCAGGCTATGTCTTTGAATCGAAACCCATGGCGCCATTGCCCGGTTTTTCAGGCGCACCAATCAACATGTTGATCGTGCTGGATCTTGAAGGGCGTTTTCTTGACGTGCAGTTGATTGAACATAACGAACCGATCTTTATTTCAGGACTCGGAGAGCTCCCTTTCCACAAATTCTTCGAGCAATACAGGGGCCTTTCGATCTCGGATTCTATCGTTGTCGGATCCCCGTACGGCGATGCAGCAAGCGGGTCGTCATTGGTCTATCTGGACGGGGTTACATAGGCGACGGCAAGTTGTGCGGATCGTGCATGAATCGGTCATGGGCGCTGCTTTGACAGTCGCGCGCGAGAAAATGCAGGGATTGGCAACCGCGCCGCCTGCATTTCCGGATCCCGATTATCAAGAAGAACTCAACTGGCAGGATCTGATCGATCAGGGCATCGCCACATGCAAGGTCTACACGAATGCGCAAGTTGACGCTCTGTTCGATGGCACCCTTTGGGAAGATGACGATCCCGAGCCGCAGTACAGTCCCGACGACCCTTATCTGGATCTGTGGGTCGTGGATGTGGGCCCAAAAGCCATCGCTCGCGCTGCCTTGACCACGGACAGTTATGAAGAGTTGCAGCGCTTCATGGAAATTTCGGACAATGACGAGCTGATCCTTGTGATCGAAACGGTGCGCCATGGTCCGGTCAGCGAAGACTTTGTACGCAATACCGCGCCGGACTGGATTTCGGCCGAGCAGAGCGGATTGCCGGTCGCTCTGCGTGATGCCGATCTGCTGGTCGAGTTGGCGGATAACATGCCAGATGGCGTTGCCATGATCCTGCGCACCGACCGGCGCCTGGGGTTCGAACCTTCCCGAGAATGGGTGTTGAAGGTTCTTGCAGTTCGCGAACATGGCATGTTCCAGCCTGAAACAGGATCCGTCACTTTGGATGTTGCACATATCTCACCTGAAAGGTTCTTTGATCGACCAGAACAGATTGTTCCGGCACCGCCCTGGCTTGAAGCGCTGCGAAATCGCCGGTTGGATCTGGTTTTCCTGGGTGTGTTTCTGGCTGCACTGTTGGCCGTTTAGGCCCTGCGAATGAATGCCCTTGCGGCGCGACCATTGTTCACTCCCGTACGTCTTGGCGTTCTTGCCCTTGTCACAGTTTTCGTGGGTTGGTGGGGGCAAGGGCAGCTATGGATCGTCACGGTCTTGGGGGCATTGCGCACGGCATTGGACGGCGGCAGTTCTGCCTTCCTGCTCTATGATCCGTTCTCGTCGCTGATCTGGGCCGTGACTCTTGCGGGTTTGATTGCTTGGGGCAGGGGATTGTTCTGCGGATGGCTTAGCCCTTTCGGTGCCCTTCGGGAATTCGCACATCATCTGGGCAAAGCCCTTCGTATCCCTCAGGTTGAACCGTCAAAAAAATGGGCAACCGTCTGAAATGGTTGAAATACGCGGTACTGACGGCCTTGCTTGCGTTGTCTTTGCCGCACCTGATCAGGTCGACAAAGCGGCAGAGGTTGAGCCCTTCAAAACAGCGATCACGACCTTCTTTTTTCGCGAATGGTATTATGTCGCCTACGCCATCTTCTGGCTGGTTCTGGGAATGGCGGTGTTCAAGGGCTTTTGCCGATATGCCTGCCCCTTGGGCGCGTTCCTTGCGATCGGTGGGTTGCCTCGGGGCCGCGACTGTATCGAACGCCGCGCCGAATGCGGGTCACCCTGTCAGCTACGCAAGGTCAAATGCAAATTTGGCGCGATCACGCAAGCCGGGCAAATTCAGTTTGATGAGTGTTTTCAGTATCTCGACTGCGTCGCCATATATAACGACCGCAACCGCTGCGTTCCCCTGATCGTCGCGGCTCGCCGCCGCACGAGAGAGGTTGCAGCCGAATGATCAACCGTCGCCGCTTTCTGGCCATATCTGCCGCAGCACTGGCATCTCCGTCTCATGCACAGCCTATCCGTCGGCGTTGCTACGCCATGGGGGCCGAAATCAGCCTGACACTGGATGCTGACCCTGTGGAGGCAGAACATGCCATTGCCGCTCTGCGATCCATTCTGGAGGAATGCGAGGCGCTCTTCAGCCTGTATCGCCCGAACTCTGCCCTGTCGGAGCTCCACCGGAAAGGGTATTTCAAAAGCCCCGATCCCACTTTTGTGTCTCTTTTGACAGCGTGCAGCGCGGCTTACGACCTCACAAATGGTCGCTTTGATCCCACAGTTCAGCCAATTTGGCTTGCCGCGTCCGAGAATGAGGCTCAACACGCGCGAAGGCTGATCGGATGGAACCGCGTAGGTCTAACTAAGGAACTCGTGCAATTGGGCCCTGATCAAGCGCTTATCCTGAACGTCATCGCTCAAGGTTTCGCCACCGATCTGGTCGTTCGCGCCTTGCGCAAAGCCGGGTGGGAAAAGGTTCTGGTCAATATCGGAGAATATTATGCAAGTGGTCGTCAGCGGCTGCTGGGCGTCACGGATCCAGTGCACCGACTTGTCGAAGTCACGCATTTGAAGGACCGCGCCATTGCTACGTCCAGCGCTGACGTCATGCGCCTGCGGTCGGGCGGCGCTCACATCATCGACTCGATGGGCGGAAACGCACCGCTTTGGTCAACGGTCAGTGTCCAGGCACCGGATGCTACGACGGCAGACGCGCTTTCAACAGCATTCCGTCATGCTTCCGAGGCTGAAATAGCAGCGACCCTTGCGCAGGCAGCAGGTGATGGCATCGCGATCTGTGTTCGCCCCAATGGGAAAGTAGTCATGCTTCAAGGTTAAAAAGCCCCGTATCACACCGGGGCTTTTCGATTTTCCCGAACAATTCTTTACAAGCAGTCTTCAACCGCGCGTTTGGTCATGACCGAAACAAGATGCGCTCGATACTCCTTGCTCCCATGCAGATCCGCAATCATGTTCGCCGGGTTTACGCGCAGGTCCATAAGGGCATCAGGGCGAAATTCCTTGTTCAGCGCCTGTTCAGCCTCGGACCACCGGAAAACGCCGCCCTCGCTCGCGCCGGTTACCGCGACGCGCACCCCGTCCGCAAAGCGGGCCAGGTAGACCCCGACAAGCGCAAAACGCGAGGCTGGCTGAAGGAACTTCCGGTAGCTCGCCGCTTGCGGCACCGGGAAACGGACCGATGTGATGATTTCACCCTCATCCAGTGCTGTCGTGAACATTCCCTGGAAAAAGTCATCGGCGGCAATCTGGCGGGTATTGGTCAGGATAGTCGCCCCTGAACCCAATACCCCTGCCGGATAACAGGCCGCAGGGTCATTGTTGGCAACCGAGCCGCCAATCGTCCCGCGGTTGCGAACTGCCGGATCGCCAATCTGACCGGCCAGCGCTGCAAGCGCTGGATACGAGCCCACGGCCTCGCGGGCGACGACAGCGTGGGGCGTCGCGCCACCGATCGACACCGATCCGTCATCCTCGATGCAAACGCCTTGCATCTCGGGAATTCCGCTCACCGACACCAACTTGGACGGGGCCGCCAACCGTTGCTTCAATGTTGGGATCAGCGTCTGTCCGCCTCCCAACGCCTGCGCATCCTCTGCTGCCAATGCTGCAACCGCGTCAGCAATGGTCGAGGGCTTCTCAAACTCGAAATTGTACATTTCGTTCTTCCTTTCCGAAAAGGCGCTGATCCGCCCTTCATCTGGCTATAAAAATCCCGGGGAGCGCGAGGGGCTGGCCCCTCGCACCTTAACCTCTCAACCATGCATCGCCGTCCAAACGCGTGACGGGCTCATCGGCATGTCGATATGATCAACAGCCCTTCCACCTGAGTTCAACGCATCCAGCACCGCGTTGACCACCGCAGGCGGTGAGCCGATCGCACCGGCCTCGCCGCAACCCTTCACACCAAGCGGATTGTGCGTACACGGCGTCTGGCTGGAATGATCTACGCCGTAGAATGGCACGTCATCCGCACGCGGCATCGCATAGTCCATGAAGGACGCACTCAGCAGCTGGCCGTTCTCGTCATAGGCACAGTTCTCCAGCAGGGCTTGACCGATGCCCTGACCAATACCGCCATGCACCTGGCCATCAACGATCATTGGATTGACGATATTGCCAAAGTCATCCGCAGCCGTGAATTTCTCAATCGTGACCTGACCTGTGTCTGGATCAACCTCGACCTCACAGGCATAAGCCCCTGCCGGGAAAGTAAAGTTGGCCGGGTCGTAAAACGCGGTTTCCTCCAGTCCCGGTTCAACTTCCAGCGGATAGTTGTGCGGTACGTAAGCCGTAAGGGTCACATCCCCCCACGCCACCGACTTGTCGGTCCCCGCAACACTGAACTGACCGTCCTTAAGTTCGATATCTGCCTCGGACGCTTCCAGCAAATGGGCTGCAATCTTTTTGGCCTTGTCGATCACCTTCTCGGTGGCCTTGACCATAGCCGAGCCGCAGACCGCCAGCGAGCGTGAGCCATAGGTGCCCATGCCAAACGGGATCTTCGAAGTGTCCCCGTGCACGATCTCGACCATTGACTCGTCGATGCCGATCATGTCGGCCACGACCTGCGGGAATGCTGTTTCATGGCCTTGCCCGTGGCTGTGTGCGCCAACCATCACACTTATCGAACCGGTGGCGTTCACCCGAACTGTCGCCGCGTCGTAAAGTCCCGCACGGGCTCCCAACATGCCGACGATATTCGAAGGCGCGATACCACAAGCCTCGATATAGCAATTGACGCCGAGACCGCGCAGCTTGCCTTTGGCCTCACTCTGCGCGCGTCGTGCTGCAAAGCCCGCCAGATCAGCCGCAGCCTCAAGCTTGTCCATCGTCCCGTTGTAATCCCCGGTGTCATAGGTCAGCGCCACCGGCGTGTCATAGGGGAACTGGGTGACAAAGTTCTGTCGCCGCAGGGCGATCGGATCGACACCCAGTTCGCGCGCGGCTTTGTCGATCACACGTTCCAACTGGTATGTCGCTTCGGGGCGGCCCGCGCCGCGATAGGCGTCCACCGGCACCGTGTTGGTGAACATCGCCTTCACGTTTACCTGAATGACCGGCGTCTTGTAGTTGCCCGCCATCAGCGTGCCGTGCAGCCAGGTCGGGACCGAGCTGGAAAAGGTGGATAGATACGCGCCCAGATTGGCATATGTGTTGGTACGCAGGCCGACGAAATTGTTGTCGGCATCCAGCGCCAGCTCGATCTTGCTGACATGGTCGCGGCCCTGTGCATCCGACATGAACGCCTCGGACCGGCTGGCCGTCCACTTGACCGGGCGGTTGCAGGCCTTGGCGGCAAAGGTGCAGAATGCCTCTTCCGCATAGTGGAAAATCTTGGTGCCGAAACCGCCGCCCACATCCGGCGCCACGACGCGGACCTTGTGTTCGGGCAGGCCGAGCACAAAGGCGCACATCAGCAGCCGAATCACATGCGGGTTCTGCGACGTGGTATAGAGCGTATACTCATCCGTGCCCCGGCTGTATTCCGCCACGGCCACGCGCGGTTCCATCGGGTTTGCAACCAGACGGTTGTTCACCAGTTCCAGAGTGGTGACATGCGCGGCGTTGGCAAACACCTCGTTCACCTTGGCGTCGTCCGCCTCACCCAGCTGCCAGTCATAGCAGATGTTGTTTTTCAGATCGTCATGGACCAGGGTCGCGCCATCCTGCGCGGCGGCTTTCATGTCGATCACCGCGGGCAGTTCCTCGATATCCACCTCGATGGCCTCAGCCGCATCGCGGGCCTGCTCAAGGCTGTCGGCCACAACGGCCGCGATCGGGTCGCCCACATGGCGCACTTTGCCCTGCGCCAGAATGGGGTGAGGGGGCTCTTGCATCGGAGCTCCGTGCTTGTCGGTGACTTCCCAGCCGCAGGGCATGCCGCCCACGCCTTCGAAATCCTTGCCGGTAAACACCTTGACCACTCCCGGCATGCCTTCGGCCGCCGAAGTGTCCACGGACTTGATCCGGCCATGCGCGATGTCGGACCGCAGAAAATGCACATAGGCCTGGCCATGTACGTTGATGTCGTCGGTATAATTGCCTGCTCCGGTCAGAAAGCGTACGTCCTCGCGCCGCTTGGAACTGGCTCCGATGCCACTGTCTTTGGGCATTGCTTATTCTCCTCCCATAAACGGATGCTGCTGCATCCCTCACTCATCCCACGGGCGTGTTTCCGACACCCGCAGCGGCATCATTCCGCAGCGATGCTGCCCACGTCCTGGCCGGATGCGGCCATGATCGCTTTGACGATGTTGTGATACCCAGTACAGCGGCACAGGTTGCCCTCCAGATACTTCCGGATTTCGGCCTCGGTTGGGCGCGGGTTCTCTTTCAGCAGCGCGGCGGCGCTCATCACCATGCCCGGAGTGCAGAATCCGCATTGCAGACCGTGGTGATCCTGAAACGCCTGCTGTATCACGTTCAGTGAGCCATCCGCTGTTGCCTGGCCTTCGATCGTGCCGACATCGGCCCCATCTGCTTCGGCGGCCAGCATGTTGCACGATTTCACCGCTTCGCCATTCACATGCACCACGCAAGCTCCACATTGCGCGGTGTCGCACCCCACATGCGTGCCCGTCAAAGACAGATGATCGCGCAGAAAACCGGACAACAATGTCCGGCCCTCGACGTCTCCGCTTACGGCTTTGCCGTTCACGGTCATGGAAATTTTCATGACTTTCTCCTCCCTGAATTCCAAAGGATCAACCGCCTAACACGCGCTTGATCCAACCTTTCTTTTTTTCCCCGGTCTCGCCTTCTTCCGAGGTTTCGGGCTCGGGCACATCCTGAGGTTCGACCGCGTTCTGGAAGTTCTCAAAGAACTGGTCGGCCATTTTTCTGGCAACCCCATCAATCACGCGGCCCCCCAACTGAGCCAGTTTGCCACCGACGCGTGCATCGACCGCGTAGGTCAGTAGTGTGCCTTCGGGGGCATCCGACAAGGTGACGTCGGCCGCGCCTTTGGCAAATCCGGCGGCTCCTCCCTTACCTTCACCCGATAACTTCACGCTTTCAAGCTCCACGAGATCAGAAAGGGTCACAGAGCCTTTGAACGTCGCTTTGACCGGGCCTACTTTCTGCACGACGGTGGCCTCGAACCCGTCTTCGACCGAGCCTGTCATCTCCTGACATCCCGGCACGCATTCCTTCAGAACATCTGCCGACAAAAGCGCGGCCCAGACTTTGGAACGCGGCGCGGCGATGACGCGGCTGTCATTGAGTTCCATATCACTTCTCCAAGTATATTTTTGGTACGCTACGCGGTGTTCGCAGCCTTGCCTATAAGACCTTGGGTGTAGTCACCGCAGCATGGGCGGCGAATGTGTAAGGCCGTGACGTTTGAAGATTTCGGCGATGCGCCCATCCTGCAACGCCGCGTAAATGGCATCGTCCACAGCATAGCCGAGGCCGCGATAGGTGAAATGAACGGCCACGCCAGTGGTCCATGGACTGACGGCAAAACCGGGCAGGGGTGGGGTATGGATGTCAAGCTCTGGCGTCAGCCTGGCCTCAAGGTTTTCGCCGGCAGCCACCAGATTGAAACGCGCGTCAACACCCAGCTCTTCGGCGATCAATGTTCTGGTGTCGATATCCACGCCCTGTCTCTTGCCGTCTCTCTCATACGACCACGGGGCAAAGTCGTCATAAGCCGCAAATTTGATATAGCCGCGCGCGACGATGGTATCGAGATCAGCGCCAACGATATCCCGGCTGGCGTTTTGTGGTTTGGGTTGAGGTACACGATCCTCGCATCGGGCCATCGCCATTCCGGTTGAAAGAGTGGCAGCCAACAGGGAGAAAAAAAATGTGCGTCCGATCATGTGTCTCAGTCTGCCGTCCTATTGCGCGGCAGACAATCCAATTGTCAGTTGCTCCGCCGCCTATGAGAAATCAGGGCTGTCGCCCGAGATCAGAACAGCGGCGCGAAAGGCCACGCTGTCAGCCGCAGGGCGCCCGATCCTGTTTCCACAGTGCCGGCAATCTGGTTGCGATCCGACTGAAGCGCTGCGGCATCACCTTCCCCGCCGTCGGCCATCGCGGCCAGCAGGTCGCGGGGCGACGTCTCCGTGCGAAAACGCCATGCCACCTGCGGTCAGGCCAGCCAGCGCTGTGTTGAAAAACACAAGACCCATCGTCTCCTCCTTCTGATGCTGGCTCTGGTCTTAGCTCAGGGAAAACCATCGTGAAATTCGACCTTGTTTGCAGATGAGCCGCTGCGTGCGACTAAGGTCGAATGGCATGCCGCCCAAGGACTCATTTTAGTAGAGCAGCATCGGAGGAGGAGCAAACACGGCCATGTTTTTTGCGTCTTTGCAACTCTTTTTCTGTTGCCAATGGTTGCTGCAGCTGAGGTCTCTGTATCTGCTGTCTATCTTCATCAACAGGTCAGACGACCACCGGTTTTGTCGAACCTTGACCCTTTGCCCGACGATCTGGGCACGGCAGGTGCAGAACTGGCTTTGTCAGACAACCTGACAACGGCCAAGTTTCTGGGCCACACGTATGAACTGACAGTTTTGACCGTCCCGGAAGACGGGAATTGGCTTGATACGGCGCGCCGGGCCTTGTCCCAGACAAGCTTCCTGATATTGGACGCTCCGGCGCAGGCGCAACTGGCGGTCGCTGATCTTCCCGAGGCCGCCGACACCATCTTGCTCAACGCGTCTGCCCGCGACCGCGACTTAAGACATACCGCCTAGCCGTGCCAACCTGCTGCACACCATGCCGTCCGATGCGATGCGCGCGAACGCTCTGGCACAATTTCTGGTCAAAAGGCGCTGGGACGATCTGGTTCTGGTCGCCGGAGAACACCTGTCGGACATGGCCTTTGCTGACGCAAAGAAACTGTCCCTGACCAAATTCGGACTGGAAATTCGGGCGGAAAAGACCTGGCGTTTCGATGCTGACATGAGGCACAATGCGGCGCAGGAAGTTCCTGTTTTCACACAGGATTTCGTGGACTACGATGTCACGTTGGTCGCGGATGAGTTGGGCGACTTCGCAAGATATATACCGTTCAACACATGGGAACCCAGGCCGGTCGCAGGTTCGGAAGGGTTGCGACCGGTCACGTGGTCGCCTGTGGTCGAGCAATGGGGCGCGGTTCAGTTGCAGAGCCGGTTCGCCGGTTAAGCAGGCCGGTCGATGAGGCCAATCGACTATGCGGCATGGGCTGCGTTTCGGTCCTTGGGCGAGGCCGTGGCCCGAACGCAATCTGGCGATCCCGCGGTTCTGCGGGACTACATTCTGTTGGAAAAATTTGAACTGGCAGGCTTCAAGGGCCGGGCGATGAGTTTCCGCGCCTGGAACAGTCAGTTGCGCCAACCCATCCCGCTGATGACGGATCGAGCGGTCGTGGCCCTCGCACCGCTCGCGGGTTTCCTGCACCACAGGACTGAACTGGACACTCTGGGAATTGACCAGGCCGAATGCCTGTGCACGGCCTTTAGCGAGGACTAAAGATAGAGTTTTCCGTCTTTTTGGCCGCTGCTGCATTTTGCACTCCGGCGGTTTCGGACGAGATTTGGATCAGCAATGAAAAAGACGACACGCTCAGCGTGATCAATATCGAAACGTTTGAAGTGATCCGCACCCTTAAAACCGGAGAACGACCACGCGGGATCACATTTTCCAAGGACTACTCGGTTCTCTACATCTGCGCGTCAGATAATGACTCGGTGCAGGTCATGGATCCTGAAACCGGAGAAGTCCTTTATGATCTGCCGTCGGGCGAAGACCCCAAACAGTTCGTTTTGCACCCGAATGATCGTCATCTGTACATCGCCAACGAAGATGACGCGATAACAACTGTCGTCGACACGGTATCGCGGACCGTAATTGCCCAGATAGACGTGAGTATCGAGCCGGAAGGGATGGCGGTCTCACCAGACGGCACGATCGCTGTCACCACGTCCGAGACCATCAATATGGCTCATTGGATCGATACTGAAACACAGGAGTTGTTCGCCAACGCCCTGGTGGACTCGCGCCCGCGCCACGCGGAATTCGTCAAGGGCGGAACCGAACCTTGGGTCAGCTCTGAAATCGACGCCGGAAACTGAATCAAGCTTCTGAATTTCAGCGGCAATGGTGGTCGGTAGATTTTTGGGCGGCCGGAAAGGTCAAGGAAACATATCCCTGCATTCTGGGCGGGACGTCGCGGGACAGACCCGTTCCGAACGACACGTGCAGGGCCAAATGGCGCAACCGTATCAAGATCATGTTCGTCCGGGAGAAGGATCGGCGCCGCGTCGCAAACCGTTGCGACAGATGCCCGAAAGTGGTCCGATAAGTCACCGCTGGTGCCGCCGAAACCATGAGTGTGGAGCCCGGATGAAATGCGCGAATTGCCCCCACGACCATTGTGCAATTTCGCCGACAGACCCGCCTGCGAATAGTTGCCGTGCCAACAGCTCTGACCTGTCGGCGATTCGGTGCGGAGGGAAGACACAAGTCTAGGGAGGACACCGATGAACCGGTTCACAATGGCGGCAGTTGCAAGCGTGATTGCAGTGGGCACGGCCCATGCAGAAGTTACCGAGGACGATCTGGCCAACGACCAGTCAATTACGACCCAGGTCGTGACAAACGGGATGGGACGCCATTTGCAGCGCTACAGCCCGTTGGACATGCTGAACAAAGACAACGTCAAGAACCTGTTGCCGGCCTGGGCGTTCAGCCTTGGTGGCGAAAAACAGCGCGGGCAGGAAACCAAGCCGCTGATCTATGGCGGCATGATGTATATCACCGGATCGTATTCGCGCCTTTATACAATTGATCTGGAAACCGACAAAGAGGTCTGGCAATACGAGGCGCGCCTGCCCGAAGGCATTCTGCCTTGCTGTGACGTGGTGAACCGGCGTGCCGCCATCTACGGCGACAAGGTGATTTTCGGCACCCTTGATGCCCGGATTGTGGCCCTGAACAAAGACACCGGCGACGTCGTGCGGCGTGATAAAAGCGCGGACTACAAGGCGGCGTATTCTTACAACGCAGCTCCGCTGATCGTTGACGGGCTGGTGATCACCGGAAATTCCGGTGGTGAGTTTGGCATCGTTGGCGCTGTGCAGGCACGGGACGTGAACACCGGTGATCCGGTATGGAACGCCCGGTCATAGAAGGCCATAAGGAGACGCTGAACGATGAAGAAAGCACCATGACGGGCGAGTTGAATGCGACGTGACCCGGCGACATGTGGAAGACCGGCGGTGGCGCAACCTGGCTGGGTGGTTCCTATGACGCGGACACGGATACGCTTGTTTTCGGGGTCGGAAACCCGGCGCCGTGGAACTCGTGGCTGCACAATGCGGGCACGCCGACGGAAGGTAACGCCAGAGACAACCTTTATGCGGCCAGCCGCATCGGAATCGATCCGAAAACCGGCGAAATCAAGTGGCATTTCCAGACCACGCCGCGCGAAGGTTGGGACTATGACGGTGTAAACGAGGTTGTTGCCTATACCGACCGTGAAGGAAACAAGCGTTACGCAACCGCCGATCGCAACGGGTATTTCTATTTTCTGAACCGCGAAGACGGTGCCTATGTATCGGCTAATCCGTTTGTCAAAGACATAACATGGGCGTCCGGCGTGGATGAGACCGGCCGACCGGTCTTTGTCGAAGAAAACCGCTCAGGGGATCCGTCGTCAGCGGCTGATGACAAGAAGGGTGAAGTGATCTTTGCATCGCCTTCTTTCCTTGGCGGCAAGAACTGGATGCCGATGTCCTTTTCGCAACGTACCGGCAATTTTTATGTACGGTCGAACGAATGGGGCATGGATATCTGGAACCAGCCGATCTCGTACAAGAAGGGTGCCGCCTATCTGGGCGCAGGCTTTACGATCAAGCCCAACTACGAAGATCACATTGGGTCTATCAAGGCCATCGATCCGGATACCGGCGAATGGGAATGGGGATACAAGAACAACGCGCCGCTGTGGTCAGGCGTGATGACGACAGCCGGTGGCCTGGTGTTCTTTGGCACGCCTGAAGGTGAGTTTATCGCGCTGGACGACGAGACCAGCGAGAAGCTGTGGTCGTTCCAGACCGGCTCGGGCATCGTCGGGCAGCCTGTGACCTGGGAACAGGATGGTGAACAATATGTCGCGATCATTTCCGGCTGGGGCGGCACTGCACCGCTCTGGGGGGGTGAGGTGGCCAAGAAGGTCAACTATCTGAACCAGGGTGGTACCTTGTGGATCTTCCGCCTGCCAAAGGAACTGGCTTCGGCGAACTGATCCGGGATCCGACAAAACCCTGACGCGTACCCCTGATCCGGGGTGCGCGTTACTATACGACCTTCCGCCAGTATGCGTGGTTTTCATTCATCGCTAGGATTGGTTAGGCTGGAGACCATTTGAATGCAAAAGGCTATACCAGATGCTTGCTGAATCCGCCGCGCGCAATAATTTCGAAAACGTGCTGATCGTTGATGACCATCCATTGTTTTGCGACGCCTTGTCGATGACCTTGCAAAGTGTGGCTCAGATCCGGAAAATCCATACGGCAGACCGGCTGGAGGACGCCTTGGATCTGCTGGCAAGTGGGCTGAAACCCGATGCGGTCATGCTGGATCTCAATTTGCCGGATGTGGACGGCCTGGAAGGTTTGATCCGCTTGAAGGCTGCCGCAAACGCACCGGTGATCGTAGTGTCGTCGCTGACGGACAACCGCGTTGTCAGCCAGGTGATACAGGCCGGCGCATCAGGCTATGTCCCCAAGCACAGTCAGCGCGACGTGTTCCGCACTGCATTCGAGACAGTGCACGCCGGTGACGTTTTCGTGCCAGAGGGCTGTGTTTTGATTGACACAGAGGAAGAGGACGAACACGACGAAGCGGTCAAACGACTGGCGACACTGACAAATCAACAGGCGCGCATCCTGCAACTGATCTGTGAAGGCAAACTGAACAAGCAAATCGCCTATGACTTGTCGATTGCGGAAACGACGGTCAAAGCGCACGTGACAGCAATAATGCGAAAACTGGGTGTTCAAAGTCGTACGCAGGCGGTTCTGATCGTCAAGAAAGCGTCCTTTGCCAGTGTCTTGCAAGACCAAGGCTAAGCGTCATACTCTCACGTCATCGTCGCGCTTTTAGGGAGGAGGCACGATGGACCAAGCAGTCGGGTGGGCAACAGCCCGGGCCCGCACGCCAGGCATCGTCAAAACGGCTTTTGCACGCCACGACACCGGGCAGTCGATCGAGACCCTCAGACGCCAGTTGGGTGATGACCCACTTGCGCTTGTCATTCTTTTTGTCAGCCCGAACGCCGATGCATCCGTGGTGATCGCGGATGCCGAGCGCGCCTTTGCGCCGACCCCGATTGTTGGTTGCACCACCGCCGGAGAGCTGGCGGATAGTGGGTATTGCGAAGATCAGATCGTCGCGATCGGCCTGCCGCAATCCCATTTCGACATACGCACGGTTCTTGTTCCGGATCTGAACGAATTCGAGTCCGACAGCATCATCAAAGAGATGATCCACAACAGAAATACGATGATGGCGAACGCACCCGACTGGAGCCATGAATTCACGTTCCTGATGATTGACGGGTTGTCGACAAAAGAAGATGAACTGACGTCGGAATTGGCTGTGGGGCTGGGGCCGGTGCCATTGTTCGGCGGTTCGGCCGGGGATGGAACCAAATTCGGGCGCACTTATGTTCTGTATCAGGGGCAGGCAAGAAGCAACGCAGCCGTACTCACGCAGGTTCGCACGCGGTGTCCGATCAAGGTGTTCAAGACCGATCACCTTCTGCCCACCGCCTATCGCATGGTCGTGACCAAGGCAGACCCGGCAAAACGCATCGTTCAGGAAATCAATGCCGAACCCGCTGCCCGCGAATACGCCCGTATTCTCGGCAAAGACCCGGAACAGCTCACCACATTCACATTCGCGGCCCATCCAGTCGTTGTGCAAATAGGCGGGCAACACCATGTCCGCGCGATCCAGCAGGTAGCGGGAAATGGCGATCTCGTCTTTTTTTCGGCGATTGACGAAGGCTTGGTCCTGACGCTGGCAGAACCTCGGGACATGGTTGAACATCTACAGGAAGAAATCAGCCTGTTGACCGAGAAGCAGCAACCCGACACCATTTTGGGTTGTGACTGCATCCTTCGCCGGCTGGAGGCCCAGCAAAAGCAGAAGACGCACGCGATCTCGGACATCCTGTCTCGCCATCACGTGGTCGGTTTCTCGACCTATGGAGAGCAATTCAATTCGATCCATGTGAACCAGACCCTGACCGGCGTGGCGATATACCCGCCCGAGAAAGAGTAAGGTATGATCGAGCATCTCACAGACCCCTCGGACTCCCTTGAACGTCAGAACGAAAAACTCAGGAAAATTGCCGAAGCCCTGATGCGGCGGGTCGAAGAATCCACCAATGCCTCTGGCGCGGCTTATGCTCAGTTCCAACGGGCGGCGGTGCTTGAACAAGAGGTTCGCGCCCGAACGGATGACCTTGAGCGCGCGCTTGAACTTCTGAATGACTCCAACGCCAGGTTGGCGCAGGCCAACAAGGAAACCGAAGCAGCGCGCGCAGATTTGGCAAATGCGATCGAAACGGTGCAGGAAGGCTTTGCCCTGTTCAATCGTGACGAAGAACTGGTGCTGTGCAACAGCAGGTTCGGGATGCATATGCCCGATATTCAGGAACAGCTGAACCCCGGCTTGTGTTTTGCCGACTACGTGGAACTGGTCAGCCGATCCAGGTTCCTGTCCTTGCCAGAGACAATGACCCCAGAGGACTGGGCCAAAAGCCGTCTGGATCGTCACGCAGATGACCACGTGGTGTTCAATGTTCGTCTTTCGGGCAATCGGTGGACGCAAGTGTCAGAACACCGCACGCCAGACGGGGGCACCGTGATCCTGCAAACCGACGTGACAGATATCATGCGGATCGAACGGCAAGAAAGGGATCGCATTCTTGACGACAAGGCGCGGCTGATCCGCGCCACGCTTGAACATATCGATCAGGGCGTCTGTATCTTTGACAACAAGCACCGCATGATCGGGTGGAACACCCGCGCAAGCGAGCTTTTGGCCATACCGATCACTCAGTTTCAGATGGGCATGCGGTTTGAAACCCTGTCCAATCGCCTGGGCGACAACATCAGCTTTCAGAAAGGCATAACCGAGGCGGATCTGCTGGATTGGGTCAGCCGACCAACCTACCGCCGCCCTCTTCAGTTCCAGATGCATCAGGGGCGATCGAAAATCCTGTCGGTCTTTGCGCAGGAAATGCCAGACCGGGGCTTTGTGATTTCCTTTACCGATGTAACTGCGGAACGGAGGTCTGCGCAGGCCTTGTATGAAGCCAAGGAACTTTTGGAACAACGTGTGGCGTCACGCACAATGGAGCTTGCGGATGCGCTGAACGAGGCTGAACGGGCGAACGCGTCAAAATCGCGTTTTGTGGCCGCCGCCAGCCATGACCTGTTGCAGCCTCTGTCTGCTGCAAAGCTCTATGTTGCGTCACTGGGCAGCGGTTTGGACACTGACACCGCCCGGACCGTTGCAGCAAAAGCAGAAAGCGCCCTGAACAGTGTCGAACACATTCTCGAAGCCCTGCTGGACATCTCAAAGCTGGATTCCGGGCGGGCCAAGGCGCATCTGTCCACAGTGTCGGTGGGCGAGCTTTTCTTGCAGATGGAAGACGCATTCAAGCCCGTCGCCCAGGCCAAGGGTTTGAGTTTGCGTTTTGTTGACACAAAGGCTCTGGTCACAAGCGATGCCAGTTACCTTCGGCGTATATTGCAGAATCTGCTGTCAAACGCGATCCGGTACACCGAGACCGGCAAAGTTCTTGTTGGTGTCAGGCATCGCAAGAACGCAATTGCTTTGGAAGTCTGGGATACGGGCATTGGCATAGCATCAGATCAAAGAGATATCGTGTTTCAGGAATTTCAGCGTTTGCATTCAGATGCCAGCGCCGCCGAAGGAATGGGGTTGGGTCTTGCGATTGTCGAGCGGGCCTGCGGGTTGCTACAACACCCTATCCACCTGTTTTCCGAAGTTGGAAAGGGCACGGGGTTTTCGGTCGAAATACCTTTGGCCCGGGTGAAACCAGAGGTTTCTCTCTGCTCTTCAGTGGTACAAAAACCAAACTTAAATGTGCTGGGCAACACCGTCGCCCTGTTGATCGAAAACGATGAAAACCTGCGCGGCGCGTTGACCATGACCATCGAATCCTGGGGCGTCGAGGTTCTGGAATGCGAAAGCGAAAGCGAAGCGATTGGCCTTCTGCGCGAAATAGGCATCCTGCCAGACTTTGTTGTCGCCGACTATCAATTGAACAACGGAAAAACAGGGACGGACGCCATGCGTGCCCTGACGGATGAATTCGGGCATTTGCCCGGCTGTATTATCTCAGCCAATCGATCACAAGAGCTTGTTCAGCAGTGCAAACAAGCAAAGCTGCCGCTGTTTTACAAACCGATAGATCCGCAACTGCTAAAATCGACGCTGGAGGCCTCGGTCGCGCGCGTCATCTGAGTTTTTCCGGTTGTCGCACATTTCCAAGTTCGGCCGGGTGTCTTTCAGAAGTCTTCCGTCCGCGGGTTGGCGTTGGTCTGATCCAGCATCGACACAACTTCCGCCTTCCATCCCGCTTTTATTTTCAGCGCCAATTGCGAAGGGGGGCGGTGATCCGGCGACAGGATGGCGTATTCGTATCTGAGGGGGTCCTTGAAAGGCAGGAATACCACACGGCCATGCGAGATATTCAGCTTCCGTTCCGTCGCAACAGTCAACGGATCGACAATCGAGCAGCACTGCCCCGATCCAACAAACGGAATGAGCGGAAGAAAATACTGGCACGTCACACTAGGTTTGTAAGTGGCGGCAACCATCTGAAAAGCGCGCTGCACTTTCTTCTGAAAAGGGTGGGTGTCATACAGTCCACCCATTGGCACATCATCGAGATCCGAAATCGTCACAGCCTTTTCTTGCGCCAACGGGTTGTCCCGATCCATTGCGCAAAAGCAGTCTCCGCTGATGATCTCTGCCGTGAATTGCGGCTTCTTTCCGACCGGGTGTTCGAAATCAGCAAACCCGAAATCAATGTTCTGAGTGCCTGCAAGTTCCATTATCTGTGGCGAACTGCGGGTGGACAGCGTAACCCGGATGTCCGGATTCCCGCCAACTGAACGGCTTATGAAATTCGGGAAGGCAAAAATGGACGGTCCCGGCATGGCGGCAATGTTCAGGCTGCCTGAATTTCCTTTAAGAAGACCGTGCATCGTACTGGAAACCGTAGATAATCTGTCCAGTATTCCGGTGGTTTCTGCCAACAGGTAATGCGCCTCTGGCACTGGGATCAGACGCCGGCCTTTTCGTTCGAACAAGGTCAGTCCCAGACTCCTTTCCAGGTTCTTGATTGCCAGGCTGATCGCGGGTTGTGTCCGGTTCAGCTTCTTCGCGGTTTGAGAGATGGACCCGGTTTCCATCACCTCACGAAAAACTGTCAATTGAGCAAGGTTCATATCTAAAACATAAGCTAAACTTTCATTTTGTTAAATATAACAAATTTGTATTTATGCTAAAACTCCATAGGCTGAACGGATCAGAATTCGAACAAACCGAATCCAACGATCCACAACTGGGAGCTTACGATGAAATTGATGAAATGCCTGACGGGTTTGGCTTTGGCGGGTGCATTGGCTGCACCGGCGTTTGCACAGGACCCAACCTTTTTTCGCATCGGCACCGGCGGTGCAGGCGGCACTTATTTCCCGATCGGCGGGACCATCGCCAACGGAATTTCGGCCCCTCCAGGCTCACGCCCCTGCGAAGAGGGCGGCCAATGCGGCGTGCCCGGGTTGATCGCGATTGCACAGTCGACAACTGCGTCAGTCTTCAACAATGCCGCCGTGCAAAACGGCGAGCTTGAGGCCGGCCTGGCCGCGGCAGATGTAACCCGTTCGATGTATCTGGGTGAGGGCAAGTTTGAAGGCAAACCCCACCCGAAACTGCGCATCGTCGCAAACCTGTTCCCGGAAGACCTGCACCTGGTGCTGCCAGCCGGTCAGACGATCAACGATCTGAGTGATCTCAAAGGCAAGCGCGTTGGTATTGCCCAGGCTGGTTCCGGCACGCAGGTGGCCGTTTTGCAGATGCTGGACGCCTGGGGCGTCAATCGCGACAATATGGACGAGGCCGAGCTGAACAACAGTCAGAGCGCCGAGCGTTTGGCCGACGGTCAGCTTGACGCCTATTTCTACGCAGCAGGCTGGCCGGTTGCCGCAATGGTGCAGCTGTCATCGACCAAGGGCATGAACCTGCATTCCTTCAGCGATGAAGATCTGGCAAAGATCAACGAGATCATTCCTGCCTATATCCCGTCCGCTATCCCGGGCGGTGTATATGAAGGCATCGATTCCGAAACCAAGACCCCTGCGGTCAGCGCGATGCTGGTTGTGTCATCGGATCTGTCCGAAGATCTGGTCTATCAGCTGACCAAGGCCCTGTGGAACGACAACACGCGCAAGCTGCTGGACAACGGCCACGCAAAGGGCAAGCAGATCACGCCTGATACTGCCCTCGACGGCGTCGAGGCGCTGGGTGTTCCGCTGCATCCGGGTGCTGAGAAGTTCTATAAAGAAGCCGGTCTTCTTCAATAACCACACCTGACTGAAACCTGTCGTCGGTGCCCCTTCTTGGGGCACCGCACTCTGGAATTTTGCGAAATCGGGGGGCCATCATGTCCGAGACCCAGAAACTTGATGACCACGAACTGACGGCCGAGGAGCTGGCGGCCATCGAAGAACAGTTCGACGAAGGCGCCGCTGTCCGGCAGGTCACGCCCACGGCAGGCAAGGTGTTGCGTGTCGTCGCCCTGATCTTTGCATTCTACGAATTCTTCACGGCTGGGTTCGGCTTGCCTGCCGACCACTGGCATATGGGCATCTATCTGGCTTTGCTGTTCATTCTGGTCTACGCCACGATCCCGATTGTCGGGGCCAAAAGCCTCTATGCTCTCAAAGTCAGTCGCTTCCGCATCGGCAACGTCCCTCTTTATGATCTGGTGTTCATGGCGCTTGGCATCGTCGCCGCGCTTTACGTTGGTTTCGCCTGGCGCGGCATCCCGTTCCTGGGGATCGAGGAACAAACCTTCCGCATGGGCAACCCAAACAGCTATGATGTGATCCTCGGCGTCATCATCATCCTTCTGGTACTGGACATTGCGCGCCGCACGCTGGGTTGGGTATTGCCGCTGATCATCTGCGTATTCATCTCATACGCGCTGATGGGTCCCTATTTTCCCGGGTTGCTGCAACATCCGGGCGTGAACTTCAAAACCTTCGTGTCGTCGATGTACTTCCCGCAGGAAGGAATCTATGGCGTGACGCTTTGGGTTGTTTCGACCATCGTGTTCCACTTTGTCCTGTTCGGCGTGATCGCTCAGCGAACGGGGCTTGGACAATTGTTCATTGATAACGCAACCATTTTGGCGGGCCGCTATACGGGCGGTCCGGCCAAAGTGTCGGTGGTATCCTCGGCCTTCTTTGGCACGATCTCGGGCTCTTCGGTGGCCAACACCGTTTCGACCGGCGCGCTGACAATTCCCAACATGAAGCGCCTTGGGTACCCCGGTCACTTTGCGGGCGGAGTCGAGGCCGCGTCTTCGGCCGGTGGTCAGATCACTCCGCCCATCATGGGCGCTGCGGCCTTCATCATGGCCGAGTTCCTCGAGGTGCCCTATACCACCATCGTGATCGCGGCAATCTTTCCAGCGATCCTGCACTATGTCGGCGTCTTTGCCGTGGTGCACCTGATGGCGCGTAAGCTGAACCTGCAAGGTCTGGCGAAAGAGCAATTGCCACAGCTCAAGGCCGTCTGGGCCGAGGGTTGGGCCAATATCGTTCCGTTGATCGGTTTGTTGGTCGTCCTGTTTACCGGCTACACGCCGTTCATGTCGGCCTTCTGCGGTATTTCGCTGGCGGTTATCGCGGGCATGTCGCGGATCAAGCAACCGCCAACACTGATCTACGCGGCGGCGTTTCTTGCGTTCGTGCTTTGGAAGTTCTCCGACGGTGGGTTTGACCTGTCCATGACAGCGATTCTGTGCGGATTGTCGGTGATTGCCACGCTCAACCCGCAGAAACGGATAGAAGTGCCCGAGATGTTGGCCGCGGTCGAACTTGGGGTAAAGTACTCGCTGGCCGTGGGGGCCGCTGCCGCCGCTGTTGGTATCGTGGTGGGTGTCATCAACACTACCGGCATCGGCTTTCGCATCGGCTTCATGGTCACGCAGGGCGCGGGCAATCTGGCATCCGATCTTTACAACATGATCTCGTTCGGCAGTTTCCAACTGTTTGCGATGGAAGACCTGCAATTGTTTATCTCGCTGGTCTTTATTGCCATCGTCTGCATTCTGATGGGTGCCGGCATCCCGACCACGGCGCTGTACATCATGCTCGTCTCGGTGGCGCAGCCTGCGCTGGCGCAGTTGGGGGTTCCACCCATCGCCAGCCATCTGTTCGTGTTGTATTATGGCGTGGTCTCCGAGATCACACCTCCGGTCTGTACGTCGGCCTATGCGGCGGCAGCGATTGCGAATTCCAACCCGTTCCGCACCGGGCTGTCCGCCTTTACGCTGGGACTGGGCAAGGTCATCGCGCCAATGGCGTTCGTCTATGCGCCGGTTTTGCTGTTCGTGTCTTCCACCGGGTTCGATCTTTGGGAATTCACCTATACCGCCGCCAGCTGTATCGCCGGTGTCATCGCCCTTTCGGCAGCGGTCGTGGGGTATTGGTTGCAGCCACTCAACCTCGTGTCGCGCATCCTGATGGCCATTGCCGGGGTTATCTTCGTGGCGCCCACGCTGACGGCTGACCTGATCGCATTGGCGGTGGCGTCTCCTGTCATCATCACACAGGTGATCGCCCGCAGCCGAATTCAAGCAACGGTCTGACATGCCTGAACAAGTGACCATCATCGGCGCCGGGATCGTCGGTCTGTGCTGTGCGCTCTCGTTGCAGGAGCGCGGTATTGCCGTGCGTCTGATCGACCGTGGAGAACCGGGGCAGGAGACATCGTTCGGCAATGCCGGTGTCGTCTCGCCCTGGTCGGTCATTCCACAGGCCACGCCGGGTATCTGGAAAACGATCCCCGGGATGCTGTTGGACCCGAAAAGCGCGTTGACCGTCAGACCTGCGTTCTGGCCCAGGATGATACCCTGGGGCCTGAGGTTCCTGAAGAATTCAAGCGTGAAATCCGTACGCAATATCTCGGACGCAATGGAGGTGCTGTGCCGCCCTTCGATAGATCTGTACCGAAGACATCTGCAAAATACCGGGCACGAAGACCTTATTGTTGATTCCAACTATGTCCACGCGTTTCGCAACCCGGATCAGGCTGACCTGAAAGAATTGGGATATCTGATCCGGCAGGAAAAAGGCGGACATCTAGAGCGGATCGACGGACCAGAATTGCGCCGGATCGAACCTGCGTTATCCAGAGATTTCAAGGCTGCGATCCTGATCAAGGGACAGGCGCGGGTCACGTCTCCTGGCCGGGTTGGTGCGGTTTTGGCCGACAAGGCCCGTCAACAAGGCGCCGAGTTCGTGCGGACAGAAGTCAAAGAACTAAAGCGCACGGAAGACGGCCAATGGCATTTGACCTCGTCGGCCGGCGCGCTTCACGCCGATACTGTCGTGCTGGCCGCCGGTGTTTGGTCTGCCGGGTTGCTGAAACCCTTGGGTTTGCCCGTGCCACTGGTGGCCGAGCGTGGATACCATGTCCAATTCCCGACCCCCTCTGCCAGCCTGGAAAACTCGGTGATGGACGTGGACGCCAAGGTGGTGGCCAGTTCAATGCAGGACGGTCTGCGCGTGGCGGGCACGGCCGAATTCGGCAGCATCGACGCGCCGCCAGATCCACGCAAACAGTCGCTTCTGACCGCACAGGCCCGCGCAATGATGCCGGATCTGAACACCTCGGATACACAGTTCTGGATGGGCCGACGCCCGTCTTTTCCCGACAGTTTGCCTGCGATCGGTCCGGTTGAGGGGCACAAGGGCCTGTTCACCGCCTTTGGTCATTCCCATTACGGTTTGATGATGGCCCCCAAAACCGGCGAGCTGGTGGCTGATCTGGTGTCTGGGCAGCGCCTCAACATCCCATTGGATTCAATCGCCTTGTCGCGATTTTGACGCGTAACAACCACCGTTTCTAAGAAGGATTACCCAATCATGCCGATCTATCAGGGTGGACAGAATATCTGCGGAGCCTCAATCGGGGTTTTGTGTCTGGAAAGCTATTTTCCCAAACCTCCCGGTCATATCAAGAACCCTTCCAGCCTGCCGTTCCCGGTGCTGTACGAGATGATAGATGGCGTCACGGTGCCAACGCTGCTGAACAATCCGACGCCTGATCTGCTGAACCCATTCATTAAAGGCGCGCAACGGCTTGAGGCTGAAGGCGTACGCGCCATTACCGGAAGTTGCGGGTTTCTCGCCCTGTTCCAAAAAGAGTTGGCCGCGGCCGTATCGGTGCCTGTCTTCGCTTCGAGCCTGATACAAGTGCCATTGGCCTTTCACATGACCGGGGCCAGCGCACCGGTCGGGGTGATAACAGCGGATTCGTCAGCGCTGACGCAACGCCATTTCGAAGGCGTTGGAGCAGGGGGCGTTCCGGTGGCCGTACAGGGTCTGGAACACACCAGCGAGTTTGCCGAAGTCATCCTGCGCAACGCGCGCACCCGTATGGACACAGATCTGATCGAGGCCGAAGTGCTGGACGCTGCGCACAGGCTGAAGCGCGATACGCCCGAAATACGCTCCGTGGTATTGGAATGCACGGATCTTCCCCCTTATGCAAAACGCATTCAGGAAAACCTGAAACTGCCGGTCTTGGACCTTACGACGCTGGCGCAAATGGCGCATAATGTAAGCGCACGCACCGGGTATTGCGGGCTGATGCCGTGGGGGTGAGGCCCTTGCAGGCTGGTGTTTCCTTTCAATGGCTCAGAAGCGTCGAATAGCCGCGAAAACAGTTGCTATCCGCTGATGCCTTTGGACGGACCGGTACAAGGGACTTTCCCTTGCTGAAACGGCTGGTTAAGAAGCCCTTCCACTGCCGTTTCAGGAGGCCCCCTTGGACCGTATCGCCCGCACCATAGCCACCGAGATCAATGCACGTCCCGATCAGGTCGGTGCTGCGATCAATCTATTGGACGACGGAGCGACGGTTCCTTTTGTCGCCCGCTATCGGAAAGAAGCAACCGGTGGGTTGGACGACACCCAATTGCGCCTTCTGTCCGAACGTTTGACCTATCTGCGTGAGCTTGAGGCACGGCGGGAAACCATCCTGAAGTCGATAAAAGAACAGGGGAAGCTGACCGAAGATCTGAGTAAATCGATAGCTCGGGCAGAAACCAAGGCCCAGCTGGAAGACATCTATCTGCCTTACAAGCCCAAGCGGCGCACCAAGGCGATGATCGCGCGTGAAAACGGGCTGGAACCCCTGGTCGAAGCCATTCTGGCCGATCGCGATGCGGACCCGGAAACACTGGCCGGGGCATACTTGAGCGAAGCCGTTGCCACCCCTCGTGACGCGCTGAACGGCGCGCGGGACATTCTGACCGAACGATTAACGGAAAATGCGACACTGCTGGGTGAGTTGCGGGCCTTCATGCAGCGCGACGCGCTGCTCAGTGCAAGAGTTGTCGACGGGAAAGAAAAGGAAGGCGCCAAGTTCAGTGATTATTTTGACCATTCCGAACGATGGGTGGATGTTCCATCGCATAGGGCTTTGGCAATGCTGCGGGCGTCAAAAGAAGGCATTGTTTCACTTGATATCGCGCCGGAACCGGAGTTCGGGGCAGCCCGGGCCGAATCCATCGTGGCCGCGCATTTGCAGACCCGTGGCCAAGGGCCGGGTGATGCCTGGTTGCGCAAGGTGGCCGGGTGGACCTGGCGGGTCAAGCTTTCGCTGTCGATGATGGTCGAACTGATGGCCGAACTGCGCAGTCGGGCACAGGACGAGGCAATTCAGGTCTTTTCACGCAACCTCAAGGACTTGCTGTATGCTGCTCCGGCGGGTGCCAAGGCCACTTTGGGCCTCGATCCCGGCATCCGCACCGGCGTAAAAGCGGCGGTGGTTGACGCAACGGGCAAGGTCGTGGCCACTGACACGCTGTATCCCTTCCAACCCAAAAACGATTTGCGCGGAGCGCAGGCTACCATCCTAAACCTGATCTCGGCCCACCAGATTGAACTGATCGCCATCGGAAACGGAACAGCGAGCCGCGAAACCGAACGGTTGGTTGCAGATACTTTGGCTCTGCTCCCCAAGGCGGTAAAAGCACCGACCAAGGTAGTAGTGTCCGAAGCGGGGGCTTCGGTCTATTCCGCGTCGGAACTGGCAGCACGAGAGTTTCCCGATCTGGACGTTTCGCTGCGTGGGGCGGTGTCCATCGCCCGGCGATTGCAGGACCCTTTGGCAGAACTGGTCAAAATCGAACCGAAATCCATCGGCGTGGGGCAATATCAGCATGACGTTGACCAGCACCGCCTGTCGCAATCCCTGGATTCCGCGATCGAGGATGTCGTGAACGCGGTCGGGGTTGACCTGAACACGGCCTCTGCACCTTTGCTTGCGCGTGTGTCGGGGCTGGGCCCCGCGCAAGCCGAAGCCGTCGTCGCCCATCGCGATCTGAACGGGCCGTTCCAATCGCGCAAGGACCTGTTGTCCGTTGCCGGGCTGGGTCCGCGTGCCTTTGAGCAATGCGCCGGGTTTCTTCGCATAAGGGACGGCGCCGAACCGCTTGATGCGTCGTCGGTGCATCCCGAAGCCTATGACGTCGCCCGCCGCGTCGTGTCGGCCTGCGGGCGGGATATCAGGCACATCATGGGCCATGAGGGGGCCTTGAAAGGGTTGCGGGCACAACAATTCGTAACCGAAGATTTCGGCCTGCCCACGGTTCTGGATATCTTTGCCGAGCTTGAGAAACCCGGACGAGACCCCCGGCCCAGCTTTGTCACGGCCACTTTCGCGGATGGCATCGAAGAGATAACCGATCTGAAGCCCGGAATGGTTCTTGAGGGCACCGTGACAAACGTGGCAGCCTTTGGGGCCTTTGTGGATGTGGGCGTTCATCAGGACGGTCTGGTTCACGTCAGCCAGTTGGCCGACCGCTTCGTCAAGGACCCGCATGAGGTCGTCAAGGCCGGGCAAGTCGTGAAAGTGCGCGTTGTCGAGGTGGATGTACCCAGAAAACGGATCGGGCTTTCGATGCGCAAACAGGGCGGCGGTGGAAATCGGCGCGCCTGATCTGCAATCCGCACATTATCCGGGCTTAACGACATAAAGGCGTTACCCGCCGGAAATAGCGTGCAGACCGATACGGGCAGCCGGCATGCGTTGTTTCCATTGCGCGCTGAACTGGGTATCAGCAAGAGAGTTCTCAGTGTCGCCAAACGGATCGAAATGGAAACGACAGTTCATGCAGTACCACAACACGCCTTACGACAAGCTTCAGGTCGGTGATACTGCCGAGTTGGCCCGCACGTGCTCGGTTGATGATTTCTATGTGTTCGCCAACAATTCCGGCAATCACAATCCGCTTCATCTATCCAGCGAAGACGGCGACGGCGACCACATCAACGAAGCGGTTGCCCCTGCCATGTTCGTGGGGGCCCTGATCTCGGCCGTTTTAGGGAACGTTCTGCCGGGGGCAGGGACGCTCTATAAATCGCAGCGATTTGATTTTGTGGAAAGGGCGCATGCCGGTGATGAGCTGGTATCCAAAGTCACCCTTCTGGAAAAGCGACCAAACCGGGAAGTTGTCTTTGAAACGGTCGTTACGCGCCCATCGGACGGTGCCGTGATCGTCAGCGGGCAGGCCGTCGTGATCGCGCCGGAGAAAGAGATGGTGTTCGCCGAGTTGGATCTGCCCGGGCTGGTGGTGAAACGTCATCGTCACTTTGATGCCATGCTGGAAAAGGTGCGCCCGTTGCCGCCCATGCCGACCGCCGTTGTAGCCCCGGAAGAGCCCAACGCCTTGGGTGGGGCGCTGCTGGCCGCGCATGAGACGATCATCACACCCATTCTGATCGGTAACCCGGACAAAATCTCTCACGCGGCCGCCGAAATCGGAGCGTCGTTGGCTGGGATTGAAATCATTGCGCAGAGCGATCACGTCGGTGCGGCCCATGCGGCGGTCGATCTGGTTGCAGAAGGTCGTGCGAAAGCGCTGATGAAAGGGCATCTGCATACGGATGAATTGCTGAAGGCTGCGCTCAGGCGTGAAAACGGCCTGCGCACCGGCCGCCGCTTTACCCATGTCTTTGTCATGGACGTGCCCGGCCAACCCAGACCTTTGTTGGTGACGGATGCGGCGATCAATATCGAGCCGGACCTGGAAACCAAGATTGATATTGTCCAGAACGCAATCGACCTGGCCCTGTCGCTGGGGATCGAAAACCCCAGGGCGGGTGTTCTGTCTGCCATCGAAACCGTCAATCCGGCGATCCGATCCTCGGTTGATGCGGCTTTGCTGTCGAAAATGGCGGAACGCGGTCAGATCACGGGCGGGCTTGTTGACGGCCCCCTTGCCATGGACAATGCCGTCAGCCTTGCGGCTGCGCGTTCCAAAGGGATTGTGTCGGATGTCGCGGGCAAAACCGATATTCTGGTGGTGCCAAATCTGGATGCCGGGAACATGATGGCCAAGCAGCTGACCTATATCGCCAATGCAGAAGGGGCCGGTCTGGTCATGGGGGCCAAAGCTCCGATCATTTTGACCAGCCGCGCCGATGACGACAAAGCCCGGCTGGCATCCTGTGCCGTGGCGGCACTGCACGAAGCCTTTTCCTTACCGCGCACCGGAGCACCCGCATGACACATGTCGTGACACTGAACGCTGGATCGTCTTCCATGAAATTTGGTCTGTTCGAGCTGACCGATGACGATCCGATCATGGTGTGCACCGGCGCGGTCGAGCGGATTGGAGAACCAGAGCCGTTTGTCAAGGCGAAGTCTTCCGACGGAAGTGTCCTTGCCAGCGGCACCGCCGGAGAAATACGCGATCACGCCGCAGCGCTGGACTGGGTTTTGAACCTGCTTGCGCGCTCATTTCCAAACAGCGACGTGACTGCGGTCGGGCATCGTGTTGTCCACGGTGGACCTGACATCGACGCTCCGGTGCCATTGACCAAGGCGTCCATTCAAGAGTTGGACAAGCTGTCGCCGTTCGCGCCTTTGCATCAGCCGCACAATCTGGCCGGAGCCCGGGCCGCGATGGAACGTTTTCCGAATGCGGTTCAGATCGCCTGTTTCGACACCGCCTTTCACCGCAATCATCCGTGGGAGAATGACGTTTTTGCCTTGCCGCGCGAGTATTACGACAAAGGTGTTCGGCGTTATGGCTTTCACGGGCTCAGCTATGAATTCATTTCGGATCACATGGCAAAGACAGCGCCGCTTTTGCACGAAGGGCGCGTGGTCGTGGCCCATCTTGGCAATGGTGCATCGATGTGTGCGATGATCGGAGGGCGTTCCGTCGGATCGACCATGGGCTTTTCGGCACTGGACGGGCTGCCGATGGGGTCACGCTGTGGTCAACTTGATCCTGGCGTGGTCCTGTATCTGATGGACCAGGAAGGGCTGAGCGCTGACGAAATCTCAGACCTGTTGTTCCGGAAATCTGGGCTGTTGGGCCTGTCCGGGCTGTCCAACGATATGCGTACCCTGGAAAAGGCGGACACACGCGAAAGCCGACAGGCGATCAGCTATTTCACCTTCCGTATCCGGCGCGAGCTTGGCGCGATGGCGGCCATTCTCGGCGGTATCGACGCCTTGGTGTTTACCGGTGGGATCGGAGAAAACTCACGCCTCGTGCGTGACCGGGTGTGCTCTGGGATGGGATGGCTGGGCATCGAGCTCAATCCTGATGCAAATGCGGACAATGACCGGATCATTTCAACCGATCTGTCCCGCGTCGTGGTCATGGCAATCCCGACCAATGAAGAACTGGTCATTGCCCGTGCGGCGGCTGACCTGTTGGCCAAACGCCCACGGCTCAGAACTGCCTAGCGATCTAAGTTTCGATATAGGTCCAGCGATAGGCAGGCGGGGTCGGTCCCTTGTTCCGGCCGCCTTGCTGCATCTGTTCCCACGCATGGGCCAGAATGCCAACCGATCTGGATAGGCAAAACAGACCGCGTGCCAGTGGGGGCGCAAAGCCCAACTCGGCATAGATCACCGCGGTGGCGCCATCTATGTTCATAGGAACAGGCTTTCCTTTGCGGTGCGCCAACTCTGCCTCGATCGCCTGTCCGATCTGTAGGAACTGACCATCACAAGCCCCGTCCGTCACAGCATCACGGACCAACGCCATCAGACGTGGTGCGCGCGGATCCGTCGGCGTGTGGAAACGATGGCCAAAACCCGGCAATATCTTTCCTTCACGCTCGATCCACTCGTCCAGCGTTTGATCCAACCGGCCAGGATGTTGCGCCACGAAATGGTACAGCATAACCGCTTGCTCACCAGCCCCGCCGTGAATATCCCCCAACATGTTCACAGCGCTCGCCATCGCGTTGTTCAGCGGCAGCCCGCAGGTCACGGCCATGCGCGCCGTTGCGATGGAAGGGGCCTGAGGTCCGTGGTCCACGGCGGCAACCAGCGCGGCCTCGAACAACTGGACCTGCGCCCCAGATGGTCGGTCGCCACGAACCATGAACCAGATCATCTCGCTGAAACTGAGATGTCCGATCAGATTCTGGATCGGCTCTCCGCGCAGGTCGATCCGGCCCGGTTCCATATCGATGATGGAAGTCGTCCACCAATTGGACACATCGCTCATATGATGCCTTCCTTGCTCAAAGCGTCCATTTCCGCGCCGGTCAACCCAACTTCAGACCAGATCGCTTTATTGTCTGCTCCAAGTTCAGGCGGCGCGGTTTGGGGCATTTGCCGTTCGCCGTCCATGACAATGGGGCTGCCTGCAAGTTTCATGTCTTCGCCCTGCACTCGAAAAGATCCGATCAGGCCACGACCGGCAAGCTGTTCGTCATCAAGCGCCTCGGGCACGGTCAATACCTGCCCGGCCGGCACTCCGATTGCGTTGAGTTCGCTGACCCAGTCCGATGCCGCTTTGGTCCGCAAGGTCTCCTCCAGCGCCGCGCGCAGGGCATGGCGATTGCGCTTGCGGTCTTCGCGCGTTTCATAATCCGGGTGGGCCAGCAGGTCTTGCCGGCCCAGATGCCTGGCCAGTGCCTGCCACTGTTCGTCGCGGTTGGCGGCAATGTTGATGGGCGCGTCAGAGGCTGCAAATGTTCCCGACGGTGCTGACGTCGTGTTTTCGTTGCCATGGGCCCCGGGAATGGCACCGGCGATCAGATAGTTCGACACGACCCAACCCATTGTCGAGATCACGGCTTCGGACATCGCCACATCCAGATAGGCCCCGCGAGGATCCGCGTTCAGGGCGGCGGACACTGCAAAAGCAGCCGTCATCCCACCGATCGTGTCCGCCAAAGGATAGCCAACGCGATAGGGTGCGGTGTCAGGACCGCCGGTGACAGACATCACGCCACTGATACCCTGCACGATCTGGTCATAGGCGGGATCGCCTCGGCGGGGACCGTCCTGACCGAATCCGCTTATGGCACAGTAAATCAGGCTGGGGTTCACATCGCGCAAGACGCCATACCCAAGTCCAAGCCGATCCATCACCCCGGGGCGAAAGTTCTCTACCAACACGTCGGCTGTTTGGACAAGGCGTTTCAGGAGCGCCTTGCCCCGTTCTGATTTCATGTTGAGCGTGATGGACTTTTTTTCAGCATTCTGCGCCAGAAAGCTGACGCCCATACCGGCCTTGTTTCTGGCGGGATCAGCACCCAGGACGCGGGCAAGGTCGCCACCGTCAGGGCGTTCGACCTTGATCACTTCGGCACCCATGAGCGCCAGTTGATAGCAGCAATACGGACCCGCGAGGACATTCGTCAGATCGAGAACCCGTATTCCTGCCAGTGGCTCAGTCACCGTCGGCAACCCCTGCGGCCCGGGCACGCGCGCGGCGTGCGCGATAGCTGGGCAACAGCACCAGCAGCACCGCGACAACAAGCAGACCCAGCGTCATCGGACGTTCCCAGATGAAAGCAATACCGTCATAGAGCTGCATCGAGCGGGCAAAGTTGTCCTCCATCATCCCCCCGAGGATGAAACCGATCAGCAGCGGCGCAAGCGGGTAGTCGGCAAATTTCAACGCCGTGGCGCAAACACCGAAGCCAACAAGTATCAAAAGCTCGGTCGCATTGTTCTGCCCGATATAGGCCCCCATCAGAGTGAAGAACAAAATGAAGGGGATCAGGTAATTGCGCGGTACCGAGAGAACCTTTGCGATATATGGGATCAGCGGCAGGTTCAGGATCAGCAGAACGAGGTTGCCAATGAACATTGACATGATGACGGCCCAGAATATCTGCGGCTCGTCCAGCATTAGCCGTGGGCCGGGTGTCACGTTCAGGGCAATTAGTGCGCCAAGCAGGATCGCGGTTGTGCCGGACCCGGGAATGCCCAGTGTCAGCAGCGGCACGAAAGAACCGGTGCATGCCGCGTTGTTCGCCGTTTCGGGCGCGGCCAGACCTTTTATTGACCCTTTGCCGAATTCGTCCTGCTCCTCTTTCGGGGCAATGTTGCGCTCGACTGCGTAGCCGAGGAAGCTGGCAATCGTTGCCCCCGCACCGGGCAGAACCCCGATGAAGAAGCCCTGTACAGATTGGCGGCCGATCACCGGCGCGATGGCCTTGGCTTCGCTGCCTGTGATGCGCAGGTCCTTGATCTCGCCGTCATCCCCCTGAAGGTTCTTTGGTTTGAGTACCAGAAACAGCGCTTCGGGCAGGGCGAACATGGCCATGGCAAGCGTGATGAAGCCAAAGCCCGATTGCAGATCCATGATACCCATTGTGAAACGTGGCAGGTTGAACAATGCACCTTCACCGACCGTTGCCATGATCAACCCAAGTAGCGTCATGATGACGGCTTTGGCCACTTGACCGGTGCCTGCGAAGGCTGCGATTGCCGACAGGCCCACGACCATAAGCGCGAAATACTCGGCTGAGTGGAACAGCAATGCCACCGAAGACAGAGCAGGGGCAAAGACCATCAACAAAATGGCCCCGATCGTACCGCCGGCAAAACTTGCAGTAGCTGCAACAGTCAACGCTTTGCCTGCTTTGCCTTGGCGGGCCATCGGATAGCCGTCGAAACTGGACGCAACAGTGCCCGCGACCCCCGGCGCGTTGAGAAGGATTGAAGATGTCGAACCGCCAAAGATGGCGCCGTAATACACTCCGGCCAGCAGGATCAGCGCTGCGGACGGGTCGCCCATGGAAATCGCCACCGGGATCATGATGGCGATGATCGACATCGGCCCAAGACCCGGAAGCATGCCGATGAACGTGCCGATCAGGCACCCTGCGACCACCATCAGCAGGTTTTGAATTGAGAATGCCGTTTGCAGACCGATCAGAAGTCCTTCGAGCATGTCAGCCTCCGAAAATGCCCGGCAATGGGCGCATGTAGATGCCAAGAACTTCCTGAACCAGATACCAGACCGCGCCTGTGGCGATCAGCGCGACGGGTAGCATGACGTGCCATTTGCGCTCACCCAGAATGAAAGACCCGAGGATCAGAAAGGCCGAGGTCGAGATCAGAAACCCAACAGGGCGCAGGCAAAGCGCGTAAATCACCATCAAGGCCAGCAACATAAGCGCTTGATCAAGATGGTATTCCCCCAGTCGCCGGTAATCGATATCGGCTTCCTTTGGTTCCGCCTTTTCAAAGCCCAGCAAAATAATCGTGGTGGTGACGACACCCAGAACCGACAGCACTTTGGGGAAGGTGCTGGGCCAGATCGGATTTCGCTGCATGAAAGGGGGCAGGCTGCCGTCCATCGTGAACCAAGCGGCGTAGCCATATGTCAAACACACACCCAGAAGAATGAGCGCGATCCAGCGATCCAGCGCCATGAGAGCCCCTCCCTGTTCCTTTTCGTGGGAAGGCAGAGCGGCGGATCCGCTCTGCCGAAAATGGACTTAGAGGAAGCCCAGCTTTTTCATAAGATCGCCGATCTGCTGTTCCTGCTGCTCCAGGAACGTCTGGAAATCTGCGCCCGAGTTGTGGATGTTGACCCAACCATTGCGTGCACGAACCTCTTCCCATTCCGGGGTGTCGTACATCTTGGCAATCGCTTCCTGGTAGGCGGCCAGCTTTTCTTCGGGCAGGCCGGGGGCCGCGAAGAAGCCGCGCCAGTTCACGAAGGTGGTATCAATGCCCTGTTCCTTCATCGTCATCGCGTCAGGAGCCGCATCAACGCGCTCTTCGGATGTCACGCCGATAATCTTGACTTCACCCGCATTCGCCAGATCGACCGCTTCCGAAAAACCGGTGGACAAGGCGGCGATTTCACCCGACAGCAGGGCCGCCATGGCTTTGCCGCCCGCATCATAGGGGATGTATTTCACGCCAAGCGCATCCTTGCCCGCTGCTTCCATCACCATCGCGGCGACCAGATGGTCCATGCCGCCGGGAACCGAGCCGCCACCGATCGCTGTGCCGCCTGGGTCCGCATCAAACGCGGCAAGCAGATCCGCCATCGAGTTGATCGGGCTGTCTTTGCCAACAACGATCGCGGCATAGTCGCCGATAGTACCCGAAACCAGCGTCAGATCGCGGAAGTTGTGAGGAAATACACCGGTCAATGAGCGGATCACGATCGGCGTCGAATTCACCATCAGAGTGCCATGATTGCTGTCGGCATTTTCAATCAGATATCCGATGGCTTTGCCACCACCGCCGCCCGACATGTTTTCGTATGACGCCGTGCCGACAAGGCCAGCTTTTGTCAGCGCTTCGCCCGTGCCGCGCGCGGTTCCGTCCCAGCCGCCACCGGCGCCACCGGGGATCAGAAAGTGAATGCTGTCCACGACCTGATCTTCAGCCATGGACGGCCCGGCCAGACCAAAGGCAGCCACAGCTGCAATCAGGGCGCGACGGCCCAGTGTGAATGTCGTCATGATGTCCTCCCATTTGACAACCAGCCGCATGGCGGCTCAGATTGGGTGGAACAAAAACACATCAACCTGACATCAACCTGTCACGCAGAAAAAATAGCAAAAATCCCATGAAATTCCTCCTTGTGGAAGACAATCTTGATCTGGCGAACGCCATCTGTTCGCGCATGAGGTTAGACGGCCATGTGGTTGATCATGCGTCTAAATTGGACGAGGCGACTGCCTTTACCGAAACTCAGGAATACGACCTTATTCTGTTGGATATCATGTTGCCGGATGGGGACGGGCGCGACTTTCTCAAACGGCATCGCGCAGGTCATCTGGACACCCCCGTGATCGTTTTGACCGCACGCAGCCAGGTTTCGGATCGAATCGGTTCGCTGGATCTGGGGGCCGACGACTATGTTACCAAACCGTTCGACCACGCCGAACTCGAGGCCCGCTGCCGGGCCGTTCTGCGTCGCAAATCCGGGAATTCACGGACAACGATTGAAGTGGGCGGAATAGTCTTTGATCCATTGGCAGGCCATCTGACCGTAGGGGATGAGACTGTTTCGTTGCGCAACCGGGAGCTGCGCCTACTGGAACTGTTCATCAGCGCGCCTGGTCAGGTTTTTTCGAAACAGAAACTGACCGACCGGCTTTTTTCATATGATGACGATGTCTCGGACAATGCAATCGAGGTTTACGTTGGCCGCCTTCGTAAACATCTTGAAGCGTCGGACCTGAAGATCACCACGCTTCGCGGTCTTGGATACAGGCTGGATCATGCCTCCTGATCCTTATGTGTCAGGATCGCTTCGGAACAGGCTGGTCCTGACTTTGATCGGCGGTGCCGCTATATTGGCGTTTCTTCTGTTTATCGCAGTTCGCAACTATGCCGCACAGGTCGCGCAACAAGGGCAAGACAACATCCTGGGGGCGTCGGTCACCTCAATTCTGGACGCAGCCGCCTTGCGCGACGGTCAGTTGGAGGTTGATATTCCCTATGCAGCTTTCGCCATGCTCAGCACACCGTCCGACGACCGGGTTTTTTACGCGATTTTTCAGGATGGCGCGTTTTTGTCAGGTTATGAAGATCTGCCGCCGGCCACAGGGCAATTCGACGGCAAGTGGAGCTTTCAAACCAGTCGGATACGGGGTGAAACCATACGTCAGGTCAGTGCTCGGCGAACGCTGGTGGGCCTGAACAAACAAACCGTCATCGAGGTCGCGTTGGGCCAAACGCAGGACGCGCTTGCGGAAACTCTGGACCAGATTTCACGCAACGCGGCGATTTTGGGCATCGGGTTCTTTGCTCTTGCCGCTGCGCTGTCATTCTGGGCCACCTCGTCCACGATTGGCCAATTGAACAGGCTTACGACCTCTGTCACCCGGCGCGGTCCGCAGGACCTGAGCCCATTCAAAAAGCCCGTACCCCGCGAAATGGCGCCTTTGGTGGCGTCGTTGAACTCTTTGATGGGGCGACTCGATCAGTCACTGAGCCAATCGGAGGATTTCATCGCCGAAGCGGCCCACCGGGTGCGCACCCCTTTGGCAACCGTTCGATCTTATGCCGATGCCACGTTGCAGAGGGTTGAAAAGGAAGAAAATCGCGAAGCATTGCGCTCAATGGTGCGGGCGATTGATGAAAGCTCGCGCGCGGCGGGGCAATTGCTGGATCATGCGATGATCACGTTCCGCGCCGATCATCTGGAACGCGAAGACATTGATCTCAATGCTTTGGTCCGTGATCTGGTGCAGCGTCTCACGCCAATCGCCGAGATGAAGGACTTGTCGCTTTCCCTGAGTGGCGATCCAAAGGTTTCCTACTCGGGTGATCCGATTCTTATTCAAAACGCTGTGCGCAACATGATCGACAACGCTCTGAAATATGCCCCTGCCGACAGTGTCGTACGCATCGAGGTCGTTTCGGAGCCACGCATTCAGATAATTGTCAAAGACCGTGGGCCGGGGTTTCCTCCTGACGAGATCGGCACTTTGACGCGCCGTTTCGAGCGCGGGAAGAACGCAAGCGGAACCATCGGATCCGGATTGGGCCTTACAATCGTTCAGGACGTTGCATCTGCACATGGTGGCACACTGGAATTGACCAATCGACAGGGGGGCGGCGCGTGCGTTATCTTATCGCTTTGATTATCTTCAGTCTTCCTGTCGTTGCTGCCGCCCAAACCTGGGAGGACAGGCAGGTTTTCAACGCCTCGGCGGATGAGGCGCATCTACGCGTGATCTCAAGCACGGACACCTTTCTGTTCGAACCCTTGATTGCGGGTTTCATCGAAGAAAACCCCGGTATCTCTGTCGAATACCTGGTGACCGGCACCGCAGATATTGACCGAATAGTCCGCGCCGCGCCGGAAGACTTCGATGTCGTCATATCCAGCGCGATGGACCTGCAACTGAAGCTGGCAAACGACGGTTTTGGGCGTATCATCGACGACATACCGCTGCCATCCTGGGCGCAATGGCATCAAAGCCTTTTCGCGTTCACATCGGAACCGGCGACAATCGTAATTAACCGCGCGGCCTTTGCTGGCGGCCCCATCCCCGAGACCCGGCAACAACTGATTGAAATCCTTCGTTTGCGTCCCGATGATTTCAGGGGCCGTGTGGGCACCTATGACATCCGTCAATCCGGTCTGGGATATTTGTTCGCAACGCAGGATGCCCGCGCGTCCGAGACGTATTGGCGGCTTATGGAGGTGATGGGTGGATTGGACGTACGCCTGTACTGTTGTTCGGCGGATATGATCGATGACCTCGTCAAAGGTGAGATTGCAGTGGCTTACAACGTTCTGGGCAGCTATGCCGAAGCCCGCGCTGGAAGCAAGGACACGGTGGAAATCATTCTGCCGTCGGATTTCCAGACGACCATGATGCGCACGGCCATGGTTCTGAATGGCACCCCTCAACCGGACGCGGCCACGTCTTTTCTCAAACACCTGATTTCCAACCAAACCAAACGGGTAGGCGACCCCGTTACCTTGCCGCCCTTGGCCCCACACGAAACTGGCACCGATCGGGAAACGATTGGGCTGGACCCAGGGCTCATGACATTTCTGGACAGGCTGAAACGCCGCCGTTTTTTGGCTGAATGGGAAAACGCGGTCATCCAGCGATAACCGCGTCCGCATCATTCGCGAAACGCGCGGTTGAAGTAGTCTGCCATCGGTTTCACAAGATAGGACAACGGCGTGCGTTCGTCGGTCTTGATCAATGTCTCAACCGGCATACCCGGCAAAAGTTCCTGGCCATTGAGCCGGTCTATCTCACCGTCATTCAGCACCACTTCGGCGCGGTAAAAGGTGAAACCGGACTGTTCATCCGTGAACGTGTCCGCCGAGACGTTGTTGACCTGTCCTTCAAGTTCGGGCGTTTCGCGTTGATTGAACGCAGGAAAGCGCAGGGCAACGGATTGCCCGACATGCAACTGATCCACATGGATCGCATCCACCCGCGCTGCGACCAACAGCGGCGTGTCCTGCGGAACCACATACATCATGGGTTCACCCGGCTGAATGACCGATTGCAGGGCAAAGACCTGACTGCCGTAAACCGTTCCGCTGACAGGTGCGCGAATTTCAAGCCTGGCCAGACGTTCCGCCAGGGACAAACGTCGTTCCCACAGCTCTGCCACCTGCGCCTGAACGTCCCGCAAAGTGGTGATCGCTTCTTCCCGCCGGGTCGCGGTCAGTTCGACAATCTTGATCTCGGTTGATGCAATCTGTCCTTTAAGGCGCGCAACGGAGGCTTCCAGTTTGCCGATTTCGCCTGTCAGACTGGCTTCTTCGCGTTGCAGCGCCAGCACGCGGCTGTTTTGTGTCAGACCCCTGCTCAACAGGCTTTGCTGATCCTTCAACTCCGCCTCGATCAACTCTGTCTGGCGGCGCAACGAGACCAACTGAGCCTGCGTGCCTGCGATCTCGCTTTCTATCTGAACCAACTGTTTGCGCAGTTGTTCGTCCTGCTTGGACAGCGTTTCCAACCGGGCATCGAACAGGTTCTGTTGCCCTGCAATCAGGTCCGGATCGATATCGTATTCTTTTTGAACCTCAGCCAGGCGCGCCGCCAATTCTTCGGATGTCAGGCCATCCCGCTCGGCCTCCAGCCGGGCCCGGCGGGCCAAAAGATCAAAGAGTTGAGATTCTACAATCGTCTGTTCCGAAGACAGAAATGTGTCATCCAACCGCAAAAGCAAATCGCCCGAGGCAACCGTATCACCGTCGCGCACGAAAATCTCGCCAACCACGCCGCCGTCAGGATGTTCAACGACCTGACGGTTGCTTTGAACTTCGATGACACCCGAAGATACAATCGCCCCGGCCAGCCGCGTTTTCACGGCCCAAAGGCCCAACCCGCCGACCAGAATGCCAAGGGCAAGAAATCCCACCAACGCAGGTATTTTGATGCCCCAGACGGGGACGGGTGTCTTGGTTGATTTTTTCGCCATTATTCACCTACGGGGCTAAGCTTGCGCTTAATCGCGCCCGCATTCTGGACCATTGCGTTCAGAACCTCATCGCGACTGCCAAACCTCACCACCTGGCCTTTTTCCACAACAGCAAGATCGTCACATTCCGAAATAGCCTGCGGGCGGTGCGTCATGATGATGGCAGCCTTTCCCGCTTCCTTGAGGCCGCGCACGGCAGCATTCAAAGCTTCGGTGCCATCTGCGTCGAGGGCCGAGTTCGGCTCGTCCAAAATGAGAAGGACCGGGTCGCCATACAGCGCTCGGGCCAGCGCAATACGCTGTTTCTGGCCGCCCGACAACTGACTGTCATTGCCTTCAAGAAAGGTGCCGTAACCCTTTTCCAATGACAGAATCAGTTCGTGTGCCTTGGCCTTCTTGGCCGCCGCCACCACCGCTTCTGAATCCGGGTTTTCCGACATCCGTGCAATATTCTCAGCAACGGTTCCGTTGAACAGGGTCACCTGCTGCGGCAAGTATCCTATGTGGCTGCCCAGATCGTTGGGATCGTATTGGTCCAACGTGGCGCCGCCCAACCGGATCTCGCCAGCTGCCGGTCTCCAAAGCCCAAGCAGAGCCTTGGCCAGGGTCGTTTTGCCCGACCCACTTTTGCCGATCACACCAAGCGCCTTTCCCGGCTCCAGTTTCAGGTTCACATTTCGCAAGGTTGGCGCAGAAGCACCCGGAGGGATTACCGTCAGGGATTTGGCTTCCAACTGGGATTTTGGGATCGGCAAACGAATCCGCTGTTCCTCTGGCGGTGTCTGGTCCAGAAACCGGTTCAGCGAATTCCAGGCCGTGCGGGCCCGTTCGACCAAACTCCATTGGCCGACAGCCTGTTCCACCGGGGCCAAAGCCCGTCCCAAGAGAATCGAGCCCGCAATCATCGCCCCGGGCGTCATTTCGTTTTGCAATACCAACCACGCGCCCAAAGCCAGCATGGCAGATTGCAGAAAAAGCCGAAGCGATTTCGTCAGCGACGTGAAGCTACCAGTCCAGTCACTAGCGGAAATGCTTTGACGCAAAGCTTCGGAACGCTGGTTCAACCACCGCCGGGTCACGTCCGCCTGCATTCCCTGAGAGCGCACTACCTCTGCTGCTTGCCTTGCGTGTTCGGAAAAGGCATTCGCCCGCGCCGCCGCGGATTGTGCTTCGGCCACCTTGCGACTGGTCAGGGCCTGGTTGAGCAATGCGATCAGCACAAGCAGCACGCCACTTGCAACGGCCAACCAGCCAAGCAGAGGATGAAAAATGAAAATCGCCCCCAGGAAGACAGGCGTCCACGGGATATCCATAATTGCAAGCAGCACGGGCGAAGAGCACAAGGTGCGAATGGTCTCGAGATCCCGCAATGCAGTCGCCGGAGCCGATCGCACCTGGGGCACCAGAGACCGGCGCATCGTGGCTTCGAAAACGCGCTCATCCAGCTGCGACTGGAACCGTGCACCAAAGCGGGCAACGATGCGACCGCGCGCATAATCCAGCATGGCCATCAGCGCATAAAGCAAAGCGACAAGCAAAAACAGTGCGGTCAGAGTTTCAACTGCCCGAGAACCAAGAACCCGATCATATACTTGCAGCATGAACAGCGGACCTGTCAGCATGAGTAGGTTGACGAAGATGCTGAACAAAAACGCCAAGGCCAGAAAGGCAATGCCCTGATTGCGCACGTTGCGCAATTCATGGCGAGGGGCCGCTGATAGGCGGTGTTGAGGTTTCACAGTTTACATTCCACATCATTCGGACCGGCATCGCCGCATTTAGAAAGTTAGTTCAGCATTGCCAAGTTTGCACATGTTTTTTTGAGCAAGAAACCGCAGACAGCGGGATGGAAGAAGCACTTTTTGGCCAATGCCACAAAGAATGTTTTAACCTTTGAACGCGGTGCTTCCGGCGCGCGGAAACTATGCGGTCGCGGCCCAAAACATCTGGCTAATTCCGAGGTCTGGAGCAGCGCAAGATCAGGTTAGCGGCGACGGGCGCGCCGATGATGACCAGCACGATCCGCGTTAGGTGATGGCTGATTACAAAGCCCAGATCAGCGCCCGAGACGATGGCCAGAACCGTCATTTCGGCCTGCCCCCCCGGTGCGAAAGCCAGAAAGGCTTCGACGGGCCGCCCCAAACCAAGAGACGTGACAATGGCAGTGAAACCTGCTGCCAGAACTGCAAGTACGAAAACATATGCAACGCCCGCAGCAACAACCCGGCGCAGCTCCCCCCAGGTTACGCCAACAAATTTTTCTCCAATCGCGCAACCGATGAAAAACTGCGCGACTAGCACGGCTTCGCGCGGCGGGCGAGAATGAATGAAATCCCCCAACGACAAAGCCGCCGTTAGGATCATCGGCCCAAGGATGGATGCGCCGAAAAGCCCTATTCTCTCTCCGCCTTTCCAGCCGATGAAAGCCGCCAGAACCATCAGCAGCAGTTCATGAACAGGAAGCTCACGCGCCGGCTGTCCTATGGGATTGGTGAGTTCCGCATCGTAGAAAAGCGTCAGGAACAACGGCGCCAAAGTGACGATGATCAACACGCGCGTACCGTGGATCAGGGAAAGGGTTCTTGGGTCGGCTCCGGCTTCGGCGCCGAAAATGATCATGTCCTGCAAACCGCCCGGCATCGCTGCGTAAAATGCGGTTTTTTCGTCAAATCCCCAGATTTTTCGAAAAAACGGCACACCAACAAAAGCAATCAGGATTATGAAGACGGGAACCAGCATGATCGATGTGACCATCTTGGGCAGTTCGACGAAAAGTGCCGGCGTGATCGAGGCACCGACTGCTACGCCCAGAATCGTTCTGGCGGCAACGGAAATCTGCCCAAACCCTTGCATTGGCGCCTGGGCAAGCGCGGCGATCAGGCAAGCTGCCATGGGGCCGAACAAGAACGGCAGCGGCAGGTCCAAAACCCAAAAGACCGCTGTGCCAAGCACTGCAATTCCAAACGTCACCGACCTTTTCACAAGGGGGGAAGGGTGGTTCTTCAAGATGAGCAAAACCTGAATTCCATTGCCATTGACCCGTAATGTGTTCAACTGTATTCCTTTGGATACAAAGTGCAAGCAAGAACATGATGACCTTTCAGGACGACTCAATTCAGCCAGGCCCCCAAGGCAATTCCGTGTATCAACGGTTGCTGGACGAGATTCGCGAAGGGGCGCTTTTGCCCGGCGATCGCTTGAGAGAGATTGACCAGTCCAATCGGTTGGGCGTCAGCCGAACTCCTGTGCGCGAAGCGATCCGACAGCTCGAGACGGATGGGCTTGTCACGCATGTGCCAAGGCAGGGCGCAACGGTCCGAAGCCTGAGTTATGCCGAGGTAATGGAGCTTTATGAGATGCGTGCCGTGCTTGAAGGCACTGCGGCCCGTCTGGCGGCCCGAGCCGCGTCAGATATCGAATTGGACGAACTTGAGGTTCTGAACGACCAACTTGCCCAGGCAGGTACGGGGCCAGAGGCCGCCCGGATCAACAGGGTATTTCACGCCACCCTGTTGGATGTGGCCAAAAACCGGTTTCTGGCGAAATCCATGCTTTCATTGCAAAAAGCGCTGCTGATACTCGGACCGTCGCAACTGTTGGACAATGAACGGGCGGATGCCGCAGTCGCGGAACACAGGCGCATTATGGCAGCCCTCAAGTCGCGTGATAGTGCTGCCGCCGAGATGGAAATGCGAGCACATATTCAAGCCGGCCAGAGGATGCGCATTCGCGCCCTTCAGGAGCGCGACCGCACAGCCGATCAGGACCAATAGGACCAACGGATTATTCCTCCTAGAAACGTTGCCTAGAATATCACCGTGATCGATGGCGGCAGTTCGCGCGGCACCCTATGGGTTTTGGACGTTGCCAGACCCGCCTGGAAACTCCGGTGCTGCCTTGCTGGCGGCAGGGTGTGTTGCCGCGGCTCCGCTCTGGCAAAAGCCCGACCCAAATCCTGGCGATCCGTCCGCTTGGGCTGGCGTTTTTGCTTTCGTCCAGCTGTTAGGTTCGACAGAGCTGACAACGCGGGCCCGGAAGCCCGGAGCACTGATCGAAATCGCAAGCCTAAGCAGCGAACTACGCCAGAAACTGCACCGTCAGTTTGACAGAACGGGCCGCCTCCAGCGCCAATGCACATCTATATCCAAAAGCTGTCTTCTTCCAAAAGGGGCATCAGTGCCGGGCTGATCTCGTCACCCTCGACGTCAACATTGCCACTCGGAACGGCGGCCAATGCGTCTTCGGAAACGGAAAACGCTGTGTCCTGAGCCTGATGCAAGCTCACCAGCGTGTAGACGTCTTCTGCGTCTTCGGGCGCCTCAAGATCAGGGGCGAACTTCAGATAATCGACCGTTTCATCCCAATCGGTCTCTCCCAATACTTCTTTCTGATCGCCTTCCGAAAGCCGAGCGAGCTTGGGCAATTGGTACCCCACAGTTCCACTGCCATCGATATCAAAACCATAGAAGGATTCGACCGCCACCACGTCAGCGACGGTGTTGGAACTGACATATACACCATTGGAATCCGTGACCCATTCACCGTAGGACCCATCCGCATTCTTCCACAGCACCCGGTAGCCGCCACCTGAAGCCTCGGCGTGAATGGCCTGCCAGCCGGAGAAGCTGTTCGGTCCGACGGTGGCGTTGTTGAATGTCAGCTTGGTGGTGCCGCCAATCAGATATTCACCTTGGGTTGTCGCCCCCAGCGTCGTCGCGCCGCTGGATTCAATGCTGATTGTTCCATGCCCCGTCAGCCCGTCATTGTTCAGGTCAACGCCATAAAAGACCTCTACATCCGCAACATTGCTGATTGTTGTGCTGCTCTGGAATTCACCGGCCGCATTCGTCGTCCATTCACCGTAGGACCCGTCCGAGTTCTTCCACAACACCCGATAGCCGCCACCGGATGCCTCGGCCTGAATGGCCTGCCAGCCCGCGAAGCTGCCAGGACCGGCATTAACCTGGTTGAGCGTCAAGTCGATGGTGCCGCCGATTACATATGCGCCATTGGTTGACGATCCCAGCGTCGTGGAACCGTTGGATTCGATGCTGGTCGTGATATGGCCGATTTGCCCATCATTGTTCAGATTTGCGCCATAGAAGACCTCGACATCCCTAACGTCGTCTATGATGCGGCTGCTGACAAAACGACCACTGGCATCCGTCACCCATTCCCCAAACGTGCCATCCACGTTTTTCCAGAGCACTTTGTAACCGCCGCCCGAAGCCTCGGCCTGAATGGCCTGCCAGCCGGGAATACTGCCCGGGCCGGCTTTGACACCGTTGAGGGTCAGTTCAATGGTGCCGTTAATCAAATACGAACCCAGGCTTGACGAAACGAGCGTCGTGGAGCCGTTGGTTTCAACCGTGACCGTACCATGCCCCGTCAGCCCGTCATTGTTCAAATCAGCGCCATAGAAGGTCTCAACATCAGCCACGTTGCTGATGCTGCTGCTGCTGAGGAACTGACCATTGGCATTTACGGTCCATTCCCCGTACGTCCCATCCACGTTTTTCCACAGCACTTTGTAACCGCCGCCCGAAGCCTCGGCGTGAATGGCCTGCCAGCCGGCGATCGTGTTTTGACCAACAGCCTGACCATTAAATACCAGCGTCACGTTCGAGCTGCCTGCATCCAGAACGTAAATGCCCTGACTTGCATGTTTCAGTGTGGTGCCGGTCGTCTCGATATCCGAAAGCTGCATGGCAGCTTCGATATTCGAACGAGTATACGCCTGTGATCCATTCAGGAACTGAATGGCCTCGACGTCATCTTCCACCGTGAAGGTGATACGTGAAACGGCATCGACAAATTCGTATTTCGTGCCGTTTTTAATGAACAGATAGCTGCTGATGGCGCTGACAAATCGGACTGTGTCAGTACCGCTTCCTCCGGAAAACGAGCCGGCATTGTTGGTCACAATGGCCCAATCGTCGCCCTGGCCGCCGAAAACCTGGTCTGCACCGGAACCGTTCGCCAGATAAATGGTGTCGTTCCCCAAACCGCCATAAACGGTGTTGTTGTTGGTTCCGTCGGACACTGAATAGATTTTGTCGTGACCATGGTTGCCATTCAGAACGTTCTGAGCGGTATTCCCGACGATCACGTCGTCACCGGTCCCACCGATCGCGTTTTCAATCACAACGCCATGCGCGATTGTAAAGCCGCCCTTTATACCCTCTGCGTAAGACACTACGCCGCCGCCGGTCTCGGAATAATCCAGTGTTGCGGCCCGCAAGTCGATCCGCGCCTTCGAACTGCCGACATGCTGGATGGTATCGTTTCCACCAGTATCCCAAATAGACTGATAGCCGGTACCCGCGACGTTTGCCCAAGGAAGCGTGTAGGTATTATTGGCAGAGTTGTGGCTGGTATTGGCGCCATACATCGCCTGCAACGCAGCAATGTCCAGTGCGCCGAGCCCAGTTGAACCACCATAAGTCGCGTTGACAGAGAGAATTCCGTTCTTTTCGGTCCAGCCATCATTATACGACATCACCGTGTAGACACCCTGATTCAGGCTGCCGGTCCCGAAAGAGTCAAATGGCGATGTAACGCCATTCATCACGGTTGTACCCAAACCGGTGTCGTGGGGATGACCCAATCCCAGCGCATGGCCCAGTTCGTGGAGCAACGTAGTAAAGAAAAACCCGCCCGGATCGCCGTTTCCATTTGTTCCGGCAGTCCAGTAAGCGGTGTTGAAAGCGCCTACGGAGGGACCACTTGATGGCGTATAGTGGTAGCCAAGCGTTCTGGGATTTGAAAAAAAACTTGTGGGCGCAATAACTTCAACCAAGTCGGCGGAAGCGCTGCCGGATTCGACAAAAGTCACATTTGCGACGGCCTCGATGGCAGAAAGAGCCGCTCGGAATTCCGCCTTGTATTCGGCAGTCCACGCTTGTGTGCCCGCGTATTGTTCGAAGTGGTAAGAAATTGTGGTGGTCGAAGGATTGCCGTCAACGTAGGCAACATAACCTTGTATTGGACTGAGCGGCGAAGAAGCGGAAGGTCTTGGTATTATAGTCGTAGTTGCCATTGCTCAGCCCTGTACCTCGGAAGATTAGATTGCACTCGGATGCACGCTCAAATTGTTCTTTTTATGACAAACTACTATGCACCGATCTTTTTGAAACAGCAGGTGCACAATGTTTCAAATGACACTTTCTTTCAACGGCAGAACCGTCTCATAAGTGCAACAGAAACCCGTGTTCCTTGGCTGAACCGGGCATCTGCGGCCGTTTAGGGTTTAGGCATTCTGCCAAGTATTTTTTCATTTTTTTGGACCCGTTCTCGGAGCTTTTGATCCGGTGGCAAACTTTCGCTTATTCCATGGACTCTGTAGTGGGGATTTGCCCAAGGCGGTGAACCGGTCAGAACCGCCGAGGGTAACATCCATGCCATTTTCGGCAGATTGCAGGCCCTATTTGCGCCAACGTCAGACAAAGCTCCAAGGGCCAGATACCGGACCGCATAGGCACCGAGCGAACTGAGCCTCGTGAATGATCTGTTACGTTAACCGTTCGCGACATACTCAGCAATGGCGGCCCGGCTGCCACGCTGCCATATCAGGGTCAGCCAGCGGGCAAAGGCGCTGGAAAACTGTGTACTGATCCCAAAGTCACCGCTGTAGAACCCCTGTTCCAGCCAAAGCTCAGGATCAGTTTTGGACGCTTTTGCGGTGCGGTTCAGGCTTTCCCACTGGGGATCATTGGGAGTGATCTCGGAGCCATCCTCACGAATACCCGCACACATCCGGCACCAGAACGCTTCGGCGAGAGCGAGCCCGTTTGCAGAAGACCCTGATGTAAATGCATCGCGGAGCGACGGTAGCAAAAATCCGGGATGTCTTGCCGATCCGTCGAATGCAACCCTGCGTGTGGTGTCGTGAATCGCCGTGTTTGCAAATCGGCTCTCGATCAACTCAAGGTACTCATTTGCAGTGGTCTCGGGAACCGCTTCGACATGCGGAAGGATTTCTTCGACCTGCACTTTTCGAAAAAACGCCACGATGTCCGGGTCCTTCATGCAGTCGGCAATCGTCGAAACATTCATTATTTCTCCGACATTTGCCAACAGTTGATGACCTCCGTTCAAAATGCGCAACTTCATGGTCTCGTAACCATGGACGTTGTTGGTCAGTATTGCTCCGACGTTTTCGAGGGGCGGACGCCCGGCGCAGAAGGCATCCTCGATGACCCATTGGCGAAAGTTCTCATGCGAGACGGGCGCTCTGTCATCGACGCCAAGGGCGCGGCATTGCGATACCAATTGGTCGGTGGTCGCTGGTACGATGCAATCCACCATCGAGTTGGGAAACGCGCCATGCCTGTCGATCCAGTCGGCCAGTTCCGAGTCGGACATGCGCGCCAATCCCACAACACAGTTTCGCAAAATCGTTCCGTTGCCCTGAAGATTGTCGCAGCTGAGCGCCGTGAACGGGGTCAACCCCTCGGCGCGCCGTCGTCTGAGTGCCGCAACCATCGCGCCGAAGGCCGTACGGGGCTGATTGAGGTTTTCGGCGTCATGACGGATATCTGCGTGATCGAAATCGAATGCGCCGCTGTTGGCATCCAGAAAATACCCCCCCTCGGTAACAGTCAGCGAAACGATCCGGGTGGCCGGATCTGCCATCGCGTGGATGAGGGCAGCGTTGTTTTCTTCGATCGGCAGGTAGTCGATCATCGGGCCAACCACCTCGGCGGACATTCCGTTTGGCCCTAACTCGATCAGCGTTGTGAGGCAATCCTGCGCCAGCAATCGTTCTCGCATGACAGCGTCATAGCTTCGCACACCCGCTCCGACGATTGCCCAGTCATGGGCCAGCCCCTGCTGCATGAGCTTGTGAACATACCAGGCCTGATGCGCGCGATGGAAATTACCCAATCCAATATGAACGATGCCCGGCGTCAGATCCGAACGTTCGTACATCGGGGTCTTCACGGTGGTTGGTAGCTTGGACAGGCTCTCTTGCCGCAGCCGTGTCGGAGATTTTGCGTTCGCCACAGGGTCCATCAGCTCATCCAATTTCCGCCGTCGACGTTGTAAGTCTGGGCGACGATGTACCTGGCCTCATCAGAGGCCAGAAAAACCGCCATGCCTGTAAGGTCTTCCGCGCGCCCCATGCGGCCATATGGAACAGCTGCCGCCACTTCGCGCTTCTTCTGGCCAAGGGGCTTGCCTTCGTGTTTTGCAAAAAAGGCGTCCACACCATCCCAGTGTTCGCCATCGACGACACCGGGGGCAATCGCGTTTACATTGATCCCATGAGAAATCAGGTCCAGCCCCGCCGATTGGGTCAGGGATATGATCGCCGCCTTGCTGGCGCAGTAGACAGCGACCAACGGTTCACCCCTTCGCCCGGCCTGCGAGGCCATATTGATAATTCGGCCTTTGGTTCCGTGCTCGATCATATGTTTGGCGACGGCCTGCATCGTAAACAGCGCGCCCGCGACGTTGATGTCAAAAACGCGATTGTAGTCGGCGCGCTCGATCTCGACGATTGGTGCGGCGGTGAAGATGGCCGCGTTGTTGATCAGAATGTCGATTGGGCCGAATTGCGTCGCGGTTTTGGCTATGGCCCTATCGATGCTCTGCTGGTCGGTCACGTCCATTTCGACAGCGAAAGCTGCCGCGCCAATTCCAGCGACCGCGTCCTGCGCGCGCTGGATGTCGATGTCGGCGACGGCGACCCGTGCGCCCTCTGCCACATAGGCCTTGGCAAATGCCAATCCAATGCCCCGCGCAGCCCCTGTGATCAGGGCGGTTTTGCCCGTTAGACGTTTCATTCGATCCGCAGACCGTCTGCGTCAAATCTGTGGATCACATCGGCGCGTGGGGTCAGATGTATGCGATCCCCATGGCGGAAACCAACCTCGCCATCGGCACGAACGGTGATTGTCTCGGCCAGTCCGGTGTCGTGGACGTGGAAAAATGTGTCCGAACCAAGATGTTCAGAGACGCTGACGCGCCCGGACCATTCTCCTTCGGAGTCCGACACCGCGATGTGTTCCGGTCGAATGCCGATCGTTTGTGCGCCATGCTTTGCCGCTTCGGGCCCTTCGATGAAGTTCATCTTGGGCGAACCAATGAACCCCGCAACAAACAGGTTGCGTGGCGTTCTGTACAGTTCCAGTGGGCTGCCAACCTGTTCGATCACGCCAGCCTGGAGCACAACGATCTTGTCCGCCATGGTCATGGCTTCGACCTGATCGTGGGTGACGTAGATCATCGTTGTCGCGAGGCGTTCATGCAGCTCGCTTATCTCCAACCGCATGCCCACCCGCAACGCTGCGTCGAGGTTTGAAAGCGGTTCATCGAACAGGAACGCGGCCGGTTCACGAACGATAGCCCTACCAATGGCGACGCGCTGTCGCTGACCGCCGGACAACTGGCCCGGGCGGCGATCCAGGTAATCGGTCAGGTTCAGGACACTGGCCGCGCCCTCAACCCGCTTGTCGATTTCAGCCTGATCCAGTTTCGCCATGCGCAGCGGAAATGCGATGTTCTTGCGAACGGTCATATGCGGGTAAAGCGCATAGGACTGGAACACCATTGCCAGCCCTCGCTTGGCGGGCGGCACGTCTGTTGCGTCTGCTCCATCGATTTCTATGTGGCCACTGGTGATGTCTTCCAGCCCGGCGATCAGGCGCAGCAGCGTGGATTTGCCACAGCCCGAAGGGCCGACGAAAACGGTGAACTCGCCATCTTCGATGGTCAGGTCCAGCGGAGGGATGACCTGAACGTCGCCGAAGCTTTTGGTCACGGACTTGAGTTGTATGCGTCCCATGAGGAATGCTCCTTATTTCACAGCGCCGAAGGTCAGGCCGCGGACAAGTTGTTTCTGGCTGAACCAGCCAAGGATCAGGATGGGTGCAATTGCCATGGTCGAGGCCGCGCTGAGCTTGGCAAAGAACAGGCCCTCGGGGCTGGAATAGCTGGCGATGAAGGCCGTGAGCGGTGCCGCGTCAACAGCGGTCAGATTGAGGGTCCAGAATGCCTCGTTCCACGCAAGGATAAAGTTCAGCAGGACGGTCGAAGCGATGCCGGGAATGGCCATGGGGGTTAGGACATAGAGGATTTCCTCTTTCAGCGTCGCCCCATCCATCCGTGCGGCTTCCAGAATTTCACCCGGAATTTCGCGGAAATAGGTGTAAAGCATCCAGACGATGATCGGCAGGTTGATCAGCATCAGCACCACGACCAACCCTCCGCGCGTATCCAGAAGGCCCAGTTGGATGAACAGCAAGTAGATCGGGTACAGCACACCTACGGCCGGCAACATCTTGGTGGACAGCATCCACAACAGGATGTCCTTGGTTCGTTTGGACGGAACAAACGCCATCGCCCAGGCGGCGGGCACGGCGATGATCACGCCCAGCATGGTCGACCCACCGGCGATGATCACCGAATTCCACAGAAACCGCATATAGTCCGAGCGTTCCTGCACGATGGCGTAGTTTTCCAGCGTCCAGTCAAAGTTTAGGAACAACGGAGGGCTGGCAATGGCCTGCGCTTCGGTTTTGAAGCTGGTCAGGATCGTCCAGAGGATCGGGAAGAAAATCAGCAGTCCCACGGCCCAGGCAAGGGCGGTGTTCAGCGATTTGCGTCGGGATGTGACAGCGCGGGCCATGGGTTTTCCTCCTCACGCGTCCAGGTTCTTGCCGACGATGCGCATCAGGAAGATCGCAACGATATTGGCAAGGATGATTGCGTAGACACCTCCGGCTGATCCGAGACCAACATTCTGGCTCTCCAGCACACGCTGGAAGATCAGGTAGGTGAGTGTACGGGTACCGAATGCGCCGCCGGTGGTCACGAAGATCTCGGCGAAGATCGACAACAGGAATATTGTCTGGATTAGGATTACGATGGTGATCGCGCGGCTCAGATGCGGCAGAATGATGTGGTAGAAGCGCTTCAGAACCGGTGCGCCATCCATTTCGGCTGCTTCCAGTTGCTCGCTGTCCAGCGACTGAATTGCGGTCAACAGGATCAGCGTTGCAAAGGGCAGCCATTGCCACGAAACGATCATGATGATCGAGGTCATCGACGCCTCGGACAACCACGAGATCGGCTCGGCCCCGAAAAAACGCCACAGATGGGCCAGCAAACCATTGACCGGGTCCATGAACATATTCTTCCACACCAGCGCAGACACGGTGGGCATCACGAAGAACGGCGCGATGACAAGGATACGGACAATGCCTTGCCCCCACATCGGCTGATCCAGCAGCATGGCGAGCAGAATTCCGAGAATGACGGTTATGATCAGAACACCGCCAACAATGACCAGTGTTGCCTGAACCGCGGGCCAGAATGTACTGGACGAGACAAAGCGGACGTAGTTGTCGAACCCGACCCAGCCCAGATCACCCCCGCGCAGAGGCAGATATTTTTTGAAAGAAAAGTACAGCGTCATCGTCAATGGCACGAGCATCCAGCCAAGCAGCAGGACCACTGCGGGTGCCATCATCAGGCGAGCAACGGATCGGGAGTGTTGAGTAGCCATTTCGCAAACCCTCTCTGTTCAGGCGTAACTCAGCCTGCGAGAAAAACGCGAGTTGTGGAAGCGGAGAGAGCAGGGGACAGATCACCTGTCCCCTACTGTGAGGGATGCCTCAGTACCCTGCGGCTTCCATTTCTTCAGCTGTAAAGGCCTGCGCCTTTTCAAGCGCTTCATCTACAGTCTGCTGTCCGGCATAAACCGCCGAGAATTCCTGACTGACCTGTGTGGCAATGCCCGCGAATTCCGGGATCGCAACGAACTGGATGCCAGTATAGGGTGTTGGCTTGGCACAGCAGTTCTGCGGGTCGGCCAACAGGATCGACTCGAGCGTCATCTTGGCGAACGGAATGTCCTTGTAGTTCGCGTTCTCATAAAGCGAGGTGCGCGCGCCCGGAGGGACATTGGCCCAACCTTCGTTTTCCGCCACCAGTTCGATGTAATCCTTTGAGGTCGCCCATTCGATGAACTGCTTGGCTGCATCCTCTTTCTGGGTTCCCGCCGGAATGGCCAGTGCCCAGGCCCACAGCCAGTTGGCGCGCTTGTCGACGCCTTCCGAATTTGGTGCCAGAGCAAACCCGACCTTGTCCGCGACAGTTGAATCATCCGGATTTGTCACGAAGGACGCCGCAACAGTGGCGTCGATCCACATCCCGCACTTGCCCTGCTGGAACAGCGAAAGGTTTTCGTTGAAGCCGTTGGTCGCGTAACCGGCAGGGCCGGATTCATTCATCATGTCGACAAAAAAGGTCAGCGCCTCTTTCCATTCGGGCTGATCAAACTGAGGTGTCCAATCTTCATCAAACCATCGTGCACCAAAGGAATTCGCGGTCACAGTGATAAAGGCACCGCCTTCACCCCAGCCCGCCTTGCCGCGCAGGCAGATGCCGTTGATGTCGTTGTCACGGTCCGTCATCGCAGCCGCCGCCTCGCGGATGAACTGCCATGTTGGCGCCTCAGGCATCTCCATCCCGGCCTTTTCCATCAGGTCGGTGCGATACATGATCATCGAGCTTTCGCCATAGAACGGTGCTGCATACAGCGTGCCGTCATGGCTCAGGCCACCCGCCATCGCAGGAAGCAGGTCGCCGACATCATATTCCTCAGACAGCCCATCCAAAGGAACCAACCAGCCATTTGCGCCCCAGATCGGCGTTTCGTACATGCCGATGGTCATGATATCGAACTGACCGCCCTTGGTGGTGATGTCGGTGGTAACACGCTGACGCAGGACGTTTTCCTCCAGCGTCACCCATTCCACGTCGATACCAGTCGCCTCGGTGAAATTGTCGGTATAGCCCTGCATCCGGATCATGTCGCCATTATTGACGGTTGCGATCGTGATCGTTTCTGCATGGGCCGCGGCCGTTGCGACAAAGGTCAATGCCGTCGCCGCACGAAGTGCATTCTTCAAATACATCCTTGTCCTCCCTGAGCTTGGATGCCGTACTCGGAAAGTAGTGCGTAATTTGTCGCGGCGTCAATAAAAACTTTACGCGCGTTAAAAATTGAAGCTACGCAGAATCCCTCAAAACCAGTCGTGCGGGGAATAGCGTTTCCGATCGCGCCTGAAGTTTCCCGCCACTTTCAATGAGTTGGAACAGGGTTTCGACACTGCGCGCCGCTACATTATCATAGTCATGCGCTGCCGTTGTCAGGGATGGACATGTAAATTTTGCGAACGGGTGCCCATCATTCGAAGCTACACGCAACGTGCAGTCCTCTTTCCGACCGACCCGAATCCCCTGTTCGTAGCAAGCGGCAAGAAAGCCGATGGCAAGCCGGTCATTGCTACACAGAACCGAGTTCGTCCTCAATTGACCTTCCTCCAAGATCTTCATCGTGCCTCTGTGTCCAATTTCTTCAAACGCCCAACCTTTGCCATCAACCTTGAGAATATGCGGCTCATGTCCGAGGCGCTCCATGATTTCGACATACGCCTTGCGCCGTTTGTTGGCATTGGGGTTTGCGGGTGTTCGCATTTCGAAGAAGGACGGGGGTTCACCAGTGCGGGTCATGTATTCGACGGTTTGCGACACAAAGCTAAAGTTATCCGATCCGACAAAGGCTGCTCCCAGACCATCAAGATTGCTGTCGAACAGAACGGTCGGCACATTGGCACAGAATTTCTCGATCGCAGATCTGTCTGAAATTCGGCCCAAAGGGGCCAAAAGAACACCGGCGGGTTTCATCGATTGCAAGCCGTCCAGAATTTCGTTCTCCAGCTTCTGCTCGCCATGAGAGCTGAACAGGGACGGCCGATAACCTGCCGCAATGCAACTTTGTTCCAGATAGCGTGCAATCTCGACAAAGAACGGGTCCGCCAGATAGGGCACGACAATGCCGATATTCTTGGTCAGCTTGCGGTTCTGGTTCACGGCATAGATGTTCGGGCGATAGTCGAACCGTTCAAGCGCCTCTTCGATGCGGGCCCGTGTCGTGGGGCGTACGCTGTCAGGATCGTGGAAGTATTTGGATACCGTGGGGCGCGAGATGCCGCTGAGCGCTGCAAACTCTTCCATGTTCTTTATCTTGGTCATGCCAGTCTGCCTGCCGGTTTTGTTCGCCATGAACTTATCATAGATTTACATATTCTTTGCGCGCGCTAATAAATCAATAGCCTGAGCGGCCTCGTGCAATCAGCGTGCGACAAGACGTTCAAAGGGATTTCGAAAGCGACGCCGCCCTTTTGGCAAGGTTCATTCAAATTGCGCAAAGACCGTATCCACGAAGGTCTGCGTGTGGCTGGGCCGGCGCTTGGTACCAACAACTGTGAACCGAACAGCAGGCTTGGATGGGGTAAGAAAAAGGCTAGAATAATATGATCGAACACTGAACCCAAGTTTTTGACGGCCTTGTCTAAGCGATTGGTTTTAAACAATGGATGCTATTGCCCAACTGACCAATTGGATGATTGCCGAGGGGCGTCGTTCGGATGACCCGGAAAAAGTGGTGTCATATTTCTGTTCGTCTCTGATCGAGGCGGGTGTGCCGCTCTGGCGGGTCAATATAGGTCAGCGTTTCGCCAATCCGCTGCTCATCGCATGGGGAATCGTCTGGACACCGGATGGCACCGAAAGCTATGACGTGACACATGAGACCATGCTGACGGATGGGTATGTCGGTAGCTCGTTCGAATACATTCTTGAACACCGGAAGCCACTTCACAAAAGTCTGCGGCAATTGGACCCCGGGACCGAGCACTCGTCATATCTTGATTTCGCCGGGCTGGGTGGCACCGATTACTATGCCACGCTGCTTTATTACGGAGACGGATCGCTGCACGGCTGTACTTTTGTCACCCGGTCGCCAGAAGGCTTCTCGCCCCGGCATCTGGAAATGATTGAGGATGCGTTGCCCGCTCTGTCCTCTGCTCTTGAACCTGTAACCATGCGCAAGTCGTCCAAAGGTCTTCTGAGAACCTATCTTGGCGATGGGCCCTCTGATGCTGTGTGGAACGGGCGGATCAAGCGAGGGGAACGCACAACCCTTGACGCAGTTGTCATGTTCTCTGACCTGCGCGGTTTCACCGCTCTTTCAGACAGGGCATCCGAAGAAGACGTTTTCGACATGTTGAGTGGATATTTCGATCTGGTCGTGCAGTCCGTCGAAGAGAATGGCGGCGACATTCTCAAGTTCATGGGCGACGGCATTCTGTCGATATTCACTGTCGAGACACAGGAAGGTTTGAACGCCCAATGCAAAAGGGCAGCACAGGCCGCTCAAAGTGTTTTGACCGGTTTGGCCGCACTCAACCATCGCCGCGATGAGGCTCAGAAGCCGCCGTTGGACATAGGCATCGGGATCAATGTCGGGCAGGTCAGCTATGGCAACATCGGCAGTCCCGGCAGGCTGGATTTCACTGTTCTGGGCAGAGCGGTCAACCTCGCAAGCCGTATTGAGGGGTTGACGAAATCCCTGGGCCACAGAGTTCTGGCGACGTCAGCCGTTGCCGCTGCTTCGCCTGAACTGTTCTCAGCTTGTGGGTTTCACGAAGTTCGAGGGCTTGCCGAATCCATCGAGTTGTACTCTCTCGTCGAAAAGGAGCCTCAAGCCAGCCCCATGCCGGATCGCCACATGGATCCGGACAACATGGATTGAGAATCGCAAGCTTCTACATTGTCCGCAATGCCGAATTCGATTTGGGCTGCGGGCGACGAGGCCGCGCACTGCGCTGATTAAGGTGCCGTCGCAGGACCCTTGGACGATATGTATTCGCGCTCAAGGACCTGGGCGCATCCGAAGCTGATGCTGCGGACACACCTGGCCTTTTCGCGTCACAAAGCAATCCGGGCCGAGGTCATGGCTTTTCCGTAACCACCCGCCATGAGGCCCGTGATTGCGCCATTCTCGATATCCAGATCGACCTTTATCAGGCTCGGGCTTGCCGGGTTCATAAACACCCCCTGTTCGATTTCAAATGATCGCTGAGACGTGCCGCCGAAATCGTGCAACACGCATGCAAGTGGCCCGGCCGCCATCCCAGTGGCGGCTTCTTCATCTATCGCGTATCTGGGTGCGAACATACGGGTTGTGGCGTCCCGGCTGGTGATTGAAGGGTCATTCGTGAATACGTAATAGCCAATCAGATCCAGTTTCTCGCTGATTTGCTTGATTTTGGCCAAATCTGGTCTGATTTTGGCAAAGCCCGCCGCATCCGAAAGACCAACGACGATGAAGCTGTTGCCGGTGTTGACCAGAACCGGAGCAAACCTCTGATCCAGGTCAGTTTTGTCGACCCCGAGAGAGCTCAGCACATCGTCGAGTTTCATGCCCTTTTCGATCCATTCCTGAGCACCCGAGTAGCGTGGGGCCAATTGTTCCATATAGGCGGCGCCGTCTTTCATGAGTATGCGCCTGGGGCCATCAACTGTTTCCTTTGAAGTATCGGGTTTGGGGATCCGACCCAACGCATCAAGGTGAGAGAAGGCGGCGATTGTTGCATGACCGCAATGAGCGATGCGCCGGTTCGGTGTGAAGAAATCCAGCTTGAAGCCTTCCGTCTTGGACCGCGAGACAAACGCTGTCTCGGACACTCCAACTCTTGCCGCCACGGTTTGCATATCTTGCGCGCTCAGATCATCAGCGTCCAGAACGACGCCTGCGGGATTTCCTCCGGTGCCACCGTCGACAAACCCGTGCACGATTTCAACCGTGACATCCCTGGCAGTGTTTGTTTGCGTATTCATTGATCGTCTCCAAACATGAGGCCGCGCCCTTGATCGAGGCGCGGCCAGTTGCGCATCAGTTGCCGGCGGCGGTGATGCGGTTCAGGAATGCAGTCATCTGTTCCGCAATTTCAGGCCCATATTCTTCCAGCGCGAAGTGTCCGGTATCAAGCAGATGAAACTCAAGATCCTTCAGGTCGCGTTGATAGGGCAGGGCGCCTTCGGCCGGAAAGATGTGATCATTCTTACCCCACATCAGCAGCGCAGGTGGTTGATGCTCACGAAACAACGCCTGCCATTTCGGGTACTCGGCAACGTTGGTGCCGTAGTCCAGGAAAAGTTCAAGTTGCACCTCCTGATTACCTTCGCGATCAAGCAGGTATTGGACGTGCCAATAGTTATCCGGGCTGATCAGTTCCAGCCTCTGTACACCGTGGGTGAACTGCCACTTGGTCGCATCCAGAGTAAGAAACCCTCGAAGCTGGTCGCCATTCTCTTTCGAGGGGTCGGCCCAATAGGCTTTGATCGGGTCCCAGAATTCGCGCAGCCCTTCCTCATACGCATTGCCGTTCTGAATGACGAAGCCAGTGACCCGTTCGGGCTGTTCGGCAAACATCCGGAATCCAACCGGGGCACCATAGTCCATCAGATAGACCGCGTATTGATCGACACCCTTCCGATCCAGCAGAGACGTCATGATTTCGGCGATATTCGCAAAGGAATACTCGAAGTCTTCGGCTTGCGGCATGTCCGAGGCCCCAAATCCGGGGAAATCGGGCGCGATCACGTGATAGTTCTTGGCCAGTTCGGGGATAAGGTTGCGGAACATATGTGACGAGGTCGGAAACCCATGAAGCAAAAGAACGGTTGGCCTGCTCGGGTCTCCGGCCTCACGATAGGCGATATTGACCTCGCCGATTTTTTCTGCGCGGAAATTGACCGCTTGGGTGGCTTCAATGCCGGTCTCACTTGCGATTGCAGGGGCCGGAGTTAATGGCACCGCGATGGTAAGCGCGAGAAGACTTGCGCTCAGGATGGAATTCACATTGCGCGACATGGGTATTTCCTTTCTTGGGGTTTTGGGGGCGCGTCTGAACGCGCGGGGTTCAGCATCGGTCAGCGTTTCTGGCCGGGCTTTTCTTTGTGCTCTGCGTTTTGAGCTTTCAGTTCCGCCAGTTCATCGCGAAGCGGCGCCATATGCTCTTCAAACTCTTCCAGGGTCAGGCGTTGGGGGATGTGCTGCGGGCAGTTCCAGTCCATCGCTTCAAGCTTGATCACAATGGCCCGCTCCGGGTGGCCCCTGTAATTCGGGTCACTCAAACGTTGCGTCAGGGCCGGATCATCCGTGCCATCAACAAGTTTCGCCCGGCCCCAGATCTTGAGGCGTCTCCGGTTGGGATAGTCCATCAGGATTAAAGAAATGCGGTCGTTGTTCAGCAGGTTACCTGCGCTCAGATATTGCCGGTTGCCGCGAAAATCTGCGTAGGCCAGCGTCCGTTCATCCAGCACTTTCAGAAAGCCTGCCGGTCCGCCGCGGAATTGAACATAAGGCCAGCCGGTTTCAGAGACGGTCGCCTGATAGAAGCCGTCCCTTTGTGCGATGAAGCTCGCCTCGACCGGGCTGATGAGGTCTTCCTGAACAGCGCCGGCCAGAAACTTTGCATAACCTTCAGCCGATTTGTTCTTGGCCTGTGTTGCACGCACGGAAGGCGTAAAAGTGATTTCTGCAAAAGGACGTGACATCGAATTCTCCATCTCAGCCGGGCAGAGCCCTGGGGTTGAGGTGAAGCTAGTCCAAGCCTTGGTGTTGCAGAATATCCCTAATTGGCAATATATTATTCCAAAATATGGAATAGTTGTTTGGATAGATTTCAGGCTCTGAGCGTTTTTGTGAAGGTGGCCGAGCTGAAAGGCTTCGCGGCCGCAGCGCGCCACCTCAATATGTCGCCACCAACGGTAACCCGACTGGTCTCCATGCTGGAGGACAGCCTGGGGCTTCGTCTTTTTGTGCGCACCACGCGATCAGTCATGCTGACGGACAGCGGGCGAAGGTTCTTTGAAGATGCCAGACGCATTCTGATGGATCTCGAGGAGGCAGAGCGTGCCGCCGTCGGATCCTATGCCGAACCGACCGGGGAACTCAGCGTGACCGCATCACTGTTGTTCGGCCGCATGTTCGTCACTCCGATTCTGGGTGAATTTCTGGAACTGCATCCAAAGCTCTCTGCGCGCACTCTCTATGTGGACCGCGTGGTCAATCTGGTGGATGAAGGCCTCGACGTCGGGATCAGGATTGGAAACCTTGCAGATTCAAGCCTGATGGCGGTGAGATGTGGCGCGGTGAGGCAGGTCGTGTTTGCCGCTCCGGCATATCTTGATGCGCGCGGCGAACCAGACACACCCGACGACCTGGCCAATCACGCGATCATAAACTCAACCGCCCTGCACGCCTCGGCCCAATGGCATTTTCAAAAAAGCGAAACGGTCGTGACAAAGCGCGTGAACCCGCGCATCAGCATGAACACCAATGACGCGGTGATCGAGCTGGCGCTGCAAGGGCATGGCATCGGGCGGCTTTTATCCTATCAGGTTGCACCCTACGTTGCGGACGGGCGGCTCAGGACCGTTCTGAATTCGTATGAACCACCCGAGGTCCCCATCCATCTTGTGCATCAAGAGGGCCGCACCGTGTCTGCAAAAGTGCGCGCTTTTGTCGATTTTGCGGCCAAACGTCTCAAATCCGACCCCTATTTGGATGGATTCCGACACAGGCCTGAGAGTTAGGCCAAAAGATTCGCCGAACCACGCCATCCGGTCGCGGCCAGGGTCGCCAGGGCCCTGACCGACAGATCACTTTGGGCATGCGCTTTGAGGTGGTACAGCGCAAGGGCGAACATGTGCAACAAAGCTTGCCACCAACTAGATTTGCCGGCACGAAACTGAAATCTCAGATCCCGGGTGCACACGCTTTTCGAAGCGATAGGGCCAGCATTGAGCATGCAATCACGTTTGACCCATGGTTTAGTCGGTCTTGCCCCAAGCATCGTGCGCGATCAGCGCGGCCTCGACCCGGTTTCGGGCGTGGAGCTTGGAGAGGATTGCCGTCATGTAGTGCTTTACGGTTTTTTCCTGAAGATCCAGTTGATCTGCGATCTCCCGATTGCTCATCCCCTTCGCCACACGTCGAAGTATTTCTTCCTCGCGATGTGTGAGATCATCCAGAACATCACTGTCTTTGGAAGCTTCTGCCTCTCTGTTGATCTGAAGCAGCACGCGCGAGGCCAACCCGGGTGACACGAATCCTTCACCTGCGGCGATGCTGCGCAGTGAGGTCGTCAGTTCGCTAGCCGTCACACCTTTGACGATGTAGCCGATTGCCCCTGCTTCCAAAGCATCCGCAACGTCACTGTTGTTTTCCGAGACCGTCAATATCGCGATAAATGGCGGGTTTGCCATGGCCGCGATTTTTCGCGTCGCATTTATGCCGCCCCCGGGCATCGAAAGATCGAGGATGGCGATGTCAGGTTGATGAATGCTGACAAGTGAAATTGCCTCATCCGCGCTCGAGCCGGCAGCGAGAACTTCGAACCCATCGGCTTCGTCCAATGTCCGGTGCAAACCGTCCCTGAAAATCGGGTGATCATCCGCTATTACGACAGATGTTGTCATGACGTACTCATCTTTCTGGGAAATAGTATCATTGTGACAGAGGTACCTTTGCCAGGGCTTGACCTGACTTCGAACCTGCCGCCAATACTCTCAACCCGATCTCGCAAACCCAAGAGCCCCTGGCCTCCATCGTCACGCAGTACTTTTCCGTCCGAGGGGTCAAATCCGGGCCCGTCATCGTTGACATGAATGACGACCCGATCGTTATGCGCCTCGCAAATGACCGTGCATCGAGAATTCGGAGCATACCTGGCGGCGTTGGAAAGCGTTTCCTGAAGGAACCGGAAAACACACAGCTTGTCGGACACGGACAACTCGATCGTCTGGCTTCCTTGAAGTGAAACATCCGGCCGTAACGGGCTGTGTTCCGAGTGATCTTCTATCGCTCTTTTCACCACATCAATCAGCGCCAGATTGTCGATGTCCGGAGCGGACAACCCCCGCGACAACGCGCGAATTTCGGCCAGGGACTTCTGCAAAGACTGTTGAATCTCCTCGGCCTCAGCAGGCTTTTCATGCCTGTCCGAGAACGCCGCCTCCAACCTGAGGGCCGCGAGGGACAGATATTGAGCGGGACCGTCGTGAAGCTCGGAACCAAGCTTCTTCAGAAACCGGTCTGTTTGCGTGGCATATCGTTCCGACGCTTCGACCACGCGCGACCGCAGCCTGGCGTTCTGCTCTGCCATCTGCTCACTCTCTTTCAGACGCCGCTCCAACAGGCGCCCCTGACGTCGAATGGTGTTGTCACCGATTGCCACGATGGAAAACAGCACGATTGTGCTTGCTGCAAATGCTGACCCGACGACCAGCCAGCTTGTCCGGCGGGCTTTGGCCATATCAACTTCCAGCTGTTCGGCTTTCTCGTAAAACTCTGCAACTGCAATAATTTCGCCTGACCAGAGTTCGCGGATCGGGCTGTACACTTCAAGTAGCGGGATCCCAAGTGCTGCTTCTGCGGCGCTTTCGGCATGGTCGAGATCTTCGAAAGAACCCGAAATCGCTCCGCTCCAGGCTCGGCTCAGATCATCAGTCGGGTCGAAACGGCGTCCAATGATGGTTGGATCCGACGCGTGCGCGATCACGCCGCCTTGTTTCCAAAACTTGAAAGACACAATGCGGTCCCGCATCGGCTGGGTCATGAATATTTCGTCCAGCGCCCGCCTTGCTTGATCGGAAAGACGATCCCCGTATGCAAGTTCCTGGCTGAGAGGGGATACGATGCTCTCCATATACAGCGCTGCGGAATTGGCAGAATTTTGGACAACTGCATTCTCGATCCGATTTGACACCCATGCGCCAACTATCGCGGTGGCCGTTCCCATCACGACAATGCAAGCCGCAAGAAAAACGCGCGACAATGACCAATTGCGAACTGACAGATCAGAAATCTCGGGTCTCATTTCGTGATCAACTATGAACGACATTCCCTGACCGCGCCACCGACCTTGGTCTGAACTCACCAGCGTTCGGATTCGGAACTCGGATCATGTCAGAACCCTCGGTCGCGCAATCGCGCAGGCGGCAGACAGAAAGCACGCGTGGCCTTGCAGGAAGTACACGGAGCTCGCTCAAAACTCCGTCCAGACGATCAGCGCATCGGCCCAAAGCCGTCCTTGGAGGAGCCATACCTACGGGCGAGATTTTTGATTTGTCACCCCGGCAGAACAATGGAAAGGCGTTCAACCAAAGCTCTTTGCACGATGGCAAATCTCGGAGTGCGCGCTATCTCGTCCAGAGCCGCCACCCACAGCGGGACATCTATTCTGGGATCAATTTCTGACGACCGATGAAGCCTAGGATCCGCGTTCCCAATAAACGAGGGCAGGATCGTTTTGCCCACCCCGGATGCTGCCATCTGTTGAAGCACCAAAAAGCTGTCTGCCCCGTTGGTCATTTCATCGGCGCTGACATGTTCGGCCAGCCATTTGGCGGGAAGCGAGCGGCTCAACGCTCCATCAAGCCTCATCCATTTTCGGTTTGGGGAACCGTCGTCAAAAACGCCGAATGACAATGTTCCCGCACGTTCGCTGACAAGCCCTTCTTCAAGTTTGATCGAGGGTCGCACTGCGATGTCCGCGGTCAACCTTGACAGATCATGATGGCTGTTGCCGCTTAACAAAGTCAGCTCCAAATCGGGATAAAGCCGCGATATCTCAGTCAGAATTTGGGGCAATACAAACTGACAAAGGCTGTCCGTAGACGCAATGCGGACCTGACCCGCAGGGGACCGGTTTGCCCCCACAATTGCCCGCTCTACGGAAAGTACGGCCTCTTCAACGCTTTCCATCGCCGAAAGAATAGCTCTGGCCTCGGGTAGGGCAGTGTACCCTGACGGGTGTTTTTGAAAGATCACGCATCCAAAACGGTCTTCAAGCGCGGCGACTCTGCGCAGCACCGTTGCATGAGTGACACCAAGCGCCCCGGCAGCCGCATTCAGTGATCCGTGTTTCCTTACGGCCAGCGCGTATCGAAGATCATCCCAGTTTTGGTTGTGCATAAATTAACAAGGAACAACAAATAACAAACAATTACAAGAAAAAATGTTCAGGCTAGTATTCGACGCATTGAACAGGGAGACGCACAATGATCAAGAAAATCCCGGCCGTTGCGGCAGGTTTGTTGTCGGTAGCCGTCATTGGATCAGCCATCGCCCATGAAAGCGAAAATCCCGCGGTGAAGGCTCGGACCTCAATCATGCAGCTCTATGCCTTCAATCTTGGCACGTTGGGCGGCATGGCCAAGGGAGAGGTTGAATATGATGCCGAGGCAGCAACACGGGCTGCAAATAACTTGGTTGTTCTGACGCAGATCGATCAATCTGCGATGTGGCCTGCCGGATCCGACAATGCATCCGACCCGTCCACCCGGGCCTTGCCAGCCATCTGGGAGAACTTTCCGGATGTAAGCGCAAAAGGTCAGGCCATGGCGGAAGCCGCCGTTGCGATGCAGGCGGCGGCAGGCCAGGATGTCGATGCCCTTAAGGCGGCGATGGGTGATCTGGGCGGATCATGCTCGGCATGTCATAAGGCTTACAGGGCACCGAAAGACTAAAGGAGCGCTGGCCATGCGGCGTTTGTTCATTTTCGCCGCAGGTATCGCTGTACTGGTCGGGCTGGTCGGTTTGGTGCTGACCCGTCCGAAAACAGTTGACCAGACACAACTGAACGGGATTGTCCCTGATCTCAGTCGAGGTGAGGCAGTGTTTTACGCGGCTGGATGCGCGTCCTGTCATTCTGCTCCGAACGCAACGGGTGAGGAAAAGCTGGTACTCGCTGGCGGTCGTCGGTTTGCGTCGGATTTCGGCACGTTCATAGCCCCGAACATATCCAGTGATCCGGTTGCCGGCATCGGATCGTGGTCCGCATCGGATCTGGCCAATGCCCTGCTCCACGGGACCGGGCCCGAAGGACAGCACTATTTCCCCGCATTTCCCTATACGTCCTACGCCAACATGTCAGCCGAGGACGTTGTTTCACTGCATGCCTTCCTCGGCACTCTGCCGGCGGTTCCAAGCCAAAGCGCAGCGCACGAGGTTGGCTTTCCTTTCAATATTCGACGCGGGCTGGGCGGGTGGAAGCTGTTGTATCTGAAACCGGGCTGGGTTGTGGAAGGCGATCTGACTGACCAGCAAATTCAAGGCCGTTACCTGGTAGAGGCGTTGGGACATTGCGCAGAATGTCACACGCCGCGTAACGGGCTGGGGGGCCTGAAACGCGATCTCTGGCTGACAGGTGCACCAAACCCCAGCGGAAAGGGACGCATCCCCGGGCTGACTTCTGCCCAACTGGATTGGTCCGAGGCTGATATTGCCGAGTATCTGAAATCCGGTTTCACGCCGGATTATGATAGCGCGGGTGGTGAGATGGTCGAAGTCATCGAAAACACATCCCGCCTTACGGATGACGACCGTCTGGCGATTGCGGCCTATCTCAAGGCCGTGCCCGCGTCACCGACAGACTCGCCGTCAGAGTAACCCTCTTTGGCGCCATGCGGCCGATGCCAGATGTCCTTGCCAGCCGTCAGCACGAAGCCGCAAGGCCTATTCCCTTTTCGCCAAACTCCTGTTTTACGTTCTGGGCACCGGAACGCAGCACACGCCCGCGTTTCTGTTCAGGATTGATTGAGGGTCGTGGCCAAATGACACAAAAGATCGCGCTTTGGTCCATTCCGATATCCCTGGCGGTACTGGCCCTGAAGCTGCTGGCCTGGTGGCTGACAGGTTCGGTGGCGTTGTTGTCGGACGCGATGGAATCCACCGTCAACGTCGCAGCGGCCCTGCTGGCTTATTTTGCGGTTCGGGTCGCAAACAAGCCCCCTGATGAAAACCACCCTTTTGGCCACAAGAAAGCCGAGTATCTTTCCGCTGTCGTCGAGGGCGCATTGATTGTGTTGGCGGCGTTCTTGATCATCAGAGAGGCCGTGCTGGACCTTCCCAATCCACATCTTGAGGATGCGCCTTTTCTTGGAATCGCCGTCAATGTCATTGCAACGGGCGTGAATGGCGCATGGGCCTACCTGTTGCTTAAAGTCGGCAGGCGCGAAGGTTCACCTGCATTGGAGGCAAGCTCGCGGCACATTTTTACAGATGTCATGACGTCAGTTGGTGTCATCGCGGGGCTCACACTTGCACTTGTCACCGGCTGGCTTGTCCTTGACCCGATCCTTGCAATTCTGGTCGCGCTGAACATCCTGTGGGAAGGTTGGAAAGTCATTCGTGCGTCCGTTGACGGCCTGATGGATGTGAGCCTTTCTGAACATGACTTGCAGGTTGTTTCCAGCACCATTGAAAACAATCTGGGCGCTGCGCTGGAATATCACGACCTCAAGGGGCGCAGATCCGCGAATGTCATCTTCGTCGAGTTTCACCTTGTTGTGGACGGCGCAATGCCGGTCAGCGCAGCCCATGACATCTGCAATGAAATCGAACACGCATTGGAACGTCTTTATCCGGGTTCTGTTTTTGTCATTCATCTCGAACCCGATGACGAGCTGAAGGGTAACGGAGCACAACCGAACCAGGTTTCTTAAACCACTTGGTGCAATCGACTACGACCGAAGTCGTGGTTTTGGCGGGGACGTTCGGCCCGCAATTCATCAGACCTAAGCCCGATGTCGGGAAGCAAAGCCCCGGATAACCTGTCACCGACACCATGAGTTGGGTCGAACAGAACCGGAGGCGAAAAAATGAAACTTCAAGGAAAACTGGGCCAGCTTCTCAGCACAGCAGCACTGGCTTCGTTGATTGCCGCGACGCCTTACGTGCCGAAGTTTGACGCGGAAGGTCGCCTGCACCTTGAACCAGCCTATGCCTTTGCCAAAAGTGGCAGCGGAAAAGACGGAGATGGAGGCGATGACGACCGGGGGGATGATCGTGGCGGCGAACGGGACGACAACTCGGGGTCGGGCAACAGTGGTCGCGGTGGTGATCGCGACGACGACAGGGACGATGACCGCGACGATGATAGGGACGACAATTCCGGGTCCGGCAAAGGTGGTCGCGACGACGATGACGATGACGACGATGATGACTCGAAGCGTTCAAATCGAGGCAGCGGCAAAAAGGATCAATCCCGGTCAGGCGGCGGGTCATCGCGCTCTGCCGGCATAACGAAGGTTGAGACGAACGCCAACGGCATCGAAGTGCGCTATGCCGATGGAACCAAGGAAGAAATCGAAAACGGTCGGTATGAAAGGAAGAATGCTCAGAACCGCACTGTGGAAGAACGGCTGGCGACAGGCGCCGATGTCTCAAGGCTCCGGTCATTGGCAGATGGTATCTCCATCGACAACGTGCGCTCGTCCGGCCAAGGAGGTACTACGGGAATCCGCCCGACGAAAGTTGAACGTCAGGGCAACAATATCGAAGTGAACTATGCCAATGGCTGGAAAGAAGAGATCGAGTTTGGCCGTTATGAGTTGAAAGACCCATACAACCGGACTGTCGTTGAGAGAAATGCAACCGCCGCTGACCGTCGGAGATTGCAGTCGGCAGGCAACTAGGCAACTACGTCAGAACGAAAGACAAAAGGCGGCTTCTCATCGTCAGAAGCCGCCTTTTCTAATCGTCATTGCCAGCGGTTATTGGCGTACTGCATTGCGATCAATGGCTTCTTGCCCAAGGTGTTGACGCAATATTCCGCCCAACACGAAAGGCACGGGCACCAATGTCGCAACCCGCCATAAGCGACGTCTCATGTATGTCCTGCCCCTTTCGCGCTTGCAACGACCAGTCATCCACTGGTTGTGAACCCTGATCCTAACGTTCACCGCGCCGATAGGGTGCCATCAGTGCGGCAGGCACTTCGGCCCTGCGGGCGACGAGAACGAGCGCGACGATGGAAAGCACATAGGGCGCCATCAGGAAGAGTTGATATGGCACGCCTTCAATCGCCGTTTGCAGCCGCAACTGGTATGCATCGAAAAAAGCAAACAGCACGGCACCGATCAACGCCTTGCCAGGCCGCCAACTTGCGAACACAACCAGTGCGATGCAGATCCACCCGCGTCCTTGAACCATGCCCGGGAAAAAACTGTTGAACGCCGTTGTCGTCAGGAACGCGCCACCCACTGCCATCAACGCTGATCCGACAACCACTGCACCAATGCGAATGCGAATGGGGTTCAACCCCTGCGCCTCAACCGCGTGCGGGTTTTCACCGGTCATGCGAATGGCCAGCCCCAGCGGTGTCCGGGCAAGGACGTAGGCCATCACAGCCACCGCAAACAGAGCGAGGTAGGTCGGCAGAGCCTGGGAAAACAGGATCGGACCCAAAATGGGGATATCGGAAACGCCCGGAACATCGAGTGGCTGGAAAGGTTCTATCGTCGGGGGCAGATCGCCCACTTCGACAAGCAACCGGTAAAGGTAGTAGGCCAGCGCGGATGCAAACAGCGTGATGCCAAGCCCCGAGACATGTTGCGACAATCCAAGCGGGACCGTTAGCATGGCGTGCAGCAATCCTAACATTGCGCCGCAAAGTGCCGCTATCATCAGGCCAACCAGCAAAGGCGCGCCCATGTAGACGGCAAGCCAACCGCTCATCGCGCCCATGGTCATGATCCCCTCGATCCCCAGATTGAGAACACCCGAACGTTCACAGAGCAACGCGCCGAGGACTCCGAAAATAAGCGGCGTTGCAATGCGCAGCACGGACGCCCAGAGGCTGGTATTCAGCAGCAGGTCAATTGCATCACTCATCGGCGCACCCGGTAAGTTGTGAAAAGAAGGGCCACGATCATGGTGAGCAGGCAGAGCGCCACGATCACGTCGGCAATGAAGCTGGGAACGCCGGTTGCGCGGCTCATGGCATCGGCCCCGACAAAAACGGTGGCGACGAAAACCGCGGCGGCGACCACACCCGCCGGATGCAATGCGGCCAGCATTGCGACGACGATGCCGGCATAGCCGAATCCGGGGCTCATGGTTGTCGTGACCCCGGCTGTAACACCCATGACTTCGACGGAACCTGCCAGCCCTGCCAAAGCGCCTGACAGCAGGGCCACACCCATGATCGTTTTTGGAAGGGAAATTCCGGCAAAGGCGGCGGCACTGGCGTTCAAGCCTGCGGCGCGTGTTTCAGCACCAAAAACCGTGCGGGCCAGGATCAGCCAAACAACACCTGCTGCCGCGATGGCAAAAAGCAACCCGATATGAAGGCGTGTGCGGGGAATAAGATCCGGCAGGCGGTACTCTCCGCTCACGGGCACTGAGGAAGGCCAGCCAAAGGCCATCGGATCGCGCATCGGACCCTCGATCATGAGGCCGACGAAAAGGATCACAATGAAGTTGAGCAGTAGGGTCGTCACCACCTCATCCACCCCGAAACGCAGGCGCAAATAAGCGGGGCCCGCCAACAGGGCCGCACCCGCCGCCATGCCCGCCAGCATCAAAATCGGAATCCCGATCCATCCGGAAACCCCGAGAGAATGCCCGATCCACGCGGTAATCAGCGCGCCGACGAAGAACTGCCCCTCGCCGCCGATGTTCCAAAGACGCGCCCGAAAGGCGACGGCCGCGGCAAGCCCGGTAAATATCAGCGGCGTGGCGCGGGTCAGCATCTCGGTGATCGAAAGGCGCGAACCAAGCGCGCCGGTCAGCATTTCACCATAGGCAGTCAGCGGGTTCACACCTGCCGCTGCGATTAGACCCGCAGCCAATAACAACGCGGTAAAGATCGCGGCCAGCGGAGCAATGACCACAAGGTACAGCGGTACATATGTGCGTCGTTCAAGCCGCATCATCATCTTCCTTCCAGACACCTGCCATCATCAGGCCAAGGCGTTGCGGGTCAGCCTCATCAGCGGATATCGGTTTCGACAATCGACCCTTTACGATGGCCTGTATCCGGTCTGAAAGAGCTACGGCTTCTTCCAGTTCCTCCGAAATTAGCAGGATCGCAGCACCCTCGGCCCGTGCGGCCAGAAGCTCGGCATGAACTGCGGCAATTGCCCCTTCATCAAGGCCCCGCGTCGGCTGGTTGGCGAGCACGAAACGCGGTCCGTTGGTCAGGACTCGCCCCAGGATCAGCTTTTGCATGTTGCCGCCAGACAGCAGCCGTGTGCGCGTGTCGGGACTGGCCCCTCGGATATCAAATCGTTCGATAAGCCCTGCGGTGTATTCTCGGGCAGCGCGTTGTCGGACAAAGCCTCGGCGCGAAAACTCTGGTGTGCGCAGACGTTCAAGAACTGCATTTTCCCACAGGCTCAAATCACCCACGACACCTTCTGCATGGCGGTCTTCCGGTACCCTGCCTGCGCCAGCCTGGATCATGCCGCGCGGGCCCAGATGGCCGATATCCTTGTTCAGCAGTGTCAACTGCCCTGCGTTGGGGTGGATCAGTCCAGACAACAGCCCGCCAAGCGAGGCCTGACCATTGCCTGATACGCCGACGATACCAAGGATCTCGCCAGCGTGGACGGTGAATGACACGTCATCCAGCCGCAATTCACCGTCTTTTTCCACGCGCACATCGTTTGCGACCAGAACCGGCGCGCCAATCTCGTGGTCTTGACGAACGGGCCGTTCCACTTTGCGGCCAACCATCAATTCCGCCAACTCTCCGGGGGTGGTTTCAGAGGTCCTGCGTTCCGCGACCAACCTGCCGCCACGAAGAACGGCCACACGGTCAGAGGCCGCCATGACCTCATGCAGTTTGTGACTGATGAAGATAAGCGACAGACCCTCTTTCGTCATGTCGCGCAGCGTCTCGAACAGGCGCATTGCTTCGGGCCGGGCCAGAACGGCCGTGGGTTCATCCAGGATCAGTATGCGCGCGTCTCGGTACAGCGCTTTCAGAATTTCGACGCGTTGACGTTCACCCACGGAAAGAGACTTGATCCTGTCGTCGGGGTTCACGGGCAGACCAAACCGATCCGCGATCTGCAACAACTTTGCGCGCGCCTCGCCACGTGCGGACCGTGCGCGTGTCAGGGGTTCTGAACCAAGCATGACGTTTTCAAGAACCGTGAGGTTGCCCGCAAGCGTAAAGTGCTGGTGTACCATGCCCACACCCACCTCGATCGCTGCGCGGGGTAGACCCGGAGGCAACGCTTTGCCAAAGACCCTGACAGAGCCTTCGTCGGCTGCGTAATGGCCGAACAGGATGTTCATCAGCGTCGTCTTACCCGCGCCATTTTCACCCAACAATGCAAGGATTTCACCCTGGGCCAATGACAGGGTCACATCATCATTGGCGGTAAGCGTTCCAAAACGCTTTGTTATGCCGTGAAGTTCCAGAACCTTGTTCATGTGGGCAGGCCTGCGATTGGAGACGGAAAGGTAAGTTCGGGCGCACGCGCCTCGATCAGAGCGCCAAGTTTCAGCAACGCAAGATCCGAGCCGGGTGGTCCCATCAGTTGCACACCGATTGGCAGGCCACTTGCCATGCCAAAGGGCAATGCCAAAGCCGGCAAGCCCGCGACATTGGCAAGTGCTGCGTTTGGGGCAAAGGCCTCCAACCGCGCCATGTGTTCATCCGCGGAGGCGCCAGAAAGGTCCAAAGTGCCGATAACAGGCGGCGCAAGCGATAGGACCGGCATCAGGACAGCATCCACAGAACTGAAAATCTTGCGAGCACGATATGTCAGGCGCGCAAGCTGTCTTGAGGTCGCAAAAAGCGCGGTGGCGGATGTGGCACGGCCCTCGGCAGCCATGGCAGCGGCAAGCGGTGGAACCTGGTCATCAGATATCCTGAGTGCAATGAGCCACTCGGCCAGCGAAACAGCCAGTATCGTTCGGGCAATTGCATGAGCCTCGGCCCCCATCTCGTCCGGGGTACAAATGTCATGCACCTCGCAGCCTGCATCGCGCAGAGCGTCAGCCGCATCCTTGGCGGCTTTGCACTGGTCAGTTCCGCAACGCTCGGGCAGTGCCAATGCAATGCGGGGGTGGTCCGCCGGATGTACCGGGGCCATGGGCTGGGCTACGGCTTGAAAGGCGGTTTCCACATCGCGTAGGGACCGCGCCAGAACCAGTTCTGACGCTATCCCCATTAGGTGATTGGCGAAATCAGGGCTCCCGGGCACCGCACCACGAGACGGCTTGAGCCCGGTCAAGCCGCAGCACGCGGCTGGGACTCTGATAGATCCGGCCGCATCCGTGGCATGAGCAATGGCGACGATGCCGCCTGCAACCGCAGCCGCGGCGCCGCCAGATGAGCCACCGGGCGTCAACGCGGGATTCCACGGATTGCGGGCCGCAGCCATGCCATCTGGTTCGCATGTCAGGGAAAGGCCGAATGGCGGTGTTGCCGAGACACCAAAAGGGATCAGGCCGGTCTGGCGCAAATCCTGCAACAGGCAGCTGTCACTTTCGGATTTTCGCCCTTGCGCGCGGATTGCCGCAGACCCGGCAGCAGCGGGCAGTCCCTTGGCGGAACCGCCGAGGTCTTTGACCAGGAACGGAACCCCGTGAAAGGGCCCACGTCGATCAGATGGCGCTGCATCTGCCGCCCTCGCGCCGGCGCGGGCCATGTCTTCGTCCAGGAACACCACGGCGCCCAGATCCGCCTGCGCGTGGCAGGCGGAAAGGCTTGCTTCCATCGCATCGGTGGCAGTGATCTGCCCCGCAGAAACGGCAGCAGCAAGAGCCGTGGCATCGGTCACGTCAAAGCCGCCGGGATCAGGAGGGCTCGCTTTCGTCGATCGGAACGTCCCATTCGCCGGATTGGATCGCGGCCTGTTTGGCCTCCATCGCAGGGACGGCGTCGGCAGGCACTTCGTCGGCGACATAGATCAGCTCATTGCCGCCATGAGCCATGAAGGAGTATTCGGTATAATTGCGCCCGGTGGGATTGCCGGCCTGAACATCCGCCACGATGGCTTCGATGGTTGGCCCATAGTTCCATATCGCGTTGGCAAAGACCGTGCCGGGATAGCGCGGTGTATAATCTATCAGTGAACCGATGGCCTTCACGCCGCGCGCCTGAGCGGCGTCAGCGGTGCCAATGCGTTCACCAAACAGGATGTCCGCGCCCGCGTCGATCTGGGCAATCGCGGCTTCCTGCGCGCGAGCCGGATCAAACCATGCTCCGATGAAACCGTTAAGGAAAGTGGCGTCAGGGTTCACTTCACTGACGCCCATCCGGAAAGCATTGATCAGGAGGTTCACCTCGGGGATCGGATAACCGCCGACGGAACCAAAAACATTGCTTTCCGACATTTGGCCGGCAAGCATTCCGGCCAGATAGGCCGCCTCGTGGTTGCGGGTGCCGAAGACGCCAAAATTGTCGCCCTCCGGTCCGCCGGAGGACCCCATCAAAAACGCGGTATCGGGGTAATCACCCGCCACTTCGCGTGCTTCGCGTTCCACCGCGTAAGACTCGCCCCAAATGATTTGCGCGCCGCCTTCGGCGTATTCGCGCATCGCACGGGGATAGTCGGTCGGAGCCACACCCTCTGAAAACTCATATTCGATCAGGCCAGCCTCGGCGGCTTCCTGCATCGCCACGTGGATCCGGCTGTTCCATGCATTTTCGACCGGAGACATATGCACGCCAGCGACGCGGGTTGCAGATTGTGCATTGGCGCGGCGGATATAAGCCGGCAGGGCCAGCATGGCCGCGGCGCCGACCATCAGTTGACGACGTTTAGTGGTGAGTTTCATCGGAGTATCCTCTTCTGTTGGTGGCAACTATTCTTGTTCTTGGGCTTCCTAAATATTGGGCCTGGGCGCGTAATCCGCGGGATCCAGGGTCGAGGGGCGGCTGGGCAAGGAAAGCGCGGCCAGTCTTGGTTCGGTACGCGCCAGCACCTTGCCGTTTTTGATGACGGCAAGACGTGTGGCTTTCATACGAACAGCTTCAATCGGGTCACGCGCTTGCAGCACAACCATATTGGCTGGGCCGCCTTTGCGAATTGTCGGGTCAGGCAGACCCATGGTCTTGGCACCGTTCTGGGTAACGGATGTGAAAGCCCATTCCATCGCTTCGCGGGATGTCATCGGCACCGCATGCACGCCCATATGGGCCACTTCCAGCATGTCGGCGGACCCAAGAGAATACCATGGATCCATGGTGCAATCCTGCCCGAAGGAAACGTTCACACCTGCTGCACGCAATTCTGGTACGCGGGTCAGGCCACGGCGGCGCGGATAAGTGTCCGAGCGGCCTTGCAGCGTGATATTGATAAGCGGGTTCGGTACGACGTTCATGCCGCTTTCCGCGATCAGCGGAACAAGCTTCGAGGCATAGTAATTGTCGTATGAATGCATCGCCGTGACGTGGCTTGCAGTCACACGACCCCCGAGCCCGAGGCGTGTGGTCTCATAGGCGAGGGTCTCCACATGGCGCGACATCGGATCGTCACTTTCATCACAGTGCAGGTCCAGCATCAGGTCGCGATCTGCGGCAATCTCGGCCAGCCTCGTGACCGATCGAGCGCCTTCCGACATCGTGCGTTCAAAATGCGGGATGCCGCCCACCACATCGACCCCCATATCGAGCGCCCGGATCAGGTTCTTTTCGGCATGTTCTGATCGATAGAGGCCATCTTGAGGGAATGCCACCAATTGCAGGTCAATATAGGGGGCAACAAGCTTGCGCACCTCCAGCAAAGCTTCGACACCCACCAACGGAGTTGACGAAACATCCACATGCGAACGGATGGCCAGCAATCCCTGCGACACGGCCAGATCGCAATATCGCATGGCCCGCTCGATCACCGCTTCGGGCGTCAGAAGGGGCTTCAGTTCTCCCCAAAGCGCGATGCCCTCCAAAAGCGTGCCCGAAACATTCATACGTGGCGACCCGAGGCTAAGGGTGGCGTCCATATGGAAGTGCGGGTCGACGAACGGAGGTGAAACCAGGCGGCCCGTTGCATCAATTTCTTCGCGCGCCTCACCCATGATGTCAGCGGCAATTTCTGCAACACGGTCGCCGTTGATCGCAATATCCACCGGTTCGCGGCCATCCGGCAAGCTGGCCTTTCTGATGATGATGTCAAACATTCATCTGCCCCCTAATTTGACCACATGGTAAAAGTATTCAAAAAAATTGCTATTTATTTTTGCGATGTTTTGGAATTGGTGCCTGTGACGGCTTCTCAGCTGCTCATTATCAAAGCCCGACTGATTAAACTTTGGCCGTCTACAGCCCGGAATTTGGGGCAATGAACGCCCCGAGCCAAAAGAGCGCCCAATACATCCGCAAGATTGCTTGCCGATGCAAACAAAAGCTCTGCCCGCCACCGCACAGCAATATTCGATGACCTGTGCGGCGAACAGGGGCGGCAGCCCACTGAAAAAAGCTCAACCGGAGCGTTGATTGGTGAAGACATTGCCAATCCGCAACCTACATTCGCCGTGTTTCATCTCGACCGGAATTGGTGATACCTCCTTGCACGTCATGACCACTGTCGCGCCAACGATCCTTTCCACGGTTTCCAGCCAGTTTATCGATGACTGGCTGACGGCATTGCGTACGCTATGTCCCGAGGTTCAGATGGCATCGCTTCTCGCCCGGTCGGGTTTGGTCGCGGATACGCGTCACCCTCATGGTCGCGTCACGTTGGATCAGATCGTGTGTCTCTATCAACTTGCCGCAGTTGAGACCGGTGATGAGATGATGGGGCTTTGGAGCCGCCCAATCCGGCCGAGAGCCCTGCAACATCTTTTGACGACAGTCCGGGAAGCCACGTCTCTTTCATCGGCACTTTATCGCTTTTCGACCTTCTGGAACTTGTTGCTGGATGACTACCAGTTTGATCTGGATGACGCCGATAACATGTTGGTGCTTACGCTGAAGCCACGGGGCGCGGCTCAAGTTCAGCGGTTCGGGCACATGCTGATACTTAAACTTGCCCACGGGCTCATGTCTTGGCTGGCGGGGCACGAAGTTCCGGTCAAGGCTGTCGATTTCGTGTTTGAGCGCCCCGACTTTGATCAGGATTACGCGGTCATCTTTCCGGCACCGCTACGGTTCGGCCAAGGTGCCACCGCGATTTCGTTCGATCCGAATGCGTTGGGTCCAGTGCAGGCGCGCAGCACAAATGACCTTGACAGATTTTTGCAAAACGCGCCCCGAGACTGGATCTTCACCAGTTCGCGAGAGCACACCCAATCGCTGCGGGTGCGCACCTATCTGGTCCAATCGGGATGGGACGCGGCAACCCTGACCCAGACGGCATCCGCGATGCACATGACCCCCCGCACCCTGATCCGCAGGCTGCATGCTGATGGTACATCGTTTCAGGCCATCAAGGATGCCCTGCGGCGTGATATCGCTATCCGTGATCTTCAGGCGGGGCGCAAAAGCGTTGAAGCCATCGCACATGATGTCGGATTTTCGTCGGCGGCCAATTTCCACCGGGCCTTTCAGCGCTGGACCGGAAGCACGCCAAGCTCATACCGCAGGGTGCAAATGTAGGGCGCCCGATTTGTCACTTTTGGACAATGATCTGTCATTGCACGAGATGGTCCCCAGCGGGCAGGATCGCTAGATCTTGCTGTAGAAAAACTTCTTTTCGGAAGTTTTGCCCACAAAAAACTCATCATTCCGCTCATCCATGGCTTCCCGGTTATGGCGCCATCTGAGAATGACCGTCGTGAAAGGATCCGCCAATGTCAGACAAACTCGACACCATACTCCAAGCCGCACGCGACCACGCCGTGCAGGTGATCCTGCCCAATGTGGATGCCTGGAACGCCGCGAAGAAGTGGCCGCGCGATGCTTCGGACAAGGCCGGAGCCGCTGGCCTGGCGGGCCTCTACGCCCCCGAAGAGTTTGGCGGTCAGGGCTTGCCGCTGGCGCAAGGCATTCAGGTCTATGAACAACTGGGACGGGGCGATGGTGCCTATGCCTTTGCCCTGTCGATGCATAACATCTGCACCTTCGCGGGCTGCGGTTATGGCACAGATGCCTTCAAGGAAAAGTGGGCGCGGGACCTGACATCTGGTCGCAAGCTGGCAAACTTTGCACTGACCGAACCACAATCCGGATCGGACGCAACAAACATGTATTCACGCGCCGTGGTCAATGACGACGGCACATGGACGATCAGCGGCGCGAAGGCATGGGTCAGCCTCGCGACCGAGGCGGACATCTATTTCACTGTGGTCAAGACCAGCGACACACCCGGCCACAAGGACATGGCGATGATCGCCATTCCCGCCGACGCACCGGGCCTCAGCTTTGGGCCGCTTTACGATACCCCGTCCTACAACTTCCTGCCCCTGGCCGAAATGTACATGGACAAGGTCGTGGTCGATGAAACCAACATCATCCTACCCATTGGTCAGGGTCTTCAAGGCGCGCTCATGGCCATCGACATTGCCCGTGTTTCGATTGCCTCAGGATGCTGTGGATTGATGCAATCTGCGTTGGATACGGCGTTGTCCTATTCCAAGAACCGCAAGATGTTTGGCGGCAGGAACCTTGATCTGGACGGGATCCAGTGGATGCTGGGCGAGGTTGCAACCGACCTTGAAGCCTCAAAGCTTCTCTACCGAAAGGCGGCAGACTCCCTTGGCACGCCCGAAGGCCCCTTGATGGCCGCTCATGCCAAACGGTTTGTGCCAGATGCCGCAGTAAAGGCTGCGAACACCTGTACGCAGGTCCTGGGTGGTGCAGGGCTGTTGCAACCCTACGGCCTGGACCGCTTGTCCCGCCTCGCGCAAATGCTGCGGATCGTGGACGGGACGACAGAAATCAGCCGTGTGGTCATCGGGCGGGCCTTGCAAAAACGCGCGGCAACTCTGCCTGATCTGCCGGTACCGAAAGGTTTTGGCGAGACCGACTGAATGTCCCGCACCGGTTCGATGGGCGCAAATCTGAGATTCTGCGCAGACATCAGCAAGATCGAAAGGCCAGCCGCATATTTGCGGCCGGTTGCCTGAATGGTTGACCGTGGTGCTAACTCGCCATGAACAAGGTCGCGCAAAGCGTATGAAGCTTTGCTTTCTGACGACACTGACATGTGGGACGGTGAAAGGTGGGGGCAGGGGAGGCGGGCGCATCAATAATCCCGACCTCTCCATCCAGCCCGAAACATGCCAATCGCGATTACGGAACATTGCAATCTGACGAACCGGAAGCCTTTCAAGGCAGACATGCTCCGTTAAGCCGACGACGGCCATGCGCATAAAGCGGGCTTTGCACAGGTCGGAATGCGGCCCAAGCCGGACATGAGCTCAGAGCTCAGTTTTTGAGGATGGTTTTCCAAAGCCGCCGTTCACACGCGGCGCTTCATGCACTTCGGCGGCATGTTCGCAACGCAGATTCACCGGATGTTCGAGTTAACAGGAAAACGTATCTAAGCGGAACGCCCTGACATCAAGGCCGGTTTAAAACAAAGTTCGGTGCTATCCCTGCCTTCATGATCGCTGCTTCAACATCATGCCCTGCGAAGAAACCGTACCCCGAGATGAGTGCGGAAGCTATGCCTGCTTCTCGTGCGCCCAGTATGTCGGTGTGAAGGCTGTCGCCAACCATCAGAACCCGGGACTTGTCGATGTGTCCGAGACGTTGGAAAGCAATATCATAGATATTGGCGAAAGGCTTTCCAAAGAACTGAGGGGCGACGCCTGTCCGGTCTGCCAGCCGGTGCGCGTAAAGACCGGGTTCCTTGGAAAAACCGTACTCGCGCGGAGCGACAATGTCAGGGTTGCCGACCAATACCGGGCGGGGACGCTCTTGCAAAGTGGCCTCCAACATGGCTTGTCGCGCTTCATTCCAAACCGCTGACCCGATCAACAAGAACCCGTCGACGGTTTCGTAGGGCTTCGGGTCATCCTCCAGGTAGGACAGTTTCAGCCCCTCCAGATCGCGAAGGCCGGCACTGGGGGCCGCCATCAATCCCCAATGCAAATCACTTTGGCCGTTCAGTTCAGACAACAACGTGGCCCGGCTGGTGATCACGTCTTGTGGTGCAAAATCGTAACCAAGCCTGTTGTACTTCTCCATAAGAGTTGCGTGGGGAAACCCGGCGGCATTCGACACGACCAGAACACGTTTGCCGGCGGCTGTCAGCGACCTGACCCGATCTGGCGTATCCGGGATTGCCGTATCACCAATATTGAGAACCCCGAAAGCATCGAGGAAGAACACGTCAAACTCATGAGCCATGTCCTCCAGCGTGTCCGCCTGGCGATAGCTCAATTCGGTAGATCTGGTTTGCGGCAGGCGATGTCGCACAGCCTCGTAGGCGTCAAAAGCTTCTTGCACAGAGAAACCGGTCAAATGATGGCCCCTCGTACTTTCGCCGAAACCCATTCACTGATCATAACCGCGACGAGAATGACAATCAGGATCAGGCTGACTTGTGGCCAAGCCAGAACGTTGAGCGAAGCCGACAATTGCAACCCGATACCTCCGGCTCCAACCAGCCCGAGCACCGTGGATTCGCGGATGTTGATATCCCAACGGAAAACAGCAATGCCTGCAAACGCGGGCAGGATTTGCGGTACGATCCCATAGGCCATGACCTGCCAGCGTGAAGCACCGGTTGCCGTGACTGCTTCGACCTGCGTGTGATCAATCTCCTCAATCGCTTCGTAAAGAAGCTTTGCGCAAAACCCGATTGAACGAATGGCGATTGCTATGACACCGGCGAAAACTCCGGGACCAATAATTGCGATCAGAAGAAGCGCCCAGATCAACGAGTTGATAGAGCGAGTCGAGACAATGACCAACAGGGCAATCGGCCGGATGAACAAGGCCGATGGCGTTGTGTTACGGGCCGCCAAAAAGGCGACGGGCACTGCCATGCACAGGGCAATGATTGTTCCCAATGTGGCGATATTTAGCGTGTCCCAAATCGGGCGGCCCAGTTGGGTGATGTACTCCCATTTAGGGGGCGTTGCCCGTGTCCAGATATCATTGGCGATGCGGGGCGCGTCCCAGACGAAAAACCAAGTGGTCGATTCCGAGATCAGCTGCCAGCAGTAAACAAAGATCGCCACGCCCAACAGCCAGCCGAACCAACGAACCAAGCTCTGACCGGTTGTCCGGCGACGCCAGATTTGCGCATCGTCGCGTTCAAGTATCGGCATTATTGAACCCTCGCTCGAATAATTCCCGAAAGGTATTCCAGAGCCATCACGATGCCGATAATCAGAATGAGAATGGCCGCCGCGGTGTCGTATTCATAGCGGTCGAATGCGGTGTTCAAAGTCGCACCAATTCCACCAGCCCCCACAAGCCCGAGGATCGCGCTTTCCCGGAAGTTGATGTCGATCCGATACATGGAAAGGCCCACAAGTCGCGGCATCACTTGCGGCTGAACTCCATAGTTGATCCATTGTGGCCAACGCGCTCCAGAGGCCTTGATCGCCTCGGCCTGAACCTTGTCCATGGCTTCGATATCTTCGGCCAGAAGTTTCGAAAGAAACCCTATGGTGGCGAAGGAAAGCGTCAGAAATCCGGCCAACGGGCCAAAGCCGAAGATCGCCACAAGCAATATGGCAACGATGATCTCTTGCAATGCCCGGCTTATCGCAACAATACCTCGGCAAATCATATAGATTGGCAATGGCGCGATGTTACGGGCAGCCCCCAGCCCGATCGGGATCGATATCAGGATACCCACGACCGACGCGGCCACGGTCATCACGATACTTTCCAGAAGGCCGCTCCAAATATCTGACCACCGTGAAATAAAGTCTGGGCTGGTGAATGCAAGCACAAACGCCCAACCGCGATCCAGCCCTTCATAGACACGACCCCAATCGACTTCGATGGTCATAAAGGCTGCGATCAGGTAGGCGAGAAATCCAAAGAGCAATGCCCAGCGGAGCACTGGGTTCTTGACAAAGGCAGGCTTACGCCAGCCTTTTCTCAGCATGTCGTCCAATTCTCGATGGCTCATTCTGCGGCCTCGACATCTTCATCTTCGTCCACTTTTTCGATGGTTGCCTCCCAGTCCTCTTCCCCATAGATCTCGGTCAGCTTCTCAGGGGTAAGGCCGGTGGGAAGCCCATCATACACAATTTCGCCAAATCGGAGTCCCACAACACGGGGAACAAACATCTGAGCGAGCGCCACATCATGGATATTGATGATGGCCGCCAATCCGCGTTCCTGACATAACTCGGTGATCAGCCGCATGATTTGACGGCTGGTCTTTGGGTCCAGCGACGCGGTTGGCTCATCAACCAGCAACAGTTTCGGGTCTTGAATCAATGCTCGACAAATGCCCACCCTTTGGCGTTGACCACCAGATAGCTCATCTGCCCGCTTGTCAGCCATGTGTAACAACCCGACCCGATCGAGCAAGCGGAAGGCTTCGTCCACATCCGACTGCGGATACCGCCGCAGGAAACTGCGCCAGAATCCCACGTATCCCAGCCTGCCGGACAATACGTTTTCCATCACCGTGAGGCGTTCGACCAACGCATATTCCTGAAAGATCATACCCATTTCGCGGCGTGCTTTCCGAAGCGCGCCCGATCCGAGCTTGGTCAGGTCAACCTCATCCAGAAGGACACCGCCGCTTGAAGGTTCAACCAAGCGGTTGATGCAACGGATCATGGTCGATTTGCCCGCGCCCGAGGGCCCGATCAACGCCAGAACCTGTCCTTTTGGAACCTCAAGATCGATGGCCTTCAGCGCCTGATCTCCGGTCTTGTATGTTTTCGTCAGCTTTTGAAGACGCAGCATGAAATGCCCCAGATTAGGGTGAACAGCGGGCCCTTTCAGGCCCGCCGGATGAGCCAAAAGTTACTGGCAGGCGTAAGAGACGCCATTTGCCGCGTCAATTTTACGAATGACGTCCCAGAATTCCTGATAGGTCATCTCGAGGAATTGGCCTTCGTTCGATTTTGAGAACTCCGCCTCCAGTGTCGTGCCTTCCCATTCGAAACTAAAAAACGCATTGCGGATTTTTTCCTGCAACTCGGGCGTCAGGTTGTAAACGGTGCCAAACCCTGTGGTCGGGAAGGTCTGCGACTTGTAGATCGTAACGACATCATCTTCCTTGATCACATCGCGCGAGATCATCCGGGATTTTACCGAATTCGCGATGGATGCCGCCAGGTAATCCTTGTTGGCGACACCCAGGATCGAGTTGTCGTGCTTGCCCGAGTAGACAGGTTCGAAATCGCGTTCGGGCAGAAGATCAAAATCGCTTTTCAGGATCGCCGAGGGCGCTTTGAATCCCGAGTTGGATGTAGGCGATGTGAAAGCCAGTTGTTTCCCCTTGATGTCTTCGACCTTTTCGATGCCCGAACCTGGATAGGTGATGATCTCCATCTCGTAACCAAAATTTCCGTCCTTCGAAGCCATGATCGTGAAGGGGCGGAACCCGGCGCAGTTTACCGCCAGTGGGTTGGAACCGGTGTTGAAGCCTGCAATGTGCAAACGCCCCGAACGCATCGCCTCGATCTGGGCCGCGTTGTTTTGAACAGGGAAAAAGACGACGTCCTTGCCAGTTTCCGCTTTCAAATGGTCAAGAAAATCTGACCACGCGGTTTTGTATACGGCGGGATCTTCAACCGGCGTATAGGCAAAAATCAAAGTGTCGGGATCTATCTGCTCGGAAGGATCTGTGGGGATATCCGCGATCAAATCCCCGTCGGCATCACAAAAACGCTCGTCCAAGTCACCGCGTGGACAATCCTGCGCCGACGCCGTTCCACTAATCGACATGAGCGCGATTGCAGATGCCCCAAGCAATAGTTTGATATCGATCTTCATGTTTTCCTCCCAGTCAAGTGCGGTGCTTTTTATCCGCTGTTAATCAGTCATTTCATATCTACCCGGCGACGAGAACGTCGACCCGGGCGCTTTCAATGGCGTTATGCAATTCTCCTGTTGGTTTTTTGTCGGTGATTATTGAATCCAGGTCGTAAAGATCCCCCACTTGAGACAGGCCTTTCCGACCGAATTTCCCGGAATCAACAAGAAGGTGCCGTTTCTCGGCGCGCGACAGCATTGCCCTCTTTATTGCCGCAAAGCCGCGCACTGTTTCTGAAGGTCCATCGGTCGAAAACCCCGAGGAACCGATCATGCACCTGTCGACGTTGAAACGGGACAGAAACTCCAGCGTCTCGGTTCCGATCGTTGCAGACTCGGTTGCCAAGTATTCCCCCGGGCACAACAGCACTTGTGCAGCCCCATGGCCAAGGGTCATGGCTACGGGAATGGAATTGGTGATTACGGTGCAAGGTGTGCCAATATAAGCCAGTGCACGTGCCATTTCGATTGTGGTCGAGCCGGAATCGATCATGACCGTTTCACCGCTCTGGATCACTTCTGCCGCTGTGGCGCCAATTCGTTCACGCTCCTCAACCTGAGCGTTTGTTCGCTCATCCAGACCCGGATAGTGCCCTTGCGCGGCGGCCGATGCCCCCCCGTGTGCCCGCGCTATCAAGCCATCATTCGACAGAGCATCGAAGTCTCTGCGTACCGTCTCGGTGGAGACGTTGAACCGCTGCGCCAGTTCGTTGATGCGAACGTGCGGGCGCAGCTTCAGTTCCAGCAATATCTGCTGGCGCCGGTCGGATTTCTTTACCCGGCTGTGGTTCTTTTCAGACATTTTGCCGCGCGTTTTAGTTTTGGACATCCGACGACCCGACTAGGTTTCGAAATCCACTTTTGTGGGCTTTCGGTCATAATGCAATATTTTTTGTTGCATAACCCTCGGAAGGTTGTGAGAATTCGAGCGAACACAAGTATTTCGAAGCGCAAAGCAAAGATGCACAGGCTGATCAAATTCAGAATACGAGCCAAGGCAAAGCGTTGACCGGCCAACTTGCCAATGAGACTGCTTCCTTTTGGTTCTTGATCGTGTGGCATTGAGAGGCGGCATGAGCGACAGCGAAACGGCAGATCAGATTGCGGCGCTTCCGATGCGCTGGGACAAGGCTGGCAAGTTGCGCGTTCTTATGGTCACTTCGCGGGATACCGGCCGGTGGGTTATCCCGAAAGGATGGCTGATGGACGGCAAAAAACCATGGCAAGCCGCTGAAATCGAAGCGCAAGAAGAAGCAGGCGCCGTCGGCACCATATCGAAACGGCCAATCGGTCATTTTTTCTATGATAAACGATACGAGGGGCAAAGCAGCGTTCGCTGCCGCGTCACCCTTTATCCGATGGTCGTCGAAAAGCTGAAGCGACGCTGGAAGGAAAAAGGTGAACGTACGCGTCACTGGTTTTCACCGGCAAAGGCCGCAAAGTTGGTTCACGAAAGCGACCTGTCAGATTTGCTTAACAATCTGACAGACAATCCAAAAGTCAAAATTGTCATAAAGAAACTTCGACAGGCTGCATGAGGAAGGGCATGAAAGAACCGGGAAACCCGGACGCATCAAGCTCAAAGGGAGGAAGAAAATGAGTAAATTGATATCCACCACGGTTGGATCTGTGATCGCCCTGGCTGCGTCACTGTCGGCGGCACAGGCCGACAAACTGACATTTTATTGTTCGGCGCAAGAAGACTGGTGCCAACTGATGGCGCGCAGCTTTGAAGATGCGACGGGCATCGACGTCAACATGACCCGGAAGTCGTCAGGGGAAACCTTTGCACAAATACGCGCCGAAAGCTCGAATCCGAAAGGGGACGTTTGGTGGGGCGGTACGGGTGATCCGCATTTGCAGGCCGCCGAAGAGGGCCTGACGATGGAATACATTTCACCAATGCGCGATCAGCTTCATGATTGGGCGATATCCCAGGCAGAAAGCGCGGGTAACAGAACGATCGGCATCTATTCGGGCGCACTTGGCTACGGCTACAATGCCGATCTTATCGCTGCAAACAACCTGCCCGAACCGGCCTGTTGGAAAGACCTGCTGAAGCCCGAATACAAGGGCCACGTTCAGATGGCGAATCCGAACTCATCAGGTACGGCGTATACCACGCTGGCGTCGATGGTGCAGATCTTCGGCGAGGATGAAGGCTTTGAGTTCATGAAGGGCCTGCATTCGAACATCAATCAGTACACCAAATCCGGATCGGCGCCGATCAAGGCCGCCGGTCGCGGCGAGAACACAATTGGTATCGTCTTCATGCATGACGCCGTGAAACAGGCCGTTTCCGGGTTCCCGATCAAGGTCGTCGCGCCATGCGAAGGTACAGGATACGAGATTGGCTCTATGTCGATTATTGACGGAGCCCGCAACGAAGAAGAAGCGAAGAAGTTCTATGATTGGGCTCTTTCGCCCGAAGCTCAGAACCTTGCTTTGCAGGTCAACGCGTTCCAGGTGCCATCGAACAAGAACGCAAAAACTTCGGAGAGCGCGCCAGACATGAGTCAGATCAAGCTGATTGATTATGACTTCAAAAAGTATGGGTCCTCGGACGAACGGAAGCGTCTGTTGCAGAAATGGGACGAAGAAGTTTCCACTCTGCCGCAGTAAATGACTGACCGGACTTCAAAAACGACCCATCCGGTTCTGATCTTTTGGATCACGGCCGGGTGGGTCGGATTCTGCCTGTTGCCTTGGTATATGGTCGACGGTGGCCTTTGGTCGTTCGGGTGGCTTTTGGACGGCTATCCATTCGATGAGGATTACGCCCCCGCTGCGTTTCTGATTGGGCAGGGTGAAAAACTTTGGCTCGCGCCGCTTTTGATCGCACTGGCCCTGCCGCTTCTGGTGTTGAAGCGCACCAAATCTGATCCAGTTTACGCCCGCATACTGATCCTGTCAGGGGCGCTTGGCTTTGGCTGGCTGATCGCTCAGGGGTTCAGCATTGGCATCAGAGGTTTCAACTTTCATTGGTTGGAGGCGATGTTTGGCGAGCTTGGCGACCGTCAGTTCGGCATGGGCTATGGCGCGATGATATGCGCCTCGAGCTTTCTGTTCCTGCTTACTCAGGGGATTGCGGCAAGGGGTGCCATTAACGGTGACGTCTTTGTCGTGAGCGCCATCGGAGGCGTTATTACAATTGTCACCGTGTTTGTCTTTTTTCCCATCGCGAAGATGCTTTTCGCTGCCTTCATCACCGAAGACGGCGCGTATTCCATCGCGGTCTTCTTCTCGAAGTTTTTCGATGATCGACTGTGGGGTCTGGGGTGTTTTCAGGGCGCGCGTTGTGGCGCCGCCTGGAATTCACTGTTCCTTGCCATCCTCGTTGGCGTCATCACCACGGTCCTGGGTCTTTGCTTTGCACTTGTCGTGACGCGCTCAGGCTTTCGCTACAAGCGCGCGCTGCGGGCTCTGACCGTTCTGCCAATAATCACCCCGCCATTCGTGATCGGCCTGGCGCTGATCCTGCTTTTTGGCCTGTCCGGCTCTGTCACCCGGTTCTTTGCCGAACTGTTCGGCACGCAACCAACACGCTGGCTATATGGAATGCCGGGCATCCTGATTGCGCAGACACTCGCGTTTACACCAATTGCGTTTCTTGTTCTGATTGGTGTGGTTGAAGGCGTCTCACCGTCGATGGAAGAAGCGGCGCAAACGCTCCGCGCCAGCAGATGGCAGACATTCAAGACGGTTTCCTTGCCCCTGATGCGGCCTGGTCTTGCGAACGCATTTCTTCTGGGCTTCATCGAAAGCATGGCCGATTTCGGAAATCCGCTTGTATTGGGCGGAAATTTCGACGTGCTTTCGACCGAGATATTCTTTGCCATCGTCGGCGCTCAGTACGATCAAGGCAGGGCTGCGGTTCTGGCCATGGTGCTGCTGTTCTTTACTCTTTCCGCCTTTTACGCGCAGCGTGTCTGGCTGGGGAAGAAAAGCTACACAACCGTCACCGGCAAAGGGGATGCCGGCGTCCATCCACTAATGCCCACTGGCCTTTCTGTTCCGGTACTGCTCGTCGCTCTGGGTTGGGCGCTGTTCACAATTGTTGTCTACGCGATGATCATTTACGGCAGTGTTGTCGAGCTGTGGGGCGTCGACAACTCGCTGACGATCAAACACTATATCACTGCATTCTCGGTCCGCTTCGAAGAAGAGGGTATTCGCTGGACCGGGGCAGCTTGGGACAGTTTCTGGACCACCATAACCATCGCGGCCATTGCTGCCCCGCTGACTGCCGCCGTTGGCCTGGTGACCGCCTATCTGCTGACAAGACAAAGTTTTGCAGGCAAGAACGCTTTCGAATTTGGAACAATGCTGTCCTTCGCCATCCCCGGGACAGTAATCGGCGTCAGCTACATCCTGGCCTTCAACGTTCCGCCAATTGAAATCACGGGTACGGGTGTCATTCTCGTGGTCAGCTTCATCTTCCGCAATATGCCGGTCGGCGTTCGTGCGGGGATCGCGAGCATGTCGCAGCTTGACCGCAGCCTTGATGAATCCTCGCTGACCCTTGGTGCAAACTCGTGGCAGACGTTCCGAAACATCATTCTGCCGCTGTTGCGCCCTGCGATACTTGCCGCGCTTGTATACAGCTTTGTGCGCGCCATGACGGCGATCTCCGCCGTCATCTTTCTGGTCAGTGCAGAATATGACATGGCGACCAGCTACATCATCGGTCGGGTCGAGAACAACGACTATGGCCTTGCGATCGCCTATTCGACGACGCTGATCTTCGTGATGCTCGCGGCGGTCGGCTTATTGCAACTTCTCGTCGGTCGGGTCCAAATTGGCCGACGCACGCAGCACGGAACGGAGACATCGCCATGACCGACACCAAAATCGGTTCCAAGGCTGCCCCAGTACGCTTTGAGAACGTGTCGAAAGTGTTCGGCAAGGATGTCGTCGCTGTCGACAACATCAACCTGAACGTCGAGGCGGGAAAGCTCGTCACACTGCTTGGCCCGTCAGGCTGTGGGAAAACAACGACTCTGCGCATGATTGCCGGGTTGGAAATGGCAAGCTCGGGCAAGATCCTGATCGGAGATCGGGACGTGACCAAATTGCCTGCCACCGACCGTGACGTATCCATGGTGTTCCAGTCATACGCGCTTTTCCCTCACATGAGCGTGCTGGAAAACGTGATGTATGGCCTCACCTTCTCGGGTTTTGCAAAGGATGAAGCCCGCAGCCGCGCTCTGAATGGATTGGAACTTGTTGGTCTTCAGGGGTTCGACAACCGTCTTCCCTCTGAACTGTCGGGGGGTCAACAACAGCGTGTTGCAGTCGCCCGCGCGCTGGTTCTTGAGCCGCAGGTTCTGCTGTTCGACGAGCCGTTGTCCAACCTCGATGCCAAGCTTCGCCGTCAGGTGCGAGAGGATATTCGGGCAATCCAGCAAGAACTTGGTTTGACAGTTGTCTACGTGACCCACGATCAGGAAGAGGCACTGGCGGTCTCGGATGAGATTGTCGTCATGCGCAACGCAGCAATCGCCCAAATGGGCACACCCCGCCAGCTTTACGATGCCCCGAACGACCGATTTGTTGCCGATTTCATAGGCGAGGCAAATCTTTTGGAGTGCCAAATCGTCGAAATCAACGGCGACGCGGCAACGATAGAAATAGAAGGTTACCGCCACACGCTACCACGTCGCGGATTGTCCGAAGGACCTGCAACCATCGCTGTGCGCCCCTCGCGTCTGGTCATCGGTTCAGACCAAGGCATCCCAGCCACGGTGGCCAAGGCGACCTATGTTGGCGTTCGGATGGAATATACGCTGACCGGTGCATTCGGTCAGGTTTTTGCTGTACACGATGACGTCGATACGCCGCTTGATCCCGGCACAAAAACCAAAATGGGCTTTGCTGACAAAGGCCCCGTTCTATTGCCGGATTAAATGCCGAAACTCATTATCATCTCGCACCCCGAGGTCTCTGTCGATCCGGCCGTCCCGATAACTGAGTGGGGATTGAACGCTGTGGGCCGCAAACGCGCTACCGAATTTGCATCCAGTGAAGTCTTATCCAACGTGATGCAGATATGGACCAGTGGCGAGCGGAAGGCCCGCGAAACAGGTGAGATTCTTGCTGCACCACAAGCGTTACCCGTGAATTGCAACTGGGGTCTTGGTGAGAACGACCGCAGCGCAACCGGTTACTTGCCTCGGGACGATTTCGAGGCCGCCGCCGATGCTTTCTTTGCGCAGCCGGATACGAGCTATCGCGGTTGGGAAACAGCTGTCGAGGCGCAGAGACGCATTCATCGCGCAGTAACAGAGATAATCCAGACGCATGATGCCGGGGATCTTGCAATCACGACACACGGGGCAGTAGGCACATTGCTTTGGTGCGCACTTTCGGATTGTTCGATAGACCGCAAGTATGACCAGCCCTCACAAGGCCATTTCTGGCAGGCTGATCTAGCGACACTCAAACCTGATTCAGGTTGGGTCTCTTTGACTTAGACGTTAAGCGCTCCATGCGTTCTCTGCGATCTCACGTAACGTCTCGAACACATCTGGCGTGCCTGCGATCACGCGCCCACCGTCTCGGATCATCGCATCGGCGTTCTGATCCTCGACAACGCCGCCCGCTTCCGCGACCAGCAATTGCCCAGCCAGACAATCCCAAGCATTCATGTGTTCCTCGACGTAACCCAAAAGGCGTCCGGCAGCGACGTAGGCCAACGAAAGCGCTCCGCTGGCATTTCTGTGAAACATCGCCCCGTGCTCGATCAGATTCTCGATCACGGGTAAAACATGACGGCTTTCAATCCGGTTCGAGTATCCTACGGCCACAGTTCCGTCGCGCAAAGGCACTCCTGAAGCGACCCGTATCGGTGATCCGTTAAGTGTCGCTGTTTCTCCGCGCGTTGCGACAAAAGTCTCATCCACGCTTGGATCATGGATCACGCCAATCTCCGTTTGGCCGTTGGTGACACCAGCCAGAACAATGGTCCACGCTGGAATACCGTTCACGAAATTCGTGGTTCCATCAATTGGGTCAATAACCCAGTCAAAGCCACTCTCTCCCGCTACCGCGCCATGTTCTTCACCGTAAATGCCATCTTTGGGCCAAGCCTCCGAGATCTTTTGACGAATGAAGGTTTCGACGCTCCTGTCCGCCTCGCTGACCCAGTCCTGAGCGCCTTTTTGATCAACGACAAGATTGACCCGATCTGCAAAGAACTTTTTGGCCATTACCCCAGCCTGCTCGCAGATTTCGGTGGCAAAGTCTCTGCGGTCTGAAAGTCGAGACATAGGAGCTCCTTTTTCGGTTGGAGAGTTGCCCAGCAACATTGCAGGCAAGCCAAGGCCAGGCAAGACAGATAGTCTTTTTGTTTATTTCAGGGGCATTGTTGACTCCGCAAACTTTCAGTTGCTGGTGTATTCCATCTCCTTCGCACCCAGAGTGCCGGGGCAGGGGGTTCTACCGATCAACTATGCTCAAGTAAGACACTCTGCACCGGTTTCCAGGTTGCGAAGAGGTTTGCTGGCTTTCCGTTTGACGTGGACTTGAAGCGCTTGAACCGTCGAAACATTCAAAAAGCGCAAGAATCTTGAGGTGTTGAAATCAAGGTGAGACGAGACTCAGTCGCTCGATCTCACTCTTACGTACTCCGACATCCGAAGACTGTGAGCGATACCTGAACTGCGACTCCTATTGCCTTTGAGGGTAGGGGGCTCGGCCCATTTCTTCCATCATCTTTTCCCGGAACACCTCGGCGGGCGTCTTCCAGCCCAGGCATTTTCTGGGCGTCGCATTGAGGCGGTCACTGATCACCTTCAAGTCATGATCAGTGAGGGCCGTAATGTCCCGCTTCCTTGGCGGCCATCTTCGAACGCGGCGGTTGGTGTTTTCGTCCGTGCCTTTCTGCAAGGGTGAGGACGGCTTGCAAAACCAAGTCTGCGTTCCGATCTCGGCCTGCAAATGGGGCCACGAGACAAACTCGGCGCCGCGATCGAAGGTGATGGATTTCCGTGCCAGTTGGGGCAGGTTGCCCACCGCCTTCATGATCTTGCCCATCACGGGCTTCGTGCGCTTGTTCGGGTTCTTCAGCAGCACCGTAAACCGGCTGACGCGTTCGACCAGTGACGTGACATTTGACTGGCCAAGAGCCTGTTTGAACAGCATCAAATCTCCCTCCCAGTGACCGTACTGACGTCGATGCGCCACGTCATCCGGGCGAAACAGGATGCTGACATCACAGTCAAACTTGGGGGGCTGGCGCTTTCTGGCGCGGCGTGGCCGACGAAACATTCGATGCTCGTGCAGATACCACCAGAGCTCGTCGGCCATGCCTTCTCTGGAATTGATGTAGCGGTAGATCGTTTCCTGACAGACGCGTAGCTTTGCGCCTTCATAGATCATTCGGTTGCCGATCTGCTCAGGCGTCCAGCCATTCTTTAGCCGCTCGACGACACGCTTGCGCAACTCGGGATGGCGGATCAGTTTACGTTGCCGGACGCGCCGATCCGCAGCTTTCCGATGCGCAGACGCGCCGTAGTAGCTATCGCATTTCGGCAGACAAGGATCCGAGAAGAAGTTTCGCTTGATCTCTCGATGGATGGTGGCTTTCGAGCACTTCAACACACGTGCCATTTCTCGAACAGGAACTTCCGCCTGCCTCCAGCGCTCAATTCTACGGCGCTCTTCGATGCTGAGTTGCAAATACACTGTCCTCACGCCATGACCTCCTCATTAGATAACCCATTGGTTTCTAATAGGCGTCGCACTTGGAAGTAGCGCGCACCCGGGCGCAATTATAATTCGTATAATGATGATTATGGTAAATTCATATGGTGCGGGTGGAGGGACTTGAACCCCCACGCCTTGCGGCGCCAGAACCTAAATCTGGTGCGTCTACCAATTTCGCCACACCCGCAACCAAGCGCGTTTGCGCTGGAATGAAGCGGTCAATAACAAAGCTTGCATCGGAGTGCGAGAGGGAAAATTCGAGGAATAGAAAGTTTGTGACTTGCCGGGCTGCCTGGTTGAAAACTGCAACCTGTTTTCGGCCTGGTTGATACCGCAAGCAACGCAACGGTCGCGAAACCAGAGGCGTCTGAAACCCTACCTGCAACCGGTTTGCAAGCAGCTATATGACGCTGCTTTTCGACTTTTGGTTCTCAGGTTGATGCCTGGCAAAATCAAGCCATAAAAAACGCGCTAACGTTGAATAGACGCCAGAACTACAAGTCGGAACTTGTGCCGCCAGACTTGATGGAGAATCACGGCACAACGGACCAGAGTTGATGCAGTCTGATCCGGAAAACTGTCGCAGACTGTGTTACTGGATCTGACAAGGAACATGGTTACATCCTCCAGATCCGGTGTTTTCGGTGAAGCAACGAAACATAAATATCTGTTTTTATTCGAAAGTATAAGATCAAAAGGTTTTCGACCTCCAAATCTTTCGAATGCACCTGAAAAGACGTCACCTTCGCGTCATTTGGCTGCGCCGACTATGCATGCATACAAGCTTGCCGGACGTTTCTCGGTCTGATCTGCCTCATCGAGATACTCGCGTCGGTTGAGGCATTCTTATGAGAGATCGACCACATTGTCGCCACAATTCAACCGCTAAAAAATCTTATTCGCGCCAAAATAACACCGCCTTGAAGGTACTTGTTGTTTATCAGGAGTTAATGAGTCTTTTTGCCACTTTGGCGCCGGTACGAGTTTTTTTGCTCAACTCCAATACAAGGCTTTCTGCTGTGACCGATTTGAATCCCTCCGCTGCCGCCGAGCAAGAAGCCGTCTTCTTCGCTCGTGAGAGTTTCCTTGGTGAGCTCAAAACTCTGAATCGCGACCATCCGAATACAGGCTTTGGCATTTCGCTTCGAACGCATTCCGGTGAACATTACCTGCTTGCGAACGCACGCATGCCGTTGCCCGCAGCAAAATCCGAAGGTTTCCCGACCGGGCGCCGTGTTGCGTGCCTCAAGAACGGCGACCGCTTCAGCTCGATCGAAGTTCTGGCAGATTCCAAATCGTACGAGACCATTACACCTCGGGCCGAAGCTGAAATTCTGGGCAATGCATTGGACCTGATCGCGCGGATCGACACTCTGACAAGCATTCCGGCGGGGCGTGTCGCGCACGAACCCGAAATTGCTGCAACGGGAACCGGAGGTTAAGTATGGCGCGCAACGATCACCTTTTGTCTGTGGGCAACGAAGCACTGGCACCGATGACGGCGACCATGGCTTCACTGACGGCTCAGATTGATCAACTGACTGAGGTGGCTGATGCGCGCTCCTCGGCACGGCTGGCGACCCTCAAGACCCGGATGGAGAACTTTACCGCTAGTGTCACGATGGTGGGCCAGGTCAAGGCCGGAAAATCCTCGATCGTCAATATTCTTGCCGGGCACCCCGGCCTGCTTCCGTCAGACGTCAACCCTTGGACGTCGGTGGTTACGACGTTGAACATCAACACGCGCCCGCCCGGTGACACAAAGGCCAAGTTCACGTTCTTCGAGCAGGAAGAATGGGACAACCTGATGGTCGGTGGCGGTCGTCTTGGCGAATTGGCCAATCGCGCCGGCGCAGATGACGAGATGGAAGACATCCGCCGCCAGATTGGTGAGATGAAGGCCAAGTCAGAGGAACGTCTTGGCAAACATTTCGACCTGATCCTGGGTCAAAGCCATCAGTATGATCATTTCGATGAGGAACTGATTCAGCGTTATGTCTGCCTGGGCGATGAAGACGATCCCGATATTGATCCCAAAACGGGCCGGTTTGCTGATGTCACCAAATCAGCCGAGCTGTATATGGACATTCCGCAATACCCCATCGCACTGAAACTGTGCGACACACCGGGTGTGAACGATACGTTCATGGTGCGCGAACAAATCACTCTGCGCAGCCTGCGCGGATCCGAAGTCTGCGTTGTGGTATTGGCGGCAAGCCAGGCCCTGACGACAATGGACATGGCCCTGATGCGCATTATCGCGCAGTTCGAGAACCGGCAGATCATCCTGTTCGTCAACCGGATCGACGAGCTGTCCGATCCTGTGAGCCAGGTGCCAGAGATCCGTGACCGCATTCAGGACACGCTGAAACAGAACAATATCGACACAAATACCAGCGTCGTTTTTGGCAGTGCGCTGTGGGCCGAAGCGGCGTTGACCGGGAACCCGGATATTCTGACAGAAGAGTCGCGCCAGGCTTTGAATACGTTCTACCTGGCCGCCGGTTTCGGTGATCAGGCGGCCTCGCTCGATAAAATCTGGGCGCTGTCCGGTCTGCCCGATCTGCTACTGGCCATGAATGAGCGCATTGCAGAAGGTGCCGGAGCGCGACTGATGGACCGCGTCCGCCATCGGGCGCGAAACATTGCCAGTCAGATCCGCGCGACTGCGGTTGCCAGGAATCTTTCCGAAGGTGAAGGCGTTGCACGGGATCTTGACGGCGTATCGCCCGAAGAGGCGGTTAACACGGTGTCAGCCGAATACGAAAAGAAAGTCGCCGAGTTGACAAATGCGCTGCGCGACAAGGTGTTGGAGCGTCTGAAGTCAGCCGAGGACAATTTCGTCAAACGCGCGACGGACTCTCTGATCGCGCATCTTGAAAAAAATGGCGAACAAGGCACATGGCAATACGATCCAGCAGGTTTGCGGACGTTGCAAAAAGCTGCCTATTTCAGTTTCGCCCGCGCCATGCGAAAAGATGCCGGGGCGTTGTACGCAACCGCTGCTGCGGATGTTGAAGCGCTTTATCATAAGATACTCGGCAACCATCTGGGCGAATTCAGCATCGAAGCGCCCATTGTTCCCCGTGTTCCACCGCCTCTCGGCATCGGCCGGACGATCGCACTGGACTTGCAAAGCACCTGGTGGCGACGTTGGTGGCAACGACGAAAGGGATTTGAGGCATATGCGGCGGATTACACGCGGTTGATCGCGTCCGAGGCAAATTCGATCACCAAGGATATCGAGGAAAACCAGATCGCGGCGGTTCTGGAAAACGTTCGCGCGATCCTGACGGATTTCCTGCGCGAGCAGAAGGAAACTCTGCTGAGCATCTCGTCTTCTGCCGACAAGAACCCGGGTCAGACTGCGGCGGCGATGGCGGGCTTGCAGCCACAGAAATCCAAGGACGAGATTCTGGGTGACATACTGAAAGATCTAAGCAACGAAGCGGCATAAGTAGAAAAATGGCAAAAGATACACAAACACGCTTTGTTTCTCCGAAGGCATGGGAACGCATCGAGCAGTGGTCCCGTCGCAAACCGGTTTTCGCCCTGATGGGCGAGTTCAGCGCCGGCAAATCCACGTTGATGAACTTTTTGCTGCGAACGCAGACCTTGCCGACGCAGGTGACGGCAACCCAGTTGCCACCGGTCTGGTTTAGCTGGGGCAATCAGGCGCCCTATATCAAACGCCATGACGGAAGTACTGAACTGATCGAACTGGATCAGCTTGAAACCGTTGGCGTCAATGACGCACAGTTCATCCGCATCTTCCTTGAGGCCGATATTCTAGAAGCTGTCGACCTGATTGACACACCCGGCATTTCGGACCCCAAGATCTCGACGGATGTGTGGCAACGCGCGGTGGGTCAGGCAAACGGCGTTTTGTGGTGTACCCACGCGACACAAGCCTGGCGCGAAACCGAACGCGCGACATGGGTTTCCCTACCCGAGAGGTTGCAACACAACTCTTTGCTTTTGGTGACGCGGGCAGATGCCCTGAGCCTCAAAGACCGTCAAAAAGTACTGCGCCGCGTTAACCGCGAAGCTGGTCACCTGTTCAATCGGTCCATTTTGTTTTCGGCCCGCGACGCGATCACGGCCCGGGACAAGACAGGCGATGCCGAGATGTGGTCGCGCAGCGGCGGCGGCAAGATGATCGACAGTTTCCTGGAGATCACGGAACAGATTATGGACAACCGTGCCGATCAGCTGGCTCGATACCAGATCGACAAGAGCCAAGCCGACGCACCCAAAGTCAAACCTTTGCGCCCTGCCCGTTCATCAAACGAGCCGACAGCCAAAGACGAAGCCACACCCTTGAGGTTGGTGAACCCGTTGGAGGCCGCCGGGCAATCGAACGCTGTAGGCGAAACAGTTGTAACCAGCTTCCCGGTACGACCTGCCCGGGTCGAGCGGCGCTCGGATGAGGCCGAGCGGGTTCGGATCGATGCCGAAGAGGCTGAACGGCTGCGCGCAGAGATGACATCAGAGCCGGTTCCGCTGCCCGTTGAACCCGACACAAGCGATGATCTGCGTTCCTTTTTCAAAGACACCTCGAACGACCCGCTGGAATTGACGAATGTCGCGGGCCTTGAGGATGACGAAGACGAATTCGAGCTGTCCGTTGACGCCGATCTGGAGGACGAATTGGATGACGACACGGGCGCTCTGGATGATGCGGAAATCAGCCCCGCACCTCTTGCGGCTGTTGACAATTCCGATGACGTGCTTGCCTCGCTGAACACTTCGATGCGAGAGACCCCGATCGTGCCGGATGGCGCAGAAGAGGAATCCGAGCAGGCCGATTTGGCTGAAGATCGCGGCATAGAAGTTTCTGTATCCTCGATTACGGCATTGATGGCCGCGCAAACCGGCAACACTGCGGATGAGTATGAGCCGGAACCCGAAACCAGCGGTTTGATCGAAGCTGCCACCACCGAACAGGTTGACGCAGTTGAAAGAAACGTTGCCGCGCTAGGTGACCTGCACGAAGTTGCGGTCGGATCGCCTCTCAGCGCGTCGGATATGTGGCACGAGGTTTCAAGAAATGAAGACTTGCCGCAGGATGCAGCAGGGCTGAAGAACGTATTCAAGGCCTTTCTGGCCGAGTTTGATCAGATCGCCATTGAACACAACGAAAGGCAAACCAAAGAGGCACTTCGATCCATTCCGAAAGCCAAAGAAAACAGCGGTGCTGAATGGCATGTGTTGTAAGGGTGTCCGAATCGAAGTAATGAGAAACTCATAAATGAAAACAATGGATTAGATGTCTATTCAAACCGCACTGAACTCCGCCATGGAAACGATACCCGACTGTATAGCAGCCGGGTATATCGACATGGAGACGGGGATGCTTTTGGGCAGCTCTGTTTCTGATTCCGACTGCGCGGATTCGTTGGATGTTTTGGCGGTGGCTGTGGCCAATCTGTTTCAGGGGCGCGGGGTTGCAGCCTTTGAAGCGCTCTTGCGTCAGGCCGGCAGTGCAGACGAAGAAAACGCTGGCTTCGGGGAAGTCGCCGTTTTTTCCAAGGACAGGCTGAACATCTTTCTGCGGACCAAGGAATATCCTGATCATGTGGTCTGCTATATCTGTCGCAACAGTGCGAATGTCGGACTGGCGCTTACCAAATCACATCTCAGTCTGGGGCCGGTCGCGGCCGCGGTTTGAACGGGACCAGAGGGGGTCACGGCATGATGGACACGGACATTCTCGACCTGCTTGAAGATATCAGGCGGACCTCGGTCGCACGGCTGTCCCCGACCGTGCGGATCGCTGGGGAAACAGCGGCCGCGCGCCGTTCTGCGGTATTGCGGGCAATCCGCGGCACAGTATTGCCGCGCCGGTTGGAATTTACCGCCGCAAACGGGGATTGTCTGGCAATCGAGGTGAACAGCTCCCGGATCACGGATGTTTTTAAGGTTCCGGCAGGTGAGGTTCCGGACTTTGAAACGGAATCACGCGCCGAACTGATCGAGAAACTAGCCGGATTGGTCTCCGGCATCTCCGGTTCGCCTGCTCCGCTTGAACTGACGTCGGGCAGACCGGACACAGCGCTTGAAGTGGATGACGTGGGTATCACCTTCAGTGAAATCGAGAAAGCCTGCGCTGCCATTGAGCTTCCGTCCGAGCCGATTGTTTCCGTCGTCCCGAGTGCTGAGAAACCTGTTGATGACTTTCCATCCGCCGAGGCAACACCCGATGCAGCGGAAACACTTGCCCAACGTTTTTTTGAAGCGTCGAGCCGCTTTGCCTCGGGTCGTGTGTTCGTGGACAATTCGGACGAAGCCGCACCTCTTTTGGAAGGCGTTTGCAAGCCATCTGAGCCGACGCATCCCGACCAGGACACGCTGGCCCGTTTTGTGGCTGATCTTGCCGGCTGGGATGGCGACTCTCAGCATGAGAGTGAAGACCCGCAACTGATTGTCATGCGGCCATCGGGCGGGAAAGGGGCTGGTCTGGCCGTCTTGAGTGACCAAGGTCAGATCGCGGTCGCCATCCACGAAGCTCGCAAACTGGGGGCGGTCGTCAACCTGTGGACCTCTTTGCAGGAGGCCGAGAAATGATTGCCTCCGTTGAATTCAAATTTTCGACTACTTCAATCTGTTTATTATTGTAATCAGGGTAATGAGTAATGAGTGAAACACATCGCCGCGAACTTATTCGCATAGCAGAAGAAATGAACGGGGCAAGCAATGATGAAACGCGCCAATTCATTTCGCGCATCATTGGTGATCTTAGCAATCTGAAACCGTCAATTGCGTTTGTCGGGCAAATCAAGGCTGGAAAATCGCGTCTGATCAACGGCTTCACCGGTCAGGCAGAGTATTTGCCGTCGGATGTAAACCCCTGGACAACTGTTATAACCGACATGCATTTCGGGCACCCTTCCCGCAGAACCCAAGGTGCCGAATTCCACTTCTTCGACAATTACCAATGGCAATCGCTGATCGCCGAAGGTGAAGAACTGCGCAACATGTTTCCCGATGACGAGGACAGCTATAAGCGCGAGATGATCGAAGAACAGGTCGAGGCCATGAAGGTCCGGGCGCGTCGGCGTCTGGGTGACAGCTATGAACAGCTGCTGGGCCAACAGCACGATCTGGACGAACTGACGTCAGATGACCTCGCCAGATATGTCTGTGCCGGGGATGATCCGTCCGAGGACGGGGCTTTGGACCCCGGAAGCGATCGCGGCCTTTACAGCGACATCACTCGCAAGGCCGAGGTTTATTTTGACTTGGGCCATTTTCCGTTTCCGCTGACGGTCACCGACACGCCCGGTGTAAATGACCCCCTGCTGATCCGTGAAGAAATTTCACGACAGTATCTGAAGGAATCCGATTTCTTTGTGGTGGTTCTGTCCGCGCATCAGGCATTGTCGCGCGCGGATCTGAAACTGTTCCGGTTGATGCAAGCGCTGGAACTTGGGCAGATCGTCGTCTTCATCAACCGTGTGGATGAACTGGGCGGCGGGGCCGAAGACGCGGCCAAGGTTCGTCTGGATGTATTGGAGGGGTTGGAAAAGGCGCTCGGCAACTCGAACATCGATGTCCTGATGGGCAGCGCGCAATGGGCGCACTATGCTCTGACCGGTGATGAAACCGGAGTGAACCACGACCACGTTCTGGCATGGCTGCGCGCCCACCCGGAACAGATGCAGCAATATCTCAACGGTGTGGCCGAGATCAAACAAGGCCCGGGACCGATCAGCCGCGAAGCGGTTCTGCGCTTTGCCGCAATGATTGCGTCCGGCCTGCCCGATCTGCGCCGTCATGTCACTCAGGCTTTGACGGACGGACCGATCAACGAACAGTTGCGTATGGCCTGGCAACATCTCGACAGCTTCGCACGCGGGGAGCTTGAGCGCTCTCAGGTTCGTTTGCGGGCGCTGCAAGATGAAGACGGCTTGGATGTCCGAAATACCGATGAAAGCGACAAGACACTTGGCGACTTGCGGAAACTGATTGCTGAAAAAACGCAAGAGATCACGCGTGACATGGATGATGTCCTGTCGAATCTGCGCGGGGTCATGGATGACACTGTCTCGGAATCGGTGGCTATCGTTGTGCGCGGGCCGGACGGCCAGTCGCCTCTGCTGGCAAAAGGCGGAGAGACCGAGCTTAATTTTACGCCATTGCGCGAGCGTATGCGTGAACTGGTACAAGGGGCATCGCAAGTTGTTCGGCAGCGCATGCTCAGCGAGCTTTACGCGATCGACATGCATTGCAATGCCGCCTTGCGGGCATTGCCGGGATGGCAAGAGCCGGTCGACAATCGCATGAACACCAGTGCTGTACGTTGGTTCCGGCCGGACACCACCGCCCTGACCCGTGGCATTACCGTTGAATTGCGTGTAAACTGGCTGTCGCGTCTGATCTCGCGCAATAGCGTTGTGGCGCGTGCAGAACGGCTGATCGTGCAGGAGTTCGAGCTGATCGGGGATGACCTGATCGACACGACCCGCGACGATCTGTTGGAACGGCTGAATACGGTTCTGGACCACTATATGGCCCTTCTGGCCGGTCATCTTGAGCACCGTTCCAACTCAGGAGAACTGAACGCCCAGGCGGAAGCGCAAGGTGCCTTCGACAAAGCACGTCGCATTGCAGCTGAGCTGGAGACGGTTTTTGGAACACCCGATGCGGATGAAAGACAAGCAGAGGCTGCGGAATGATTGAATTTCCCGGAACTGAAAAGGAAGTACGCCAACTGGAGCGCTTCCTGACCGCAACTGAAAACCTGACGCCTGACGAGGCGTTGGAGGATATGCGTGCGCGGGCTCTGTCCCACGCTGAACGTCTGTCAAACGCGGTCAATATCGGTTTCGCCGGGGAATTCGGCGCAGGCAAGTCAAGTCTGGCGAACATGCTGGCTGGCGCGGACATTCTGCCAACCGGCCCGCAGCATCTGAAATTGCCGCTTGTGATCGTCGCCTACGCGGATGCGCCCGAAACGACTGTCGGTTGGTGGAACAGGGAACCAAAGACATACTCCGGCATAGTGCTGGAAAAAGCGGCCCAGGAAGAGCCCGATTTCATATCGGTCGGTATCAATACTCCGGCCCTCAAGGAAATATCGCTGTTTGATCTTCCGGGCTCGGGTGCTCTGGATGATACCTACAAGCCGACTTTGGATCTGCTGAAATTCGTCGATTGTGCCATCTGGTGCACAAATGGAACCAATGCCTGGCGCGAGACCGAGCGTCACTTGTGGTCTCAGGTGCCCCCGGAGCTTCGGGCCAACAGCCTGCTCGCCGTAACACATGCTGATCTGCCACCGGTGCAGGGTGCCCTGGACCGCGTCCTTGCGCGTCTGAACAAGGAAAAAGAAGGAATGTTCCGCGCCGTTGTCCCAATTGGTACGCCGGTCGCCGTGCGTGCCATGGCGCAGGAGCCAGAGCCCGACTTTGCGCTTTGGGAAACCTGCGGCGGGCAGAACCTTGCGGAACACGTGCTGGAAGCGGCATCCGACCGGCGCCGTGGCGATCTCGAGGCTGCGCGGAAAGATTTGCAGCAGGACTTCCTGCCCTATCTTGAGGCGCTGAAGGGCGCAGAGCCAGAACCTGTTGCGAATGACACCACATCGATGCAGTCAACGCTTGGGTCTGCCCTGCCCCCGTTGAACAACCCCATTCTCGAGGACTGGCTGGCCGCAATAGCAAGCATCTATGAAGATCTACGTGAAACCTCGGATATCGAACCGGCCGCGTTTCTGAGCAGCTGTCAGGAGATCGTCGAAGATTTTGCGGAACGGCTGGAACAAGGTGGCGAAATCGACCCCGAAGCTGATTGGATTCCCGCAGAATTTGAAAAGGCGACAGATTTGCTTCTGTTGCTGCAATTCGAAAGCGGGGACGCACCATTGAAGGACGCAATCAGCATTCTGGCGCAGCTGGGCGACAACCTTGCATGGGCTGGCAGCACGGTCGCAGCGGCGCAGCCGAAAACCGGAACCTGACGCTTTCCCGTCAAGATGGAGCTGCATTGCAGCGATTCGAAGGGCCGAGGAATCGGCCCTTTATTGTTTCGAATTCGTGGACCAACACGCTTGATTTCGGGTTTAAGTTTTCAATCAGCCCATACCCATTGTCTATATATAGATCCGTACATACCATTAGGCACAACATGTGCCATCACGCGAAAAACGATCCATAGTGAAGCCATCAGGCGGCCCCAATAAAGTCAAATTTGAAACGTCTAACCGTTCTCAAGTGTCCTGCGGTTGTTTTTGGTTGTGAGTTCGTGGGCTGTCGGCCCGGTTTTTCTAAGCCGCAAAATGAATAGAACGGGCGGATTGAAATGAGCCACAACCAGGCTGTCGGCGCGACGCACGACGAACCGAAAATTGAAGGATTGCAGCCAGGCGCAAAGCTGTTGCGCGGGCAGTATGAAATCCTCCGCTATCTCAGCAACGGCGGATTTGGGATCACTTACCTGGCGCGCGACAGCCTGGAGCGCGACGTCGTTATCAAAGAGTGCTTCCCCGGAGCGCTGTGCCGCCGCAACGGTGATCTGGTCGAACCAAACGACCCGTCCTTCAAGGACGACCTGCGCTCGATCATTGACCTCTTTATTCAGGAGGCACGCAATCATGCGCGTCTGGTACATCCCAATATCGTAGATGTGCATCAGGTGTTCGAAGACAATGACACCGCATATATCGCAATGGATCTCATCCGTGGGTGCGACCTGCTGGATTACGTGGAAAACCCGGAGAATGACGGCGGCCCTGATTTCATCGTTCAGGTCACCGAAAAAATGTTGTCCGCGGTGTCTTTCATTCACCAGAGCGGCATGTTGCATCGGGACATTTCGCCGGACAACATTCTGATTGATGAAAACGGAGACCCCGTCCTGATCGATTTTGGCGCCGCACGCGAGCAAGCGGCGAACAAATCGGCAGCATTGCTGACACTGCGCGTGATCAAGGATGGATACTCTCCGCACGAATTCTATGTGCGGGGCGCGGATCAAGGGCCCAGCAGCGACCTTTATGTTCTGGCCGCCACGCTTTATCACGCCATCAGCGGTGAACGCCCCATCGACGGCCAGAGCCGCCTGAACGCGTTCAACAACGGGCAGGATGACCCCTACACGCCATTGACCGGTCGTTTCGAAGGATACCCAGACGGGTTCCTCGAAGCGATTGACAAGGCGATGGAAGTTCACGCCACGGATCGTCTTCAATCTGCATTGGATTGGTTGCGCATGTTCCGCGGCCCTGGCGTCATGTTCGACACATTCGCCTATCGGCCCGTGTCCGTGATTGTCGGCATGGATCGCAAAGACAAAGAGGAAGAAAAGGCCCGGATCAAGGCCGAAAGCGAGAACGCCGAAGCCGTAGTTACGGCCCTGCTGGCCGGAAACTCGGACATCGTTCTTGGCAACGAAGACAAAAAAGATAGCGATCTGACCAAAATCTCAAAGAAAGAGGAAACCCCGGTCGCTGTCGATACGGTGGTTCAGAGCGGGTCCGGCGGCAGCGGCAAGCTGATTGCAGGCGCGGCTGTTGTTGCAGTTGCGTTGGCCGCAGGTGGTTTCTTTGTGATGTCCGGCGACAAGACGGAAGACCAGGCAGAAACACCGGTCGCGCAGCCCATGGCAGACATACAATCCGCTAAGACAGAGGCGCCCGTTACCGATCCTTCTGTCACAGAGGCCACCGATCCCGAACCCGAAGTGGTCGTTGCACCCGAACCCAAACCGGAAGAGCCTGTCGAGCAGGCACAACCAGTACCTGCGGAGCCAGCTGCCACAGAAACAGCCTCCGTAGACACTGAACGTTCCGAAATTCCGGCACAGTCGGAAGAAGTGACTGATATTGCAGCAGTGTCTGAGATCGAGACACCTGCGACTGATGCAATCGCCAACGCCGGTGTTCCGGCGGAACAGCAGGTGGCGTTCGCGCATTGGGATGTCGATATTCCCTTCCAGACATCCCGCCGCCGCGGCTCTACCGGAGCCACCATTGCAGTTACGGGGGTGGACGCCAATCAGGACATGAGCGTGATCGGCGATTGGGTACAGCGTGGCGCTGTCATCTATACCCTGAATGGCAGCCCGGTCCGCCAGGATGTACCTTTTGCGGCGCAGGTTCTGGATAACCTGAAGGTTGATGCCGATGGGTACACAAGGGTTGCTGCCCGCTATCGCCCGCTGGGTCAGACCCGGGCGCAAAATGGTTTGTTGGCCCTTCCCGCCATACGATCCGTTGGTTTAGAAAATGGTTACACCTTTACCGTGAGCGCCGATGGCAATAGCGGATGGCAAACCACGGTGAACGCAGTTCCGGCTGACGCGGCAGTAAGCCTGCAAAAAGACGATGTCCTTCTGAATGAAAGCCATTCCGGCATCACATTTGACGGCTCGGAAAGCCTTGATGAGATGCTGGCCGCACTCGTTTCAAGCGAGCAGCCTGAGGCAAATCTGACAGTGTTGCGCAATGGGGCCGAGACGGCCGCAATCATGCAACTTGCACAGGAGTAATCTGACCGGTTCGATAGTGATCTGCCAGTGTGTGTTTGCTGAAGGTGGTATCAAGGTGTGTCACCCTGGCGGGAACCGGCCCGCCGCAGAATGTACCAGTTCCCATGGGTATCCATTGAGTGGCTCTGCGCTGACGTGCAGGGAACAGTAGCAGCTTACGACGCGGCTTATCTGCGTCACTAACTTGAAGGTGTCGACACCATGTTCAAATACAAAAGCCCTCTGAGCCGGCTTCTCGAAGGTGCCGGCAAATCCAAAGAAGAAGACGTTGCCGAGAAACCGGCCACAGTAGACGGTGCTGTAAGCGAAGAAGAAAAGCAGGAACCCATTGCGGATTTCAACGCTTTGCGCGCCGCATTGGCCGGTGGAAACATGACATCCGAATCCTATGAGGAAACGGATGAACTGATCCCCGAAGAAAAGATGCCCGAGTTTGACGAGGCCGAGCCGGAGGCATTGGCCGAACCCGAGGAGTCGATCTTTGCCGAAGACAGTTCGGAAGAAGACAACTTGGAAGAGGGCGACGCTCTGAAAAACGTTCTGGTGGAAGAAAATGTCGAAGAACTGGTTGAGGTCGAGCAGGTTGTCACCCTGCATGTGACGGAAACACCCGCCGAGACTTCGCCAGAGGAAGCAACGGCTGAGGTCGTGTCCGAACCTACCGAGCCAGAAGTCGGCGAGGTTGAGGTTGCCGAAGCTCCGGCCCCAGAAGAGAAGCAGGTCGAAGACACGGTTGAGCCGGTGATTGAGCAGGTTGAAACAGCCCCTGCCCCGGTCGAGGATCGCCGTTCACGGGTCAAAACGACATTTCTGGGATTTGAGCGCGCCGACACGCATGTTCAGGACCTGATCGAATCCTCCGAACCCGTAGCAAAAGCAGAAGCGGCGCAAGAGACATTCCCGGTGGGCTGGCTGGTTGTAACAGCCGGTCCGGGACGAGGTTCAAGCATTACGCTCACCGAAGGCCTGATGCAAATCGGGCGCAACGATGACCAGGCCATTCAGTTGGATTTTGGCGATACCGGCATTTCGCGCTCGAACCATGCAGTCATCGCCTATGACCCCGAAGACCGGAAGTGTTACTTGGGCCATGGCGGCAAGGCCAATCTTGTACGCCTGAACGGCAAACCTGTTCTCAGCACCGTGGCCCTGTCCAACGGAGACCTGATCCGCATCAGCGAAACCTCGATCCGGTTCATGGCTTTCTGCGACGACGGTTTTGATTGGCGGGATTCCTGATAAATGCTGGCAACTCCGGCATATGATGTTGCGCTGATCCTGAACCAGGGTCAGCGGGAAACGCAGGAAGACGCGATTGCAGCCCGCATGTTTGACGCGTCGGACGCGGGCTATGTTGTGATTGCGGACGGTATGGGCGGCCATGAGGCGGGTGAAATAGCTTCGGAAATGGTAGTGGCTGCATGGCGCGACGCGCTGGACGCAGAACTTGAGGCAGAAACCCTGAACGAAGGATCCGCGATAGATGCGCTTCCTTTGGCCGCCATGCAAGCCAATGCCGCGATCGCCAACTACACCGAGGCCAGGGGTCATGGCTTCAACATGGGATCAACCATGTTGGGTGTCCTTCTTCTGGGGCGGCGTGTGTTCTGGATTTCGATCGGCGACAGCCCTCTTTACCTGTTTCGGGACGGAGCGTTGACGCAGGTCAACGAAGACCACTCGATGGCACCCGTGATTGCGTCGAAAGTGGCTTCGGGCGAGATCACCGAAGCGGTGGCCCGGGACATGGACAGCAATCAATTAACGTCCGTGGTTACAGGCGGGGCCATTCCCAAAGTGGATTGCCCGGAAGATCCATTGATCGTGTCGCCCGCCGATGTCCTGATCCTTGGAAGTGATGGGTTGCAGTACATCAGCGACACCGAAATTCAAGCCATTCTGCGGGATCATCAACAGGGGCTGGCTCAAGACATTGCCGAAGCATTGCTGACGGCTGTGCAGGCCAAGGGTGACCCGGATCAGGACAATCTTTCTATCGCAGTGGCGAAACTCACAAGAACCTAAACAGGCAAAGCAACAGGACCCATGATAAAGCACTTACTCATATCAAGCCTTGCCCTTGCTGCCGCCACGGGCGCGGCATCTGCGCAAGAGGCGTGTTCAAGTTATGAAATTCAACGCGGCGATAGCTTACGGGAATTGGCAATCGAAGTGTATGCGACCGAGGACTTTCGCATCATTTTCGACGCGAACCGGGATGTTATCGGTTCCAACCCCAATATCATCCGCGTCGGCGACGTTCTGGAACTGCCCTGTCTGGAAGATGTCGGGCGTGCTCCGGCGCTTGCTGACACCGAGGCAGAGCGGCTGGCCGCCGAAATGGCGGCAGAGCTGGTAAAAGCCGCAGAAGAACGCGCCGAGAAAGCCGTGGCCGAAGCGGAAGCCCGCGTTGCGGCAGCGGAAGCCGAGGCAAAGAACGCGAGTGAAGAGGCGGTCGTTGCAGCACGCGCTGCTGCCAAGGAAGAGATCGAAGCCGCCCGTGCCGAAGCTGCCGCTTTGATCCGAAATGCCGGAACGGGTGAACGGCCCGAAATCCGGGACCGTCAATTGCTGTTGATCACTGGCGGTAACTACGCTCCGTTCACCGATGAATCTCTGCCCAATCGGGGGCTCTATACCCATCTGGTTGAGACAGCGATGTTTCGTGCCGCTCCCGAACAGGCCTACAAGATTCAGTTCGTGAATGACTGGTCTTCGCATCTGGACCTGTTGATGCCGACACTCGCATTTGACGCCACCTTCCCCTGGTCGCGCCCCAATTGCGAAGAGGCCGTTGCGCTGTCGGAAGATGATCGCAATCGGTGCGAGACCTACAATTTCTCAAACCCGTTCTACGAGGTCGTGGATACGTTCTTCGCCCGCGAAGGTTCCGGCTATGAGGAGACATTGACCTATGCCGATTTTGCCGGTGCAACGATCTGCCGGCCAGAGGGTTGGTCTTTGTCTCACATGGACGCTGTAAGCCTGTACGAACCGGTCATCAAACTTCTGCGGCCAACGTCACCGGATGATTGCTTTCACGCTTTGATGGAAGGCACCGCAGATATCGTCGCCATCGAGGCACATCTGGCAGCCGAGGCAATTGAACGGCTTGGGTACAAGCACCGGATTATCGAAAACCCCAACCTTGCGGCCATCAAGTCGCTCAACGTCATGACCCACAAAGATAATCCTGATGGGGAAGCGATCCTTGAGACGCTGAATCAGGGTCTGGCAATCATGCAGCAATCGGGCGAATGGCGCGACATCGTGTCAACCGCCCTGCGTCATCAAATGGAAAATGGATAAGGCCCCGATCTGGCCTGACAAACTAAAGTCTGGAGGAAGTGGACATGTTTAACGAGAAGATGAAAAAGGTAGCGCTTTCAGCAACTGCTATTACCGCTCTGTGCGCAGGTGCCGCTGCAGCACAGGAAGCTTGCACCAACTACACCGTCCAGGACGGTGATACCATGGCGACCATTGCAATCGCAGCGTACGGCACGTCGAACTATCAGCCGATCTTCAACGCGAACCGGAACGAAATCACCAACCCCAACGCTCTGGAGCCAGGTCTTGTTCTGGCCCTTCCCTGTGAGGACGGTAGCCTGCCCAATGGTCAGAGCGCGCAGGAAATCATCGCAGCTGAAGAACAACGCGCGGCCAGCGTCAAACGTTCGAGCGTCTACCAGCCACCGATCAAGCTGGTGACCGGCAATGGCTGGGCACCTTTCGCCGATGAATCGCTGAACGGCGGCGGAGCAATCACCCGTCTGGGCACCACGGCTTTGCAGCGTGGCGGCAACGCGCGCGACTATTCCGTAAGCTTCGTGGATGATTGGAACTCGCACTTGGAAACTCTTCTGCCTCTTGGCGCCTTTGACGTGTCCATGGCGTGGAACATGCCGGATTGCACCAACCGCACCTACGAATGGTCCTGGGAAACCGAGGTGCGCTGCACCCAGTTCGATTCATCTGTTCCGGTCTACGACATTGTCGTCGGGTTCTACACCATTCCGGAAAGCCAGTATGCGAATGCGACAACCTTTGAAGAGCTGAAGGGCGCCACGATCTGCCGTATGGATGGCTGGTTCATCCATGATCTGGAACAGGAAGGTCTGCACAACGGTGAAACCATGACGCTGATGCAGCCGATCACCGCACGCGAATGCCTTGACGCGGTCCTGACCGGCACCGCAGATGTTGCAACCTTTGAAGTTCAGCTGTTCTCGGACACAATGGTTGAAATGGGCCTGAACCAAAACGACCTGGTTGAGAACCCGTACGTGACCTCGCTTTCCTCGCTGCGCTTTATCAGCCACCGCAGCAATCCGTTCGGCAAGCAATACCTGGCGATGCTGAACAAAGGCCTGAACGAGATGCGCGAAACCGGGGAATGGTATGCGATCGTCTCCGACACGCTGCGCGAGCACAACGAAAAACTGATGGCAGCGTCGAACTGATCCCTCGGTTCAGCTGAAACTTTGGGGCCGGTTCTTCAATCGGCCCCTTTTTTGTCAGCGTCAAACACGAGGTTTTTCAGAATGACAAATTTTGGCCTCTTATCTGCTTCATAACAGCCTCAAATACGCAGCACCTTCAACCCCAAGCACGATCATCATTCAATTGATGCCAATGAAAGAGCGTGATTTGCATATGATACAGGGCGCCTTCAATATTCAGAATAACTCACCGTCGTCCGCGACCAGATCGGATTTGGACGTTGCAGTGATCTTGCCCTGCTACAACGAGGCCGTTGCCATAGGTGAAACCGTTCGGCAATTCCGCGCGGCCCTGCCCGACGCAACGATTTACGTATATGACAACAATTCCACCGACGACTCCGTCAAGGTCGCGCTTGAGGCAGGCGCGCGGGTCTATTCCGAAACATACCAGGGCAAAGGCAACGTGGTCCGTCGAATGTTTGCCGACGTTGATGCGGATGTCTACGTTATGGCTGACGGGGATGCGACCTATGACAGCGCGGCGGCGCCGGAATTGATCGACATGCTCGTTTCGCAGAATCTGGATATGGTCAACGGCGCCCGTGTGAATGAAGAAACTGAAGCCTATCGGCGCGGCCACAAATTTGGCAACGCGTTGTTCAGTTGGCTTGTGAAATTCTTCTTCAACAGCAAAATCAACGACCTGCTTTCGGGTTACCGCGTTTTCAGCAGACGCTTTGTCAAAAGCTTCCCCGCAGTATCAAACGGGTTCGAGATTGAAACAGAGCTAACAGTTCATGCGATGCAGATGCGCATGCCAATCGGTGAGGTTCAAACAAGGTATTCGTCACGCCTGCCGGATTCGAACTCTAAGCTGGCGACGTTTTCCGACGGGTGGCGGATTCTCAAAATGATCGGCTTGTTGATCAAGGATGAAAAGCCCGTTGCGTTTTTCCTGTCATTGGCCGTGTTGATGTTTTTGCCTTCGCTCTTTGTGTTTGCATCCGTATTCCGAGAATTTTTGGAAACAGGGCTTGTCGATAGAATTCCGTCTGTCGTCGTCGCAGTATCCGGTTTTGTTGCGACAATGCTGTCCATCGTCTGCGCTTTGATTCTGGAATCTCTGGCTCTTGCCCGGAGGGAAGCACGTCGTCTGTCATATTTGCAGCACAAAGGTGTAGCTGCGTCAGGCGTTGACCAAATCAAGCCATCGCTTGTCGAGGCTCAAACCCGTCGATTTGGCTGATTAAAATCAACCCCCAGTTCAATGCTAGTCAAATGAACGGCCTGTTCGCGCGTAAGCGTCTGAACAGGCTGGTTTGTTCAAGGATTTGGTGAACCAGATACGCAAATGGCCAGCACCCCAAATGCTGGCCATTTTTCTGAGTGAGTGATATAGCCCTAAGGCCTCACCAGTGAAATTCTTTGTCCCCAAATATCTAACGCGGACTGAAAACCGGCGCTATTGGGGGAATCCCGTAAATCTTAAATTTTTCCAAAAATCAGGATCTTTCGATCCTTGCTGACCGCCCTGTTCGCAGTTTCAGGAAAGCGATCGAAATTTGCGCCTGGTGTCCGGACGGCCCAAGCGCTGGAACCCAACGTGATGCGCAGATGTTTACCGGGCACACATTGCGCAAGTCGTTCATAGAACCTGACAAGGTTGGTTTTAACGGCGCAGCCACAGCAAGCTACAGATCGTCAGGCGTAAGGTTCGGGGCGGGTCTTTGGGCAATCCCGCGTTCCATGAAAAGGACCGCGCAAAGGCGGTCCCTTCGTGTCTTGATGTCGGACGAAACTCGCCCGCCTGTTCGACGGCGATCAGCCGATGATTGCGTTCAGCGTAGCGCTGGGGCGCATCACAGCGGCGGTTTTGACCGGGTCAGTGTGATAGTACCCGCCCAAATCCACCGACGGTCCTTGGACTGCGGCCAGTTCCGACAAGATCTGCTCTTCTTTCTCTGCCAGCGCTTTTGCAAGTGGTGCCATTTCAGCTGCCAGATCGGCATCGTCAGATTGGGCAGCCAAGGCTTGGGCCCAGTAGCGCGCGAACCAGTAGTGGCTGTCGCGGTTGTCCGGTTCGCCGACTTTTCGACTTGGCGACCGGTTGTTGTCCAAAATGCCCTGAGTTGCGGCCTCTGCCGCAGCGCCAAGAACACCTGCCTTCGCGTTTCCTTTGGCGTCGGCCAGGAAGTTCAGGGATTCCCCAAGCGCGCAGAATTCACCCATCGAATCCCAGCGCAGGTGATTTTCCTCGACCAATTGCTGCACGTGTTTCGGTGCCGAGCCCCCTGCCCCGGTTTCGAACAGGCCGCCGCCATTCATAAGCTTGACGATCGACAGCATCTTGGCCGAGGTGCCCAGTTCGAGAATTGGGAACAGGTCGGTCAGATAGTCACGCAGCACGTTGCCGGTGATGGCGATGCTGTCCTTTCCGGCGGTGATGGTTTCCAGCGTCTGGCGCGTTGCCTCGCGCGGGGCCATGATCTGGAACTTGTCAGCCACGCCCGCAGCCTCGAGCGCCGGTTCGACATATTTGATCAGCTCTGCGTCGTGGGCACGGTTCGCATCCAGCCAGAAGATCGCCTCGGATCCGGTCAGGCGCTGACGGTCCATCGCCAACTGTATCCAGTTCTCGATCGGCGCCTTCTTGACGGTGCAGGCCCGCCAGATGTCACCCTTTTCGACCTCGTGCGAAAGCAGGGCCTCGCCATTGGCCAGAACGATGCGCATTGAGCCGTCGGCGGGCGCCTCGAAGGTGGTCGGGTGGCTGCCGTATTCCTCGGCCTTCTGCGCCATAAGGCCAACATTTGCGACCGCACCGGCAGTGGCGGGATTCAATGCACCATTGGCTTTGAAGAACTTGATGCTTTCATCATAAACAGTTGCATAGCACCGGTCGGGGATGACGCAATTTGTATCACCCTTGGCACCGGTCTCATCCCAACCCTTGCCGCCCGCGCGGATCACCGCTGGCATCGAAGCATCAATGATCACGTCGGAAGGAACATGCAGGTTGGTGATGCCCTTGTCGCTATCCACCATATACATGGATGGACGATCAGACTTGATCGCGTTTATTGCGGCGACGATCTCGGCATTGTTTTGAACACGCTCAAGCAAATCGCCAAGACCCGAGTTCGGATTCACACCCAGCGCATCCAGTTCCGCACCGAATTTGTCGAAAACCGGCGCCAACCAGACCTTGACCGCATAGCCAAAGATGATCGGGTCCGAGACCTTCATCATCGTGGCTTTCAGGTGCAACGAGAACATTGTGCCGTCTTTCTTGGTGTCCTCGATGGCCTCTGCAAGAAAGGATGACAGTGCTTTGACTGACATGAAGGTCGCATCAGCCACGGTGCCTTCGTCCAGCGGCCACGCGTCCTTAAGGACAGTCACACTGCCGTCTTTGCTGACAAACTCGATCCTTGCATCGCCCGCTTGGGCAGCGGTGATGGTGGACGATTTCTCATTGGCGTAAAAATCGTTGCCCGACATGGACGAGACTTTGGTTTTGCTGTCCGAGGTCCATTCGCCCATGGAATGCGGGTTGTTGCGGGCATAGTTTTTGACAGCCCGCGCCGCACGGCGGTCACTGTTACCTTCACGCAGAACCGGGTTCACGGCCGAGCCTTTGATGGCATCATAACGCGCACGGATCGCCTTTTCTTCGTCGGTCGAAGGTTCTTCGGGATAGGCCGGGATATCATAGCCTTGCGACTGCAACTCTTCTATGGCGGCCACCAGTTGCGGAACCGATGCCGAGATGTTCGGCAGCTTGATCACATTGGCGTCCGGGGTTTTTACCAGCTCACCCAATGCTGCCAGATCGTCCGAGACACGCTGCTCATCCGTCAGGTTTTCGGGGAAGGCTGCCAGAATGCGCCCGGCCAGTGAAATGTCCTTGGTGCCCACGCTGACGCCAGCAGCCGAAGCGAACTTGCGAATGATGGGCAGGAACGAGGCGCTGGCCAGTTCGGGCGCTTCGTCTACAATGGTATACAATATGTCGAAGTTCGATTTATCTGCCATATTCTTTTACCTTTTTAAGCCTTTCGGGGCGTGCGATCCAAGAGTTGAAGCCACTTCAGCGTGGCGCGGGAGGGGCGCGATCACGATACCGCCCCTGGGTGACTCTGTTTTGACAGGGCCTCCCTTAAATCACGTTGCGCTGGGAATCAATCATCTGTGCCCGCGCGTTTTGCCACGGGCTGGGCTTGGATGGCTTTTGATGTCATCAGCTCAACGTTTCACTTGGCTGTCTTTGGCGTTTCCCTTCAGGTCACGCCACATGTTTTCTATGAAGCTGCCCGGCTGGTCCCACGAATTTTTTCGGGTTGCGGCCAAGGATTACCGAAATCTCTGCCCTGTCTCGGGATCAAATACCATGGCACGGTCAGGTTGAATGGATATGCCAATCCGGTCACCGGTTTTGCTGCGCTGGTCATCCCGCTCTTCCACAATCAGTTTGTCCCCATTTGGCGTCAGCAAATACGAGTAGGATACACCCCCAAGCGCTTCGGTCAGGTCCACAGTGCAGGTGTCGGCAGACCGGTCGATGTGAATATGTTCAGGGCGCATCCCCAACGTCACCTTGCCCGTTCCGGCAGGAACAGTCGCCGAGACCGGCAATGGCTGGCCCAAAGCGGGATGGGTGACATGGCCGTCAGTATATTCGCAATCAAGAAAGTTCATCGCGGGCGAACCGATGAAACCTGCAACAAACCGGTTGTCAGGATCACGGTACAGATCCATCGGGGCGCCGACCTGTTCGATCCGGCCATCGCGCAGCACCACAATCTTGTCGGCCATCGTCATGGCTTCGACCTGATCATGGGTCACATAGATCATGGTTGCACCGATTTCCTGATGCAGACGCGCGATTTCGACGCGCATCTCGACACGCAATTCAGCGTCCAAGTTGGACAGGGGTTCGTCAAACAGAAAAACCTCGGGCCCGCGTACAATCGCCCGCCCGATCGCAACCCTTTGCCGTTGCCCCCCGGACAGGGCCTTGGGTTTGCGCTTGAGGTAAGGATCAAGCTTCAGGATGCTCGAAGCCTCCTGCACCTTCTGGTCGATCTCGGCTTTTGGGACACCATTCATGCGCAGACCAAATCCCATGTTTTCCGCCACTGACATGTGCGGGTAGAGCGCATAAGTCTGAAACACCATCGCCACGCCGCGCTTGGCTGGATCCATATGTGTCACCTCGCGCGATCCGATGTGAATCTCACCTTCCGAGGTTTCTTCCAGCCCTGCAATCATCCGCAACAACGTGGATTTTCCGCACCCTGAAGGCCCTACAAAAACGCAGAACTCACCATCTTCGATTTGCAGGTCGATCCCATGAATGACCTGTGTCTGACCGTACCGTTTGATTGCCCGATTCAGAGTTACACCTGTCATGTCATCAGCATCCTGTCGTTTTTGGAACTAGGGCCTGTTTCGGGAAACCGCCAGGCTTGTGCCTCGGTTCCGATTTGTTCAGCCACGCGCCGCAGGCGCGGCACCCAGGCTTCGAGTTGATCGAAATCCATTCGTTCGGTGGACCCGGTTATCGAAATTGCCCCAAGCATCCGACCGTTCGACGTCAGAACTGGGCAGGCGATGCATATGATGCCAGGCTCGTGCTCTTCATCATCGATGGCAAATCCCCGGCTGCGAATTCTGTCAAGATCAGCCCGCAACATCTTTTCGGATGTCAGCGTTTTGTCGGTGAAGCGGTGATAGCTTTGCTGCGACGCCGCCCTGTTCAACGCATCTTCGTCCAAAAATGCCAGCATCGCCTTGCCGACCCCTGTGCAGTAGGCCGGGCCAACTTTACCAGCCTGAGAGTACATCTCGATTGGTTGTGCGGCGTTGCGTTTGTCGACGTAAAGAACCTGACTGGAATCAAGCTGCGCCAGATGCACGGTTTCACCGGTTTCTTGACTGAGGGCATCCAGAAAAGGCCGCGCTATCGGGGCCAATGAGCTTTGCGTCCATGCCGCATGGGCCAACCGGACCAGCCGCATTCCGGGCGCATAGGTCTGCCTGTCGCGGTTATAAGACAGCATTCCCTGGTTGGTCAGAGATTGCAGAAATCGATACAGGGTCGCCTTTGGAAAATCGCTGCTTTCCAAAAGTTCAGCGAATCGAACGGGGCGCTCGAACGATGCTACGTGATCCAGCACATCACATGCTTTGCCTATAGTTCCGTCACCTGACACGGGCCATCATTCTCCTCCGATTATCCCTCGCCATCCTCACGAGGGTCTTGACAACAGTAACCGAGTCGATGTGTAGTTTTCAATATATAAAACTCGGTTTCACTATTTGGAACCTTGTGGGAGAGAAACAGGGAGGAAACTATGTATTCAACTTTCAAGCGCACGACGGCTGCGCTGGCGCTTGGTGTCGCGATGGCGGCACCAGCAGCTGCGGAACTCACCGGAGAGCTGCGGATCTTTCTGGACACATCGAACCCGGCGCCACGCGCGACGATGGAGGCGATGATCGAACGGTTCGGGGCACAGCATCCGGGGTTGGAAATCGAAACAACCGTCATCGACCGCGAAGCCTATAAAACGCAGATCCGGAACTTCCTGACGGCTGACACCCCGGACGTGGCCACGTGGTACGCGGCCAACCGTATGAAACCATATGTCGAGGCGGGTCTGTTCGAGGACGTTTCAGATTTGTGGGCCGAGCCCGAGATCGCCGACAATCTCGCTTCGACCAAGGGCGCTTTGACAATCGACGGCAAGCAATGGGGTGTGCCGTATACCTATTATCAGTGGGGTGTCTACTATCGCAAAGACATCTTTGACGAGCTGGGCCTGAGCGAGCCGACTACTTGGGAAGAAGAACTGTCCAACTGCCAGAAAATCGTCGATTCAGGACGCGCCTGCTACACGATCGGCACCAAGTTCCTTTGGACCGCTGGTGGCTGGTTTGACTACTTGAACATGCGCACAAACGGCTTTGATTTTCATCAGCAATTGGCCAATGGCGAAGTCAGCTGGGAAGACGACCGGGTCAAGCAGACCTTCGCCAATTGGAAACAGTTGATCGACATGGGCGCATTCATCGACAACCACCAGACCTACAGCTGGCAGGAAGCGCTGCCCTTCATGGTCAATGGTGAGGCAGCAGCCTATCTGATGGGCAACTTCGCAGTGGCACCGTTGCGCGATGCGGGCCTGACAGATGACCAGCTGGATTTCTACCAGTTCGTCGCGATCAATCCCGATGTTGAGCTGGCCGAAGACGCTCCGACAGACACGTTCCACATCCCGACCAATGCTTCGAACAAGGAAGCTGCGCGCGAATTCCTGCGTTTTGTGGTCTCTGCTGATGAACAGACCGAAATCAACAACGGCGCGAATCTCGGCCAATTGCCGGTCAACGCGCAATCCGCTGTGGATGACGACAAGTTCCTGCAACAGGGCTTTGAAATGCTTTCGTCCAACAGCCCCGGTGGGGTAGCCCAGTTCTGGGACCGCGACGCGCCTGCGGAAATGGCCAAAGTGTCCATGGAAGGTTTCCAGGAATTCATGGTCAAACCCGACAACTTGGACCGGATACTGGCCAAACTCGAACGCGCGCGCGAGCGTATTTACGATAACTGATCAGGCAAGGGTCGGGCCAAAGCCCGGCCCACGCTCCTTTGAATCGTAGGGCGGGTTCCGACCCGCCTTGCTCCAACAGACCCGAGTTTCCAATGACAGTTGCAGCCGACGCCTCAGAACAGGAAAGCTGGTTCCATCGCAATCAACAACGCATCGCACCCTGGCTGTTTCTGGCCCCCGGGATGCTGTTCTTCTTGGTCTATGTGATTATCCCGGTATTCCAGTCCTTCAACCTGTCGCTTTACGAGTGGGACGGCCTGGGCGCTGCGGAATACGTCGGCTTTCGCAACTACGAAGACCTCTATTGGGAATGGGTAGACCGGGATGCTTTCTACATCTCGATGAAGAACAATCTGATCTGGCTGATCCTGTACCTGGCCGCGATTCCGGCAGGTTTGTTCATCGCCCTGTTCCTGAATCAGACAGTTTGGGGCATCCGCCTGTATAAGTCCCTGTTTTTCTTTCCTTTCGTGATTTCTCAGGTCGTGGTGGGGCTGGTGTTCACCTGGTTCTACGATCCGACCTTCGGGTTGCTGAACGAATTCCTCGACCTCTTCGGCCTTGGTCCCCTGAACGTGCTTGGCGATGAGCGCTTTGTGACCTACGGCATCATCTTCGCCGGCCTCTGGCCACAAACCGCCTATTGCATGATCCTGTACCTCACCGGCCTGAACGCTGTGGACCCGGAACAGATCGAAGCGGGACGCCTGGACGGGGCCAAGGGTTGGAAGATGCTTTGGCACATCATCATCCCACAATTGCGGCCCGCAACCTTTATCGCGTTTGTCGTGACCATCATCGGCGCATTACGGTCATTCGACCTGATCTCGATCATGACACAAGGCGGACCTTTCGGATCCTCCCGCGTGCTGGCCTATTACATGTTCGAGGTCGCCCTGTCCGAATATGGCTTCCGCATGGGTTATGGCGCGGCCATCGCCGTGATCCTTTTCCTGATCATGTTGTGCTTCATCGCCTACTTCCTGTGGTCGATGTACCGTGAAGAGAAGGGGCGCTGAGATGTTTCCCAAACCCATCGAAAAACAACCCCGCGCGGCGCAGATCACGTATCAAGCCATGCTTCCATTGGCCCTTCTGTTGTGGCTGGGTCCCCTGCTGGCGGTTGCTCTTTTCTCGGTAAAACCCGCTGCTGACTTCACCAACGCGAATTACTGGGGAATGCCGTCCAGCTTTGAAGGCGCCTTTAACTATGGTCAGGTGTTCTTTAATTCGGACATGCCGCGATACCTGCTGAATTCATTCATGATCACCGTCCCTACCGTGATCGGAGCGGTGGCGCTCAGCTGCATGACCGGCTTCGCGCTTGGCATTTACAAGTTCAAGTCGAACCTCTGGATCTTCTTCATGTTCGTGGCCGGGAATTTCGTGCCCTTTCAGATCTTGATGGTGCCGGTTCGGGATCTGACCCTGCAACTTGGGCTCTACAACACCAAGACCGGGCTGGTCCTGTTTCACATCGCCTTCCAGACCGGGTTCTGCACCCTGTTCATGCGCAACTTCATCCGCGCCCTGCCCTTTGAACTGATCGAGGCAGCACGGGTCGAAGGCATCAGCGAATGGCGCATCTTCTGGTACGTGGTCCTGCCGCTGATGAAGCCCGCGATCGCCGCGCTCAGCGTGCTGATCTTCACCTTCATCTGGAACGACTATTTCTGGGCCGTCGTCCTGACGCAAGGCGCGGAAAGCCAGCCTGTAACTGCCGGAATCACCAGTTTCAACGCACAATTCCGCGCCGCTTATCAATTGATGAGCGCGGGCTCCATCGTGGCAGCTCTGCCACCGGTGGCCATGTTCTTCCTGATGCAGAAACACTTCATTGCGGGTTTGACCCTCGGAGCTGTGAAATGACCAAAATTACCTTTATCGGTGCCGGGTCCACAATTTTCATGCAGAACATCGTTGGAGATGCTCTGTTGACCCCTGCGCTGGCCGACAGTCACTTTGCGCTTATGGATATCGACCCCCAGCGCCTTGCGGAAAGCGAAGCAGTTGCGCGCTCCATGATCCGCTCGGTCGGGGCCGGGGCGACAGTCTCGACCCATACCGACCGCCGCGCGGCGCTGGACGGGGCCGATTTCGTCATTACCGCCTTTCAGGTCGGGGGGTACAAGCCCTGCACGATCACCGATTTCGAGATCCCCAAGCAGTATAGCTTGCGTCAAACCATCGCTGATACGCTGGGCGTCGGAGGAATCATGCGAGGCCTGCGCACGGTTCCGGTGCTTTGGGATGTCGCAGGGGACATGATGCAACTCTGTCCGAACGCGACATTGCTGCAATACGTAAATCCGATGGCCATCAACACCTGGGCACTGGCCGAACGCTTCCCTTCCCTGAAACATGTGGGCCTTTGCCACTCGGTTCAAAATACGGTCGAGGAACTGGCCCATGATCTGGATCTGCCAAAGGATGAGTTCCGCTACAAAGTCGCGGGCGTCAATCACGTCGCATTCTTTCTGAAATTGGAACATCAGGGCCGCGACCTGTATCCGGCACTGCGACGGGGCTATCACGCGGGGAAATTCCCGAAGGCACCGCTGCTGATGCCGCGCTGCCCCAACAAGGTGCGGTACGAGGTGATGGATCATCTGGGCTATTTCTGCACAGAAAGCTCGGAACACCTGGCCGAATACGTGCCGTGGTTCATCAAGGACGGGCGGCAGGACCTGATCGAGGAATTCTCGATCCCGCTGGACGAATACCCCACCCGCTGCGTCGAGCAGGTCGAGATGTGGAAGGAACAGGCCAAGACCCTGACCGACGGGCGCAATATCGATGTCACGCGCAGCCACGAATTCGCCGCCGACCTGATGAACGCGATCGCAACGAACACGCCCTACATGGCCTATGGCAACCTGCCCAATACCGGCCAGATCCCGCAACTGCCCATGGGCGCGGCGGTCGAAACCCCCTGCCTGGTCGACAGCAACGGCGTACAGCCTTCTGTCGTGACCGACATCCCGCCGCAGTTGATTGCCCTGATGCGCACCCAGATCAACGTACAGGAACTGACTGTTCGGGCCCTGACAGAACAGAACCCCGAATATATTTATCACGCCGCGATGATGGATCCGCACACCGCCGCCGAACTGGACCTGCGCCAGATCCGAAACCTTGTCACGGATCTGCTGACGGCCCATAACGATTGGCTGCCCGACTGGTGCCGACCGGCCCGCGCCGCCTGATCTTCATCATTTTACAAATACTCAGATCCAACTTCAGCCAAGAAAAACAAAGCCAGACATGACAAAACGCCGCTCACAGCATTGGTATGGAAAACTCGACAAGGATGGCTTCATCCACCGGTCGTGGATGAAAAACCAGGGCTTTCCCGACCACGCTTTTGACGGACGACCCATAATTGGCATCTGCAACACCTGGTCGGAACTGACCCCCTGCAACTCGGGCCTGCGCGACCTGGCCGAGGGCGTAAAACGCGGCGTGTGGGAGGCGGGAGGCTTTCCGGTCGAATTCCCCGTCATGTCGCTGGGTGAAACCCAGATGAAACCCACCGCGATGCTGTTCCGCAACCTGCTGGCCATGGATGTCGAAGAATCGATCCGCGCCTATGGTATTGACGGAGTCGTTCTGTTGGGCGGCTGCGACAAGACCACGCCGGGGCAACTGATGGGGGCGGCGTCAGTCGATCTGCCTTCGATCGTCGTCAGTTCAGGCCCGATGCTGAACGGTAAATACCGTGGACAGGATATCGGATCCGGCACCGATGTCTGGAAATTTTCCGAGGCCGTTCGGGCCGGCGAAATGACCTTGCAGGATTTCATGAACGCTGAATCCGGCATGTCGCGCAGCGCTGGTGTCTGCATGACCATGGGCACGGCGTCCACCATGGCATCGCTGGTCGAGGCGATGGGCATGAGCCTGCCCACCAATGCCGCGCTTCCGGCGGTCGACGCCCGCCGCATGGCGCTGGCGCACATGACCGGCCGGCGCATCGTCGAGATGGTGGAAGAAGACCTCAAGCCCTCGGACATCCTGACCAAAGAGGCGTTTGAGAACGCCATCCTCGCCAATGCCGCCGTAGGAGGCTCGACCAACGCTGTGGTTCACCTGCTGGCGCTGGCGGGACGTGTCGGGGTTGACCTGACCCTGAAAGACTTTGAAATCGGATCCGAAATACCGCTGCTGGTCAACTGCATGCCGTCGGGCAAATACCTGATGGAAGACTTCTGCTACGCAGGCGGCATGCCGGTTGTACTGAATGAACTCAAATCGTTCCTGCGCCCGGCAAAGACGGTTCTAAACAAGGATATCTCAGCACATTACGAAGGGGCCGAGTGTTACAACTCGGACGTCATCCGTCCCTTCGATGATCCTGTAAAGCCCGCTGCGGGCCTGCGAGTTCTGCGCGGCAACCTTGCGCCGAATGGGGCAATCGTCAAGCCTTCGGCGGCCACTGACGCGCTTCTTGAAACCGAGGGCGAGGCTTTTGTGTTCGACAACATCGAAGACCTGAAGGCCAATATAGACCGTGAAGACCTGCCGGTCACGGCCAAGAGCATTCTGGTGCTCAAAGGGTGTGGCCCCAAGGGGTATCCGGGCATGCCCGAGGTCGGCAACATGCCAATTCCGGCGAAATTGGTGAAAGAGGGTGTGCGAGACATGATCCGGATCTCGGATGCCCGCATGTCGGGAACAGCTTATGGCACCGTCATTTTGCATGTCAGCCCCGAAGCACAGGCGGGTGGCACGCTGGCGCTGGTCAAAAGCGGAGACCGCATCCGTGTTTCAGCCAGCAGCGGCGAACTGGAACTGCTTGTGGACGAAAACGAACTGAACGCCCGCCGCGCCGCGTGGCAACCGGATGATCCGCACTACACACGCGGATATGCAAAACTTTACATCGACCACGTGCTGCAAGCGGATCAGGGGGCGGATCTGGATTTCCTTGTTGGCAAAGACACGCGCCTCGTGACCAGAGAGAGCCACTGATGACCCAACCAGCTACATTCCACGATCTCAACGGGGCCTCCGTCTATATCACCGGCGGCGGCTCGGGCGTCGGTGCGGCGCTGACAGATGGATTCATGGCACAGGGGGCCAATGTGGCCTTCATTGGTCGGTCGGATGCCAGCGGTTTTGTCGAAGAGATGCGCGACAAGCACGGCCGCGCGCCGCTGTTCCTGCAAGGCGACATGACGGATACCGAACTGCTGCACGCGACGATGGCCAAAGCTGCCGAGGCTCATGGTCCTTTGAACGTCTTGGTGAACAATGCAGCCAACGACCAACGTCATACGCTTGAGGAAACCACGACGGAATTCTGGGACTGGATGATCGAGGTGAACCTGAAAGCCTATTATTTCGCGTGTCAGGAAGCCGCCCGGCAAATGAAAGATGGCGGGGCAATCATCAATTTCAGCTCGATCAGTTACATGATGGGCAATGCTGGCTATCCGATCTATACGACCTCGAATGCCGGGATCACGGGGATGACACGGTCATTGGCACGAGAACTGGGGCCGAGGAAAATCCGCGTCAACGCTCTGGCCCCCGGCTGGGTTCTGACGCAAAAACAGTTGGATAAATGGGCCACGCCCGAGGATCTGGCGGCGCATTTGGACCGGCAATGTCTGAAAGAGCACCTGAAGCCCGAGGATATGATAGCACCAACACTTTTTCTGGCGTCCAAGGCCAGCCATGCAATGACCGGGCAATGTATGGCTGTTGATGGCGGCGTCGTGGTTTCGGGGTGATGTTATGAACACTGAATGGATCGCCGTCGACTGGGGAACATCTCATTTACGGGCCTGGGCCATGCAGGGTTCGACTGCGCTGGACCATGCGCAATCCGACAAGGGCATGGCGCACGTCGGGCCTGACGGGTTTCAAGCCGCCCTGCTGGATTTGATCGAAAACTGGTTGCCCGGCGCGCCGGTGGATGTGGTCGCTTGCGGAATGGTCGGCGCACGCCAAGGCTGGGTGGAAGCCCCTTATTCGACCGTGCCGTCGGCCCCCTTGCCCGATGTCCCGATCCGCGTACCCGGATCAGATCCGCGCATCCGGGCCTTTGTCATACCCGGTCTGAAACAGACAACCCCGCCGGATGTGATGCGGGGTGAGGAAACCCAGATTGCCGGATTTCTGGGCGCGCGCCAGAATTGGGACGGCGTTATCTGCCTGCCCGGAACCCACACGAAATGGGTTCAGGTAAGCGCTGGCGAGGTTGTAAGCTTTCGTACCTTCATGACGGGTGAGTTGTTCGACCTGCTATGTGGTCAGTCCGTGCTGCGACACTCTGTAGGCCCGGGCTGGGACGAAAACGCTTTCGCCGAGGTGGTTGCGGATACGTTATCAAAGCCCGAACAATTGGCTGCGCGTCTTTTTAACTTGCGAGCGGCGGACTTGCTGCAAGGTCAGGCCAAAGCCACCGCACGCGCGCGCCTTTCCGGATTGTTGATCGGGGCCGAACTGGCCGCGACACGGCCCTATTGGCTAGGGCAGCAACTGGCCATTATCGGAGCAGAAGGCGTGTCGCAGACATATGCAACAGCCTTGCAACGGCAAGGCGCATTTGTGGAAACCGCAAACGCCACCGAGGCAACTCTGGCCGGGCTTGCGCTGGCCCGAAACCTGACAAGGCAAACCGCATGAGCCGTCCCATCATCGCCATATTGCGTGGCTTGCAACCGCACGAAGCCAAAGCCGTTGGCCGCGCCATTATCGATGCCGGCATCGACCGGATCGAAGTGCCGCTCAATTCTCCGGATCCGCTCAACAGTATCAGAACTTTGGTTGATGCGTTTGGAAACCAGGCCCTGATCGGCGCGGGCACTGTTTTGACAGTCGATCAGGTGGACGCTGTGTCGGCCGCCGGAGGCAAGTTGATCGTATCGCCCAACTATGACGCCGAGGTCATCAAGCGTTCAGCCGCGTTAGGCCTGCAAAGCTGGCCGGGGGTTTACACCCCAACTGAAGCTTTTGCGGCCCTCAAGGCCGGGGCCACCGGTTTGAAGCTGTTCCCGGGGGTGATGGCTGGTCCGGCGGGTTTGGCCGCCTTACGTCCGGTTTTGCCCATAGGCTCGCTTGTTTTTGCCGTTGGCGGTGCCGGACCCGAGAATTTCGGGCAATGGATCAAAGCGGGCGCAGATGGCTTTGGGATAGGCTCTGCACTTTACAAACCCGGAATGGATGTCGCCGAAATCGCCGAGCGCGCCCGGCATATCGTCACGGCCTATGACGAGGCCGCCGGATGAGCACTATCTTTGACGACCGCCCCTGCGAGTTGGGCGAAGGCCCGTTGTGGCATCCTGAAAGACGTCAGCTTTTCTGGTTCGATATCATAGGCAAACGTCTGATGACCCGCGAGCGGGGAATGCCCAAAAGCTGGAGCTTCGATGAACATGTTTCGGCCGCGGGCTGGGTGGATCGCGATACGCTTCTTATGGCGTCGGAAACGGGGCTGTGGCGTCTCGATTTGCAATCCGGAAAGCGGAACTTGATCACGCCTCTGGAAGCCGACAACCCCGTGACCCGTTCAAACGATGGCCGCGCCGATCCGTGGGGTGGGTTTTGGATCGGCACAATGGGCAAGCAGGCGGAACCCGGGGCCGGATCAATCTATCGCTTCTGGAAAGGCGAGTTGAGACGATTGGTTCCGGATGTGACAATCTCCAACGCGATCTGTTTTGCCCCCGATCGTTCGGTGGCCTATTTCTGCGACACCGCAACGAAACAAGTCAGGCGCTGGCGTCTGAACGCCGAAACCGGGTGGCCGGAAGGCGACAGCGCAGTTTTTCTGGATTTGCGCAAAGAAGGTCTGAACCCGGATGGTGCGGTCATCGATGCCCAGGGAAATATCTGGATTGCACAATGGGGTGCCAGCCGAATTGCGGTATACAAGGCCGACGGCATGTTTCTGAAGGCCGTTGCATTTGACGCATCCCATACGTCATGTCCCGCTTTCGGGGGCGATGAACTGAATACGCTTTTCTGCACAACGGCCCGTCAGGGATTGAACGCAGAAACAATAGACAGCCAACCGACCAACGGCATGACCTTTGCCGCGCGAAATGCAGGTCAGGGTCAGGCAGAACACAAGGTCATCTTATGAAGCCGGAACTGGGCGTTTGTTATTATCCTGAACATTGGCCAGAGGCGATGTGGGCAGACGATGCCGCGCAAATGGTCGAAACAGGCCTTACATGGGTGCGTATTGGCGAGTTCGCGTGGAGCCGCATCGAGCCGCAATCCGGCGTTTTTCAATTCGAATGGCTAGATCGCGCGATTGAGACACTCGGAGCAGCCGGATTGAAGGTCGTGCTGGGCACGCCAACCGCAACACCGCCGCGCTGGATGCTGGACAAACACCCGGATATGCTGGCCGCCGATGAAAACGGCAACCCGCGCAAGTTCGGATCACGGCGGCATTACTGCTTTAGCCATCAAGGCTATATCGACGAATCTACCCGCATCGCACGCATATTGGGTGAACGGTTCGGTAGGAACCCGCATGTCGTCGCGTGGCAGATTGACAATGAATACGGGTGTCACGACACCACTCTCAGCTACAGCGCAGCTGCTCAACAGGCATTTCGCCATTGGCTGGCCGAACGGTACGGAACAATTGAAACGCTGAACCAGGCGTGGGGCAATGTGTTCTGGTCGATGGAATATCGCAACTTCAGCGAAATCGACCTGCCCAATCAAACGGTGACCGAGCCGAACCCGGCTCATGTACTGGCATTCCGGCGCTTCAGTTCGGATCAGGTCGCGGCTTTCAACAAAGCACAGGTGGATGCGCTGCGCCCGTTGACTGATGCGCCGCTTTTGCACAATTACATGGGCCGTATTCTGGACTTCGACCATTTCAAGGTTGGCGCGGATCTGGATATCGCCACTTGGGACAGTTATCCGATCGGTTTTCTGTCGGACCGGCTGGATGCCGACGACGCGCACAAGACCGCCTTTTTGCAACAGGGTGATCCGGACATGCAGGCGTTTCACCATGATCTCTACCGGGCGGTTGGGCGCGGCCGTTGGTGGGTGATGGAACAACAACCCGGCCCGGTGAATTGGGCACCGTATAATCCGGCGCCCCTGCCCGGAATGGTGCGTCTTTGGTCCGTGGAAGCCGTGGCTCATGGTGCCGAGGTGGTGAGTTATTTCCGATGGCGGCAAGCCCCGTTTGCGCAAGAGCAAATGCATGCGGGCTTGCTGACATCGAACAATCACCCTGCTGCTGCACTGGCAGAGGCCCGCCAGACCGCAGATGACCTGAACACGTTGGGCGCGGTGCAACAGATACAGGCCAAAGTGGCCATTCTGTTTGATTACGCCTCGGACTGGGCGTGGACCACACAACCACAAGGCGCGGGATTTGATTATTTCCGATTGGTTTTTTCGGCTTACCGCGCGCTGCGACGGGCCGGTCTTTCGGTAGACTTTGTTTCGGCGAAGGACATTCCCGGTGATTACTCGGTGATCTTTGCCCCCGGTTTGGCCACAATGGATCCTGATTTGGAACAACGTTTGGCAGAGAGATGCGATCTTGCCATTCTGGGACCGCGCGGCGGCGCGATCACCCGCGATTTTCAAATTCCTGAAAAGGGCAGACCCGGTCTGAGAAGGATCGATTGCGATGTTGATCTGGTCGAAACTCTGCCGCCCACGGTTGAACGCGCGGTCAAGGGTGGCGGCGCGGCGCGGCATTGGATCGACCGATTGTCAGGAACGGCCAAAGACTTGCTGAGTTTCGAAGACGGAACACCTGCTCTCAAGGCAGGGGACGGAATCTGGTACTTGGCCGGCTTCCCCGATGCAGACCTTTGGGACCGCGTTATAGCCATGGCGGCGGAAGAAGCCGATTTGACATTGCGCAGGATGCCGCAAGGCCTGCGACTGCGCGAGACGGCCGATCATGCCTTCCTGATCAACTACAACGCAGGACCGGTGGATTGGAACGGGCTCACCGTCGAAGGTTGTGACGTCAAAATCCTGAAACGCAATCCGCCCGAACAAACCTGAGGTCAGTCCGGGCGGATGCCGAGGCTACGAACCTGCGCCGCTATTCGTCGTTTTGCAGGCTATTGGGGTCAAACACCCCGCCGAAACCACTGTTATTGGACGGAGCGTCTTCGGATTCAGGCCCACTATCTGCGCCTTCGCTTTCCTCGCCCCCTAAAGAGTTCGGAGCGAAAACATTGCCAAAGCCGCTGTTGTTCGTCGGTTTCGGGGTGGATTGCGCACCGCCCTGTTCCGCTTCTTCAGCTTCGCGTTGCTTGCGGCGTTCTTCACGCTGTTTACGCAACTCCTGAATACGCTGTTCCGCTTCCAGCTGCTTCTGCTCGCGAATATCGGCGATACACTGCGCCGGATTGTAGGTGGCCGCAGTGCCGACAACTGTGATCGTTGCGACGGCAAATACAACCAACAGAACCGCTGCCATGTTGCCGGAAAAGAAGCTGGGCAGTTTGATCTTGCCGGCCAGCTCCTCAACCGTCGCGTTCTTGCGCGCCGCTGCCACCAGTTCCTGACGTTTCAGCTTGGCTTCGTTCAGCAGAGCGAAGAACACTGTCAGCGCCACGATGATGAAGGCCAGCGCCGAGATTGCGGGTGTGATGCCATACCGGACTTTTTGGGCCAGCTCGATCGTCAACGTCGGGTATTCACCGAAGGTAAAGGTGGTGGTGTTGTAGTTTTCGAACGATGCGAGGAACGCCAACACCGCTGCCGATGCAATCGCCGGACGCATGAACGGCAACAGGATCTTGCGGAAGGCCTGGGCGTGGCTGGCCCCAAGGTCCAGTGCCGCCTCGGTCAGGGCCACGTCGTAGCGCTGCAAGCGTGCCACCAACACCAGCATGCAGTAGCTGGCGATAAAGGTGGATTGGCCGATCACCGTCAGAAAAATGCCATTTGACAGGAAGCTGTCCGCCCCCAGTCCCAGCATCCGGTTGATACGATCCCAGAACACCAGCGTCGAGATACCCAGAACAACACCCGGGATCAGGATCGGAGCGATAATGATCGTATAGTAAGTCGCCCGCAGCTTTGGCCAGATCTGGGTCAGCATCAATGCGCCCGCCAGACCCATGGCCACTGACAGGATGACCGTGCCGATCCCGATGATCAGTGAGTTCTTGATACCGTTCAGGATGCGCTGATCCTGAAACAACTCGCCAAACCACTGGAAGGTCAGGCATTCCCACGGGCTCATCCGCGGGAAGCCGGACGAGTTGAACGCGGTGATCGACATGATCACAAGCGGGCCCAGCAGATACAGGAAGAAGATCGCCAGATAGACCCAGATGCTTATGCGGAGAAAGGAATTGTTCATTTCCCAATATCCCCCATGTTCACTTTGAACAGGCGCATCATGGCCAGCACGAACAGGATACAGGTCACCAGCAGGACGATCGCATAAGCAGCCCCTTGCGGCCAGTCGTTGTTATCGTTGAACTGCTGATAAATCAGCTGTGTGAACCACAGCGACGACGGCCCGCCCAGGATTTGCGGTGCCGCCAGCGCGCCCGCAGACAGCATGAACACCATCGTACAGCCCGAACTGATCCCTGGCTTGGCATAAGGAATGACCACACGCCAATGTATCCGCCACCACGGCGCGCCAAGGTCGCGCGCGGCTTCGATCTGATTTTTGTCCAGGCTTTCTATGACGTTATACATTGGGAAGATCATCAGCAGAATATAGGCATAGCCCAGCCCGGCATAGAGCGCGATATCGTTTCGGATGAAGTCGAACGGCGTATCCCAGACCCCCAGTCCCACGAACAGCGTGTTCAGAACACCGGTTTCACCGAAGATAATGCGCAACGCAAAGGCGCGCAGGATTTCGTTGATCCAGTAAGGGATGATCAGCATGATCGCGAAGATGCGGATATGGCTGCCTTCGGACTGCCCCAGATAGTAGGCGATCGGATAGCAGATGATCAGGTTGAAAATCGTGACGCAAACGGCCGCCACGAGGGTGCGGAAGAACACCCGCAGGTCAACCGTGTTGTAATCCTGACTGCCACCTTCGGGGCCGTATATCAGGTACTTGTAGTTCTCCAGCGTATAGACGTCCTTCGGCCCGCCAATTTCTGGTGGGGGCAGGTTTGGACGGAACGAGAAATCCAGCATCGACAGCTGCGGCAGGATAATAAGGCCGATTGTCCAGAACAAAACCAGACCTAGGATCGCCAAGCCCATACCGGTGCCGTTGCGATTGAAGAATTCTTTCAGAAATCGGGGCATGAACTGTTCCCCTTATTCCGCAGCCAGCTCACCCGCGGGAACGACAACGGCATTATGCGTCTCGTATTCCAGCGTGATGTTCTGTCCGGTGTGGTCCTCGAAGGATTGCCCATGGTTGGGGATCGAGACCTTGATTTCCTTTCCGCCTTCGCCTTCGGTGAAGATGTTGAAGACGTTGCCTTCGAACTCTTCATGATTGACCCGGGCGGTGACGAAGTGATCGCCCGTTGCGCCATCGGGGGCAATTGCAAAGGCCTCGGGGCGGATGAACATCATCGCGTCATCACCTTCTTTCATCTTGCCCTGATTGGCCGTCGAAATCCTTGCCACCAGATCCCCCGAACGGTTGGTCGAGATCAAAGCTTCCTTGCCCATCACTTGCTTGATTTTACCGCGGAACACATTGTTTTCGCCAACGAATGAAGCCGCAAAAGCCGTGTTGGGATCGTTGTAAATCGTCTTCCCGTCGGCGATTTGATCAATCACACCGGCACGCATGACGGCGATATTGTCCGACATGGTCAGCGCTTCACCCTGATCGTGCGTGATGTAGATGAAAGTAATGCCGACACGCTGTTGAATTTCACGCAACTCGGTCCGCATGTGCTGGCGCAGCTTCAGGTCAAGTGCCGACAGAGGCTCATCCAGCAACAGCACGTCCGGTTCGGCGCACAGAGCACGGGCAATAGCAACACGCTGACGTTGACCACCTGACAGTTCACTTGGCAGTTTGTCCCCCTGCCCCGGTAACGCAATCATGTCCAGAAGCTCATCGGCGCGCCTGCGGCGTTCGGCAGCACTGGCCCCTTTGATTTCCATGGAAAACGTGATGTTTTCCCAGACCTTCATCAGCGGGAACAATGCGAGGTTCTGAAAGATCAGCGCCGTCGGGCGCTTGTTGGGCCCGATGCCACGCATATTGTTGCCACCAATCAGTACGTTGCCTTCGCTTGGTTCAAGAAAGCCGGACACTGCCCTCAGAATGGTTGTTTTTCCGCAGCCCGATGGCCCGAGGAAAGAAAAGAAATCTCCCCCGTTGATATTGACGTTTGCATCGCGCACGGCGACGAAGTCACCGAAACGGATCCACAGGTTTTCCAGATCGACTCCGACCCCTGCACTCATTTTTGGTTTCTCCCTGAGGTGCGTGTTGTCACCACACAGTATTAGCGTCCGCCACGCCGGGACGGCGCGCAGATGGGTGCCCCCCGCAGGATGCGGAGGGCGAAGGTTCGGAACGCTTAAGCGCTTTTGAACTTGTTGACGAACTCGGTCCGGGTTTCAGCATACCACGGCGCTTCTGCAGGCCACGGATTGAGGTTGGCCAGCGAGTCGCCCGGATAGGCCTCGGCAAAGTTCTTCTTGTAGGTGTCGCCGGAATACTGGTCGGCCCCTAATACCGGCGAGTTGTAGCCATGACTGTCAATGGCGACACCGGCCGGCTTGGCCTGATAGGCAAAGTCGATAAAGGCGTAAACCTGATCGATATTCGCGGCACCAGTCGGCATGGACATACCATCCACCCAAGCCATCGCACCTTCGACGGGTGCCTGATAGTGCACCGGCTCACCTGCGGATTTCAGTGCAAGGGGTGGGCCGTCCCAGGTTTGGCCAACGACAACGCCTTCGTTCAGAAGACCGTTCTTCTGTGTGTCGGCGTCGTTCCAGATCAGCTTGATGCGGTCCTTGCGTGCAATGCACCAGTCGGTGATCTGGCCCCAAACCTTGCGCATGGTGTCTTCATCACCATATGCCGCCCAGACCGAACCCGGCTCCATCTCGCCAGCGCGTTCCATATAAAGGCCGGCGCCCAGCATCATGGAATGCGCGCGGCCCATGGTTTTGCCTGCGTTCGCTTCCGACCACACGTCGCCATAGGACGGCGCATCACCATCCGGCAGCCACAGGTCAGTACGATAAGCAATACCTTCTGTACCCCAGATATGCGGAAGCCAGTGCGCACCTGAATCGCCAAAGTTCCACGCATCAGTACCAATCTTTGCCATGGCCGGGTTCACCAGATCGATCGGAACCTTGTTCATGTCGAAGGGCTGGAGCAGCTCCAGCGGTTCCCACTGCAACGACCGGTTGTTGGTCGGTGAAACGATATCAAAACCCTGGCCCTTGGTGGCCTTCATCTTGTTGATGATCTCTTCGTTCGAGCCGATGCCGGTATAGTTCACCTTGATTCCGGTCAGAGTCTCAAACTCTTCGATGAAACTGGGCGGCAGGTAGTCCGACCACATCAGAATGTTGATTTCGCCCGACGACGCCAGAGCGCTCTTGCTGTAAAGGGGTGCCGCAAGTGCCGCAGCACCTGCGCCTTTCAACACAGAGCGTCTCGAAAGTGACGAATGTTTAGCCATAGGTGATCTCCCGTTGTTGGATGAGTTTATTTTTGTCTTTATATTCATAGGACTTTCTGTGCCCGTTCGTCAGTCCAAAAGTGACAGTTTGCGGAAATCTTATATCCAGTTTTTGTTTTTGACACGTTTTGGTTGAATCTCAGGGCGTTAGTTTACCTGCCAGACTGTGAATTCGTGCGCGCCGACCGGATCAGAGCCGATCAAAATTCGTCGTGATCCACCACCAGGCAGAGGTTTGGACATGTCACCAAAATTGAAGGCAAAATGCAACGTACCGAAGCGGGTTACACGTAAGTCTGGATCGCAGTCCAGAGGCTTCAGCCCTGCCCATTCCAAGACATCGCGCATAATCTCGTGCAAGAGCGCACCGCAGGACACCATGGCCAGATATGTCGCACGATCCGACCGGACAACCGCTGGGCTGGCGTCGCAATAGGCACTTTTGAAGCGCGCCAGGACATTTGCCTCGGTCTCGATGATTTCGCGCCAACCGGCAAAGTCAAAAAGCTGACCGTTCTGCAACAGCACGGATTCTCTTGCAATATCCGGCAGCGATTCGACACGGACGACACGGACGCCGGTCAGATCCGCCAACGCACCCGGCGCCAGATTTGAAGGCGTCTGCATTTGAGCCGTCTTGCTGCCGGACCGGGCACCAATCAAAAGCTTTGCCCCCGAAGCCTTAAGTCTTGCGGCCAGATCCGGGGTCACGATCATGCTTTGCGGCAGCACGATCAGGGCGTAACCTTCCAAACCATCCTGGGGACCCACAAAATCAATGTCCACCCCCAGACTGCGCAAGGCAGTGTACCATTCACGGAAGACATGGGAATTGGGGAAGTCATCATCATGCGGCAGAATATCGGCCGCCCAGATCGAAGCGTAATCCAGCATCATCGCCACGGAGGCTTTTCCGCGCGTCGTCGGCGGAAGCTTTTCACGATCCTTCACAATTTGAGCCAGTTCGAGCGCGGCTTGATCCACACTGCCATCCGAGCGCAGCAAGGCTGTATGGTATTGTTCCTGCGCGAACTTTGCCTGTCGCCATCGAAAGAACATCACAGCTTGCGCGCCGTGTGCATATGCGGCCCAGGTCCAAAGCCGAACCATCCCTTCGGCTGGGGAAGGGTTTTGTGCCGCCCAGTCCACCGGCCCCGGCTGCTGTTCCAACACCCATACCCGCCCCCGCCCCTGACTGCGATACAGGTCACAATGAAATCCCTGATAATCAGGCGCGCCGGTTCGCAGATAACGGCGCTTTTCCTTCTCTGACAGGGTTGAGCCCATCAGATTACCCAGCGGGTAGCTGTCAAAGCCGACGATATCCAGATCGGCGGCCACTGCGTGGTGATCGAATTCGAAACTGCCGGCCATGAAGTTGTGCGTGATATCTCGACCCGGCGCATGTTCGCGCAGCACGTCCACCTGTGTCTTGTTGAACAACCGCACCCGGTCCGAGGAATAGCGCCTGAAATCAAGGGCATGGGTGGGGTTGGGTGTAGCGACCAGACCATTGGGCAGTTCAATCTGGTCAAAGCCGGAATAAAGGCTCCCCCAGAACACGGTCCCCCAGGCCTCGTTCAATGCGTCAATTGTGCCGTATCGTTTTGCCAGCCAGCGCCGAAAGCCCGCCTGGGCAGCATTAGAATAGCTGAGAACGGTGTCGTGGTCATTGTACTCATTGTCGATCTGCCAGGCATGGACATGCGGGTTCTGGCCATACCTGGCGGCATATTCCGTGGCGATCCTTTGCGCCTCGGCCAGGTACACGTCACTGGAAAAACAATAATGTCTGCGGGAACCATAGCCCCTGACCCGGCCGTCCGGGCCAACCGGCAGAATTTCGGGGTGCTCATCAATCAGCCATTTGGGAGGCGCAGCCGTTGGAGTCGACATCATGACCCGCAGGCCGGCCCGCCCCAGAATCTCGATGACGTCATCCAACCAGTCCCAATGAAACCGGCCGCGTTCCGGTTCAATCAGACCCCAGGTGAACTCGGCGATTCGAACCCAATCCAAACCCATCTCGACCATCCGCGCGGCGTCACTGCGCCACTGGGACGGGTCCCATTGTTCGGGGTAGTAGCAAACCCCAAGCTCCAGTTTGCTCATCGGTTGTCCTTTGCCGTGCGCCGTTCGATCCATTTCAGGAAGCTTGCGCAACAGAGGGTGAGTACCACATACAGAATTGCTGCCGTATTGAACGGCGCAAAGGGCAGAAAGCTTGCTGCCTGAAACTCTCGCATCCTTTGGGTCATGTCGCGGACGGACAGGATGGACAGCAACGAGGTATCCTTGATCATCGCGATGAATTCGTTGCCCAATGGCGGGGTGACGATCCGCAGGGCTTGCGGCAGAACGATCAGCCGCGCCGTCTGCCAGCGCGACAAGCCCAGCGAACTGCCTGCTTCCAGTTGCCCTTTCGGGATGGCCTCGATCCCAGATCGGAATATTTCCGCCATATAGGCCGAATACCCGACCGAAATCGCGATGATCCCGCGTGTCATGTTGGTCATATCAATGCCGCCCCCCGTGGCATCCTTGACCGCGCCCGCCAAGGGCAGGCCAATGTAAAGAATGATCACCAACATCGGAATGCCGCGTATCGTGTCCACGAAAAATTCGGCCCCAACCGCCAAGGGATGCAGCTTGTGCTGTGCGCCGCCAATGGTCAGCGTCAGCAGCAGAAAGCCGAAAACAGCAAAAGCCAGAGCGGGATTGCGGTATTTGTCAGGCAAGAAACTGGTCTGCCACAGAACCGGATAGCCTTGTGAATGAGCATCCACGGGAACAAACGCTCCGGAAACGCTGTCGACGGTTTCAATCTGCTCCAGGGCGGCCGCTGCATCAGTGGCGCTGCGTATGCGGTATTGTTGTTCGCCGGCACCGTCGAACTCTCCATACCGGATGATGTCAGCCTGCGCCTGTGGTGTGCCGCGCACAATGGCAATGCGCCCTTCGGTGCTTCCGACCAGAACGTAACTGACCTGCGGCTGCATGAAGAAAAAGGCTGATATCGCAAGCAATGACAGGCTGATGGAACCATACAGAATCGTGGTGCGCGCCCGTGGTTTGAACGATTGCAACCCCACCCAGATCAAGCCCAGAATGGCCGAGAAGATATAGGCGAAGATGGCTGCGCGAAACGTAATGGCAACGCCCGTCGCGAACTGCCAGTGGGCCATGAACATCAGATAGAACAAAACCGCACCTGTAAGGCATTCCAGCCCCAAAAGAACGCGCCTGCGCCAAGGGGGTTGCAACCCCGCGGACAGCAGGCTCAAGGCGACAACACCTGTGTATGCGGCCAGAAGAACTTGCAGTCCTGTCTGAATCTGGGTCACGACTTCGGGATACAACACCCACGTCTGACTGGACCGGTCGATCAGGGTTGATGTGTTCTCGCTGAGCGCATGAAAGAAAACGGATTCCGCGAAGGGCATCAAAAGCTGTGGAGATAAAAAGCTTATGACGAAAAGCGCAATTGACGCGGGCAGCGCCGCAAGGGCCGAAGCGCGCAACCAGCCGGGGGCGTGATTGGTAAAACGTGCATACCGGGCGCAGAGATATCCAAGGATTGCAACCGAGACGATCAGCAGAAAGCCGACGAAAATCGGCCCTGCATTGTTGCCGATCCCCAGAATTGCAATCAGAGATCGCAGATATTTCGAGGACGTGGCGAACAGATAGACGATGAAGGGAGCGGCTGCGAGCAATACAAGATTGCTCGGGCGGATCGTGCTGAGACGCGACATGGAACTTCTCCGCTGAAACATGGCCCGGCAACGACTGCCGCCGGGCCCAGAAGGGCTTGGAGGATCAGTTTGTGCCCCAGTATTTGGCCTTCAGCGCGTCCAGCGTGCCGTCTTCCTGAATGGCGGCAAGACCGGCATTGATTGCATCCACCGTCGGGTCACCTTCCTGAAACACGATTCCCAATGGATCGGATTGCAGGCCTGTGATGCCTACGGTCAGTTCTCCGGCAAACTCCTGCTCGTAGGCCGCGGCAGAGGTGCCATCGATGATCACCCCTTGCACGTCTGCGTTCTGAAGCGCCAGGATAGCCGCCGAGAAATTGTCGTAGAGGCTGACATTCTCGCGCCCTACAAGCTCTTCCGCCAGTTGGGCGTTGGTCGTCGCGGTTTGTGCCGCCAGTTTCTGGCCACCCGCTTTGAAATCCTCAAGCGTCAAATCCGCGTTGTCGACTTGCATCAAAATGGCCTGACTGACAACGATGTACGGTTCGGAAAAGTCCATAGTTTCTTCACGTTCGGGCGTGATCGATACGCCCGAGATGACCAGGTCGAACTCACCCTGTTGAAGCGCCGCAAAGATGCCATCCCAGGCGGTGTTTACGAAATTCGGAACGCAATTGATCTTTTCACAGATTGCATTCATCACATCGACATCAAAGCCTACGATTTCGCCAGTTGTTTCGTCGACGGTTTCCATCGGGGGATAGGTCGCATCCGTTCCGATCTTGAGAACGCGACCTTCCAGATCGGCGGCAAAGGCCGCAGGCGCTGTCAGCATTGCAAGCGTTGCAACGGCAAATAGGTTTTTGAACATGTTCGGTTTCTCCTCTGTTGGCTCAGTTGGTCTGCGCCATACCCGGCGCCGGGGTGTCAGGTTGCCGCTCGATCAATGTGGCCCTGATCTTTTTTTGCGTTTCCGACGGATCAACGCCGTCCAGTGTTTTTAGCATGTATTCACCCAGCAGGCGGCTGGTCTCGCCGATTGGCAAATAATAGGTGCTGGGCGGGGGGACGAAATACTGGCTGAGTTTCAGATCGTCGTTTGAAATGACGACGACATCCCTGCCGACCTGAACGCCAATATCGGCGGCGGCGGACAATGCGCCAAGGGTCATCGCCTCGTTGGCGCAAATGATGGCGTTTGGCCGGTTGCGCATTCGCATGAGCGCCGCAAAGGCCCTTTGCCCGGTCTTCGCCGTGGTCGGGCCGGGAAGAACAAGGGCCGGGTCAAACTCCATGCCACCGGCCGACAAAGCATCAGAGTATCCCTGAAGTCGTTGACGGGCATAGATCAGGTCATCCGGCGGGTTGATAAGCGCTATCCGCCTGTGCCCCAATGCCAGCAGCCGAGACGTTGCATCAAAAGCAGCAGCCTGACTGTCGAGATCCACGTAAGGATGTGGTTGGGCACTGTCACTCATCCCGTATGTGACAAACGGAAATCCCTCATCTTGCAGATAGGCGATACGCGGGTCATTCACCCGAGTTCCCGAAAAGATTACGCCGTCTGCCAATCCTTCCTGTACAATGGAATGCAGGGTCTGCAATGCGGCTTCAACATCTCGTACACTGAAGACACTCAACTCATAGCGTGACCCTTGAACCGCGTCGGATATTCCGGCCAGGATCCGGGTGAACTCCACACCCTCCCACTCTTCAGCGGCACTGCCCGAAACGCTGACCAATACCGCAATCCTGTAGGATTTATTGGTGCGCAGCTTCAGGCCGTCCAGATTGACCCGATACCCAAGCTCGGACGCCGCCTTTTGGATCTCTTCCCGCGTTTCCCGTTTAACCGACGAAGCGCCGCGCAGGGCGTTTGAAACCGTGCCTACTGAATAGCCTGTCATACGGGCGATCGATTTGATCGTTGCCCGCGCCATCAGCCGATACCCCCAAGCCGTTCAGTCAAAAACAACCGCCCCATTTGCAAGGTGCGCCTGTGATCGGCGGTTTCATCATGCTCGACGAAAAGGTCGGTGCACTTGGTGCTTGAAAGGGCTCGTATCGTGGCGTCCCAATCGACAACACCCTCACCCGGATTGCGCCAGCGCCTGTCGCCTGATCCGCCCTGCGGATCCACGTCCTTTGCATGAACCGACAGGATGCGATCCGCATGGCGCACCAGCAGGTCAGCCACGTCCTGACCGGCCGCGACAATCCAACCGATATCGGGCTGCCAATAGATGTTTTCTTGCGCCAGAATCAGTTCAAGAGGTGTTTTTCCCGGCGCGCCGAACAGATCAAAGTCGTGGTTGTGATAGGCCAAACTGACGCCGTGATCTCCAAGTTGATCTGCCCAATCGGACAACTGGCCCGACACTGCCTTCCATCCCTCGACAGTGCCGGGCCGCGCCTGTGGCGCCAGCCAAGGCATGACCGCCACCTGGCATTCCAAAAGGTGCAGTACTTCAACGATCTCGTCGAAACGCTCGTGGAACTCCTCCCAATCAAAATGTGCAGAACGAAGGTTAAGACCTGATTGATGGACGATGCGTGCCATCTCTTGCGGTGTCATGTCATGCAGACCGGTAGTTTCGATATCCGAAAACCCGCAAGCGGAAACCAACTTCAGTTGGTCCGAGAGGTCACCGTATTGCCGAACCGTGTAAAGCTGCGCCGATACCCGCATTTTTCACCATTGAAACGTTTCAATTATGGTGAAACACAAAACGCAATTCTGTCAAGAACTGCGTTTCGCTGCTATTTGCGCATGGACAATCCATTGTGGAACAGATGCACCTTGTCCGGTGAGGCCGTGACCGAGACCGTCTGGCCGCGCAGGTTCCGCTGAACCCCCGGAAGCTTTGCAATGACTGCATCCGCACCATCGGTTTTCTCAAAATACAGCAGCGTGACTTCGCCCAGGGCTTCGGTGAAATCCACCTTGCCGGACAGAATCGCGGAGTCTTCCGTCATCGCCAAATCTTCGGGGCGCACCCCGATATTGACCTTTTTCCCCAGGTCACTGTCTTCGGTTGGAACCGCGGATCTTGCAATCCCGCCTGATGACAGTTCAACGGTGGTCGTTTCGCCGGTTCCGGTGATTGTGCCGGACAGCAGGTTCATGGACGGCGAACCGATGAACTGCGCAACAAACTCGTTGTCAGGCGCCTCATACAGTTCAAGCGGTGTCCCGACCTGCGCGATGCCCTTGTTGGCCAATACCACGATCCGACTGGCCAGTGTCATCGCCTCGACCTGATCGTGGGTCACGTAGATCATGGTGCTGTCAGGCATGGCCTCTTTCAGACGCGCGATCTCGATCCGCGTGGCCACCCGAAGTGCCGCGTCGAGGTTCGAGAGGGGTTCGTCGAACAGATACACCTTTGGGTCACGTACGATCGCGCGCCCGATGGCAACCCGTTGACGCTGCCCTCCGGAAAGAGCTTTTGGCAGGCGGTCCAGGAATGGTTCCAGCTGAAGGATTTGAGCGGCACGGTCTACGGCAGCATCAATCTCGGCCGTGGGCATCTTCGCGATTTTCAGGGCAAAGGCCATGTTCTCGCGAACGGTCATGTGGGGATACAAGGCATAGCTTTGAAACACCATCGCGATGCCCCGCTGTGCAGGCGGAACATCGTTCATGACCTGCCCTTCGATTTCCAGCGTGCCGCCTGTAATCTTCTCCAACCCGGCAATCATCCGCAGCAGGGTGGACTTGCCGCATCCGGAAGGACCGACAAAAACGATCAGTTCGCCTTGTTCGATGTCGAGGTTGATGTTCTTCAAAACATCGACAGGGCCATAGGACTTGGCGACGTCCGTGAGGTTGAGTTCAGACATGCTTTATCCCTTTTTCCTGTACATCAGGATGAACTGCGCCGCGTTCAGGACAACGTTGCCGCTTCCTTCGACACCGCCCAGGTCCTGACCCATGACCTGCCAACTGCCTTCGGGCAGCTTGAACGCGGCAGAATCCGTGCCCAGATTGAACGCGCAAAATATCTGCTCATGCGAATCGTCACGCATAAAAGACAGAATCGAACCCGTTTCCTTCATGCCGGTCTGCGCCCCCGCTGCCAAAGCAGGATGCGCATGTCGCAAGGCAATGGCGCGACGGTAGTGGTTCAACATCGAGCCTGGATCCGCCTCCAATCGGTCCACCGCCTGCCCGGCCTGCTGTGCGTTTACCGGCAGCCAGGGCTCTGCTGTGCTGAAACCCGATTGTTCATCTTGTGCCGCCCAAACCATCGGCGTGCGGCAGCCATCGCGGCCCTTGTATTCGGGCCAGAACTCGATGCCGTAGGGGTCTTGCAGTTTCTCGAACGGCACATCCGCTTCGTGCAGGCCCAGTTCTTCGCCCTGATAAAGGCAGGCAGAGCCGCGCAGGCACATCATGAGAACCGCGTGCTGGCGGGTTGCGGCGTCATCCAGATTCCAGCGCGAGACGTGACGCTGCACGTCGTGGTTGGAAAATGCCCAACATGGCCATGCGTCACCTGCCTTCGCTTCCAACTGGTCGAAAACGTGCTTGGTGTAAGTGGCCGTCAATGCACGTTTTTCCAGGAACTCGAAGGCATAGCACATGTGCATCCGCTTATCCCCGGATGTGTATTCGCCCATGATCTCGAGCCCACGCTGCGCATCTCCGACCTCGCCCAGACAAGCCCGGCCTTCATATTCGTCCGTCAAGGCCCGCAGTCTTTCGAGGAAGGCGATGTTCTCGGGCTGGCTTTTTGAAAACAGGTGGTCCTGATGGTTGTAGGGGTTCACGGCCGGTGCGATCGTGGCGTTGCGTTGATCCATCGGCAGCGCAGGATTGTCGCGCAGCGCCTTGTCGTGGAAATAGAAATTGATGGTATCCAGCCGAAAGCCATCCACTCCCAGATCAAGCCAGAACCGCGCCACGTCCAGCAACGCATCCTGAACATTCGGGCAGTGGAAATTCAGATCCGGCTGCGATGTCAAGAAGTTGTGCAGATAATATTGCAGCCGTCGGGCATCCCATTGCCAGGCCGAGCCGCCGAAGATCGAAAGCCAGTTGTTTGGTGGCGTGCCATCCGGCTTGGGGTCAGCCCACACATACCAATCGGATTTCGGGTTTTCACGGCTGCTGCGGCTTTCGCTGAACCAAGGGTGCTGGTCCGACGTGTGCGACAGAACCAGATCGATCATGATCTTCAACCCTTTGGCATGCGCCTGATCCAGAAGCTCTTTGAAGTCCTCAAGCGTTCCGAACATGGGGTCGACGTTGCGATAATCGCTGACGTCGTAACCAAAATCCTTCATCGGCGATTTGAAAAACGGCGAGATCCAGATTGCATCAACGCCCAGCGAGGCGATGTAATCCAGTCGCGCAGTGATGCCCTTCAAATCACCGATCCCATCCCCGTTGCTGTCCTGAAAACTGCGTGGGTAGATCTGATAGATCACACCACCGCGCCACCAGTCCGAAGACAGTTTCGTTGCTTTGCATTGTTCAGGGTTGTTCTGCACGTTCATCAGACGCCTCTATTTGACAGATCCGGCCAGCAGGCCCCGGACCAGGTATTTTTGCATTGCGAAGAAGACGACCAGCGGCACGAAGATCGAGACAAAGGCAGCGGTGGCAAGGATTTCCCAATTGCCGCCACGTGTACCCAGCAGTTCGACGATTCGGTTCGTCATCACGGTTGTCTGGCCGGTCGCGTCGATCAGGAAAACCTTGGCAACAAGCAGGTCATTCCATGTCCACAGGAACTGGAAAATCGCGAAAGACGCCAGCGCCGGGAAGCTGAGTGGCAGGATCAGTTTGGTAAAGATCTGAAACTCTGTGGCGCCATCGACGCGGGCGTTTTCGATCAGATCACGCGGCAATCCGGCCATGTAGTTGCGCAGCAGGTAAATCGCCAGGGGCATCCCAAAGCCTGTATGCGCAAGCCAGACTCCCAGATAGCCTTTGCCGATCCCGATATTGAGGTGAAATTTCAGCAACGGGATCAAGGCCAATTGAAGCGGAACGACCAAAAGGCCAACAACGGCCGCAATCAGCAGGGCGCGCCCGGGAAACTCCATCCACGCCAGCGCATAAGCCGCAAAGGCGGCAACCAGAATCGGGATGATTGTTGCAGGGATGGTCACCGTCAGCGTGTTGAAGAACGCCTTGGCCATGCTGTCCGTACTGCTCTGATCCAGAAGAACCTTTCGGTAGTTTTCCAAAGTGAACTCGGGTGGCAGTTCCGCTGTTACGAAGATGCGCGCACCACGTTTCCCGGTGAATTCCTCGGTGTTTTCCATACGATAGTTGCCCGCCGCATCCACCGTGATCGTACCACCTCGGCGCAGCTCGGCTGTTTGGCCCGGTTTAAATGCATCAACCTCGCGCGAACTGATCCCCCATCTGGAAATCGTTGCTTGCTCATCTTCGCCGAACAACGCCCCCTGAATGACATACAGTCCGTTTTCCAGCACCTGCGTCTCGGGCGCGGCACTGCGAAGCGTCAGGTTTTGTTCAGAGGGAAACAGCGACCGCCACCAGCCGCTGGACGAAATCTGATCTGCCGTCCGAAAGGACGAAATCAACAAGCCAAGCGTAGGAATGACCCAAAGAGCCACCAGGAAGATGACTGACAGATGCACCACCCATCTGAGCGCTGGTTTGGTTCCGGCGATGTCGCTCATGGCTTACTCCATCTCCTTGCGCGCGTTGCGCACGTTCCAGACGAGGATCGGCGTAACAAGCAACATGATCACCATGGCCGAGGCGGATCCGACGCCCCAGTCATTGGCCCGGAAAAGCTTGTCGTACATGTAGTTTGCCAGCACCTGCGTCTCCCACTGGCCGTTCGTCATGGCAAAGACGATGTCGAACACTTTGAGAACGGTGATCGTGATCGTCGTCCAAACAACAAGGATCGTGGTTTTGATCTGCGGTACCTTGATCTTGAAGAAGATCTGAAAGGGATTGGCCCCATCCAAAATGGCCGCCTCGATGGTTTCTTCGGGAATACCGCGTAAGGCCGCCGACAGGATGACCATCGCGAAACCCGTCTGTATCCAGATCAGGACAACCATCAGAAAGAAACTGTTCCAGAAGGGGATTGTTAACCAAGTGTTGGGTTCGGTTCCGCCGAAGAAGATGTACAGCGCGTTCAGGATGCCTATCTGGTCCTGTTCCGCTGGTCGCGCATCATAAACCAGTTTCCAGATCACCGATGCACCAACAAATGAAATGGCCATCGGCATGAAAATCAGGGATTTGGCAAAGTTGCCCCAGCGGATGCGGTCGGTCAGTTGCGCCACGAGAAGACCAAAAGCCGTTGACATGGCCGGCACGACGATCAGCCAGAACATGTTGTTGCGCATGGCTTCCCAAAACTTCGGCTCCGCCGCCATTTGGGTATAGTTGTCCAGGCCAACCCAACGGTATCCGCCACCGGGCACGCGTTCCGTAAGCGAAAGGCGCAAGGTTTCAACCACCGGATACGCCAGATACAGCCCCAATGCAGCAAGCGCCGGGAACAGAAACAACCACGGGCGGATCAAGTTCGCACGGTTGATGTTTCGGCCCGCCTTTGGCCCGCGCGGCGGAAACAGGACTTTGTCCAGAAACTGGTTGGAAAGATAGAAGTAGCCCACGCAACCCGACACGCCGATGGCGATCGTCAGCAGGCCTTGTAATGCGGGTGTCATGATACGCCCATCCGTTTGGCAAACGGGGCGGCCTCAGGACCGCCCCATGAGTTGGTCACTTGATTGCGTCCCAGGAGGCCTGGATTTCACGTGCCACGGTGGCTGCATCTTTTGCACCCGACGAGTAATCGACCATCCCGGTCCAGAACGTACCTGCCCCGACTGCACCGGGCATCAGGTCGGACCCGTCAAAGCGGAAGGTCGTTGCGTTGGTCAGAATTTCACCCTGTCCCCGCTGTGAATCATTCGAATAGTTCGCCGGGTCCGCACCCAGATGTGGCGTCAGGAAACCGTCCTGCGACATCATGATCTCATGGGCGAAAGGTGTCTTGAGGAACTCCAGAAAGGCTTCGGCTGCGGGGTTTGGGTTGGTGATTGTGAACAATGTCCCTGCCCCAAGCACCGGTGTCCCCAGGTCTTTTTCAGCGTAAGCCGGGAAGTAGAAGAAATCAGCATCCACCCCCAATTCGGTGCCTTCCGGAAAATAGGCGGGAATAAACGAAGCCTGACGATGCATCATGCAAGCGGGCGGGCTATCGAAAAGACCTTTGGGGCTGTCACGGAAATCGATTGCCGCTGTGTCGTCTGCGTCACCTACCACATAGTCGTCATTGCGGGTAAAGCTGCCATATTCCTCAATCGCGGCTATGACGCGGGGATCATCGAACTTCATTTCGTTCGACACCCATTGGTCATAGACTTCAGGTGGTTGCGTACGCAGCATAAGATCCTCGACCCAGTCCGTCGCAGGCCAACCCGTTGCGCCGCCCGAGGCCAGACCGACGCACAAAGGCGTCTCGCCGTCCTCGACCATCTGATCCATCAGAGCCTTGAATTCTTCCATGGTTTCGGGCACTTCATACCCAAAGTCTTCGAAGTTTTCGGGCACGTACCAAACCAGCGATTTGACGTTCACATTGAAGAAGAACCCGTAAAAATCGTCAGACCCTTCCGCGTCCTCAAACGTACCCAGATCGACCCAGGATTGTCCCGCGGCGAAGTTTTCCTTGATCCAGTCCGCAGTGCCTTCGGCCAATGGCGTCAGATAGCCCTGTTTTGCGAGGTTTGCCGCCAAACCAGGCTGCGGGAAAACAGTCAGATTCGGCGCCGAGCCTGCGGCCGCATCAATCAGGATCTGCTGTTCCAGAGAATCCGAACCCACATAGCTGGAATTCGCGCCTGTTGCCTCATCGAAATAGGCCACGAGGTTTTCGAAGGACTTGCCCTCGCCAGCCAGCCAGGGGCCGAAAATGGTCAGGCTTTCGCCGGAAAGATCATTCGCTTCGGCAAAGGCCTGAAACCCATCCCAGTCAAAACTGCCCTCGCCGACGGCGTGGATCATCTCACCCTCTGCCTGAACTGATCCGGCCATCAGGGCGAGTGCCGCCGCACCTGCGTAAAGCCCGTGTTTCATCAAATCCTCCTCCCAAGCTTTCATGTACTCAAAGACTCGCTTTCAAAGCGCTTTGGTTGACGTGTGTTATCCGCTAACATCGGCACCCTGTCAATATTTTGCTTCCCAGCGCCAAAATAAATTATATTTTTTGCTTTTAACGCAAAACAAGTTGACGGATGCCGTATTTGCTCACAAAACAAAAAAGAGCCACTCAATTTAAGGCGCTTTGAATCGTAAAATGAACCTGAAGCAGCTCTCGGAAGTTCTGGGCCTTTCGCAAACTACGGTCAGCCGGGCGCTGAACGGGTACCCCGAAGTGAGCGAGGACACACGTGCGCGCGTTCAAGCCGCGGCACGCAAACACGGGTACCGGCCGAACAGTCGCGCCAAAGGGCTTGCGACCGGACGATCGATGGTGATCGGCCACGTCATTCCCAGCTCGTCCCGGCATGAAATGGTCAACCCGATCTTCGGAGATTTCGTCGCCGGTGCCGCAAAGAAATACGCTGAACATGGCTATGACATGATGTTCACCAATGCCGACGACACTTCGATTGAAGAAGCGTATCGGAGTCTTTTTAAGCGCGGCGCGGTGGACGGAGTCGTGCTGCAAGGCCCCAAAGTAAACGAACCACGGATCGAAGTCCTGACCCGCATGGGCGTCCCATTCATCGTGCACGGACGCTCGACCGGCGTCGACGCTCAGTATGACTGGATCGACGTGAACAACAAAAGTTCGTTCATGCGCGCCACGCGCTTTCTGATTGACCTTGGCCATCGCCGTATCGCTCTGATCAACGGTCTGGAAGATATGGATTTTGCCCAACGCCGCCGCGACGGATATCTTGAGGCGCTTGGTCAGGCCGGGCTTGCGCCCGATGCAAATCTGATGCGCAGCGCTGAAATGACAGAGGTTTACGGCCATCACGAAACGCAGAACATGTTGCGCCTCGATTCCCCTCCGACCGCTATTTTGTGTTCATCGATGATCTCTGCCATCGGCGTACGGCGTGCGCTGTCCGAAAACGGGCTTGAGATGGGTACGGATGTGTCAGTGATCGCCCATGACGACGACCTGTCCTATTTGAAGAACGGGCAGGATGTTCCGATTTTCACGGCAACACGCTCATCCGTCCGTCAGGCGGGTGAAATGGCGGCTGACATGTTGATCCAGCGCATCAAATCCCCGAATGATCCCGTCAAAACCAGGCTGCTGGAGGCCGAGCTGGTCGTTGGTAGGTCAACCGGCCCTGCACCCAACAGGGTGCAACCATGAAATACGCACGCGCTGACTTTCCCAAAGATTTTCTCTTTGGTGTTGCCACTTCTGCGTACCAGATTGAAGGCCACGCACAGGGCGGGGCGGGGCGAACTCATTGGGATACCTTTGCGGCGTCGCCAGGCAACGTGGTGCGCGGGGAAAACGGAGACGTCGCATGCGATCACCTGAACCGGTTCGAGCAGGATTTCGATCTGGTGCGCGAGGCCGGGTTTGACTGTTATCGTTTTTCAACCAGCTGGGCACGCGTACTGCCCGACGGGCGTGGTCAGGTCAATCAGGCAGGGTTGGATTATTATGACCGATTGGCGGACGCCCTGCTGGAGCGCGGTATCCGCCCCTGTGTGACGCTTTATCATTGGGAATTGCCGTCAGCGCTTGCGGATCAGGGGGGATGGTGCAATCGCGACGTCGCGGATTGGTTCGCGGATTATACACAGGTCATCATGGGTCGGATCGGAGACCGGATGTTCAGTGCCGCGCCGATCAACGAACCCTGGTGCGTCAGTTGGCTGAGCCATTTTGAAGGCCACCATGCGCCCGGTCTGCGCGATATCCGCGCCGCGGCCCGGGCGATGCATCACGTTTTGTTGGCCCACGGGCGGGCCATTCAGACCATGCGCAGTCTTGGGATGAGCAATCTGGGTGCCGTGTTCAACCTCGAATGGTCCGAGCCCGCGGATGACAGCGCAGATGCGCGGCTTGCGGCAGATCGCTACGATGCGATCTACAACCGGTTCTTCCTTGGCGGTGTTTTCAACAAGGAATATCCCCAAATAGCCCTGGAGGGGTTGGAGCCGCACTTGCCCAAGGGCTGGCAGAACGACTTTGAAACCATCGGCACACAAGTCGATTGGTGCGGGTTGAACTACTATACCCGAAAGTTGATAGCCCCGGCGGACACCGCTTGGCCCAGCCTGCAAGAGGTTCCCGGACCGTTACCCAAAACGCAGATGGGATGGGAAATCGATCCCTCTGCCCTAACCCGCTTTCTTGTCAGAGCAAGGAAAGACTATACGGGCGCCCTGCCAATCTATATCACCGAAAACGGTATGGCGAGTGAGGAGCGCGTGCAGGACGATGATCGTATCGATTATCTCGACAAGCACCTTGCGGCCGTACTGGACGCTTTGGCACAAGGTGTTCCGGTGAATGGCTATTTTGTCTGGTCGCTGCTGGACAATTATGAATGGGCCTTCGGGTACGAGAAGAGGTTTGGACTGGTGGACGTGGATTTCGAAACACTTGCGAGAACGCCCAAAGCGTCTTTCATGGCGCTGAAATCCGCCCTGTCCGGGGGTCAGAGTGTCTCTCGGCCGTTAGCGCAACCATTCGGTGCCGTGCATGAGCATTGGAACCTGGTTGCGGATATCGGCGGTACGAACACACGTCTGGGCGTTGTTACGAACGGAGAATTGGCAGATCTTCGGAAACACCCGACGGGGACATTGGAAGATCTGCTCGAGGCGTTCCATGACCTCAGGGACGAGATCGGAACCAACCCACAGGCCGTCGTAGCAGCCGGAGCCGGGCCGGTCAGGGACGGAACGATTCAGTTGACCAACGCGAACCTGGATCTTTCGGAAACCGAGCTGACGAAAGCAACAGGAGCAGAGCGCACTTTTGTCATAAATGATTTCACCGCTGCGGCGTGGTCAGTGGCCGAGGTGACTCGGTCGGATGTTGCGGTCTTGCAGGGTCAGGAGGCGCCGCCCGCAGGCACACGGCTGGTTGTAGGGCCCGGAACCGGGCTTGGCGTTGGTGCTTTGCTTTTTTCCGAAGGCAGGTATCACACGGTCTCCGGCGAAGGCGGGCACGTGGGCCTGTACCCGCGCCATCGCGACGAAGTTGATATCTTTGAGGCGGCACGTCGCATCGCACCGGGCTGTTTCTTTGGCGACAGCCTGGCGCTGGAAGCAGAAATGTTCCTGAGCGGAACCGGCCTGCCGATCCTGTATCAGGCGGTTGAATTGGCAGCCGGTCAGGCGCGGTCTCAGGCGCGCTCTGCAAAGGAAATTCTGAACGATGCCCGCAACGGTACCGATCTGGTCGCCGAAAAAGCCGCGCAGATTTTTACCACCCATCTGGGTGCTTTGATGGGTGATCTGGCGGTCACCTTGATGCCAGAGGGAGGCGTTTTCCTCGTCGGCGGCGTTGCCGAGAAAAACCGCTGGCTATTCAGCGACAACTTCAAGGATGCGTTCAACGGCGGCGGCCGCTTCAGCGACTTGCGCCGCTCCCTGAACCTTTACGTGTCTGAACAGGCAGAGTTCGGGATCATCGGCGCAAACAACTTCTGCAAGAACGCGCTGAGACAGCAACCAGACTGACCGAATTCTCTGTACCAAGAAGGACCAAGACATGATCCTGTGCTGTGGTGAAGCGCTGATAGATATGATTTCAGAACCGACCGCGTCGGGCGCAATTGGTTTTGTGCCACATACTGGTGGTGCAGTTCTGAACACAGCCGTCGCGATGGGACGTCTGGGTGTTCCGGTTGGGATGCTGACAGGTTTGTCATCGGACATGTTCGGCCAGCAACTGATCGATGCGCTGAAAGCGAGCCATGTGGACACGACACATGTCATCATCTCGGACCGCCCTACCACGCTTGCCTTTGTGCAGCTCTCGGATGGACACGCGTCTTACAGCTTTGTTGATGAAAACACCGCAGGCCGGATGTTGCTGCCCGAGGACATGCCCGATCAGCTTCCCGCTGTCTCTGCCCTGTATCTCGGCGGAATCAGCCTTGCGTGTGAACCTTGCGCAGATGCATATGCCGCCCTTCTGGACCGCCACGGTTCCGACCGTGCGGTGATGCTGGACCCGAATATTCGCCCGGATTTCATCAAGGATCAAACCCGGTTTCGGACGCGTTTGAACCGCATGATCTCGCGTGCGGATATCGTCAAGGTTTCAGACGAGGACCTGGACTGGATCATTCCGGGCGCTGAATCCGAAGCCGCAAAGGCGTCTGTGCTGTTGCAGGCGGGTCCTTCCGTTGTCATCGTCACGCGCGGCAGTGACGGGGCGCACGGTTACTTGGCGGATGGTTCCGAAGTTTCGGTTCCTGTGAAGCCCGTTGAAGTGGTCGATACGATCGGCGCAGGTGACACGTTCAACGCCGGCGTTCTGACCGAGCTCAGCCGCGCAGGGCATCTGACCAAGTCAGGTCTGCGCGGATTGACGGTTGAAAGCCTGCAAGCAGCCATGGAACTGGGCGCTGACGTGGCGGCCGTGACCGTTTCCCGAGCCGGGGCAGAACCCCCCTGGGCGCACGAACTTTGATCTGTGGGACGGCATGATGAAACGATCCGAAATCAACCGTATCAAGACCCGGGCACAGGCGTTCATTCAGTCCTTCGGTGCCGTGTTGCCACCCTTTGCGGATTGGTCGCCCGAGAAAATGCGCAGCCCTCTGGCCGAAACGATCCGCAGCCGCGGGCTGGGATGGGACATTACCGATTACGCCCAGGGCCGTTTTGATGAACTTGGACTGTTTCTATTCACTTTGCGCAATGGTGAGGCGAAGGATCTGAAATCCGGGCGCGGGATGCTCTATGCGGAAAAACTGTTGATCTCGAAAGAAAATCAGCTTTCTCCGATGCACCGGCATATCATCAAGGCAGAAGACATCATCAACCGGGGCGGCGGCGATCTCGTTCTGGAAATCCATGCGTCGGATCCAAACGGTGGCGTCGACCGCGACAACCCGGTGACGGTCCCAAGCGATGCCTGCCCTGTAACCTTGCAACCCGAAGAGCACTTGCGGCTGAAGCCGGGGCAAAGCGTAACTCTGATGCCCGGCATCTGGCACGCTTTCTGGGCTGAGCGCGGCGATTGCCTTATTGGCGAGGTATCGACCGTGAATGACGACCGAACGGACAATGTGTTTGAAAAGCCAATCCCACGGTTTTCAAAGGTCGAGGAAGATACCGAACCGGATTTTCTTCTTGTATCAGACTATTGACACCGTTCGGTCCGGGCTGGCGCAGCAGGATCGCTGGCTCAACCGTTGCAATTCCGTCCACCACCCTTTCGCCTGCCGCTTGACAAGTCAGGCGTAGCCGGACTAGCTGAGCGGGATGGTTCCGTTAGGGATGAAAATGGGAACACGGTGCGGCGCTGGAATGTGCCAAGTCCGTGACTGCCCCCGCAACTGTAAGCGGTGAGCGACGCCACTTCACCACTGACCCAAAAGGGTTGGGAAGGTCGGCCGAGCAACGACCCGCAAGTCAGGAGACCTGCCATCACACTATGAACCAACCCGAGGCGGGGCGTCTCGGAAGGAGGCTTGATGGCGCGTTTGCGTAATATCCGGGTATGTGCCCTCTGTCTGCATCTGGCAAACGACGGAGAAGGCAATGACCTGCTATTCTGATCACTACGTTCTGATCTGTTCAACATGTCAGGGGACGATGTCTGCCGAAGCCGCACAAGACGCGCTGGATGCCCGGTTGCCTGACGGTTTTGAAACCCGAATGGTGGCCTGCATGGCAGGTTGTGAACGGGCCATGACCGTCGGATTTCAGGCCCCGGGCAAAGCGCAGTACCTGTTTGGCGATATCACGACATCCCGCGATCTGTCTGCCTTGGTCGAATTTGCGATCCAGTTCGGCGACAGCGACGACGGCTGGACCAGTGCCTCGGACCGCCCCCCTGCCCTTTTCGCAAAGACCTTATCGCGAATTCCCGCGTTGCCTTTCGGGGGGTCATCATGAGTTTTCTGATTGCAGAGAATTTGGAATACTACGCGCTCAATGGCGACATCCTGTTGCAGGATGTGTCCTTTCGTCTGGAAGAAGGATCAATTCTGGCAATCGCCGGGCCGAACGGCGCCGGCAAAACCACTCTGCTGAAACTGCTGTGCGGGATTGAACGGATTGCGTTGGGCGATGTTTGGATAGAAGGACAAAGCCTTCGGACCCTGTCCGCCCGCCAACGTGCCCGCTCCATTGCTGTGGTCGGGCAGCAGGAAATGCCCGACGGGCGGATGCGCCTGCAAGACTACGTTGCGCTGGGGCAAATCCCGATTCAGGGCGAACGTTCGGTGGCTCAGCACAGGGCTGATCTTGAACGGGTGCTGACGACGACCGAGCTGTTGCATTTTGCCAACAAAACTATGGGTCAACTGTCCGGCGGAGAACGTCAGCGCGCACATATCGCGCGCGCGCTGGCACAGAACCCGTCCTTGCTGTTTCTGGACGAGCCAACCAACCATCTGGACCCCGATGCCAAGGGGCACATGCTGTCTCTGGTCGCTGATCTGGGGGTAACGGTCGTCATGATCGTCCATGATCTGGTCATGATCCCGGAATTCGCCACCCATGTGGCGTTGATGAAAGCCACGCGCCTGACGGGGTTCGGGCCTGTTGGCGAAGTTCTGACCCCAGACCGGGTAAGTGAGACATTCGGCGTGGATTATCTGTGCTTTCAGCACGAAGGCCGCATGATCCCCGCACTGGACATCCGAAAACGGAAATTGTCATAATAACAGGAGCTTACATATGATGCAGAAACTCTGGCCGGTGGTTGTCTTCGCTGGCTTGGCAGGTGGCGTGGCAGCGGAAGCCGTCACCGTGGACAATTGCGGCGAACCGCTGGTTTTTGACTCGGCGCCGGAACGTCTGGTCGTGCATGATATGAACATGGCGGATATGGCCTTTGCACTCGGCCTTCAGGACGAGATCGTGGGACTTACCGGGATTTCGGGCTGGTACAAAACCAGCCCTGACTTTGATGCTCAGCGCGGCGACATCCCAGAGCTTGCCCCCAAATACCCGACGATTGAAAACCTTGTGGCCGTCGAACCTGATCTGTTTTTTGCCGGTTGGTACTATGGCATGAAACCCGGCGGAGATGTCACGCCCGACACGCTGGAACCCTTTGGTATCAAGACCATGATCCTGACCGAAAGCTGCGTGCATCTGGACGAGGATCGCCCCGAAGCCAGCATGAACCTGTTGTTTGATGACGTTCTGCGCCTGGGCAAGGTCATGCAGGTCGAAGACAAGGCCGAGGCGCTGGTTGCCGGCTGGAAGGACAAGTTGTCCGCCATTCAAGCAAAAACAGCCGATCTGGAAAAGCCGCGGGTATTCCTGTTGGACGGACCGGCCGATGCTCCGTTTACCGCCGGCAAGTTCGCCATTCCCGATGCGATGATCGCAGCCGCTGGCGGTGAGAACGTAACTCATGATCTGGATACCAGCTGGGGCCGCACGTCGTGGGAAGCTGTGGCAGCGGCTAACCCGGAATTTCTGGTGCTGCTCGACTATCAGTCCGGCAACGGCGCAGAGGACACTTTCCAGTTCCTCAAGGATCACCCGGTGATGTCACAAACGGACGCGGTAAAGAACGAGCGCTGGATTGGCCTGCGTTACGAAGAGCTGACTCCCGGCCCGGCAAATATCGAGGCGATCGAGAAGATGGCACAGGCGATGCACCCGGAGACCAACTGATATGGTCCAATTGGGCCGTTTGATAGTGCTGGGGGCGGTTGTTCTGACCGCCCTTTTGCTGTTGTCGATCGTCTATGGGACCACCCCAATCCCCGTGCGCGAAGTCTTTTCGGCAATCGGCCTCGGAACCGGTATGGTGGAAGGAGACATGTCGCCCTTGCACCGGATCGTCTTCGACCTTCGCCTGCCCCGCGCCCTGTTTGCCGCCGTGATTGGTGCGGGGCTGGGCGTCGTTGGTGTCGTTCTGCAAACAACGACGCGAAACGATCTGGCAGATCCGTTTCTGTTCGGTCTGTCCTCGGGTGCTGCTGCCGGCGCCGTTCTGGTGATCACCGTCACAGGGGATGTCCTGGGAATCTGGACGTTGCCGCTGGCAGCATTTTGCGGTGGCCTGATCGCGTCCGGCATTGTTCTGGCGCTGGTTCAGGGCTTGCGTACGAGCGCACCCGAAAAACTGATCCTGGCTGGCCTGGCGGTGTCCTTTCTGTTTTCCGCAATCACCAACTACCTTATTTTCTCTGGCGACAATCGCGCGGCTCATTCGGTGATATTCTGGATGCTTGGCGGCCTGGGACTGGCAAGATGGGAAACATTCCCGCTTGTCCTGATCGGACTGGGCCTGATCCTGAGCTATTCACTTTATCGCAGTCGGTGGCTTGACGCGCTGCTGACCGGGGATTTCACAGCCTCGTCACTGGGTATTCCCGTTCAAGGTCTGCGGTTCAGCATGTTTTTCGTTGCCGCTTTGGCGACGGCCAGTTTCGTTTCAGTTGCCGGTGTCATCGGCTTTGTCGGGCTGATGGTGCCTCATATTGCACGCGGCATCGCCGGTACTCTGCACCGAAACCTGCTGATTGTCTCGGCGATCGTGGGCGCGATTCTGCTGACATTGTCCGATATCTTGTCACGCCTTCTTCTGGCCCCGCAGGAGTTGCCCGTCGGAATCGTCACAACGTCAATAGGATCACTTTTTGTCTTTTTGTATTTGTTCAAATCTGATCGCGGAAGCTAGTTTTCCAAGGTTGCGCAACACTGTCATTTCTCAGCATTGATGAGGTCAAGCAGTTCAGCATGCAGTTCAGGGGTTGCGGCGGAAACGACCGCGCCATCTGAATCGAGGGCCAACGCATGCCCGTGCCAATCGGTCATCACTCCGCCAGCAGCCGTGATCAGAGGTGAAAGCGCCAGATAGTCATAAGGTTGCAGATCGTAATCCACCACAGCATCGACATGGCCCGAAGCAAGCAAGGCATGGGGGTAACAATCATAGGCAAATCGGCGCGTCTGCCCTGCATTCATCAACCGGTTGAACAGGTCAGGATGGTCGCAAAAAATCTTGTCGCCTTCATTCACATACAAAACCGAATGATCCAGACGCGTGGTGTGCGACACCTCTATCGGCCGCCCGTTCAGGCTGGCCCCGTTACCAACCACACCCAAATAGGTCTCATGCAAGGCCGGCATTCCGACCAGCCCCAACCGAGGGCGCCCATCCACAAGGTGCGCCAAAAGGAACCCGAACAAAGGATGGCCGGACAGAAACGAACGGGTTCCGTCAATCGGGTCAATCACCCACATATGACGCCCGTCGCCTGCTTCTTGCCCGTGCTCTTCGCCAAAGATGCCGTGTCCGGGAAAATGCTGTTTCAGGTAGGTACGTACTTCTGCCTCAACTGCCTTGTCGGCCTGCGTCACCGGGCTTTCATCCTGTTTGAATTCAATGCCCAAAGACCCCCGAAAAAAATGCATCGCGGATTCCGAGGCAATATCAGCAATCTTCTTCGCATGCTCAGTCAACGCATCTGGGGTTACCATTTCCGGTCCTTTCGGCTGAAGTCATCCAATCTCCGACGGATGAAAGGTTGTTTACCCTGAAAGCTGAATGAGAAGTCTTGCAGTTCAGTTTTCAGATGGGCATGAGGTGTGACAATACTGAAACTTTATCAATGGTTTATGGATCGAAACCCGTCAGATTCGACGAACTTTCGCACATTCGGGGCGGATTTGCCCTGTTTGCATGCTTTCCCCGTGTGTTCCGATCGCTGTGCGTGTGTCTGTTGATCAGCTCTTGCACCCTCGGGTCAGGTCTTCACCCGGCTCATCTGCGGGTCGTAAAGCGGTTGCAGCGTCACTTCGCAAGGAACCCTCTGAGTGGCGACATCCAATTCATATGTCCCTGATGTGACGTATTGTGCGTCGACACCGTTGGCGTTTCGGATGTAACCGTAGCCGATCGACTTTCCGACGGTGTAACCATAGCCGCCCGAAGTCAGCCATCCGACCCTTTCGCCATTCCGATAGATCGTTTCACGCCCCAAGAGTACAACCTCGGGGTCAACCGTGAAACATGCCAGCATCTTCTTTACGCCGCCGGTTTTTTGCGCCTCAGATGCGGCGCGCCCTTTGAAATCAATATTTTTCCGGAGTTTCACGGCCCAGCCCAAGCCGCTTTCGAACGGCGTATGATCTGGCCCGATATCCGAGCCCCAGGCGCGATAGCCTTTTTCAAGACGCAGCGATTCAATCGCCCTGTAGCCCGCATTGATCAAACCATGCGGGCGCCCTGCCTCCGTCAAGGCGTCATACACGGTCTGTGCATATTCCACCGGCAGGTGCAGTTCCCAGCCCAGCTCACCCACATAAGTCACGCGCAGCGCCTTGACCGGGCACCCCGCGATCCCGATGGTGCGGATCGTGCCAAACTTGAATCCGCTGTTCGAGACGTCATCGCGCGTCACCGTCGCCAGAATCTCACGCGATTTTGGCCCCATCAATGACAGAACCGCATTCGATGAGGTGATATCGAACAGCTGGCAATTCATGCCCTCGGGAATGCTGCGGTTGATCCAGTCGAAGTCATGCGTGGCATAGCCGGTGCCGGTGACAATATAGAACTCATCATGGGCTACGCGCCCAACAGTCAGGTCACACTCGATCCCGCCCTTGTCGTTCAGCATTTGGGTATAGACAAGCGCACCAACCGGCTTGTCCACATCATTGGCACAGATCCAGTTCATCGCCGCCAAAGCATCCGGGCCCTTGAGGGCGAATTTGGCGAAAGAGGTCTGATCGAACAACACAGCCGCTTCGCGTGCCGCTTTATGTTCGCGCCCGACAGCATCGAACCAGTTCTGGCGGCCAAAGCTGTATTCATCCTTGGGCACCTCGCCCTTTGACGCGTCCGCGTACCAGTTGGGGCGTTCCCAGCACAGTTTCTCGCCAAAACACGCGCCCTGCTTTTTCAGCGTGTCATAAAGCGGCGACTTTCGGCAGGGGCGGCCCGAGTCGTGTTCCTCATGCGGCCAACCCATCGTGTAGTGTTTGCCATATGCCTCGACGGTACGTGTGCGAACCCAGTCGGTGTCGAAATGCGGGCGGCCAAAGCGGCGGATATCGGCAGACCACAAATCGAAGGGCGGCTCACCCTTGTGCACCCATTCCGCCAGCGCCATGCCCGCACCACCGCCAGCCGCGATGCCAAAGGCATTGAAGCCCGCACCGACGAAAAAATTCCTCAACTCGGGCGCTTCGCCGATGATGAAATTGCCGTCGGGCGTGAAGCTTTCCGGCCCGTTGGTCAGCGTCTTGATGCCAGCGTTCTCCAACGCGGGCACGCGCCCCAGCGCAAGTTCCATCAGCTGTTCGAAATGATCGAAGTTGCTGTCGAGAAGGGTATAGTGGAAACCTTGCGGAATACCCTTGGTGGCCCAGGGGATCGGGTTCGGCTCATAGCCGCCCATGACCAGACCTCCGACTTCTTCCTTGTAGTAAGTCAGCCGGTCGGGATCGCGCAAAGTGGGCAGATTGCCGGGCACGTCGAAAGGTTCTGTCACCATGTACTGGTGCTCCATCGGAACCAAAGGAACGTTGACGCCAAAGCGGCTGGCAAAGGTGCGGGACCATTGCCCGGCGCAGCAGATCACTTTTTCACACTCGATCCGACCGTGTTCGGTGATTACCGCACGAATTTTGCCATCTTCGATCTCGATATCGGTGACTTTGGTATCTTCGAATATCTTCGCCCCGGCCATGCGGGCGCCCTTGGCCAATGCCTGCGTGATATCTGACGGGTTCGCCTGACCGTCTGTCGGCAGGTAAGCCGCGCCGATCACGTCAGAGACATCCATCAAGGGCCACAGCTCCTGCGCCTCGGATGGGGTCAGAAGCTGCATGTCCAGACCAAAGGAATGCGCCGTAGTGGCCTGGCGTTTCACCTCGGTCCAGCGCTCTTCGTTGCAGGCCAGACGCAAGCCGCCGTTCATCTTCCAGCCAGTGCCAAGCCCTGTTTCCTCTTCGATCTTGTTGTACAGATCGACGGAATAGCCCAGCAATTGCGTGATATTGGCGTTCGAACGCAACTGTCCCACCAGCCCTGCGGCGTGGAAGGTGGTGCCCGAGGTCAGTTTCCTGCGCTCCAGCAGAACCGTATCCGTCCAGCCCAGCTTGGCCAGGTGATAGGCGGTCGAGCAGCCGATGATCCCGCCACCGATAATGACGGCTTTGGCTGTATTCGGAAGGTCGGTCATGTCTGTCCTCAGGTGTTTTTGAAATCAGTTAGGGCTGCGCGGAACCGCGCCAGGTTTTCAGCTGTGTAGGCTGCGTAATCAAAGTCGATATCCGAGGTGATCTCGGACACCATGCTCCACATGGTTTCCCGCAGCAGCGAGGCGCATTTCATCGCCGTATAGCGGTGGCGCAGATCGTCGGTGACCGGGGCTTCAAAATAGCTCTCCAACACCCAGTCTTCCTGTTCAGGCGACAGGCCATTGTTCGACGCCAGCCCGCCCAGATCGAACAGCGGAGAATTGAACCCGGCATAGTCGAAATCGATCAGCCAAAGGCGGTTGCCGTCGTTCAGAAAGTTGCCACAGAGCAGATCGTTATGGCCAAACACCATGTCATACGGGCCGGCCTCGCGTTCCAACGTAGCGCCTGCATCGATCAGGTCAGGGATCAGCGTTGTATGGACACTGCCGCGTTCAGTGAGTGTCGCGGCATAGTCGCGGATGACGTGGAACACCCAGAACACCAGCGATGGACCGCGCAGGTGCTTCGGTACCTCGGCATGGCACGCCTTAACCAATTCCAGCACGCGCGGCAGCATATCCGGGTTGCGGACATCTTCCTCGGTCAGTGTACGGCTTTCGATGAACTCTAGCACCGTCAGATCGCCTGACGAGTGTACAACCGCTGGCGACAAACCCGCCGCATGGGCGGCTTTGCTGGCGGCCAGCTCATTGAACCGCATCACCTGATGCAGGGGGATGTCGTCGCCTACACGCACCACATAAGACCCGCTGCCATCCGTGACCTTGTAGTTCACATTGGTTATGCCACCGGTCAACGGAGCGGCCTCGATCTCTCCCTGCCAGATCGGCAGAGCGCGGATGTGGGTCATCAGGTCGGAATGGCTCATATCAACTCTCCAGTCCAAAGCGGATGCGGGCCTGACGGGCACTGGCATTGATCAACCGATCGGCGATGATGGCAATGAAGGCAATCGACAGGCCGGCCACCAGACCGCGGCCGGTATCGGCCTTGGTCAGGGCGATATAGACCTCCTGCCCCAGATCGCGGGTGCCGACGAGGGCGGTGATCACCAGCATCGACAGCGCCAGCATGATCGTCTGATTGACGCCCAGCAGGATTTCAGGCAACGCCATCGGCAGGCGGATATGGCGCAGCAATTGCGTACGGGTGCAGCCGGAAACCAAACCGGCTTCAATCAGTTCCTCACTGACCGAGCGCACGCCATGGGCGGCATAACGGACCGCCGGGGCCAGCGCATATAGAACGATGGCAATCAGGGCGGTGAAATCGCCAACCCGGAACAGCATGACGACAGGGATCAGGTAAACAAAGCTGGGCAGGGTTTGTAGCGTGTCGATCAGCAGGTTGATGGCCGTCCCAGCGCGTTTGTTCAGTGCCGCCAGAACACCCAGAGGCACCCCGATCAGCGTCGCCAGAGTGACAGATGCGCCGCACAGATAAACCGTCACCATCGCCTTGGACCACAGGCCCGACACAAGGATCAGAGAGGCCATTCCTCCGCACAACAGTGCCAGACGCCAGCCGCCCGCGTGCCAGCCCAACAGGGTCAGCATTGCAATGACCCATGGCCACGGGATGCCCAGCAGAACCGTTTTGATCGGGATCATAAACCAGGTCAGGAAGAAAACCTTGATGGCCTCGAACGTGTCGAAATAATTTACGTTCAGGTATTCGACCGTGTTGTCCCAGAACGCGCCGGTGGTGATGGTCTGGCTTTCAGGATATTCCAACAACAGAGGCGAGAACTGTCCCAGCACCCAGGTCAGCAGCATCAGGACCACAACCAGAACCGTCCGGCGATGACGCGCGATCCACGAGCCGGGGACCTCATGATGCACCTGCCCCATCCGTTCGGCAAAGGCCTGGCTCAGACGGTCGACGGCGATGGCCAGAACCACGATGGCGATGCCGGCTTCGAACCCTGCCCCAATGTCCAGACGGCGCAGCGCGGCGAGGACGTCAAAGCCCAGCCCCCCAGCTCCGATCATCGAGGCGATGATGACCATGTTCAGGGTCAGCATGATCACCTGATTGACGCCCACCATCAGGCTGTGGCTGGCCGAGGGCACCAGCACGCGCCACATCAACTGCCGCCGGGTCGTGCCCGCCATGCGTCCGAAATCCAGAATCTCAGGATCCACACCTTTCAGCGCCAGCGTTGTGATCCGCACCATCGGCGGGGTCGCATAGATGATCGTCGCGACCAAGGCAGAGATCGGGCCAAAGCCAAACATGAACAGGATCGGCACCAGATAGGCAAAGATCGGGATTGTCTGCATCAGGTCCAGGATTGGTGAGATGATCTTTTCAAAAAGCGGATGGCGATAGGCGAGAATGCCCAACAGCAACCCTCCGCCCGCGCCAATCGGCACCGCGATCAGGACCGAGGCCAGCGTCACCATGGCGCTGTCCCATTGTCCGAAAACTGCAAGATAGACGAAGCAGGCCCCGACCAGAGCGGCCAATCCCCAGTCACGGCAGTATTGCCCCAAGGCGACAACGGCGGTGATGACCACGATCCAGCTGATCGCAGGCAGGATGACCTGCGCGTCATTTCCCTGACCGCTGACAAAGCCGTCGGCCAGCAGAGCCAATACCAGATTATAGGGCTGCTCGATCAACCACGCGATGGCGCGGGTGACATCGGTGAAGGACACTGGCCCGATGGCGGCATCCTCGATCAGCCATGTCATCGCCGAGGAAATGTAGGTTTTGAACGGGATCACCCAGGCCGAAGGGAACTTGGTCAACCAGCGCGCATCCAGCGCCTTGCTCAAATCACGACCGAAATAGCCAAGCACGATGGTGACCAGAACAAGCAGCAGAATGGCCATCTGGCTGCGGGTCAGGCGGATCATGCCATGTCTCCGCCGCCGAACAGCACATGCGCAACGGCCTTGCGGTCAATCGCTCCGACGGGCTGGCCCTCTGCATCCACGACGGGGATCGGCGCATCTGCCGCGATAATCCGTTCCGCCACGTCCGAGATGCGCGTGGATTGAGAGATCGGATCGCCCTCGCCCACAGCGCCGCAGGTCATGACACCGCCGACGGTCAGGACCTTTGAACGGGGAATATGTTTCGTGAATTCAGCCACATAGTCGGTGGCCGGGTGCATCACCAGCTCTTCCGGCGTGGCGATCTGGATCACCTCTCCGTCCTTCATGATGGCGATGCGGTCGGCCAGGCGAACGGCCTCTTCGAAATCATGGGTGATGAAAACGATGGTCTTGTGTAACCGCTCCTGCAACCGCAGGAATTCATCCTGCATCTCGCGCCGGATCAGCGGATCGAGGGCCGAGAACGGCTCGTCCAGAAACCATAGATCAGGCTCGGTCACCAAGGAACGGGCAATGCCGACGCGCTGTTGCTGGCCGCCGGACAGCTCACGCGGGTAATAATCCTCGCGCCCCTTCAAACCGACCAGTTCCACCACCTCGCGGGCCTTGGCCTCGGCTTCGGGTCTGGGCGTGGCCTGAATCGTCAACGGAAACATCACATTCTGCAAAACGGTCAGATGCGGCAGCAACGCGAAATGCTGGAACACCATGCCCATCTTGTGACGCCGGATTTCGATCAGCTCATTCTCGCTGGCGCGCAAGAGGTCAGCATCGTCGAACAGAACTTCTCCGGCGGTTGGTTCGATCAACCGGGACAAGCACCGTACCAGAGTGGATTTGCCGGACCCCGACAGGCCCATGATGACGAAAATCTCACCTTCCGAGATCTCGATATTGGCGTTGCGCACTGCGCCGATCACGCCTGCCTTGCGAATTTCTTCTGCCGTAGGTTCGGGGGTTGTCCGCAGCAACCGATCTGCGTTGGGGCCATAAAGCTTCCAGACGTTTCGGCACGACAGTTTGGTCTTGGGGGGCATCAGGGTGGTCCGGTTCGTTCGCGAAAAAGGCCAGAGCGGTCCGAGAGAGCGGCAGGCCCGCTCTGGCCAGTGGATTACTTCGAGATCCAGCCAGACCAGCGGTCTTTGTTGGTCTCCATCCACTCTGCAACAACGCTGTCGATTTCCACGCCGTCCAGATCGGCCTTGCCAACCATGGCGCTCATTTCATCATTGTTGATTTTGTAGGCTTCGATGATGTCATAAGCGCCCGGCCATTTTTCTTGCAGGCCAGACCAGGCTGCTTTCCAGATCGGGCCACGCGGCTTGCCGCAATCATAGGCCATGTTCGGGTTCACACCAACCGAAGGGTCGCTGTAACACTCTGGCGTAAATGGCGGAAACTCGACAAACTCGCCTTCGTATTTCGCCGGCGCCCAATGTGGGACATAGACCCACAGAACAATTGGATCCTGCCTTTGATAAGCGGATTCCAATTCTGCAAACAGGGCCGCGTCGGTGCCCGCATGGACGACTTCGAAATCCAGTTCAAGCGCTTCGACACGCTCGTCATCGAAGCCACCCCAGGTCACCGGGCCGCCGACATAACGCCCGTTCGGAGCAGTTTCCGCCGTCGCGAATTCCTCGGCGCAGTCTTTCAGTGCCTCCCAATTCGGCAATCCCGGGCACCGTTCCTTCATGTAGCTGGGATACCACCATTCTTCGATCGCCATCAGGCCGGTTTCGCCGACATTGACAACCTTGCCGGTGCCGGTTGCCTCGTCCAGCGCTTCGCGCCCGGTGGTTTCCCAGATTTCCATTGCCAGATGCAAGTCACCCGTTTTCAGACCGGCGAATTGAGCAATGTAATCCGCCTGAACATATTCAACGTTGTACCCGGCTTCTTCCAGGATCGAACCCATGATCTTGGTATTGATCAACTGCCCCGACCAGTCGTGCAGCGTCAGTTTGATTGGGTCCGTGGACTCAACAGCCCATGCAGTTGTTGCGGCTCCGGCGGCCATGAGGGCCAGCGCGGAAATTCCCATTTTACAATTCATAACACCTTCTCCCTGTCGTGATTTTTTTTGATGAATCGGTGGTATTGAGTATAGACGACCACATCGTGGGGTTTTGTGTCAATAAAAACCACGTAAAGCCACATAAATTCCTGCTCGAGGCAAGTTTCAACGGCTTCTCTTTGGTAGAACGTTGCTTTATGTGGGTATTGTGGTATGACTTAACGTCCCTTATGACGATGCCATCAGAGCGCGAAACATGAACCTGCCGACCACAAACCAACGAGAAGAAGAAATCCTGCGCGCCCTTTTTCGCGCGGGCGGTTCGTGCCGCGTAAGTGTTCTGGCGAATGAACTTGGGGTCAGCCTGGAAACCATTCGGCGAAACGTCCGCAATCTGGAAGAGCGCGGCATCGTGCGCAAGGTCCATGGCGGGGTTCATCTTCTCGAAGACATTCTGGAACCGTCGCTGCAAAGCCGCCTGGACAAGAAGGTTGACGCGAAAGAGAAGCTGGCGAAGGCGGTTGCGGAGGTCATCAGTGACGGAGACTCCGTTTTCCTCGATATCGGCTCTACTACCGCTTATGTGGCGCAGGCACTTTGCAACCACAGTGACCTCTTTGTCGTGACGAACTCGGTTTTTGTTGCTCAGGCATTGGCTTCAAGAAACAACAACCGGGTCTTCATGGCTGGTGGCGAGCTGCGGTCGCACGATGGGGGCGCATTTGGTATTGAAGCTCAGGACCTTATCAAACGTTTGAACGTCCGTTTCGCCGTTCTTTCAGTCGGGGCGGTCAATGCGGACCCGGGCTTTATGCTGCACGACCTGCAAGAAGCAAACCTGGCCCGCGTCGCCATTCGAAACGCACAGGTCCGCATTGTCGTGGCCGATGGCGAAAAGCTGGGAAAGCGCGCGCCGGTCACATTGGAACCTGCCGACAAGATCAATCTGTTCTTTACCGATGTGAACCCGCCCGAGGACATCTGCCAGATGCTGTCGGCAAATGAAATCGACCTTGTCGTCGCCGAATAAGCGCCTAACGCTTTTCGGCAATGACCCAAACCGGGTGGTAAGTCAGAGGAACCCTACCGTCTTCTCCGAACTTTTGCACGTAGTCAGCTTCGAACCGGGCCAAGGTGGACCGGGTCCATGCACCCTGAGCCCGGCCATTTACCCCTGTACTGCGCAAATGCTTCAGCACATCTCTGGGTGTGTCAAAATAGGATGGCCGAACACTTTGGCCAACCGTCAGAATCTTGAACGGCCCATCTATGGCGGTTGCAAGGGCGTCAGGCAGGCATAGGCCCGGTGCACGGGCTGTCGATCCGATTTGCGCAAGCTCTTGATATTGCAATGGACCAAACCCGGAAATCGCCAGCCACCCTCCGGGTTCAAGCGCCTCGGCAACCTGTTGCAGTAAACCGGCCGGATCCTCCATCCATTGGATCATCGAGGCCGATGCGACCAAATCCAGCTTTGCAGGCCATTCGACCAGGCGGACGTCTCCGTCAACGAAAGCCGCATTTTCCGCATCTGCCGTCGCCCGAGCCTGCGGCGCGATATCGTTCAGGTGAAGATCGGGAAGATCAAAGTTCTGCCGCAGCAACCGGGTCAGATGGCCAGTGCCGCATCCCAGCTCGAACGCCACATCAAACCGGTTCGGCGCGCCAACCCGGCGCATCTCGGAAACCAGCTTGCGGGCAACCCAGGCCTGCTGGCTGGCTGTATCGTTGTAAGTCTGGAAGCTTCGGCTGAAGCTTCGCTGCACCTTGTCTGCCAATTGCGCGGTCATGACATCCACTCCGCCCAGCTTTGCCCCGGTTGGAAAGGTACATGCGGAGCAGCGACGCCCTTGACCACATCCGGGGGCGCGGCCCAGGCTATCCTTTGAGCATTGGACGGAATGATCCGGTCCCGCTCTGATATCCAAACCCGATCAAAGCCGGGATCAGGCGCCGAGCCGCGTTCGATTACCGCGTGAAGTTCCTTTCTTGCCTGCTCGATGTCCAGTTCAGGTACGTCAGCAGACAGTCCGGCGCGTCGGCAAAACTTGACGAAACTTGACGAAGACAGCTGATCCGCCGTGGCCCGGACAATATCGGGCGCGATGCCCCTGCCTGCGCAGGCAGGATGCAACGTACCGCTGACGGCAACCAGCCGGTCAGGGCGAAACCCTGTGCTGGCCAACCAATGGGCCGCGGATGCGACGCCGAAAGAGAACGCAAGCATTTCGACTCGGTCATACCCGGCCAGATCGGGCAAGGGATCATCGAGCCGGGTATAGTCATCCACCAGCAGAACAGATCCGCCTCCGGTCAGCCCGCGGAACGGGGCAGAACCCAGCGCCCACCCCCCGAAGACCAGTGTCAGCTTGCTGTCATCCGATTGCGCCAGCCACTGGTGTCTCATTGCTTCCCCCCGGCCAAAGCGACCATCGCGCTGGTGATCCGGCCGAGCTCATCAGGTGAAACAATGTAAGGCGGCATACAATAGATGTTGCGCGCAAAGGGGCGCAGCCACACTCCGGTTTCAGGGGCCAGCCGATGAGCGACTGAAGGATCAACCGTTTCCTTCATTTCAATAACGCCAATGGCGCCAAGAACCCTGACATCTGCAACGCCCGGCAAACTGCGCGCTGGCTCCAGTTCGGTCCGCATCTGGCGTTCGATATCAGCCACCTGGCGTTGCCAGTTCCCCTCGGCCAGAAGTCTGAGGCTGGCCGAACCTGCGGAACAGGCCAGAGGGTTGGCCATATAGGTCGGGCCGTGCATGAACACTCCGGCCTCACTGTTGCCAATGCCATACGCCACCTGCCTGCTGGTCACGGTAGCAGCAAACGATATATGCCCCCCGGTCAATGCCTTACCCAGACAAATAATATCCGGGGTTATGCCCGCATGATCGGTGGCGAACAGCTTGCCGGTTCGGCCAAATCCGGTTGCGATCTCGTCAAAAATGATCAGCACGTCATGGGCATCGCACATGGCGCGTGCCGCGCGCAGCCATTGGGGATGATAGAAATACATGCCCCCGGCGCCTTGAACCACGGGTTCAAGGATCAGGGCCGCGAGGTGATCGCCCTTTTCGGCCAACAGTCGTTCCAGCGCCTCCAATCCGTTCAACGCGCTATCTTCGGGCCAGTCATCCCCCAACCGAACCTGGGGACGCGGCAGGAAGTGCTGGATCGACAAAGCCCCCCGGAACAGCCCGTGCATACCCGTCACAGGGTCACAGACGCTCATCGCTTTCCACGTGTCACCGTGATAGCCGCCCCGAATTGTCGCAAATTCGAATTTGCGGGTGCGGCCATGGGCCATTTGATACTGCACCGCCATCTTCATCGACACTTCGACCGAAACAGACCCACTGTCGCAATAGAAAATGCGGTCCAGCCCTTCGGGCAACATGTCGACCATCCTGCGCCCCAGATCAATGGCCGGATGGTGCGTCAGCCCTCCGAACATCACATGAGGCATCTTGTCCAGCTGGGACTGCATGGCGGACGTAATTTCGGGATGCTTGTGGCCGTGGATGGCGCACCACCATGACGACATGGCGTCTATCATCTTTGCGCCGTCCTCCCGATAGAGATACACGCCCTCGGCCCGGTCGATGAGATGCATCGCGCCGGGATCGGCCACGTTGGTATAGGGATGCCAAAGGTGGTTGGCGTCAAACTCCAGCGGGGTCACAGAAACCTCCGTATGGTCGCCACGTCTATGGACGAGAAGGCATCTGACAAGCTTTGCTGCGTCAGGTCTCCAAGATAAGGCAGGCGTCCGAGGTGTCGCACCTTGCTCATTTCGACGATGGTTTGTTCCACGTCGGGCTCCGGATCTCCGACAAAGGCAACGCCGACCACTTCGCACCCAGCGCCTCGGAGTGCCATCAGGGACAACGTAGTATGGTTGATCGTTCCCAACGCCGTGCGCGCGACCAGAACGACCGGGGCCTGCCATTGGGCAATCAGATCCAGATAGTAGGATTTGCGGTTCAGAGGCACCATCAGCCCCCCTGCCCCTTCCACAACCAGCGGCCCCTCAACCTGCGGCAGCGCTAGCCGGGACAGATCGATCTCTATACCCATATCTTCGGCAGAAAGATGGGGTGAGGCGGGCATGTTCAGGCGATACGCCTCGGGCAACACGCCCACGCCGGACAAGGTGCAGACGGTTTCCGTGTCCGTTGCATCCTCGAGCCCCGATTGAACCGGCTTCCAGTAAGTGGCGTTCAGGGCCGCCGTCAGGCCAGCCGAAAAAACTGTTTTTCCGACGCCCGTGTCGGTTCCGACAATGACCAGAGCGCTCATGCGGCCTCCGACTGATGGCTGGAGATGGTTGCAAACAGGGCCGAAATGTCCTCAGGACTGACATTCCCGGTGATCGAGACGCGTAGACGGGATGTGCCTTTCGGAACGGTAGGCGGGCGAATGCCGCGAATGTCAAACCCCTGATGTTGCAAAGCCTGTGCCATCGCCATCGTGCGGGCCTCGTCCCCAAGAACGACGGGAATGATCTGGCTGTTCAAGGCCGCGTCAGGCAACCCAGTTTCACGGGCTGCATCATGTGCATGGCGCAGACGTTTGAGTGCAGCAGTGACCAAATCGTCATTCCCGGCCAGTTCACGCAGGACGGCCCGTACCAGCGCAGCATTCAGAGGGGACGGCGCCGTTGCAAAGATAAAGGGCCGTGCGCGGTTGATGAGGGTATCGATCATCGCCCGCGGGCCACAGATCAGCCCGCCGGAAACTCCAAGCCCCTTGCCGCAGGTGTGCAGGGTCAAAAGGTCAGCGTTCAGATCATGCGCCAGACCTTTGCCATTTGCCCCGAAAACGCCGGTTGCGTGCGCCTCATCCACGATCAGAACAGCTTGGGCTTCACGCGCCAGACATGACAAATCTTCCAGCGGAGCCAGATCGCCCTCCATGGAATAGACGCTTTCAACGGCAATCCATACCTGACCCTGCCCACCAGCGGATCGCCATTCGGTCAGAACGTTGCGCGCATCCGCGACGTCGTTGTGACGGAAAGCGCGCAGATCCGCTCGGCTGGCGCGCATCCCCTCATGGGCGCTGGCGTGAACCAGTTCGTCATACAAAACCAGATCCCCGGCAGCCGGCAGGGTGGAAAAGATTGCCTGATTGGCCTGAAACCCCCCGCCCATGAACAATGCGGCCTCGGCCCCAAAGAACGCAGCTGCTTCGTGTTCCAGCGCCTCATGCTCGGGGTGATTTCCCCGCAGCAGCCGCGAGCCACCCGAGCCCACGGGCACGCCGCGCGCCAGCGCGGCCTGTGCGGCCTCTTGCAACAGGCTTGACCCGGCCAAGCCCAAATAGTCGTTGGACGCAAAATCCAGCCCGCGCGCCGGGATCAAAACCCGGCGGCGGTGCCGGGCTTCCAGCGCACCCAGCATGGATTCCAGTCGTTCGACTGCTTTCATTCGGCGGCTTCCGTGCGTTTATGGTCTTCAGCCGTTTCGGCCTGAAGGCCCAGTTTTGCAAACAGGATCGAGTCGGTGTCTTCTTCGGGGTTTTCCGCCGTCAAAAGAGTTTCACCGACAAAGATGGAATTTGCTCCGGCGAAGAAGCACATCGCCTGCATCTCGTCGCTCATGTCGCTGCGCCCGGCGGACAACCGAACATAGGCTTTGGGCATCAGGATGCGAGCGGTTGCGATGATCCGCACAAAGTCGATTGGATCAACCGGTTCCGCATCAGCCAGCGGGGTATCCGCCTGTGGCATCAGCATGTTGATCGGCACCGAATCCGGCGGCGGGGTCATGTTGGCCAAAGTCAGCAACATATCGATACGGTCGCCAGTGTGTTCACCCATCCCCAGAATACCACCCGAGCAGACCTTGATCCCGGCTTCTTGCACCCGGGTCATCGTGTCGATCCGGTCCGCGAAAGTACGGGTTGTGATCACTTCGGAATAATAGCGTTCGGACGTGTCGATATTGTGGTTGTAATAGTCCAACCCGGCATCGCGCAGCTGAACCACCTGGGTGTCATCCAGCATGCCCAGCGTCATGCAGGTTTCCATGCCCATCGCCTTGACGCCTTCCACCATGGCAACCAGGGCAGGCATATCGCGCGGCTTGGGCTCGCGCCAGGCGGCCCCCATGCAGAACCGGGTCGCGCCACCGTCGCGGGCCTTTTTGGCCTCGGCCAGTACACGCTGAACCTCGATCAGCTTCGATGCAGGCAGGGTGGATCCGTTGCGGGCCGATTGCGAGCAATAGGCGCAATCCTCGGCGCACCCGCCGGTTTTGATCGACAGCAGCTTAGAGGTCTGGATCTTGTTCGGATCAAAGTTCTCGCGGTGCACGGTCTGTGCCCGGAACAGAAGGTCCATCAACGGAAGGTCATGAACAGCTTGCGCAGACTTTCGGGTCCAGCCGGAATGAGGGATGATCATTTTATCTATAAAACTTCCTGCAGCTTGCGTTGCCGAGGATTTATTATCGATAAAATCTGAAGGCGCAACCGTGTTGGCGCAAACGATCCCAAATCAAGCGGAAATGCCGCGCTTTTCAGAAATCAAGACCAAGATCAACGGTTCGGGCGGAATGCGTCAGCGCCCCGGACGAGATGTAATCGACCCCGGTCGCCGCAATTGATGCAACCCGGTCCAACGTCACATTACCGCTGGCTTCGGTCTTCATCCGCCCGTCCACCATGGCAACCGCTTCGCGCAGCATCTCGTCATCCATGTTGTCCAGCAATACGACGGACGCGCCGCCAACCTCGAGCACTTCCGCCAGCTGGTCCAGTCGATCGACTTCGATCTCGACGGCCATCATGTGGCTGGCTTGCGCTTTGGCGGCCTCAAGAACCTGACGCACACCCCCGGCAGCGGCAATGTGGTTGTCCTTGATCAGGATCGCGTCGGACAAAGAGTAGCGATGATTGAAACCGCCGCCATGCAGCACGGCCTGTTTTTCGACAATGCGAAGTCCGGGCGTGGTTTTGCGGGTACAGGTCATGCGGGCATTCGTGCCCTTTGTCTGCTGAACAAAGCTGGCAGTTTTTGTGGCAATACCGGTCAGACGACCGGCAAAATTCAGCGCGACCCGCTCACCCGAAAGGATCGAGGCGGCAGAACCTTTGATGGTCATCAGCGTGTCGCCGCGCCGACAGGGCTGGCCATCCTTGACATGCGCCTCAACCTCAAGCGTCGGGTCGACCAGCCGGAACGCAATCGTCGCCACCTGCATGCCCGAAACGACGGCATCCTCACGCGCATTCAGCCGGGCCGTATAGGTCGCGTTCGGCGGGATCACGGCGCGGGTGGTCACGTCACCGTATGCTCCCAGATCCTCCATCAACGCCGCGCGGATGACGGGTTCGAGGATCAGATCGGGCAGGGTCGCAAAACTCATGATATTTCCTTGCAGGCTTCGGCGCGAATGTGCAGCGCGTCGCTAAGATACATCCGGGATCGTTTGCCGGGGCCATCGGCAGTTTCCGGAAAGTCGGATCGCTCATGCGCGCCGCGGCTTTCTTCGCGCTGCAATGCCGCCGCGGCGATCAAGGTTGATGTGGCACACATGTTTCTGAAGGACGGGCATGTGCCATGCTGCTCTTCGAGCGTGGCAATCCTGCGCAATGCCCGGCATAACCCGGCGCGGTTCCGGACCACGCCAACATCGCGCGACATGGTCGTGCGCAACATACTGACCGCTTCAGACGTATCGGGGATGTCAGCTTGATCAAATTGAAGGGCCACAGGTTCCGACGCGGAAGTGTCCGGAATCGAACGCGCAATGTCCTCGGCACAGATGCGTGCAAACACCAACGCTTCGAGCAAACCGTTCGAAGCCAGCCGGTTGGCGCCGTGAAGGCCGGTCGAAGACGCCTCGCCGCACACCCACAACCGATCCAGCGTCGCGCGGCCATCAGTGTCTGTGGCAATCCCGCCCATGTGGTAATGCGCTGCCGGAGCAACCGGGATCGCATCCCGGACCGGATCGATTCCGTTGCGCGCGCAATATGCGGCAACCGCCGGGAAAAGTTCGTTGATTTGCGCGCCCAAAGCCTTGCGGGTGTCCAGCATCGGGCAGTTGCCGGCCTGTACCTCGGCAAAAATCGCCCGGGCCACAACGTCGCGCGGGGCAAGCTCGGCATCAGGGTGAACGGCCTGCATGAAACGCTCGCCGTACTTGTTTATCAGTATTGCCCCTTCTCCGCGCAAGGCCTCGGTCGCCAGCGGGGCCGGGTCTTCACCCACGTCCATGGCCGTGGGGTGGAACTGCACGAATTCGGCATCGGCGATCAGCGCCCCCGCCCGTGCGGCTATTCCGATGACCTGCCCCCGGATGCGGGCCGGATTGGTCGTCAGGGCATAAAGCCCGCCAGAACCGCCGCCCGCCAACAATACGGCAGGTGCACGAAGCGTCACGGACGCAGATCCGCTTTCCGAGGCATCCTGCAGAACCACGCCCAACACGCGCCCTTCCGTCACTTCCAGCGCAACGGCAAGGACCCCCTCCAACACCTGCACCGACGGAGTTTCGCGCACTCGTTCGATCAGGGCGGCCATGATTTCACTGCCTGCCTGATCGCCCTTTACCCGCACGACGCGGGCAAAACTGTGCGCGGCTTCTCGGGACAGGACATACCCGCCACCCTCGGTGCGATCAAATGGTGTGCCCAAAGTGGTCAGGTCCAGAATATAGTCCCGCGCTTCTCGGGTCACCAAATCCGCAACGTCAGGTTCGACGGTGCCTGCCCCGGCATTGACGGTATCAACGGCGTGGCTTTCCGGGCTGTCGGCCAGGTCCATCGCCGCCGCCACGCCACCCTGCGCCCATGCCGAACTTGCACCTTCGCCCAAAGGTTCAGGCGAGATGATCACCACCGGTCGCGGCGCCAGTTTCAGCGCAGCATAAAGCGCGCCAATCCCGGCCCCGACAATAATGACGCGATCCGTAGTGATGTCGGTCATTGCCGATCAGATGCCGAGCTTGCGGGACAGATCAATCATCGCCTGTACAGATTTGCGGGCCTTCTCTGCCACGTCTTCGGCGACCTCGACCTGGCCTTCCATCGTGTGCAGAGCATAGAGGATCTTTTCCAGCGTGATCTTTTTCATGTACGGGCACATATTGCACGGCCCTACGAAATCGACGTCGGGCAGTTCATCCGCGATGTTCGACGCCATCGAACATTCGGTGATCAGCATCGCCTTTTCGGGTTTCTCATCATGCACATATTTGATGATCCCGCTGGTTGAACCGGAATAATCCGCCTCGGCCACCACATCCGGCGGGCATTCCGGGTGCGCAATCAGGCGCGTTCCGGGGTTCCATTCGCGGAAGTCGCGCAAGTCCTGTGCGGTGTATTGTTCATGCACGATGCAGGAACCGGGCCAATACACCACGTTCTTGTGGCTTTCATTGGCCACGTTTTGAGCCAGATATTGATCCGGCGTCATGATGACCGTGTCGCTTTCCATGGCATTCACGATCTGCAAGGCGTTCGACGAGGTGCAGCAGATATCCGAGGCCGCTTTGACCTCGGCAGTGGTGTTCACGTAAGACACAACCGGCGCACCGGGGTATTTGGCCCGCATTTCGTCGATTCCTTCGGCAGTAATCGATTCTGCCAAAGAACAGCCGGCATCCATGTCGGGCATCAGAACAGTTTTCCCGGGGCTCAGAATTTTCGATGTCTCGGCCATGAAATGAACCCCGGCCTGAACGATCACATCCTCTTCCACCTCGCTGGCCTTGATCGCCAGTTGCAGGCTGTCACCCACGAAATCGGACACACCATGATAGATTTCCGGTGTCATGTAATTGTGCCCAAGGATCACGGCGTTACGCTCTTTCTTGAGCGCGTTGATCGCCCGCACATAGGGCGCATAGATCGCCCAATCCGGCGGGCTGATCACACGATCCATACGGGCAAACGTGTCTTTCATCTCATTGGCCAACGTGGCCGATGGGGCGAGGTCATAGACGTCCGAAAGAACAGTGCGGACTTGTGCAATATCGAGCAACGGGCGAGCCACCTTTGTCAGTTGTCGTTAGCCTGGCGGGCTGCTTAACGGCTTAGCCCTAGCGGAAACATCCCCGGTTCGAAACCGGAAAATGAGACGTTAGCGCTAAGCCATGCAGACAAATTCAAAGATGAATGGCAAATCAGCCCAGAATCCCCGGCAGTCGCAGCCCGTGCTCACGTGCGCATGCCTTGGCATCCTCATAACCCGCATCTGCGTGTCGCCAGACGCCAGAAGCCGGATCGTTCCACAGAACCCGTTCAAGGCGTTTAGCCGCTGCATCGGTGCCGTCGGCACAAATCACGACGCCCGCATGTTGGCTGAAACCCATGCCAACGCCGCCTCCGTGGTGCAGCGAGACCCATGTCGCGCCCGATGCGGTATTGACCAGCGCGTTCAGCAGCGGCCAATCCGACACCGCGTCCGAGCCGTCCTTCATCGCCTCGGTTTCGCGGTTCGGCGACGCGACCGAGCCGCTGTCGAGGTGGTCACGACCGATGACGACCGGCGCCTTCAACTCTCCGGTTTTGACCATCTCGTTAAATGCCAGCCCAGCCTTGTGGCGGTCACCCAGTCCGATCCAGCAGATGCGCGCGGGAAGGCCCTGAAAGGCGATGCGCTCCTGCGCCATGTCGAGCCAGTTGTGCAGATGGGTGTTTTCGGGGAACAGTTCCTTCATCTTTGCATCAGTTTTGTAGATATCCTCGGGATCACCCGACAGCGCGCACCAGCGGAACGGGCCAATGCCGCGGCAAAACAACGGGCGGATATAGGCGGGCACGAAACCGGGAAAGGCAAAGGCGTTTTCCAAGCCTTCGTCCTGCGCCACCTGCCGGATGTTGTTACCATAATCCAGGGTTGGCACACCCGCGTTCCAGAAATCGACCATGGCGGCCACGTGTTGCTTCATCGACGCGCGCGCTGCCTTTTCCACGGCCTTGGGGTCGCTTTCCCTCTTGTCTTTCCACTGCGCCATGCTCCAGCCCAATGGCAGATAACCGTTGACCGGATCATGGGCGCTGGTCTGGTCGGTCACGATATCGGGGCGCATCCCACCCGCCTGCATCCGCCGGTAGATCTCGGGGAAAATCTCGGCCGCATTGCCCAGCAATCCGACCGATTTCGCCTCGCCCGCCCTGGTCCAGCGGTCGATCATTTCCAGCGCTTCGTCCAGCGTCTCGGCCTTTTCGTCGAGATACTTGGTGCGCAGGCGGAAATCGATGCTGTCTGGATTGCACTCGACGGCTAGGCAACACGCCCCCGCAAAGACCGCCGCCAGGGGTTGCGCGCCACCCATGCCGCCCAGACCGCCAGTCAGAATCCACTTGCCGGTCAGGTCCCCGTCATAGTGTTGGCGTCCCGCCTCGGCGAAGGTTTCGTAGGTGCCCTGAACGATGCCTTGCGTCCCGATATAGATCCACGAACCGGCCGTCATCTGGCCGTACATCATCAGGCCCTTCTTATCGAGCTCGTTGAAGTGGTCCCAGTTGGCCCAATGCGGCACAAGGTTCGAGTTCGCGATCAGCACCCGAGGTGCATCGGCATGCGTCCGAACGATGGCGACCGGTTTGCCGGATTGCACCACCAGCGTTTCATCTTCCTCCAGATCCTTGAGGCTGGCAACGATGGTATCAAAATCTTTCCACGTCCGCGCGGCACGGCCGATCCCGCCATAGACAACCAGCTCATGCGGGTTCTCGGCCACATCCGGGTGCAGATTGTTCATCAGCATCCGCATCGGGGCTTCGGTCATCCAGCTTTTGGCGTTCAGTTCGGGCCCTGTCGGGGGAAAGATGTCACGGGTATTTTTACGAGGATCGGTCATCGGGCAAGCTCCAATGCAGTGTCATGGATAGCGTCAAGAATGTCTTTGAGCCACCGGCGCAGGCGGTCGGCTTTGTCGGTGTCAAAAGCCCAGGGCGGCGCTTCAGTTTTCAGGTAGGTCGACTGAGCCAGCTCCATCTGGATCGCGTGAACCCCTTCGGAGGGGCGGCCATAATAGCGCGTTGTCCATCCGCCCTTGAACCGCCCATTCAGAACAGCCGTATAGGGCGAGGACGTCGCGAATTCATGCGCTATGGCTTCGATTTCCGGCGCGCAGGTCGCCCCATTGTTCGTGCCGATGCTCATATCGGGCAGAGTACCTTCGAACAGAAAAGGAATATGGCTGCGGATCGAGTGGCAATCATACAGCACCGCAACCCCATGGGCCGCCTTCACGCGTTCCAGCTCGGCCTTCAGGGCGGCATGATACGGTGCATGAAAAGCTTCCCGTCGTTCGAGGATATCCTTTTCGGAAGGCGGGATGTCCCAGATTCCCTGGCCGTCAAAATCCGTCAGCGGTACAAGAGAGGTCGTGTTCTGGCCGGGATAGAGTGACGCGCCCGACGGGTCCCGGTTGGCGTCGACCACATATCGGTGGAAGGTCGCCCGAACCGTGGTCGTACCGGGCAGAAGTCCTTCATACAAGGTATGAACATGCCAATCCGTATCTGCTAGAGCTTTACCCCGCGCGTTCAACTTGGCCTCGATCGTGGCCGGCACATGGGTACCGGTATGCGGCAGACCCAGCACGATGGGGCTGTCACCGCGCGAAATCTCGACCGGGCCGCTCATGCGCCAAGTTCCGGCATGGCGATGCCCGTGCCACGGGCAATCTCGCCACTGGCAATCAGGGCCGAGGCTGCTTCGATCTCGGGTGCCATATAGCGATCGTCACCCAAGGCCGGCACCACGGCACGCAGCCGTGCCATCACGGCCTGCAACGTTTCGCTCGTAGGCAGCGGCGCGCGGAACTCGACCCCTTGTGTGGCACACAGCAGTTCGACCCCCAGAATGCGTTCCAGATTGGCAACCATCTGCCCCAATCGCCGCGCGCCATGGGCCGCCATCGAAACGTGATCTTCCTGATTGGCCGATGTGGGCGTCGAGTCCGTCACGCATGGATTGGCCAGATGCTTGTTTTCGCTCATCAGTGCGGCGGTCGTCACCTCAGCGATCATATAGCCCGAATTCAGGCCCGGATTGGGCGTCAGAAAAGGCGGCAGATCAAAGCTGAGTGCCGGATCGACGATCAACGCAATGCGGCGTTGCGCAATTGCCCCGATCTCGGCCACGGCGAGCGCAATCATGTCTGCGGCAAACCCAACGGGTTCGGCGTGAAAATTCCCGCCCGAAACGATCAGGCCGGTTTCCGAAAGAACCAGAGGATTGTCCGTCGCCGCGTTGGCCTCGATTTCCAGCGTTGTTGCAGCCTGCCTCAGCACATCCATCGCGGCCCCCACCACCTGAGGCTGGCAGCGGATACAATACGGGTCCTGAACCCGGGTATCGCCAACCCGATGGCTTTCACGAATGACCGACCCGGCCAGCAGCGCCCGCATGGTCACGCCGGCCTCGATCTGCCCGCGATGCCCGCGCAACGTGTGAATTTCCGGTTGCAACGGGGCGGTCGAACCCATGATCGCATCCGTCGTCAGCGCCGAGGTAACCAACGCGCTTTGCGCCGCCTGCCACGCGCCAAACAGCCCGGACAGCGCAAAGGCCGTCGAAAACTGGGTGCCATTGATCAGCGCCAGCCCTTCTTTGGGGCCCAGTTCGATCGGGTGCAGACCCGCTTTGGACAGCGCAGCGTCACCGGGCATCACATCGCCACTGAATTCGGCCTCACCAGCGCCCATCATGACGGCAGCCATGTGGGACAAGGGCGCAAGATCACCCGAAGCTCCAACTGAACCCTGCGCCGGGATCACCGGGGTCACACCTTGTGACAACATCCCTTCCAGCAGGGTGATCACTTCTGGCCGAACCCCCGACGCTCCGCGCCCCAGGCTCAGCAATTTCAGAACCATCATCAATCTGGCAAGGGCGCGCGGGATCGCAGGGCCAACACCGCAGCAATGGCTGAGGATCAGGTTGCGCTGCAAGGTTGCCGTGTCCTCGGCCGCGATTTTGACGCTGGCCAGTTTCCCGAACCCTGTGTTCACGCCATATACGGCGGCCTCTCCCGTCGCCGCATCGGCGATGCGCTTGTGCGCTTCTTCGACGGCCGGGCGGCAGGCTGGGTCCAACCGAACAGCGCACTCTTCGCGAAGGACCAGTTCCAGTTGCGACAGGGTAACGGTGCCCGGGGTAAGGGTGAGGGTCGTCAAAATATACCTCCGAATATGCGGGTATGAAGAGGGTTGAAGCCGATGCGATAGGCCAATTCCGCGGGGTGTTCGACATTCCAAACCGCCAGATCAGCGCGCCGCCCGACTGAGATCTGACCGCAATCAGCCAACCCGAGAGCACGGGCCGCGTGAACCGTCACGCCTTGCAGGGCCTCTTCTGGCGTCATGCGAAACAGGGTGCATCCCATGTTCATCGCCAGCAACAGCGAGGTCATCGGCGCCGAACCGGGATTGCAATCCGTGGCAAGCGCCATGGGCACAGCATGCCGGCGCAACAGGTCAATCGGTGGCGCCTGTGTTTCGCGCAAGGTGTAGAAGGCCCCCGGCAGAATAACACCGACGGTACCGGCCTGCGCCATGTCCAGAACACCTGCTTCGTCAAGATATTCTATATGATCTGCCGAAAGCGCGCCGTATCCGGCAGCCATTTTTGCGCCGCCCAAATTCGACAATTGTTCGGCGTGGATCTTGATCGGCAGGCCAAGCGCTGTCGCGGCATCAAAAAGCGGGATCAACTCTTCGGGTTGAAAGGCGATGCCTTCGCAGAAGGCATCGACCGCATCGACCAATCCCTCGGCATGAGCGGCGCGAAGCGTGGGAATGCAGACCTGATGAATGTAGTCCGACGCCCTGCCCTCATAGTCCCGAGGCACCGCATGAGCACCCAAAAAGCTGGTCAGAACACGGACGGGGCGATGATCGGGCAACGCCCGAGCCGCGCGCAACATGTTCAATTCAGTCTTGTCATCCAACCCGTAGCCGGACTTTACTTCGATGACCGATGCCCCTTCGGCCAGCATCGCATCCACACGCGGCAATGCCTGTGCGACCAACTCCTCCACTCCGGCTGCGCGCGTGGCCTTGACCGTCGAGATGATCCCGCCCCCGGCGCGCGCGACCTCTTCATAGCTCGCGCCGTTCAGGCGCATTTCGAACTCTGCGGCGCGATGGCCACCGTGAACCACATGGGTGTGGCAATCGATCAAGGCGGGCGTAACCAGGCGCCCACCCATTCGAGCCCTTGGCTGGTCGGCGAAACGTGACGGAAGATCCACAACAGGGCCGACCCATGCGATGCGCCCGTCCTGCAACACGATCGCGGCATCCGGGACCAAACCGTATGGCGCGCCGCCTTCGGTCATAGTTGCGGCATCAAGATCCGTCAAAACCTGCGTTTGCGTCTGCATGTGACTCGCACCCTCCGTGCATTTCCTGCTTTTCTAGTACATTTCTATCATTTATATGTCTATGCATAAAATGAGGTGAAAAATGGCTATCTTCGCTAATCGCGCATTACTGAGCACCGGTTGGGCTATGAACCTGCGGGTAGAAATCAGGCAAGGGCTGATGGTGTCGCTGCAACAGGGCGCGACGGCGCAAGAAGGCGATACTTGCGTCGACACTTTGCTGCCCGCATTGGCCAATCTGCACAGCCACGCATTTCAGCGCGCGATGGCGGGTATGACCGAATATCGAAAGGCCGGTCGCGACAGTTTCTGGACGTGGCGGGAACTGATGTATCGCTTCACTGCGCACCTTACGCCTGAACAGGTGCAGGCGATTGCCGCTCTGGTCTATATGGAGATGCAGGAAGCCGGCTATGCCTCGGTTGGTGAATTCCATTATCTGCATCACCAGCCAGACGGCACACCTTATGACAATCTCGCAGAGCTGTCCCAGCGGATCATGGCTGCGTCGGCCGAGACGGGAATCGGACTGACGCATCTGCCCGTACTTTATTCTTACGCAGGGGTCGGCGAGCAACCGTTGGAAGCGGGACAGCAACGATTTGGCAATGATGTGGACCGCTATCTGGCGTTGGTCGAACAGGCGCAGGCGGCACTGGGCGATCTGCCGGATGACTGTCAGATAGGCATTGCCCCGCATTCCTTGCGCGCGACATCACCGCAAGATCTTGCCCGGGTTCTGGACGCAAAAAAGACGGGACCTGTCCATATTCACATTGCGGAACAACCCATGGAAGTTGAACAGGTTCACGAGGGTCTGGGCGCCCGCCCGGTGGAATGGCTGCTGAACAATGCAACGGTAAACCATCGCTGGTGCCTCATCCACGCCACTCACATGACGGAAAAGGAAACCCGCGATATGGCCGCAACGGGCGCGGTCGCGGGGCTTTGCCCGATCACCGAGGCCAATTTGGGGGATGGCCCCTTCAATGGAGCCGTCTTTCTTGAAGCCGGTGGTCGTTTCGGGGTCGGGTCGGATTCAAACGTGTTGGTTTCGATGACAGAGGAACTGCGTACGCTGGAATATTCCCAACGCCTGCGAGATCTGTCGCGCAATGTCCTGGTCGAAGGGGAGGGTTCGGTTGGACAGACACTGTATTGCAATGCGGCTTTGGGCGGTGCGCAGGCCCTGCGGCGCGCGGCGGGGCAGATCGCAGAAGGGATGCTGGCGGATCTTGTTGCTATTGACAGTCAGGATCCCGCGCTTTGTGCCCTGCGTCCTGAACAGTTGCTCGACGGGTTGGTCTTTGCCGCGAAGGACCACGTAGTGACCGATTTGTGGTCGGCTGGCCGCCATCAGGTACGCCGGGGCCGCCATATTGCTCGGGATCGGATTGTATCTGACTATCGACAGGCCATGGCTGATCTCATGCCGAGACTTTGAGCTTGCTGCGCCTTTACGGGCCGACAAAAATGGCCTCATAATAACAATATGTTTGTACGTAATTGGATGAACACCACGTGACCGATCAAAAACCTCTCGGCTTTCAGGACATTCGGGACGAAGTCGTGAACCGCATTCAAACCCGTGTCTGGCCACAGGGCAGCCTGTTGCCCACCGAGATGGAACTGGCAGCCGAATTCGGTGTTGCACGGGCGACGGTCAATCGGGCGCTGCGGGAACTTGCCGAACAGGGACTTGTCACCCGCAAACGCAAGGGCGGCACGCGTGTCGTGACCACACCGGTAAAGCAGGCGAAATTGCCGATCACTGTCGTTCGGCAGACCATCGAAGAAATGAACGCCGAATACCGCTATGCTCTGGTCAGCCGAACACTGATCGATTGCCCCGCGTGGTTGCAGGCAAAGCTGAGCATCCCGGAAGGTGCGCAGGTCGTCCATCTGCAATGCATGCACCACGCCGACAACCGTCCGTTTCAGTTCGAGGAACGCTGGATCAACGTCAGCACCGTGCCTCAGGTTCTCGACGAAGATTTCCTGACCACAGGGCCGAATGAATGGCTGCTGTCCGAGGTGCCGTTTTCAAACGCTGAAATTGCCTTCTCGGCCGTCCCGGCAACAGGGCATTTGCAGGAGTTTCTGGCGGTACCGCCCGGCACACCGTTGTTTCAGCTAGAACGCACGACATGGTTTCGCAGCGATCCTGTTACTTTCGTGCGCATGACCTTCCATCAGGGATACCAGATGCGCACCACGTATTGAGGCCAGAGCACCGAACAGGTTTTGACATAGGAGCAAAAACCTTATCACTTCGATCCCACCTTCCTGACTGTAGTGGCAGTCACCTTTGCCCGCGCAGGTTCCGAGGCGGCCGAGTTTTGGCTCTCGTTGTTCAGCGGCCAAGACAGAGACAATTGTGCAATCGTCGGAATGGCAAATATGGCGGCAGGTCGTCTCGAACCTCAGCGTGGTCAGGTCGAAACGTTTGCTGATACGGCTTGATCCATCTTGTTTGGGAAGCCTCCCCTCAAGTTCGTATCCGAAACAGTGTGTAAGCCGGATAAAATCAAACGGCGGAGCATCCTCTGGGGTAGTGGATGACAAGGAGCAAAGCGCGTGCCCTTTTCGAAGGGCCAGAAACAATGGTTCAGACCAGATTGAAGTGAAATCCAAAGCGGCGCTGCTGTTGATCTTCGCCGCAAGCGCCTTGTCCAGCAAGTGATCATCGACCATACGCAACATGTTTTCAGGCAGATCCTCGACCAGCGTGACCCGCATCCACGGAAACAGCGGGCTGAAGGTTTCAGAGAGATATCCGGTCAGATAAGGGGCCTAAGTCGGAGTCATTCCGACAGTCAAAGGAACTGCTTCGGGGTCGCGGAATTCGGTTGCGGTGTCACGGATTTTCCGCGCATCGTTCAGAAGGCGCCCAGCCTGTTCAACGACACGGGCACCGTACAGTGTCGGGGCACATCGTTGTTGAGGCGCAGGAACAGATCGGTTCCCAATTCCTGTTCAAGTTTTTTGATCTGGTTGGCCAAGGGTGACATTCGCACCGTCACCCTGAGCGGCAGCCTGAACGCAGAGCAAGAGCCCGGGCCGGCCTTGGACAGCAAGGTCACCGGCCACGCGACCGTAGTCATCACCCGGAATTCGGCGACCGGAGAAATCTCGTATTCCAGCGAACTGAGCGTTGTCGGTCGGAGCGAAGCTGACCTGAACACACCCATCCCCGGCGCGGTTTCAGCCATCCATCTGCACAATGTGCCGGTCGGCCGAAACGGCCCGGTTGTACAGGAATCGCTGGCGGAGGCAGGCGCCACGCTGAACGTGAACGCATCAGGGGGCTCGGTGTCATCGGTCAGGACGTGATCTCGAACCAGGTCGAAACCGATGGACTGTTTTCAACTAAGTACGTCATTGACTCGGCTGATGGCGACGTGATTGTCGGCAGCGATCTGACCAATGCGCTGAACGGCGCGGTCGGCGTTGATCCGCAGAACGGTGAAGGCGGCGACGACATCCTTATCGGTTGCAATTCGGCGATTTCGGGCCGGATTAGACTTGGTGACGTCAACAAGCTGAAAATCGGTCAGGCCACACGGATTCGTTTGTCGTCTTATGCGCAGGCCGATGTGTCCGAGGCCCGAGGTTCAATCTTTAATATCTCAGCCGACGCATTGGAGGACGAACGCACTGGCGAGTGCAATTTCAAGACCCGGGTCAAACTGAACGATCGGCAATCCGACGAAGTGGCGGCTTTGGACTTGGTCCCCGGCATGCCCGCAGACCTGTTCGTCAACACAAGTGAACGCGCAGTGATTGCATATCTGGCACAGCCTGTCAGCGAGCGTCTGGCCAGAACTTTCTTCGAGTAAAGGGTTTTAAAAGACTTGCAGCTTTAAACTGTTGTGTATCGAGTGTTTTGGTGAGTGAGCGATGGCCTGCGCCCCTGTTCCGGGCGCGGGCCATCACTTTTGTGGATCAGACCCCGTAACGGGCAAGAAACATGTCAACGGCCTGAGCAGCGACCTGATCTATTTCTTCCTGGGTGAACGTGTTCTGAATGCCAAAAGCCGCCCGGGTCCAGATCCGCACTTTGCACAGTTCGGAAAACTGCTCGGCAGCGATATGTACATCATCAATGGCCAATTCACCCTTGGCCACGGCTTTTTCCAGATACTCGGCCATCTGTCGCTGGCCGTTTTGCGGCCCTGCCTCGTAAAACGCACGGCCAAGCTCGGGAAACCGGTCGCGCTCGGCAACGCAGATCCTGAAAACCTGCTGCGCGAAATCCGACACAAGGAAGGCCGTCAATTGCGTCGCCGTGATCTGAAGCACTTCGCGGGCGGGTTTGGTTTCGTCGATCATCGAGATGACCCGCTCGGCCATCAGGCAGCATTCTGTCTGGGCCACTTCCATGAACAAAAGGCGCTTGTCCGGGAAATAGCTGTACAGCGTTGCTTTTGACACGCCCGCCGCGCGGGCAATGTCATCCACACTTGCCCCTTCAAACCCATCCGACATGAAAACCTCTCGAGCCCCGCGCAGAACCTGGTCGAATTTACGGCCGGTGCGCAGGATGGTGGCGGTCTGGGTCATGTCTTCTCCTCGATCGATAGCTGCGCCAGTTTATAAACCGCTCGGTTTAGATACAACGATTCTCAAATATTCCAGCGAAGCGGAGGTTGCATTTGCTTTGATGTCGGGTACTTGCAGCGCGTTCAAACCGTGCTAGGACTGGGCCCATGGCCGAAATCTTTCTGCGCACCCTTCCGTTTTTCGCGATTATCGGCCTGGGCTTTTGGGCGGGGCGCACGCGTTTTTTCACGGCTGAAGCAACGGCATATCTGACCAAGTTCGTCTTTTTCTTTGCGCTGTCGGCGATGCTGTTTCGCTTTGCCGCCACCCTTCCCTTTGCCGAGATTTTCAATGCCCGGCTCATCCTTGGATATCTGCTGGGAACCATGACCGTTTACGTTTTGGCGTCGGCCATCGCCTGGCTGCGCGGGCTCGACATTCCGACCGCTGCGGTCGAGGCTCAGTGCGCGGCCATCGGCAATGTCGGGTTCCTCGGGCTGCCCATGCTTTCCCTTTTGTTCTCCGAGGCTGCGATCGGGCCCGTGATGCTGGTTCTGACCGTCGATCTGGTCGTGTTCTCTTCCCTTATCGTGATCCTGATCAATGGCGGCCGTGATGGCAAACTGACCCCGACCACCTTCAAGTTGATCGGAATGGGTTTGGTCCGCAATCCCATGATCGTATCCATCTCGGCCGGTCTCATCTGGTCCTCGCTGCAATTGCCTGTTCCTGAACCTCTTGGCGATTTTCTGATCATTCTCGGTGGTGCAGCGACTCCGGGTGCATTGTTCGCCATTGGCGCGTCATTGGCAGACAAGTCGGCTGAACGTGTCCAGATCGCGGCATGGTTGAGCTTCTGCAAACTGGCGATCCATCCGGCCTGCGTTGCGGTCGCTCTGTTATGGCTGATACCGATTGATACTTTTCCCGCAACTGTTGCCATCTCTGCCGCTGCTTTGCCCGTTGCGGGCAATGTTTACATGCTGGCCGCGCATTACGGCATTGCCCCGCATCGCGCGTCGGCGGCAATCCTTCTATCCACAATCGTCAGTATTCTCACCGTGCCGATGGTGATCGCCTGGGCGGGCACATTCTGACCTTCACCTTCTCGAAAAATACTCTCAACGAAGGCGCACAGACTTTACGCCGGGTCCGCGGATCGTTAGCCATGTTGCGACTCGAAAACAAGGACGGTGCCTGATGGAAACCCTTTCGGAAAATGCCTGTTTTGGCGGTGTGCAGGGCGTGTACCGCCACGCCTCTTCGTCGTGCAAGTGTGACATGACTTTTGGCCTGTTTCTTCCAGCCGAGGCCAAGGACGGGCCGGTCCCGGTTCTTTGGTATTTGTCGGGATTGACCTGCACCCATGAAAACGCGATGACCAAGGCCGGGGCTCAGGCGTGGGCCGCGGAACAAGGGATCGCCGTGGTGTTTCCGGATACCTCGCCGCGTGGTGACGGCGTCGCAGATCATGAAGATTATGATCTGGGTCAGGGCGCAGGGTTCTATGTGAACGCGACACAGGAACCCTGGGCGCCGCATTTCCGGATGTGGGACTATGTCGCCGAAGAGCTGCCCGCCCTGCTGTTCGAAAACTTCGCCATCGACAGCGAACGCCAAGCCATAACGGGCCATTCCATGGGGGGGCACGGCGCCCTGACGCTTGCCATGAACCTGCCCGGACGCTTCCGTTCGGTGTCAGCCTTTGCGCCGATCTCGAACCCGACCGGAGCGGATTGGGGACGCAAACAGCTGAGCGCCTACCTTGGTGACGACGAAACGCTTTGGGCAAAACACGATGCGTCCTTGTTGATGAAGAAAACCGGCTTTGACGGTCCGATCCTGATCGACACAGGTGCAAACGATCAATTCATGGACCTTTTGCGCCCCGAAGCGTTGGCGCAAGCCATCGCCGAACGCCGCCAGCAAGCGACGTATCGCTTCCAGCCGGGTTACGATCATTCGTACTTCTTTGTGTCCACGTTTATGGAAGATCACGTCATCTTCCATGCCGAGGCACTGTACGGAGACTGAGGGATGAGCAATTACGATTATGACCTGATCATCATAGGGTCGGGGCCTTCTGGGCGTTCTGCGGCGATTCAGGCAGGCAAACTGAAACGGCGTGTGCTGGTCATCGACCGCAAAGACCGTTTTGGTGGCGTCTCTGTCCACACCGGCACGATTCCGTCCAAGACCCTGCGCGAAACGGTTCTGAACCTGTCGGGCTGGCGCGAGCGCAGCTTTTACGGGCGTTCATACCGGGTAAAGGATCAGATCCGGGCAGAAGACTTGAAAGCCCGCCTGCATATGACCCTCGACCATGAAGTCGACGTGTTGGAACATCAGTTCAACAGGAACCATGTCGAAACCCTGGACGGTCTGGCCAGATTTGTCGGGCCGCACGAAGTAGAGGTCGCAACCGATGCCGGGGAAACAACGCGTGTGACGGCCGCGAAGTTCCTGATTGCGACAGGCACGAAAACCTATCGTCCGGATTATGTCCCGTTCAACGGCAAGACGGTGGTGGATGGTGACGAATTTCTGGAAATGGCAGAGATTCCGCGCTCGCTGGTCGTTATCGGTGCCGGGGTCATTGGCGTGGAATATGCCACGATGTTTTCAGCCCTAGACGTGCGTGTGACGCTGATTGAACCCCGCGACACGTTTCTGGATTTCATCGACAGCCGGTTGATCCACGACTTTACCCATCAGATCCGGGAAAACGGTGTCGACCTGCGTTTGGGCTCGGCTGTCGAGAAGATTGAAGACGCCGGTGAACATGTGGAAGTGACCCTTGAAAACGGTCGCCACGTTCGCGCTGAAATGCTTCTGTTTGCGGCCGGACGCATGGGGGCGACGTCCAAACTCAATCTGGATGCCGTCGGGCTGGAGACGGACCACCGCAACCGGATCAAGGTAGACCGCAAGACATATCAAACGGCGGTTCCGCATATCTATGCCACGGGCGATGTGATCGGACATCCGTCGCTGGCATCAACCTCTTTGCAGCAGGGGCGCGTGGCTGCCTGTCACGCCCTTGAAACGCCCACGCTGCCGGAAAGCCCGTGGTACCCCTATGGCATCTATTCAGTGCCCGAAATATCAACCTGCGGAATGTCGGAAGAAGAATTGCAGGAGCGCAACATCCCCTACGAGGTCGGTGTCGCGCGATTCCGCGAGACGTCACGCGGGCATATCATGGGGCTGGAACACGGCATGTTGAAAATGCTGTTCTCGCTCAAGACCCGCAGGGTGCTGGGTGTCCAGATCGTTGGTGAAGGCGCGACGGAGTTGATCCATATTGCGCAGGCCGTGCTGAACCTGAAAGGTACGGTGGACTACTTCGTTCAGAACACGTTCAACTACCCGACTCTTGCCGAAGCGTATAAAATCGCGGGCCTGGATGCGTTCAACCGCATGCCCATACCCGAGGAATTCAAGGTCAAAAAGAAACCGGTGGAGCCGGCAAAGAAAGAGGCAAAGAAGGCGTGACGACGCTGTATGTCGATGGCGATGCCTGTCCTGTAAAAGCCGAGGCCGAACGGGTCGCGACGCGGCACAAGGTGCCGATGGCGCTGGTGTCCAATGGCGGGCTTCGTCCATCGGCCAACCCGCTGGTGCAGGTCATTGTCGTTTCCGAAGGCGCGGATGAGGCCGACAAATGGATTGCCAAACGCTGTGGAGAAGGAGATGTCGTCATAACGTCCGACATCCCTTTGGCCGCAAAATGCGTCGAAGCAGGCGCACGCGTGCTGCGCCCCAATGGTGAAACCTTCACCGCGGCAAATATTGGCCAACAACTGGCAATGCGTGACTTGATGGCCGATCTGCGCGCGGCCAATCCGTTGGGAACCGGCGGCGGTGGGCGACCCTTCGGTAAAGCCGACCGCTCGCGGTTTCTGGACGCCTTGGAACGGGAAATACGTGCCGCCAGAAAGGGATGATCATTCCTTTTGCTAGATCAAATACTGACCCGAATTCCGAAACGCCCGTTTACAAGTACCTCATTAGAACGCACCCTGTGCTTGAATTCCGATCAGGCTTTTCGAATACGGAGACTGCGTTATGAAAGTACAAGGCACCCATTACCGGTCTATTTGGTGGGACAAACCGGCAGGCGTGGTTCGGATCATCGACCAAAGGTGGTTGCCGCATGATTTTCGGGTCGTAACCCTGAAAACGCTTAATGAATTTGCAGCTGCGATACGGGATATGTGGGTCAGGGGCGCACCTTTGATAGGCGCGACCGCTGCGTTTGGAATTGCCGAGCAGATGTCTCGGGACAGCTCAGAAGCCTCGTTTGACGCCGCGTATGACGTTTTACATGCAACCCGACCCACGGCAATCAACCTGCGCTGGGCATTGGACAGATGCCGAGAAGCGCTGATGCCGCTTGCTCCGGGTGACCGCGCCGAGCGCGCCTGGTCGCTGGCGCAGGAGATTGCAGACGAAGATGTCGAGATCAACGCCGCAATCGGCCGGCACGGGTTGGAACTGATCAAGGATATCGCGGCCCGAAAACCCGCCGGTGAGCCGGTTCGGTTGCTGACGCATTGCAATGCGGGATGGCTGGCGACTGTGGATTGGGGCACGGCCACAAGCCCGATGTATCACGCACATGACGCGGGCATCCCCTTGCACGTCTGGGTGGATGAAACCAGACCGCGCAACCAGGGCGCACTGACATCTTGGGAATTGGGCGAACATGGCATTCCCCACCGCTACATCGTGGATAATGCCGGCGGTCATTTGATGCAGCACGGCCTGGTTGATTTGGTGATTACGGGCACGGACCGAACCACGGCCCAAGGTGATGTTTGCAACAAGATCGGGACTTATCTGAAAGCTTTGGCTGCGCGGGACAACGGTGTGCCATTTTATGTCGCCCTTCCCTCTCCTACGATTGACTGGACCGTTCGCGACGGTGTGGCCGAAATCCCGATCGAAGAACGTAATTCCAGGGAAGTCTCCCATGTCATGGGGGTTGATGGGCAGGGGAACATCTCGGATGTACGCGTGACGCCAGACGGCACGGAAGGTGGCAATCCTGCCTTTGATGTCACCCCAAACCGGCTGGTGACAGGGCTTATCACCGAGCGCGGCGTCAGCGAGGCGTCTGCTGACGGGCTTGCCCGGTTGTTTCCCGAACGGGCTGGTTAACACTTTGTTTAGCACAGTCTTGAATTGTGCAATCGCCCACGCGGATCATGCACCCGCTTAACTTGCTGAGAATGAATGATGATTGAAAACTGGTACAGGGCCGACGAGGCACGTAAATGGCGTGACCGGGCCGGAACAGAACTCGCAGATCAGGAACTGGGCGAACGTGTCTATACCTCGCGGCTGATCGGTCAGAACCCGGACCTCCTGATGCACGGGGGAGGCAACACGTCGGTCAAACTGGAACGCCCTGATCTGTTTGGCGATCCACAGCGCGTTCTGCATGTCAAGGGATCTGGGTGGGATCTGGACAGCATCGAGGCACCGGGCTTGCCGGGTGTGTGGCTAGATCCTTTGATGAAACTGCGCGCATTGGACCATCTGTCAGATGCACAGATGGTCAATGTTCAGCGCGCCAATCTGTTGGATTCGAGTTCTCCGAACCCCTCTGTAGAAACTCTGTTGCATGCATTTTTACCGCACAAATATGTGGATCATACGCATGCGACACCCTTTCTGGTGTTCGCCAATCTGCCAAATGCCGAGGACGTCTGCCGCGAGATTTTTGGCGACCGACTGGGCATTGTGCCCTACATCATGCCTGGCTTCGGGCTGGCCAAAAAGGCGGCCGAGGTATTTGACGAAAACCCGAATGTCGAAGGGCTTCTGCTGCTTCAGCACGGACATTTCACGTTCGGCGCGACGGCGCAGGAAAGCTATGACCGGATCGTGGTGCATACCAACGAGGTTGCTGCCTATTTCGGGATGAAGGACCTGACGACAATTGGCCGTCGCGATCCGGCTGAGAATCTTGAGGTATTGCCGATCCTGCGCGCGGTCATCGCCGAAGTGGCGGCCCAACGGGATGACCCGATGCCGGTTTTTGACCTCCGCAACGGGCCGGATGTCATGCAGTTTTTCGATCGTCCGGATATTGATTCATTGGCCCAGCGGGGCATGGCGTCGCCGGATCACGTATTACGGACAAAAGGCTGCCCGCTTGTATTGCGCGCGTCGGATTTGTCTGGGGGGCGGTCTCGGATCAAGGCAAAGGTCGAAGAGTTTGCCAAAGACTATCGGGCGTATTTTGAACGGCAGGCGCCGCAGGCCGACGAACGCAAGAAACTGCTGCCTCAAGACCCCAAGCATGCGTGGATCGAGGGCGTGGGGATCCTGGGAATGGGCCCGAACGCAAAGGCTGCCTCGGCCGCGGCAGATCTTGCGGAACAAAACCTGCGGGTGCGATCAGTGGGCGAAGACGCGGGCGGTTTTTTTCCCATCAATGAAAAAGATCGCTTTGATTGTGAATACTGGTCCTTGGAACAGGCGAAGCTGGGCAAAAGCTCACCACCTCCGCTTCAGGGCAAGATTGTGATGGTGACCGGTGGTGCAGGGGCGATAGGTCTGGCAACCGCCAAGGCCTTTGCTGATGCCGGTGCAAATGTCGTTCTGGTGGACCGGGATGAACGGGCGTTGGCCAAGGCCAAATCGACCCTTGGCACATGGCATTCGACATATGCCTGCGACGTAACCGAGAGAGGCGCCGCAGATGCCGCGATTGCGGCGGCGATACACCGGTTTGGTGGGATCGATGTAATGGTATCGAATGCCGGGTCGGCGACTTCGGGCGCTTTGCTGGATCTTGGTGACGACGAATTCCGCGCGGCTTTTGAACTGAATTTCTTCGCGCATAAGGCATTTGCGACACAGGCTGCCCGAGTGATGCAAGCTCAGGGCCGCGGCGGTCAGATCCTGTTCAATATCTCCAAACAGGCGATCAACCCGGGCCGGAACATGGGGGCCTATGGTACGCCAAAAGCCGCCACACTGTTCCTGTTGCGCCAGTTGACGCTTGAATTGGCCGAATACGGAATCCGTGTGAACGGGGTGAATGCAGATCGAATTCGGTCTGGCCTGCTGACGGATGGGTTCATTCAGGAACGCGCTGCCGCACGTGGCGTTTCCGAGGAGACCTATATGTCAGGCAACCTGCTGGGCCGCGAAGTCGAGGCGAAGCATGTCGCGAACGCCTTTGTTGCGCTGGCGCTGATGGAACGCACCACCGGTCATGTCGTGACGGTGGATGGCGGCAATACCGAGGCCGAACTTCGGTAACGCCTTTGCCCGATTGGTTCCCTGCCTGTGGCGTGTCGATGTGCCTCAGGCAGGAACTGCTGACCGGTTCTCGCGGATCGGCAGGTGGACTATGGCGCTGAAGGCACCGATCGCGACCCCGATCCACCAAACCATGTTGTAGTCGCCATACTGGTCATACATGCGTCCGCCAAGCCAGACGCCCAGGAAGCTGCCGATCTGGTGGCTCAAGAAGATAAAGCCATAGAGCGTTCCCATATAACGCAGACCGTATAGATGCGCGACGAGCCCCGAGGTCAGCGGCACGGTGGCCAGCCAAAGCGATCCCATCACCAGCGAGAACACGATGACCGTAAGGGGTGTGATCGGGAACACGATGAACAAAGCCGCTGCAATCGTCCGGCCCGTATAAACCGCTGCCAGAAGGTATTTTTTCGGAAAGTGGTTGCCGGCCCAACCCGCCAGTAGCGTGCCGCCGATATTGGCCAGACCGATCAATGAAATCGACACCGCACCAAGTGCGGATGTAGAGGTGATCCCGATGGAATGCAGTACGCCTCCGGGCTGGATTGGTCCACACATCTCGGCCACGAAAGCCGGGAAATGCGCGGTGATGAAGCCCAGCTGGTATCCGCAGCTGAAAAAACCCAGAAATATCAGCGCATAGGAAGGGTCGCGGAACGCCTTTCCCAGAATCTCGCTCATGCTTTCTTGCATCTCTGCCTTCGAAACGGGCTGTGGTGCACGCATGAAGGGCAAGGTCAGCACAAGGGCAAGAATTGCCGCGGCAAACACGACAAAAACCTGCTGCCAGGGCAGGAAAGTCAGCAGCCATTCAGCGGTCGGCGCCCCCAGAACCTGCCCAAAGCTGCCCGCAGCAGTAACGATGGCCAGCGACATGGACCGGTTTTCATCGGTGGACGCGCGTCCGACAACCGCCAGAACCACGCCAAACCCGGTCCCGGCGATGCCGAAACCCACCAGCCACGCGTATATCTGATGCTCGAACGGTGTAACGGACCACGCCGTCAGCACCATGCCAGCCGCGTACGTGAGAGCGCCGAGGATGATGGCTCGGCGGTCGCCCACCTTTTCGGCAATCGCCGCAAAGATCGGCTGCCCGATGCCCCAGGCCAGGTTTTGAATTGCAATCGCCATCGAGAAATCGGTCCGCAGCCAGCCGAACTCATCGGCTATCGGAATCTGGAATACGCCGAACGACGCACGAACGGCGAAGCTGACCGTGATGATGATACATCCGACAATCAGAATCGGATTCAACAAGCGGGCGGATCGGGGCATGGAACCTCAGGCGTAACGTCCGAAGGACCGTATTACTTTTGGTGTCACCGTCAATTCAGCAGATTTGCGGTCACGGATAAACAAAATTGATGTGTCGCCAAAAATGGCTTCTTTTCAACGGCCGAGGCGACGGGTAAGGCTCGGATTCATGACGGATCTTATTTCGCTTTACGAGGCCCGCATCGCGGACGGAACGCTGACACGCGACGACGCGCAAGAGGCCGTTCTGCCCCAATTCGAACGCATCCGGGCGGCGCTGTCCAAGCCGGTCAAACGCGGGCTCTTCCGCAAGGCGCCTCCGCCACCCAAAGGGTTGTACCTGTGGGGCGGTGTCGGGCGTGGGAAATCCATGCTGATGGACATGTTCGTCGATACGCTGGGCAATATCCCGGCACGACGCGTGCATTTTCACGCTTTCATGCAGGAAATTCACGCCGGAATGCACAAGGCCCGGCAACAGAATGTCGAGGATGCCCTGGCACCGGTGGCGAAAGAGGTGGTCAATTCAGTTCGCTTGCTCGCGTTTGACGAAATGCAGATCACCGACATTACGGACGCAATGATTGTCGGGCGGCTGTTTGACTTGTTGCACGAAGGCGGCGTGGTCGTGGTTACCACGTCGAACAGGCATCCCGACGATCTGTACAAGGATGGGCTGAACCGGCAGCTGTTCCTGCCGTTCATCGCGCATATCAAAGAGCAGTTGCAGGTGTGGGAATTGGTGTCGCCGACGGACTATCGGCAGAACCGGTTGGAGGGTGCCCCGGTCTATTTCACTCCGATTGGCCCAGAAGCCCGGCAGAAGATCAGAGAGGTCTGGACAGATCTTGCCGGTGGACCCGCTGATCCGCTTGTGCTGCACGTCAAAGGCCGGGCCGTTGAATTGCCCGCCTTTCGCAACGGGGTCGCGCGGGCTTCATTCTATGATCTGTGTGGCCGCATGCTTGGGCCGGGTGATTATCTGGCGATCGCCGAAGAGGTAAAAGTGCTCGTGCTTGAGGACATCCCACGCCTGTCGCGCAACAATTTCAACGAGGCCAAACGTTTTGTCACCCTGATTGATGCGCTTTACGAAGCCAGGGTGCGTTTGATCTGCTTGGCTGCAGCGGAACCCGAGATGCTGTATGTCGAAGGCGAAGGAACCTTCGAATTTGAACGCACGGCATCACGCCTGCGTGAAATGCAGGATCAGGATTGGGGGCGACAGGGACACTGATCCGCCCGTATCGCCCGCGCCCCATCCAAGACAGTGTCAGCCAGATCATGAGGTTGGCACGCGCCTACGCGTTTTCTTGCAGAATTTTCCCAGCCAGATAGAGCGAGCCGCAGATCAGAACCCGCGCCTGCGGGTCATTGTCCGCAATCACTTTCAATGCGTCCGCCACGCTGTCGGCGGTGGATGCGGGAAGGTTGACCCTGGCCGCAGCCGCAGCGGTTTCTTCCGCGCTGAGCGTTGCGGTCTCACCCGGAATGGACACGGCTGTCAGACTTGTCGCTTTCTCTGCCAGAGGTGCAAGATACCCTGTCACATCCTTGGTGTTGAGCATGCCGCAGATCATGTGCGTGGGTTTTTGCGGCAGGTTCGTCAGTACATCCGCCAACGCGATTCCGGCGGCGGCGTTGTGACCACCATCCAGCCAAATCTCGGCATGCGGCGCCTGATCGACAAGCGGGCCGGATTTCAGACGCTGCATTCGCGCCGGCCATTCGGCCTTGGTCACGGCAGCTTCGTATGCGTCGTCGCCCATGTTCAGATGGCGCAGAACAGCCAACGCTGCGCCCGCATTCTGAATCTGATGTGCGCCCAGAAGGTTGGGCAGAGGCACATCCCGCAAACCGGTTTCGTCCTGATAGATCAGACGCCCGTTTTCTTCCTGCACGTGCCAGTGCTGACCATGAACCAACAAAGGCGCACCCAAGCGGGCGGCCGTGTATTCGATGACCTCAAGCGCTTCGTCCTGTTGTGGGCCGACAATGCACGGAACGCCGGGCTTGATGATGCCCGCCTTCTCCGCCGCGATCTTGCCCAAAGTATCACCCAGGAACTGTTCATGGTCGATGGATACGGGGGTAATAACCGTGACGGCCGGGTTTTCGATCACGTTTGTGGCGTCCAGGCGCCCGCCCAGCCCGACCTCGAGCAATGTGAAATCTGCCTTGGCGCGGGAAAAGGCCAACAGGGCGGCGCATGTTGTGATCTCGAAATAAGTGATGTTTTCGCCGCCATTCGCAGCGTAGCATTCATCCAGAACCGCCGTCAGTTCTGGCTCCGAGATCAGCTCTCCGGCCAATCGAATACGTTCATGAAAACGGGCCAGATGCGGCGAGGTATAGGCGTGTACCGAGCGCCCTGCCCTTTCTAGACCCGCTCTGATCATCGCCTGAGTCGAGCCTTTGCCGTTGGTCCCGGCAATATGAATGACCGGCGGCAATTTCAACTGCGGATTGTCCAATGCCGCCAGCAGACGCCAGACACGGTCCAAGGTCAGATCAATGATCTTGGGGTGCAGCGCCATCATCCGGTCGAGGATGGCGTCGGACGTCCTGGCCGTCATTTCTGATCTGTCTCTTCGGCGGGGAGTTCTGTTGCGTCGGTTGGTTCCGGTGCCGGCAGATCGCCCATGATCGCCGGCGGCAGATTCATCAGCATCCGCGTGATGGTAATCAGTTCATCGCGCATTTCGGTACGTCTGGTGACACGGTCCAGCATCCCGTGATCCAGCAGGTATTCGGCGCGTTGAAAGCCTTCGGGCAGTTTTTCGCGGATCGTCTGCTCGATCACGCGAGGCCCGGCAAAGCAGATCAGCGCGTTGGGTTCCGAGATATGGACATCGCCCAGCATCGCATAAGACGCAGTAACGCCACCGGTTGTCGGATGAGTCAGTACCACGATATACGGCAGGTTGGCTTCCTTCAGCATCTCGACTGCCACGGTGGTGCGCGGCATCTGCATCAGGCTGAGGATACCTTCCTGCATACGGGCGCCACCGGCTGCCGAGAACAGGATCAGCGGCCGTTTGAGTTTTACCGCCTCCTGCGCGGCGGCGATGATCGCGTTGCCGACATACATGCCCATCGATCCGCCCATGAACGAAAAGTCCTGCGCGGCGGCCACAATGGGGGTGCGGCCAATTTCACCCAAGGCAACCAGCATGGCTTCCTTTTCGCCGGTCTTCTTCTGCGCTGCTTTCATGCGGTCGGGGTATTTCTTCTGATCGCGGAATTGCAACGGGTCGTCTTTTGGCGCGGGCACTTCAAGTTCGGTAAAGATGCCGCCGTCAAACAAGTGCTTGAACCGCTCACGCGGTGTGATCGCCATGTGGTGGTCGCACTGTGTGCAGACATTCTGGTTTTCCGCCAGCTCGCGATGGAACAGCATCGTTCCGCATTCGTCGCATTTGTGCCAGAGGTTTTCAGGCACTTCGCGGCGTGAGAAGATCGAGTTGATCCGGGGGCGGACGTAGTTTGTGATCCAGTTCATGTCGGAACCTTGGCTTGTGCGGTGTTGACGTCAAATAGGACGCCACGGAAGGAATTGCAATCAACGCCTGAGCGCAAGTCGCGCGGCCAGCCAGCAAACGAACATCACGGCAAGGTCCACCAGAAGCCAGGGACGAAGCTGTTCGGCATCAGATGCATCAAACGGAAGGGTGAACAGCGCCAGTCCGTTCAGGTTGTCGGGCAACGAGATGAACAGCAACGCAATGATGTTGTTGAAAAAATGCAAGGCGATAGCTGGCCCCAATGTTCCCGCCCGTGCCGTTAGGTCCGATGTCAGCAGACCGAAAACGCAAGCCCACAGCGCAATCAGCAACGCGTTGTCGCCAGCCATGTCCGGTGTGTAATGTCCAATTGCAAACAGGATCGATGGTACCCCCATCCAGATGACAGGCGATTGGAATCTGGCTGCCAGGGTTTGCTGAATATAGCCTCTGAACAACAGCTCTTCGGCGCTGGTCTGCACCAGAACAACCAAGGCCGAAACCGGCAAAAGAAGAAGCCAGGTTGACAATGGCAGGTTCTGCGACAGAGATCCGCCAAAGCCATAAGGCGGCAGCAGGAACCCGACAACGCCCAAAATAAGAAGTGCTTTCAACACTTTAAGGAATTGGCCCGCAGCCAATCGGTACCCGCCCACGATGGACACCAAAGACCTGTGCTGAACCTGCCGCGCGGCGACGGCCACGCCCAGAATGATGAATCCGAAACTGGCCAACAGCAACAGCAGCGCGAGGGGTGAACCGCCCAACAGAAGCGTCTGCGCCCAGTTTTCCGGACCCATCCCGGCAACCACGGTAAAAAATACCATGTTCAGAACGCTGACCAGCACGGCAACCAGCAAGAGCCCCAGCAACAGGCGCCAGATTTCCGGTTTGCCGCGTGCGGTTTCGACCAGATGGTCATGAGCGGAGTATGCTTTAGGCATTTTCACCCGTGCTTTCCTGAATCGCCTGATCCGTAATCGTCGGGAGCAGCTCCTCGGGGTTCTGCGCCGCATTGATTCTTGTGGACAACGTAGTCAGATATCCCGCAACAGTCTGTAGCAATTGCGTAGCAACCGAAGCGTCGCTTTCGACCACGGCACGCAGTTCCTCGGCGCCGATACGCAGGAACCTGCAATCTTCGGTGGCGACCAGATCCAGTTGTCTGGGCTCTCCTGTTATGATCGAGAGATCACCGATCAGCCGCCCGGGTTCGATGATCGAGATCGGGCGTTTTTTTCCATCATCCGTGGGCCAGTCCAGCCTGGCCTGCCCTGAGACGCACAGATACGCCGCGTCGGGCGCCTGACCACGCGAGAAAATGACTTGCCCCGCTGCTGCTTCGTACCATTGCGCTGAGAACGCCAACAACCGCTGGTTGCGGCCATCCACGCCGGAAAACAACTCGGTCGCCGAAATGATTTCGAGCTTGCGGCTCAGATCGTCCGACGTGCTGTCTTCTTGCGGGGATTTGGATCGTGACACACCATCGATACGGCCATCCTTGATTTCCACAAACAGATCATACGCTTCGGGATGTGCAAAGTGATCTTCCATAAAGATCATAATGGAATCCGGCAACAATTCCCGCAGTTTCAGGCGGGTGCGCAACCGGCTTTCGGAATCGTGACTTGCCAGGGCCCTGTCCAGAATCAGGACGTCAGGCCGTTTGATACCCGCGCGTGAGAATGCGGCACGCTCCTGAAAGACGGTCGGCAGATTGTTCCCGCCCAGGCCTGCTGCCAGATCGTAGATGATGGCAGCTGCACGGCGTCGCAGGCCGGCTTCGTTCATGGCTTCGGCCACAACGTCTTCTATTTCGTCCGCGTGTGCACCGGCCATCAACGAAACCCGGCCGTAGATCGCATTTTCCATCGCGGTCAGACGTGGCACATAGATGTCCGGCGCAACTGACATGAACATGCCGCCCATCGCGTCCAGCAGCCGCTTGGCCTGACTTTTGCGGATGGCAAGAATCTTTTCCTTGTATTCTTCCGGGAAGTTTGGGCCAATCTGCTCGGCCGTCAACAGGAACGGTACTGTCAATAGCAATGCGCGCTCCTGGTCGCTTACGGCCATATCACCCTTGGCTTTGCGCCGTTCTTCGATATCCAGCAATTTGTGATACATGTCCTTGGACATGCCAAGCCTCAGGAAAAGCGGGTGATCCGCCCCGTCCCGCCCGAAGGTCTTGCTGAGCGTGTCCATGACGGCCTGAGAAATGCTGATCACGTCGTCAACCAGATCATGGGCGCTGAGCATCTGAACGAACCGTTCGTCACCCGCCAGTATATCCGGAGAAATGTCCTTGGATGGCGCCGCGAACAACAAGTTTCCGCCCAGCGGAACTGCCGGGTTAAAGCGATCAGGGTCGAAACGGTACACATATCGATCAAGCCCCTTTTCTGCCAGGCGCTCGGCGATGGTCCCTCGTAAATTGACAACTTCCTGTGCCAGGACCGGGTGAATTTCCGGGTCGAACTGCGTACGCAAAGTGCGGCGGAACATGAACTCGTCGATGCCCATCGCTTCCACCAGCTGGAACCACCAGTCACGTATGTCGTCGATATCGTCAAGACCGGCGAGACCCGGGTCAATCCATTCATCGTCCAGAGAATCCGGTGAATTGCCTGCACGAACAGCTTCGATCTGCCACCGCGTCGGGGCCTTGAGCATATCTGCTTGATGTCGTGGATGCGTGCGCAAAGGCATCATGAGGTTGTCGCCCAATGTCCCGTCAAACAGGTAAGGGCGCGAATAGGCATAGCCGATCCGTGCCGCGATGACGGCCTGATGCAGACCCCGCAGATTATGCCCGGCTATTATCACCTCACCCTGAGCCGGCAACACCTCACGAGTCAAAAGCTGTCCCAACGCACTGCGTTCCGACGCCTGTCCAGACTGAATTGCGACGCGCGCGCCACGCGGAATGGTCAGATCAAGATCTTCGAGAACGGTTTTCCCATCGCTGTCGCGAACCGTCACATTTCGCAGCTCGATGTCGCCAGTCAGACGCGGGATGGTTTCAGGTTCTCCCTCGAACAGCTCTTCCGGTATCATGTTGTCAGGCGCAAATCTTTCGGTGACGATTTCCCACCGCAAAGACATGTCCTGTACCTGATTGTAATAGGTCAGCAGATCCTTCCATGGGCCGCTCAGATCCTTATAGGCGCCCAACGCGGCAACCAGCGCACCTACGGTCACCTCACCGGTAATCGCCAGATATCCTCCCACTGAATAAAACAGGAAGGGTGTCATCTGAGTTATCAGGTTGTTGAGGAACTTCATGAAGAATTTTTTGTTGTAGATCTTGAAACGGATCTCGAACAGTTTCCCTAGCCGATGGCTGAATTGCGCAAGGCGATAGCGCCACCCTCCGTTGGTACGCAGATCGCTGATACCTGCCGCAGTTTCGCCGATCTCCGAGCTCAGACGTCGGACTTCCTGAATGCGGTCCTTGTTTAGAAGGTTGATCTGCCGCTGAAGCTTGGGGATCAGCCAGGCCTGAAGCGGGATCAGCGCGATACTGGCAAGTCCGAACCAAACGCTTTGCATGAACAGGAAGGTGACGATCGTCATCATCTGGCCGAACTGGAAAACCGGCTGCGCGATGGCATCCCCCATCAGGCCACCCATCGGTTCGGCCTCGGACGTGATCATCGATACTAGCTCACCCTGGCTGGTGGTCGCAAAATAGGATTTCGGAAACCGCATCGACCGTTGAAACAACGTATAGCGCAGGCGCCGCAGCATGCGCTCGGCAAGGACGCCCTTCATCGTGTTGATGCGCATCTTCATGACACCGCTCACGATCACCGTCGCCAGGAACGCAACACACAGTATCATTAGATACTGAACCTGCGTCACGGTGAAGCTCCAGATGGTTACCGTGTCACCCGGCGCGCCGATTGCGTCGTTGATGATCTGTTTGGGAAGTTCCAGCGAGGCGTAAAGAAACGGGAACGACAGGACCGTCAGCAGAAGTAGAACAAGTTGCTGTTTCTTCGAATATTTCCAAATGAAGGCAAATAAAGTGGACTCCATAACCTGGCCTTGTCATGCGCTAAACTGTTGTGTGGCTGTTCTTGGGATGACCCACTTTGCAGGAGCCAAACGGTAAGCACTGACCCGGTACATTGCAAGAATAGACCGGTTCAGTTTCAGCATGTTGCGCCTATCCAAATTGTGGTCAGACCCCAACAGGAAAACACAAGGCTTCAATAGCAATTCCGTTATTACGGTTTTGTTCATGCCGTTGTCCTTGACTAAGGCCGGGCATTATCGGACGACGTGGCCATGGGCAGGATTCTGGATCGCTATATTCATCGCAAGACTCTGGGGCGCTGGCGTCGGGCCGCGCATCAGGCGCCTTATGCCAGCCAGGCAGATTTGCGCTTGCAACGGGATCAGGCCCGCAGTTTGCGCAGGCATCTTGATCATTTAATTCTGCAGGCAGACAGTCGCTTGATCCGGCCGACGATTGGGTCCACACAGTTTCCCAAACCCGTCGGAACAGACTGGAGCTGCCGTCCCGACCTATGGCGTGCGCCCCTCACGCAACCGGGTGTGGCTTCGGCACCGCGAAAGACCGTCCTGGACAGTCAGGTCAGCGTGTTCCACGATTGCCCGTTTTCTGAAATTGCCGTGCGGCAAGTCCGAAACAGAGAGGACAGAGATTTGGCTCCGTTCAGTCTCGTGATCGAGGCTTTCAGCTTTGGGGGGTCCTTCCTGTCCGTTTCGGTTGAATTGCCTGAGGACGCTGCAATTCACCTGACGCGCGAGCATCTTGTGAGGCTGGAAACCCTGATCGAGTGTGAAAAGCCATCGGGCGTTTTCGCGCGCCTCAACATTCAGCACGGGCCCAATATGGAACAGGTGTTGCGACGCCTTGATCCCGGCGAGGTATCAAAGGCCGTGGATTTTGATCTGGCGCATCTCCCCCTGAATGAGCGCAGGATCGAAAAAATCTGGCTGGATTTGATTTTTGAAACGCCCGAGATGAATCGCATGGTGGTGCGGGATCTTACGTTTTGCCGTTTTCATCGCGCCGATTTGTGAGAAGATCAGTCATGACGCAGACCAAGCTAACCTTCATACGGTTCGAAAACGGAATCTGGCAAGGCCACATTCAAGCCAGCAGTACGCCTAACCCCGAGGTAAGCTATCAGGGCGAAACCCTGAGCAATGTTGACCTGTCGCCCGCAGCAGACGGATGGGACTTGCGCATACAGGTGCCTGTTGCAGCCCTATCCGAAGGCGTGCACACGTTCGTCGTTGCAGATGCAGCCACAACCGAGAAACTGGGAAGCTTCACGGTGATTGCCGGTGAGCCCGCCGCAGATGACCTAAGGGCCGAAATCGATTTGCTGCGGGCTGAACTGGATATGCTGAAACGCGCTTTCCGCCGGATCTGCCGCGACGACCCTTGATCCGTTCCGGCTGGTTTTCCTGTCAATCTTGCCGGATTCGTGCATCATTGGCGTTTTCAGAACGGATCGCGCCTTATCATGGATCGCAGCAGCATAGTCAAAGTCATCGCTTTGATGGTTACCGGATTTGGTATCGGTATTGATTTTACCGGCGCCCTGATGCTGGTGCCTGCGATCGAAAGCAGCTTTGACGCCGATATTACCAGCACCCAATGGGTTCTGAACATCTATGCCTTGTTTTTCGCCATGACCATGGTCGCAGGCGGGCGGCTTGGCGACATGTATGGCCACCGCAGAATGATGCTTTTTGGCCTGTCGATCTTTCTGTTTTCCTCGGTCATGTGCTTCGTTTCGCCCAGTCTTGATTTTCTTGTCATTGCGCGTACGCTGCAAGGCATCGGCGCGGGTTGTGTATGGCCCTGCACGCTGGCCTTCGGGGCAACCAAAGTATCAAAGCCAGAACATCGAGCCTTGGTGATGGGGCTAATTCTGGCAGGTGTGACCACCGGAAACGTGTTTGGTCCGATGATCAGCGGATTGGCCGTGAACTTGGGAGAGTGGCGCTACTTTTTCCTTGCCAATGTCGTTTTTTCCTGCATTTCGATGGCCACCGCGCTGATCCTGATGGAGCGCGAAACACAGCACAAACCGGATGAACACCTCGACTTCGCCGGGATGGGTGTGTTGTCTTTTGCCGTTTTGCTGCTGCTTTACGGTTTGGATGTGGGCGCGGACTGGGGGTGGACGTCCGTCCCGTTGTTGATGCTGTTTTTCACCAGCGCTGCGCTTTTCATTCTGTTCCCCAAAGTCGAGAAACGCGTGACAGAGCCACTGCTTTTGCCGCAGATGATGCAAAACCGCGAGTTTCGCATCACCCTTGGCCTGAACATGTTCAACGTGTCCGCGGCATTTGTGGGGCTGCTGTATTTTCCCCAATACATGCAAAAGGTGCTGGGCTGGTCGACGTTTGAATCGGCACTGGGCTTGGCGCCGCTGACCGTGTTGCTTGCCGTGGGATCAATTGTTTCGGGTACGCTTTACAATGATTTCGGCCCCAAGCGGCTGCTGTTTTGGGGATATCTGATCGCAACGATCGGCGCTGCGACCATTGTCGTGCTGCCCGGTGATCTGGGGTACTTTCGCATCCTGCCCGGCATGGCGATGATCGGGCTGGGCGCAACTTTGACGGTTGGGCCGTCAGGCACTGCTGCAATGTGCGCCGTAAAGCCGGAACGGGCTGGGCTGGTTGGCGGCCTGAGTTTCATGACCCACCTGGTTTACGGCGCAATCTCTGTCGCCTGTGCCACGGCCATCATGTACGTCGTCAGCCTGTCTGAGCTTCGCCAGTATGTGGCCGCTTCGGGCATCAAGTTGACCGAAGCAGAGCTTCGCACGATCAATGGCGGAACACTTGATACGCCGTCCGCCCACGCGGTAATAAGCCGGTTGTCATCCAGCGAGGCAGAGACGGTTCAACGGGCATTGTCGGCGGCGTTTGACAGCGGGATGAGTATGGCTTTCGTCTTTTCGGCCTTGTCCGTCTCGGTCGGTCTCGTTCTGGCGCTGCTTCTCGACGAAAAGAAACTGCACCGGATCGAAAGCTGAAGTCGGGAGCCAAGGGCTGCGACACCCGCAGCCCTTACCGTTTTACTGTGACGGCCCGTTGGGGTTGAAGGCCGATAGTCCCTTCAGGATATCGATGGCATAGGCCAGCTGGTAATCCTCTTCCCTCAGCTCTGCGGTTGCCTCGGCCTTGGCGCGATCTTCTTCTATCTGGCGGATCTCATCTTCGCTCAGGCTGTCATTGTTGAGGCTGCCGCGCAGATCGGCCTCGGAGCGCGAACGGGCGTTGGTTTCTTCCTCTTCCGGTTCTGGCGCCGGACGGGGTTGTTCCACGATAATATCAGGGCTGACACCCAGAGCCTGAATCGACCGCCCCGATGGGGTGTAATACCGGGACGTGGTCAGGCGCATCGCACCATCACCCCGCAGCGGCATCACCGTCTGAACCGACCCTTTGCCGAAGCTTTTGGTGCCGACGACGATGGCCCGGCGATGATCCTGTAGCGCGCCCGCGACGATTTCAGATGCCGAGGCCGAACCACCATTGATCAACACGACAATGGGTTTGCCTTCCGCCAGATCGCCGGGGGTGGCATTGAAACGCTCACCCTCTTCCGGGTCCCGTCCACGGGTCGAGACGATTTCCCCTTCGTTCAGGAACGCATCCGAAACTTTGATGGCCTGTGTCAACAGACCGCCCGGGTTGTTGCGCAGGTCCAGTACGACACCATTGACCTTGTCGATACCACCAGCTTCTTCGATCTGTTCCTTCAACCCTTCCTGTAGGTTGGGGAAAGTCTGATCATTAAAGGTCGTTACCCGCAGCACGACACTTGTGCCCTCGGTGCGGGCGCGAACGGCGGTCAGCTTGATCGTGTCACGGATAATGGTGACATCGAAGGGATCAGGTTCGCCTTCGCGCACGACGGTAATAACAATCTCGGAGCCGACCGGCCCCCGCATCAGATCCACCGCCTTGTCCAGCGTCAGGCCCAGAATGCTTTCGCCATCCACATGTGTGATGAAATCTCCGGCTTCGATCCCGGCCTCGTCAGCGGGTGTGTCGTCGATGGGAGACACGACTTTGACAAAACCGTCTTCCTGCGTGACCTCAATACCCAGTCCACCGAACTCGCCCCGGGTCTGCACGCGCATCTGTTCGGCATCATCGGGCGAAAGATAACTGGAATGCGGATCAAGAGAGGTCAGCATACCATCGATTGCTGCCTCGATAAGTTCTTCAGGCTCGACCTCTTCGACATATTGCGCACGGATGCGTTCGAAAATGTCACCGAACAGGTCAAGCTGTTCATAGACGCTGGCCTTGTTCACAGCCTCTTGCGCCAGCAGTGGGCCTGCGATCTGCGTAGTCGCAAGAATACCTGCCACAGTTCCGGCCAAACCGGCCATCACAAATTTCTTCATACTCGTTTATCCATCCTTGTCGGTCCGAAACCAAGTTTCCGGGTCCACCGGGGTGTTGTCTTCTCTTACCTCTATATAGAGCGTTTCTGGACGATCAGTTCCAGTGCCATCACCGCTTGTTGACAATATTGCGCCGATTTCCGGCGTTTCACCCGGCATCAGGCCGACCGGAGTGCCTTTGGGGATCACCTGCCCGGGTTGACCATAGACCTCTTGCAAGCCCGAAAACACGAACAACAGGCCCGGTTGCGGCTCCAGAATGACAAGGTTTCCCAAATCCAGCAGTGGCCCGCGATAACGGATCGTGGCCGCAGTGGGGGATGTTACAAGCGCACGGGAACGGGTGCCGATGACTAGACCAGCGCGGGCGACCCCTGCGGCGTCCGGTTCACCGGCCTTGTGCAGCAGAATGCCCTGCACCGGCAAGGGAATCTGTCCTTTCTGATCCAGGATGCTTGCGTCGGTTTCAATGATCTCGCCTTCTGAAATCTCTGACAGACCGCTTGCAAAACCATCCAGAGTCTCGGTCGAAGAAATCAGAATGGCCGTGCGCACCGGGTCTTCGACAAACCGACGCGGCAAATCAGTGCGGTCGGCAATCGCTTCGCTCAACCGCGTGCGGGCGTCCTGCACACCGCGCAGCCCTTCGGTCAAAGTTTCCGAGGCGCTTTGTTGCAGCAGACGCAGGGTCTGAACCTCTTGCAGGTCCTGTGCCAGCGCTTGCGCTTTTGCATTAAGACCAGGCGTGACCTCGGACAGCATCATTCCGGCCCGCGCCGCGCCCAACGGGCCTGACGGGTGCAGCATCAGCACTGGCGGCGCGGTCGTTTCGATGGTCTGCAAGATGCCAAGCAACTGCCTGACGTCCTTTTCACGCGCGCTCAATTGCGCGCTCAGTTGCGCTTCGCGTGTTGCAGCCTTGCGCAGACCGGTCCGCATCGCGCTCAGCCCGGCCTCATAGGCTTGTATCGTTTTGGTCAGCGCCCGCACCCGATCCCTTGCGCCGTCTGCTTCGCTCAGCGAGATCGACGCTTGTTCCAGCATCCTTGCCGCATCCAGTGCTGCCCGAGAAGCGTCGGTCTGGGCAAAGGCCTGACAAGCTGAAAGCAGCACAATCGCTAGGGCGGCCAGCCTCATGACAGCAGGCTTTCTCCGGTCATTTCCGGCGGTTTGGGCAGGTTCATCAAATCAAGCAGGGTCGGCGCCAGATCAGATAACCGCCCCTGACGCACCTGCGCGCCCTCTGGCCCTCCGACCAAAGCTATGGGCACCGGGTTCAGCGTGTGTGCCGTATGCGGACCGCCGGTTTCCGGATCAACCATCACTTCACAGTTACCGTGATCGGCGGTGACGATCATTGCTCCACCTGCTTTTTCCAAGGCAGCAACGACCTGAGTCAACCCCGCATCAACGGCCTCGCATGCCTTGATCGCAGCTTGAAGGTCGCCGGTATGCCCGACCATATCTGGGTTGGCGTAATTGGTTACGATCAGGTCGTAACCTTGTTCGATCGCCTCGACAAACTTGGCTGTGACCTCAGCCGAGGACATCTCGGGTTGCAAATCATAGGTCGCAACCTTGGGTGATTTGGGCATATAGCGATCTTCACCTTTTTCAGGGGTCTCCTTGCCCCCGTTCAGGAAAAAAGTGACATGGGGGTATTTTTCGGTTTCAGCTAGCCGGAACTGACGCAACCCCTGTTTGGCGACCCATTCCCCGAGCGTGTTCACAATCGCCCGTTTCGGAAAAACCGCGGTCATATATGCGTTGTGAGCGTCGGAATACTCTACCATGCCCAGCAGCGCCGACAGTTTCGGCCGCGGCCCGGTTTCGAACTCGGCAAAGCCCGGTTCACCAATCGCGCGCAGGATTTCACGAGCACGATCTGCGCGGAAATTTAGACAGAAAAAACCATCGCCGTCGGTGACGCCCTTGTAACCTTGCAACACGGTCGGCGTAATGAATTCGTCAGATTCATACTGGTTGTAGGCATGGTCCACGGCGCCATGTGCGGTGTCGGCCGCCCTGCCCTTGCCGTTGATCATCGCGTCATAAGCTTCTGCGATCCGTTCCCAGCGATTGTCGCGATCCATGGCGAAATAGCGACCGCTTACCGTGACGACACGTGCCCCCTCGGGCAGCCGTTCTTCCAACTGGGAAAAATAGGTCAGCGCAGATTTGGGGGCCACGTCGCGCCCATCCGTGACCGCATGCAGGGCGACCGGAACACCGGCATCCGTAATGGCCTTGGTTGCAGCGATGATGTGGTTCAGGTGCCCGTGAACACCACCATCCGAGACCAACCCCATGAGATGAGCCGTCCCCCCTGAGGATTTGACCTTGGAAATGAATGCCTGCAATGCCTCATTTCCAAAGAACGAACCGTCTTCGATGGCCAGGTCGATCTGCCCCAAATCCATGGCCACAACACGGCCCGCACCTATATTAGTATGACCGACTTCGGAGTTACCCATCTGCCCACTGGGCAGACCTACGTCCGGGCCATGCGTTGTCAGCGTGGCGTGCGGGCATTTGGCCATGATCGCGTCAAAGGTCGGCGTGTTCGCCAGATAGGGCGCATTCGCCTGTGTGTCGTCTGACACGCCCCACCCATCAAGAATGCACAGAACAACGGGTTTGGGGGTTGGCATTGAAATTCTCCGATTACTGCTCTTGGGTCTTCTTCTAGCGTCTGGTCGGCAAGGGGTGAACCATCTTTGCGGCAAATTACGCAGAATTAATCAAACGGCCTGGCGGCTTCGGCCCATCGCTGGAGGACATTGAGCCGCTGCATTTTTTCGACCTAAAGCCATCATGGTTTTATCGGTGACAACCCGGACGAGACTAATCTTTGAGGTAACGCGTGTATGGCTTCGCCTTGCGGTTGCGATACTTGACCGTCAGTTCCAGCGGCGTGTCGTTTTCGTCGTAGATGCCGATCATGATGCCTGTGCCCCCGCTTCGGGTTCGCATATCGATCAACTGCTGTTCGGACCGGGTGGTGCGCTGTGACGGGCGCCGCGCCCAGGCAAACAGGTGATCGTACATTTGCGCGATGACGTCCGAATGGTCCGCGCTGTCACCCAGATCCACCAGTTCATCGGGGTCGTTTTCCAGATCGAACAGGATCGGCCTGTACCCGCCTTCGCAATGGATGAGCTTCCACTTTTCATTCGCGACCATGAACATCACCGCGTCACGAACAGATGCGTTCAGCCGCTGCGCAATGGGAGAGGCGGAATAGTCATACTCGCAGATCGCGACCTGTCGGGGCGTTTTGTCGGACTGACCATGCAGGATCGGCAGCAGAGAATGCCCTTCGAGAATATGCCCGGCCTTTTCGCCGCCTGCCAGTTCCAGAAACGTTGGCACCAGATCGATCGACTCGACCAGCGCGTCGCAGGTGGTGCCGCGCGTGACGTCCGCTTCGGGTGATGGGTCATAAATGATCAGCGGCATTTTGGTTGAGGCATCGTGGAAAAAGGTCTTTTCACCCATCCAGTGGTCGCCCAGAAAATCACCGTGATCTGAGGTCAGCACGATCATCGTGTCGTCCATCCGCCCGGTTTTCTCCATCCAGTCAAACAGGCGACCCATCTGGTCATCCGCTTGTTTGATCAGCCCCATGTAAGCTGGGATCACCGCCTCGCGGACATCCTTTCGTGAAAATGCCTGCCCGACCTTGGTGTCCATGAAGGCCTTCAGGACGGGGTGGGCATTCTTTCGCTCAGTTTCCGAGCGGACCACGGGCACGACATGTTCAGGCCCGTACATCGAAGCGTAAGGTTCCGGCACGATGTAAGGCCAGTGAGGCTTGATGTAGCTGAGATGACAGCACCATGGTCCGTCATGGCTGTTCATGAACTCGATTCCACGGGTGGTCAGATATGGTGTTTCACTGTCCTCTTCCGCGATATTTGCAGATTCGGATGAATTCTTCAGGAACCACCCTGACAGCACGTTGCCATCGGCATCCAGACCGGAATTGGCAAAATCATGCCACGGATTGTCGCTCTCGTACCCCTTGTCTGCTAGGTAATGGTTGTATTTCTTTGCCCCGTCCGGGTCATAGAACCCGTCCGGACCCTCTGCGCGCAACCCGTCATCGCGTTCGAACACGTCAAACCCGCATTCCGCGACGCGGGCCCCGATGATGCTGTCGGGCTCCAACCCAAGACGGGCCATCCCCTCGGCATCGGCGGCCATATGTGTCTTGCCGACCAGCCAGCAGTCCATTCCCGCCTTGCGCAGGTGGTCGCCCAACGTGATCTCACCCACTTTGAGGGGAATGTTGTTCCATGAAGCCCCATGGGAATGCACATAGCGCCCGGTATAGGTCGACATACGGGAACTGCCGCAAATCGGCGATTGGATATAGGCCCGGTCAAAGCGGACACCGCGCGCGGCCAGACGATCGATATTCGGAGTATGCAGATGTGGGTGCCCGTAACAGCTCAGATAATCCCAGCGCAGCTGGTCGAACATGATGAACAGGATATTCTTTGCCTTGGCCAACGCGGCGCCTCCCCGAAAGTCATGGGAACCTAGTTAGCCACTTCCGTTCGCAGAGCGAAGCAAAACTTGCTTCAGGCCTGATGTTCCATCTGTTCCAGCATCTTCCTGGCCCGTTTGCACTGCAACTGATCGCGCAGCGGGCTGTCCGGGTCGACATCCTTTTGGCACACAACGCATTTATCGGCGCCCGAGATCGCATTCAGGCCGCCGCAGCTGCCTTTGATGGTCTTCCCCATCAGCATGACACCCAATGACATACCGACCATGACAAGCGCCAAAAGAATAAAGGCCAGAATAAAAGTGCTCATCTCGGTTCCTGCCTGTCAGTTGGTTCCCAAAGCGTCTTTGAACGCGGTGCTGTGCGACGTAATATAGGCATCTTCGCCGCCTGTCACATCCCGCGAAATGAAGTACACGGCAAGTTTATACCTTTCCGCAATGTCCATTCCCTTCTCGTGACCCAAAGCCAGCATGGCCGTTGCCCAGGCATCCGCCAACATTGCGTTTTCCGCAAGAACCGTGACAGAAGTCGTGCGATGTGTAATCGGGCGTCCCGTTGTCGGATCGATGATATGCGAATACCGCACACCGTCCTGTTCGAAAAAATTCTTGTAGTCGCCCGAGCTGGCCATGCCGCGATCATCCAGGGAAACGATCAGTTGAATGCTCTGAGCGCCCGTTTCAGGCTTTTCGATGCCAATGCGCCAGGCTTCGCCCTGCTCATTCTTGCCTTTGGCAACAAGATCACCGCCGATCTCGACAAGGTAATCGGCGATACCAGCATCCTGCAAAGCGCCGGCAACCGCATCGATGCCATAGCCCTTTGCGATCGCCGACAGGTTGATGCCCACCTGCGGATCAGCCTTCGACAGCGTGCCGGCTTCGGTGTCGAGCGTCAGCAAACGGGCCTGCCCGACGCCGCTTAACGCGGCCTCGATTTCGGGATCCGATGGCACTGGATCCTCGGGCTTGCGTGGGCCAAAGCCCCAAAGTTCGATCAGCGGGCCCAGAGTTACATCAAAAGTCCCACCGGTTTTTTCGTGCACGTCATTGGCGGCCGAAAGGACCAGTGCGAGTTCGTCCGAGACCGGAACGGGGGCTGTGCTAGTTGAAGCGGAAAAGACGGACACCTCGGATTCTGGATCCCAATTGGACATTTTGGCGTTCACCTCGGCCAGCGTCTCTTCGACAGCCGCGGCCAATGCGGCCTCATCAAGATCTTCGCCGATCGCGGTTATGTTGAAGGTCGTGCCCATTGTTTCGCCCGACAGACGAACCACCTCGGGTTCTTTGTCGAACAAACAGCCGGAAAGAAGAGTGGCAACGGCCAGTAAAGGCAAAAGACGCATCGGCGATCTCCGGGAAATTCTGTGCCCGGCATATGCCAGTGGCCCCCGCCAGAGTCAAACTGCGATCACATCTTCAGCGGCAGGAAACCCAGCACCAAAAGGCCGACCCCCGCCGGCACGCCGAACAACCACGCACGTTTTTGCCAACCCGGCGGCTGTTGCTTCCACGCCATGCGGAAATTGTGGCCACAAACAACAACGGCAAAGAAGATCAATGCCGCTATGGGTGGCGTAAGATAGAGTTCACTCAATGGCTTGAACGTCCTTTCCGGCCTGCGTTTTTGCCGATCGGCGCAATTGCACCCTATACAGGTCGTTTAGCTGCGCTAAGGTGAAAGGGAAAGACTTTGCAAGAACCACAAGGAGATTGCCCATGGCTCCAACCTCTTACCAGTCGCCTTCGCGTGGCGACAAGGCTGACAAGACGACGTACAGCCAGTCTGCGGAATCGAACCTGTCGCATTCGCAGACAACCGTGGCCAGGCTGCTTGAAGGTAAAGGGGACGCGGTGTTTTCGGTGCGGCCAAATGACACGATCCATTCTGTGGTCAACACGCTGAAGGAAAAGCGGATCGGTGCTGTTCTCGTGACGGATCAGAACGGGGCATTGCAGGGGATTTTGTCAGAACGCGACATCGTTCGGCGCATGGCAGATACACCCGGCCAGACCCTTCCGCAATCGGTCGAAGACCTCATGACCAAGGATGTTAAGACCTGCACACCGGATGATCTGCTGAATGAAGTTCTAAAAACAATGACCGAGGGTCGTTTTCGCCATATGCCGGTGCTGCGCGACGGTCATTTGTGCGGCGTCATCACGATCGGAGACGTTGTCCACTTCCGTCTCAAAGAGTTGGAATATGAAGCGCTTCGCATGAAGCAAATGATCGTCGGTTAAAGGCCCACTGTTCATCCGGTCGAGGTGAACCGAACACTTCCGGCGTTGATCTCGGCGGCTGTCAAACGACCCGAAGCGAAAGCGCCCGTGTCGATCGATACCACCCGGTTCCTGATCCGGGGCAGGTCCACGATTGTGTGGCCATGCACCACCCATTGGCCATCGCTGCGGGCCAGCCTGGGAAACATGGGATGTCCCCAGAGACAAATCTGGCGATCCTGGGCCTCAGTCGGATGTCGGGGGTCCAGCGCCGCATGAACGAATGTGACGTTGCCGGTAGTCCAGGTCAAAGGCCGGTCAGCTAGCCAGTTGATCAGGCTTTCCCCCATCTTCAGGCGAAGATCATCCGCCAGTTTTCGAACCTGCTGGTAGTTGTCGATATCCGCGGGCGGTTTCAGCCCGAAAGACGCCAACGTGTGCACACCCCCATTTTGAAACCAGAGCCGGGCGTTGCCTTCCGGCACCTCCAGGAATTGCAACAGAAACTCTTCGTGGTTTCCAAGAAGACACTGAACGCGTCCTCCTGACGTCTCGCTCAGGTGAAACAGGTGGCGCAGCACCTGCGCGCTGTATGGCCCTCGGTCGATGTAATCTCCGACAAAGACCAGCAAGCTCTGATCGTCCAGTCTGGGCAACAACGCCTGCAACAAGTCCAGACGACCGTGGATATCGCCCACGGCCGTCACTTTCTCGGCCGGAGCGATGTCGCAAGACACTGCATTCGTTGTCCGCCCCGCCGTGCGGTCGAACCTCCGTCTGATCCAGTTCGTAATCATACACGTTGATCCCTATCCTTCTCGCCCATTGGCGGCAATGAGCATCTGATTGAATCAGCAAAGAGTTGACCAATGACGTCTGGATGTTCGATATGACCTTCGGCGCAGTTCAAAATGTTTGACCCGGCATCACGGGAAGAACCTTTTGTTCAGCGATGATCGTGCAGGGCGTTTTGAGGGTTCTATGAAACGGGTTTTGATTACGGGCTCTGCGGGGTTCATCGGGTTCCATCTGGCAAAGCGGCTGTTAGAGGAAGGGTTCCGCGTGCATGGATACGACGGGATGACGGATTACTATGATGTGGTCCTGAAACAGCGTCGGCATCAAATTCTGCTTCAGACACCCGGGTTCACGGCAACCGAGGATCGGTTGGAAAATTTTGATCGGTTGATGCAGGTCGCCGAAGAATTTCAGCCGGAAGTCATCGTTCATCTGGCGGCTCAGGCCGGTGTGAGACACAGTTTGGAACATCCCCGCAGCTATGTTGAATCGAATGTCGTTGGAACATTCAACGTGATGGAAATTGCACGGCAACATAAGGTGGATCATCTTTTGATGGCATCGACCTCCTCCATCTACGGTGCCAACGAGGACATGCCCTTCACCGAGACGGAAAAAGCCGACACCCAGCTTACCATCTATTCCGCGACAAAAAAGGCGAATGAGGCGATGGGGCATTCCTATGCCCATTTGTGGGATTTGCCGACGACCATGTTCCGCTTCTTTACCGTCTACGGCACCTGGGGACGACCGGATCTGGCGTATTTCAAATTTGTCGCCGCCATCCTGGATGGTCGCTCGATCGACATTTACAATCATGGCGACATGTACCGGGATTTCACCCATGTCCAGGACCTTGTACGCGGCATCAGATTGCTGATCGATGTGCCTCCGGTGCGGCCAGCCAGCCGTGAGGATATCGAGGACGGAGACAGCCTGTCGCCCGTCGCGCCCTATCGCATCGTGAATATCGGCAACGGCGAAAAAGTGCGCCTGATGGATTTCATCGAAGCCATCGAACAGGCCGTGGGGCAGAAGGCGATCAAGAATTTCATGCCGATGCAGATGGGTGATGTTCATGCCACTTGGGCGGACAATCGGCTGCTACAAAGACTGACGAACTATCGCCCCCAGACAGATCTGAAAGACGGTATCACACAATTCGTCGCGTGGTATCGAGAGTATTACGCAAAATAACGCAGGCTTACCGCCAAATGAAAGAACCGGCGTCTTCAACGCCGGTTCTTTTTTGTTCCTTAGCCGCCGAAATCGTCGAGCATGATGTCTTCGCGGTCCACGCCCAGATCCAGCAGCATGTTGATGACCGACTGGTTCATGATTGGCGGACCACACATGTAGTATTCGCAATCCTCAGGCGCGGGATGATTCTTGAGGTACTCTTCGAACAATACGTTGTGGATGAAGCCGGTATAGCCTTTCCAATTGTCCTCGGGCTGCGCGTCCGACAAGGCCACATGCCACTCGAAATTGTCGAATTCTTCAGCCAGACTGTCGAAGTCTTCGACAAAGAACATCTCTTTCTTAGACCGCGCACCGTACCAGAAGCTGATCTTGCGGTTGCGGTTCTGAAGACGCTTGAGCTGATCAAAGATATGGCTGCGCATTGGTGCCATACCGGCGCCGCCGCCAATAAAGACCATCTCTTTGTCAGTTTCGCGGGCAAAGAACTCGCCGAATGGGCCTGAAATGGTGACCTTGTCACCCGGCTTCAGGTTGAAGATGTAAGACGACATCTGACCCGCCGGAATGCCTTCGGACCCCGGCGGCGGCGAGGCCACGCGGACGTTCAGCATGATCATGCCCTTTTCGTCCGGGTAGTTGGCCATCGAATAGGCGCGCTCGATGGGTTCGGTCACCACCGATTCATATTGCCACAGATTGAAGCGATCCCAATCCTCGCGATATTCCTCTTCAATGTCGAAATCCGTGTATTTCAACTGGTGTGCAGGTGCTTCGATCTGGATGTAGCCACCGGCGCGGAAGTTCACATCCTCACCCTCGGGCAGGTCCAGGATCAACGCCTTGATGAAGGTCGCTACGTTTTCGTTCGACCGAACGGTACATTCCCATTTCTTGACGCCGAAGACTTCTTCCGGAACTTCGATATCCATGTCCTGCTTGACCGCCACCTGGCAAGACAGGCGATCACCACATGACGCTTCACGTTTCGTGATATGGCTTTCTTCGGTCGGCAGGATCGATCCGCCCCCCGAATGCACCCGCACCCGACACTGCGCACAGGTGCCGCCGCCACCGCAGGCCGAAGGAACGAACAGCTTCTCGGCAGCCAGCGTCTGTAGCAGCTTGCCACCTGCCGGAACGGAAATGGTCTTTTCGCCGTTGATCGTAATGTTGACGTTTCCGGTCGATACCAGCTTGGATCGGGCGGCCATGATGATGGCCACCAATGCCAGAACGATTACGGTGAAAAGAGCTACGCCTAAGGTAAAGGTTTCCATCAACGCCCCCTTACAGTTTCACGCCCGAGAAGGACATGAAGGCCATAGCCATCAGACCTGCGGTAATGAAAGTGATGCCCAGACCTTGCAGACCATCGGGGATGTCTGAATATTTCAGCTTTTCCCGGACTCCGGCCATTGCGGTGATTGCCAGTGCCCAGCCAAAACCGGAAGACAAGCCATAAGTCGCCGCCTCGGCAAAGTTATAGTCACGCTCCACCATGAACAGCGACCCGCCAAGGATGGCGCAGTTCACCGTGATCAGTGGCAGAAAGATCCCCAACGCGTTGTAAAGCGGTGGGAAATACTTGTCCAAAACCATCTCGAGTATCTGAACCATCGCCGCGATCACGCCGATATAGGAAATCAGGCCAAGGAAGGTCAGGTCTACATCCGGGAACCCGGCCCAGGCCAGCGCGCCCGGTTTCAACAAGTAGTTCAGCAGTAGGTTGTTGGCAGGCACGGTGATGGCCTGCACGACCATGACCGAAATCCCCAGACCCAGCGCTGTCGAAATCTTCTTGGACACGGCGATGAAGGTACACATCCCCAGGAAGAAGCTAAGCGCAAGGTTTTCGACAAAGATGGCCTTTACGGCCAGTGAGATCAGACCTTCCATCAGTGGGCCTCTACCTGCTGAATTTTGTATTCACGCTCTTCCACCTGGTTCGGCTTCCAGGTGCGGAAGGCCCAGATGATCAGACCGATGATGAAGAACGCCGAGGGCGGCAGCAACAGCATGCCGTTGGGCACGTACCAGCCGCCATTGTTGACGGTTTCCAGAATGGTAACGCCGAACAGCGACCCCGCGCCAAACAGCTCGCGAATGAAGCCGACCAGCAGCAGAATAAGACCATAGCCCATGCCGTTGCCCATTCCGTCGATAAAGGACGCAACCGGCGGATTCTTCATCGCAAACGCCTCGGCGCGGCCCATCACGATGCAGTTGGTGATGATCAGGCCGACGAAAACCGACAGGGTTTTCGAAATCTCGAAAGCATAGGCTTTCAGGATCTGGTCCACCAAGATCACCAACGACGCGATGATCACCATCTGAACGATGATCCGGATCGAACCGGGGATCTGGTTGCGCAGGCACGAAATGAAGAACGACGAAAACGAGGTCACGAAGATCACCGCCAGCGCCATCACCATCGACACTTGCAACGATGATGTCACCGCAAGTGCTGAACAGATGCCCAGCACCTGCAATGTGATCGGATTGTTGTCGACAAGCGGGTCGACCAGCATCTCTTTCTTGGTCTGGGACATCAAATCTCTCCTGCTTGAAGTTTGGCCAGGAAGGGACCATAGCCCGCATCGCCCATCCAGAATTTCACAAGGTTATCGACGCCGACCGACGTCAGCGTGGCCCCCGCCAACGCATCCACATAGAAATCTGGCCCGGCTGCGGGCTGCGATTTGGCAACGGTGATTTGCAGATCACCTGCTTCGTCGCGCAGCTTTTTCCCGTTCCACAGGGCTTTCCAGCGTGGGTTGTCCACCTCGGCCCCAAGACCCGGAGTTTCACCATGCTGATAGAATTGCAGGCCGTAGATATCGTTGCCGTTGTTTTCAAGCGCGATAAATCCATAGAGCGTCGACCACAGGCCGTATCCGTGCAGAGGCAGGATCACCTTGTCCAGATCACCTGCATCATCGCGCAGCAGATAGATAACACGGTATTTGGATTTGCGGCCGATACCGGCGGGGTCATTGTCCAACGCGACGCTCAGCTCAGGATCGCTAGCGGCGGCGATGTCGTCAAATGTGGTCGGATCAAACTGATCATCGACGAAGGTGCCTGTGGACAGCTCCAGCACATGTGGTTCGAAGGCGGCAAAAGCCTCTGTCACGTCGATGCCCGGCTCGAACACGCCTGCAACTTGCAGAACGTTTACCTGTTTGTCCTTCAGGCGGTTGGCCTCTTGCACCGGGCGCAGGCTGACTGCGGCCGCGGACACAACCATCGAGGCGACCAGACAGACGGCAACGGCGATGAAGATCGTCTTGCCAACAGAATCCGGCGACGCCGCCAGGAATTTGGCTAATGCGCCCTTGGGTGCCTCGTTTTGATCTGGGGATTGCGTATCAGACATGGCGACGCGCCCTCCGTTTGATGTTGGCTTGCACGACGAAATAGTCGATCAGCGGTGCAAAGACGTTGCCGAACAGGATTGCCAGCATCATGCCTTCGGGGAAAGCCGGGTTGATCACGCGGATCATCACGACCATGACACCGATCAGAGCGCCATAAATATAACGCCCTACATTGGTGTGGCTGGCGGAAACCGGTTCCGTCACCATAAAGGCCAGCCCGAAAGCGTAACCGCCCAACACGATATGCCAGTACCATGGCATCGCGAACATCGGGTTGGTATCCGATCCGATCAGGTTCAGCAGCAGGGTAAAGCCGATGGTGCCCGCCAGACAGCCCACAATCAGGCGATAGTTGGCGATCCTGGTCATCAGAAGGAAAGCCAGACCGATCATGCAGGCCAGCGTCGATGTTTCGCCAAAGCTGCCCTGAATGGTGCCGAAAAACGCGCTCGACCAGGTGATGCCTTCAGCGGCCAGCGCCTGCACGCCTTCGGCCGCAGACACGCCCAATGCAGTTGCGCCCGAGAACCCGTCAACGGGTGTCCAGACCGCATCCCCCGACATCTGCGCCGGATAGGCGAAATACAAAAACGCCCGCCCCACAAGCGCGGGGTTGAGAAAGTTCTTGCCGGTGCCCCCGAACACTTCCTTACCGATCACAACGCCGAAGATGATGCCCAATGCCACCTGCCACAGGGGCGTCGTAGCAGGCATGATCAGCGTGTAAAGCATTGATGTAACTAGGAAGCCTTCGTTCACCTCATGGCCGCGCACGGTGGCAAAGATGACCTCGAAGATACCGCCCGCGACCAGCGTGACGATGTAGATCGGAAGGAAATACATCAGACCATGCATGACATTGGCAAAGATGCTGGACGGGTCCAGCGAAATCCCGAACATCTGCAACAAAGCAATCCGCCAGCCGGTGGCCGATTCCGGACCCAGCAAAGCAATCGCAGAGTTTGCCTGATAGCCGGTGTTCCACATCCCCCACAGGATGCAGGGGATCGTCGCGATCACGACATAGGTCATGATCCGCTTCATATCCACATAGGACCGCGCGTGCGGCGCCACCGTGGTCACGGTTTTTGGAGTGTAGATGAAGCTTTCCACCATCTCGTAGATGGGGAAGTACTTTTCGTACTTGCCGCCCTTGGTAAAGTTCGGCTCGATCCTGTCAAAGAAGCTGCGCAAACCCATTCGGCTCAGCCCTCCTTTTCAATTTTGCTCAGGCAGTCGCGCAGCGCCAGCCCGTATTCATATTTTGCCGGACAGGCAAAGCCCACAAGGCCAAGATCCTCTTCGTCCAGCTCCAGCGCACCCAGGGCTTGGGCAGTGTCCGTATCCATTACCAGCAGCGCCCGCAGCAACTGAGTGGGCAGATAGTCCTGCGGCATCAGGTCTTCGAAAACACCTGTGGGCACCATGGCCCGACGCCCGCCGTTCAGGTTGGAGGTGAACGCATACAGCTTCTTAGCGAATGCCGAACCCAATACAGGCTGGACCGCGTATTTCGACGGCATTGGACGAATCCAGCCCAACGGGATTTGATCGGGATCTTCACGGATGATGCTGATCTGGCGCGCGAACCGGCCCAGATAGGCGGTCGGGCCCTCAGCGTGCCGGCCCGACAGGATCGAACCCGAAATGATGCGGGGCGTGCCGTCCACATCGACTTCGTCGCGGGTCAGATCGTCAGTTGATGCGCCCATCACGGTACGGATCAAACGTGGTTGACGCGCACCCGGCCCCGTCAGGGCAATCACGACATTCGGATCCAGATGGCCGGTCAGCATCAGGCGACCAATAGCGATGACATCCTGATACCCGATGGTCCAGACCTGCTTGTCGCCTGCAAGGGGTTCGAGGAAGTGAATATGCGTTCCGGCCAGCCCCGATGGGTGCGGGCCTGCGAAAGATGCAGCTTCGACACCGGCGACATCTGCGCCGGGTATCGTGTCACCCTCTTTTTGGCAAAGATAGGTTTTGCCCTCGGTCAATGTGCTGACTGCCGCCAAACCGGCGGTAAATTCTTCGGGCGCCTCGGCAATGATCGTGGCAGCGTCAGCGGCCAGCGGGTCACTGTCCATGGCGGTGACAAAGATCGCATCCGGTTTGACGCCGGGGTTCGGCATTTTTGAATAGGGGCGCGTGCGGAACGACGTCCACAGGCCGGCGGCGCACAGCTTGGCCGTCACGCCTTCGGCGCTGTCGGCATCCCCTATGCCCGAGAAATCAACACCGGTGTCATTGACATCTGTCACTTCGATCACGACGCTTTGCAGCACCCGACGGGCACCACGGTTGATCGCGACGACCCTGCCACTTACCGGTGCGACCATCATCGCGTCAGGCGCGTCCTTGTGACAGAACAGCGGCGCGCCACGTACGACGCTGTCGCCTTCCTGCACCAGCATCTTGGGTTTCAGGCCGATGTAGTCGCCGCCCAGGACGCCAACGGTCGCGTATTCCGGGCCCGGGTGAATGGTCTGGTCAGGAGCGCCTTCCACCGGCAGATCCAGCCCCTTTTTCAGTTTGAAAGTTTGCATGTTGCTACGTTCTTCCAAGCCTCTTTTCTGCGCCAGCTCTGCTAACGCCCTTTCGGGGTCATGCAATAGCGCGGTTTTTTCGAGCCTCCGTCGCAAAAGCGTCGAAAACGGTCCAAAATCCGCAGGCGTATTTCCGATCAAGGACCCTTTACGCGGGGAAGGTCATAAACGCAAACCTGTTACCGCCAAAACTTGAGGATGAACCACACAATCCTGCGATTGATCGGTCATTTCTTCTGAATCCATGGCGTATAATTGCATATCGCGCCCACCAAGGTTCCAGTGTAAGCAACCAGAATGGAAAAAGACACAGATTTGGAAATCTTTCTGGTTGCCACGCCGGGCCTCGAGGCGCCTCTTGGTGACGAGGCGCAATTCAACGGATTCGCGCAGGTCAGAACTGTACCCGGCGGGGTAACATGCCGGGGTTCATGGCCCGAGGTCTGGCGTGCCAACCTGACATTGCGCGGCGCCAACAAGGTTCTGGTGCGACTGGGCAGCTTCCCCGCCGTGCACCTTGCCCAATTGGACAAACGTGCTCGGAAATTTCCTTGGGGCACCGTTTTGCGTCCTGACGTGCCGGTCAAGGTGGAAGCCATCAGCCGCAAATCCAGAATTTATCACGCCGGTGCAGCTCGTCAGAGGATCGAGCGGGCAATATCCGAGACATTGGGCACCACGATTTCATCCGAGGCAAACCTTCGGGTGTTGCTTCGAATCGAAAAAGACATCTGCACGATCTCGGTCGACAGTTCCGGCGAGCTGTTGCACAAACGCGGTCACAAGGAAGCCATTGCCAAGGCCCCAATGCGCGAAACAATGGCCGCCATGTTCCTGAAAGAATGTGGCTACTCGGGCGATGAACCCGTACTGGACCCGATGTGCGGATCGGGTACCTTCGTGATCGAGGCCGCCGAGATCGCTCTGGGTCTGCGCCCTGGCCGCTCCCGCGGTTTTGCATTCGAGGACCTGGCGGGCTTTGACCCTGATCAGTGGCAGGAAATGCGACGGGAAACGAAGGCGGCGGAATGCGCGCTTACCTTCTACGGCTCGGATCGCAACTCGGGCGCGGTTGACGCGGCGACTGCCAATGCCGAAAGGGCCCAAGTCGGTGCCGTGACACGGTTTCAACAGCGTTCCGTCAGCGACATAAAACCCCCCGAAGGTCCTGCGGGGCTGGTCATTGTGAACCCGCCCTACGGGGCGCGAATTGGTGACGAAAGACGCTTGCGCTCGGTCTATGGCGCGATGGGCAAAACCCTGATGAACCGGTTCCAGGGATGGCGGGTCGGCGTGATCACCAGCGCTCCGGGGCTTGCCCGGGCCACACGCCTGCCTTTGCTGGCGCCAGGACCGGTCGTCGACCATGGTGGAACCAAAATTCGTCTGTACAAAACAGATCCCTTGCCGTGATTGCCTGGGACGCTTCACAACCAATTGATGACGATGGCTGCGCGGGCGAAAGCGGACAAAGAAACCAAAGGGTTTCCACCGCAAAAGGTTGCGATTCCCTTGCCTTTCAACAAGCCTGTCATCCAGCCAACGTTTTAACACCGGTGCCATCGCGACCTGCCCGGCGGGGGGGGGAGGTGAACAAGTTGGCGGACACTGTGCGCGCCGGTCAACAGCAGAACGCAAACATGTAAACGCTCGTTTTTGCGAACCATAAACATGGCGACCTGCTTAGATCACCGGGTTCCGTGCCCATTGGTCCGCTGCCATATATTTTTGGGTGTTGAGATCGAAAGATTCGGGTAGTCGCATTACAGAATCCTCTTGCGCATCAGACCCGCCGCGTATAGATCACCCGCCACGGTCGGAGTGTAGCTCAGCCTGGTAGAGCACTGTCTTCGGGAGGCAGGGGTCGGAGGTTCGAATCCTCTCACTCCGACCAATGAAATCAACTTGTCAAATGCAGAGATATTTTGCCTTTTGACCAGTTAACTTACCTTTCCGCCAACAAAAGTTACTTCTCGCAGTCTGAATTACTGCTACTTCAAACGCTCTTTTTGAAGTAATCGATCCTTACCGGATGAGGTGGATAGTTCCTCCTTCGTCGGCATCGAACGCGCCAAAGTGCAGTTGTTATCGACTGCAAAGAGAGGAGCCATCCAATTACGGAGAAGAAATGTAGGTCTGGATCTGGCTAAGGACGTTTTTCAGGTACACTGCGTTTTAGCCACCGAGCGGCGGATCCTTAATAAGGAAATCAAGCGCACCAAGTCACTCCCATTTATGATAGACGGTCCTACGCTGAGTGGCTGGCATTGGAGGTTTGCGGCTCAGCCCATCATTGGGGTCGTAAATTGCGAACGCTTGGCCACGGTCTTCAGCTTAATTTATCCGACGGCGCGCAGATACGCGCACTGTGCAAAGCCCGGCTTCCGGCGCGGATCACATTTCTGTCGTTGCTGTCAAATACACAACCCAAGTCAAGCTTACATCCAGAAAAACGAAAACCCACGCTTATGCGTGGGCCTCGGAAGGAGGGCAATACAAGTTTGCGTCTCAAAATCCTTGTGGAGTGAGGCAGATTAAGAGTCGAGTGTGAGGACACCCCAAGCGATACCAATCTGGCGAGGTCGACATACCGGGACGGATAATGCCGTTGAGGATCGGTTCGAAACGGACCTAGGGTCAGGATTCAAAACCAATAGATGACGGTTGCTGTGAGTGCGATTGCGGAGAGGAAGACTTTGGGACAGCGATCATAACGTGTCGCTACGCGCCTCCAGTCCTTGAGCCTACCAAACATGATCTCAATACGGTTGCGCCGTTTGTATCGGCGCTTGTCATACTTCACGGTTGTCTTGCGTTGCTTTCGACCTGGGATGCAGGCGCGTATCCCTTTGTCTTTTAACGCATCTCGGAACCAGTCTGCATCATAGCCACGATCCCCGAGCAGCCAGTCGACATCTGGAATACTGCTCAGTAGCGCTCGCGCACCGATGTAGTCACTGACTTGGCCAGCGGTGACAAAAAGGCTGATCGGTCGCCCTTGGCTGTCACAGATAGCATGCAGTTTGGTATTCATGCCGCCCTTGGTTCGGCCAATCAGGCGACCACGCCCCCCTTTTTCGCGGCCATGCTGGTCGCGGTACGATGTGCTTTCAGATAGGTCGCGTCCACTGCCTGACAGTTGATTGCAACGCAATCAAAGAAAGGGGATCATCACGGTCTTTTCCTCGCCGTGTTCGGCTGCCAAGCCGACCATCATCCGAGCGAAGATACCTTTCTCACTCCAACGCTTCCACCGGCTATAAAGCGTCTTGTGCGGTCCGTATTCTTTGGGAGCGTCACGCCACCGCAACCCATTGCGATTGATGAAGATAATCCCGCTCAGCACCCTCTTGTCATCGACCCGTGGCTTGCCATGCGACCGCGGAAAGAAAGGGGAAAGTTTGGCCATCTGCTCGTCAGTCAGCCAGAAAAGGTCGCTCATATCACCGCTCCGTTTTTCGAACCGTGAATCATGCAGCGCTTTGAAAATCAATGCATCCTGACCCTAAGGAGTAAATCCTTTCGGCACACCGAATATCGGAGAGTCTACGCTGCGACCTGTCAACGAATGCAGAAAAGCAATCAGGTTTTCGATTTCCAATTCCGCAAGCTGGATCGGATCAATATCAATTTTCTTGCGTTGACGTGCCATTTCATATTGGTCCTGCCAAACCAGAAAATCCGTTTTTTGCAACCATGGCACCTTGGGTAAGGCAGCCATTTGAGGGGTCCATTTGTCCAGGCTGGCCTGCGGATCCAAATGATGGCGAATGACGCTTTCAAGATCGGGGAAAGCGCCATTGTGACCGTAAGGCGCGGTCAGGGCAACATTGCGTAGCATCGGGGTACGGAACCTGTAGGCATCCTCAAGGCGGTTGCTTTCACCCATGCGGCCGACATCCCGGACGAAGGGATCCCACTGCCGGGTGCGACCCGGCCCAAAGGGTGGCAAGCCCAGTGCATGGAACTTCTGATCTGACATGAGCGGTCCGCGATGGCAGGCGGAGCAGCGGGCTTTTCCGTAGAACAGCCTCATCCCCTCGATTTGCGCAGGTGAAAGGGCATTCATGTCGCCCGCAAGATAGTGGTCAAACGGGCTGTCGGTGCTACGCCACTCGATCGCCATGAAAGCGGCCAGAGCGTTGGCGACTTGCGTGATCGTGATGTCCTCGGTCGTCTCGACCTCATCAAAGGCGGCGACCATGGCCGGACCATAGCGCAGATCGGTGCGGACGCGTTTCGCCAGAATGGGCCAGCCCTTGTCGATACGATCATGCACCGCGCCTGTGACTTCATTTTCGGCCACATTGCCCGCCATCTCGAATTGTGAGGTCAGGGGGAACAAAGCCTGTGCCGCCAGCAGGGAGTTCAGACCCTCGGGCAGCCACTCCTGCGCCGGGGAATTGAAGCCGTTGCCGTAGACGTCGGAAATGCTCAGCCTGCCGTCGTGAAAGACGGTGTGTATGTCCTTGGCCCCAAGATTCCACAGGCCCGGAGAGTTGCGAGGGATGCGTTTGCGTATTCTGTCGGCTCCGGTGCCGGGTGTGCGGTCCGGCCCCAACCCCTGCCCGCCTTCTCCTATGCCCAGCGACAACCCGTCCGAAGTGCCGAAATCCGGGTGGTGACAATGGGCGCAGGCGATGTTGCGGTTGCCTGACAGGATCGGGTCGTAAAACAGTTGATGACCGATGGCGGCCTGTTTCATATCAAAGGGGATAAAGTCATCATCGGTCAGCGGGCGCGGCAAATCCTGTGCCACAGCGGCCCCGACCCAGAAGAAGGCAACGATCCCATGCGCCAGCTTGTTTTTGCCCTTTGCGTATTTGCGTCTCCGGCTCTGTCTGAACTGGAACAAGCCCGCGATATGATGGAAGCCGGACAGTTTGCAGCCGCGCGCGAGGAACTTCTTCCAGCCGCGCGCTCGGGCAACGCCGAGGCTGAAGAGTTGATCGGCGTGATGTACGGGCTGGGTTTGGGGGTCGAGCAGGATTACGAACGGGCCTTTGAATGGTATCTGCGCGCCTCGATGAAGGGGCATCCGGGGGCGCAGTCGGGCGTTGGCTGGTATTATGAATTGGGTCTGGGCATGCCCGCGCCCGATCTGGTGCGTGCGTATATGTGGTACACGCTCAGCGCCATTGGCGGCGACCCCGACGCGGCGATCAGCCTTGAGGAAGTGGTCAAGAAAATGTCGCCGCAGCAGATTGAAAAGGCGCATGTTCTGGTCAACGACTACAAAGGGTGGATGTACCCGTTTCGGTGAGGGCCAGGCCGCAAAGCCCGGCCCAACCGTTCACTTCAGATCCGCATCACGAGCGGCGTTGACGTCCGCCTCAGCCGCCGCGACCGCCTCGGTCAGTGCAGCAAAGATCTCGTCGCCACGCGCAACGTTGGACTGGAACCAATCATAAACTGGCGTTGCGGCCTCTTTGAACGCAGCCTTCTGATCGGGTGTCAGCACATAGAGGTCTCCGCCACCGGCGACGAAATCTTCATAGGCTTGGATCGACTTGCGCTTGGGGGAGGCGAAAGTGGCCTGTTGCAGGGCATAGAACCCGTCGACCACGACGCGGCGCAGATCCTCGGGCATCTCCTGGAACTTGGCGTTGTTCATCCACCACAATGCGCCCATATAGGCGTGGCCGTCCAGCGTTACGTATTGCAGGCCCGCATCCGGGAATTTCATACCCATGATGTCGGTGATGCCGTTCTTGGATCCTTCAACGACACCGGTCTGGAAGCTGGTGAACAGTTCCGGCCACGGGATCGGGGTGGGCGACGCACCCAGCGCCTTGACCAGTTCCTGCGGCAGGTCGGCGACGACGGTGCGGATTTTCAGACCTTCCATATCCGCGGGCTCGGCAATGCGGCGCTGTGTGTTGGCAAAGTTGCGCCAGCCGCCTGTGTTGCCGATGGTCATCAGACGGATTGCGCCGCCAGAGTCCTCAAGCGCCATGTCGCGCATTGTGCGGGTGAAATCGCCCGACAGGACATGCTCGGCAACGCGGTCATCGGCCATCAGATAAGGCAGGTCCAGAACCTGCACGTAAGGAAAGATGCCTGAGGCACCGCCCGAGGTCGAGATGTAGATGTCGATGGTGCCGTCTGCCACGCCCTGCAAGCATTCGGCCCCGTTCGAGCAGAGCTGTGTGCCGATGAACAGTTCGACCTCGATCGCGCCGTTCGAGGCAGATTCGACATAGTTCTTGAAGACGATCAGACCGTCATAATCCTCATCGTTTTCGTTCGAATTTGCGGTTGCGCGCAGCGTATAATCGGCGGCTGTCGCAGCCATGGCGGACGCCGCCACCAGCGATGTGGCCACCGCTGCGGTTTTGATGAATTCTCTGAGCATGCGTTTCCTCCCTGTGGAACTCAGTTAGTTGGCAAATCCCGTTATCCTCGGGATCGTCATGGATAGTGCGGGTATGTAGGTGATCAGGAAAATCACGATGATTTCGACCGCCAGGAACGGCAGGATCGCCTTGGCGATGGTTTCAACCCGTTCGCGCGATACGGCGGCGGCCACGAACAGCACAAGGCCCATTGGCGGGGTGGCGAGGCCGACGGTCAGGTTGACGCTCATGATGATGGCGAAATGGATCGGGTCGACGCCGAGACTGGTGAAGATCGGTCCAAGGATTGGTCCAAGGATGATGATCGCGGGGCCTGCGTCCAGGAACATGCCGACGATGAACAGCAGCAGGTTGATCAGGAACAAAAGGATCAGCGGGTTTTCTGACAGGCTGAGGATCAGCGAGGCCAGTTGTTCCGGCGCATGGCTGAGGCTGACGACCGTCTTGAACGCCATCGCAGCACCAACCAGCAGCAGAACAACGGCTGAAGTCATGCCTGCATTGCTGAGCACCTCGGGGACCTCTTTCCATGTCAATGTCCGCAGGATGAAGAACCCGATGATGAAGGCATAGCCCACGGCGACTGCCGCAGCCTCGGTCGGTGTGAAGATACCACCCAGAATACCGCCCAGAATGATGACCGGTGTCATCAATGGGAAAAAGGCCTTCAAACTGGCCTGACGCCGCTCGGTCCATGTGTATTTGCGGCTGGCGACGGGGAAGTCATAGCGGTCGGCCATCAGTTTGATCATCAGCATCAGACCGACACCGACCATCACGCCCGGCACGATCCCCGCAAGGAACAACGCGGCCACGCTTTCGCCCATCACATAGGCGTAGATGATCATGATGCCCGAGGGCGGAATGATCGGCCCGATCACGGAACTTGCCGCCGTGATCGCGGCGGCGAATTTCCGGGTATAGCCCTGTTTCTCCATCGCCGGGATCAGCATCGACCCTAGCGCCGAGGTGTCCGCCACGGCGGACCCCGAGAGGCCCGCAAACAGGATCGAACTCAGCACGTTCACATGCGCCAGACCACCGCGCAGATGACCCATCAGAGCCTGCGAAAACTCGACAAGGCGGATGGTGATGCCGCCTCGGTTCATGAGCTCTCCGGCCAGCATGAAGAAGGGGATCGCCATCAGAGGGAAGCTGTCCATGCCGTTATAGACATTGCGATACAGCAACGTGATGTCGTTCGTCTGGCCGTTCAGCCACAGCAGGATACCGGGCGCCGCCAGCAAAGCGAAAAAGACCGGCAGGCCGATCAGCAGGAAAATCAGAAAGGTGGGCAGGAACCAGATCAGCACTTATTCGGCCCCCACTGCCGCATCAGGAATTTCAGGCAACAGGTGGCCGCCGCCCAGCAAGGTGATGAAGGATCGCAGGATCAGCTCGATATTCACCGAGATCAGTAGGATGATCCCCACCAGCAGCGATGCCATCATCCAACTGCGCGGAATGCGATACCATTCATCGAACCCTAAAGAGGTGGGCAAATACAGCGCGGCAGTGGCGAATTTTCCGCCAAAGCCGGTAACCTCGGACCAGCCGATATTGACCGCGACCAGCAGGACGGCGAACGAGAGCAAAAGAAGGAACAGATTCAGCGTTTGACCGATGATACGGGGAAGGAAGCGTTCCAGCATGTCTATGGCCACAAAGCCGCCACGCCGAAAGGCGGTGGGCGCCATTAGACCGGTCATCCACAACATGCAGAACCGCGCGGCCTCATCCGGCCACGGCAGCGCATTGCCCAGAACGTATCGGAAAAACACCTGGATCAAGATTGCGATCACCATGAGCGCAATCGCAACAACACCAAACGCCCGGCCCAGACGCAGCACGGTTTCGTTCACGAATGCAATCGGTGCAAGCACCGATGCCAGTCCGCCCATGCGGATCCTCCCTTGGTCAGCCGTGGGTGTCCCCCACGGTCATCAAATCGCGCTTAGACTTTCGCGAATTGGCCGAGTTTCCCGGCATAAAATGTCAGCGCGTCTCCATCCGACATGCTGGCCTTGAGAACCTTTCCAACCACAATAACGTGATCGCCTGCATCGTGATACGCGTGCTGTTCGCATTCGAACCGCGCAAGGCAATCCGCCAACACCGGCGTCCCATTCTCACAGCGCTCGTGGCTGATGTCCCGCAGTGCAAATGCGTCTTTCGAGCAGCCGAAGCACAGCTCGGCCTGGTCCGACGACAGCACATGCACGCTGAAATGGCGGGCCTTGTGGAAATAGGGGAAGCGACGCGAGTTGCGGTCTCCGGCCCACATGATCAGCGGTGGGTCAAGCGACAAGGACGAAAAGCTGTTGGCGGTGATGCAGACCGGACCGTCCGCGCTGTTGCAGGTCACGATGGTGACACCGGTTGCAAAGCGGCCGAAGGCGTCGCGCAGAGTACGTGTGTCGTCCTTATGTGGAATGAAGGTGCGAGTCATGTCCTTTGAGATTGCGTTCATCATGGTACCTCGTGCCCCAGTGCCGCCTCGTACAGGCGGAACCAGCTTTCGCGATCCAGTTTGACTTTCAATGCGTCCGAGGCGCGTTTGATCCGGTCCAGATTGTTGGTGCCCAGAACCGGCAGGATGTTGGCCGGGTGGGCCAGCAGGAACGCCACAGCGACGGCGGCGCGATCTACGCCGAACCCGGCTGCGATTTCATCGGCAACGACCCCAACCGGCGGGTTTCCGGCCATCAACAAGCCTCCACCCAGCGGCGACCATGCCATCAACGGATGGCCATGCTGTTGGTGAAAGGCCAAATCACCGTTGGTGAATGGGCTGATCTGACCCAGAGAAATTTCGATCTGGTTGGTGACCAACGGCGTATTCATCGCCGATTGCAGCAACGACCAATCCCAAGGGCGGAAGTTGGACACACCAACCGCGCCGACCTTGCCACTGGCAACCACCTCATCCAGCGCTGCACCGGTTTCATGGTGATCCATCATTGGATCCGGGCGGTGGATTAACAGCAGATCGATGTGGTCAATCGCCATTTCCGACAGCGACGTGTCGACCGATTTCAGAATGTGGGCGCGCGAGGTGTCGTAGTATTTTACCTTCGCATCCGCGTAACGGCCAACCGGCGCGACGATGTCGCATTTGGTGACGATCTCCATCTTCTGACGCAGGTTTGGATTGGCGCGCAGGGCGGCACCCAGCACGGCCTCGGCCTGGTAGCCGCCATAGATGTCGGCCTGATCGAAGGTGGTGATACCCTGATCCAGACAGGTCTGAATCTTGGCCTCGACATGGCCCGCGGACGTGTCACTGTCATCGCCCAACCGCCACATGCCATAGACAAGGCGGCTCATCTCCAGCGAGTCAGAAAGTTTCACACGTTGCATCAGCGGCGTTCTCCGTTGCCCAGCGGTGTGGCCGGGGTCGTTTTGGGAACCCTTCCGTAAGCTTCGGGAAGAGAACAGGTTTTCAAATTCGGCAACACGCGAGCGCCGAAATGGCGGGCTTCGTCCTGATGCGGGTAGCCCGAGAAGATGAAGGCGCGGATGCCCATCTTCTTGTATTCCTCGACCTTCGACATAACCTGATCCGTCGATCCGACCAGAGCGGCACCGCAACCAGACCGTGCCCGGCCAACACCGGTCCAGAGACCGGGTTCGACATAGCCGTATTCATCCGCCAGATCGCGGTTTCTGGCCTGATGCGCCACCCCCAGCGAGGTCGAATCCAGCGCCCGTTCGCGGATGGCGCGACCATATTCGTCGTCCAGCTTCGAGACGATGTAATCCGCGTATTCCTGTGCTTCAGCCTCGGTATCGCGAACGATCATATGGACACGCAACCCGTAATCCAGCGTGCGGTCGTAGTTTTCAGCGACGGCGTGAACGGCCTTCATCCGTTCAGCCAGTTGATCCTTGGTTTCAGGCCACATCAGGTAGACGTCACAATGCTCGCCGCACAGATCCAAAGCAGAGGGAGAATAGCCGCCGAAATAAAGCAGCGGCCCGCCGGTCTGATATGGCTTGGCCGGGTCGGTGGTCAGGCCCGAGAAGTTGTAGACCTCGCCTGCATGATTGATCTCATCCTGCGTCCAGGCCTGTTTCAGAATCTCCACCACTTCGCGCGAGCGCTGATAGCGGAACGCGCTGTCGGCCTTCTCACCGGGAAAGTCGGATGAGATGATGTTGACCGTCAAACGCCCCTTCAGCATGTGGTCCAGCGTTGCGATGGTGCGGGCCAGCATGATCGGTTGCATCTCGCCACAGCGTACGGCGGCCAGCAGGTTGATCCGGTCGGTGATCGGAGCGCAGCCGGCGACAAAGCTCAGCGTGTCTTGACCGACCTGATAGGAGGACGGGCAGAGGATGTTGCGAAAACCCTGCGCTTCGGCCTCTTTCACAATGTTCGAGCAATGCTCCCAACTCGACCGCAGGTCACCGTCGGGAACGCCAAGGAACTGGTAATCATCGGAACACAGGGCAGCGAACCACGAAACTTCGGCCGCATCCAGATCGGGGGATGTGATGGGGACGATGCTCATTTGATTCACGCTCCGTACATCTTTGACTTTCCTCTTGCGTAGCAATCGCTTTGATGTAGATCAATAGTGTATCAATTTTTCCTGCGACCGAGTGAAGCGTCTGCCGTGCCTGCATCCAACCGAAACCCCAATGCCCTGCCGGTATATATTCAGATCGCGGAACTTCTGATCCGTGACATCGCGGCTGGTCGCCTTATTGACGGTGAACGATTGCCGCCCGAGCGCGAGATGGCCGCAGAGCTGAATGTCTCGGTTGGGACGCTGCGAAAATCGCTCTCAGAGCTAGAAAAAAAGGGGATGTTGGAGCGAATCCAAGGCTCGGGGAACTACATACGCGAGACCGGTACGCAAAGCAGCGTCTATGCAATGTTTAGGCTGGAACTGCCCGAAGGGGGTGGCCTGCCTCGTGCGGATATCCTGTCGGTTGACCATCTGAAAAAGCCGGTTGGTCTGCCAAAATTCGGTGCTTCTGACGCCGGTTCGCGTGTCCGGAGGATGCGCTACCTGAATGATACAATCATCGCTGTCGAAGAAATCTGGCTGGACGAATCAGCGGGCCTGATCGACCAGAGCCTGCTGTCCGACTCGCTCTATCGCTATTATCAGCGCCAGTTGGGCTTTTGGATCGCAAGAGCCGAAGACAGGGTTTCGGTCCGGCCTCTACCGGACTGGACACCTTCTGACTTCACCAAGCCAGCCGGCCAAGCAGTCGGTTACATCGAGCGGTTCAGCTGGTCGGAAAGCGCCGAACCCGTCGAATTCTCAAAAACCTGGTTCGACCCGGATCGGGCCAACTACGTTCAACGTCTGAAGTAGAAGGAAACGCACATGACCCGGACCATCAATTACGGGCTGATTGGATGCGGAATGATGGGGCAAGAGCACCTGCACAATATCGGATTGCTGGAAGGTACCAGTGTGGCTGCGATCTTTGAACCCGATCAGGAGATGGCAAAAGCCGCCAAGGCAATTGCGCCGACTGCAACCATGGCAGGTTCCGTGCAACAGCTTCTGGCGGTAGAGGAACTGGACTGCGTCGTCATTGTCAGCCCGAACCATCTTCATGTGGACCAGATCTGCGAAATCGCTGAAACACGTCCTCTGCCGCTTCTGGTAGAAAAACCATTGTTCACCGACCCGCAGGACGCGCCCCGGCTCGAGCAGTTGCAGCGCGACTACCCCTGCCCGATTTGGGTTGCGATGGAATACCGGTATATGCCCCCTATCGCTGCTTTGATCGACAAGGCCGAGGCGACAGGTGGGGTGAAAATGCTGTCGATCCGCGAGCATCGTTTTCCCTTCCTCGACAAGGTCGGCAACTGGAACCGGTTCAACCGAAATACTGGCGGTACTTTCGTCGAGAAATGCTGCCACTTCTTCGACTTGATGCGTCTGATATTGCGATCCGATCCGGTGCGCATCACGGCAAGCGGCGGGCAGGCGGTGAACCATCTGGACGAAAGTTACGACGGTCAAACCCCGGATATTCTGGATCACGGCTATGTTCTGGTCGACTTTGCTTCGGGCGCGCGCGCGATGTTGGAACTTTGCATGTTTGCCGAAGGCGCACGCTACCAAGAAGAAATATCGGCCGTCGGACCGGACGCCAAGATCGAGGCGTTTGTTCCCGGACCCGGACGATTCTGGCCCGACCATTTGGGTGCCCCGCCGCTGCCGCAGGTGATCCTGAGCCCGCGCAACCCCAAAGGTCCGGTATCAATGGACGTTCCGGTCGACCCCACCCTTTTGGCGGCAGGGGATCACAATGGGTCGACCTATTATCAGCACAAAGGGTTCCTGGCCGTGCTTCGTGGCGAAACAGCAAAACCGGATGTAAGTTTGAAGGACGGCCTCTGGGCTGTCAGGATGGGGCAAGCGGCACAACAGGCAATTGAAACCGGTGAAACGGTTTATCTGGTCTGACCTGCCCCCGCTAGTCCCTGCCCGGCCTGCTGGTCGGCTGGCCGGTCTGCCTTTCCCTGGCGCTCTTGAACAAGTGCTAGTAACCGACCGTGAACGCAGCACACTGGAAATTGGCTGATTGTGCCTCGTCTACCAGCGCAACGGCAAAGTCTTCCATCGATATCTCCGAATTGCCCAGTTCATCGACCAGCAGCGTGTCGGTGCCGGTTCTGAACGCGCCCAGGCGTGGGCCGGGCTGCAAAAGGGCTGGAGGGCTGGCATAAGTCCAATTTGCCGATGTTTCAGAGGCGCAGAGCTCCCATTGCGCCATCGATGCGCGGGCTGTTGGAACGATGTTGTCAGGCAAGAAATCCGGATCTGACAGAACCGTATGCGGACTGCCGTTTGGCAGATGCAGGCGCGCGGCGCCGCCAACGATGATCACCCGAAGACCCGTGCGTGAAGCAGCATTTAGGATCGAACGTGTCAGAGCCACGATCTCGCCTTCGCGCCCGGGCGGAGAGCGCAACGCGCTGATCGCAAGGTCCTGAGACTCCATGGCTTTGACGAGGGTTGCGGGATCTGTCGCATCCGCGATGACCGGTCTGACACCCTCGGGCAGCTTGGCAATCGCTGCCTCGTTTCGAATAGCTGCGGTTACGAGATGCCCGCGAGCAAGCGCTTCCGTTACGACGCGAGAACCGACATTGCCGGTGGCACCAAATACTATGAGTTTCATCGGAGTTCACCTTTACAATGGGTGGCGGATGGGGTTTTTCGAAAGCTCAGATGGGCGGGTACGCGCCGCTCTTTGACCAAGCCAGATTGCTGCAAAGACAAGCGCGGCCCCGGCGATTTGCATCTGTGTCAGCGCCTGACCCAGCAATGCCCAACCAATCAGAACGGCGGAGAGCGGGCTGAGAAAACCAAGCGCCGAGACGGCCCCTGGCTCTATCCGTGAGATACCGCGAAACCACAGGATATAGGTGAGCGCAGCCCCGATGAGCGCTAGGTAGAGGATGCCTGAGAGGTTCCGTGCATCCAGTGTTGGAAGCGGCGGCTCGATGAAGACGGCCAGAAGCACCAGCAACAGACCGCCGGCGGTCAGTTGCCAGGCGGTGAAGGTAAGCAGCGGCACCGGAGGTTGCCATTTCCGAGTCAAGACCGTGCCTGCCGCCATCGACGCCGCCCCGCAAACTCCGGCAATCAAACCGATGGGATCAAGCCTTATACCTGACCCGAGGACAAGCAGCCCGACACCAAAGATGCCGATCAAGGCAGCCATCACGGCCGACGCTCTGATCGCTGTCCCAAGCAGCAGCGCGGCCAGGAACACGACGATCAGAGGCTGTATCGCACCGACTGTCGCCGCGACCCCTCCCGGCAGCCTATAGGCTGCGATAAACAGAAAGGCCCAGAAAAGCGTGAAGTTGAGCGCGCCGAGAACGAAAATGCGCAGCCACCAAATTCCTTTCGGCAAGCGCGGCGCCATTACCAGCAGCAGAAGGCCGGCAGGCAGAGCGCGCAGGGCGGCCATCGTCACCGGATACCCTGAAGGAAGGAATTCCGTCGTCACAAAGTAGGTGCTGCCCCAAACCAGCGGCGCAATGGCTGTTAGTGCAATGTCGAGATGTCTCATCGCGGATCTCCATTATCTTGAGGTCAAGATATATCCATTTATCTTGACGTCAAGAGATAACTTCGCAATATAGTTTCATGGACCACGTAGACCGCATCATTGCCCAATGGAACAAGGCCCGGCCCGACCTTGATGTCGGACCGATGGAAATCATCGGTCGGCTGTCACGTTTGACTTCCAAGCTTCGGGGCGAAATGGAAAGAACCTGGAAGGCTCATGGGTTGAACGCCGCCAGCTTTGATGTCCTGGCGACCCTGCGCAGATCCGGAAAACCCGATGGCTTATCCCCTGGAGCATTGCTGGATCTGACCATGGTGACCTCGGGAACAATGACCAATCGCATCGATCAACTCGTCAAACACGGCCTCGTCGAGAGGGTGCCAAACCCTGAAGACAAACGCGGGTTTCTGATCCGTTTGACAGAAGCCGGATTTGCGACGATCGAGAAAGCCGTCGTCGATCATGTCGACACACAGCATCGCCTTTTGCGCGGACTAACCTCGGGAGAAGCCAAAGACTTGAACAGGCTTCTGAAAACGCTGGATGAAAGGATGAACTCCGAAAGCGGGGCGAATTCAAGCGATTAATCGTCGTTCAAGATGCAACGCATGACCACGACCTTTTGGTTCTATGACGCATCGATATGGGCGGCCCAGACCGGTCATCGCTTCTGCGGCGCCCGCCAGACCGGACTTTGGCCGCAGGTGCAAAGTCCTGAACCTTTCGAAGGTGCATTTCGCGGTACGAAGCGGGCGTTCGCGATCACGCGTCAAACGTCTGCTTTGTAGTGCGCCAGGAACATCGCGACGCAATCGTCCAAAACATCTTTGGGCGTCGGGTTTTTACCGAGGAAGAACTCTGGCCAGAAAAAGAAGTTCTTTACCAGCGCCAATAGCTGGTTGGTTGCAAAAACCGGTTCAGCCTTTCGGATAACGCCCACATCCACGGCTTCGCTGAACAGCCTGGTTATTGGGTAATCAAGTGTCGCGGTTTCAGTGAAGAATTGCCGGGGCCGGTCAAGGTCACGGATCAATTCTGAGATGACCATCCGATTCAGTCCGATGGCCGTCTCTTCCGTAATCACCCCAATGCAGCGCCGCAAGGCTTCCTTCAATTGCTCGACGAAGTCACGATCCGGGTCAAAGGGCCGAAGGCGGTTCCGACCTATACCAACATGCTCATCGGCGGTCGGGGCATGCAGTCTCTGTTTTCCATCGGAGAAGTCTAAGCCGACAAGATCGTGCAGCCATCCCTGACCATCTACAGCAGTACGGCCTTCACCGCCCCTAGCTCAACGCAATTTGTCGGAAAGCTAACGAATAAGCACGAGGAACTGGCATTTGATCAGTTCTCGCACGTGGACTTCTACTACAAACCCGAGGCGGTAAAAGCATCGTCGGATGCGGTGGTTGAGTTCTTTGGCAGATAAGCTGACAAGGCAGAGTCAGTCCGCGACCTCTGCCATTTTGGTTGGTCAATTACAGGATCGCTTGACCGTTCCCGTATGAGCTTTGCCGTCATCTTATGTGCGGGTTGCAGAACTCGGCCTTCGTTTCGGGGTGCTCGCCAAAGAGGTTACAGCCGATGAAGCGTCACGTATCGCCGTCCTCGACCCAGTGTCGTTTCTTGTCGTCGCCCGGGATCAGATCATAGGTTGTCTGAACGTCTTTCCCAATGTTTTTGGCGTGGAACGCGACAAGAAACGAAGGCGGCACGGTTGCACCATGCATGGTCTTTGCAGCAGCCGGGCCGATATCGTCACCACCCATTGTTTGAAACCCACCCCACTATGCAATAAGTTGTCCTGTGCTCACTTGCTGTCTGTGCAGAACATGGCACTTGGGGCCGACCAGGTTTATAGCGCCGCCCGCCGTACCACGCGTAGAACGCGCCGGATGGCAATTTGCAACACGCCTCAGAAGTATTTTGCAACCTCCCAGACGCGATCACCAGGACCGGAGCAACAGGTCAAATGTCTCGGCTATCATCGGGTTGTCTTTGCGACGTTCCAATGCCGCGAAACTCAGACACGCAGGAACAGACACGGAATTGCAGACGGCAAGCCCGAAGGATTGCTTTTGATGCAGCGCGATGGACTCGCGGCAGAGGCTCAGGCCAATGCCGGACCTGACCATTTCAAGCATCGAAGCTTCTTGATCCACCAGCGCAACCACATTCGGGCGGCAGGCGTGACGTTCGAAAACTTTGGCCAGAAGGCGATGGTGAACAGAGGCTTCGGGCGTGCCGATCCAAGGAAGGGCTGCAAGCGAAGACCAGTCGGACTCTTCCACCTGCTTCTGCCAGCCAGCCGGTCCGATCACGCGATACGTGAATTCGGCCAACTTGATGGCATGCACCGGATCGTCTCCGTCCGACCCGATGCTGGATAGGTCATCGGGCCCACACAAGTAAAACCCGGCATCAACCCGACCCCGCTTGAGCCATGTCAAAATATCTCCGCTGACCCCGTGCTTCAGTTCGGTTTCAACATCAGGATGCTCTGCGCGCAAATTCGCCAACAGACGCCCCAACCGGATGAACTCCGGATCGACGATCGTACCGATCGTCAGTTTTCCACTCAAGCGCCCAACGCGCAGGCAGGCGCTGCGTTGGAAATCACTGACTGCATCGAGGACGTGTTGAGCCTTCGCCAATACCGCAGTGCCGTCATGAGTGATCTGCAACCCGGTAGCGGTTCGGTTGAACAAGGTAAGCCCCGTGTCTTCGGAAAGACGCTTGATTTGATGGCTGATGGCCGGCTGTGTTAGGTTCAGCACCTCGGCTGCGCGTGAAACACTGCCTTCCCGGGCCACCGTCACGAAGGCCAGGATGGTGTTAATGCTCGAAAACCGGTCCATATAAAATTTACTAATATGGTATTGTGCAAATTGTCATTAGCTTTTTGCCTGCCGCTCCCGCAGAGATCGGTAAAACCAGCGTTCCGGGAGGGGGCGTGAACCACATCGTTGGCTTGTGGCGGAGAAAACGTGCCGCACAATCGTGCAGCCTGCAAGAGAACAGCATACCTTGTTCCCTCTGGCGCACAACTGGCAACGAAAAGACAGAACAGGTGGAAGACAAAGATGTCTGATGGCGCAAACAGGTACGACTATATTGTGATTGGCGGCGGTTCGGCCGGGTGCCTGATGGCCAACAGGCTGAGCACCGATCCAGGGAACCGGGTTTTGCTGCTTGAGGCGGGCAAGCCCGATACCTATCCTTGGATACACATTCCGGTTGGCTATCTCTATTGCATCGGCAACCCGCGCGCAGACTGGATGTACAAAACCGAACCCGCTAAGGGGCTGAACGGGCGCAGCCTGCTTTACCCGCGCGGGAAAGCGCTGGGCGGGTGTTCCTCAATCAACGGGATGATCTATATGCGGGGCCAGGCCCGTGACTATGACAACTGGGCCAAGCTCACCGGTGAAGAGGCATGGAACTGGGAAAACGCGCTGGCCGACTTCAAGGCTCATGAGAACCACTACCGGTTGGATGACGGCGCCGATCCGCGCACCGGCGACAACAGTCGGTTTTCCGATCTGCACGGGCATGGCGGCGAATGGCGGGTGGAAAAACAGCGACTGCGCTGGGATGTTCTGGACAGTTTTGCCGAAGCCGCGGTCGAATACGGCATCCCCAAGACCGATGATTTCAACACCGGCGACAATGCCGGGGTTGGCTATTTCGACGTCAACCAGCGTTCTGGCTGGCGTTGGAATACCTCCAAGGCATTTCTGCGTCCCGCCAAGTCGCGCCCGAACCTGACGATCTGGACCGAGGCGCAGGTTGAGAAACTGACTTTCGAAACAGGCGAGACCGGTCGGTTGCATTGTTCCGGGGCAGTTGTCTGCCACAAAGGACAGCCCGTTGCGGTCGAGGTCTCAAAGGAGGTGGTTTTGTCTGCGGGCGCCGTGAACTCGCCGCAAATCCTGCAACTGTCGGGGATCGGCCCGGCGGCGCTTCTGAAAAAGCACGGAATTGATGTCGTTATGGATGCGCCCTATGTGGGCGAGAACCTACAGGATCACCTGCAAATTCGCGCGGTCTACAAGGTCAAGGGCACCAAGACGCTGAACACCCTGGCCAATTCGCTGATAGGCAAGGCCAAGATCGGACTGGAATATGTGCTGAAGCGCTCTGGCCCGATGAGCATGTCGCCCAGCCAGTTGGGGGCTTTCACCCGGTCTGATCCGGCAAGACCACACGCCAACCTCGAATACCACGTCCAGCCGCTGAGCCTTGAGGCGTTTGGCGAAGACCTGCATGATTTCCCCGCCATCACCGTCAGCGTCTGCAATCTGAATCCGACCAGCCGCGGGCATGTCCGCATCGCGTCTTCGGATTTCCGTCAGCCGCCCCAGATTACCCCCAATTATCTCGACACAGACGAAGATCGCAGGGTTGCCGCTCAAAGTTTGCGGCAGGTACGCGAAATCATGTCTCAGCCCGCGATGGAAGCTTACGAGCCGGAAGAGTTCAAGCCGGGCATTCAGTATCAAACCGACGAGGAACTGGCCCGTTTGGCAGGCGACATCGCCAGCACGATCTTTCACCCGGTTGGTACGATCAAGATGGGCCGACAGGATGATGAAACCGCCGTTCTCGATTCGCATTTGCGCATGAAGGGGGTGATTGGGCTGCGCGTCGTTGATGCCTCGATCATGCCAGAGATCACCAGTGGAAACACCAATTCGCCCACGATCATGATTGCAGAAAAGGCCGCAGGCTGGATGCTGGCCGGTCAATAAATCCTGTAGGCATCCGGGTGCAACAACTTCACGGAGGAACCACGCGCAAGCCGTTCTCCGATCTTCCGGTGACCGGCGTGAGAGTCGCCAACTTTGGCCGGTATATCACCGGTCCTGCTGTCGCAATGTTGCTGGGCGATCCGGGCGCGGCATCAACGATGTTCCGATCGCTCCGCAGCGACGCGACATCCGCTTCCCGATGTCTTTGTCCAATCAACCGGCATTTGGCGCGGCACGCATGACCCTGCCGGGCGCGAATAAAATTCAAGCCCGGGGGAATAAACCCGATCGCCTGCGTGTAAGTGTCATGTCTGCGATGATGCAGACGCCCGACACGGAGGAACACCCGAATGACCCGCACTTCTTTTGCGCTGACCGCATCCACCCTGATGGCATGCGCCCTTGCAACCGCCGCCGCAGCTGGCGACGCCCCGGTCCTGACCGGGAAACTGGGCGATCAGACTATTTTGATGGATGCCAACAAGATGACGCTTTATACGTTCGACAAAGACGAAACGGGCAAGTCCTACTGCTATGATCAATGCGCAGTGAACTGGCCGCCGCTGACCGCAGCCGCGGGAACCGAACTGCCCAAGAACTATTCGTTGATCCAGCGCGACGATGGAACAATGCAGGTCGCCTACAAGGGCCAACCGCTGTATCTGTGGATCAAGGACAAGCAACCCGGAGAAATGACCGGCGACGGCGTTAAGGGCGTGTGGCATACCGCGCGGCCCTGATTGCGGCGCCAGGGGGCGGTCCGACCGGGCCGCCTTTGGCTTAGACGATGACACGGACCTTCGACCAGCAACTCGAAGACGCCTTGCCCGATCTGTGGCGATTTGCGTTTTCACTGACCCGGAATCGCGACCTGGCCGACGATCTGGTGCAGGATGCGGTCTTGCGCGCGATCCGAAAAAAGGGGCTCAGATGGCCGGGCCACCCGGTCAAGCCCTGGGCGATGAAAATCCTGCTTAATTGTTTTCGCAATGACCGGCGGCGCGCTGCGATCCGTCCCGAAACCGATCCTCGGGCGTTGGATCAACTGGTCTCGCCCGAGGCGACCGCCGAAGAGCGATTGGAACTGCGCTGGCTGTGGCGTCGGATCGACGCCTTGCCGGAGGATCAGAAACTTGTTCTGCTGGCGGTCACCATCGCGGGGTTGACCTATGCCGAGACCGCCCGATTGCTGGGCGTCCCGCAGGGCACCGTCATGTCTCGGTTGTCCCGGGCCCGGACACGGCTGCAAGCCCCGGAAGAACAGGCGGGCAAATCACGATTGCGGAGCATGACATGACGACCGAACCGAACATGGACACTCTGATTCAGGCCGCAGTCGACGGCCAGTTGACGCCATCTCAGCAGGACCGTCTGGACCGGCACCTTGCCGCACATCCCGCCGACCGTGCGCGGCTGGCGGCAATGATCCGGCAGGCGGGAATAATGCGCATCTCGGTGCCGCAGCCCGATCCCGCGCAACTGGACCGGCTGATGCACAGGGCGCGCGAGGGCACCAGTCACGGTGTATTAGGGCGGCTGGCCGCAGCGGTGGCGATCTTTGCCTTGGGTCTGGGCAGTGGTCTGCTTCTGTCGCGGGATTCTGTCAAGCCCGAGAAATTGATGGCGCAGGCACCAATTCAGGCGGCAGCGGCACACGCCCTTTATTCACCCGAGGTTCTGCACCCGGTCGAGGTGTTCGCCGATGAGCGCGAGCATCTGCAAACCTGGCTCAGCAACCGGCTGGGCGCGCCGGTGATCGCGCCGGAACTGGGAGAGACCGGCTACCGGCTGATCGGAGGTCGGCTGCTGCCACTGGGCCAAGGCCCGGCGGCCTTCTTCCTGTACGAAAACGAATCCGGCGACCGCCTCAGCCTGTTTGCCAATCTGACCACGGACCCAGCTCGAACCTCGTTTCAATACCGGCGCGACGGGGATTTGGGCATCGTGTTCTGGCAGGATGGGCGGTGGGAATATTCCATGGTGGGCCGCTCCGGTCGCCAGGTCATCGAAACCATCGCGCGCAAGGCCCATGAAGAACTGATCTGACAGGGCTATTCCGCCGCGCGCACCGGTTCGCGGTCGGTCAGGGATTTCCACGCGTCATACTGTGACAGAAAGACCTTGCCGTTCAGGTCGTCGAGGAAGTGGGACTGTTTCAGCCTGTCCATGACCGGGCCTTTGACCTCGCTCAGATGCAGACCGACGCCCATGTCGCGCAAGCGGTCATTGATCGCCTCGAGGCTTTCCAGCGCCGAAAAGTCGACCTCGTTCACCGCCGAGAACATCAGAACCACGTTGCAGATCTCGCAGCCTTCGGTCACGCGCGACTGGATCAGATCCTCGAGGAAGCGGGCGTTCACAAAGTACAGGCTTTCATCCACCCTCAGCGTGACCAGCGTGGGGTCGGTCTCGACCTTGTGGCGCAGGATGTTGCGGAAGTGCTGGGTGCCCGGCACCAGCCCCAGCTCGGCCACATGCGGGCGCGAGGTCTTGTACAGATGCAGCAGGATCGAGATCGCCACACCGCTGGCCACGCCGGTCTCGACCCCGGCCAGCAGGGTCAGCAGGATGGTGGCGGCCACGGCGGCAAAATCGGCCCGCGAATAGCCCCAGGTCTTTTTCAGGATCGAGAAATCCACCAGGCTGAGCACCGCCACGATGATCGTAGCGGCCAGCGTTGCCTTGGGCAGGAAGTAGACCAGCGGGGTCAGGAACAGCGCGGCTATCGCCAACCCGATGGCGGTGAAGGCACCGGCCGCAGGGGTTTCGGCGCCCGCATCGAAATTGACCACCGATCGTGCGAATCCCCCCGTAACGGGGTATCCCCCGGAGAACGCGGCGCCCAGATTGGCCGCCCCAAGGCCGATCAGTTCCTGATCCGGGTCAATACGCTGGCGTTTCTTGGCGGCCAGCGTCTGCGCAACCGAAATACTTTCGACGAAGCCGATGATCGAGATCAGTATGGCGGGCACCAGCAGCGCGCCGATCAGGTCCGAAGACAGTCCCGGCAGGGTCAGCGGCGGCAGGCTCTGAGGCACCTCGCCGACGATCTTGACACCCCGCGCGTCCAGCCCGAAGGCCCAAACCGCAACGGTGGTTGCCACAACGGCCGCCACTGGCCCGGCCTTGGTCAGCACATCCGCCAGCAGCGGTGGCACCCCGATGCGTCGCAGCGCGGGTTTGAGGTTCTTGCGCACCCAGAACAGGAAGGCCGTTGCCAGCACGCCGATCACCAGGGCGATCCCGTTGGTCTGGCCGAGATTCTCAACGATCGATCCCAGCATCTCGGGCAGAGTATGCCCATGCGCGCTGACCCCCAGGATGTGCTTGAGCTGGCTGGTGGCGATCAGGATGCCCGATGCGGTGATGAAGCCCGCAATTACCGGATGCGACAGGAAGTTGGCCAGAAAGCCCAGCCGGAACACGCCCAGCAACACCAGGAACCCGCCTGACAGAAAGGCCAGTGTCAGCGCCGCCACCGCATATCCGGCGGTGCCCTGCTCGGCCACCTGCCCCACGGCGCTTGCCGTCAGCAGCGACACCACCGCCACCGGCCCCACCGCCAGCGCCCGACTGGTTCCAAAAACCGCATAGAGGATGATCGGCACAATAGAGGCATAGATCCCCGCCTCGGGCGGCAGCCCCGCCAGCAGCGCATAGGCCAGCGATTGCGGGATCAGCATGATCGTGACGATCACTGCGGCGATCAGGTCGTTCGACAGCGCCGCCCGATCATACCGGCGGCCCCAGTCGAGAATGGGAAGGTAACGATAAAGGCTCTGCATGGGGTTTCGTCCTGAAAAGGCGGCGGTCAGCACGAGATGGCTCTGACCGCCAGATCAAGGCCTGACTTGCGCGAAGACAGGACAGAACTTGCGTCGGTTTCGGGGGTGGGCGGCTTATTCAGCCGCGACTTTCAACGGTTCGGGCTTGGCCATCCATTCCTTGCCCTTCAGCATTGCCGACCAATAGACCGGTGGCAGCAGCTTTTCCTTGAGGAACCAGGCCGCGCGGCTGGGTCTGGTGCCGTCGATCAGGAATTTTGGGAAACTGGGTTTCAGAACACCGCCATACCCGAACTCGGCCAGCACGATCTTGCCGCGCTCCACCGTCAGCGGGCACGAGCCATAGCCGTCATAGGCCGCCACCGGCGAGCGCCCTTCGATATCGGCCAGGATGTTGTCGGCCAAGGTCGGCGCCTGCTTGCGCGCGGCGGCCGCGGTTTTGGCGTTTGGGGCGTTCATCACGTCGCCCAGAGACCAGATGTTGTCAAAGCTCTTGTGCCGCAGCGTCGCCTGATCGACATCGACCCAACCCGCCGCATCGGCCAGCGGCGAGACCCGGATGAAGTCCGGCGCCACCTGCGGCGGGCAGACATGCATCATGTCGAACTCGACCGTCACCTGCTCGGGCTGCTCATCGGGTTTGGCCACCGTGAACGTGGCCGTTTTCGCGGGACCGTCCACTGAAACCAGATTGTGAAAGAAATTTAGCGTGGCGTCGTATTTCCTGACGTACTCCATCAGCGCCGGGACATAGTCCTTTACCCCGAACAGCACCCCGCCCGCGTTCATGAACTGGATGTCGATATCCTTCAGAACCCCGCGCCGGACCCACGCATCGCCCGACAGATACATCGCCTTCTGCGGCGCGCCGGCACATTTGATCGGCATCGGCGGTTGGGTGAACAGCGCGCGGCCCGCCTTCAGCCCTTCGACCAACTGCCAGGTATAAGGCGCCAGGTCATAGCGATAGTTCGAGGTCACCCCGTTACGGCCCAGCGTTTCCTCCAGCCCCTCAACCGCGCCCCAGTCCAGCTTGAGCCCCGGAGACACCACCAGACGGTCGTATTTGACGACCCGGCAACCATCCAGAATCACGGCGTTGTTCTGCGGCTCGAACGCGGCCACAGCGGCCTTGATCCATTTGACTCCCCTCGGGATCAGCGAACCCATCGTCTTGGCCGTCTGTTCGGGCGTGAATACGCCGCCGCCCACCAGGGTCCAACCGGGTTGATAATAATGCACGTCGGACGGGTCGATGATGGCGATCGACAAGTCGGATTTGCGCGCATGCAGGCTGGCGGCGGTGGCGATGCCCCCGGCGCCGCCGCCTACGATCACCACGTCAAAGGACGCATCCCCCGTGTCGGTCGGGGTCTTGCCGCCATTGGCGATTCGGCGGGCGACGCCGCTCATGTCGTAACCGGCGACCTTGGTGGCCGTCAGAATCTCGGAGACGGGCCGCTTGTGCGCTGCCTCGTGCAGCGACCACAACGTGGCCGAGCGCGTGCCCGTCCGGCAATAGGCCAGAACCGGGCCCGGCAACTCGGTCAGGGTACGGCCAAATGCCTGCGAGTCATCATCCTTGACCATCCCGCTCTGTACCGGGACATAGCGCGCCTCAAGGCCATGTTTCCGGGCCGCAGCCTCGATCTCGTCAAAGCTGGGCTGATCGGCACCTTCGCCATCGGGCCGGTTGCAGATGATCGCCCGAAACCCCGCCGCCTTGACGGTTTCCATGTCGCCCGGCGTGATCTGCGGCGAGACCGACAGTGCGTCTGATATTTTCCTAATATCCATGTTGCCTCCGCAGATCAGAGTTTGTTGACGGGAACTTTGAGCATCTGATTCCCATCCTGATCGGTCGGGACGTCGCCCGCGCGGATGTTGACCTGGATCGACGGGATGATCAGTGTCGGCATGGCCAGCGTCGCGTCACGCTCGGTGCGCATCTTGATGAACTCGTCCCGACTCTTGCCGCCGCCCACATGGATGTTGTGCGCCTTCTCCTCGACCACGGTGGTTTCCCAGCGGATGTCCCGCCCGTTGGGGCCATAGTCGTGACACATGAACAGGCGCGTCTCGTCAGGCAGGCTCAGCACCTTCTGGATCGAGTCATACAGCGTGCCGGCATCCCCGCCCGGGAAATCGGCCCGGGCCGAGCCGCCATCGGGCATGAACAGCGTATCACCCACAAAAGCCACATCGCCCATGACATGCACCATGCAGGCCGGCGTGTGGCCCGGCGTGTGCATGGCAAAGGCGGTCATGTTGCCGATCTTGTAGGTCATGCCATCGGTGAACAGCGCATCGAACTGGCTGCCGTCGCGCTGGAACTCGGTGCCTTCGTTGAAGATCTTGCCGAACACCTCCTGCACGATTTTGATGTTCTCGCCGATGCCGATCATGCCGCCCAGCTTCTGCTGGATGTAGGGCGCCGCCGACAAATGATCCGCATGCGCATGCGTTTCGATGATCCATTCCAGCTTCAGACCCTGCTTTTCGATCTCGACGATCAGCAGGTCGGCATGGTCGAACGTGATCCTGCCGGCCGCATAGTCGATGTCCATCACGCTGTCGATGATCGCGCAGGCGTTCGACGTCGGGTCCTTGACGATATAGCTGATCGTCGCCGTCGCCTCGTCATAGAACCCCTGAACCTCGGGCCTGACGCTTTGGTCAACAGGATAGGCGCCAATCGGCGTCGCGATCGCGTCTGTCATCCTTTGGTTGTGCGTGTCAATGGACTTCTGATCGTTCATATTCGTGCCTCCTCTTGGGCGCGAGTCGAGCCTTTGTCAGCCGCGCTTCAACATCATTTCGTGAACGGCCGCCATGACCCGGGTATCCGGTGACCGGGTGACGGTACGGATGCCGTCCGGCAGGTTTTCGACATTTCCCGTGATGGGATCGAAGTTGCGGAACATCGCTGCCAGTTTGGCTATTTCCTCGGGCGTCGCATTTCGGCCGCGCAATCCCGGCGTGTTCACGTCGTCATGGCCTTGCCCTTCCGCTGTGTGGCGATGCCGCATCGGGCTGCCGGCCCTTCCAGCCTTGCGGCCGGGTGCATCGTGCCGCAGAAAACAGGTGCCGAGCGCACCGACCGCCGCAGCGGCAAGCGCCGCAAGGGCAATGCCGCCGAGCTTCGGGATGTTTTTGCGGTCATCCATTTCCGTCTCCTGGGTTTTGGTCCGCCGGCAACCGAAATTCTGTTCAGGGCCTCGATACCTTGGGCGCGAATCTAAAGTTGAAATGCAAATATAACTTTCAAAGCACCAGTTCAGTGACAAAGTCACGAAACCCGCAACCCTTTGGCAATTTTCAGACGCCCTGAGCCTGTCTTTCCAATGCAGGCTTGTCGGTCAAAGTGATCCGTCCGCGCGATTGGCTGATCATCTCGCGCTTTTGGAAATCCTGCAAAATCCGCGTGATGACTTCGCGCGCAGTGCCCAGCTCGCTGGCAAGCTGTTGATGGGTGGCCCGGATTTCATCGCCCCCCTCGGCCAAGACAAGAAGACGCTCGGCCAAGCGCACGTCCAGATGCCCGAAGGCCACATCATCCACCACCCGCAACAGATCGATCAATCGGCGCGAATAGGCCTCGAAGACAAACTGGCGAAAGGCATCCTCTTCCGAGGCCAGACGATCAAACGAGAGCTTCGGCAGAACCACGGCAACGACATCGGTCTCGGCAATACCTTCTGAATTATAAGCTTCTTCGGCCAACATGCAGGCTGTGGTCAGTACACAGCTTTCACCGGCCTCGACTCGATACAACACAATCTCGCGCCCGGAATCCGACCTTTGAGAGACCCGGACCCGGCCGTGATACAGAAAGAGCAGGCTGTCGGGCACATTGTCTGGCCCGAATACCTGGGCACCCTTCGGGAAACTCAGGATTCGGGCGGCTGTCCGCAACCTTTCCCGTACCGGTTTGGGAAGGCGGCTGGTGCCGTGGAAACGCTCGGTCCAGTCGGTGATCGTCATCTTGCCTTGCGCATGGGTGCCACGATGCCCTCCTCGATCGGCGCGATGCGGTTCAGCAACTCACCCCGGTTTGCGGCGATGTCGGCGAGAGTCAGATCATCGAGCACCGCCATGAACGCCCGGGTCGCTTTTTGAATCGCCTGTGACAGCTTGCATATTCCGATCAGCGGACAGGTATTTTTTTCAGGATTGAAACATTCGACCACGTCCAGTGGCCCTTCGGTCAGGCGAATGACATCGCCGATGACGATGTCCTCGGCCGGTTTGGCCAGCCGGAACCCACCACCCCGACCCCGCGTGGTTTCCAGATAACCGGCGCGGCCCAATTCGTGCACGATCTTCACGATATGCGGTCGGGCCAGCCCGTGCACGCGCACGACATCGTCTACGCGGATGCGGTTCGGCGCCTTGAGCGCCGCCAACTGCAACGAACGCAGAGCGAAATTGGAATAGGATGTGAGTTTCATGTACGTCTCTTTTCTAAACCTCTATTTTAAATATAATTTATTAGCAAGCTCGGCGATCTTGTCACTGACCGGGATGCGGCACGGAACTACCTGAACCGATGAAACAAAGCCCAAAAGACCGAAAGGAAGACCAATGACCTTGCTTCTTGGGGACGTTGTTCGCGATTTCCAGGCCGGCACCACGACCGGCCCGATTTCCTTCCAACACTGGATCGGCGACGACTGGGCGTTTTTTTTATCCATCCCGCCGACTTTACTCCGGTCTGCACCACTGAAATGGGCCGCACTGCGCAGCTGGCCGACGAATTTTCCGAGCGTGGCGTGAAAACCATCGGTCTGCGCACCGACACCGTCGCCGAACACCTGCGCTGGATCGAAGTCGTCAACGACACCCAGCATACGAACCTGACCTTTCTCATCGTGGCCGACCCTGATCTGAAGATCGCCAAACTGTATCAGATGATCCACCCGGCGCAGTCCGAAACCGCCGCGGTACGGTCGGTGTTCATCATCGACCCCGACGAGGTGCTACGCCTGACCATGACCTATCCCATCAACGTTGGGCGCTACTTCGAAGAAGTCCTGCGTGTGATCTATGCGCTGCAAACCAGCGACGCGAAATGCGTGGCCCTGCCCGCCGATTGGGTGCCTGGTGGTGCGGCGATCATTCCATCATCAATTCCGAATGAAAACGCCAGGGAACTGTTCCCGCAAGGTTGGGAAGAGATCCGGCCTTATTTGCGGAAGGTGAAACTGGCCGGCTGAAAGGTCGCCGGACTTGCGCGGGTTCTGTCGCAAATTTCTTTGAGAGTTGTATAGACGAAACTTGAGAGGCGAATACCCCACCAGCTGGATAAATTGCTGAAACGGACGACGCCCGGACGCAAATTGACCTTTGCGGATCATGTTTGCCAATTCTATGCCTGCCAGGACAGATGCGGCTGAAACGAGTGATTTGAACCCCAGCATGAGTCTGATTCTTCGCTTGATGAAGCGGTGATCTTGTTCAATGATGTTGTTGAGGTATTTCAGCCTGACCGTCTCAATCAGGATCGGGCAACCAAAGCTTTTGAGCATCTTGTAGATTGCCGTGATGCCAACTGTATTGGCACCACTTTTGTCGATGACGATCTTGCGCGGCAAACCGTTAACCTCACGTGCGCGGGCGAAGAACGAGCGGTGAACATGTCTGATCTGTTTTGGCTGACCGACGCCCAGGTAGCGGGTGTTGAGCGGAATAGTCTTCATTAATCGCAATGGTTTGCGCTGGCGCGATGCGCCGAAGGAATACGGCCCGCACAGTTGAAGGGGACTGTGGCCCCAGTGGGGCCGCGTAAGCCCGGGAAACGCGCTACAACCACTGGAAACGGTGGAGCGGCAAGGGCATCTTCGCCCGGATGATGGCCGGGTTGGCCGCTAAGCATGGCGAAGATAAGGCCGTGATGATCTCCTCTCATCGAAACTGCGTTTCGACTGCCGGGCAGTGGACGCGACCTACCTGAAGGCGCACCGCACAACGACCAGTTTGGGCGTCAAAAAGGGGGGCGTGGACGCCTGATTCACTGCCCAGCAAGCGCATCCGAAGGATGCTGCCGAGAGGGCGCGATCATGCTTTTTTTGAGCAGGCGCAGTTCCAAGTCCTGTTCTGCCACAACTTCTTTCAGATCGCGGACCTCACAGCGCAGGCCTTTGACCTCGGTCGATGTCGCAGCACGTGCCGTGTCGCTTGCCAGACGTTTCTTGCCGGCTTCCAGGAACTCCTTGGACCAACTGTAGTAGAGGCTCTGCACTATGCCCTCGCGGCGACACAGCTCTGCAATGCTGTCCTCGCCCTTCAGGCCGTCCAGTGCGACCTTGATCTTCTCTTCCGCTGAATACTGCTTGCGGGTGGCGCGGAGGATGTCTTTGACGACCTTCTCGCCGTGGCTCTTACACGTTCCGGTCATGCGCTACATTTGATCCACTGGATCAAATGCTAAACGCTTTGACCTATATCATCTCCGCTCCTTGGTGGTTACGATGTGCCAGAAACCCTCTCTTATCAAATCGACCTAAACTGTCCCATTGGCGCTGACGTCCGACACGTGGCAGTCCGCAGCGCCACCAGCCAGGAACGAACCCGGTGCATTGCGTGCAGGTCCAACTGGTCCTGGCTCTTCTCAGTGACCGTGTGCAGGTTTGGACGCATCACTGCTTCTGCAATTGCCTCCGCATCATTGTAGTCGTTCTTTTGTCCCTTGTTGAATGGCTTCACATAGATCGCTGGGATGATCCGAGGCTCAAAACCGAGCTCTCGCAGCAGTCGGCTGACAAAATGCGCGCTCATGCAGGCTTCCATCCCAACGATGCAACGCGAAAGTTTCTCAAAGATCGGCGTTAGTTCTAACCGCTTAATCTTCTTGCGCAAAACGCGCCGGCCTGCATGACCAAAGTCGACGAGGTGGCTTGTGTCTTTACCGATGTCGATGCCCATGACTGCGATCTTTTCCATGTCTTCTGGGATTTTTGGCAAGCTCAAGGATTGGAGACGCGTGACGACACGCTATGACCGATCACCAAAGGTGTTCCTCTCGGCCATCGCACTCGCCGCACTCGTCATCTATTGGTTATGAATCCTGACCCTAGGATTGCGCTGGCCAATAGAAGAAAACCAAATCCACCGGCATGCCCGGGCTGATCAGTGAATATTCAAACACAGGATCATCATAGAGGTCATTCATTCCCGAAACAGCATGACCTTCCGTTGGCATCCAGTTTTCGTCAAAACCCATCTCATAGTCGCCATTTTCGTCATGGTAGGCCACAACGCTATAGTAATCGGCATTCAGATCAGGGAAGTCCACGCGTTGCGGTTCCATGCTGGCCGGAAGCGCGATAAAGCCAGCGGCTGCGTTGTAATCCAGTATGTCGAAGGCGGCAGCATTATCAAAAGCCATGACAACAAGTTGACCTTTGTCACTGCGTGCGCCGCGCAGGTTGATCACCAGCCCATAGTCGGAAGGCGTTCCTGTCGAAGAGGCCGAGGTCACGGCGATGTCGGTGCGAAGACCTGAGGCGACCCAGGCTCCGCCAACAAACAGGGCGGCTGTGGCCAGAACCCCGAAGATGCGTTTTGAGTTGGACGGCATGGCTTGGTCCTCGCCTTAAGAGTGGTTCGAAGTTTTGGCGTCTTGTTTCTTGGGCTGCCAGCCGGGCGGACGGAACAGAACCCCCAGCTTGTTCCGGAAACCCGGCATACGCCACGCATCGCGAAAGACACGGGTAAAGCCGTGGAAAAACGCCACAAACGGATTCACCGAATTGATGGGCGTAACCAGACCATAGGTGACTTCCTCGTTCTCCTCTTCGAATGTGCCAAACATACGGTCCCAGATGATGAAGATCCCGCCATAATTCTTGTCCAGGTACTTGCGGTTTGACCCATGGTGCACACGGTGATGCGACGGCGTGTTCATGATGTACTCAATGGGCTTCCAAAGCTTGCGAACCACCTCGGTGTGCAGCGCCGTCTGGTAGAGCTGCACCAGAAGTTCCGCAATCAAAACAACGAAGGGATTGAAGCCGAGAAGAACCAACGGCAGGTGGAAGAAGACGGGCCAGAAGCCATCCAGCGGACCATGCCTGTAAGCCACCGAGATGTTGAAGAAAGGTGAACTGTGATGCACCGAATGGGTGGCCCACAGAATATTGATCCGGTGCAGGATTCGGTGTTCCCAGTAATAGGCAAGGTCCGCAAGAACCAGCACAATCAGGAACGACGCCCATGTCGTGGGAATGTCGAACACAGCATATTGCGACGCCCAGACATACGCTCCGACATAAAAGCCGGCCATCAGCACAAAGGTAATCGCAATGAAAAAGCCAAGAGTGATGAAGTTGGTGACCGTGTCCCCAACCATCTCGAAGCTAAGCTTTTTCCCTATGGCGTAGCGTACAAGCTCAAAGATCAGGAAACCTATTGCAAAGACGAAAAACCACTCGTCGATCATTGTCTCCCAATAGTTGAGCTGAAAGTCGCTAATGTACGTGTTGAGGAGTTCCATTCTCATCGCCTCCTAATAAGTTGTCTTTTGTGACAAGTAATGGATTTCAGACCCATGTCAAGTAGACCGCTCGACAAATGAAGCTCTGGTTTAAAAACGCATTCACCGCAGGAAAACGCTGCTTAATAAAGAAAAGGGTTTGGCCGCTCTCGAGCTCAGATCTTCTTCCCGAGCACAGCATCGTCGTTTCGCAATATATAATACAGCCCGGGCCGGAAACTTCGGACGGGGGTTCACCAGAACGAACCATCCCCGGTCGGATGGCAATCTCGATGACGAATGGCATCTGGACGAAGTTGTTGTCTCGATCGTGGGAGCCGACGCCTTCAGAACCAATAGCGAGCAAGCATTCAAGTGTTTACACTTGGCCGCCTGCGGTCAAACGAATGCCACGATCATTGCGGGGCATTTCATGCGATCACCGCTTGAAAGTATGGTGTTACCCAATCAACCCAAGTCGTTCGCCCGGAGCCGCAAAACGCCGTAGATTGGGGAGTATCTCAGTTAGGGCCGCATCCTGAACACCAAACCAACGAGAAAGGTCTGCATAGAGCTGATCGGTAGAAGTCGTTGGGATCAGCACGCCGTCACCCACATCCAGCGGGTTGTCATCGCCCAACCCCAGGACAGGGTAGTCACCGAAAATTCGGCCACCGACAATGGGATCCCCCATCACCAAGGTATTGCCGCCCCAACCGTGGTCCGATCCGTTGCCATTCGATGTGAGCGTGCGGCCAAAATCGGAACCGGTAAAGGTGACAACCCTGTCCGCCAGCCCCATGTCTTCGAGCGCGGACTGGAAGGCGCCCAGAGCTTGGGACAACACGGCAAGCATGCTGGCATGGGTTTCAAGCAACTCATCATGATGGTCCCAGCCGATGTAGCGCACAAAAAAAGTCTGCTGCTCCAGCCCGAGACGATCAGAGGCGGCGATGGTGCGGCCACCATCTTGAGTTGCTGTGCGAGGTCAGTTTCAGGGAACCTGCCCGGGGCCTCAATGCCCTTGGTGGCGGCAGCGAAAGTCTCGTGCTGGGCCTGGGCGTTTCGCGTCAGGCGCAGGTAGGTTTCCCTGAAGGGATCTCCGGACTGATCGGCTGACATCATACGATTGAAACTGTCATTCAGCAGATCATTGAGTGGGGTAAAGCATGTTTGACATTGGGTGCATTCCTCTTCTGGAAAAGTTAAGCCACCGATGGAAAGAAGTCGCCCGGCAGCATGAAAAAACCCAGCACAACCCTGGCGATCTGGATACACCAGAACAGGACCGGCTCAGTTGCCATGCAGACATCGGTCCACAAGAAAGCTTGTCCAGACGATATGCCAAGGACGCTCCAATATAGAAACAACAGACCCCAAAGAAATTGATAGCCCAGGAGAATCGAGGTCATCAGCAGGGCGAACACAATGTAGTTTGCGGAATGGCTGCGTTTTATGCGGGGTCTGCCAGATTTTCACATAGCGAAATTGCCATCGCCTTCGACTGGTTCACCCACTCTGCCGGCATCTCCAAGGCAGCAAGCGATGCCGTGTTGAAGTAAAGCGCCACTATGCCATGCGCTGCGCGCTGGGTGTTGACCTCTGAAGCCCCGGGATAGTTCCGCTGCAAAACCTCAGTAACCTGCGCTTCAAATCCAAGGATCGAAGCCCGGCAGTTTATTCTGAGTTCACCATCCTCTTTGGCCCGAGCCGTAAGAGCCGCAAATGCCAGAACCAGATCGGGTGACGAATCTGACTGATCAGAGAATAGGTAGTTCACCAAGGCATGCGCGGGCTCTGAATCCGGCAATGCGGCAACCAATTCGTTCGCAGCACTGTTGAACTGGTCCAACACGTAATCCTGCAAGGCCACGATCATCTCATCCCGGTTGCCAAGGTGGTGACGGATCAGTGGGCGGGTCAACCCCGCCTCTTTTGCAATCGCACTCAAGGTGGCACTATCCAGGCCCATCCGTGCGACACAGCGCACAAACGCCTCCATGACCTGACCATAGCGCTCATCGCGATTTGAAGGGCGTCCCATTGTTCTAATCCCAATATTTCAGCCGCAATGACGACTGAGCGGTTCCACCGGCTAAGACAGCAACATCCTTGAATTCTGGAGGCAGGCCCTCGGTCGGGACCTGGACCTTCATGTCCAGGTCACCATCCATGTCCTCATCGTAAAGAGCGGCAAAAGCGTAGTCTCCCAGGGGTAAATAATGAAACGTGAAGGCGGTCTTTGAGCCGGACGCCGGTATCTGTGCCATCGCTGCCGCATTGGTTACGTCCATTGCCTCAAATGCGTCAGCTTTATTTAAGCCGGCTACGATGATTACTCCATTTCCGTTTCGAAGGCCTTCAACAGTAGTCAGAAATGGTGCGTTATTGGAGGGTTGAGCAAAAGAGCTGTTTGCAATGGCTAAAAAGGCTGTCATCGCCGTGTATCTCAAAAATCGCATCAGATCACCGAAAGCTGCCAAGTGTAAGCGAACATAGGTGAAGCACGATTAATTCTCAAATGCGACAGCAAACTGCAATCCCAAACCCCTGAACATTCAAATCGATCATAAGAACGTTGGTTTCCACACTCTCCCACACACGAACTAGGCTCCAGACTCATTGAATTACAGCCAGAACAGCACGGTAGCTGCTAGAGCGATGGCCAAAAGGAATACCTTTGGGCATCTGTCATATCGGGTTGCCACACGCCGCCAATCCTTCAGGCGTCCGAACATGATCTCGTATCACTGCCCGGCAGTGCATTGCACAGCAATGTCACGAGAGGGGCGGTTGCGTCGTTTGTAGCGGCGCTTGTGGCGACCGCTAAATTTCTGTTCATCATCTACAACCGGCTCAAGAATCCCTGCTTTCAACTATTGCTGCGCCTGCGCCCTCTTGCACTCGATGTAATCCGGAATTTTAGCTACAGGCACAGCTCGGACCAATTTTTTGATCAATTTCTCAGCTTGCTAGACGCGAGCGGTTTGACGCATTGAAAAGTGGTCGTTTGGGCCGCGAAGCAGTCCGGACTTTGTCAAAGCACTCCTAACCGTTTTCGGATGCAGAGCATACTTTCTGGCAAGCGACGCTACTGAGTGAACCCTCGCTTGATCTACCACTGAGCCAAATAGCAACGTACCTAGCTCTACTCGGACGTTGTCCAAAATGAACTCCCGAAAAACCTCTTTGAAAGGTCCGATGTGCTTAACACCGCGTTCGGCCTAGACCCAGTGAAAAAGCCCTCCGAATGTTCCCTGCGGCCCGGACTGCGATTGGTTCTTTTCAGAGCTATTCAATAGGTATCTCAGGCCGTTTCGAATTCCCTTCTCGCCCCTCGATGTGAACTCGTAACCTACCTTAGCGGCGTGATCCCAGTTGTCTTCGTTTAGCTTCGAAAACGCGGTATGAGCCCCAAACTCAACGCATGCCCGAAGCATCTCGGTAGAACGGTTCGCCAGATCAATCGGCTGGCTATCCATCCAGCTCGATACCATATGACCTTCCAACCGTTTCTCCACATAACCTTGAAGTTCAGAAGGTCTTCGAGTTTTTGAGTGCGCCAAGATGTCCTCAAGATCCCCAATGTTAGGTTTCAAGTGCGAAGTGTCGATCTTCGCACCATTGCTTGTTGCCTTGCGCGCTCGAACCAAAGGCACGCTATGATATCGACAGGTTCGAACCGGGCTAAATGTCCAATTGATGCTTGCTGCGCCAATTCCCAATCCGTCTCGGTTGGTCTCAATGTCCGAAAGTAAGCAAGCCGGGCAGAAAGTTTGCCTGTTTCTTAAGAGAAATTCCTGAAAGAAGTTCTCGCTGCGATAACCGTAAGCGGTATTCTCTCAGGAAGGGCTCAACTATTTGGGAAATAGCAAGGTAGCTACAAGTCTTACGCCCCAACCGTCAGGTCCACTATCTGGGCCGTCGGCCCAGTAGCGTACTCCCCCGCCTACGCTGATAAGTTGATCCCCGAATTGGGTAACTTTGGTGACAACACCGTTGATTGGCACAGACCATTGATCGGTTTCCCAGTTGTAGGTGGACTCAGTGTTTAATGTGAACGTCCATGCGTTCGAATTTGTGTAGGAAATAAATGGCTGTAAGAACGTCTGGTTGATGTCGGTATCACCATCAATGTCCCAGATGTGATTTGTCAGGCCACCATATGTCCACTGACCCTGCTGTTTGAGTGCCACGCCGGTAACTCCAGCACCCCACTCTCCGAGACCTAAGCTGTTATCTGTCGACGTTGGCAGCAGAAAAACGGGGCCAGCCCCCCAGATCCAACCGCCCGCACTTGGTTTTTTGGGCGAAAGGAATAAGCTTTGAACAGTATCTCCTAGCCCAGTCTCGGATCCAGAACCCGGCAGGCCACCATCTATGGACGCAATTGGAAGAATTGTTCGGGATATGAGGTTCCAATCATCCGAAAGATCAAAGGGAACAACCGGTTGTACGTTTAATATCCAATGCGAACCATTTCTGTCGGCACCCAAATTCTGATCATAGTTCAGCTGGAATGGTACACTAATGAGAGCGGCCACGGGGTTAGCAAGTTGCTTTGCTAGTTCTTCTTCCTGGGACTCTGCCCACGCAGTACCAGAAAGGGCACCAATCCCGGCAAGTATGGAGCAGCGTAGCAACCTGAGGTTCATAGGCGGTCTCCTCTTAGCTGGCCGTTTTCTCATGGGTGGCTTGCACTTGAGATCGCCAGGTTGGCAATGACGTCAATGGCCCACTCACAGTCCGCCGCCGCCGAACTGGATGAAATTATCCAGCACGGTTGACTTATAGCCAAAATACTTGATCGAACATGGCTTTCAGACTGTCTCCATAAGCGTATCCGAAAGCACATCCTCGGAGAGGGCCCCCGGTGCGCCTATCGCGACAAGCCTTGTTTCGGGTTTGCGGTCACCCCATGTTCCATCCCGTGCGATGTCCATACGTTTTCCAACGACCTGAACAAGAATGCGATGATCCGGATCCTCCTCACTGAAGACAAAACCCTTGAGACGATAGACATCACCGGGAAGCTTCCGAATAGCGCTGCGGAGAGAGGATAGGCTTATGGGGTGTTCAGCTTTCATCATAGTTGTTGAAAAGCTGTCTGAATGATCAGCGTGGCGGCAACCGCAGTCGGGGCCATGTTCATGATGATCGGGTATTTCTGTTTGTAGCTGTTCGGCGGCAAAGCGACCGACTGAAAGAAGTATATCCAGTGGGACGTCCGCATTGACAGCTTCGACCAAACGATAGCGACGGAAGCGAGACCCGAGCCAATCGTGCACCCTTTGAACAGCGGCCCTGTCGACAAGATCGACTTTGTTCAAAATAACCATATCTGAGAACGCGATTTGACGGAGCTTCAGTTCCATTTGTTCCGGCGCAGCAAAAAGCTGTTCCGCATCAACCAGACACATAAGGCTGTCCAAGCGGATCATGTCCCGAAACTTCTGATCGGTAAATGTCATCGCAATTGATGACGGATCCGACACTCCGCTTGCTTCAAGGACGATGTATTCCGGTTTCTCAGGCCGGGCGAGAACGGCTTCCACCGTTTCGATCAGGTCATCTCGGATCGAGCAGCAAACGCACCCATTCGCGAGGCTCATGACGTCATCTTCGAGGCCGACCACCAAGTCTGCATCGACGTTTATGGATCCAAAGTCATTTACAAGAACCGCAACCCGCAACCCGTGATTGCCTGTTAGGATCCGGTTCAAAAGTGTAGTCTTACCGGCTCCAAGAAAGCCGGTAAGGATCGTTACGGGGATCGCAGAAGTCGAACCAAATTCAATCATTGTTCGACCTCCTCTCAGTCTTCATCACGCGAGCCGATTACATCCGAAACTTTGATGGTAAAGTCCTGCGGCCAGTCCCCGCCGGGTGCTCGGAAAACGTCAGTTGGGTAGTATTCGCGTGGATCGATCTCCATATCTCGATACTTCTGATCTTGCTGATCCGCTCGGGTAAGCCTTGGGTTCGGCAAAGTAACTTCCTCTGGAAGCTCGATGCGCCCGGCCTCTGCTGCCGCAGCCAGTTCGCGGAATGGCGGAACTGTGCCAGATTTTCCGGGCAATGCGGCTTTCCGATACCAGATCGCATCCTTAGTCACGTTAACAACGGCAACATCGAGACCCCATTGGAAAAGGCCGTCGTAATGGGCGCGAATACCTGCCAGCATTTCAGCGTCGATGTCTTCGTCTTGCGTATAGTGCGTCACCATCCCCAAACGCGGCTTTGTGTCAGCAAAGAGCTTACCCACAGCATAGTGGGAGGTATGATGCGTATCGATTGTGTAATTAAACAATTCCTGTGGGATACCGTATTTGTAAGTCATCAACTGACCAATATCCTGTCCCGACATTTCGGTTACAAAGACATCAACGCCTTCGCCGTATTTCCGTGAAAGCTCATCCGGGCGTCCATCGCCGGTCCATACAAAGCTCAGACCGTTCCAATCGAGCCGATAACCAACTGCGCCGTCCTTGGCATGACTGCGCGGCCAGGACCGAACAGTCACACCGTCTTGGTCATAAACGATGCCACCTTCTTGGCGGAAATCGAACTCGTTGACCTCGATCTCATAGCCGTCCCCAATCGGGAACACATCAAAGGCCTCCAGATGCCATTTGAGCATCTGTTGCATGCCTTTGACCATTCCAGCTGTGCCAAGTTCGGGTGTCCGACCAGAGGGACCATGGATGCGCAATGGTGTATACCCTCCAGACCAAGCCCGGAACGGATAGATATAAGGAATGTCGGCGTAGTGATCGACATGCAAATGAGAGATGAAGATATCGTTGATCAACTGCCCAGGCACTTGCATCGCAATGATGTTGCGGACACAACCGGACCCAAAGTCGAAGAAGAACCGTTTTCCATTCCCCAACTCCACCATGATACAAGTACCCGCCTGATCTTCGCGCGGCGGATATGGTGTTGAGCCGCAGAATGAGATGCGCATCTCATCTGGCCCCAACTCCTCACTAAGCGGAAAATAGTTCGCATTTGAACCAGTCATGTACTTCGTAGGACGGAAGTACTCTGGCAAAGAGATGCCGCCTGCGGGTCGACCACCATATGGGTTCTTGAGTGTTTCTCCCAGTGGACCGCCTCCTTCGTGGGCCTCGGCACTTCCTGCCGCAAACCCAGCTGCCCCTGTCGTAGCCGCTCCAGTTGCCAAGCCCTTAAGAACACTCCGCCGCGACGGGTCTTCAATTTGATCTGATGCCCGAACCTGTTTGTCGTCCTGGTCTTTTATATTGTCTTCCTTGGTCATGGATTGGTCCTCAGTTGGAAGTATCTCAAAGGTTGCGCTTCAACATCCGGCGAAGCTCGTTGATGAGTTCAGATTTGATGTGGGCCCATTCGGCGCGCTCTAAGGCCGAGATCGATGCGTCTTTCGAAAACGCAGATGCTTTCTTCAGGTCTTCGATGACCTCGCCGAGTAGCGCATCCGTTCCGATACGCCCCGACAGCACATCAGAAAGTTCTGGAATTTCTTCAATCAGGTCGACCGTCACTGGAAAAGTCCCGACACCCACTATCTATTCTCAAATCAAGATGAGTGCGGTTGACCGCAAAGGCCAAGTGAGTCACCGTGAGTTGGGGGTGAGTTGACATTGAACAAATCCAACGATTTAACAATAAATCAACATGTTGGGCAGCCTTCTCCGGAACTCATTCGGGAAGCTCTGAGCCGAATCGTATCAAGCGACGGGTTTCGAGCTTCACCACGACTCACGCAATTTCTCACCTATATAGTCGAGGAATCTCTATCTGGTCGAAGCAATCAGATTAGAGGCAAAGCTATCGCTGTTGAGGTCTATGGGCGGCGCATAGATGGTACTGGTGGTCAAAACCTGGTTCGCGTTGAGGCAAGGCGGCTGCGTCGTCTTTTGCATCAGTTCTACGAAGATCACTGGGACGGCAATGGAGTTCGCATTTTTGTTGACCCCGGCGGATACAAGCCGCGGTTTTCATTCGAACCTACAATCGAAGACCGCACATCAAGTGAGCTGAAGAGCGACAATCCAGTAGGCCGTTGGCGTTCGCGGCAACTGCTGCATGCAGGACTGGGTGTTCTTGCATTGGTCGCTGTGCTTGGCATCTGGATGAGCCAGGATAGCAGGGAGGTTGTGCCAACAACTCGATCCATCGAACAAGCAGAACGTGTGGCGCTTGGTGAACAATCATTGACACGACTCCAGGCGGTCAACCTTGCGGATCAAGCCCGCGGCATGTTTTTCCCCGTTTTTGATGTCAAGCGTCAGCAAATAGCGCTGGGAATGTTCCAGTACGCTAGGGAACTCGACCCGGGTCTGTCCGACGGCTATGCCGGATCAGCCCAGGTCTTGGCGATCCTGGCGGTGTTGTCGCCGGATGAAGCACAAAGGGATGATCTCTTCAATCAAGCCTCGGAAATGTCTGGAAAAGCGCTTGAATTGTCCCCCTCTGATGCGTGGGCAAACGGCGCAAATGGTTGGGTGCTGGCTGTCAAAAACCAGCCAAACGAGGCATTGAAATACGCTAGAATGTCCGTCGAACTGGCGCCGAAGGATGGCCATATTCTCGACGTTGCAGGTATGACCGCCATCTTGGCTAACGCCCCGGAACTTGCTGCCGAGGTTAGCAACCCAGAGAGACCCAAATCAGGATCTGGTAGGTTTGGTGCGAGAAACATCTGGGGCGTTTCACAACTAATGCTCGGGAACTACGAAAGTGTTGTTGAAGCCTTTCAGGGAGCGCCAGCTGCCGGAGCGCCAGTCAGTGCGCCTTCGCTCTTATTCCAAGCCGTTGCGTATGATCAGTTGGGAAATTCAGAAGAAGCACGACGGCTCGTCACTGAAATGCGCAGGACATGGCCTGAGTTTCCGTCCGAGTTTCTCGCCGGCAGGATTTTCCACAACGACGTCAATACGCGGAACATAATACTGGAGACGCTGAGTAGATACTGACGAAACGTATCGCGCCTATTGCCTAGAAACGAGCGTCAAATTCTATTCATATAATTCCGCTTTTAAATCACACGGCGTTGATAAAATCGGTGATAGAGCCAGACCACGCCGTCTGTCGATTGAGGATGGGCTTTGCAGATTTGCAAAGCCCGCATTCTGCGCGTCGCAGACGTTCGCGAGAATCCAAGCAAAAAGGCCGCATGGAACCCAAGGTTCCTTAGGAAGGCCCTTTGCGTGATCGAGCAACGCAAAGGACCATAACCGCAACGACTGAGCCAAAAACTGATTGAATTCATCGTTAAGGCAGACAATCGTGCCGCGCAATACTATGGGCAAACTACGCAAACTTATGGGGTGCGCGAAGTGTTATTCGCAAACCTACACATGATGTAGGTGTTCTCATAACGATGCATTACTATCGTTGATTTCATTCAGGAAATTCGGCTGTGTTCGCCCATAATTTTGCGCGGCATTTGCGCATAAGTTTGCACGATTTGCCCATAAGTTTGCGCGGTTCAAGAAACGCGCTAAATTGAAAGTAGTCACCGCACATCTTCTTCAACTAAAACCGGGCGCCTTTCAATCAAGAGTGCATTTTGATTGGAAATATTCAACCCTGATCATAGGGAAGCAGTTAATTCGCAGGCTAGTGATAGATCCTCGCTTCAAGAATGGGCATTTCCGTAACTGCTAGGTGAGCGCGTTCAAACCGACGCGCTCACTTTGCTTGGTTTTGTTTGTCACTACGGAGTTAAGAGCGATGTATCACTCTGCGGCAACCGCTTCCTCTTCCAGTGCCGGGTAATCGGTGTACCCTTTTTCAGTGCCGCCGTAGAGAGTGGTTGGATCGAGCTCATTCAGCGCGGCGTCTTTCTCCAGCCGGTTGACAAGATCCGGGTTGGAAATAAACGGCCGACCAAAGGCCACCAGATCGACGGCTCCGGTTTCAACCGCTTCAACCGCCATTTCGCGGTCATAAGCGTTGTTGCCGATTTTCGCACCGTCAAACAATTCATAGAGCGCCTTCAGATCGCCACCTTCCGGAATATCGCGCGGGCCGCCGGTCTGTCCCTCCACGAGATGGAGATAGGCCAGCCCATAGCCATTCAGCAATTTGACCGCATGGGTGAATGTCGCCTGTGGGTCGCTGTCGGAGATGTTGTTGGCGTCCGAGAATGGGCTGAGGCGGACACCAACGCGGTTGGCGCCCCAGACATCGACAACCACGTCCATGACCTCTTTCAGGAACCGCGCTCTATTCTCGACAGGACCGCCGTATTCGTCTTCACGCTTGTTGGATTCGTCCCGCAGGAATTGATCGATAAGGTATCCGTTGGCTGCGTGGACCTCGACACCGTCGAAACCGGCCTCTTTGGCGTTTTCCGCAGCCCTCCGGTAGTCCGCAACGATGCCAGCAATTTCTTCGATGGCCAGAGCCCGCGGTTCAGATGTTTCAACAAACTGCTCACCATCAAACGTCTTGGCCTTGGCTCCAATTGCGGATGGTGCCACAGGGGCGCCACCATCCTGCTGCAAACTGTAATGGGAAATCCGGCCCACATGCCAAAGCTGGATTACAATCTTCCCGTCCTTGGCATGTACGGCCTCAGTCACTTTTTTCCAGCCGTCGATCTGCGCTTCGGAATAAATGCCGGGCGTCCAGGCATAGCCCTTGCCTTGGGGCGAGATTTGCGAAGCCTCCGTTATGATCAGACCTGCACCCGCCCGCTGGGCGTAGTACTTGGCCTGCAATTCATGGACACTGTCATCCTCGGCTCTTGCCCGGTTGCGGGTCAATGGCGCCATGACAATGCGGTTTTTCAGCTCGATTGCACCAGCTTTGATGCCGGAGAACAGTTTTTCATCAGCCATTGCTGCTTCCTTCTTTGGTAAACTTCGTTCAGATATTATTGGACCGATTAGTCCAATAATAGGATCACTGTCTCTTGTTTGAGTTTGTGTTAGGTTTCATTTCCTTATGGTGGCGGGGGGCCTTATGGCGAAATCACCAACCGGGCTTGTTTCAGGGTTTGCGATATCTGCTCATCGGGAACGCCCGCCTTGCGCAAGGCTAGCGTGCCAATTGCAAGGGAGGCATAGGCGCGCGCCTTGCCGAGAGCCACACCCGGATCTGAAGGCTCAAGCGCTCTCGCAATAATCTCGTCAATACTCTCCAAATGCTGTCGCCCGAGAGCCGCCACTTCATCATCATGAGGAGCAAGCTCCGTAAGGCAATTGATCAGCATGCAGCCGTCACGACCACCTTGTGGGTTCGCCAAAGCTTCCATTATCGCACCAACGGGGTCATTTCCGCTCGCATCTGCAACGTCACGCAGATTTTTCAAACCACGCCTTGAATAGTGCCTGAGAGCTTTGTGAAATAAAGTCTGCTTGTTGACGAACGTTCCATAGAAGCTGGACCGGCTCAAACCCATGGCCTTGGTCAAATCGTCCACGGACGCGGTCTCGTAGCCCTTGTGCCAAAATACGCACAAGGCTTTTTCCAAAGCCTCAGCTTCGTCAAAGGCACGAGGTCTGCCTGGACCTGCGGATGATTTGATGTCGCCATTGGGCAGAGTTTTTTTGCTCATGCGCATGATTTGGAATGATTGATCCAGAAAATCAAGGTGGCGGTAGGAAATTTTTGGAATGGTCAGTCCGTATTGTGACCAGAGAAAGGAATTTAGGTCGGTAGAAATACAGAACCTTCCCATCCCGCTTGGTGTCACGCTAATCTTGGGATCAGGACTGTTTGTCTTTTTGCGGGAGTGTCAGACGAAGAGGATCGTGATCGTCGAAAAGAGAGCCCACGCTCGGTACTAGTTTCCAACACTGGACAGAGTGACTGGTGGCTTTGTCCAATGCGTTGATGTTGATCACTCACAAACCAGAGATTGGTTCGGTAGATCCATGGCCAATGACCTCATTGCGTGCCACAGAGAACTCATCGAATAAACAGGCCGTCAGGCTTATCTGCGGTGCCCAAATGCAGCTTACTCCCAATCGCCAGCAGATGAGCGCCAAGTGTCGGCTTCGCCATCCCAAACACTAGCGCTGACGCATGGCGTTGGGTTTATTCCGTCGCAATTGGATCCATGAATATCCGCTACGACAACGCGTCGACGCCCAAAATCAACGACCGTCCAGCCTTGGTTGAGCAAGGAGTGCACCTCTTCGCTAACCCAAAAGTGCGACATGCATCCGCCAGTTCCGCAGTAAAGAGATGCGGCGCTCGAACACGCAAAACCAGACTCATTCAAAACCCAGTCGCGTTGTAGATCTCCGTTGAGATCGACCCTTTCGACCGCGCCCCAATCTAAGTCAAACTGACCGTTGTTGAACTCCGCGCAGGCTCGTGCCGCCAGATCAACCTTTGCTCGCAAACCGGTTGGAAGTTGCGAAACGTCAGCCGCGACAACTGGTGAGGTCCAAACCAGGCCCGAACCAAGCAGGATCGCAGATACCAAACGTTTCAAGTAGTTTGCCAATTGGGAAGCCGGTTGGAAGGTGGCTTCAGTTGCATTGATCATACCTGTAGTCCCCGTATTCCAGCCAGTTTGACGAGCCTTCGCTAAAAATCAGAAACTCGGACATGTCTTCCCCAAGCAGGGCGACGACAAATCCGGCCGGCGGCTCATAGTTTCCGAAGTAACTATAGGCCGTCATGGCTCTGATCGACGCGCCGTTGACCGTTACTCGCGCGTCCCATTCTCCGTCCGGGTTGTCCAAAATTACCGGTTCGATGACACGCTCTACCGCTCCGCCACCACAATAGACGATGCCTTCTGGGGGTTCGTAGGAGGCCCCTTGGCTAGCTCCTGAATCGCAAGCGGAACGAAGGGACCGAATTGCCGCGCTGGAACCTTTCAAGTCAAAGATTCCGTAGCTGACATCTTGATCAATCATGGACAGGTTAACGGATGCATTGGCCGCGAGCTGGTCCAGTACAAAACCATAATCCTGCTGACTATTGAAACTGACCTCGACAGGATAATTGTCGACGATCTGCAAAGCCGCGTTTTCTGCGCCAACCTGAAATGCCCCAACTTCGGTGGTGCCATTCTTCAAAAACCGAATGGAAAGCCCTTGCTTCTGTACAATGTCCTGGCTGTCCTCATATCCAGCCGGAGCAAAGCGGATACGGTCACACTGAAGCTCCAGCGTCATGTTTCCGGTCTGAATAAATGCATTGGGATTAGGCCCGGAGTTGAACGACCACTCCGCTGATGCTGTGGTCGCCATAGCCATCAGTAGCATTCCAATGGAAATCGTTTTGAACCTCATTTTCTCTCTCCAGGGGTGTGGTTCGTACTGTCATTCAGCCAAAGTTTCCGGTCCGTTACCCGGGCAACAAGGTTAGGAAACAGGTGCGCCGTATTCGTTTGCGCCTTCTTGGGAAGGTCGCGTCAGCCACCAGATCATCAGGATGGACAGAATGAATTGAAGAATTGAGACAACAACAATACCGGTCACGCCCAGGACTGCCGCGGGTCCTCGTAATGCATCGGGGTTTTCCGTCCCTTGCTCCAATACCGAGAAGAACGCCACGCCGCCCAGCATAACAAAAAGCGTTGTAATGCTGAGCGCCATCGGCAGCAGCAAATACCAGCCAGGTCGTCCTGTATCATGCAGCCTCCGCCAACCGGCGGCCAGCATGGGTATGAGAACAGCCAGTTGGAAAACAGAGGACAGAACCCGAGATCCCTGCCCTGTTTCGGGGTTGGTCCCGAATATGATCGTATCCAGCACAGCTAAAGCAGCGCTCGCGAGAACCACGAACAAGAAGAACCACCAGTATTCTGAGCGTAAAGCCCGACCGGAGAACTGAAAGTATTTCGAGAAACACGTTTTAACGGCTTCGCTAAATCCCATATTTCACTCCATTCTTAACTTCTGTGCGGCCTTAAACGCTGCGCCGCTTAGGAGAGCGAACTCGCCCCTACGGATGCTCCCTCTTACCTTTGTTTGAAAGCAGAAGCCTATCGCACGAGAGCGTAATGAATTTTACGCGCGGAAAAAATATTGATTTTTTAGAAATTAGATTCAAACATGCGAATTCGACACAGCTTTCATTTTACCTCCGTTGTTGTCGCTGTCGCCCGAATTGTCGGGCCCTTCCGACTGCTGGTGTGAGTGCTGGCGGTCGGAAGGCATTTTACACGGATCAGTCGTTGGGAGGGCGCGATGCTTAGACTTAACGTACTCGCCCTCTTTCCAGAGTTTGCTCTAGCATTTGCTAGTGACGTCATTCGGCCATCCCACGTTGTTGGAGGTCTTGGCAGTCAACGTAATAGTGATCTGCCCGCCAAGCTCCCCCGCAGCAAGTTTTGGAAAAGGTCGTCACAGGATCGAGGTATGTTCTGTCGGCTGCCCAAACGCGAGATCCTCAAACAAGCGTATCCAACTTCGTTAATTTCAACAGACTCAGAGGGAGAAGAAAATGACCAACAAGATAGTGATGATTGCGGGCGCAACTTGTTTCACACTGCTTGCGGCCTGTGAGGACACGGGTACATCCAGTGCGCCCGCCGAACTCACACCCGCTCAGCAGGCGTGTTTGCGAGATGTGGCCAAAACAACGAACAATTCGCAAGTCGTGGTGCTCTCATCCGCGTTTAGTGAGGCGGGAACACAAGTCACGGTCGGCGTTGGCGAGGATCGTGCTCCTTGGAATTGCATTGCTTACAGTGATGGCGCGACAGCTGGTATCGAGTTCCTGGGCGACGAAGGCGCATTGTGAGCAGTCTGATGCGTGGCCAATAATGGCTGCGCAGCACTGGCTTGATCTGCTGAGGCTCGACTTGGTTTGTAGAACCACCATCATCGTATTCTCGATCCTGTACCTGTTGGCGTTGATTGCATTCTTGACCGGCACATTTGGCTGGTTGGGACAGGAACGAGATCCCTTGTCCGGGGTGTTCCTTTTGCCGTTGGGATTGCCTTGGATAATTCTAGTGGATTTGGTCTCAGAGTCAGCCAAACCGTGGTTTGCGGCGATTGTACCGGTGCTCAACCTGTTAGCGCTGGTCTTGATTTGCAGATGGGTACGCAGTTTGCGCCAGAAGTGAAGGCGGAACTCTGTCTCACCCAAAAGGAGGAAAACATGGGAAAAGTAATCTTGGGAATTGTGATCGGGCTCGTCCTCGGCGTGGTTGGAGCGATGACCTTGGGTGGCGGGGCCGCAATGGGGGTCGGCGTTGCGACAGGCTTGTCCGCCGGTGTTTGCACCACATTGAAAGGAGCACAAGCCGAGAACCTGATCACCGCCGAGCAAGCGGATCAAATCCTCAATCGCGTAAATTCCGAGATGGCATCTCTGCAAGGAATTGAAACGACAGATGAGATCGTCGGCAGCGCACAGGCATGCGATGAATTTCTGTCAAAGTTACGAGAAGCAAAGTGAGGTTCCGCTTTGTACGGAACAAAACTTCAAGGACAAGCCAACAGGGAACCATCTGATGAAACTCGTTTTACTCAAACTCCTCACACCCATGTTCGCAATCGCGAGCACAGCTGCTTTTGCAATGTCAGAAGCCGACGACGCGTGTATCGACCATTTGCGGCTGGTTGGTGGACCAGACGGTCAATCCGGAACGATCGAAAGCTCTCAGTTCTCGGAAGCTGGTACGCTCGTTATGCTGCGTGATGCAGGTGGAACACTTTGGCGCTGCATCGCTTACAAGGATGGAAGCATCGGCGAGATGTCGGTTGTCGAAGCGATGGATGATGGCGGTGGAGCAATGGCAGGCGCCGCCGGTTCTACCGGTAGCCAACGTGTCAAATTCGATGCTGATTCCACCGGCGCCGAACTAGTTGGTGAACTCGCGCCCGGAGCGTCGCAGCAATATGTTCTCGGTGCAAAGAACGAACAGTTTCTTTACGTCCGAGTTGCGCCGCGAAATGGCTCCTTGGACTATGTTATTCGTAACCCTGATGGATCTGAATTGTTAGGATTGATGTCGGCGGACAAAGAGTATCGAGGACAGCTTTGGCAATCCGGTGATCATGTTGTGGAGGTTATCAATCGCAGCAACTCTTCTGTCGACTACAACGTCATTTTCGGAATTGAATAGGTGGTCAATCAGAAACCCTGGAACGCAAGTCCAAACAAGCGAGGGAAAAACAGATGAAACCCAAGGTCCTATTGGTGATCGGCACGGCGTGTATTACTGCGCTTGCAGCATGCGACGACAGTGTTGGATCAGTGGATGCAAGTGCACCAACTGTGGGCAGCTCTAGCGATCTTTCGTCATTTGAAGGGGCAAGAGCGGGCCAAGCTGAAATGGGCATCCAAAGTCTCGGATTTGAACTCATCCGCAGCGAAGGGCTGACCTCGTACTGGTTTAACAGAGATACTGGTGCATGTGCTCGGATCACGACATCTGAGGGAAGGTACTCAGATGTAACTATGCTGCCATCAAGTGACTGCTGACACATTTTTCATCAATCAAACATCTGCAAAAGGGAGCTTCAGTTTGCATTTCGACTTGGCACATGCGGCGGTTACCATCGTCGCTCTAATTGTAACAAACCTGGCCTTGAAATTGGCCGGCGTGATAAACGAAGAAAACAAAGACCAATTGAACTGGAAAGTATTTCTGGCCTACTTCGTGGTCGTCTTTATCATCAATCTGGTGTGGCCAATCTAAAGCTTCAGTTCGGAAAGTCTATCGCGCACTTGATACGGCTGCTGAGAATGAGCCGCTCCAATAGATTTCCAAGTGGGAAGAGTTTGAGCATATAGCGCTTAAGAATAGAAAGGAACTGGCATGCGGTTTTTGACGTCCCTCATATTCATCGGTGTTCTGGCAACTGCGGCGAATTCTGACGTCACCAGTCGAAACGGTGGCCCAAGCAACAGCCAGATGCTCTCAAAGGGCAGCGACGGAGGCGTCGATGGCGTCGCTTTCTTTCGCCCAGTCCTAAGCGGAGTTTTGTATCGCTCTGGCTTCAAGGGCGGCGACAAGGGTCGAACGGGCTTGAGCAACGCTCAGCGCGAAACACTGTGCGATGAAGGGTTTTCGGCCGGGTTTTATGCGGACTTCGGCAAGAACACCGAATACGGCCGCACCAGTTGCGGAAACGGATCCTTTGACTATCAGAGCGCCAGATCGTCCCGACCCGGCACTGTCATGGCCGCCATACACGAGGTGATTGAGGACCCTGGAAAGGGTCCTGTCCTGGTGCACTGCATGTGGGGCGTTCATTCCTCTGGTGCATTGTCGGCAATGGCGCTTGTTCAGTTTTGCGGATGGACGGAAGAAAGGGCCAAGGAATATTGGAATGATGCCCGAAACGGGGCCCCATGTTCAGGCGGGTGTGACCAGTGGATTGACTCGAAGTTCTCTAACTTCAGTGTCGACCCCAGTTTGAAGATCTCCGGCGAACAACAGGCCGCGATTTGCCCCAAATGACATCGGGAGGACTATCCAAATGAGGTTCAATCTTCTGGGGTCACTGGCTTTCATTGCGCCCACTGCCTTGTGGGCGAGCGACGATGTTCGCGGAGAAGCCACGACATTTGATAGTCCCAATGGTGTTACGGAACACTGCATTCGGATCGAAAAAGTCCCAACGGGCGAGTACAAGAACAGCGATCTTGAGGAAGAAACTGCCTATTGCGAAATCGATTTCTATGCGCCCGAAATCGCCATTTGCCCAAAAACCTGGAGCACCAGCCCAGGGATGGCCGTCTACGATATTTCGGAAGGACCCTACACGAGGAACCGTTCTGAATTCGAGAGAAACGCTTGCAAAGAGGGAAAGGCGGCGAAAGATCTGGCCAAGGACAGGGTCGCTAAATTCAAGTCCACCATGAACCAAAAGGGCACCAGTGGAACGTTTTCCACTTCGTCGCTGCTTTACTATCATTTCTCCAGATATTTCGACGCAACTGTCAAAGTTCCAGTCGCCGTTTGGCGTAGCATGGACGCCCAGGCGCATTTCTCCGAGGTTGCAGAGCCTGGCCTTGCGATTTCTGGCGGCTCTCGCGGCGGGCGCATGAACCATGAAGGCTGGCGGGTCTTTGCAGCTGCGGACGCCGACCCGAACTCATACCAACCGACCGATGATCTGTTCACCGCAGACCGAACGCAAATATACGGTGTCCTGCTTGATAGCCCTGGGCATCGATACGGTTCGGAAATCAACGGCACGCGCAAGTCTGGATGGGGAAAAGGTCAAAACCGCGATTTTCAGGAAACGCCTGCTTTTATGGCTTTGCGGTCTTCAAAACCAATCTCAGAGGCCATTGCAGAGGGCGTTAGTGAAGGCCGAAAAGACAGGATGATCAACAAGGATCTCGGCCCCGATGTCAGCGACCAACAGATGGCATTTTGGATGCAAGAACTTACCGAGATTGTTCTACTCGACTTCATCTTCAGCCAGCAGGACCGTGTAGGAAACATAGACTTCACACCCTATTGGTATTGGGTCGAAGACGGAAAGTTGAAGCATAAGAAAGCCAAGCACCATCAGCCGAACGATGGAGATATTCCCGCCGAGGCATTATTGATCCGTCGCAGCAATCTAAACGACAACGATGCTGGTGGGCGTGTCGAGTATGCCAACTTCGCGAAATCTACTCAAATGCTGGAGAAAATTCGCCACTTCTCTCCAAGCACGTATCGGCGCTTGGTTGCTTTGAATAGTGATCTTCAATCTCAAGGTCTCGTCTACGGCTGGTTGTCGCGGAGCCTTGGGTTGTCAGATAGGCAGATTGCCCAAGTTGTGAATAACACCGAGCTGGCAACGTCCATTCTCTGGGACAATTGTTCTAATGGTGATTTGATGTTCGACTTGGATCCTGTCGCATTCTTTTTGAACAATAATACCGAGGCGGAGGGCCTGGACTGCAATGATCCGTAAGCGTTCGATCACTGTCGCGGCGTTCGTTTGGACGGTCGTGCTCGCCTGCAAAGCGGCCGCTTTGGATGTGATCGTCATATCGGATCTGAACGGCAGCTATGGCTCGGTCAGATACGATGCGCGCATCGAAAAGGCGATCAAGCGGATAGTCGAGATTGATCCCGATTTGGTTATTTCGACTGGAGATATGGTTGCGGGACAGCGCATCCCCAACTTATCCGACAAACAGGTCAGGGAGATGTGGGAGGCGTTTCACGAGGCCGTATCAGACCCTTTAGAGACTGCCGGCATTCCATTTGCGGTCACGCCAGGAAACCATGATGCCTCTGCGTACCGTGGGTTCGAGCGTGAACGAAAAATATACGCAGAGGAATGGGCGCCGAGAAAACCAGGCGTCGACTTCCTGATTTCAAATGACTACCCGTTCTTCTACGCATTCAAGATGCAGGGAATTACGTTTGCGTCTCTGGATGCAACGACCTTAGGGCCGCTATCCGGTGATCAACAGGACCGACTTGTGGAACTGGGCGCAAATGGGAATCCGGTTGTCACTTTCAGTCACCTCCCACTTTGGCCCTTCGCGATCCAGCGCGAACGCGAAATCATCGGTGACCCAACACTTGAAAAAATTTACCTAGAAAGCGGTGTCGTTCTGCATCTGTCAGGCCACCATCATGCCTTCTACCCAGGCTGGAAAGACGGTGTGGCTTATGTTTCCCAAGCTTGTTTGGGAGGTGGCCCGCGACGGCTTATTGGTGACAATGCCAAATCACCTCACAGCTTCACTCATGTTACGTTCCAACCAAACGGAGAGTTTGGTATAGCAGTATATCGAGGGCCTGATTTCGAAAGGTCAGTAAACTTCAAGTCGCTCCCGAAAGAGATCAGATCCCCGAATGCGGTGTTGAAACGCTTAGACCTTGTGAAATGATTAGAGGTTGAGTTTCAGCTCAACTTTTTCAGGGACCAGATCGTTTATCATCTCTTCGATCCGAGCTTCCGACAATCCACCCGAAGTGATGAAAAGCAACGAAACGCGAGATTTTCCGGGTACGTGGTGTTTTCGGACCAACTTCCAGCCAGCGTCTGCGGCCATGGCTTCAATGTCCCCGCTGACTTTCAATGAGTGCTCTTCGTTTGAAGCCTTGAGCGAAATTTCCACGCCCTTGTTTCGCCCACCGAGCCAAATGAAACACCAACATACAACCGCCACCAGTGTGGCCATCAAGGGTAAGCCCAGCCCTACCGCCAGCCCAAGCACGGTGACTATAATCATTTCCACCGTGTCGACCGGGTCATCCATATTTGATCGGAACCTTAACAGAGCTCCTATTCCAAAAATCACGAACCCGATCATCGATCCGTGCTGTACGACCAGAAACCCAACCGCCATGCCGACAAGCGCATAAAGGAAGAACAGTCGCGGCATGACGATATCGCTGACACTTCTACGGGCTTTACGTCTCACCGGATGATAGACGATCAAGCCAGCCAGAATGATCGTTACGATCACATCGAGAGTAAAGAAATACAGTTCCTGTTTGCCACGAAACTGCGTCCACCGGCGTTCGATAACGATTTCCGACCCCGAAGCCCCGGCCAGCATCGTCGCAGGGTCGACTTGTGACACCGCAGCACCTGGCAACAGCAGCATCAACAACACGGTCACAAATGTGAGGGTCGTATTCAACTTGTCTTCCTTCCTGCTCACGCCAAAGGCTTACGCTTCACCAAAGGCACATCGTGCCCTATTCAATTCAATCGCAACAGGCGGGATCAGGTAAAGAGATTACCGTGCATTCTTCGGACATCGCGTCCGGACTGTGATACGAACGCTGATACAAGGATATGGTCCAAGCGCGAGAAAATCCAATGTCAGAACACAAGCTGCTTCGGTCGAAACTTGGGTTTTCACGGTGCTTACCCAAGCTTGGAGAACTCGCTTCTTTTGCAAGCGCTACTGTTGCATTTCTGGCATGGATCGAGCTCGCCCACGCCGAGAGTCCCGGTTTGACTCTCATCGACTCCTTCAAGGTGGCGGATAAATCGGAAGGCTTCTCGGAGCCTTCCGGATTGTCTCTGTCCAACGCGGAAGGCTTCTTATGGTCAGTAAGCGACGCTGAACCTAAACTGCACCTACTTGGAATCGATGGGGCATTAGGAAACTCATTCAAGCTGCCTTCATTGGCGGGATCAGATCTGGAGGGCGTCGCATCACGAAAAGATGGGTCTGTTTTAGTACTTCAGGAAACTGATCGATCAATTCTAGTCGTTCACCCGACTGACCCCATTCAACTAACTACAATCCCTCTAACATCTCTCAAAGGCTACTCGGACGCCGCTGAATTGCTCGTCGGTAACCCTTTGAACAAGGGACCTGAGGGCATCGCCGTCGACCCGGAATCCGGGCGGGTCTTCATTGGCATTGAGGGACAACCAAGGTTGTTAATGGTCGTATCACCCGAGCTAGATGAAATTATTGAGATGATTCCTTTAGCCCGCGATGCAGGTTTTATCTCCGAGGTTGTAGATAATGATGAACTGGATTTGAGCGGCCTGGCATGGTCCCCGTCTTCACGTTCTCTTTGGATTGTAAGTGACAAAGGCCGTCAAATTTTCGTCTATAATCCAGAGTCCAAGTCCATAAAATCCATCAGTTTGACGTTCACAGAAGATGGCAAACAAAAGGAAGTTAAACATCCCGAAGGTATCGCTCTCGATGAGACCAAAGGGCTTCTCTACATCCTGACAGACGACGCCAAGAAATCGCGGCTTTATGTTTTTAATATCCCCAAATTTTAGTCGCTAGAGAATGACGCTCACATTGCCACGATAGCTTCCGCAAGTTGTTGCAGCTAGCTTACCACTCCTCTTCGTTGGTCCGCCCTAATCAGAACCGAACACTTAAGTTTGCACCGAGGCCATGCTCTTGGCCGTTGGAGCGAACTGAATAGCCATATCCTGCCGTTAGTCTGGCCAGATCAGATATCTGATACCCTAGCCCCAGACCAAGCACGAAGCCATTTGCCCCTCGGTTTTGTCCGACTTGTGTGAAAGTGCCAAATATCGGGCTCGTTACAGTGATATCGTGCTCACTATCCTTGTTGGCAAAGAAGTCATACTCATAACGAGCAAAGGCAATTGGGGTTAGCACACCATTCTCTGTCAAGAAGTCCCGTTGGTAGTCAACTCCAATGGACGCGACCAGAGACTCTGCATCCGCTTTTTTAATTGAGTAGTTGAAGTCACCACCGCCAGTCTCTGTGCCTGAACCTTGTTGAATACGCCCGTAGTTCAATCCAAAAACCGTAGAAACCCTTGCACCGCTGTCCAGGTTAAACAACTTCCGTGCCTGGATACCGGCGTGGATTCCCTCTTGGTCCAAATCCGATTTAGCCTCGCCTCCCGTAAAGCCATCAACAGAAGGGTTGTTTCGCTTGGCGTCGGTTTCACCGAACATGTAACCGATCAGTCCGGAGAACTCCCAAGTTCCGGTTGTTGTTCGCCCATAGACGCCCACGTGATAGTTGTCGGTCGAAAAGTCTTGATCGACTTGATCGTGCTCATCCATGGAGGACGTTCCGAAACCTGCATACACGCCGACCACACCTCTATTGGTACTTGCGACATCCGCTCCAACCAAAATGGTGCCCAGCGAATAGTCGAATGTGCCAAGGCCGTTACTTCCATCAACGTCCCCGCTCACATAGGCCGTGTCGATCCACCAGCGCCGATCAGAGCAGTCGATTGCGCCACTAGGGCTGCGGTCCGTGTCGATGCCACCTGATGCAACGGGTCTGTTTTGATTGTTGAAACCAACTGCTTGATATTTGCGGCAGTCAGCATGGCTCAGAACAGTGTTTGTTATCAGGTCTAGTTGCTCAAGCCCAATAGTCAGGTTGGAGGAATAGGGTTCTGCATGCACGCGATTAAACCCAGCCAGACCTGAATTGGTGAGCGTATTGACAGCGGCACCAATTGTTGAACCGCTACTGAGCCCCGTCCCCGGTGATGTGTTTGTGGTATTAGCAACCGCTCCAGCGAGGTTGCTGGCGTTTGGCGAACTGGTAACCGCCGGGTTCTGCGGTAAGCTTGAGACCGGTTGTGCAGTGAATGCAATGTCGACCTGACCATCTGCGGTGGGCGTATTGGCTATCGTCAGATTAGACAAAGCCGGCAGAGATCCACCTGCAACAAGTGTTGGCGAATCTCCATCAATACTCGAGGCTTGAAGGACCGTGTAATTGTTGCCGGCCGCATAGTCTTGCGCAGTCAGACCGGGACGAGCGGCTTCGACTTGGATTGTGGCGTTGTTAATCCCTGTCACCCGCCCGCTGGATGACACCAAGTCAGCTTTCTGCCCGGCAGTTGGATCGACTTCACTTAAGAGCCTTGACCCAGTTTCAAAGGCGATTCCGCCACTGTTATTAAGTGTACCAATTGAAAAGCCCGGCGAAAGCACCCCCCCGTTCTTAACTGTGAAGTTGAATGCGTTCACGGTTCCCGTGCCGGCCAACGTGCCAAAATTCTCAAAGTTCACGGTGTTCAAACTACTTGCTGCATCAAGCCGAACAGTCGTGCCTGCCGCTATCGCCAGGTCACTGGTTGAAGAAATTGAACTATTCGTCAGTGTGAAATCAGAAGCCTCAGCAACCCGAGTCTGAATATAGTAGGCCCCAAAAACTACTTCGGTCGCTCCCATAACGGTAAGGTTGTCATAGGTTAGCGGGCGGTCAGACTGGAAGTAGACTTCAGTGGGGTCGATATTCGCGCCGTTGAAGGGAGCGAACGTCATTGATCTGCCGGAACCAATCGAAGTTCCAATGAGGTTCACTCTGAGCTTTCCATTGATGTTTGTTGCCAACGCTTCCCGAGATACGAAGTCTCCGCTGCCTGCGGCGACATCAACATTCAGAAGAGTTAAAACTGAAGCATTGCTTGAAACGGTATTTTGGCCAGGAACATACAACTCAATTTCACCTGAGGACGTGATCGAGGAGTTTCCAATTGTAAGTCCTGTAATGGGTCCGTTTGGGATCGGGAGACACGTGCGTTCCGTCGTTGAGATTGTTTGATTAACGCGAATGCTTTCAGATCCAGAAGAGTACTCAATTCGAGGAGCACCTAATTCCACGCAGGCCTGTGAGCTTTGGGCTTGCACTTTGGTTGGCGACATCAAATAAGCCAAGATTAAGAATGCGATATTCGCCAGAGTGATGCGCTGAGCAATTCGACTTAGTGGGAACGGCCTATTATTTATCACCAACTTTCTCCTCTCGCGGTACAAGCGAAGCTACCTCAACTTAGGACTAGAAAAACAAAGTTTATCTTTTTAGATTTTTTGTTGTGGCATATGAGCAAGCTCACAACACGGGAAGGTCTGCGCAACGCAGACCTGCTCGTGCATTTACTGCGAGGCAGGACAAGCCGGGTTTTACATTCCGACCATTCCCACCTATGCGCAGAAGCAATCGCAAAAGGTCAAGCCTTGAAACGATTTTGCCGAGCTTGATGGGCGCTGAACAGCGCCATTGAGTGTAGGCATGGATCATTGGATTTCGGAGGCGATAGCTAGGGTCAGGACCCATTGATTTTCAGCGAGCGGCATGATTCACGGCTGAAAACCGAGCGGTGAACATGTCTGATCTTTTCTGGTTGACCGACGCGCAGATGGCGCGTCTTGAGCCCTTCTTTCCCAAGTCTCACGGTAAGCCGCGTGTCGATGACCGGCGTGTGTTGAGCGGGATAATCTTTATCAACCGCAATGGTTTGCGATGGCGCGATGCTCCCGCTGTCTATGGTCCTCACAAGACGCTCTACAATCGCTGGAAGCGATGGAGCGACAAGGGCGTTTTTGCCCGGATAATGGCCGGTCTCGCCGCCGAACACGGCGAGAAGAAGACCGTAATGATCGACGCGACTTATCTCAAAGCCCACCGGACAGCGACCAGCATGGGCGTCAAAAAGGGGGGCGTGCACGCCTGATTGGTCGGACGAAAGGCGGCATGAATACCAAGCTGCACGCTATTTGCGATAGCCAGGGCCGGCCGCTCAACCTGTTCGTCACCGCCGGTCAGGTCAGCGACTACATCGGCGCACGGGCATTGCTGAGCAGTCTGCCGAATGTCGACTGGCTGCTCGGAGACCGTGGCTACGACGCCGACTGGTTCAGAGAAGCCTTGAAAGACAAAGGGATACGCGCCTGCATCCCTGGCAGGAAACAGCGGAAGAAGCCGGTGAAGTACGACAAGCGCCGCTACAAACGCCGCAACCGCATCGAGATCATGTTCGGCAGGCTCAAGGATTGGAGGCGTGTGGCGACCAGATACGACAGATGCCCGAAGGTCTTCCTCTCCGCCATCGCCCTCGCCGCAACCGTCATTTATTGGTTATGAGTCCTGACCCTAAGTCATGTCACGTGAAACGCCACATCAAAGCACCCACCCCCAGCGTCAACCACATTTCGAATGCCCGCAGCTGCGGCAGGTCATGCAGCCCTCAATCATCACCATGTCATACTGGCCGCAGGACGGGCAGGCCCTGCCGCGGGGGGCGTCCATGTTGACCACCTGCGCCTGCGGGTCGGATTTCAGCCCCATCCCTTCGCCTTCGAGGAACCCGATCGCGATCATGTGCTGCTCGATCACGCCGCCGATTGCCGCCAGGATCGAGGGGATGTATTTGCCCTGCACCCAAGCCCCACCGCGCGGGTCGAAGACGGCCTTCAGTTCCTCGACCACGAAAGACACGTCACCACCGCGCCGGAACACGGCCGAGATCATCCTGGTCAGGGCCAGCGTCCAGGCGTAATGCTCCATGTTCTTCGAGTTGATGAAAACCTCGAACGGACGGCGGCGGCCACCGATGACGATGTCGTTGATGGTCAAATAGATCGCGTGCTCGCTGTCGGGCCATTTCAGCTTGTAGGTCGAACCCTCAAGCGATTGCGGCCGATCCAGCGGTTCGGACATGTAGATGACATCGCCGCCATCCACCTCGTGCGGGGCATCCGCGCTTTCACCCGGCACCTTGTCGTCGCTTTCCGAGACGGTCAGAACCGAGCCGGTCACGTCGTTCGGGCGATAGGTGGTGCAGCCCTTGCAGCCCTGATCCCAGGCCTGCATATACACGTCCTTGAAGGCGTCGAACGAGATGTCCTCGGGGCAGTTGATCGTCTTCGAGATCGAGCTGTCGATCCATTTCTGTGCCGCGGCCTGCATCTTAACGTGCTCGGCCGGGGTCAAGGTCTGGGCGTTCACGAAAAAGTCGGGCAGCTCGACATCGCCGAACTTGTCGCGCCACATCTGAACGGCATAGTCCACCACCTCTTCCTCGGTCCGCGAGCCATCCTTCTGCAAAACCTTGCGGGTGTAGGCATAGGCAAAAACAGGCTCGATCCCCGACGACACGTTCCCCGCGTACAGAGAGATCGTCCCAGTGGGCGCGATCGAGGTCAGCAGCGCGTTGCGGATACCGTGTTCACGGATGGCTTCGCGGACATCGTCATCCATCTGCTGCATCGTGCCGCTGGCCAGGTATTTCTCGGCATCGAACAGGGGGAACGCCCCTTTTTCCTTGGCCAAGTCGACCGACGCCAGATACGCGGCGCGGGCGATCGCGTGCAACCAGCGCTCGGTCTGACGCGCCGCCTCGTCGGACCCATAACGCAGGCCCAGCATCAACAGCGCATCCGCCAGTCCGGTCACGCCCAGCCCGATGCGGCGTTTGTCTTGCGCTTCAGCCTCTTGTTCGGCCAGTGGGAATTTTGACACATCAACGACATTGTCCATCATCCGGACAGCCGTGGCGACAAGTTCTTGCAGGGCCTTTTCATTCAAACGGGCTTTTGCCTCAAACGGTTCAACCACCAAACGCGCCAGATTGATCGAACCCAACAGGCAGGCGCCATAGGGCGGCAATGGCTGTTCGCCGCACGGGTTCGTGGCCGCGATGGTTTCAACATAGCTCAGGTTGTTGGCCTGGTTGATCCGGTCGATGAAGATCACGCCCGGTTCGGCATAGTCATAGGTGGCCTGCATGATCTTGTTCCACAGATCACGCGCCTGAACCGTGTGATAGACCTTGCCGTCAAAGATCAGATCCCATGAGGCATCGGCCTTGACCGCTTCCATGAACGGATCGGTCACCAGAACCGACATGTTGAACATGCGCAGGCGGGCCGGGTCGGATTTGGCGGTGATGAACTGTTCTATGTCCGGGTGGTCACAGCGCATGGTCGCCATCATAGCGCCCCGGCGCGAGCCCGCCGACATGATCGTGCGGCACATGGCGTCCCAGACGTCCATAAAGCTCAACGGCCCCGACGCATCCGCCGCGACGCCTTTCACGTCAGCGCCACGCGGGCGGATGGTCGAGAAATCATAGCCGATCCCCCCGCCCTGCTGCATGGTCAGCGCGGCCTCTTTCAGCATGTCGAAAATGCCGCCCATGCTGTCGGGCACCGTACCCATGACAAAACAGTTGAACAGGGTCACCTGACGCGCGGTGCCGGCACCTGCTGTGATCCGCCCGGCAGGCAGGTATTTGAAATCTTCCAGCGCCTCATAGAATTTCTCTTCCCAGTGCCCCGGGTCGTTTTCCACCCGCGCCAGATCACGGGCGATGCGCCGCCAACTGTCTTCAACCGTTTGATCGATGGGGGTGCCATCCGCCTGTTTAAAGCGGTACTTCATATCCCAGATCTGCTCGGCGATGGGGGCGGCAAAGCGGCTCATTGGTGATTCCCTGTGCTGAAAGAGGTATCCAGACTACCTCAAATCACATGCGCACCACAACACCTTGATGACATCTGGAACCAAGCTACAATATAAAGATGATCCTAGGGACGACTCTGTGGGAAAGCTGTGGATAATTACGTAAACCTCATAAAACTGTCCGTTGGTTCGGAAAGCGTCGACACGCTGATGGCCTGGCAGGACAGCTATCGCCAGCGGTTCGCAGATGGCCTGCCACGCCACGTCACCCGCATGTGGCCCAAGCGCGAAGCCGAAATTCTGAACGGCGGATCGATCTATTGGGTCATCAAGGGCGTAATCCAGTGTCGCCAACGGATCCTGCGGCTGGATGAAGTGATCGGAGACGATGGTATCCGCCGCTGTGCCATTGTGCTGGACCCCAAGCTGCACCGCACACAGAACGCCCTGAAACGCCCGTTTCAGGGATGGCGTTATCTCAAGCCTGAAGATACCCCTGCCGATTTGCCGAAAAACCGCGAGCAGGACGATGCCCTACCCGATGATCTGAACCGCGCCCTGGCGGAAATCGGGGTTCTATAAAGGCCGGCACTAGACCATCCGCAATGTGATGCTTTGAGGATGCCAACAAAATCGCATAGAATGTTTACTTGATTTTATTAAGTTAACGAGGGCAATCTATGATGATTGGACAATTTCGAACAATCGTATTGGCGGCTGTATTTGTAGCAGGTGGAACAAGCGTTCTCGCCGCCCCAAAGGATGGAACCTATAGCCTGACCGTGCCGTCCAAAAATCCGTTCCCGGTGTCGGTTACAATTACCGGCGGCAACATTGCAGGCATCACATCCTCAACGCTGCACAATATCAACGGCGCCAGCGTTTCGGGGAACAGCAAAAAGCAATCCATCAGTTTCAACTTCGACAGCGCGAACTGCGGAGGCGGCAACACCGGCACCATGACATTCGACCTGAGAAAGAATGTCGTGTTCAAAAAATGGAAAGGGACGTGCAGGTCAAAACGTTTTGACATCAGCAAATCAGTGCCCGCTGCCCCTGATTAAGTTTTGCTCACCCGGTCCATTACTTCCGCAAGCACCCGCTTGTCATCAGGCAAATAACTGGCCACCCGACTACGCCACAGCGTGGCCTGCGATTGCAGGATCAGACCGTCCGAGAGGATCTTCAGGTGGTTCGCGCGCAGGGTCTCTCCGGTCGAGGTGATGTCGGCAATTGCTTCAGCGGTTTCATTCATCACCGTGCCTTCAGTCGCGCCCTGACTGTCGACCAGCGTGTAATCGGCCACGCCCGCTTCTGTCAGGAATTCCCGAACCAGACGGTGGTACTTGGTGGCAATCCGCAGCCGGTGGCCATGGGTTTTGCGAAACGCGGCTGCTGCCGCGTCCAGATCATCAAGCGTATCGACATCGACCCAACATGCCGGGATTGCGACGATCAGATCAGCCTTGCCGAATCCAAGCTGCGAAACCTCTTCAACCTGCTGTTCCCAGCGCGGCAGTTTCTCGTGCACCAGATCGATCCCGGTGACGCCCAGATGAATCCGCCCCGCCGCCAGTTCACGCGGGATTTCCCCCGCCGACAGCAGGATCAGAGAGACACCGTCGATCCCTTCGACCTTGCCCGCATATTCCCGGTCCGATCCGCTGCGTGACAAGGTGATGCCGCGTTTTTCGAACCACGAGAAGGTCTTTTCCATCAACCGGCCCTTCGAGGGCACACCCAGTTTCAGGCTCATACAGCACCCTCCTCGATCTCCAGCATCAGGTCGGGGCGCAACACGCCGCCGACAGCCGGGATTTCGTCTCCACGGCCCAATTGCCGTGTCAGCGCGTCATAGCGCCCGCCCGTGGCGATCGGAGGCAGATCAGGCCGACCTTCCGCGTAAAACCCAAAAACGAAACCATCGTAATATTCCATTGATGTCCGACCATAGGCGGCCTCGAAATCCAACCGCTCGACATCGACTCCACGTGCTTGCAGTGCAGCCACACGCGCCTCCAGCCGGTCCAGGGCGGGCGTGACCTGCGGCAGATCCACCGCCACGTCGCGCAGCTGTTCCAGCGCAAATGGCATGGTCTCGCGCACATTCAGCAACGTTTCCAGCCCGGCCAGCTCATTGTCGGAAATCGGCGGCGTATCACGGTCTTCGCGCAGGGCTTCAATGCGCGCTGCGATTTCGGCCTTGCGGCGCTTGCCGATCATAGGGGCATCAAAGGCCATCGGATTGGCAGCGTCCAGCAGCGCGGTGCGCCCTTCCGAGGGCGCCTTGCGACCTGCAAACCGATCCAGCAAGATACGGAATCGGCGCGGTCTCCACAGGTGCCGCATAAGAGCGGCCTTGCGGCGCTCGGTCGTACGCAGCCCTTCGACCGCGGCGGTGAGGATACCGATATCCCCGGTTGCCGCACGCAAGGGCAGCCCGCGCAGTTGCAGCGCCATCAGCGAAAACACTTCGGCATCGGCACCAGCGGGATCTTCGCGGTCAAACACCTCATACCCCACCTGAATATACTCGTTCGAGCGGTCCGGGTCGTGTTCCTGACGGCGGAACACCTCACCGGAATAGGTATAGCGTGCAGGCTCGGCCCCGTCTCGCATGTGCATCTGAACAACAGGCAGGGTGAAGTCCGGGCGCAGCATCTGCTCGCCCCGCAGCGCATCCGAGGTGACGTAGGCACGGGCGCGGATATCCTCGCCATAAAGGTCCAGCAACATTTCAGCGGGTTGCAACAGAGGCGTATCCACCACCTGCGCGCCCGCAGCCTCGAACCGAACACGCATCATCGCGGCACGGGCCTGTATTTGGGAACGGTTGGGCATGGGTCAGTCCTGACTGTCCAGAATTTCACGCACTTTCGCGACCAGATCAGCGCGCGATACTTCGAACTGGCTGGGGCGTTCTTTCCATTCCTCCAGCGTGGCGCTTTCGGCGATTTTGGTTCCAAGGATCAGGTCCTTGATCTGCACGATGCCTTTTGCCTTTTCGTCACCGCCTTCGATCACCGCAACCGGAGAGTTGCGCTTGTCCGCGTATTTCAACTGATTGCCGAAATTCTTGGGATTGCCCAGATAGACCTCGGCCCGGATGCCCGCGTTGCGCAGCTCGGCCACCATCGCCTGATAATCGGCCATCCTGTCGCGATCCATGACGGTGACGACCACAGGGCCTTTGGCCTGGGCGCTGATCCGACCCTTTTCGCGCAGGGCCGCCAGCAGGCGGTCAACACCGATGGAAACGCCGGTCGCGGGCACTTCCTGTCCGGTGAAACGCTTCACCAGATCGTCATAGCGCCCGCCGCCCGATACGGACCCGAACTGCCGCTTGCGGCCTTTCTCGTCAAAGATCTCAAAGGTCAGTTCGGCCTCATAGACCGGCCCGGTATAATAACCCAGACCGCGCACGACCGAGGGATCGATCTGGATGCGATCAGCGCCATAGCCGCCCGCGGCCAGCAACTCGCCGATCTGTTCCAATTCCGAAATGCCTTCGGCGCCGATTTTGCTGTCACCCACGGCCGCTCGCAGGTTGGCCAGCGTTCCAGCGGCATCATCGGCTTTGGAGGTCAGGAAGGCGATCACCGGCTCGGCCTGATCGTCGGACAGGCCCACACCGTCGATGAACGCGCCCGAGGCATCCAGCCGGCCCTTGGTCAGCAACTCGCGCACGCCCTGCCCGCCAACTTTGTCGAATTTGTCGATGGTGCGCAGAACGTCGTCGCGCGCTGCCGCGTCTTCACCCAAACCCATCGCTTCGAGCACGCCGTTCAAAACCTTGCGGTTGTTGACCCGGACCAGATAATCGCCGCGTGGAATGCCCACGGTTTCCAGCGTATCCGACAGCATGGCGCAGATTTCGGCGTCCGCAGCCATGCTGGCCGTCCCCACCGTATCCGCATCACACTGATAGAATTGGCGATACCGCCCTGGCCCCGGCTTTTCGTTGCGCCAGACCGGACCCATCGCATAGCGGCGATAGGGCGTGGGCAAATCGTTGCGGTGCTGGGCATAGACCCGGGCCAAAGGTGCTGTCAGATCATAGCGCAGCGCCATCCAATCGCCGTTGCCGCCCTCGTCAAACTCCTGCCACGCAAAGACGCCCTCGTTCGGGCGGTCCACGTCGGGCAGGAACTTGCCCAGCGCCTCGACGGTCTCGACCGCACTGCTTTCAAGTGCGTCGAACCCGTAACGATGATACACGCCCGCAATCGTCCGCAGCATCTCGGTGCGCTGCGTGACTTCCTCGCCGAAATAGTCACGGAACCCTTTCGGCGTGACGGCCTTGGGGCGGGGCTGTTTCTTGGGCTTGGCCATGTGGGGCGTCCTTGGGAGTGTCCTTGTTCCGCGCGCGGTCTATCCCATGGTCCGCATCGGGGCAAGGCGCGCTTTCTCTGGCCTTGGGCCGACTGTGTCGCTATGACCAGCGCAAGACAGGAGTTCCCCATGCAGCATCTGGAAGAAGAGATCGCCCATCTGACCCATACCGTGGACGAGCTGAACACGGTCGTCACCAGACAACAGTCGGAAATCGACCGGCTGACCCAACGGGTTGAAATGCTGTTGCAGCGCGAAGCAGAACGGGCGCAGGAAGGATCAGGCGGCGTTGTCTTTGGTGACGAACGCCCGCCGCATTATTGAGTGGCCGGGAGGCCGTTTCTTCCGTTTTGTACAGGCGCTTGGGGCGTGGTAGTCCGTTTTGTACGAAACGTCTCAGGGCCGAACCGTCACACTCGGACAGAAACCGCGTTGGGTAACGGCGCCGAGTATGGGTCATTTGTCAGTAGTGCGGGACAAACCCGCCGCCCGGCCCAATGGCGTCAATTGGCGCTTCCGGCGCTTAATTGCTATTTCCATGGACATCCATGAACGGCAGCTTTCTGCATTAAAACCTTCCGAACAGTCTGCTTGGGACAACCAAATAGACCCTGCGGTTTACGTGAAGACCGAACTTATGCTGCTCCAACCGTGCCAAAGCACAGATGCAGAAAGAGCCGCGGTTATCATTGCGGGGATTCCGTCTTTCCAGGAGTCAAATATCAGGTGACAGAAGATGGCTCCGACGGATGTTGCCAAAAGTGCTGCTGCTCCGAGAGGACCCAGCCAGGACTGTTGGAACCAGATTGTGACGGCTCCGAACAATTCAATGAGACCCACCAAGAACATGGCCTGCCGATTGAGGCCATAGCTTTCGAACATTGCGAGCTGTGTTTCGAAGATCTTCCTTTGCCAACCCGCAAGTTTGATTGAGCTCGCGAGCAGGAAGAACGCTGACAGGAGCGCAATGACTATCGTTAAGGTCATTCTTCTGGTTCCGTGTAAGAGCGCTTGAAAGCCTGTGGGGACTGACCAGTCCACCTCCGGAACGCCCGTGAGAATGCAGTCGGGTCGGAAAACCCGAGTTGCTGAGCGGTGTCAGTGACCGAGCAGGATTTCACACCCAACAGTTCAATCGCTTTCTCTCGTTTCATGCGTGCAATGACCTTGGATGTTGTCTCGCCACGTTCCGACAGACGCGCATTCAGGGTATTTGGATGCAAACCGACCGCGCGCGCGGCCTCTACCGCTGTAAACGCCGGATCAGCCAGTCGAGACCGGACGATGTCTTCGAACCCGGCCAAAAAATCGAGCGGGGCCGCAAGTTCCATGACTGATGGGTGATACTCGGGGTTGTTCTCCATCATGTCCTCTGAGAGGCGATGGTTCAGCCAGATGGATGGGAAGCGTATCGAAAACCCTCGATCGTCGCAGGGAATGCCAGTGACCCCGTAAAACTGTTTGGGCAAAACGTTAGGGTTGGCCAGTTGCAGTACGATCTCACGCGGATCCCAACGGAAATCGATCACTCGGTGCAGCAAAGAAATCCAGATCCCGATCATGAAGCCATCGGCTTGGGCAGGTGACACTGACGAGCGAAAATGCCGCCGGGCCGCAAAGTAGGCATATTCGTCTTCTACGACCAAGGACTGAGTGACTGCATTTGACTCCTTCGAAACAATCTGGGTGAAGCGTGTGAACAAACCACCCAGAGTAAAGGCTTCTGTAAGTTCCTGCCCTTTTGGTAGGAAGCGCCTGAGATCAACAGACTGGCCGACCCGAGTGCAAAAATCTGTTCCTTCAGCTTCAGATGCGGCATTGAAGGCTGCATATACAGTTTCATGTGAGAGAAATTGCTCAGGTGCGATCATCGTTGCCGCGTCAAAACTCAGATGTGCGAAGACATCATCAGCATCCTGCCCCCGCGCGCGTAACGCCGCGACGACCGGCGCCAGTACTGTTGCCCGCACCAATGGCAGATCAGAGTCTTTTGGTGTTTTGCGATTCCCGAACATATTTGCTCCCTCTACTGGGACTCGTGCCTGCGCCACGGCGTGCTTTCCAGAAAAAAGTTCAATAACCTGACCAAATTCTAACCGAAAAATCTCTAACCTTAGGATACGGTCAAGCATTTTCCAAATGAAGGTGTCATATTCATAAAATGAAATGAACTAGTCGACATCGATCACGCAACTAGGGATTTGACATGGCAAGATATTGCAAAAGAGTTTTCGCTGCCTTGACATTTGTAACGCTGACGCTGTCCACCTCGACTGCATTTGCTCAGCAGGAAGCGCCATCAGTCACCTTGTTCAAAAACGTGAAAGTTTTTGATGGGAACACCGATGGTCTTCTGGACCTGGATGTTCTTGTTGTCGGCAACAAGATCCACAAGGTCGCCGAAGACATTCCAGAGACCGGTACATGGGAAGTGCAAGCTGGTCCGAGTGGGCCATTGTATTCAGAAATTCATAGCGGCAGCAGTGGCTACACTTTCATCATCGAGGGCGAAGAAGGGACGCAGACAGTCGAACTGTCGCCCAATGTCATTGACGGCGGGGGACGCACCTTGATGCCGGGCATGATTGATAGCCATACGCATTTTAACCTTTCTATGGACGGCGGGCGTCCGGGCATGGAAATGGCCAGGTGGGACTATATGGCGGGACATGCCTCGTCTGCCGCATTGGAGTGGTTCTACGATGGCTTCACGACAGTGCGTGATATGGGGGGCATGGCCGACGGATTGCGACGTGTCATCGACAACGGCCTAATGGAAGGACCTCGCATCTACAGCGCTGCCGGGATGATCAGCCAAAGCGCTGGTCACGGTGATCTCTTGTTTGAAAGCCAGACAAGTCCCCAACAGAGTAGCACCTGGCGCAATGGCATATACCACATTGCAAACAGCCCTGATGAAGTTCGAGCAGCCGTTCGCAGGAACTTTAATGCGGGCGCCACCCATATGAAAATCATGATGGCCGGTGGTGTTGCCAGCAACAAAGGTCCCTTTGAGGCCTCTCAATACACCGACGCTGAAATTATCGCCGCAGTAGAAGAAGCTGCAACGCGTGGAACCTATGTTGCAGCGCACCTTTATCTTGATGAAGCCATTCGCCGTGCGCTCGATTTGGGTGTCATGTCGATTGAACATGGACAGTTCCTACAGGAAGACACGGCCATGTTGATGAAGGAAAAAGGTGCTTTCATTTCTCCTTACATTGCAGCCGTCATGAGCGAAGACATCCTGACCCATCCGGTCTATGGCAATCCTTCAACATTTGAGTACGCCAGAACACTTATGATGAAAGAGGGAACAAAAAACTTCGCTGAAGTCATCAAAAAGGTGAAGCCGAACATTGTGTTCTCAATCGACATCGTGAGTACCAATGGCATGGCCGCAAGACACCACCGGGACCATGAGAAATGGATATTCGCAGATACATTTGGCAACTATGAAACACTGAAAGCAATGACGTCCACTGGCGGCAAGCTTGCCGCCTTGACCGGTGGCAGTAACCCTTACCCCGCACCTCTTGGTGTCATCGAGGAAGGCGCATACGCCGACATTCTGCTTGTCGATGGAAATCCGCTTGAGGACATCACTGTTCTGGGCGGAAACCCTTCATGGTTTAACGCAGAACCGCGTCCGCGTGGCATCAAGACCATCAACCTCATCATGAAGGATGGCGTGATCTACAAGAACACTCTGCAATAATCCCTCGGGAGGCGGGGCTTCGGCCCTGCCTTCCATTGTTAAGAGAAAGAGTTGTGATGAAGATCAAAACCATGACTTCCCTGAGAGCAGTACTGGCCTTGTCGCTGACCTGCTCTGCCGCTCTTGCGCAGGACGACGCGCCGCCACGGACCCTGTTCACCAATGTTCATGTCTTTGACGGCATGAACGAGGCGCGGATCGAGAATGCCAGCGTTCTGGTCGAGGCCAACCTTATCAAGCAGGTCTCGGCAGAGACCATCGACGCGCCGGATGCTACGGTTATTGACGGTGGCGGGCGCACACTGATGCCAGGTATGTTGGATATGCACGTTCATATCTCGACCTTCGGGCCCGTGCAAACGCAATCGCGCGACGGGCTGCATCCCTACGCTCATGGTGCGTTGGCCGCAGATCGTGCCGAAGGGATGCTGATGAACGGATTTACCACAGTACGGGATCTGGGTGGTCCGTCAAATTTCATGCGTCTAATCATCGACGAGGGCGTCATGGTGGGGCCTCGCATCTATCCCACGGAAAACTGGATCACCACAACATCCGGTCATGGCGATTTCCGTGAATTGAATGACTCCCACCCGAATATCGCTGGCGGACGGCAACATTTCTACGAAGATTATGTTACGATTATCGCTGACGGGCGGGCGGAAACCCTGCGCGCGGCGCGTGAAGCATTCCGTCGCGGTGCGGTACAGCTCAAACTGTTCACCGGAGGCGGTGTAACAAGTTTGTTTGATCCACTTCATTCGGGCCCTCTTGATGAAGAGGTCCAAGCAGTCGTTGAGGTGGCGGAGCGCTGGGATACCTATGTCGCGTCTCATGCACACACCGCTGCTGCGCTTCAGCAGGCTATCGACAATGGCGTGATGTCGATTGAGCACGCACCCTATCTGACCGATGAGCAGGCCAAGACGATGATTGAAAACGGCATGTTTCTGTCCACTGCGTTTTCGCCAGTGTTTTCAATCTCAGTGGAACAAGCTGAAAAGGCTTATCCACCAGAAAGCTTTGCAAAGTGGAGCGTTATTCGGGACGCATCGGCAAACTTGCTGGAAGTCATGAAAAACAACCCTGACCTGAAAGTGGTTCTTGCATCAGATCATATTCCCCAATGGAATACTGGTCGCGAATATGATGATCGCGCGCTAGATGAGTTCGAGTTTTTCTCAGAAGCTATTGGCAACTTCCGGACACTAAAGTCGTTTACCTCGACAGCCGGAGAACTGAATGCTCTGACCGGCCAGATGAATCCATACCCAGAAGGCCCGTTGGGCGTCATTCAAGAAGGCGCCTATGCAGACCTATTGCTGGTCGATGGCAATCCTCTGGAAAACATCGAGATCATGAAGGATCCGGACACAAATCTAAAAATCATCATGAAGGACGGCGTGATCTACAAGAACACGCTGAACTGAGCGATGGGCGGGATGGTTCACCTCGTCCATCCCGCCCGTTTGTAAAAACCATTAGAGGAACCAAAAAACGGACATAGGAGAAAGAGACCCGTGGCAAGAAAGCTTTTGCAAGCCACACTGATCACAACCTTGCTTTGCGCGGCCGTAGTGAACGCACAGAGCAGTGGTCCGGGGGTTTTCAGTGCGGAAGGAGAAGGAGTGGTTGTGCCAGCCAAAAGCTGGGATGTGTCGGCAGCCGCCGAAAACCAGATCGACACTGTCCACTTTATTGAAGGTCAATTCGTCAAAGAAGGTGATCTACTGGTGACTTTCGACCAGGTCTTCAAGCAATGGGATGCCAAAATCGGTGAGTTGGCTCACCAGCAGGCCGTGGCTGAACTGGAGTTGGCCCAGGCTGACCTGTCCAGAAAGAAGCGGTTGGGCACCAATTCTGTGTCTGAAGTTGAGATTGCGCAAGCTGAAGCGCGTGTCAAAATCGCCGAAGCGACCGTTGAGACAAAGAGGCTCAATGCGGAAAAGGCCAAGGCTATCTCAGATCTCCAGCTCATCCACGCACCGTTCGACGGCCAGATGAGTGCGCCGCGGTTTCGCGATAATGCAAACGTCGTCGCCGACTCGCCCGAAATCGGAACCCTGTATCAACTGGATCCGATCCACGTTCGCGTGGAGGGAACGTACGAGAAGCATCAGGAACGCATCCTCGCGGGCGAAAGCCACGACAGTGTAATGGGCAGCCTGACTCTGGTGCTGGAACTGCCGGGAGGGAGTGAATTTCCACATCACGGACGCCTTATCTCAACGCCGTTTGAATTCGATCCGGAGACAGGGATTGGCTACAGCATCGCCGAATTCCCCAATCCTGAATTCCTATTGCGCCCCGGCATGAAGGTATTGGTCACGTCTTATGAAAACTCGAAATGATCCAAAGAAAGGGATATCAAATGAAAACTTGGACATCTCCGTTTCTGGCTTCAGCTGCATTGGCGGGACTTGCTACGGTTGCCGCTTCTGAAGCAGCAGACCACGGATCGCACTGGAATTTGATGTCTGACGCTTATGCTCGCGTCGGCGAGATTCTGAAATCTGAGGGAGGCACCACTGCCGTCGAGCGCTTGAACGAAGAATTGTCCGCGCTGAAAGAGGCGTGCGATAAGTTGGAAGTGAAAAGTCAGAACGCGCCATGTCACGAAGATGTACGGCGTCTTCTTTCCATTGCGACCTTCAACGCTGACCCCAATGATCCAAATCGAAACAAGACATTTCCAACGCATATTCCCGATTTTGTTAGTCCGGAGATGCGTGAGGTGATGGTTAACTGGACGCCCAATTGGCTCACCAGCAGTTGGGAAGGCTACCCAGACCCAACGGACTACGGTGCATGGCAGTCGTTGCACGATGAATTGATCGATCCGATGGAGGCCGCCGGCAAACAACTTTTAAAGACTTACAACTTGTCGACCGAGGAACGTGAGATAGGTGGTGTTAGAACGGTTATTATCAGTCCGAGCGAAAACCGCCATCCGGGAAAAATACTCATTCATGCACATGGTGGTGCCTTTTACGGAAACACTCCGGAAACAACGTTTGACCGGACAGCACCACTTGCCAATCATATGGGCATCGACATTGCCTCCGTCGATTACAAATTGATGCCAGCCCCCGACTGGGACATTTTGGACCAGCGGGATCAGGTGATCGCCGTTTTTGATGCACTGACCGGAGAGGGCGGTGGCTATAAACCAGAGAACGTCGGAATTTACGGTTGTTCCGCGGGCGGCGGATTGGTGGCGATGGCGACAAATGCCATGTCGCATCGCGGAGGAGCGCTGCCTGGTGCGGCCGTAATGCAAAGCCCGCAGACTGATTTCTCGTTCAACAGCGATTCGACATGGACGCTGCGGTACGACGATCCACGCACTAACGTAGATCACTTGATCGACTCAGTCTGGCCGATGCTGGGAATTACTGAAGAGAAAGCACAAGATCCGCGCTACTCAACTGTGTACGACAATTTCGAGGGGCGAGATTTCCCTCCGACGATGGTACAGACTGGGTCTAAGGAAATTCAGATGAGCGACGGCATACGCATGTACGGAGTCCTGCGTAGTGCGGGCCACGAGGCAATTCTGGATGTTCACGACGCCATGCAACACTGCTTCCACGGTCATTCCGAGACACCGGAATCCGCTGAAGCCGTTCGCCGCGTCGCTGTGTTCCTAGAAGAGCATCTTGGTTCGGAATGAGAAAAATGGATCGCTGAAAGGAGGGGGCGAGTGGCTTGGAGAGACGCTTTGAAGCCGCTCGCCCATATTGAAAAACGTAAGAAAATGGACGTTGTCAAGTCTCAGCGGATCGAGGCCGTTTTCCGCATTCGGGACCTATGATCCGAGCGCCGTGAACGGCCGATGTCCGCCCTTCGCGCTGATGCTGCACAAAATACGCATGCGCACAATGGGCTCATAGCTGCCATCCCGACGATTGAAGGCAAAGCCCCCGCTTCTCGCTACGGATCCTCGACCGACTACACCCGGTCCAGCTCGATTCCCGAATTCATTCCAACCGGAACATCAGCTGCTGAAGCCACGGCCTCTCCACACCGGTTGCCTGATACATCGCGTGAAGAAAGTTGTGCGCTGACACCGGGTCGCTCATGAACGGCGAAGAGCGGATTTCGCCCTTCTTCACCTCGTCGCGCGCCTCGTAGATCACCGTGTCTTCCTTGATCGTCGCCATGATCCTGACGGCGTCCAGCGTCTCGGGGTCGATGGCGGTGGGATCTTCGGAGAGCAGCACGAAATCGGCAAGCTTGCCCGCTTCGATCGACCCCTTGTCGTTCTCCTCGAAATGCTGCCAGGCGGGCCAGATCGTCAGCGCCTTGAGCGCGGTCGCGACGTCGACCCGGTGACGGGGGCCAAGAATGTCACCCGATCTCGTGCGCCGGGTCACGGTTGCATCCAGTATGCGCATGCTGTCAGGCAAGGCGACCGGCGCGTCGTGATGCGAGCCGAACATCATGCCCCGTTCAAGCAACCAGCCGGTGGGCGAAATGTTCTCGGCATTGACCGGGCCCACGGTGTGGTCGCGGTGCCAGTCGCCCCAATAGAAGGTGTGCATCGGGAAAAGGGACATGAACACGCCCAGCCGCTTGTAGGCGTCGACCTGGTCCTCGCGCAGGAACTGGCCGTGAATCAGTGCGGGTCGGTTGCCCGGATCGCCATACTTGTCCTGCGCAGCCTGAAGCGCAGCAATGAGCATGTCCGACGCGCCTTCGCCATTGGAATGGGTGATGATCTGGATGCCATTCTCGTAACACCAGTTCACGGCATCCTGCACCTGCTCGATGGTCACCGCCGAGTACCCCTTGTAGCCTGCGGGATAGTCGCCAACCGGGTCATAGTAGGGACGGTCGCGGAGCGCGGTAAAGCCTTGCGGCGAGCCGTCGATCGTCAACTTGCAACCGCCCACGCGAATACCGTTTTCATATTCTTTCGAAACATTGTCGCCGATATAATCCCTGGCTTCCAGCACATCGGGATAGGCCACGACGTCAATCGGTATCCTGCCGTCGGCCGCCATGGCCTTCAGCGACTCGACGGCAAACCCCGAGGACCGGCCGTCCTGCCCCGTGGTGTAGCCAAAACGCGCCCAGAGTTTGGACCCGGCAACCGCGAATTCCGCGAAGGCGTCCGGACCGAGTTGCTTCAGGACGGGGACGAGCGTCCCGAAAAACGCGTATTCCTCGAGAACCCCGTTCGGCGCGCCATCGGCTTCCCGCCGAATCTTGCCACCGGCCGGGTCCTGCGTCGATGCATCGTAGCCGACAATCTCAAGCGTCTTCGAGTTCGCCACGCCGAGATGGCCGGACTGGTGGACAATCACGATGGGAAGCTCCTGCGAGATCGCGTCAAGGTCTTCGCGGGTCGGGTGGCGCTTCTCGGCTAGCTGGGCGTTGTCATAGCCGAAGCCGATGATCACTCCGGCCTTCTCGACCGCATCCCTGTTTGCATCGATCCAGTCGCGCAGCGCCTGTTGCAGGCTGGCAATGTCCGTGACCCCGCCGTCCGGCGGCGAAAGAAGGTTCGCCGACAAGGCTTGCAGGCCACCGAAAACCACGTGCCCGTGACTGTCGACAAAGCCCGGCAGCATCGCCCGGCCGTCAAGATCGAACAATTCCGTCGCGTCGCCCCGGTGCGCCATGATATCCGCAAGCGCGCCGACGGCGAGGATACGCCCGTTCTTGACCGCGACGGCCTCGGCGGTCGGCTGCGCATCGTTGATCGTGAGGATCGGTCCGCCAGTATAGATCGTGTCGGCAGCCTCCTGCGCGGTCGCGCCGCTGGTTGACATGGCAAAACCCGCCAGCCAGACAAGATTCAGCAAACGTGACATCAGGAATACCCTCTCAAATACATCGGAAGACAAACGACTGAATAATGGTCGTGTCTATATAATGGTCGTGTCTATCGTGGCTAAAGCGTATTGCCCGACAGACACGCATTGCAAGATTTTTCGGCCAGCCAGAGGTGTCCGCAAGCCGCCATCCCGGCGACTGAAAGCGAAGCCCCGTCTTCCTGCTACAGTTCCTCGACCGACAGCACCCCGTCCAGCGACTTGATCGCGCCCTTGATCTGCGGGTTGATCGGAAAGTCCTGGCCCAGATCCATCTCGACATCGCCCGGCAGCCCCGGCGCCATCAGGCAGAGCTGGATCGGCCCCTTCGAGGCCCCGCGCGCCGCCCCGGCGGCGTCCTCGAGCACCTTGGCGACCGTTGGTACGACCTGCGCTTCGTCAACAAAGATGCGCAACCCGGTTGCTCCGGCTTCGGCCACAAGGGAATCCGCAGGACCAACCGAGCGGCCCAGCAGCTTGAGCTGATCGGCTTCCATCGTCGCCTCGGCGGTCAGAACCACCTGCGCGCCGGTTTCCAGAAACTCGCGGCACTTCTCCAACGTGTCCGAAAACAGCGTGACCTCATAGGCACCAGTGGGATCAGACATTTGAACGAAAGCAAAGCGGTTGCCCTTGGCCGATTTCCGCTCCTGCCGCCCGGCGACAACCCCGGCCATCTTGGCGATGAACGGACCAGACCGGGCCTTTTCCGTCACCTCGTCCAGCGTCATCACCTGTTTGCGCTTCAGCGCGGGCATGTAATCGTCCAGCGGATGCCCCGAGAGATAGAAGCCGATGGCCTTGAATTCTTCGCTGAGGCGTTCGGCCGGCAGCCAGTCCGGCGTCGGCGACAGGCGCGGTTCGGGCAGGTCGTCGCCTGCCTCGCCGAACAGAGACACCTGATTGGAGTTTTTCTGTTCATGGATCGCCGCCGAATACTGCACCAGACGGTCAAGGCTTTCGAACACGCGGCGACGGTTCTTGTCGAGCTCATCAAAAGCGCCGGCACGCGCCAGCATTTCCAGCGGACGTTTGCCGACCTTCTTCAGGTCGACCCGGCGGGCGAAGTCAAAGAGGTTGACGAACGGTTTGTCTCCCCTGCCCTGCACCACCAGATTCATCGCCTCGACGCCCACGTTTTTCAGCGCGCCCAGCGCATAGACCAGTTGGCCATCCACCACGTCGAAGGTCGCCAGCGAGCGGTTCACGCAGGGCGGCACGTAGGGCAGGCCCAGCCCCTTGCGGACCTCTTCGAAATACACCGCCAGCTTGTCGGTCAGATGGATATCGCAGTTCATGACCCCGGCCATGAACTCGACCGGGTGGTTCGCCTTGAGCCAGCCGGTCTGATAGCTGACCACCGCATAGGCCGCCGCGTGGGACTTGTTGAAGCCGTAGTTGGCGAATTTCTCCAAGAGGTCGAACACCTCGGAGGCCTTCTTGGCGTCCACGCCGTTCTTGGCCGCGCCGGCCTCGAATTTCGGACGTTCGGCGTCCATCGCCTCTTTGATCTTCTTGCCCATCGCGCGGCGCAGCAGGTCGGCGCCGCCAAGGCTGTATCCCGCCATGACCTGCGCGATCTGCATCACCTGCTCCTGATAGACGATGATGCCCTGCGTTTCTTCCAGGATATGATCGATCAGCGGGTGGACCGAGGTGATCTCGCGCTGGCCGTTCTTGACCTCGCAATAGGTGGGGATGTTTTCCATCGGGCCGGGGCGGTAGAGCGCCACAAGCGCCACGATATCCTCGATGCAGGTGGGCTTCATGCGCTTGAGCGCGTCCATCATGCCCGAGCTTTCCACTTGGAACACCGCCACGGTTTTGGCCGCGGAATAAAGCTTGTACGTCGCCTCATCACCCAGCGGGATGGCGTTGATCTGGTTTTCAGCCCCCTCGGCGGGCTCATAAAGTTCAGTGCCATCGGCGGCGATGTGCAATGGGCGCCCGGATTTGAAAATCAGGTCCATCGCGTTCTGGATAACGGTCAGGGTCTTCAGACCCAGAAAGTCGAACTTTACCAGCCCGGCCTGTTCCACCCATTTCATGTTGAACTGGGTCGCGGGCATGTCCGAACGCGGGTCCTGATAGATCGGCACCAGCGCATCCAGAGGACGGTCGCCGATCACCACGCCTGCCGCGTGGGTCGAAGCATTCCGCAACAGCCCCTCGACCTGCTGGCCATAGGTCAGCAGGCGGTCGACTACCTCTTCCTCGCGCGCGGCCTCGCGCAGGCGGGGTTCGTCTTTCAGCGCCTTTTCGATGGAAACAGGTTTCACCCCCTCAACCGGGATCATCTTGGACAGGCGGTCCACCTGCCCATATGGCATTTGAAGCACCCGCCCGATGTCGCGCACTGCGGCCTTGGACAAGAGCGCGCCGAAGGTGATGATCTGACCCACTTTGTCGCGGCCGTATTTCTGCTGCACGTAACGGATCACCTCTTCGCGGCGATCCATGCAGAAGTCGATGTCGAAGTCGGGCATCGAGACCCGTTCGGGGTTCAGGAAGCGTTCGAACAGCAGGCTGTAGCGCAGCGGGTCAAGGTCGGTGATCGTCAGCGCATAGGCCACCAGCGAGCCCGCGCCCGAGCCCCGCCCCGGCCCGACCGGAATGTCGTGATCCTTGGCCCATTGGATGAAATCCGCGACGATCAGAAAGTAGCCGGGGAAACCCATGCTTTCGATGATGCCCAGTTCGAAATCCAGACGTTCCTGGTATTCCTCGGGCGTCACCGCATGCGGGATCACGGCCAGACGTTTCTGCAAGCCCTCATTGGCGATGCGCCGCAGCTCGGCCACCTCGTCATCCGCGAATTTCGGCAGGATCGGGTCGCGTCGATAGGCCATGAACGCGCAGCGTCTGGCGATCTCGACGGTGTTTTCGATGGCCTCGGGCAAGTCGGCGAACAGGGTCGCCATCTCTTGTTGTGACTTGAAGTAGTGCTGCGCCGTCAGACGACGGCGGCCTTCCTGCTGGTCGACATAGGCCCCTTCCGATATGCAGATCAGCGCGTCATGCGCTTCGTACATGTCCGGCGTCGGGAAATAGACGTCATTCGTGGCGACCAGCGGCAGGTTCTTGGCATAGGCCATCTCGACATGGCCGCGTTCTGTCAGGCGCTCGGCCTCGGGTTGGCCATCTTCACCCGGATGGCGCTGAAGCTCGATATAAAACCGGTTGGGGAACATTGCCGCCAGCCGATCGACCAACGCTTCGGCCGCCGGGCGCTGACCCTGTTGCAGCAGCATTCCCACCGGGCCGTCAGGTCCACCGGACAGGCAGATCAACCCTTCAGATCGGTCGGCCAGTTCTTCCAAAGTGACCTGAGGCAGTTGCCCGCCCTTGTCCACGTAGAGACACGTGCTGAGTTTCATCAGGTTTTCGTACCCGGTCTCGGACTGCGCCAGCAGCACCAGAGGCGCGGGCATCTTCGGCTTCTCGCCCGGCTGGGCCTGGACATAGGTCAGATCGACCTGGCACCCCATGATCGGCTGTACCCCGGCGCCGCTTGCGGTGACCGCGAATTCCAGCGCCGAAAACATCGAATTGGTATCCGTCACGGCGACCGCCGGCATTTCCATCTTCTCGCACAGGCCCGGCAGCTTTTTCAGCCGCACGGCGCCTTCCAGAAGGGAATATTCAGTGTGAACGCGGAGGTGGATGAATCGTGGAGAACTGCTCATGACGCCCAAGCTACCCCAGCCGGCTGCGCGGCAAAAGACTGAACCGCGTTGCGTTTGCCGCAAAAAAAATCGCCATTGATTATTCGGCTTTTTCAGAAGGTGCTTCGGGATTGACTGGGCGTCGCAATCAAAAACCGCTTTATTTACAAGTGGCTGCCCATTAATCAGAAAAGGCGGTCTCAGGCCGTATACGTCTAATGGTGTATAACAGAGGCGGTTTTTCTTGCCAGACAAGCCGCGCTGTTTCTAACATCTCATGGCAAGCAATTCGCCCGCCACTCTTTCTACGTCGCATCGAAGGAGGGCCACAAGGGCGCAACCGGGTAAGGCGACGGGTTTCTCGAATGAACATCACGTTTCTTCTGAACGGAGAGACAGTGGAGTTGGCTGATATCGATCCGACAGCCACCCTGCTGGATTGGCTGCGCGAAGATCGCGGCCTGACCGGCACAAAGGAAGGCTGCAACGAAGGCGATTGCGGGGCTTGCACCGTGATGGTGACGGATGACGAAGGCGCCAAGGCCCTGAACTCGTGCATTCTGTTTCTGCCGCAGCTGCACGGCAAAGCGGTGCGCACGGTTGAAGGCGCCAGCGGCCCGAATGGCGAAGCGCACCCGGTTCAGCAGGCAATGGTTGATCTGCACGGTTCGCAATGCGGCTTCTGCACACCCGGTTTCGTCATGTCGATGTTGGCCGGGCACACGAACGGTGCAACGGACCATGACACTTTGCTAGCAGGCAACCTGTGCCGCTGCACCGGCTATGCGCCGATCATTCGCGCGGCGAAAGCGGCCGAGGAACAGCCCGTTCCGGTTTGGGTCAAAGATAAACCACCTGCAACGATTGCCGCTGCGCGCATACTGCCAACCTCATCCGACGAATTGGCCGCCGTATATGCCGAGAACCCGAATGCGACACTGGTCGCTGGTGCGACCGATGTGGGCCTTTGGGTTACCAAGCAACTGCGCGAACTGGACCCGGTGATCTTCCTTAACCGCTGTGATGATTTGAAGAAGATCACGCTCAGCGGTGAAGAAGTCCGCTTTGGCGCAATGGTCGACATGAATCGCATGGGCGCGGCGATGGCCGATCTGCATCCGTCCTATGCCGAGATGATCCGCCGCTATGCCAGCGTGCAAGTGCGCCATGCGGCCACCGTGGGCGGCAATATCGCAAACGGTTCGCCCATCGGGGACAACCCGCCCGCGCTGATCGCGCTGGGGGCGACGCTGCATCTGCGCAAGGGCGACGAGCGGCGGTCGATCCCGCTGGAAGAGTTCTTCATCGACTACGGCAAACAGGATCGGGTTCCGGGCGAGTTTGTGGAAGCCGTCAGCTTCCCGCGCCAGCCAGATCGCCTGAAGGCTTACAAGCTCAGCAAACGGTTCGATCAGGATATTTCGGCCGTCTGCGGCTGTTTCAACATAACCGTTTCGGAGGGCAGCGTCACACAGGCGCGCATCGCCTATGGTGGCATGGCTGCTATCCCGAAACGGGCAACCCATGTCGAGACCGCTTTGGTCGGCAAACCGTGGACGCGCAAGACCGTTGACGCCGCGCTGCCATCCTTTGCCGACGACTTTTCGCCACTCACGGATATGCGCGCCTCGGCCCTGTATCGACTGGAAACCGCCAAGGCGATGCTGCAACGGTATTTCCTGGAAGATCAGGGCGAGATCACCAATGTGCTGGAGGTGTCAGCATGAGTGTGACGCAAGCCCTGCCCCACGACGCCGCCCCTTTGCACGTTTCGGGCGCGGCGCGGTACGTGGATGACATCCCGACACCCAAGGGCACGCTGCACCTGGCCTTTGGCCTGAGCCCGATCGCCAAGGGCAAGATCACCGCAATGGATCTGTCGGCTGTCAAAAACGCCGAGGGTGTCGTGATGGTTATGACGGCAGAGGACCTGCCTTTCGCCAACGATGTCTCGCCCTCGATCCACGATGAGCCGCTGCTGTCGGACGGCACGGTGCACTATATAGGCCAGCCCGTGTTCCTGGTTGTCGCCACCAGCCATCTGGCCGCCCGCAAAGCGGCGCGATTGGGCAAGGTCGACTATGCCGAGGAAACGCCGATCCTGACGATCGCGGACGCCTTGGCCGCCGACAGCCGGTTTGAAGACGGTCCACGCATCTATGCCAAGGGTGATGCGGATGCGGCCATTGCCAGTGCGCCGCATGTGATCGAAGGTTCGTTCGAATTGGGCGGGCAGGAGCATTTCTATCTGGAAGGTCAGGCCGCGCTGGCCGTTCCGAATGAAGGTGCGGATATGCTGGTGCATTCCTCGACCCAGCACCCGACCGAGATTCAGCACAAGGTGGCCGACGCACTGGGTGTTCCGATGCACGCCGTCCGGGTCGAGACCCGCCGCATGGGCGGAGGGTTTGGCGGCAAGGAAAGTCAGGGCAACGCTTTGGCAGTGGCCTGCGCCGTGGCCGCCCGCGCAATCGGCAAGGCCTGCAAGATGCGCTATGACCGTGACGATGACATGATCATCACCGGCAAGCGCCACGCTTTCCGCATTTCGTACAAGGCCGGGTTCGATGAGCATGGCCATATTCAGGGCGTCTCATTCCACCACTATGCGATCTGCGGCTGGGCGCAGGACCTGTCGTTGCCCGTGGCCGACCGGGCGATGCTGCACTCGGACAACGCCTACCTTTTGCCGAACGCCCGGATCGAAAGCCACCGCTTGAAGACCAACACCCAATCTGCCACCGCCTATCGCGGGTTCGGCGGCCCGCAAGGCATGGTCGGCATCGAACGGGTCATGGACCATGCCGCGCATACGCTGGGTTTGGATCCCGTCGAACTGCGCCGCCGGAATTACTATGCACCCGCGCACGCCGTGGCCGAGAGCACACCGACAGAAAAACCACTGGGGCATCCCGATCCGCACGAAGACCTGACCAGCCGCGGCGCCGTTGAAATGGGTGACGCACCGGTGCGTCCTCTGCCTGCCGGCGGCAACACCACACCCTATGGGATGGAGGTCAGCGATTTCGAACTGCACGGCATGACCGAGGCGTTGCTGAAATCCAGCGACTATGCCGCGCGCAAGGCCGCTGTCGCGAAATGGAATGCCGAGAACAGTGTAATCAAAAAGGGCATCGCCTTTTCCCCGGTCAAGTTTGGTATCTCGTTCACGCTGACCCACCTCAATCAGGCGGGTGCGCTGGTGCATGTCTATCAGGACGGATCAGTCCACCTGAATCACGGTGGCACCGAGATGGGCCAGGGCCTGTTCCAGAAGGTCGCACAGGTCGCAGCGTCGCGCTTTGGCATACCGTTGGAGATGGTGAAAATCACCGCAACCGACACGGCGAAAGTACCGAACACGTCTGCGACGGCGGCATCTTCGGGAAGTGACCTGAACGGTATGGCGGTGAAGGCCGCATGCGACACGATCCGTGATCGGATGGCCGCCTATCTTGCGGAACGTCATCAGGCCGATCCATCAACCGTCACGTTCTCGGATGGGCATGTCTCGGTCTCAGAAGAGCGCTACACCTTCGCCGAAGCCGCCGCACTGGCCTATCAGGGGCGCGTCAGCCTGTCGGCGACCGGGTTCTACAAGACGCCCAAGATCGAGTGGGACCGGATCGCCGGGCGCGGTCGCCCTTTCTTTTACTTTGCCTACGGCGCTTCCGTTACCGAGGTGGCGGTGGACACTCTGACCGGTGAAAACCGAATTCTGCGAACGGATATCCTGCATGACGCGGGCGCGTCGCTGAATCCGGCTTTGGACATAGGTCAGGTTGAGGGCGGCTATGTACAGGGTGCAGGGTGGCTGACGACCGAAGAGCTGGTCTGGGATGACACGGGCAACCTGCGCACGCACGCCCCTTCGACCTACAAGATTCCGGCCTGCTCGGACCGGCCGGACATCTTCAACGTCACGCTTTGGGATGGCGAAAACCGCGAGGACACCATCTATCGTTCGAAAGCTGTGGGCGAGCCGCCTTTCATGCTGGGAATCTCGGCCTGGCTGGCGCTGTCGAACGCGGTTGCCGCCTGCGGAGACAGATACCCGGCCCTGAACGCTCCGGCCACGGCCGAAGAGGTTTGGCGCGGGGTCCAGAGGATGAAGGGAGGCACCTGATGGGATTTGACCTTGAGGCTTTGAGGGAGGCGGTCAAAACCCACGGGAAAGTGGTTCGGGTGGTCATCGCCGGGATCAAAGGGTCGTCCCCGCGCGAGGTGGGTGCTGCGATTCTGGTCTGGAAGGACGGGCAAAGCGGAACCATCGGTGGTGGTACGCTGGAATACCAGGCCGCAGAGGCCGCACGATCGCAAACAGTCGCCACGCGCCTGACGCATCACACGCTGGGACCGGACATGGGCCAATGTTGCGGCGGAGCGGTCTCGTTGTTCAGCGAAGTCTATGATCTCAAGAAGGTTGAAACGCTGGATGATACGATCATTGCACGATCAGCATCCGGTGGTGCCGTGCCTCTTTCGGTCAAGCGAGTGCTGGCGGCAGCACGCAGTCAGGGTATTGCACCCGAAACACGCCTGATCGACGGCTGGATGATCGAACCGGTGCATAAACCGGCACGAAACCTGTGGATCTGGGGCGCAGGTCACGTCGGACGGGCGCTGGTGGATGTTCTGTCCCCCCTGCCCGATCTTGCGATCACTTGGGTCGATACCGGCCCCGAGCGCTTTCCGGACGTGATTCCTGCAGGCGTGACCGATCTGCCAGCGACAAAACCGGCCGAACTTGTGCGACATGCACCGCCCAATGCCGAGCACCTTGTGCTGACTTATTCACACAATCTGGATTTAGAACTGTGCAACAGGCTGCTTTTGCACGATTTCCGCTTTGCGGGACTGATCGGCTCGGCTACCAAATGGGCGCGGTTCAGATCGCGGCTGGCGGCTCTTGGGCATCCGCCCGACCGGATAAGCCGGATTACCTGCCCGATTGGTGACCCGTCGCTGGGCAAACACCCGCAGATGATCGCCGTGGGCGTCGCAGCGCAACTGCTGCGCCCGGCCCGGCAGAATGAGTTGAAGAAGGACCTGAGCGCGTGACCACTCCATTGCTGAGCCTGCAAGGGTTGACCAAAGCCTATCCCGGTGTCGTGGCCAATGACCAGGTGTCCTTTGATATCGGTGAGGGCGAAGTTCACGCCTTGTTGGGGGAAAACGGGGCCGGGAAATCCACGTTGGTCAAGATGATCTATGGGCTGGTGAAACCTGACAGTGGCACCATGCTGTTACGCGGTCAGCCCTTTGCGCCGCCTGAACCCCGCGCCGCGCGGGCTGACGGAATTGCGATGGTGTTCCAGCATTTTTCGCTGTTTGACGCGCTGAACGTGGCCGAGAACATCGCCTTGGGGATGGAAAATCCGCCGGCCATGGGTGATCTGGCCTCGCGCATCCGCGAAGTGTCCGAAACCTATGGCCTGCCGCTGGATCCGTTCCGCACTGTCGGCGATCTGTCCGCCGGGGAACGCCAGCGTGTTGAAATTATCCGTTGCCTCCTGCAAGACCCGAAACTGCTGATCATGGACGAACCGACCTCGGTGTTGACCCCGCAGGAGGTCGAGATCCTGTTCGAGACGCTGAACAAGTTGCGGTCCGAAGGCACGTCGATCCTGTATATCTCGCACAAGCTGGAAGAGATACGGACCCTGTGTGATCACGCCACGATCCTGCGTCTGGGCAAGAATGTGGGCGAGTGTGTCCCCTCTGAGACCTCGGCCCGCGACATGGCCGAGCTGATGGTGGGAACGGCCCTGCAAACCCCGGAACGTTCGGAGCGTGAATTTGGCGCAGTGACGCTGGATGTCAGCGGGCTGTCGGTGCCTTCTCCGTCAGAATTCGGCACCGCATTGCGCAACGTGCATTTGACCGTCCGCAAGGGCGAGGTTCTGGGCATTGGCGGCGTTGCGGGCAACGGGCAGGATGAATTGCTCGGCGTTCTGTCCGGTGAAATCCTGACATCTGCCGACGCGATCAAGTTCAACGGTCAGGCGATCGGCAAGCTGGGTCCGACCGCGCGACGCAAACTTGGCGTGTTGACCGCGCCCGAAGAGCGGCTGGGCCATGCCGCCGCCCCGAACATGAGCCTGACCGAAAACGCCCTGTTGACCGGGTCGGTTCGAGAGGGTCTGGAAAGCAACGGCTTTCTGAAATGGGCCGAGACCAAGAGCTTTGCGGAGAAGATCATCGAGATTTTTGACGTCCGGACACCCGGCCCGGACAACGCGGCGCGGTCCTTGTCCGGGGGGAACCTGCAGAAATTCGTGATCGGACGCGAAGTGCTGCAAAACCCGGATGTGCTGGTGGTGAACCAGCCAACCTGGGGCGTGGATGCCGCAGCGGCGGCGGCCATTCGGCAAGCCATTCTCGACCTAGCGGCAAAGGGAACGGCGGTTGTCTGCATCTCTCAGGATCTGGATGAGTTGATGGAAATCTCGGACAGCTTTGCTGCGCTGAACGAGGGCCGCCTGAGTGCACCACGTCCGACAACCGGACTGACAGTGGACGAAATCGGGCTGATGATGGGCGGTGCCCACGGAATGGAGGTGGCGCATGTGTGATCTGTTGGGCCGCCTTCGGCGAGAGTATTTGAGAAAAGATGAAGAAGTCAGGGGAACGAGCTGATGATTGTGCTGGAGAAACGTCCTCAGCCTTCCAGGGTCTGGTCTTATGCGACGCCGTTGATTGCAGTTTTGGCGACGATGTTTTTTGGCGGAGTACTGTTCGCCATACTGGGCAAGAATCCGGTTGAGGCCATCGGCACCATCTTCTGGGAACCTCTTTTTGGTGAATTCGCCTTTTATTACCGCCCGCAGCTGCTGGTGAAAGGCGCTCCGCTGGTGCTTATCGCCATCGGTCTGTCGCTGGGCTTTCGTGCAGGCATCTGGAACATCGGGGCCGAGGGACAGTATATCATGGGCGCCATCTTCGGGGCGGGTGCCGGGCTGGCCTTTTACCCTTTGGACGCCTTCTATATCTTTCCGATCATGGTGATTGCCGGCGCCTTCGGCGGCTGGTTGTGGGCGATGATCCCCGCCTTCCTGAAGGTGCGTTTCGGCACCAACGAAATTCTCGTCTCGTTGATGCTGGTCTATGTGGCCGAGCAGATGCTGGCCTCGGTTTCTCTGGGTTTGCTGAAGAACCCCGAAGGGTTCGGCTTTCCGGGGTCCCGCAATCTGCAATCCTATGACAGTGCGCACAATGCAGAACTGATCGCTGGATCCGGCATGCACTGGGGTGTTGTGACCGCGTTGATCGCAGTGATCTTTGCCTATGTCCTGCTGAACCGGCACATGCTGGGCTTTCACATCCGCCTGACCGGCGAAGCACCGCGCGCCGCGAAATTTGCGGGTGTGAACCCGGCCCGGTTGATCCTGTTCTGTCTGGGTTTGTCCGGCGCGCTTGCAGGACTTGCAGGCATGTTCGAGGTTTCCGGCCCTTCAGGCGTGGTCAGCATCGATTTCAACGTGGGCTACGGTTTCACTGCTATCATCGTGGCCTTTTTGGGCCGTCTGCACCCTGTGGGCATTCTGCTGGCCGGTGGACTGATGGCGCTGACCTATATCGGTGGTGAAATCGCGCAGTCTCAGCTGGGCCTGCCTGCCGCTGCCATTCAGGTGTTCCAGGGCATGCTGCTGTTCTTCCTGCTGGCCTTCGACCTATTGACCAACTACCGCATCCGTGCGGCCCGTAACGAGGTGGCGTGACCCATGGACCTTGGTGAAATCAATCCCGTACTTCTGGTCGCTTCACTGATGGTGGCCGCGACCCCCTTGCTGCTTGCCGCGATCGGAGAGCTGGTCGTTGAGAAAGCAGGCGTTCTGAACCTCGGCGTCGAAGGCATGATGATTGTCGGTGCGATCAGTGGCTTCGCGATTTCGGTCGAGACCGGCTCGCCCTGGCTGGGCTTTGTTGCTGCTGCGATCGGCGGCGCTGTTCTATCGCTGCTGTTCGTCTTGCTCACGCAGTTTGCGCTGGCCAATCAGGTGGCCAGTGGTCTGGCACTGACCCTGTTTGGTCTGGGGTTCAGCGCGTTGATGGGGCAAAGCTATGTGGGGATCAAACCCCCCAGTATGGGCGACATCCATATTCCGCTGATCAGCGATATTCCGGTTGTCGGTCCGATCCTGTTTCAACATGACCCGATCCTGTACGTGGGCATCGCAATCACGGCGGCCGTCTGGGCGGTGCTGAAATACACCCGTCTTGGCCTGATCCTGCGGGCAGTCGGTGAAAACCACGATGCCGCGCATGCGCTGGGCTACAAGGTGATCAAGATCCGCATTCTGGCCATCATGTTTGGCGGCGCCTGCGCTGGTCTGGGCGGGGCCTATATCAGCCTGATCCGCGTGCCGCAGTGGACCGAGGGCATGACCGCCGGTGTCGGCTGGATCGCATTGGCCCTTGTTGTCTTTGCAAGCTGGAAGCCGTGGCGTGTCCTGCTGGGTGCCTATTTGTTCGGCGGCATTACCGTGTTGCAGCTTAATTTGCAGGCGGCAGGCGTTGCCATTCCCGTCGAGTATCTGGCAATGTCGCCCTATATCATCACGATCCTTGTGCTTGTGATCCTTTCGGCCGACAAGAGCAGCGCACCTGCCTCGCTGGGCCGGACCTTCCATGCCTCACACTAGGGGCCAACAGTACCAACTTGGGGAGTAACACATGAAATTCACTGCACTTCTGACGAGCGCCGCCATGGCGCTGGGTCTGGCCTCGGGGGCCATGGCCGAAGACAAGACCAAGGTCGGTTTCGTCTATGTCGGCCCGGTCGGCGATGGCGGCTGGACCTATGAACATGACAAGGGCCGGCAGGCCGTTGAAAAAGAGTTCGGCGACAAGGTTGAAACCGTATTCGTTGAATCCGTTCCCGAAGGCCCGGATGCCGAGCGTGTGATGACCCAGATGGCGCTGGAAGGCGCGGATCTGATCTTTACCACCTCGTTTGGCTACATGGACCCGACCATCAACGTGGCCAAGAAATTCCCGGACGTGAAGTTCGAGCACGCAACCGGCTATAAAACCGCCGACAACGTCTCGGTCTACTCGGCCCGTTTCTACGAAGGTCGCGCGGTTCAGGGCCACATCGCCGGTAAAATGACCAAGTCGAACATCATCGGCTATATCGGCTCCTACCCGATCCCCGAGGTGATCCGCGGCATCAACTCGGCCTATATCCACGCCAAGAAGGTGAACCCGGATGTCGAGTTCAAGATCGTCTGGGCCTACACATGGTTCGACCCGGCGAAAGAAGCTGACGCCGCCACTGTTTTGATCGAACAGGGCGCGGACGTAATCCTGCAACACACCGATTCGACAGCGCCGCAGGCAGCAGCGCAAGAAGCCGGCAATGTGATCACCTTCGGTCAGGCGTCGGACATGAGCGAGTACGCACCGCTTCCGCGTGTGTCATCGATCATCGACAACTGGGCCCCCTATTACATCGCGCGGACAAAAGCGGTAATGGACGGGACCTGGACGTCTTCCAACACCTGGGACGGTATCGGAGCAGGAATGGTTGAAATCGGTGAGATTTCGGACGCGGTTCCCGCAGATGTCAAGGAAGAGGCGCTGGCCCTGAAGGCGGCGCTTGCAGATGGCAGCTATCACGCGTTCACCGGTCCGCTGAAGAAGCAGGACGGCAGCGACTGGCTGGCTGAAGGCGAAACCGCTGACGACGGCACGCTGGCAGGCATGAACTTCTATGTCGAAGGGCTGGAAGGCGAAATTCCGCAGTAAGCTGTATCGTTAAGGAACGGAAAGGGCCCGCAATCCGTGTGCGGGCCCTTTTTTGTGCTGTGCGCACCTGAAGTGCCGAACAACGAATGAGTTTACCTCGTCAGCGCAATCGAGCTCAGATCCATCACGCCCTGCCCTGCCTTCGCCACCCCACCACGCTGAGACAGGCAAACAAGACTGCGGCGACGCAGACAATCGATGGCCCCGCCGGAGTATCGAACACATAAGCTGCCCGTAACCCCGCAACCGAGGAAATCGCGCCTATTGCTGCCGCTATCAACGCCATTGATTCGGGCGATCGGGCCAGATTTCGTGCCGCTCCCGCGGGAATGATCAGCATCGCCGCAATCAGCAATACCCCCACGACCTTGATCGCAACAGCCACGGTTACCGCCAGAGACAGAGTCAGAATCAACTGTTCCCGCCTCGGGTCGAACCCACTGGCATAGGCCAGTTCCTCATTCAATGTGGCCGTCAAAAGCTGAGCCCATCGCCAGGCAATCAGCGCCACGACAAGCGCCGCGCCGCCCCAGATCACAAGCAGATCCGAACGGGATACCGCAAGAATATCGCCGAACAGATATGCCATCAAATCAATGCGGACGCCGGACAAAAACGAAACGGCGACCAGACCGAAAGCCAAGGCGGAATGCGCCATAACCCCCAGCAGCGTGTCCATCGCATAGCCACGACCCGCCAACAAAGTGACCGTCAGCGCCATAATCAACGCAACAGCCAGCGCACCGGTGAAGATCGACATCTGAAAGGTCAGTGACAGGGCCACGCCCAGAATCGCGGCATGTGCGGTTGCATCACCGAAATACGCCATGCGGCGCCACACTACGAAACATCCAAGAGGTGCCGCCGCAAACGCAACGCCAATACCTGCAAGCGTTGCACGCATCATGAAATCGTCAAGCATCATTCCGCCGCTTCCTGAGGATCTGCATCATGGTCGTGGTGGTGATCATGCTCGTGCCGGTACAGGGCAAGCGCACCGCCTGTTCCCGTTCCGAACAAAGCCCGGTATTCGGGTGCCGAAGCGACCACCGCCGGCGATCCTTCACAGCACACATGGCCGTTCAGACAAATCACCCGGTCCGAGGCGCTCATGACCACGTGCAATTCGTGACTGATCATCAGGATTGCACATCCGGTTTCGCGGCGCACGGCCTCAATCTGCTGATAGAAACTCGCCGATCCGCGCTGGTCCAGCCCCTGGGTTGCCTCATCCAGCAGCAGGAGGTCAGGCTGGTTGATCAACGCCCGCGCCAGCAACACACGCTGAAACTGCCCGCCGGACAGTTGCGACATCTGACGTTTCAACAGATCCGGGACGCCCGCTTTTTCCAATGCCTCGACGCACTGACGGCCGGAGACACGGTCGGTCAGTCGCATGAATCTCTCGACCGAGATTGGCAACGTGGGATCCACGTGCAGTTTCTGCGGCACGTACCCGATCTTCAATCCGGGTTTCAGCGATACATGCCCGGCACTTGGCCTGGTCGCACCGATGATGGCGCGCAACAGGCTGGTTTTGCCCGACCCGTTCGGCCCGACGATGGTGACGATCTCGCCGGGTTCGACAGCCATGTCCACATGGCTGAGAACAGTGTTTGAACCATAGCGAACACTGAGATTCTCGACTGAGACGAGCGTCATTTTCAGGCCTTTTCGGTGCAGTCGGGGCAAAGTCCCTCGGCTTCTACAACCGTTCGCTCGATCTCGAAACCCGCTGCGCGCGCAGCGGCACCCAGAACACCTTTGGCCGGCGTAGACTGCGCCTCGGCAACAGCATCGCATTTTCTGCAAATCATGAATGCCGGCGAATGCGACGCGCCGGGATGAGAGCAGGCAACAAATGCATTCAGCCGCTCGATCTTGTGAACGAACCCGTTTTGAACAAGGAAATCAAGCGCCCGATAGGCGACCGGAGGTTGAGACCCGAACCCTTCCTCTCGCAGGCGGTCAAGAATTGCATAGGCACCAAGGGCCCGATGCTCTTGCAGCAGCATTTCCAAGACCTTGCGGCGAACCGGCGTCAGGCGCAGCCCCTCGCCCTTGCAGCGCGCCTCGGCGGATACCAACGCAGTTTTGACGCAACTCTGATGGTCATGTTCCTGAAACCCGACCGGGGCCGCCTCATCGACAGAGACAGGGTTCGTATCGCTTGTCATGTTATTTCATATCATGTATTGCCACTCGTAACGTTATAAAATCACACAGAGGGTCTGATGTCCAGAAAGCTTCTTCCAGTTTCGATCACGGTTGCATTGATGGGAGGAACGGCCATCGCGGACGTTCCGAACGTCGCGGTCGATATCGCACCGATCCACTCGCTCGTTTCCCGGGTTATGGACGGCGTCGGAACACCGGCCCTGATCGTCGCACCCGGTGCCTCGCCCCATGAATACAACCTGCGCCCGTCCGAGGCGGCCGCATTGCAGGATGCCGATCTGGTGTTCTGGTTAGGAGAAGACCTAACACCTTGGATGGAAAGTGCCATCGAAACCCTTGCCGACAGTGCGACGGTCACGTCCCTTCTTGACGCGGATGGTACGGTTCTTCTGGAGTTCCGCGAAAGCGCTGTTTTCGAGGCACACGATCATGGCAGCGAAGACGAACATGATCATGATGATGAGCACATCGAAGACGACGGGCACGATCACGATGATCATGAACATGGTCACGACGACCATGCAAAGGATGATGACCACGAGCATGATCACGACGACCACGCCAAGGATGATGATCACGGTCACGAAGAACATGCAGATCACGAAAAGCACGATGAGCATCATGATCACGCGCATGGCGCGCACGACCCACATGCGTGGCTTTCACCGACGAATGCAGAAACCTGGCTGAACCTGATCGCCGCGCAGCTGTCGTCTGCCGACCCGGACAATGCTGGTGCATATTTTTCCAATGCCACAGCCGCGCGCGCTGAAATGGCCGCGCTGTCTGAACAAGTGGCCGAGACGCTTGGACCGGTTCGCGGAGGAAGCTTCGTCGTATTCCACGACGCCTACCAGTATTTCGAGGATGCATTTGACTTTCCGGCCGCAGGTGCGATTTCCATCGCCGACGCCGCGGACCCGAGCCCGGCTCGTATCGCCGAGATTCAAAGCCGTATCCGCGAAGAAGGTATCAAATGCGTTCTCGCCGAGCCGCAGTTCAACCCCGGCATCGTCAAAACCGTGCTGGACGGGACCGAGGCCAAAACGGGCGTAATCGATCCGCTGGGCTCTGATCTGGAACCCGGAGCCGATCTCTACCCGCAAGTCATTCTTAACATGGCGAGAACCTTGGCCGAGTGTCTCTAGCCCTGTTGCAAACCCGGCTCAGGTTGAGAAAATGGCCGGGTTCAACCTTTCAGGAGACGGGGCGGATCAACTCGGCGACCGAAAAAAACGGCAACCTCTTCATGCTCAACGGCGGTGCCAAGGAAACCGGGCACTGCCGCCTCTCCGACCAAGCGTGTTGCAACCAAACAAACCTTCAGGAACACGTCGCAATCACCAACGTGCTTGTCGGATCGCCTCGGAAACTGATTGGTCTCGCGCCTTGAGAAGTTCTTTCAGGAAGGTGATTTCAAACCCAACCTTTTCAGGGCTGCCTCCGCGGCCCGCGTCCACCGTTCCCGTAGGGCAGCGTTGGTGCTGTGGCGCAGGCCAAGTGATCTCAGATGCTCAAATCGTTTCGGGTCATCCTTCCCGAAAGACACCGCTACGCGTGGCCACCAATAGTCCGCTGCGTCTTGCATGTCTTGCGACTCTCCGTTTTCAACCAGCTTCACGGCGCCTTCCAACGCCAGTTCGCCGTGATGTGCCTCGATCGGTGCGATATGCCGGAAAGCCTCGGCCAGTGGCTGGTAAGAGACCGTCGAGAACTCGGCCAGTTGCTCTGCCACGGCACGGCTCATCAGCAGGTTCATGACGACGGCATCAGTCCAACCGGAAATCGGATAATTGAACACCGCAAGCCGCATGTCATGTTCGCTGCGGGTTGCGCCGATATCCGCTTTTCGATCCAACCGGGCAGTCCACGGGTGATGCGTGGCATAACGATCCGTGTCGGCGCCGAACTCACCCATGATTTTCAGAACCCGGTCCGCATGGTCCGTCTTTTCCAGCACGATCTTCGCCGCCGCGATGCGTTCCTTTATGCCGGGGCCCTGGTTGATGACATCAGCAAAGCCTGCGGCACCTGCGAGTTCGCTGTCCACAAACGTAGCCATCAGTTTCATCAGCTCGGCGCGGTAACGCGGGGGTACGTTGGTCGGATTGGTCAGCACTCCGCCTGCGGCCAGATAGCTGTCAAGTGTCATGGCGTCGGTCATTGATCCTCTCCTTTTACTGGTCGTAGTCCACGACCACGCGGTCGGTCACCGGGTAAGCCTGACAACTCAGCACGTAACCTTTTTCGACCTCGTAATCTTCCAGCGCGTGGTTGGCGAGCATCTCGACTTCGCCCTCAAGAACACGGCAGCGGCAGGTTGAACAGACCCCGGCCTTGCAGGCGTAAGGTGCGTCCATGGCATTTTCCAGGGCGGCATCCAGAATGGACTGATCCTTCGGCAAGGTGACGGTCTGCGTCGCGCCGTCCAGTGTGATCGAAGCACTGGTCTGGTTTGCCTGCGTGCCTGCGTCGGCCGCGTCTGCCCTGCGTCTGGCCCGACCCGGCTGGGCGCTGGCGAAGAGTTCGAACTTGATCTGGCTGTCATCAAGACCGTGTTCCCGCAGAGCGGCGGCAATACCCAGCATCATCGGCTCTGGTCCGCAGATGAATGCGGTGTCTGCATTCTTGACATCGATCCAGTGCTTGAACAGCTCGCGGCATTTTTCCTGCGTCACCAGACCGGTGAACAGATCAATCTCCTGCGCGTCGGTTTCCAGAATGTGGATGACGTTCAGCCGGCCCATATAGAGGTTTTTCAGATCCTCCAGTTCCTCGCGGAACATGATCGTGTTGATGCCCTTGTTGGCATAGATCAGCGTAAATCGGGATTTGGGTTCGCGTGCCAACGTGGTTTTGAGGATCGACAAAACAGGCGTGATCCCCGATCCGCCGGCGAAGCCAACGTATTGTTTTTCCGCATCCGCATCGATGGGCACGTGAAAATTGCCCATGGGCGGCATTGCCTGCACGACGTCACCTATGTTGAGCTCTTCATTTGCCCAGCTTGAGAACGCGCCACCCTCGACGCGTTTTATGCCAACCTGAAGAACACCGTCATCCTTGCCGGCACAGATGGAGTAGGAGCGGCGCAGTTCTTCACCGTCGAATTCGCGCCGGAACGTCAGGTACTGGCCGGCGGCGAAGTCGAACTGTTCCGCTGCGCCGTTAACAGGTTCAAGCGTAACGACAACCGCATCGCGGATGGTTTTGTGGATGTCGGTGACTTTCAAGTCGTGAAAACGTGCCATCCGGTGCTCCTCCTCAGATGCACTTGAAATAGTCAAAGGGTTCCAGACAGTCCGCGCAGCGCCAATGGGCCTTGCACGGGGTCGAGCCGAACTGGCTGACCTTTTCGACTGCTTTACTGCCGCAATGGGGGCAGCGATCCGGGCCGCCCGCGGGTTGCGGCGGCGCAATTCCATAATCTTCTAGCTTGGCGCGGCCTTTTTCGCTGAGCCAATCGGTGGTCCAGGCGGGTGAAATGCTGGTTTCTATGCGCAGATCCCCGATGCCGTGATCGCGCAGGGCGGTTTCGATATCCATACTGATGATGGATGTCGCCGGGCAACCGGAATACGTTGGCGTGACGGTTACGACCAGCGTATCAGCGTCCCAGCGCACATCGCGCACAATGCCCAAATCCACGACGGAAATCACCGGGATTTCGGGATCGGGCACGGCATCCAGCCAGCTCCATATCTGGTCAGTCGAGACCCGCATCCGCTTTTACCACTTTGCTCCGGGATAGGCGCGTTGCAGCCATTGCATCTGCGTCAGCAGATGGCCCAGATGTTCGGTATGCATGCGCCCGTTGCGGCCGCCTTTATGGGCAAAACGGCTTTCCGGAATGGTCAGCGTCGCCTGATTGAGGACCCGCTCAACCAGAGCGTCGTATTCCTCTCGCAAATCCGCCGGGTTCGGCGCGATCCCTGCGGCGACCATCTGGGCGTCCACCTCGTCGCTGGCAAACATCTCGCCCACATAGGGCCACAGGTAATCCAGTGCGTCCTGCATCCGTGCATGACTTTCCTCGGTTCCGTCGCCAAGCCCGACAACCGTGTCGCCCGAACGTTCCAGATGGTAGGTCACTTCCTTGCTGGCCTTGGCGGCGATTGCCGCGACCCGCTTGTCCGAGGAAGCCATCAGCCGCCCCAGCATGATCGAGTGCCACGCATCGAACAGGAATTGACGCATCAGCGTACGGCCGAAATCGCCGTTCGGAACCTCGACCAGCAACACGTTGCGGAAATCCCAGGCGTCGCGCAGGAAGGCCAGATCGTCGGCGCTTTTGCCACCATCGGCCTCTCCGGCAAGGCCCAGCCACATCTGGGTCTGACCAATCAGGTCCAGCGCGGTGTTGGCCAGCGCTATGTCTTCTTCCAGAACCGGCGCATGGCCGCACCACTCACTGACACGATGGCCGAGGATCAGGGTGTTGTCCCCCATCCGCAGCAGGAATTGCAGAAATGCCTCGTCCCGGGTCATCACATTGCCCCCACTTCATCGGGAATGTCGAAGAAAGTCGGGTGGCGGTACACTTTGCTTTGGCTTGGTTCATACAGCGGGCCTTTGTCGCTGGGCGACGAAGCCGAGATGTTGTTGGCTTCGACCACCCAGATCGAGACGCCTTCGTTGCGGCGGGTGTAAACATCGCGCGCGTTCTTGATTGCCATTTCCGCGTCAGGGGCATGTAGCGAACCGACATGTCGGTGGCTCATCCCATGCTGACCGCGGATGAAGATTTCCCACAGGGGCCATTCGGTATTCATCGGGTATCCTCCTCAGGGTAAGCTTATTCAGCAGCCAGATTGCCGGCCTGTTTCTTGCGGGCGTGGGCCAACAGCCCGTCACGGACCCACTTGCCGTCGTCCCATGCCTTGTTGCGCGCGGCCAGCCGATCCACGTTGCACGGGCCGTTGCCCTTGATCACGTCAAAGAATTCCGACCAGTCGGGTTCCGTAAAGTCGTAATGCCCCCGCTCTTCGTTCCACTTCAGATCCGGATCAGGGATTGTTAGACCCAGATATTCAGCCTGCGGCACGGTCTGGTCGACGAATTTCTGGCGCAGCTCGTCATTGGTGTTGATCTTGATCTTCCACGCCATCGACTGGGCCGAATGCACCGAGTCCTTGTCGGACGGACCGAACATCATCAGTGACGGGTACCAGAAGCGGTTCATCGCATCCTGCGCCATCTTGCGTTGCTCGGGCGTACCTTCGGCCATCTTGCGAATGGCATCGTAACCCTGACGCTGGTGAAAGCTCTCTTCCTTGCAGATGCGGATCATAGCTCGCGAATACGGCCCGTAGGACGTTCTTTGCAGCGGCACCTGGTTCATGATCGCCGCCCCGTCAACCAGCCACCCGACGGCACCGATATCGGCCCAGTTCAAGGTCGGGTAATTGAAAATCGACGAATATTTCATGCGGCCATCCAGCAGCATCTCGGTCAGTTCATCGCGGCTGACACCCAACGTTTCGGCGGCACAATACAGGTAAAGACCGTGCCCGGCCTCGTCCTGCACCTTGGCGAGAAGGATCGCCTTCCGCTCCAGCGTCGGCGCGCGCGTGATCCAGTTGCCTTCCGGCAATTGGCCCACAATCTCGGAATGAGCGTGCTGTCCAATCTGACGGATCAGCGTCTTGCGATACCCGTGCGGCATCCAGTCCTTTGGCTCGATCTTGATGTCCGCGTCGATCCGCGCCTGGAATTCAGCAAGCTTGTCCGGATCTTCATTCGACGCTTCGGATTCTACCATCTGAGCATACATGTCCCGTCTCCTCCGTTACACGCGTTCAAGTATAAGGGCCGCACCCTGCCCGACACCCACACACATGGTGCACAGGGCATAGCGCCCGCCGGTACGTTTCAATTGATAAGCCGCGGTCAGCACAAGACGCGCACCGCTCATGCCAAGGGGATGGCCCAGCGCTATTGCGCCACCGTTGGGGTTCACGTGGGGCGCGTCGTCGGGAAGACCCAGCTCGCGCAAGGTGGCAAGGCCCTGAGACGCAAACGCCTCGTTCAGTTCGATCACGTCCATCTGATCCACGCTCAGCCCTGCGCGGGCCAACACCTTGCGGCTGGCCGGCACCGGGCCGATGCCCATCACACGAGGTGCAACACCCGCAACCGACATGCCAACCACACGGGCCATCGGGGTCAGGCCGTTCTTGGCTGCTGCGGCCTCATTCGCCATCAGGATCGCCGCCGCGCCATCATTCACACCGGACGCATTTCCCGCCGTCACGGTTTTGTCGGGCCCGTTCACACCTTTCAGACCCGCGAGTTTTTCTGCCGTAGTTCCCGGGCGCGGGTGCTCGTCCGTATCAACGACAATCGGATCGCCCTTGCGCTGGGGAACCGAAACCGGGGTGATTTCGTCCTTGAACACCCCAGCGGCATGCGCGGCGGCCCAGCGGGACTGGCTGCGCGCGGCAAAGGCATCCTGGTCTTCCCGGCTGATACCATAATCTTCGGCGACATTGTCGGCCGTTTGCGGCATGGAGTCGACGCCGTATGCCTGCTTCATCTTCGGGTTCACGAAACGCCATCCGATCGTGGTATCGTACACCGCGTTGCTGCGGGTGAACGCCGAACTCGCCTTGGGCATCACGAACGGCGCACGGGACATGCTTTCCACGCCACCCGCAATGGCCAAATCATAGTCGCCCGCCTTGATGCCGCGCGCCGCCATTCCCACGGCATCCATGCCACTGGCACACAGACGGTTCACCGTCGTTCCCGGCACATCAATCGGCAAACCCGCCAACAGCGCCGCCATACGCGCAACGTTTCGGTTGCTCTCGCCCGCCTGATTGGCATCGCCATAGATCACGTCGTCAACACTGGCCCAGTCGACCTGAGGGTTGCGCGCCTTCAATGCCGCCAACGGCAAAGCAGCCAGATCATCTGTGCGGACCGTCGAAAGCGCTCCTCCGTAGCGTCCGATCGGAGTGCGCGTCGCGTCACAAATGAAAGCGTCCATCTTAGAGTACTCCTGTTCCCATGGAACAATATCTACCGTCTGGTCGGTTAATAAATCTTCCCCTGATTCGATGCAAGTCTTATGTTACTCAATCTTCTTATGTGCCGTACATCTTGTAACATTAAATGTGACTACTGACCAAAGAGGTTTTCTTGACTGCAAAAAAGACGACGCAGCCCTTCTTAACAATGGCAGGACATCCAGCAGCTCACCCGAACTTTGCCCCGCTGTGGGTCAGTCCATCAGCTCGGCTTCCAAGCTCGATAGCGAGGGGCGCGGCAGCCTGTCCAACAAGTGCGAGACAGCTTCTCTGCATGCGGCGCCTTTCCAGTCGTCCGGCAGGAAAACCGGTGGCAGGCTTGGGTGGCGCAGAACGATACGTCGCCAGGCATGCACCACCAGTACGCGCAGAACCGCCGACCGCATTGGATCGCCCGCCCCCTCTGCGGGCAAAAGCCGCTCGACAACCTGAATGGCATCCCAGAACTGATCATAGGCAGTTTTCAGCGGCTCCGGCCCGCACAGGTCGCGAAGCCAGTTCGGGACGGACATCGTGTCGCTCTCGAAACCCAGAAGCTCCTCAAGATCATCCGGCATCGGCCCGGGCGCCATGGCCGTGGACGCATTCAGCGAGAAGTAATCCCCTGTCAGCATCAGGTCCGACAATTCCTTTCGGGAACTTTCCGAGTTGCTAGCGATGAGGACATGCCAGATATCCGGCATGTTCGGGTCGCGGGAATAGATACGCGGTGCGGCTGCAACGCTTTGACGGCGGCCAAAGCTGGTCAGCCTGTGCACACTGTTCCGACCGACCCGCGTGCTTTCAATCCAGCCTTCCTTGCGCAACCGATGCAGGGCAACACGCGTGGCCTCGGCCCTGATCCCCGCCAGACGCGTAAGCGCCGTGATGAGTGATCCACTGATCTGATCTGATCCATCCTGCGCCAGATCGCCGAAAATCGTGACCAGAACAGACCACACACGCTGGGTGCTTGTCGTGGTCAGCCGGCTGACACAGGTTTCAAACCAATCTGGAGCGATATCTTTCATTTGGACAGTATAATCAGGCCCGAGGGAATTGCCATCCGGCCCCGCGCGCCCGGTTTCGTACAGGGCCAGGATTTCGGCAACGGGATCGGTTCAGTCAAGCGTTATCGGGCAAGACAAATGATCGGCCGAGGCAGCGCCAGCTGCGCGCGGCCCGCGTTGCGTGCCGCTCTATTTGGAATGCATGTCACGTTTGCGGTTGCGAGTCCGTTTCGTGGCCTCGTCCGAGCCATCATGATAGGTTCCGAACCACTTGTCCCAGGGCATTTCTGCGTTGCCGTAATTGCATTCGTAATACCGGTGATGCAACTGGTGGAAAAACGCCCCGATCAACAACGCCTGACGGTCTCGCGCCCAGATCGCCTCGTACCCGGAATGAGACGAGGCGGCGCCCAACATCAGCCAATACCCCAGAAAGATCATGTGCACCGGGTTGCTGGGCAGTACCAGCACGATCAGGATGGCACTGAGATACCCCAAGGCCTCGACCGGATGCATCGACATGCCCGACCATGGGCCGGTGTTGACGTTGCGGTGATGTACGGCGTGAACATGTCTGTAGATGAATGGCTGGTGCAGAAACAGATGCACGACGTAGAAATGAAAGCTCTGCCAGATCGCCAGGATCGGAAACAGCAGCACGAACCAGACCGGATGCGCCGTGAAGCTGAGCGTGGCGATATAATTGTTGGCGTACATCCAGCGCAGAAAACACTCCAGCATCGACAGGAACGTCGCGCCAAAGACCATCGAATGGTAGATGTTGTCCCAGGTCTGATAGCCGAACTTATACAAAGCATTCTTGCGCTTCATGTAAGGCCGTGGGTCGTATTTCAGCAGCTTTCCCTGCCCGTCGACCCCGTAGAACCACATGTGCAGACCACCGGCGACGATCAACAGCAGCACCCAGTTCCGAATGAACACCCATGACATCCAGCCCGGGGCAAACGAAGCCTGCCCGGCATCGACGGGCTGTACCCAGAAGGCCACAAGGAAGGCCAAGGCCAGAAAGATCGAGCGGTCCGAGAACTGAAGCCAGTTCTGCCAAACCCATTTCGCCAGGACGCCGATTTTCGGCGGCCAGTTCCAGTACGGGGCGTATTTCACCGGCAAGTCCGGGTGCCAATGCCATTCGCGGCTCATGGGGCCGGGCTCGGGCTGTGCGTTGGTGGTGTCCTGAGGGTTCGCGTCTTGAATCGTCACGTGATTGTCCTTTCCTGAATAAAGTCACCTTTTTCAGGACCAAGCCGGAGGCGGCTCGTAAGGATATTTGCGGGACGGCCGACGATACATGATGTGACCTATTCGTGGAACGGGCGGTGGTTACCGAGCGCCTTGCGCGACCTGCCCCGCCGATCTGGTTTCTTGGGGGCACGAAAAACGGCCAGACGTTTCAGCCGATTTGCTTCAGGCATGATGCAGGATCCGCCCTTGTCGGCGAATGCAACCGCGCAGGAATGATGATCCGCCATGCTGTAGATCCGTTTCCTGCCCGCCGCGCACCGCCCTATTCGGCGGCCTTCAGGTCAGATCCTTGCGGGATCACTTCGTAACCGGGCTCTTCGGGTTCATCGTCCAGCATTTCCGATGGGAACCCCGGCGCGCGGATATCCAGCCCGGTTTTGTCTTCGAGCCGGCGGATGATGTTGGGGGAAAACTCACGAGGGCCGTATTTCTCGATCCCGTCCTTGAAAATCTCGATCATCAGCGGATTGATCTCCAGCGGCACCCCGGCGCGATCCGCCACCTCCTGAAACAGGCCGATATCCTTCAACACCAGGTCCATCGTGAACGAGATATCACGAGATCCGTTTAGGATGACCTGACTTTCGGTTTCATGCACGAAGGATGTTCCCGAACTGATCTTCATTGCCTCATACGCCGTATTCAAATCCATTCCGGCGGCCTTGGCGACCACAAGCGCCTCTGAACAGGTGATCAGGTTTGCAGTGGCCAGATAGTTGGTCAGTACTTTCAGTACCGAAGCAGATCCCAGTTCACCGGTATGAAGGATGCGACGCCCCATCGTGGTCAGAAAGGGCAGAATACGTTCGAACGTGGCGCGATCACATCCGGCAAAAATCGAAATGTTGCCGGTATCCGCCCGATGACACCCGCCCGAGACCGGACAATCGACGGCAGCGCCACCGCGTTCCTTCACCATCGCACCTAGACGCTTGACCTCAGCTTCATCCGTGGTGGACATCTCCATCCAGATTTTGCCCTCGGTCACTTCGGGCAGCATGTCCTGCATCACAGCGTCCGAAGCCGCCGGAGAAGGCAGGCAGGTGATCACCGCATCACAATCCCGCATCAGTTGTGCCGGATTCTCGGCGGCCTTTGCCCCGCGGTCGACGAAACCTGACACCAGGTCAGAGTTCAGATCATGTACGGTCAGATCAACGCCATTGCGCAGCAAACTGCCGCTGAGTTTCCCGCCGACATTTCCAAGGCCGATAAATCCAACTTTCATACCTGCGTTCCCTTTCCGGTGGCCAATCAGAGGACCAGCGCTGTTTTTCCCTGATGAAATCTACGGGCGTTGAATGCAGCGTGTAAAACGAATAAATATCGCCGGTATCCATAAAATTTTTTGGTGCTGGAAATGTCAAAAACGCCCAATCTGGTCTGGCTGCGGTCTTTTGACTGTGCCGCACGGCATATGAGCTTTACTGCTGCGGCAGAAGAGCTTGGCATCACCCAGACGGCCTTGAGCCTGCACGTCCGCTCATTGGAAGCACAGCTGGGCTGCCCTTTGTTCTTTCGTGCCGCGCGCAACCTCAGCCTGACAGAGGTCGGGCAGGCGTATGCGTTTTCAGTTCGGCGCGCCTTGGGCGATATCGACCTGTCAACCGCAAGCCTGTTTGGCTCCAGCCACAAGCATGAGCTGGTCGTGCGTGTGCCGATTTCCACGGCCAGCTTGTTCCTTGCCGGCAGATTGCCTGAGTTTTCACGCGCACACCCGGGTGTATCGATCAGGTTGGTTTCAAATATCTGGGCAGAATCCGCAGGCAGGGAAAACGTCGATGTCGAGCTGCGTTTGGGAAACGGGGAATGGAACGACGGGCCGTTCAGCAAGATCTCGGACGAACGTATCGTTCCGGTTGCAGCCGGATCACGAGATCGGAAATGGCCTTCGACGGAACAACTGCTGGTCAAACCCCAGATACAGATTTTGGGATTTCAGGACATGTGGCACCGGTATTTTTCCGCTTTCGGCACAGAGTATTCTCCTGCGGCGTCTTGCTTCACCGTGGACACGACAATTGCCGCCGTGGACATCGTGGCGGAAGGTGGAGGATACGCGGTAATCCTTGAGCGCTTTGCCAGAACCGCAATCAAGGCCGGAAGGTCCATCGCGATAGTCGGGGACGCCATTCCAATCGAACAGAGCCATTTCCTTGTCGATGGTCAGAGATCAAACGCGAACTCTGCTGCCAAACAGATGTTTGAAACCTGGCTCAAACAGATTTTCGCTTGAGATGTGCCTGCGGGCAGTGAGTTCGATCTTGTGTTTTTGCCAGTTACGCGCGTGCCCGCGTCTGCTTGCTGATCCAGTTTGCAAAAACTTGAACGGCGTCGTTCTTCTGACCTGTTGGCGTTGCGATATAATAGGCGCTGTTCGACGTGTTGGCGATCTGGCCGATTTCGGTCAGAACGCCGGACGCCAGCTCTTCTTCAATCAAATACGAGGGCAGAATGGCGGCACCCAAACCGACGACGGCGGCCTCGATCAGCATCGAGAACTGGTCAAACCGCATCCCCGGAAAAACCGCCCCCGGATCCAGCCCGAGTTGAGAGTGATAGGTAGACCACAGCTCGGGGCGCGAGGTCAGATGCAAAAGCGGCAGTTCAAAGGTTTGCGCACGGGTGTCCAGCCTGTGACGTCTCAGCAGCGCAGGTGCTGCCGTGACCACCAGATGCTCGGGGAACAACCTGCGCAATTGCGCGCCCGGCCAATCCTCCTGCCCGAAATGGATGGCCAGATCCATACGTCGTTCTTCAAGGCTGAAAGGCGTCGTGTAAGAGTGCAGATCCAGTTCGATTCCGGGATGGCGCGTTTTGAAATCCGGCAGGCGCGGCACCAGCCACCGTGTCGCAAAGGTGGGCAGGACGGCCAGGGTCAAAAGCGACGCACCGTCTCCGGCTGCAATCGCACGGTTGATCGTGCCGCTGAGACGTTCAAGATCACCTGCCAGCTCGTCCCGCAAGGCCCGCCCCGCATTGGAAAGGCGCACTGCGCGTCCAACCCGCCGAAACAACGTAACGCCAATCGCGGCCTCAAGCTCTCGGACCTGACGGCTGATCGCGCTTTGCGTCACGCCAAGCTCTTCGGCCGCCATGGTATAGCTTTCATGGCGCGCGGCGGCTTCGAAACTGCGCATTAGGGCCAGAGATGGCAGTGAGTTGATCCGGGGCATGGAACTCATGAGTTTTAGTCACTGAAAAGATACTCATTGGCGTATTTTTCTCAAGTAACTTTGTGGCTAAAACCGAACTTGATTGCAGAGGAAGGTTCATGGTGTTCCAGCGCGCTGACCGGTTGAACGGTATCGAATTGTCGGAAATCGTCCAGATCTCAGAGGCCGCCGCCCGCCTGCGCGCCCAAGGGCGTAATATTCTGGCGCTGTCAACCGGCGAACCGGACCTGCCGACGCCGCCCCGTGTGGTCGAAGCTGCGCATTCAGCGGCACTGGAGGGCAAAACCAAGTACCCGCCCACTGCCGGTGTGCCTGAACTACGCGCGGAAATTGCCCGACAAGCAGGTGCCGAGATGACCCAGGTCATCGTATCAACAGGCGCGAAACAGGTGATCGCAAATGCGATGCTGGCCAGCCTGAACCCCGGCGACGAGGTCATCATGCCCGCCCCCTATTGGACCAGCTATTCCGATATTGTCCGGATGGCAGGTGGGGTGCCGGTTGTTCTGCCCTGCCCGATGGAACAGGGCTTCAAACTGCTGCCTGAACAATTGCAGGCCGCCATCACACCGCGCACGCGCTGGCTGATGCTGAATTCACCCTCGAACCCGTCGGGCGCGATTTACGCTAAGGCAGAACTTGCGGGGCTGGCAGAAGTGCTGGAGCGCCACCCGCAGGTCTGGGTTCTGGCCGATGAGATTTATCGCCATCTCAGCTTTGCACCTTTCACGTCCGCGGCCGAGGCCGCCCCGGCATTGACCAACCGCATGCTGATCGTCAACGGTGTGGCCAAGGCTTGGTCGATGACCGGATGGCGCATCGGCTGGGGGATCGGGCCGTCCGATCTGATAAGCGCCATGGTCGCTGTTCAGGGTCAGGTCACATCGGGGGCATGCTCGATCTCGCAATGGGCGTCGCTGGCCGCGATCACTTGCGACCCCGAGTTGCTGGAGGAGCGTCGCGCCCTCTTTGCCGCGCGCCGCGATCTGGTCGTCCACGGGTTGAACGCGGTACTCGGGCTGCACTGTTCCACCCCGGACGGGGCGTTTTATGCCTTTCCGTCCTGCACTGGCCTGCTGAAAGAACAAGGCGGGCCATTTGACAGTGACGCGGAATTCTGCACGTGGTTGCTGGAAGATGCCGGCGTTGCCCTGGTGCCCGGCCGTGCCTTTGGGATGCCGGGCCATCTTCGCCTGTCGTTCGCTTATGCTGAAGATACAATTGCAGCGGGCCTTGCGCGTCTCAAAACCGCTGTGGAAAGGAAACTTGCATGAAACCTCAATCCGCCCCGCACCTTGGCCCCTTCACCTGGGACGATCCGTTCCTGCTGGAAGACCAGCTGGCCGAAGACGAACGCATGGTTCGTGATGCCGCACATGCCTACGCGCAGGACAAACTGCTGTCTCGGGTAACTGCCGCGTTTGCCAATGAAGAAACCGACCCGGCCATCTTTCGCGAGATGGGTGAGATGGGTTTGCTGGGAACAACCATTCCCGAGGAATACGGCGGTATTGGGTCCAGCTATGTGACCTATGGTCTGGTCGCGCGCGAGGTCGAGCGTGTGGACAGCGGCTATCGTTCGATGATGTCGGTGCAGTCCAGCCTGGTGATGTATCCGATCTACGCATACGGCACCGAAGAGCAGCGCCAGAAATACCTGCCCAAACTGGCAACCGGCGAATTTATCGGCTGCTTCGGGCTGACGGAACCCGATGCCGGTTCGGACCCCGGCTCGATGAAGACTGTCGCGAAGAAAACCGAGGGCGGCTATGTGCTGAACGGGTCGAAAATGTGGATCTCGAACGCCCCGATCGCCGATGTGTTCGTCGTTTGGGCCAAATCCGAAGCGCATGGCGGCAAGATCAAGGGCTTTGTCCTGGACAAGGGAACGGCTGGACTGTCGGCCCCCAAGATCGAAGGCAAGCTGTCTCTGCGCGCCTCGATCACCGGTGAGATCGTGATGAACAATGTCGAGGTCGGCGAGGACGCCCTGCTGCCCAATGTCGAAGGTTTGAAAGGCCCGTTCGGCTGTCTGAACCGTGCGCGTTACGGCATTGCCTGGGGATCGATGGGCGCCGCCGAGGCGTGCTGGCACGCGGCCCGGCAATATGGGCTGGACCGCAAACAGTTTGGTCGTCCGCTGGCGCAGACACAACTGTTCCAGCTGAAGCTTGCCAACATGCAGACCGAAATCACGCTGGGCCTGCAAGCCGCGCTGCGCGTGGGTCGCCTGATGGACGAAGCCCGCGCCGCGCCCGAGATGGTCAGCCTGATCAAACGGAACAATTGCGGCAAGGCGCTTGAGATCGCCCGCCATGCCCGCGACATGCATGGTGGCAACGGGATCAGTCAGGACTTCCACGTGATCCGGCACATGGTGAACCTTGAAACCGTCAACACCTATGAAGGCACCCATGATGTGCATGCCCTGATCCTGGGCCGTGCGCAGACAGGCCTGCAAGCCTTCGCCTAAGGACATCTGACATGGATCGCGCCGCAATCGTGCATGACAATTTCCTGCGCCGTGTTGCGGCGCGGGACTTTCCCGAAGGGCCCGCACCGGCCGGACCGCTGAGCGGTCATGAAGCCGTCGCACTTTACAGGGCGCAATGCCTGAGCCGGGCGCTGGACCGGCAAAGCCGCGCGATGCAGAAGGCGGGTCAGGGGTTCTATACGATCGGGTCATCCGGGCATGAGGGCATGGCGGCCGTTGCCGCGGCCCTGCGCCCGACCGATCCGGCGTTTCTGCACTACCGCGATGCGGCCTTTCAGATTGCCCGCGCGGATCAGGTGCCGGGCCAAAGCCCGACATGGGATATTCTGCTGTCCTTTGCCTCGTCTTCCGAGGACCCGATCAGTGGCGGGCGTCACAAGGTTCTGGGATCGAAAGCGCTGTGCATTCCGCCGCAGACCTCGACCATCGCCAGCCATCTGCCGAAGGCGGTCGGCGCGGCATATGCCGTCGCCGCTGCACGGCGTCATCGCCCTGAACATGCAGACATGCCCGAGGATGCCATCGTCTATTGCTCGTTCGGGGATGCCTCGGCCAACCATTCCACCGCACAGGGCGCGTTCAACACGGCGCAGTGGACGTCCTTTCAATCTGTGCCTCTGCCCCTTCTGTTCTGCTGCGAAGACAACGGGATCGGTATCTCGACCAAAACGCCGAAAGGCTGGATCGCGGCCACTTTCGCCAACCGTCCGGGCCTGAAGTATTTCTCGTGCGACGGGTTGGATCTGTTCGACACCTATCGCGTTGCGCAACAGGCGGCCGACTATGTGCGCAGCCGCAGGAAACCTGCTTTCCTACATGTTCGGACTGTTCGCCTGTACGGTCACGCCGGGGCCGATATGCCAACCACCTATATGCCAAAAGCCGAGGTTGAGGCCGAAGAAGCCAACGACCCGCTGCTGCATTCCGTGCGCCTGTTGGATCAGTGCGGCGCGATGAGCCCGGAACAGGCGCTGAGCGTCTACAATGATACCTGCGCCCGGGTCGCCCGCGTGGCCGATCAGGCCATCACACGCCCTCGCCTGCAAAACGCAACAGAGGTGATGGCCAGCCTGATCCCGCCGACACGCCCCTGCGCGCCGACCAATGGCCCAACACCCGAGCGTCGGGCCGAGATTTTCGACGGCGATCTCAAGGCCCATTCCGAACCGCAGATCATGTCGCGATTGATCAACTGGGCACTGACCGATCTGATGCTGGAACATGGCGAGATCGTCATGATGGGCGAAGATGTCGGGCGCAAGGGCGGCGTTTACGGCGTGACCCAAAAGCTGCAAACACGGTTTGGCCCTGACCGGATGATCGACACGTTGCTGGACGAACAGTCGATCCTTGGCCTGGCGATCGGCATGGCCCAGAACGGGTTCACGCCAATGCCGGAAATCCAGTTTCTGGCCTATCTTCACAATGCCGAGGACCAGCTGCGAGGTGAGGCCGCCACCCTGCCCTTTTTTTCGAACGGTCAATACACCAACCCGATGGTCGTGCGCATTGCCGGACTGGGGTATCAAAAAGGGTTTGGCGGACACTTCCACAATGACAACTCGGTTGCTGTATTGCGCGACATTCCGGGCCTAATCCTGGCCTGCCCGTCGAACGGTGCCGACGCCGCGCGGATGCTGCGTGAATGCGTGCGCCTCGCGCGTGAAGAACAGCGGCTGGTCGTTTTCCTCGAACCCATCGCCCTCTACCCGATGCGGGACCTGCACAAGGCCGGAGACGGCGGCTGGATGCAAACCTATCCCGACCCTTCTGAAAAGATCGGCTTCGGCGAGGTGGGCGTGGACGGTGACGGCGACGATCTGGCCATCGTCACCTTTGGAAATGGCGTCTATCTCAGCCATCAGGCGCGCACGGCCTTGCAGGCCGACGGGATCAAGACACGGATCATCGATATGCGCTGGTTGTCCCCTTTGCCCAAAGCGGCACTGACACAGGCCGTGACCGGGGCCAAACGCATCCTGATCGTCGACGAAACCCGCCACCATGGCGGCGTGGCCGAAGCTCTGATGGCGCATTTTCATGAAACATGCGATGTGCCGCTGGCCCGTATCACCGCAGAAGACAGCTTTATCGCCACGGGCCCGGCCTATGCTGCGACCATGCCATCGAAGGACAGTATCGAAGCCGCCGCGCGATCCTTGATGGAGGCCGGCACATGAGTTCCGCCAAACAGACTGCCGTCGTCATCTGCCCTGGCCGCGGTACTTACAACAAACCCGAACTGGGTGTCCTGGGCCGGCAATTCAGCGACAAGGCCGTGTTGCGACGCTTTGATGACATGCGGCGCGCGCAGGGGCAAGAAACGCTCAGCGAACTGGACGGTGCGGCCCGATATTCCATTGCCAAGCACACCCGCGGCGACAATGCATCTGCTTTGATCTATGCAGCGACTTTGGGTGATTTCCGCGCCATCAATCCTGACAAAATCGAAGTGGTTGCGGTGACGGGAAATTCGATGGGCTGGTATTCGGCGCTGGCCTGCGGCGGTGCGCTGTCCGCCGAAGGAGGGTTCGAGGTGGTCAACACCATGGGCACTCTGATGCAGGAAAACATGATCGGTGGACAACTGATCTATCCTTTCATGGATTCCGACTGGCATCCTGACCAGACCCGCAAGGCAGAGCTGCTTGCCTTGGTGGATGACATTGACCGAACCGATGCAACGTTGACCCTGTCGATTGATCTGGGTGGCATGTTGGTGCTTGCAGGCGACGACGCCGGTTTGGCCGCGTTCGAAAAGGCAGTACCGGTGGTTCAGGAACGTTTTCCCATGCGATTGGCCAACCATGCCGGGTTCCATTCGCATCTTCAGGCTCCGGTCTCGGCGCAGGGCCGCACGAAACTGAGCGCTGGCCTGTTTCGACAACCGGACCTGCCCCTGATCGACGGGCGTGGCCGGATATGGTGGCCCGGAGCTTGCGACCCGAATGCACTTTGGGATTACACTCTGGGCCATCAAGTGACCGAAACTTATGATTTCACCCATGCCATCGCACAGGCCGCGCATGAGTTCGCACCGGATCTTTTCATTGTTACGGGTCCTGGCACCACGCTGGGCGGTGCCGTCGCGCAAAGCCTGATTCTGACCAATTGGTCCGGGCTGTCGGACAAGTCGACATTTCAGTCTCGCCAAGGAAACAGCCCGATTCTGTGTTCGATGGGAATGGTTGATCAAAGGAAACAGGTGACATGAACCTGTGGGCCCACCGGTCAGCCTCAGAGCCGGCGCGCCGAGGTTGCCAAGCCGTTTCAGAAAACCGGTGCAGGTAGTCCGGTTTGTCGTGTCCGGCGCTATTCAATGCGATAGAAACGTTCTGACGTGCCGCGAAAGACGTCGTCCAGCATCGACCCCGGGATGAGCGACGCATGCCGGGAAACGGTTTCCTTGTAGGTCGAGGTAAGGCTGTCGACCGGGAAATTCGATCCGAACATGCAGCGATCGGCACCAAATTGGGACAGGCAGGTTGAAACGATCGGCGAGACGCTTTCAGCATTCCAATCGTGGTCGAACATTCCCAGGCCGGAGAGTTTGCAAAAGACATGTGGCAGGTTTGACAAGGCCGTCAATTCATCTGCCCACCGTCGCAACCCTTGCGGGGTCCGGTCGTATGGCGAACCTGCGTGGCAAAGAGCGATCCGGGTCTCCGGCGCCTGTGCAAGGACATTCGCTGCTTGCCCCATCAGCTCTGGCAGCAGCTGAAGATCAAAGGAAAGACCACGCGCGCCCAGTTGCTTCAGACCAGCCAAGAACTTTGGGTCTTCAAGTAACGCGTTCGTGCCAGTTGAGGCGTCTTCACCCGGAGCGCGGCCAATAATCTGACGAACGCCGCGAACCGAAGGCAGGGTTTGAAGACGGTCGAGCTGTGCATCCAGATCATCCGAGGTCAGATCGCAGAATGCCACCTGCACCAACGGCCAGTCAGGGAACTGGTCGGCAACGGAGTGTACCCACCGCGCCTCGGCCCAGGGGTCAGCGGCGCCGACCTGAATGTGAACCGAAGCGCCGAACCCCATGGCTTCGGCGTCCGCGCGAAACTCCGGGAGCAAATAGTCCCGCTGGATGGAAGACGGATCGCCGAAAAACCGAACGATACCTTTCTCTGTAAGCCAGGGGTAGTGCACGGCCGAAAGGTCCCACAGGTGGTGATGCGCATCTATCCTCATGATGCTTCAATCCCGGTGGTGCGCGCCAGAATATCCACACCCTGTCCTTTCCAGAAATGCAGCAAGTCGATGAAGATCCAGTTTTCGGCCAGCTTGTCTTCGACGCGGCGATAGATATCGATCACCCTGAATTCGCCGGGTTTTCCGGTGGCTGGCATCCCCATGAAACCCCCTGTGGGCGTGGCAGTAAAGTTGGGCCATCCAAAGAAGCCACCGTAATGCCCCTCGGCCAGACGGCAGACATGATTGGTCTTTGACCGGTCCGTGAAGGCAGCGCGAAACGGTCCGGAGTGTTGCCTGGCATACCGTTCGATCGTGTAGGTCGCGCCAATTCCTTCGGGGCCCCACCAGATCATGTCCTGGTGCCACGTGCGCGCCAATTCTTCTTCCAGCGACAGCCCGCTGTCCCAACGGCCCAGATCCGCGATCATCGCGTTGATGACCGCCAGCGTTTTTTCGCCTTCGTGTGCGGGCTGCTCATCATGCAGCAATCCATCATGAGACCTTGGTCCGGGCTGCACCAGATGTGCCGCAGTCTGCGGGGGGAACGGATTCTGGCCAGCCTGAACCATCAGGTGCGGGATGTCGAAATACATCGCCGTTTCGACAATTCTGTCACCGGCCACCTTGTAGAACGCGCAATATCGCAGGAACGCCATCTTGCCGGTCGGGCGAATACCCAACCACGGTCGGTCGAACAGCCCCATAAGATGACCCATGGCAACAACCCAAACGTCGGTTTCTTTCCGCAACGCGTTTTGCCCCGCAAACAGAATATCCACTCGGTTCTGCAAATGCGCAAGGCTGCCCTTCAGCGGCTGCCAGAATTGCCGGGCAACCTGTTCGACGCCGTTGATTTCGTTGAACGGGTGAAAGCCGCGCCACCTCGAATCCGAAGCGCAGAATTGGCTCATCACCTTCGGAGTTTCCGTCACTGCGGCGGAGTCCAATGCGGTGTGAAACGCATAGACCAGTTTTTTTTCTGTCTGAAAGTTCACGGTATTTACCATTGTAGTCAAAGTTTTGCGAGCGGCGCGAAGCCAGGTTGAGTCGGACTTCTACGCTATTTTTGCATACGTATGCAAAAAAGTCTTGCCTGATTTGATACATGCGAATTACAGTTTTGCAAACGTATGCAAAACGATTCCTTGCAGGGGGCACCATGGCGGAAATTCAATTGCGGAACGTCGGCAAGCGATGGGGCTCATTCGTTGGGGTTCACAATTTTGACCTGACGATTGCAGATCGTGAGTTTCTGGTGCTGCTCGGCCCATCAGGCTGCGGCAAGACAACCACCATGCGCATGATCGCCGGCCTCGAAGACGTGACGGAAGGCGAAATCCTTGTCGACGGCAAAGTGGTCAATGATCTGGAACCCAAGGACCGCGACGTGGCGATGGTGTTCCAGAGCTACGCTCTGTATCCCAACATGAACGTTTACGAGAACATCCGCTTTCCGCTGAAAGTGCGTGGTATCGACCCGGCGACGCACGACGAAAAGGTGCGCCGCGCCAGCGCCATGGTGGAACTGGACGATTTCCTGCATCGCAAGCCAGCCGAGTTGTCGGGTGGTCAGAGACAGCGTGTGGCACTGGCACGTGCCATCGTGCGCGAACCCAACGTGTTCCTGATGGACGAGCCGTTGTCCAATCTTGACGCCAAGCTGCGGGTTTCCACCCGGGCCCAGATCAAGAACCTAAGCCATGAGCTGGCCGTCACCACCATTTACGTCACACACGACCAGATCGAGGCCATGACCCTTGCCGACCGCGTTGTCGTGATGAAACAGGGCGTGGTTCAGCAGGTCGGAAGCCCGACCGAAATTTATGACCGTCCCGCGAATACTTTTGTCGCCAGTTTCATCGGTTCACCTGCCATGAATTTGATGGACGGCGACGTGGCGAGCGGAATATTCCGCGCCGAACATGTCGAAATTGCGGTGGATGCACCGGATGGCCCAATGACACTGGGTTTCAGGGCCGAAGATGCCAGCCTTGCCGATGGCAAAGGTCAGATCACCGCTCCGATCTATACGCTGGAACTACTGGGCGACGCGACCATGATCTCGGTTCGGGTCGGCGGAGCTCTGGTGTCGGTGAAAGCAGACAAAGCATTCCGCGCCGAGATTGGCGAAATGGTCTCGTTCTCGGTGCCGACGGAAATCTGTCACCTCTTCGAAGCTGGAAGCGGTGCGCGGATCGGGGGCTAACCCCACAAACGGCCCGCAAGGGCATAACACCGGTCCGGACGTCGACGACGGACCGATCCTGACAGGGAGAAACCTATGAAACTCAAGACGATCCTCATGGCCGGTGCCATGTCCATCGCCGCCACCGGCGCGTGGGCAGATTGCGCCTTTGAAAACGAAGTGCCGCTAAAATCGCTGTCCGCCGGTTTTGAAGCCTGGAAGGCGGTCACCGATGCGATGGCAGAATGCGGCAATTTCAGCGCATCGCTGGATCAGGAATTCCGCGAAAAGCAGCCCGAAGCATTTGCTGCGGATCCCGCGCTTTATCAGATCGGCGGTGTTTCAAACGCGACCCTGGTGCCGTTGCTGAACGCAGGCACGATCCGTCCGCTGGATGATCTGGTCGAAAAATACGGCCAGGACCTGCTGCCCAACCAGTTGATCAAGGTTGATGGCAAGACCATGGCCATTGCGATGATGGTGAATGCGCAGCACCTGATGTATCGCGATGATGTTCTGGCTGAACTGGGCATCGAAGAACCAAAAACCTATGATGACGTCCTGGCCGCAGCTGCCAAGATCAAAGAAGCCGGTGTCATGGATTATCCGATCGGGGGAACGTTCAAGACCGGTTGGAACCTCGGCCAGGAATTCGTCAACATGTACCTTGGCGAAGGCGGCTCGTTCTTTGGCGACGGCAACGTTCCAACGATCAACAACGAGCAGGGCGTCGCTGCGCTGGAAACACTGAAAGCCATGACCGATTACATGGATCCGGAATATCTGGTTTCCGACTCGACATACGTTCAGCAACAATTCCAGCAGGGCAAGATCGCCATGGCAAACCTTTGGGCCAGCCGTGCCGCCGCGATGAATGATGAGGCCGAAAGCCAGGTCGTAGGCAAAGTCACCATGGCAGCCGCTCCTATGGGTTCGGCAGCGCCGGCAACCACCATCTGGTGGGATGGCATCGTTCTCGCTTCGAACATGAGCGACGAAGAGGCCGACGCCGCATTCCGCGTCGCGCTTGAGGGCATGGACGGCGAAATGGTCAGCGCAAACAACGACGTCGCTGTTTGGCTGAGCCCTGCCTATTCAGCGGGTGCTTTGGCGGCAGGAGCAGCCGCTTCGGCTGAAGCGGGCGCAAAGGCGTACCCGGCATCTGGTCCGATGGGCATCATGCACACCGCCCTGGGCAACGGTCTGGCCGACTACCTGACCGGCGCCAAGGATGCTCAGACGACGCTGGCGGATATCGAGGCAGATTACATCACTGCCGCGAAAGAAGCCGGTCTGATCAGCAACTGATCCTCCCGTGGGAGGGCTACGGCCCTCCCGCCCCTTCCCTTCGAGAGTCATGAGAAAGGCAGAGCCATGAATTTCCGGACATTTGCCGCATTTGTCGGCCCCTCTGTCTTTATGATGCTTCTCTTTATCGCGTTTCCTCTGGTCAGCGTGTTTAAGCAGAGTTTTTACGTGACACAGCCGATCTATGAGACGGTCGAAAAGGAAACCTGCACGCCCGGTTTCCTGACGCAGACCTGCGTGACCGAGATGGTTTCGCAGCCAAAGCTCGACGAACATGGCGAGGTCATTACCCAAACCCAATATGTCGGCTTGCAAAGCTATCGCAACGTATTGGAGCCTGAACGCGCATGGCGCGCCATAAGCGACGGCAGTTGGCATGTGCTGTCTACGATCAACTTCTGGAAGGCGCTTCGGTTCACCCTGACCTTCACATTGATCACTCTGCCGCTTGTGGTCGGGTGCGGGCTTGGGATCGCAATACTGATCAACAACGCGGCGCGGTCCATCCGCGGCCCGGTGATCTTTGTGTCCCTGCTGCCCTTCATCATCACGCCGGTGATCGGAGTACTGTCGATCAACTGGCTGTTCCGGGGCGACGGCATCCTGACCGCAATGATGGAATGGTGGCTGAACCGGGACATCGCCCTGTTCGCCCAAGCCTGGACCATCGAAATACTGATGATGCTCTACCGCGTCTGGCACGTGGCACCCTTTGCCGCAATCGTCTTCTACGCCGGGCTGCAAACGGTCAATCAGGACAGTCTTGAAAGTGCCGTGATTGACGGTGCGACCCGTTGGCAGCGCCTGAAATACATCGTCATTCCACACCTGATGCCGCTGATCATTTTCGTGTCGATGATCCACCTGATGGACAGCTACCGCGTGTTCGAAGAGATCGTCGGTTTTTCGAGCCAGGGCTACGTCATCTCGCTACAGTGGCTGACCTTCGATTATCTGACGCCTGATCAGGCCGGCAACCGGTCGATCAGCCGGGCGTCCGCCAACTCGATGCTGACCATGATCGGTGTCGTCATCCTGCTTATCCTGCCGCTGCGCCGTACGTGGCGCGACCATAAAGGAGGTCACTGACATGTCCTCGCGTGCGCTTCGCCAGCCCTTCAGCCTGCGGTTGACCTCGAACATCTTCCTTGCGCTCTGGTGCCTGATCGCGGCCTTTCCGATCTTCTGGATCGTGGTCATGAGCTTCAAGTCACCCGTCGATGCGTTCGACAGCAACGCGCTGAACGTGATCTTCGGGCCGGCCACGCTGAGCGTCGGAAAGGGCTTGTCGCTGCTGGATATCATTCTGGGCATCGCGGTTATCTGGGGCACGATCTTCGCTGCCACCAAAACACTGCCTTCGATGATAAAGTCCTACACCAAGCCCGGTCAGGAATGGTTCGGCTGGCTGATCGGTGTTCTGGTCTTGCTGGTGGGTTTCCTGCTGGTGTTCTTCGTGGTCCTGCCTGCAATCCTGAACGTGTTGAACCCGCTGTTTGGCCCACTGGGACGGGATGTGCTTGGTCTGACGACCGAGCATTACAAAACCGTCTGGATCGACCGGGGCTTTTCAAACAACTTCAAGAACTCGCTGATCGTAACGACGGGCGTGGTGACGGTGTCGCTGACCGTGGGCACATTGGCGGGCTACGGTCTGGCGCGGTCAGGATCAACTTTGGCCTTCTGGATCCTGATCGTCGCACTGGTGTTCCGGGCATTGCCCCATTCGGTTCTGGTAGCAGGCTATCTGCCGGTGTTCATCAACTCGGCCGAATGGCTCAGCCCGATCTTGGGTGAAAACGCACCAACCTTGTACGGCAAGCCTTTTGCGGTGATCGCTGTTCTGGTTGCGATCAATCAACCCTTCACGATCTGGATGTTGCGCTCGTTCTTCCAGAACATCCCGGCCGAGCTGGATGAGGCCGCCCGCGTGGATGGGTGTAGCCACTTTCAGGCCTTCCGCCGTGTCATCATGCCGGTGATGTGGCCAGGTGTGATCACTACGGGGCTGTTCAGCTTCTTGCTGGCGTACAACGATTTTCTGGTCACCGCGCTGCTGCTTGATGCGCAGAACCAGACCATGGTTCCCGCCATCGTCGGCATGTTCAATCGCGAGACGACGACAACCGATCAGGTCGTTGCGGTTGCCGCTGCCGTGTCGATCACCGCGCCTCTGATCTTCCTTGTGCTGATTTTCCAGCGCCAGATTGTCAGCGGTCTGACAGCCGGGGCAGTGAAAGGCTGATGAGCAAGAACGCCCGACATAACGCCATGTCGCGCCACCCGGCGCTGAACAGGATGCCGAGGGACTTTCTGAGCATTGGGGCCGCACGTCCCAATCCCTCCCTTCGGCAACCTCAAAGGATAGAAAAATGAAAGGTTCCCGTCCCGAACAAGCGGTTCTGACCCGCGAAACGGACATGAGCAAGACGGAAGACACGCGCCGCGTGATCGAAACGATGGTTGATGGTCTGAATGATCACCGCATTGATGACATCGGTGAATTCTTCGCCGAAGGTTTTCGCTGGATGGGCAATCAGGGCTGCGGCACCAAGACCGGCCTGCAGGAATTTCAGGATAACTGGCAGCGCCCGTTTCAAGCCGCGTTTTCGGATAAGGTCTGCGTTGACGAAGCGCGCCTTTACATGGGTGAATGGGCCGCCGCCTTCGGCCGCCAGGAAGCCACGCATTCCGGCGAATTTCTGGGCATTGCCCCCACAGGCAAGCGTGTCGAAATCAGGTACATGGACTTCTGGAAAGTGGTCGACGGCAAAATTGTCGACAACTGGGTGAATGTCGACTTTGCCCACGTTGCGGCTCAGCTGGGCGTGGACCTGTTCAACGGCGAAGGCTGGGAAGCATTTGACCGCGGCGAGAAGACTCCGCCACGGCCGGAAAACTGAGGATTGGAAAGATGGCAATCGAGTATCTTAAACGCGGCAAATCCGATGCGGATCGGGCGGAAGATGATGCCAAGACCCGCGCCGTGGTTGAAGCGACGCTGAAAGACATCGAAACCCGTGGGGATGCCGCGGTGCGAGAGTTGAGTGAGAAGTTCGACAACTACTCACCTGCCTCGTTCCGCCTGAGCCAGCAGGAAATTGATGACCTGATCGGGCAATTGTCCGATCGTGAGCTGGCCGATATCAAATTCGCGCAGGAACAGGTGCGCAACTTTGCGCAGGCGCAGCGGGATTCAATGCTGGACATCGAGGTCGAAACCCTGCCCGGTGTCATCCTGGGGCATAAGAACATCCCGGTGCAATCCGTGGGTTGCTATGTTCCGGGCGGCAAATTCCCGATGGTCGCCTCGGCGCATATGTCGGTGGCGACCGCTTCGGTCGCCGGTGTTCCGCGCATCATCGCCTGCACGCCCCCGTTTCAGGGCAAACCCAATGCAGCGGTAATTGCCGCCATGCACTTGGGTGGCGCGCATGAGATCTATGTCATGGGCGGCATTCAGGCCATCGGGGCCATGGCATTGGGCACCGAAACAATCGATCCGGTTCACATGCTTGTTGGCCCCGGAAACGCCTTTGTCGCGGAAGCCAAACGTCAGTTGTTCGGTCGTGTCGGGATCGATCTTTTTGCAGGGCCGACCGAAACGATGGTCATTGCCGACGAGACCGCCGCAGATGCGGAGCTGTGCGCAACCGATCTGCTGGGGCAGGCCGAGCATGGATACAACAGCCCCTGCGTTCTGCTGACCAACTCACGCAATCTGGCCAATGACACCTTGGCCGAGGTCGACCGGCTGCTGGGCATCCTTCCAACCGCGGATACCGCGAAGGTGTCGTGGGACGAATATGGTGAGGTGATCGTTTGCGACACCTATGACGAGATGTTGCAGGTTGCCGATAACATTGCCTCGGAACATGTGCAGGTGATGACTGACCGCGACGACTGGTTCCTTGAGAACATGACCTGCTATGGGGCGTTGTTCCTTGGGCCGCGCACCAATGTTTCGAACGGGGACAAGGTGATTGGCACAAACCACACGCTGCCCACCAAGAAGGCCGGGCGTTACACGGGTGGTCTTTGGGTTGGTAAATACCTGAAGACGCACAGCTATCAAAAAGTTCTGACGGATGAGGCCGCGACGCTGATCGGCGAGTATGGCTCGCGCCTGTGCATGCTCGAAGGGTTCGTTGGCCACGCGGAACAGTGCAACGTTCGCGTGCGCCGATATGGCGGAATCAATGTGCCCTACGGTGCGCCCGCCCCTTACCGGGACGCTGCTGAATGAGTGACAAACACACACATCACAAGGCCCTGATCGAACCGCTCAGGGCTGCGATGTACGATTTCGATGAGACCGGCGTACGCCGGGCTTTGGCGGAGGTCACGTCACCGGATGCCGTGTTCCGTCTGTGTCATCCCTTTGGGGACAGCGTCGGCAGTGATGATTTCTATGACACTGGCTACAAAGACTTGCTGGCGGCCTGGCCCGATCTTGAACGGCGGGACTATATCGTCATGGCCGGCCCGGACGAGTTTGGCGCAGATTGGGTCGGGTGTGGCGGCTATTACACCGGTGTTTTCACCGGCCCCTGGCTGGACATCCCGCCGACGGGTCATCAGGTCACGATGCGGTTTCATGAATTCTACCGCTTCGAATACGGCAAGATCGTCGAGATGCAGGCCCTGTGGGACATCCCCGAAGTCATGATGCAGGCGAATGCCTGGCCGATGGCGCCAAGTCTGGGCCGAGAATGGCACGTCCCCGGCCCTGCCACCCAGGACGGGTTTGTCCCCGGCCCTTATGATGAAGCCAAAGGCAAACAGACCTGCCAGCATATCATCGACATGCTTGATCATCTCAAGAAACACCCGTCTCAAGGCGGCCCCGAAGTGATGGAGATGGAACGGTTCTGGCACCAGCGCATGAACTGGTACGGTCCTTCGGGCATCGGCACCGGGCGCGGGTTTGCGGGGTTCCGCAACTGGCATCAGATCCCGTTCCTGAACGGTATGCCGGATCGCGGGCAGTTCGTGGACGACATCACCTATCACTTCTTCGGTGACGGGGAATATGCAGCTGTGACGGGCTGGCCCAACATGATCCAGACCGTCACAGACGATGGTTGGATGGGCATCGCTCCGTCAGGCAAGAAGATCACCATGCGCAGCCTCGATTTCTGGCGTTTGGAAAACGGCAGGATCCGGGAAAACTGGGTGCTCGTTGATTTGCTGGATGCGTACCGGCAGCTTGGCGTTGACGTCTTTGCCCGTCTGCGTGAATTCAATAAAGCCCGAAATATGGGTCGTATTGAAATACCGGATGGAATGAGCTGATGACTAAACTGCCGCGCACCCCTTCATTTTCTCTGAATGGAAAAACCGCCCTTGTGACCGGAGCCTCCTCTGGTATCGGGCAAGGATGCGCGGTAGCGCTGGCCGAGGCGGGTGCACATGTAGTTTGCGCGGCCAGAGGAGCGGATCGGTTGAATGAGACAGTTTCCGCTCTGAAAGAGAAGGGATGGTCAGCCGAAGCGCTTGTGATGGATCAGGGTGATTTGGACGCCCTGAAACAGCTTTTCGATCACCGCGCCTTCGATATCGTGGTGAATTCGGCGGGCGTGGCGCGCCACAGCCCGGCTATCGAGACAACACCCGATGACTTTGATGTTGTCACCAACGTCAATTTGCGTTCGGCCTACTTCTTGTCGGCCTACGCCGCCCGCGCTTTGATCAAGGCAGGAAAGCCGGGTTCGATCATCCATATATCCAGCCAGATGGGGCATGTTGGCGGGGTTGATCGGGCGCTTTATTGCGCGACCAAGCATGGGTTGGAAGGCATGGTCAAATCCATGGCCATCGAATGGGGCAAACAGGGCATTCGGATCAATACGGTCTGTCCGACTTTCATCCGAACGCCGTTGACCCAGTCCACATTCGACAATCCTGAACGTGCCGCGTGGATCATGGAGAAGATCAAACTGGATCGCGTGGGCGAAGTCGAAGACATCATGGGCGCGGTACGCTATCTCGCCTCGGACGCCTCGGCACTGGTTACCGGCACCTCAATGTTGATTGACGGAGGTTGGACGGCAGACTGATGGCTGAGAAAGTAACATCCCTCCAGGTTGCCCAATTGGCCGGCGTTAGCCAGTCTGCCGTTAGCCGCGTCTTCACGCCCGGTGCCTCGGTCAGCAAAAAGACCGAAGAAAAAGTGCGCAAGGCTGCGTCTGAACTGGGCTATCGCCCCAACGTGCTGGCACGCGCGATGGTGTCCGGCAAAAGCAGGATCATCGGTTTGGTGGTCGCCTATCTGGACAATTACTTCTACCCCGAGGCGCTCGAGAAACTGTCCAATGCCTTGCAGGAACAGGGCTATCACGTTCTGATTTTCATGGCCTCCAGAACCGCTGGAAACATAGACGACGTGATGGAGGAAATCCTTGATTATCAAGTCGATGGCGTCGTTCTGGCATCCGTTGCGATGTCTTCAGACATTGCCACCCGGTGCCAGCAGGCGGGTGTGCCGGTGGTTTTGTTCAACCGCAGCCAGGACCTCGACGGGATCACATCTGTTACTTCTGACAACTATGCCGGTGGTCGCAAAGTTGCGGAATTTCTGATCACCGCCGGGCACAGTCGTATCGCCTACATTGCCGGTTGGCCGGGTGCCTCAACCCAGCGGGACCGCGAGGCCGGATTCCGCGCCGCGCTCAACGATGCGGGCCAGGAATTGTATGCGCACGACATCGGAGATTTTCACACCGAGAAAGCGCGTTTAGCTGCCCGCCGGATGTTTGATGTCGAACCGCAGAAACGACCTGACGCCGTGTTTGTCGCCAATGATCACATGGCGCTTGCGGTCATGGACGTCATTCGGTTCGAGTTGGGATTGCGCGTGCCCGAAGACGTGTCTGTCGTTGGTTACGATGACGTCCCTCAGGCCGGATGGCTTGCCTACAACCTTACGACCATTCGCCAGCGGGCAAATTTGATGGTTGCTGAGACCGTTGATGCCCTGCTGGATCATATCGAAAACCCGACAGCTGCTTCGGCACGCAAAGTCGCCATTGATGGGCCGCTGATCGTGCGCACATCGGCACGTCTGCCCAAAGGCTGGACACCTCAAAGGATGAATTCATGAAAGGTTTCGATCCCAAGTTCCGGGATTTCCCCGACTATATCATCGGCATCACCAAAGAGATCTGGGAAGATCGGGGTATCGCCACGCTGCATGAGTATTACAGCGAAGACATTGTGGTACGCTCACCCGGTTCGGTGGTGTTGGGCAATCAGAATGTGATCGGCGCTACCATGGCAACGCTGGCCGAGTTTCCGGACCGGCAGCTGCTAGGCGAAGACGTGATCTGGTCCGGCACACCGGAAGAGGGCATGTTGAGCTCTCATCGGATCATTTCAACGGCCACGCATTTGGCCGAGGGTGTCTATGGCAAGCCCACCGGCACCAAGCTGCGTTACCGGATTCTTGCGGATTGTCACGCCATCGACAATCAGATCAACGATGAATGGCTGATCCGCGATCAGGGCGCGATTGTGCGCCAGATGGGCTGGGACCCTAAGGAATACGCCGCTGATCTGATTGCCCGGGAAGGCGGCAAAGAGAACTGCGTCAAACCTCTGACACCCGAAATTGATCAGCCTGGACCATACAAAGGCCATGGGAATGACAATGAATGGGGGCAGCGCTACGCCGACATTCTGACGCGGATCATGAACGCAGATATGGGCGTGATCGGTTCAGAATATGACCGCGCTGTTCAGTCAGAATATGTGGGTGGTGTAACCGGGCATGGCTGGCAGGCCATCGACCGCTTCTGGATGGGACTGCGGGCGAGTTTTCCGAATGCGGAATTCAAGATCGAGCATCAGATCGGGCGAGATGACCCTGATATGCCTCCGCGTGCGGCAATTCGCTGGAGCCTTTGGGGCAAGCATGACGGCTGGGGCGTGTTTGGCGCGCCGACTGGTGCGCAGGTTTATGTCCTCGGGATCAGCCACGCTGAATTCGGCGCACTTGTTGCGGGGCAGCCGCAGTTGCGCCGTGAATACACCCTGTTCGATGAAACCTCGGTCTGGAAGCAGATCCTGTTGCAGAACGGCGAGGTCTGAGTGGGCCGCCCGGTCTCATATCGCATCCTGTCGGGCGGTCTGACCGAGCCCCGGACCGTTCGGCTTTTCCATATGTACCGTCAAAGCCTGAGGGCGCGGCGACTGAACCTGCGCCCGCCCGGAAAGTAAGGGCCTGTCCTACTTGGGCACACGAGCTTTCTTTCCAAAAACGCTGAATCGGATCGTACGTCATGACAAAATCATCCATCCCTTCCCGCATCGTCCGCTATGGCGAGCTTCAACCCTGTAAAACCGCTTTTATCGATGCCCATACTCCCGGCAGCGATCAGAAAGAGAACTTCACGATAATCGGCGGCGGCGTCTCGGAATCTCCGGACCAGCATGTCCACATCACGGACAAGATCGGCTTCAACATCGGAGCGGCAGGGCAGCCGCCGAAATGCCGCAACTCACTGCACAGCCACACCACCGCCGAGGTCTTTTTCGTTGCCAAGGGTCGTTGGCGGTTTTTCTGGGGCCGCTATGGTACGGCCGGGGAATTCATCGCCGAGGAAGGAGACATCTTCAACATTCCAACGGGTATTTTCCGGGGCTTTGAGAATGTCGGCCAGGATTACGGAATGATCATGTCGATCCTGGGCGGAGACGATGCGGGTGGCGGCGTCACCTGGGCGCCTCAAGTGATCGAAGATGCGCAGGCACACGGTCTGATGCTGGGCGACAATGGCGTTCTGTACGACTCCAAACTGGGCCAGGAACTGCCCCACAATGTCCGCCCGATGCCTGTGCTGACCGAAGAACAGCTGAAAAGCTATCCCGAAGTTCCAATCGAGGATGTGGTGGGCAGATACGTTGCGCGGTATTGGGATCTGATGGCGTTGTCGGCCAATAAGCCCGCAAAGGTGATTGGCGAAAACGCGTTGATCAAGGACAAACCCGGATTCGAGGTCGATTTTCTGGGGCGCGGATCCGCAGTGACCCAACCGATCGCTGCCGAGAAACCAGTGGTTCTGATGCCGGCCAGCGGTCACTGGCGTGTTTCGATTGACGGGTACGAGACCACGATCTCGGTAGGCGACACGGCCTTGGTTCTTCCCCGCGAAACCTATGGTATTCAGCCATCCATGACCGGACAGGCGGGCCTGTACCGCATCACCGCAACCGATGACCCGGCAGGAGCGACCTGGACAGGATGAACGCGGACCCGAATGACACCCACGCCGTTTATGAACGGCAGGCAACCGAGTATGACAGGCGCCGTTCCAAGGCCCTGTTCGAAGCGCGCTGGTTGGCGCGCTTCACGGCCAGCCTGAAGCCGGGTGACCGCGTATTGGACCTGGGCTGTGGCTCGGGCGACCCCATCGCACGTTGGTTCATGGCCGAAGGGTTTGACGTCACGGGTATCGATTTTTCCGACGCCATGCTTGCCATAGCCCGCGACCGTTGGCCCGATGGCGACTGGCGCAACGCGGATATGCGGAATTTTGAACTGGATCAGCAGTTCGACGGCATCATTGCCTGGAACAGCTTTTTCCACCTGACGGCGGACGAGCAGAAAGACTGTATCGCCCGGATGGCGCGCCATTTGCGACCCAAGGGAATGCTCATGCTGACCGTCGGACCTCGTGCCGGAGAGGTCAGCGGCACAGTGGGATCAGAGCTTGTCTACCACGCGTCGCTGTCCCCGGCCGGTTACGCCGGGTGTCTTGAGAAAAACGGGCTGCAAATGACCGGATACCTGGCCGAAGACCCAGAAGCCCAAAGCCACACGATCCTGATGGCACGAAAAATTTAAGGAGGTCCCCATGACCGTAAAAACAACACATGTTGGCTCTCTGCCCCGAACGCAGGACGTCGTGGATTTTATTTTTGCCCGCGAAAACGGCGAACCTTATGACACAGGCGCCTTTGATACCTGCATGGCCAACGCCGTGGCCGAAACGGTGCGCAAACAGGTCGAAGCCGGTGTTGATATCGTCAGCGACGGCGAAACTTCGAAAATCTCCTATGCGACCTATGTCAAAGATCGCTACACTGGGTTTTCGGGCGACAGCCCTCGTAACGCGCCGGCAGACTTGAAGATGTTCCCCGGCTTTCTGCAAAGACTGGCCGATGACGGCGGTACGCCACAATACGCAAGGCCGATGTGCACGGGTGAGGTGCGATCAAAAGGGCAAGGCGAGTTGCAAAAGGACATCACCAATCTCAAGGCGGCCATGGCTCGACACGGGGCCGAGCGCGGCTTCATGAATGCCGCGTCTCCCGGAGTGATCTCGTTGTTTTTGCAGAATGATTTCTACCCTACGCGTGAGGCTTATCTGGCAGCGTTGGCCGACGCGATGAAGGACGAATACGAAACCATCGTCGCCGCCGGGTTGGACCTGCAGCTGGATTGCCCCGATCTTGCCTTGTCGCGCCACATGCTGTTCACCGACCTGTCGGATGAGGCGTTCATCAAGATTGCCGACATGCATGTCGAGGCCCTGAACCACGCGCTTCAGAACGTCCCGCAGGATCGGGTACGGGTACATATTTGCTGGGGCAACTACGAAGGCCCTCATTGCTGCGACATCGCCATGGACAAGGTCTTCAGCACCCTGATGGCGACCAAGTCGCGCTATGTCCTGTTCGAAACGTCCAATCCGCGGCATGCCCATGAATGGACTGTCTTCCGGGACCGCAAGGCCGAGATTCCCGATGACAAGGTTCTGGTGCCCGGCGTGGTCGATACCACGACCAATTTCGTCGAACATCCCGAACTTGTGGCCCAACGGATTGACCGGTTCACGGAAATCGTGGGACCGGACCGGGTGATCGCGGGCAGCGATTGCGGCTTTGGCACTTTTGCGGGTTTCGGCGCCGTCGATCCCCAGATCGCCTATGCCAAGCTGGCGGCGTTGTCCGAAGGGGCAAAGCTGGCTTCGGCATGAAACCTCTGATTTTGTTGCCGGGCATGATGTGTGATGCCCGGCTTTTTGGCCCCCAGATCAATGCTCTGTCGGGCAGAATGCCCGTGATGACCTTTCCGTTGTCTCATCACGACAGCATAGAGGCCATGGCCCAGGATATCCTTGGAAATGCGCCGCCGGTTTTCGCGCTGGCCGGGCTGTCCATGGGGGGTATCGTGGCGATGGAGGTCACGCGCCAAGCCCCCGAACGTGTTTCGCGTCTGGCCTTGCTTGACACCAATCCACTGGCGGAAAAGCCAGAGGTAAAAGCGCGTCGTACGCCGCAGATGTCCGCCGTTCGCAAGGGTCAGCTGAGGACCGTGATGCGTGACGAGATGAAGCCCGGGTATCTGGCTGACGGACCGAACCGGGGGGCGATCCTGGATCTGTGCATGGCAATGGCCACCGACCTGGGCCCAGACGTTTTCATACGTCAGTCCAAGGCACTTATGAACCGACCGGACCAAAGCGAGACACTGACGGCCTATGCCGGACGGGCTCTGGTTTTGTGCGGGCATGAAGACCGGCTTTGCCCAGTTGAACGCCACCGTCTTATGCATGACCTGTTGCCACGAAGCGCGCTTGAGATCATCGGCGACGCGGGCCATCTCCCGACATTGGAACAACCTGAAAAAACAACAGCGGCGCTGTCCCGCTGGCTGGAGGACACATGACACCGTCCCTTTTGTCTTTGCTTCGCAAAGTCGATACGCCAACTGTCTGCAATGCCATCGAGGTGGCACAGGGCAGGCGCGGGTTCGACAGGTTCACACGTGGCACCATGCTAAGCTCGGCCCCCGAAGGGCGTGCCATCGTCGGCTATGCGCGCACCGCCAAAATTGCTGCGGTCAATCCCCCGACCGAGCCGCCCGAAGTCATCAAAGCCCGACGTATGGCCTATTACAGGTACATGGCCGAGGCACCCGGCCCTTCAATCGCCGTGATCGAGGATCTGGATTATCCCGATTGCATCGGCGCATATTGGGGTGAGATCAATACGACGGTTCACAAGGGTTTCGGCATGTCTGGCGCTCTGACCAACGGTGTCATGCGGGATCTCGGGGATTTGCCTTCAGGGTTCCCGGTTGTCGCTGGTTCCATCGGCCCGAGCCATGGTTTCGTCCACGTCCGCGAGATTGACACTCAGGTTTCGATTTTTGGTCTGACAGTTGACCCCGGTGATCTGGTTCACGCCGATCGTCATGGTGCATTGCTCATACCGAATGATGTCGTTGATCAATTGGAAGGTGCCATCCAAAAACTTTTGGCGACAGAACGTATTGTTCTGGACGCAGCCCGCGAGCCCGCGTTTGATTTCGAAGCATTCGAAACCGCCTGGGCCGCCTTTGAAAAAGCAAGGGTCTGATCGCAGGGGTCGGAAACAATGAAAGCCGGCTGGGTGAAAAGCACTTACAAGTCCCTTGCTCGTCAACCCAGAGCAAGACGGCCTCTGCCAACGCAATGCCCGTGACGAAGTGTTACCCACATCCGTCTGTCCGGTGGCCGCGTCGCGCCGCTGCTGGTGACGCCCGAACGCAAACCGGACCGTTTCAGACAGAAGTCCATTACACCGGAGTGTAAGGGGGTTCAGATCCGTTCAGCCCCGTGTACAATCCGCGTTTCCAGACAGGTTCCGGAAAGAACAATCAAACCTTGTGAAAAGCGGCGCCCTGCGCATCCCTTCGCTGTTCTCCGATCACGTTCAGCATGGCATCTACATCTGCACGTACGGTTTGTGTTGCCGCTTCGCGCACCGGGCCAAAACCGCGGATATCCAGCGGGGCTGACAGGATTTTCAGGCAGGTTTCCGCCTCCAGCTCGGGGCTGACTTCTTCGATGCGAATTAAGACAGCCAGAAACCAGGCCAGGGTTTCGTTTTCAAGCTTGCGGTCCCTTGAAAACCGGAATGGATCAAGCCAGCCGCCGCGAAGCCTGCGTGCACGCGAAAGGAGCCTTAGAACGGGGGTCATCCAACCACCATAGCTTCGCTTGCGCGGTCGCCCGCGTGCATCCTTGCGACCGCTCAGAACCGGTGGCGCGAGGTGGTATTTGATCCGAAAATCCCCTTCGAACTCGGACCGCAGTTGTTTCTCGAATTGTTGCGATGTCAGCAACCGAGCAACCTCGTATTCGTCCTTGATTGCCATGAGGCGAAACAGGGATTTTGCCGCAAGCGAAAGCGCTTCCTCGCGTATCTGGTCAGGCAGTGCTGCGGACAGACGGGCCAGGCGATCCCGGTACTTTTGCGCATAACCGTCATCGTGATAGGTCGCCAATTCATCGGACCGGTAATCGATTATCTGCTGCGATGTTTCTTGCGAAAAGCTCTTTTCCCTCGCATTCAGCATCTGCGGGTTTGCAGCGATCACCCGCCCCAGATCAAAGGCCATTATGTTGGCCTCGATCGCGGTTCCATTGAGCTTGATCGCCTGTTTGATTGCAACCTCACTGATTGGAATGTTCCCCAACTGCCACGCGACACCAAACAGCAAGGTATTGGCAAAGACCGAATCCCCCAGCAAATCCACAGCCAACTGGTTTGCATCCAACGCGAAGACATTTTCTGCGCCGACGGTCCGGCGTATCAACGCTTCTCTTTCGTCGACCTTGAGCTGGGCATCGCGGTGCAAAACAAGGTCGCCTGTTGGTATTTCCGCACGGTTCAGTACGACCTTTGTGCCCTTGCGATAGTGAACCGAGGCTTTGGGCGCCGAAGACACGACCACGTCACACCCGATGACGGCGTCGGCGCTATTGGCCTCAATTCGGACCTGATTGATTTCTTCGGGCGTGCGGGCAATGCGAACATAGCCGACAACCGTACCGAATTTCTGGGCGAACCCGGTGAAATCCAGCACGCTGGCGCCTTTGCCTTCCAAATGCGCCGCCATCGTCAGAACGGCGCCCACCGTTACGACACCGGTGCCGCCGACCCCGCCGACCAAAAGATCGTACGGCGCGTGCAGGTCAGGAAGCTGCGGGTCGGGAACCTTGGCAAGAAGCGACGGGATATCCAGTTTCTGCCTGGGTTCCTTTCGCCGCACCGCCCCTTCCACCGTAATGAAACTGGGGCAAAACCCGTTCAGGCAGGAAAAGTCCTTGTTGCACGAGTTCAGGTTGACCTTTCGCTTGCGGCCCAATGGGGTTTCCAATGGTTCAATACTCAGACAGTTGCTTTCGACCGAGCAATCGCCGCAGCCTTCGCACACCGCGGGGTTGATGAAAGCAAACCGCTTGGGGTCTTCTGTTTTGCCACGCTTGCGGCGACGACGTTTCTCGGTGGCGCAGGTCTGCTCGTAGATTAAAACCGTCACACCTTGGATGTCACGCAACTCACGCTGCACCGCATCCATCTCTTCCCGGGGGTGAAAGCTCGTTCGTGCCGGAAAATCGCTGGAATCGAATTTCGTAATGTCGTCTGAAACCAACGCGATCCGGTCCACACCTTCTGCGCGACAGGTCTGGGCGATCCCGGAAACGCTGATAGGGCCATCAACAGGCTGCCCCCCCGTCATTGCCACTGCGTCATTGTAAAGGATCTTGTAGGTGATGTTCGTACCCGCCGCCACGGCCTGGCGAATGGCAAGCGACCCGGAATGATACCAAGTGCCCTCGCCAAGGTTTTGAAAGATATGTTTGTTGCCATTGAATTTCGAGGCAACAACATGCGGCACACCTTCCCCACCCATCTGCGCATAACCGACCGTGTTGCGGTTCATCCAACTTGCCATCACGTGACAGCCGATGCCTGACGCAGCCATGCTTCCATCGGGGACTTTGGTGGATGTGTTGTGGGGACAACCCGAGCAAAAATACGGAGCCCTGACCGCACCCGGAACATTCAGAACGGATGGCGGTTCGTCCGTCAGCGCCTTCGCCTTTTCCAAGAAACCCTCTTCCGGGAAAAAACGGTCGAGTCGCTCTGCAACGACTGGGATCAGGTTCAACGGGCTCAACTCTCCGGTCCAGGGAATCAACGGATCACCCGCTGCGCGGTGTTTTCCGACCATCTTTTCGGGTTTGTCCCCCGGCCAGTCATAGAAATATTCCTTGAACTGGCTTTCGATGATCCCGCGTTTTTCCTCGACGACCAGCACCTCTTTTTTACCACGGACGAAAGACAGCGCATCGCGCCGCGCCAAAGGCCAAACCATCCCGACCTTGTAGATGTCGATGCCCAAACGGCGGCATCCGCTTTCGTCGAGCCCCAGAAGGCGCAGCACTTCCATCAGGTCCAGATGGCTTTTGCCCGTTGTGACAATCCCGAATGGGGCATCCTTGATGTCATAGATGCGCCGGTCGATCGGGTTCGCCTCGACAAAAGCCTCGACTGCCAGCAACTTGTGTTCGATCCGCGTCTCGATGGCCGGGCTTGGCAAATCGGCGCTGCGCACGTGCAAGCCGCCCGGCGGCAGATCTATTTCCGGCAAGGTAAACGTACGGTCCGGCTTCAACCGCACGGATTGCCCGCTTTCCACGGTTTCCGAAATCGCCTTGAACCCGACCCAGGTGCCCGAGTATCGGCTCAGCGCGATCCCGTATTCACCGAACTCCAGGTATTCAGCCACGTTGGCCGGGTTCAGCGTTGGCATGAACCAGGTCATGAAGGCGACGTCGGACTGATGCGTCATTGAAGAAGACACGCAGCCATGATCGTCACCCGCGACAACCAGTACCCCGCCCTTCGGCGACGAGCCATATGCATTGCCATGGCGCAACGCGTCCCCTGAACGGTCAACTCCGGGGCCCTTCCCGTACCACATCGAAAACACGCCCTCGACCTCACAATCGGGATCAAGCGAGGCCTGCTGGGCACCAAGAACCGCTGTTGCGCCGAGGTCTTCGTTTACGGCCGGCATGAATGTGATCCTGGCCGCCTCGGTTTCCTCTTTCGCTCGCCACAGCTCCAGATCCAACCCACCAAGAGGAGACCCCCGATATCCGGAAATGAACCCGGCCGTGTTGTTTCCTGCTGCTGCGTCCCTGCGGGCCTGGTCTAACATGATGCGCACCAGAGCTTGCGTTCCCGTCAGGAAAACACGACCCTTTGAGGCTTTGTATCGGTCCGACAGGGCGTAAGTATCGAATTTCAGGGACTGGTCAGTCATGGACACCTCGCCTTTTCTGGATATTTTACCGGAAATTTTTGAAGGATCTGTTCTATCTTCCCGACGTTTCCTAGCATTCTTGAAAAATCATCTCTTCTTTTGTCGCAATTTGGGGTATTTTTCTCGGATGCTTCTCGACTCACGTGACTGCCAACTTCTCGCGCTGCTTCAAAAGGACTGTCGCATCTCAAATGCTGACCTTGCACAACGGGTGGGCATGTCATCCTCTGCTTGCTGGCGTCGTGTCCGTGTGTTTGAAGAGGCCGGCCTGATTTCGCAGTACCGTGCCGAATTGTCGCCTGAACACGCCGGGCTTTCGTTTCAGGCCCTGGTGCATGTTCATCTGACCCGGCACAATCCGGAACATCTTGAACGCTTCATTGCCGCGATCGAGAAGCGCCCTGAAGTCATGGAATGCTACGCAACGACCGGGCAGGCAGATTACCACATGCGGGTGATCTGCAAGGATATCGGGGCTTACAACGTTTTTCTTGAAGAATTCCTGTTTCGCCTGCCGGCGGTGGAAAGCGCGCAAACAAATGTCGTTCTGCGCGAAATCAAACGCAGCAACGCCCTGCCCATTCCTTCCTGTTGAGATCGGTTCCCGGGTGGGGCTTTCCGGCTGGTATCGGCTTTGTTGCAAAGCTTTGAACGCACCAAGCGAAAGATCCACTCGAACCCGTTCCCAAGCTACGATTTGGCCCGCCAAACTCCACGGAATTGATGTTCATAGAATTTTTCACGCATCAGGTCTGGGAGCGCCCCCAAAAACCGTCGCGCAATTCAGCTTCAAGGCAGGTAAAACGTGGTTGCCTTTTCGACCGCAACCTTTTGGATTCCGCCTTCTGCGCCGCCCTCTGGGCGGAAGCTTCCATCGACGCCGAACAGCCGCAAAACCGAATTTCGAAACTGAAGCCATTTTTTTGCTTCGCGTTTCGATTTTCCTGTTTTCTTTTCCCGTGCTTGCATCGAGTCCGGCTCCTGTTCGCTGCCGTCATCCCGAGTGTAGCATCGTTCCTTTGCTTTTTCAGATTTTTATCAGAGAACCTTACGACTATTTCGCAATTTCGTCGATCAGCCGCGTCTCGAGGAGCTGGCCATTCTGGTACAGCACCGGGTAAGCAATAGATGCGATATGGCTGTTGAACTCCCGGAACGCCCGCAACGTCTCAAGATGAATATCACTGGTTTCGAAGCTTTCCCGTGACCCGTGCTGCAATCGGCGCAGATGTCGTTTTCGGCTTTCACGTTCCACCCGTTTGATTTCGGTCTTCTCAAGGCTCAGCAGGCGCGCGCTTTCCAGATCGTCTGAAATAAGCACGTTTGATGCCAGCTTCATGTTGGCCAGAATGCCCTCGTGCATCTGAACAAGTTCCGACCAGCCTTCCTGTGAGAAACTCGAGCCTTTGGCCCGCATTTCACCCGCCAACACGGTCAAACGCTTGGCCACGACATCACCGGCCGTCTCCAGCCGGATAGCGAACTCCATCAGGTCGCGTGCGGATTTTTCATCTTTTTTTTCATATACATCCGGTGGAATCGCCGAAACGAATGCCCTGATCCCGGACAGGCAATTGTTCACGTCCTCGTCGATGGCCTGTACCGCTCGAATCTGTTGTTTGTCGCCACTGCGATACAATTCCAGGCAAGGCCGGAACATGGTTTCGACAAGGTCGCTCATCCGCAGCAGCTCACGTTTGAGGCTTGGTAGGGCCTGGCTGGGATTTGCCACATTGCCTATGTCCAATGCGCTGGCCGGTCGTGCCGGTTGCGGAACCAGTTCCTTCTTCTGATCCGGCAAAAACCTTTCGAACAGAACTTTCAATCTCCCGCAAAATGGCAAGGCCAGAAGCAGCAGTGACAGGTTGAACAAAACATGCACATTGACCAGCATCTGCCCGCCTTGCGGGTCTCCTAACAACCCGGTCCGCAAAGCCATGTTGGCGGCAAATAAACTCACCAAAGCCCAACTGCCACGCAATGCCAGGTTGGCATATGGAATGCGCCGGGACTGGACTGGCATGGCGCGGGTGAGCCAGACCGGAATGAAGGCAGAGCCGAAATTCGCGCCAAACACCAAAGACATCCCGGCGGCGAACGGGATCGCTCCGATCTGCACAAGGGTGACACACATGAGGATGGCCGCCACCGAAGAATGCATGATGAAAGCCAAGGCGCCCCCGACCAGAAACGCGGTGATATAATCGCGCGCCAGATAATCCGCCACCGCGGGCAGAAACGCGCTGTCCCGAATGGGATCCATTGCCTCGCGAAGGAACCGAAGCGAGATCAGGATAAAGGCCACGCCCATCAGGATGCGCCCCATTTGCCGGGTTTTTTTGGCGTCGGTCTTTACGAACAGATACCCCCCAACCGCCAACAGCATCGGAACAAGCCAGTCCAGCCGGAACGAAAGAATCTGGATGATCAGCGCCGACCCCAGATCGCCGCCAAGTACAATCGCAAGGCCGGCAGGAAAACTGAGCATTCCACTGGCCGCAAACCCCGAGGTCAACAGAGCAACAGCCGCCGAACTTTGCAGCACGACCGCCATCGTCAGCCCAACCACCGAGGCCTGAAGGTAGCTGCGTTGTTGGGTCATTACCCGCTGGAAAGACGCCCCATAGCTGCGCTCGATCCCGGTTCGCACCATACGAACCGCGTAAAGCAGCAGCATCGTCGCCCCGGCAAGGCTGATAAGGAAGCTGACAATTGCCATACTCTACCCCGTTATTCTTTTTGGCCCAGCTTGTCGCGGCGCATTGAATTATTCATGTTACCGGCCGCGATCGGGAAGGGATACATCCCATTTTGGCATACAAGGCGTAAACTCCTGTGAGCTTCACCGCAAGCACTTGACCGCGCTTTGACGGAACATCCGTCACTTATGAACTTGGCCAAGGGCCCCCGGAAGGGCGCGGCCCCTGATCCTATTGTGACACGAGATCGGTAAGGGGCGTCAACTCTCGGCCTTGATTGCAGCAATTACGATATCGATTGCGCGGTCCAGTTCCAAACGCGAGATCGTCAGCGGCGGTGACAGTGTCAGAACGCACCCCTGGCTGATCTTATAGCTCAGACCGGCCTCGAGACAGGCATAATAGATCCGTTCGGCGCACGCGTTCCCCGGTGTTTTGTCGGCGCGATCATCGACGATTTCGATCCCGAACATCAGGCCCCTTCCCCGGATGTCTCCGACAATCGGAACGTTCTGAAGTTCATCCATCAAGCGACCAATGGCATGTTCACCCAGTTCGGCTGACCGGCGAACCAGGCCTTCGTCTTCGATGATCTGAATTGTCGTCAAAGCGGCACGGGCGGTGACCGGGTTTTTTTCGTGCGTGTAATGCCCGATGGCAAAATCTCCGCAGACATCTAGTTGCTTACGGGCGACACAGGCGGCAATAGGCAGGATGCCGCCGCCAAGCGCCTTCCCAAGTGTCACGATGTCCGGGATGATCTCGTCATGTTCAAAGGCGAACATCCTGCCCGTCTTGCCAAGACCCGTCGGGATTTCATCCATGATCAACAGCGCCCCGTGACGGTTGCATGCCTCGCGCACCGTCTTCCAGAACCCCGGCGGCGGGACATAGGGCACGGCGCGCATCGGTTCCGCAATGACCGCCGCCACATCTCCTTCGCGCTCGAGGACATATTCCACCATTTTCGCACAAGCCAGCCCGCAGGTTTCGGGGCCCGCATGATTGTACGGGCATCGATAGCAGGCAAAAGGGGCGACATGTTCGGTACCGGACAAAAGGGGCCCCGCAATGTGACTGCGAAAGGTCGCCTCTCCGCCGACACTTGCGGCGCCGAAACCCGCGCCATGGAAGGCATCCCAGAAGCTGATTGTTTTGAAACGACCGGTGGCGGCACGCGCGATCCTGAGGGCAACCTCGTTGGCGTCGGATCCGCCAGTGGTAAAGAGCATTTTGCCCAGATCACCAGGCACGATCTCTGCCAGTTTTTCAGCCAGCTCCACCGCCGGATCATTGGTAAAGCGGCGGGGCGCAAAGGGCAGATCGTCAAGCTGTGCCTTTATGGCGGCTACCAAGCGGGGATGGCCATACCCGATGTGGTGTACCGAGTTGCCGTGGAAATCCATATACCGGCGGCCCTCGATATCTTCGATCCAGAGCCCTTCGGCCTTTGCAATGGTGCTGACGCAGGGTGAGGACAGAGATTGATGCAGGAAAACGTTCGCATCGCGTTTGAGCAATGGCGATGATTTCGGCCCCATCGATTTTTGCAGCCACGCCTTGCGCGCCTCGGACGTGTTTGATTCCCCTTCAGTGTGGACAATTTGTGGCATCGCCGCTCCTCTTTGCCGTCATCAAAAGATGCGGACCCCGCAAGGCCCGCCAGTACCAGGGAGGAACTGTGTTGCCCTTTCCGCAAAAGGAGTAAGGGCAACAGACTCAGTTAGGCCACGGCAGCGAATAGGTTTTGACGTTGGTGAAAAACTTCATCGCTTCGATGACGCCTTCCTTCACCCCGTTTCCACTGTCCTTGATGCCGCCAAAGGGCGACATTTCAATGCGGTAACCCGGCTGTTCCCAGATGTTGCAGGTGCCGACGTTCAACCCGTTGATGAAGGCAATCGCCCGGTTCAGATCATTGGTGCAGACACCCGAAGACAGGCCGAACTCGGTTCCGTTTGAAATTGCCATCACCTCTTCGTCGTTGTCCGGCACACGAACGATCGGCACGATGGGACCAAAGGTTTCCTCCATCACCAGCTCGCTGTCATGGGGAACCTTGTCGACGACGATTGGCGGCAGCAGCGCCCCCTGACGACCGGGGTGGTACAGAATTTCAGCACCCTCTTTTTCCGCCTGAAAAACGCGGTTTTCAAAAATTTCGGCGGCCTTGTCATGGATCACGCATCCCAATTCGGTTTCCGGGTCTTGCGGATCGCCGAACTTGATCTTCTTGGCCTTTTCAAGAACCAGCGGCACGAATGTATCGGCCACACTTTCCTGCACGAGAATGCGCTTGACCGCCGTGCAACGCTGGCCGGAATTTCCGGTAGCCCCCGCCACCGCAATGGCTGCCGCCTTGTCCAGATCGGCCTCACTGAGGTCATTCAGAACGATCAGAGGGTCGTTGCCGCCAAGTTCCAGCGCCTGACGCTTGTAGACGCCCTTTTCGGCGATCATCTTGCCGACGGGCACACCGCCGGTGAAGGTGATGATATCAATGTGCTCATTGGTGATCATTTCGTCGCCAATGTCGGCGGGCCAACCTGTCACGACCTGGAACATCTCGGGCGGCAAGCCGGCCTCGTAGAGAATGTCCGCCAGTGTCAATGCGGTCAGCGGCGTCAGCTCGGTCGGTTTGCAAACCATGCAATTGTTGGTGGCAATCGACGGCGCGATCTTGTGGCTGACCATGTTCAGCGGGTGGTTGAACGGCGTGATCGCGCTGATTGCTTTCACCGGTTCTCGGGTGGTGAAAATCTTGCGGGCCTTGCCATTGTGGGTCAGGTCGCAGGAGAAGATCTCACCATCATCCTTCAGTGCCTCGGCCGCCGCGAATTGATACACGTCCTGCGCGCGCTTGGTTTCGTAGATCGCATGCTGGTGACAGATCCCCAACTCCAGCGTCAGCCATTTCGCAAGATAATCGCGCTTTTCGCCGATCAACTCGCCTGCCCGTTGCAGGATCTGGCTGCGCTCGTATCGGGTCAGCTTGGGTTTGTAATTCGCCGCAATCTCAAACGCCCGGCGCGCATGTTCGGCTGTACCGGCTGGTACGTGACCCACAACCTCGTTTGTGTACGGGTAGAGAACGGGAACGGTGTCATCGGTAAAGACTATTTCGCCGCCGATCCGCATTCCCTCGTTGCGTACTTCGATTTTCGACATGGTCAGATCTTTCATAGCTTACTGTGCCGCCGCTGTTGTTGCGTAGAAGAAGGCATCGAAATTGCGCAGCACGGGTTGGTTTGGCAGGTCGATGACACGGTTCACGATGAAGGGAACTTCCTGCTCGGTCAAACCACCATGGCTGCGCAACGGCTCTTTGAGTGCTGCCAGATCGTGGCGATGCTCGGACGTGCCGATGCAGATGTTTTCACCGGAAACCATCACGATGTCGCCAATGCGGTCGCCCGGCAATTCGAATTGCTCGATCGCCTCGGCCTTGGTCAGCACATGAGTGATGCCGCTGGTCGCCTTGAGCTTGCTGATGATGTCGTCCTGGTCTGCTCCGTCAGGCAAATAAGCGGTTGCAAAAGACCCCAACGCGCCATGATGCACGACGTATGGATCGGTAATCGGAAGAATGACCCGCGCCGCATCCTTGCCCAGCCATTCGTCCATCAGGTCTTGCACGTACACCACCGAGGGGGATCCATCCGCCAAATGCTTTGGCTTCATGCCGTGATCCGCGGTCACCACGATGGCCGCACCCAATTCATCCAACTCGCCAAGATACCGGTCGAACATGGCATAGAAATCGAGTGCGCCTTTTTGATCGGGTGCAAACTTGTGCTGGATATAGTCGGTCGTCGACAAATACATCACGTCGGGCTTGAACTCTTTCAGCAGCTTGACGCCAGCGGCAAAGACAAATTCGGAAAGCTCTGCCGAGTAGACCTCGGGAACGTCCATGCCCAGCCATTCGCTGGCGTTGTCGATGCCATGTTCCGCCAGCGTCGTTTCACCCGACCGTTCGGAAGAAAACGCAACCGCCCTGCCCTCGTCAAATTTCAGCCCGGCCCCCAACAGCGCGCGCAGCTTGTCCTTGGCGGTTACCATCGCCACGCGGAAACCTGCGTCGTAGAATTGGGAAAAAATGGTCGGCGCACGCAGGAAGCGGACATCATTCATCATCACTTCCTCACCGCTGTCGGGGTCGATGAGGTAGTTGCCGCAGATGCCATGCACGATCGGAGGGCGCCCGGTGGCAATCGAAAGATTGTTGGGGTTGGTGAAGGACGGGATAACGGAATGGGCCAGTCGGTCCGTGCCCTCTTTGCGTATCCGCTTGAGATTGGGCATCAGCCCTTTCGCAATCGCGACATCAAGATATTCGGGCTCGCATCCATCAAGGCAGATGGCAATGGCAGGCACCTTCGGCGTCGGATAGACGCGCTCATTTGCTTCGACAGGGGTTTGAATGGTCATCTGTATTTTCCTTGATGTTTAAGCGGCCAGCTTGGCGCGTTCTTCCAGTGCCCGAAGAGGAGGAGCGGCGTTTGTCACGCCCATTTCTTCCAGGGATTCCTTTGCTGCGCGCACGACATTGCGCATGACGTCTTCGTCCATCTGACCGATGCATCCGACGCGGAAACTGTCGACGACGGTCAGCTTGCCCGGGTAGATAATGAACCCTTTGTCCTTCATCAGGTTGTAGAACTGATCGAATACGAATTTCTCATCGGCGGGGCAGAAGAACGTGACGATGATCGGGCTGAGCCAACGATTGTCCAGCAGCGTTTCGAAACCCAGTTCACGCATGCCCGCAACCATGACGTCCCGGTTGCGGGTGTAACGTGCGCCGCGGCCGGCAACACCGCCTTCAGCTGCATGCGCCCGAAGCGCTTCGATGAAGGCGGCGACCACGTGCGTCGGCGGGGTAAAGCGCCACTGACCGGTCTTGTTCATGTGCGCCCATTGGGCGTGCACATCCAGAGACAGGGAATGACTGTTACCCTTTGCGGCTTCCAGCTCGTTCTTGCGCGCCACAATGAAGCCAAAGCCAGGAACGCCCTCGATGCACTTGTTGGCCGAAGACACCATGGCTTCATAGCGAATATCCGAGGGCCTGAGCTCGATCGCGCCAAAGGCAGACATCGAGTCGATCAAAAGCTTGCGACCGGCTGCATATGTGGCCTCGGATATTTCCTCGACGGGGTTCAAGATACCCGAACTGGTTTCGCAGTGAATGGCAACAACATGCGTGATGGCCGGGTCATCCGCGAGAATGCGCGCAACCTCGTCGCCCCGTGGCGGCAGGTAATCGCCCTTGTCCAGCACGATATGGTCCCGGCCCAGATACTGTAGCGTCTGCGCAGAACGTTGCCCATAGGCGCCATTGGCCAGTACCAGCGCCTTTCCTTCCGGCGGAATAAAAGACGCCAGCATTGCTTCGACCGAGAAGGAGCCGCTGCCTTGCATTGGCACACAATCGAAGGCGTCGGCTCCTTCACCAAGCAGGTCCAGCAGGCTTGACCGCAGCTCTTTTGTCATGGCGCGAAAGTCGTCGTCCCAGCTGCCCCAGTCCTTCAGCATGGCCTCTTTCACGGCATAGGACGTTGTCAAAGGACCGGGTGTCAAAAGGTATGGTTCGCCAAGGCGCGGTTGCTCGATTTTTGGATAGGATGGCGTCATTACCGGGCTCCAGAACAGCGTTTTCACAAACACCATTGCAGCAACGGTTGCTATATGTGAAATTGCAAATATCAATCTAATTATAAGTGCAGCCTATGCACAAATCATTGGGGACCGGTGATGCGGCACAGCCAGCTCAAAGCCTTTCATTACGTGGCCAAACATGGCGGGTTTTCCCGCGCGGCCGAGGCACTTTTTCTGACGCAGCCGGCGATTTCCGAACAGGTTCGAAAGCTGGAACAGGATCACGATCTGTTGTTGTTTCAGCGCGAACGAAAACGCGTGAACCTCACCCCCGAAGGCGAACAGCTTTACCGGTTCACAAAGCAGTATTTTGAGATCGAAGATCAGATCGAGGACTACCTTTCGGAAACCAAGGCCGCAATCGACGGGGAATTGCGGATCATCGCCGATTCAGCGCATCACATGACGTCTTTCCTGGGGTCGTTTCAAAAGAAGTACCCCAAAATCACCATCACCGTGCGGTCCGGAAACACCGAAGAAATTCTGGAAGAACTTCGGTCGTACAATGCCGAGATTGGTGTTGTCGGCAGCCTGTCCCCCGGCAAGGACATGGATGTGTTGAACCTAGGGTCCACTGAAATCGTGGCCTTTGCCGCCCAAGGCGTTCTTTTGGCATCCAAACCTTCGCTTTCTTTGGAAGAACTGGCCGATCTGCCGCTGGTTTTCAGAGAGCACGGGTCAAAAACACGTCAGAAATTGGAAGAAGAAGCCGAAAGGCGCGGTATCACGTTGAATCCTGCAATCGTTGCGGAAGGACGCGAGGCCGTGCGCGAGCTTGTGGCCTCGGGGGCAGGCATCGGGTTTGTCTCTCAGGCAGAGTATGGGCATGATGATCGGTTGCGACAAATCAAGCTCAAGGACGTGAAGTTGCAAATGGGTGAAAGCATGATTTCGCTGTCGCAACGGCGCAACGTAAAGATCATCCGGGCCTTCATGGACTTTGCCCAGCGCGCGCTGGAAGAAAAAAGCCCCCCCGCCGATACCTGACCGGCGGGGGCACGGTTCCTTTGGCTACCGGCTTCGCCAAGCCTGAGTGCGCTTCAGGATGCCTTTTGAAGCAATCAGGTGAACGATCCGGGCAGCGGCGTTGGTGTAAAAGATCATCATGCCCATCGCCGCCGCAGGCGCGATATCCCCGGCATCATCCATGTTCAGCACCGCGATGGACGCAAGCGTCGTTTTGGGAGAATAGAGGAATACCACTGCCGACACGGTCGTCATCGCATTGACGAACAGATAGATTGAGATGTCCAACACCGCTGGCAGACAAACCGGAACCGTTACCCGTGCAAACAGCTTCATTGTCGGCTGTTTGAGCGAGGCAGACACTGACTCAAATTCTCTGTCCATTTGCTTGAGCGCGGTGACGGCCGTCAGGTGCGATACGGTGTAGAAATGCGTCACAGTGCAAATCACCAAAATCGCCATCGTGCCGTAAATCCCGTTCAGCGGATTGGACGGGTTGTTGAAGAAGAAGATGTAGGACAGCCCCAATACCATTCCCGGGATCGCCATGGGTAGCATCGCGAACATCTGGAAAATCGACCGGCCGGTTCTGAACCCGTTTGATTTTTCAACCAGATAGGCCCCGAAGAACACAACCGTCGTGCCGATGACTGCCGTCAGCAACGCCAGTTTGATCGAGTTGAAATACGACCCCCAGCCGCCGCCGTCCATTCTGTTGAACTGATAGTTCTTGAGGCTCAGACTCAGGTCGTAGGGCCAGAACTTGATCAGCGCCGCAAACTGACACACAGCCAGAAGACCAACGATGAACAGGCCGATCAGGCTGCAATAGATCAGGAATATGCGGTCAGCTTTCGGGTTTGGCGTCGCCTGATATGGCACGGAACGCGCCGAAAGCAGCGCAACCTGCTTGGACTGAACCATCCGGTCAATGGCAAAAGCCAGAATGGCCGGAATGACCAGAACCACAGAGACCACGGCGCCCATTTCAAAGTTCTGCTGGCCGATCACCTGTTTGTAGATATCCACAGCAAGCACGTTGAATTGACCACCGATGACCTTTGGCAATCCGAAATCAGTGATCACCAGGTTGAACACGACAAAGGCCGCCGAGATCAGGCCATAGCGGGCCCCGGGGATGGTTACGGTCCAGAAGGTCCGCCATGGCGTCGACCGCAAGCTGGCCGCAGCTTCATACAGGCGCGCGTCAGATATCGCGAGCGCGGTCGATATGATCAGAAACGCGTGCGGAAAGGTAAAGAAAACCGATCCGATCACGATGCCTATGGGGCCGTAAATGCTGGCACCGAACAGCAACTCCTTGATCATGCCCTGATTGCCGAACAGATAGACCAACGCGATGCCCGGCAAGAGCGACGGAACCAGGATCGGTGCCATCGCGATAAGGCGAAAAACACCCTTGAACCGCATGCAGCTTCGGTTCAGCGCATAGGCGAACCAAAACGCCAGTGTCACCGTCACAATGGTGCTGACGACCGAGATCCAAAGCGAGTTCTTGATCGAATTGAACAGTGCCGGTGTCGAGAAGTAGTTTATGAAATTGTCCAACCCTCGCGACTGGACCGGCCGCATTTGCACCCGGCGGAACGTGTTGGAATCAAGCTCGACCCAATCGGCGCCTTCATTCAATGTCGATCCGACCAGAAAGCGCCCGGTATCCGTCGTGTTGCGGATCTTGTACATCACCGGGCTGCGAAAGCTGAAATCAGGAAAAAATCCGGTCACCGACAAGCGCCCGTCCGAACCCGTCACCAGGTCAGAGTCGGAATAGACCCCCAATTGCCTGTTCAACTCGTCTGCCGACAGGATCGTTCCGTCGAAGACGCCTGCGTCGTCACTTACCTGAAACTCGTACTGGGACAGCTCGACCCGATAGGTCGAAAACGACTTGGACAGCATCGTGTAAAGCGGCAACGCCAATGTCACGACCAGATACAGCGCGATCACCATCATGCTGCCGCGCATCAGGATATCATCACGGCTGAGCTTGGGCTTGATGTCCGGCCCGACAGGCAGGCTGTCCTGATTGATAGAAACCGAGCTCATGCCTTGGCCTCCGGCGCTTCAAACGCCATAAGGCGGTTCTCGGGAAGCTCAATCACCACGCTGCGCCCCTCTTCCAGTTCCAGACGACGCACGGCATTGATCGAGAAATCCGCGATCAGTTCCGATGATCCGAACTTCTCGTTGTTCAAGCGGCAGCGCCAGAACGAACCCAGGAACTCCATCTCATCCAGCGTCACCTCTATGCAGTTCCGATTGCCGCCCGTGTCGAGATAACCAGCTTCATGAGGGATGATGTCTTCGGGTCGAATGGCCGCGATGATCGGAGTTCCATCGTTGAACTTGTGGCTGAGGCAGGCAAAGGTCTTTTCACCGACGCTCAAACGTCCGCCTTTGGTGACCTGCGACCGGATCTGGTTCATTTCACCGATAAAGTCGGCAACGAACAGATTGGCCGGATCCCGGTAGATTTCGGTAGGGGGCCCCACCTGTTCGATCACACCATGATTCATGACCACGATGCGGTCTGCCATCGCCAGCGCTTCTTCCTGATCGTGAGTCACCATCACGGTGGTCACACCCAGCTTGCGCTGCAACTCCTTGATCTCGTGCCGCAGATGAACACGCACTTTGGCGTCCAGCGCCGACAGGGGTTCGTCCAGCAGCAAAAGTCCGGGGTTGGTCGCAATGGCACGCGCCAGCGCAATTCGTTGCTGCTGACCACCTGACAATTGCGCCGGATATTTCTTGCCCTGATCCGGCAGACCAACCAGGGTCAAGAGTTCGTTTACGCGAATAGCGATATCCGATTTGCTGCGGCCGGTGTTTTCAAGGCCAAAAGCGATGTTCTTTTCAATCGTCAGATTTGGGAACAACGCGTAGGACTGAAACACGATCCCGAAATCACGCTCGGACGGGGGCAGATTGGACACGTCCTTGCCATCCTGCATGACCGTACCCTTGGTCTGCAAATCCAATCCGGCGATTGCCCGCAAAAGAGTGGTCTTGCCGCACCCGGACGGGCCGAGGAAACAGACAAACTCGCCCTCGTTGATTTCCAAAGAGATGTCCTTGAGCGCCAGAAAGCTTCCGAACGCTTTCCACAAATTCTGGATGCTGAGATACAGTTCACCGGGTGGTGTTTTCTGAAGCACGGGAGAAGTCCTCACATCTGCACCTCGGGCGCGGCCGGTCCTGGCCGGTTGAAACCGGGTGAGTAAGTTGTTTTTCGGGGAACAAGAGACTGGTGTGCAGGAGAGGCACGAAAACCTCTCCTGCCAATGGGGTTACTTCGCTTCCGACTTTCCGTCATAGCGAGACTGCCATTCCTTCAGGATTGCCGCGCGATTGTTGGCGGCAAACTCAAAATCATTTTCGATCATTGCATCCAGAAGACCCTCTGGGAAGTGCTCAACCGGTTTTGCAACGCCCGGATAGGCGACAACTGCATAGCCGGTGTTGTACATCTCGTTGGCTTCTTTGGTGACGGTGAAATCCACCAGCTTTTGCGCGGCCTCCAAATTGGCGGTGCCAGCAACAATTGCGGTGGCTTCCATGTCCCATCCGACGCCCTCGGAAGGCACGATGATCTCAAGCGGCGCGCCGTCGGCTTTGGACTTTGCCCCGCGGAACGCAAAGGAAATGCCAATCGGGATTTCGCCTGCTGCGGCCAGTTTGCAGGGTTTTGAACCTGAATGGGTGTACCGCGCGATATTCTCGTGCAGCGCATCCATGTATTCCCAACCACCTTCTTCACCGAACATCTGCAACCAGCTGGACACGTCAAGGAAACCGGTGCCCGATGAGTTCGGATTGGGCATGATCACCTGATCTTTGTACATCGGATCGGTGAGATCCTTCCAGGATGTCGGCGGGGTCAACCCGGCCTTTTCGGCCTCGACGGTGTTGTAGCAGACGGATGCAACCCAGGCGTCCATGCCGACCCAGGCAGGGGGGTTGTCGCCATCAACAAATTTTTTGTCCAGCTTTTCCACACCGGCCGGCGCATAAGGCTCCAACATACCTTCTGATTTCAGCAGCAGCAGCGACGTGGCGGCCAGGCCCCAAACAACGTCTGCCTGCGGATTATCACGTTCTGCCAGCAATTTCGCCGTAATGATCCCGGTCGAGTCGCGAACCCAATTGATCTTGATATCAGGGTGGCTTTGATTGAACGTCTCGGCATACCGGGCCAAGTCTTCCGCCTCGACTGCGGTATAAACTGTAAGTTCCGTTTCCGATGCCGCCGCCGTCGCCGTCAGCGCACCGATAGTCAGAGCTGCGAGAAGTGATGCTTTGTGTTTCATTGTGATCCTCTGTTGGTAATTATGTTGTTTTCGCCATTCTTGCGCGGCGTTAGAACTCGATTATTGTGCACCGATTGTTTGACAGCAGTTTGACAGATAAAAACGCCAATAAAAATCGATTATATCTTCGATGTCATAAGCATCTCCTATAGATGAAATCCGCTCGCCCCGGAAGATCAGCGCGGAACTGGCCATGACGATCAACAGATCATCAAGGCATGTCAAAGGAGCTTAATTCTCAAAACTTTCCCGCGGCGGCGCAAGAACGCTCAACGTGTCATCGCAAGGAGTCCGATCCCGATCGCGACAATAGTCGCTGCAAGAAGCCTGTTGGATTTCGGCCCTTCGCCGAACCACATCACACCAATAAGCGATGCAAAGATAACCGAACTTTCCCTAAGCGCGGATACAACGCCCAAGGGCGCGACCGTCTTCGCATACAGCACCAGCCCATACGCCACGCCAGAGATGACGCCGCCTGTCAGACCCGCCCACACATAACGCCTGGGCAGTGCGACGAAACGCTGCCATCTGGTTGCGAAGATAAATCCGGCGACAAAAATTTCCGCAACGAACAATGCCGCAATGTATCCCAGTATATTCCCGGACAGCCGGATACCAATGCCGTCCACAATCGAATAGGACGCTATCATCAGGCCCGTGCCAAACGACGCCGCCACGGCGACCCAGCTTGTGTTTCGGCCCAGCCCGACCAGGGACAGGCACCCAATCCCAGCCGAGATGCAGACAATGCCGACCCACGCGATCGGCGGCAGAAACTCACCCGCGAAAAGAATGGCACCCACCGTGACCAGGATTGGCGTCATCCCGCGTGAGATCGGGTACACCACCGACAGATCCCCATGTTTGTACGCGGTGTTGAGAAACCAATAGTACCCCCAGTGGATCAGGGTCGAACCGATGATGAAGGGGAACGCCGCCCAAACCGGCAAGCCGATAAAAGGCAACGCAATCAGCGCAGGCACGGCGTGGCCAAGCGCCACCAACCCCAAAACAACCGCTTTGTCGGGCGCGCCTTTGACAACCGCATTCCAGAGCGCGTGCAACACGGCTGCGGTCAATACGATGAGAACTGCCTGTAGTGTCATTGTGGCCCGACGATATGAGCTGAATATTTGTCTTGCGTCAGATTTCGACTTTCAGCGCGCTTGTTTGCGCGCGCATGCAGTGACTTGACCAAATCTTGATCTGTATCGCGGCAGCAACGGTTTAGGGGGCTCAATCCCGCTGGGCAATGCGACCCCGGCGAGGGGCGGATCAGGTTGGTCATCGCGGGTTGGTTGCACAACGGACCAACCAGACCAGCCACATGCCATGTGGTGCCACGGCTTGGTTGCCCCTGCTCAATAAGCACCACTTCACGTTGCCACTTTCCGGTCAGATGATACGCAACCGTGCAGCCAATGATGATGCCTCCGACAATAACATGCTGCGCTGTGCGAAAGTTTGGTGTCAGCCATCGGGTCGCTCCGTACTCAGGGATTCGGATTTCCCTTCACCCTATTTGTACTTTGCAAAATTTTGCAATTGCTTTCCTGTCTTTGCGTTATGCTTTCACAATATCCACGGGTTGGCTTTGCAGCGCGCCAGCTATGCTGTTTGGCAACTCCTCATCCACAACCAGAGTCGCTTTCACCGGCAGAGGTTTCATCACGATCGGACCAACCAAGTCGAACTTGCTGCTATCAGCCAGGATCAGCGGCCGCTGCGCCCGTTGCATCATCATATGACGCAGGTTGGCGCCTTCCAGTGAGAAATCCGTAAACAATGCCCGAGAGCTCACACCGCCGACCCCGATCAACGCATATTCCGTATTGTATCGCGACAGGTGGTCGAGCGTGTCCAAACCCAATGTGACATTCTCTGAAAAATCCAGCCGTCCGCCCAGCAGCGTGACTTCGGCGGCCGCCGACGCCAGCACAGATGCAATCGTCAAATCATTGGTATATATTGTAAGGTTTTGTCGCACAGCAGCCAGAGCCTGCGCCGCCGCCACTGTCGTTGACCCGCTGTCGATTATCACGCTGGCCCCGTCCGGAATCACGCTTGCCACATAGACTCCAATCCGTTCCTTGCCTTGCGGGTTGGTTTGAGCCCGGTCGGCCATCGGAGGTTCCCGCCTGCGAACACTGGTCGCACCGCCCCGCACCTGATGAAGCTTGTTCTCCAGTGCCAACTGTTCAATATCCTTGCGCACGGTTTCCCGTGACACACCAAGCCGTTCCGTCAGCGAACGGATCGAGACCGCTGGCTGGCGCGAGACTTCTTCCAGTATGATGGCGTGGCGTTCAGGTGCGAGCATTGGCCGGCCCTTTGGTTTTGAACTGCACGAATATGCCAAAATTTGCAAACATGGTACAGCCCAAACACCCAATCAGGCATGCGTTGCCATGGCGCAGCGGTGACGCGCTCACACCAATGGTCAAGAGCGGTCAATGGACCCTGCCACCGGGCACGCAGTGACTACGCTGGATAGATGGGGAACGATTTGCACAACGTTGCGACCGAGGCTTTGCAGCGCGGAATTGTCGCGTCGGTATCACCCGTGGCCTCAGCTTCGATCAAATCCGCAATCACGTTTGCCAACTGGTCGAACGCGGTCTCTTTCATGCCGCGGGTCGTTGCCGCGCTCACGCCCAGGCGCAATCCAACCCATTCTGACGGTCGCGTGCTGTCATTGGGGATCGCGTTTTTGTTGGTCGTGATATTGGCCTTTTCCAGAACGGCCTCGGCGCGTTTGCCTGTGATACCCTTGGGGCTGAGATCCACGAGCACCAGATGCGTGTCAGTACCACCGGACACGATACGCAACCCCCGGGACTGCAAGGTTTCTGCAAGTTTGGCGGCGTTGGCTTTGACCTGCGCTCCGTAGTCCTTGAACTCATCCGTAAGCGCTTCGGCAAGGCAAACCGCTTTGGCCGCCAGAACCTGGCTGTGGATCGAACCCTGAACGCCTGGGAAAACCGCAGATTGCAGCCTCTTGAACCAGTCCTCGTTGTTGGTGAGGATCAGCCCGCCACGAGGACCACGCAGTGTTTTTGTCGTGGTGCACGTCACAATGTCCGCATGCGGAAAAGGCGAAGGATGCACGCCCGCGGCGACCAGTCCGGCAATATGGGCCATGTCCACATGAAAATGCGCACCAACCTTCCTGGCGATTTGCCCCATGCGCCCGAAGTCGATTTCCCGTGGATAGGCAGACCCACCCGCGATCAGCAGCTTTGGCCGGATTTCCTCGGCCAGTTTTTCCAGCGCATCGCAGTCAATGACCTCGGATTCGGCATCGACACCATAATGATGCGGTTCGAACCAGCGACCCGACAGGTTGGCCTTCAGGCCGTGACTCAGATGACCGCCGGCAGCCAGATCCAGCGACAAAACCCTGTCGCCAGGCTTAAGCAGCAGAAAGAAAACAGCAAGGTTCGCCTGGCTGCCGGAATGGGGCTGAACATTGGCATAGTCGCATCCGAACAGTTCCCTGGCGCGGTCGATTGCCGCCTGCTCGACGACGTCGACAAACTGACCGCCCCCATGGAACCGGTTTCCCGGATACCCTTCAAGCGTCTTGTTGGTCATCTCATGCCCGAGAGCATCCAGCACCGCGCGGCTGACGATATTTTCGGACGCGATCAGCTCAATTTGGTCCTGCTGGCGCTTTTTCTCGTTTGCAAGAGCTTCTGCGACGACGGGGTCGGTCATCCCAACTGGGTTTTCAAAGTGCCGCGACATCCGGGCTCCTCCGATGCGATTGCGTTTTCTCCAAAATTCCAGAGTTCCACTGGCCGAAGCAAATCAATATTGCTATTTATTTGCCGCAGAAAAACTAAGGCTTAAATGGATGTCACTTTCCCCTCGTCGCCCGAAAGGCCCACATCTCAATGCTTTACGAGCATTCGAAGCGGCGGCTCGGCTTGGAAGTTTTGCCGCTGCGGCAGACGAGCTATCTGTTACACCGGGCGCGATAACTCAGCACGTCAAGGCCCTTGAAGCCTGGGCCGGCACCCAACTTTTTGTCCGAAATGCCCGCGGGGTCGAGATGACGGCGCTTGCCGAAGAGCTTTTGCCCGGGTTCACCCAGGCGTTTGATCAATTGGGAATGGCCGTGCAGGAACTTCGAACCAAGGCCCTGCCGCGCAAGGTCAAGGTCGCCGCGCTGCCGTCGATCGCGCAATTGTGGCTGGCGCCCAGACTTGGAACGCTCAGACAAATTGCCCCGGATTTGTCCGTGTCTGTTGTGGCCCTTGAAACGCCGCCAAACCTTACGCGTGAACCATTTGACATGACTTTGTTCTTTTCCGGTGAACCGATCGGAATCAACGAAATCAAAATAGCCGAAGATGTGATTTTCCCGGTTTGCGCCCCCTCGGTCGCGGATCGATTGAAATCTGTTTCAGATCTTTCGCAGGAAACCCTTCTCCATGACGGGGCATGGGCAAATGATTGGGACAATTGGCTGAACAGCCAACCAGATGGCGCACGTGTACCGAAGACGGGAACCGTGCACTCGTTGTATTCTGTCGCGCTGGAAGAGGCGCGTCATGGCGGTGGCGTGTTGATGGCGCACGAAGTTCTGGTTCAGAACTTGCTGGACAATGGCGATCTGGTTCGCCCGTTTTCGGCCTCGTTGAAGCTTCCTCGCGCAATGGTGGCCAAATTCACACCCTCTTTCAGCAGATCGCCCGTACTCAAAGAGTTCAGATCGTTTTTGCTGAACGCAAACTGAAAAGCGGTGCCCGCAAAACGGGGTGTTCGCGCCGATCAGGCCCGCCTTCCCCTGACAGTCTCGGCTGGCCAAATTTGGCGACGAATCCTTCGGGCGATACCATCAAATCCGTGAAGCTTCACATACTTAAGTCGTGGTCCGGCCTCGGACTGGAAGGTTGAGAAACGCGCCCCGACGATGCAAGCTGCTGTCAAGAACCATGGTTCGGGACGGAGGAAGAATGTCAGACGCGCGCCCCTCGGCGGAAACCGATCCTGGTCTCGCCGTACGCGACCTGAGCTTTCATTATGGCGCCAAGGCGGCTTTGGATGCTGTCTCTTTTGACGTGTCGGCGGGGATGTTCTGCGGTCTGCTCGGTCCGAATGGGGCCGGAAAATCTACACTGGTGTCGCTGCTCACGCGATTGCTTGTGGCGCCGGACGGTGAAATCACGGTCGCGGGCCATGATCTGCGCCAATCCCCACGCAGGGCGCTGACAAAGCTTGGCGTGGTCTTTCAGCAACCGACACTGGATCTGGGTTTGACGGTGCGCCAGAACATGGCCTATTTCGCAGCTCTGCATGGGTTGTCGCGATCCGAAGTCCCCGGCCGTATCGACGCGGCGCTGGATCGGCTGAACATGCGCGACCGCGCCGGGGAACGAGTGCGCGATCTCAATGGCGGTCATCGCCGCCGTATGGAACTGGCGCGTGCCCTGTTGCACGAACCTTCGGTGTTGCTGTTGGACGAACCGACCGTTGGGCTTGATGCCGCGGCTCGGCACGCGATAACCGACCATGTGCACGACCTGGCGGAACAGGGGCTGTGCGTCTTGTGGGCCACGCATCTGACAGATGAAATGCGCGACGACGACCAGCTTCTGGTTCTGCATCGCGGTCAGATTCTTGCCAGTGGGCAGGTGGGCCGCCTGCGGGGGGATCAAACACTGTCCGATTGGTTCCTGTCCCGAACCGAGGTCCCGACATGAACGGATTCCTGGGAGTCGCCCGCGCCATCATCGGACGCGAGTTTCTGCGCTTCATCCATCAACGCGAACGATTTCTGGCAGCCCTGGTCCGGCCAATGGTTTGGCTTTTGATCTTCGCAGCAGGGTTTCGCGCGGCCCTCGGCCTGTCGATCATTCCACCCTACCAGACCTATATCACTTACGAGACCTATATCGTCCCCGGACTGTGTGCGATGGTTCTGTTGTTCAATGGGATGCAAAGCTCGCTCAGCCTTGTCTACGACCGCGAGATGGGCTCGATGCGCCTTCTGCTGACCAGCTCGTTCCCGCGCTGGTGGCTTTTGTTCTGCCGTCTGCTGGGATCAACGGCGATATCCATCCTGCAAGTCTATACGTTTCTCGCATTGGCCGCTGTGTTCGGCATTGTCCTGCCCCTACCCGGATATGTCGCGGTTTTGCCGGGGCTGGTTCTGGGTGGTCTGATGCTGGGCGCGCTGGGGCTGGTGCTGTCCAGTTTCGTCAAGCAGCTGGAGAATTTTGCCGGGGTGATGAACTTTGTCATCTTCCCGATGTTCTTCCTGTCCTCCGCCCTTTATCCGCTGTGGAAAATGGCTGAAAGCTCGCCATTGCTGCGTGATATCTGTGCGCTCAATCCTTTCACGCATGTGGTCGAGTTGATCCGGTTTCTGCTTTACTTGCAGATCAACTGGGGGGCCCTGCTGTGGGTTCTGGCGTCAACCGCGATACTGAGCGCGATCGCCGTTTGGGGGTACGACCCGGCCCGGGGCCTGATGAGGCGGAAATCATGACGGCCGCGCCACAAACCGCAAAGCGGAGTCTGCTTCTGAAAACACGCTTGGGCCTTGGGGCCGTCGTGCTTGGATCAGGCACCCTGCTGGCGGCCGCAATCCTTTACTTCGGGATGCAGACCGTCGCCAGCCGCCTGGAAACGGCACTGGCATCGGAGACCCGCATGGCACGATATGCTGCTCTGTCGACCCAGGCGGCCACATTTCTTGTAATCGCAACCGAGTCGATACAGACCGGCCAAACGGTCGATTCTCGACTCGATCGCCTTTCGCCGATCCAAGACCAAATTGGGGCAACGTTTCTGAACCTTCGTTCCGATGTGGAAGATGCCGTTGCCGCGGTTCAATCCCTGGGGCTGGACGAACAATCGCGATACGGAACCCAATCCCTGGGTCTGGCCAGAATGGAGGCGCTGCTGGCCAGCACGCTGGAAGGGCTAGCCGACGCAGACGCCGATCAGGCCCAGCTCCGCGCCTATGTCGACTCGTTTGCGTCGGCGTTTGATCCCCTTCTCAGCCAGGCGGTGAATACCGAGGTACTGTTTCGAAACTCCGTCATGGCGGGAATCGAAAGGACCCGCTGGGTTCTGACCTGGGCGGCACTGGCACTGGCACTGTTCGCCTTGCTCAGCACGGCGTGGTTCTATTTTGGCCTGGTGCGACCGCAGTTCTCTCGTCTGGATCGGCTGCGCAACGCGGCGGTTCAGGTCGGCCGATCCGAATTCGCAATTTCGCTGCCTCAAACCCGCAATGATGAGATCGGCCAGTTATATGGCGAGACCAACCGCATGGCCGCTGCATTGAGAAAACGCCAGGCCGAGGTTGACGCAGAATGGGCCCGGTTGAACGAGACCATTGCCCAGCGAACCCGCGAACTGAGCGCTGCAAATGAGTCCCTGTCCAAGATCGACGAAAACCGGCGCCGCTTTTTTGCTGATGTCAGTCACGAACTGCGCACACCGCTGACGGTCATCATGATGGAAGCTCAGATAGGCCAGAGGGATAACCAGACCGCGCCAGAGGCGTTGGCAACAATCGAATGCAGCGCCGCAAAACTGAACCAGAGAATCGATGATTTGCTGCGCGTCGCCCGTTCCGAAACCGGTGAGCTGGCTCTGGAACCAACCAACGTTGCACTATGCGATCTGATGCAAACAGTTGTGAGCGACATTCAACCTGAAATCGACGGCGCCGACATGCAGCTTGAAACGGGCGACTTCCCGGATTGTTCGTTGCACTGTGACCTGAACTGGATTCGTCAGGTCCTGCTCAGTCTGATACGCAATGCGATCCGACATGCGCGGGACGGGAAGGCGTTGTTGCTGTCCGGTCAATCGGTTGATGGTGGCGTTCAAATACAGCTGACCGATAACGGCCCCGGAATTCCCGACGGCGCCCAAACCCGGATCTTCGAGCGGTTTGTACAAGGAGGAGCAGCAAACAGTCAGGGTTTCGGTGTCGGGCTGGCACTGGCCAGGTGGGTTATAGAGGCCCATGAAGGAACCATTTCGGTGGCAAGCCCGGTTCCGCGTGAAGACGCCTTGGGATCAAATGCCGGTACAAATGTCTGCATTCGACTACCACTGGCGGAGGCATAGAAAAATGGTCTCCAGACTGCTGATCATAGATGACGACCCCAGAATCACGTCGGCCCTTGTCCGGGGCCTGTCGCTGCACGGCTACTCAGCCGAGGCTGAAAACCGCGCCGACCAAGGGTTGGAGCGGTTGAAAAGCGGTGTATTCTCGGGCGCGATTGTCGATGTCATGCTGGGAACCGACAGTGGTATCGAACTGGTCCGGGCCGCGCGTCTTGCCGGGGTCGGAATCCCGATATTGATGTTGTCTGCCCTTTCCGATGTCGATCATCGTGCCGCCGGGCTTGAAGCCGGGGCCGATGATTACGTCATTAAGCCGTTCAGCTTTGATGAGCTTGTCGCCCGGTTGCAGGTACAGGAACAACGCGTGCTGTCTCAGCGCCCGGACCCCGCGCGCCTGTCGTCGCGGGACAGAACACTTTCGATCCGCGAGACACGCATTGCGCTCACCGAACGTGAATTCGAACTGCTCACACTGCTCAACAGCAAGGCCGGATCGCCAATATCCCGAGGAGAACTGTTTGACACGCTCTGGTCACAGGACGGGTCCAGTAACGAAAACGTGGTGGACGTCTACATCGGATATCTGAGAAAGAAATTGGGGTCGGATGATTTTGGATTTGAAATCAAAACCATACGCAATCAAGGCTTCTGCCTTCAGGGAACTGCTCCACTGTCAGATGACGCCTGAGTACCGACCAAAGTCTAAATCCTTCTTATGAATTAAGAGTCGCACGGGCGCATGAGACCTGCCACATTGCTCGCAAGCACATTCTAGGAGGAGGACCCTGATATGGCTTGGAACAGACCTGTTATTCGCGAAATCGAATGCGGCATGGAAATCAACATGTACGGCCCCGATCACGACGATGAGCGCGGTGGCGGCCTGATTTGATCAGCTGCAAGCGCCAACATTAAATGACGTTGCGCGCAATAATACTTGGGGCCGCTGCTGGCGGCGGCCTTCCGCAATGGAATTGCGGATGTGAAAACTGCAATCTGGCCCGAAGCGGACATATCCCGGCGCAGACGCAATCATCACTCGCGGTCTCACCCGATGGCCAGAACTGGGCCATCCTGAACGCGTCTCCGGATATTCGAACGCAGATCGGCAATACGCCTGTCCTGTATCCGTCCGGGTTGCGAGAGGTGCCGATTCAATCGGTGCTGGTGACAAATGGTGACATCGACCATGTGGCCGGCTTGCTGACGCTGCGCGAGATGCAGTCATTCACGCTGTTTGCAACCCAGAGCATTCAGGACGTCATCGCGCAGAACCCGATTTTCGACGCCTTGAACGCCTCGGTCGTGACTCGCGCGCCTATCTCGTTGAATCAGACGTTCGATCTGGTTCCCGGCTTGCAGGCAACATTGTTTTCGGTGCCCGGCAAAGTGCCTCTGTATCTGGAAGGGGAACATGTCGAAACCGAATTGGTTGGCGAACAAACCGTCGGAGTGGCGCTGAGCGCGCAGGGGAAGACGGCATATTACATACCGGGCTGTGCCGCATTGACGCCCGAGCTGCGCGCCCGACTTGACGAGGCCGATCTTTTGTTTTTCGACGGCACGCTTTGGCACGACACGGAAATGGTGCAGGCCGGGTTGGGTCAGAAAACGGGCAAGCGCATGGGCCATATGTCGATGGACGGCCCCGATGGATCGATCGCTGGTTTCGCCGATATGAAAATCGGCCGGAAAGTGTTCATCCACATGAACAACACCAATCCGGTTCTGCGCCCCGACAGCGCCGAGAACGCCCGGGCAAGGGCGAAAGGCTGGACGATAGGCCAGGATGGCATGGAGATAACGCTATGACCCAAAGCCACAAAGAGTTCGAGGCCCGACTTCGTCAGATCGGAGCCGAGCGTTACCACGACCTTCATCCGTTTCATCATCGCCTGCACGGTGGTCAATGCACGCCTGACGAAGTGCGGGCTTGGGTGATCAACCGCTACTATTATCAGCATTCCATCCCGATGAAGGACGCCGCCTTCATGTCGCGTGTAGAAGATCCTGCGCTGCGCCGAGCCTGGCGGTCGCGGATCGAAGATCATGACGGCACGGAAGACAACGAAGGTGGTATCCGGCGCTGGTTGCGACTGGCCGAAGCCGTCGGTCTGGATCCGGACTATGTCGCCTCATGCGACGGCGTATTGCCTGCCACCAGATTTGCGGTGGACGCTTACGTGCGATACGTCCGCGAAAAGTCGTTGCTGGAAGCGGTTGCGGCCTCACTCACTGAATTGTTTGCTCCCAAGATTCATGCCAACAGGATCGAAGGCCTGCTTCGGCATTACGATTTTGCGGATGACAGCTCGCTTGCCTATTTCCGCAACCGCCTGAAAGAAGCCCCGAAGGATGTGGCCTTTGGTCTGGCATGGGTATTGGATCATGCCGACACCGCTGAAAAACAGGACGCGGCAGCCAAGGCACTGATTTTCAAGACCGATGTCCTCTGGTCGCAGCTGGATGCCCTGTGGGGCGCCTATGTCGAACCTGCACGAATTCCTCCGGGGGCATGGAAGCCGGACACCGGTTTACGGATGCGGCAGGCGTCGTAATGTTGGCGCAGGAGGTCCCCTTGCTACCGCGTGGTGTCCGCATCCATTTCGATTCCGTGCGAGAACAATGGGTTCTGCTGGCACCTGAACGGGCCGTGACGTTGGATCAGATCGGACATGCGATTCTGAGCGAAGTTGACGGCCAACGCAGCTTTGGTCAGATCACCGCGAGACTGTCCAGGCAATACAACGCCCCGGAAGAACAGATTGTCGAAGACAGCTCGGGGTTTCTGGATGCCCTTCGGGCCCGTCGCTTTCTGGATGTCATCTGATGCAGGTAAAACCCCCTCCCCCCATTGCCATGCTGGCCGAGCTGACGCACAGATGTCCGTTGTCCTGCCCCTATTGCTCCAACCCAGTCGAAATGGCCAAACTCGACAATGAAATGGATACCGAAAGCTGGGCACGTGTTTTCAGAGAAGCGGCGGCACTTGGTGTCTTGCAATTGCATCTTTCCGGTGGCGAACCCGCATCCCGCCGCGATCTGGTTGCGCTGGTCAATGCCGCGCGTGAGGCCGGGTTGTACACCAACCTGATCACGTCGGCGATCGGCCTGTCCGAGCGACGCCTGTATGAGCTGGACGAAGTCGGCCTGGACCATATCCAGCTTTCTCTTCAGGGCACCGACGCCGCGATGGCGGATAAGGTAGGCGGCTATCGCGGCGGGTTTGACCGCAAGATGAAAACGGTCGAATGGATCAAGAAGATCGGGTTTCCGCTGACCCTGAACTTCGTGCTGCACCGTCACAATGCCTACCAACTGCCGCGGGCGCTGGAACTGGCACAGGAGATGGGTGCCCGGCGGATCGAAGTTGCAACAGTGCAGTTCCACGGCTGGGCCTTGCGGAACAGGGATGCGTTGATGCCGACGCGGGAACAGGCGCAACAGGTGACGCGACAGGTGGCCGAGGCCAGGAAAGACCTCAAGGGGCAACTGGTCATCGATTATGTTCCAGCAGACTATCACGACGACTACCCCAAGCGATGCATGGGCGGTTGGGGGACAACCGGGCTGAACGTGGCGCCAGACGGTCAGGTTCTGCCCTGCCATGCGGCACAGTCCATCCCGCATCTGACATTTGACCGGGTACAGGACAAACCGCTTGCGGATATCTGGTTCCATGGCAGCGCGTTCAATGCCTATCGCGGAACGGATTGGATGTCGGACCCGTGCAAAACCTGCGAACGCAAAACCATTGATTTTGGTGGCTGCCGCTGTCAGGCCATGGCCGTTATCGGAGACGCAAGCGCCACTGATCCGGTTTGCATCAAATCACCCCACCATCAGACCCTGCAAAACCAGGCAAACGAACATGCCGCCAAATCGGATGCACCCTTCACATATCGTACCGCACCCGGTGCGGCGAGAGAGCCTGCGGAATGACCCTAACCAAGAACCGCACCGCTGGGCCCGGGTACCAGGGTCAGGATCCGGTCGGAAAGCCGCCGTGCTTCGGGTTTGGAATGCGTCACGAACAGGGTCGCCGGGCGATGCCGCGTGATGAGGTCCTCGGTCAGAGTCAGCATCGTCTCGGCCGTTTCGGTATCCAGTGACACAAAAGGCTCGTCCATAATCAGAAATTCAGGCTGCCCGGCAAAGGCGCGCGCCAGAGAAAGCCGGCGCTGCTGACCCAATGACAATTGACCGGGAAACAAATCCCCCTTTCCGTCCAGGCCGACGTCTGACAGCGCGGCGTCAATGTCAGCCTTCGACAGGTCACCATGGATCAGGGCGAGATTATCGAAAGCCGAACGCCATGGCAGCAAAGTGGGTTCCTGAAACACAATGGCAAGCCGATCCGGCCGCACGATTTGGCCTTCGAAATCCGGGTCAATGCCTGCCACCAATCGCAGCAGCGTCGTCTTTCCGATGCCCGATGGTCCGGTCAGCGCGACCGTTTCCCCAGCGGCGATGTCAAATGCAATGGGGCCCAGAACGGCGTGGTGTTCAAAGCGCTTCCTTTGGATGTCAATTCGGATCATGCAGTTCTCCACCGTCGAGCATTGCGCTCCAAAGGTTGAAGAACCAGCCATTCGACAACCAGCATGACAGCAATGAACGAAAACGCGTAGACCAGCACCATTGCCACATCGAACAGCTGAAAATACAAATGGATCTGAAACCCGACACCGGATGAGCGCCCAAGAAACTCGACCACGAGGACGATTTTCCAGATCAGAGAAAGCCCGGACCGTGCGGCAGCTGCGATAAACGGGGCAAGCTGCGGCAGGATCACATGGCGCTGTCGCCTTTGCCACGGCATCCGGTAGACCCGTGCCAACGCATCCAGATCCGGGCTCAGCGCCCTGCCGCCCTCTCGGAGGATCGTTGCGACATTGGGAATTTTGTTCAGCGTAACCGCCGTGATCGCCGCAGCCTCGGTTAGCCCGATCCAGAGATAGCACAGCACGATCAGAACCAACGCGGGCAGGTTCAGGAAGACAACCAGCCATGGATCAAGCCAGCGGTTCAGCGCATCCGATCGCCCCATGGCCAGGCCAATGATCGTTCCCAATGTCATCGCCAGCACGAAGGCCCAGATCACGCGTGAAAGGGTCGCACCAAGGCTGCGCAGCAATTCGCCTGACGCAAGTTCTTGCTGAAACCGGGGGATCAGGTCCCAGGGTTGCGGCAGAATCTGAGGGTCTGCGGTCAGCGACGCCGCAACAATCCACAACGCCACAAGGCCTGCGATGGACAAAAGCGGCGTGAGGCGCGCGTTTTGCATCTGATCCTATTCCACGTCAGCAAAAAGACCCTGTGGCACTGTCGTCGCAGCGCCCACCAGCTCAGCCCCGCCCAATTCGGCCATAAGTTCCAGCATCTTGTTGGCCGCGACCGCATCGACCGGGCGACGATCGGGAATACCGGCGATCCAATCGAGCCTGAGTTGTTCAAACTGTGCATCAGACTTGACGTTCATCCGCGGTCTGATCGCCTCCCATGCCTCGGGCGAATTGGCCAGCAGGTCCTTGGCGTCGCGGCTGGCGGCAAACAGGCTTTGCGCAAGGTCGGGGTGTTCGTTCAGAAAACTCTGTTTCAGGTAATAGCCCAGCAAGGGCGTATTGGTGTCGAGCCCCAAAGCCTGCCCGGCTTCCTCAACCGAGATCAGCTCTTTCATGCCGGACGCTTTCATCTTGGCCAGGAAATGCCAGAAATTGATTGCCCCGGCATAGTCGCCGTTCAAAGCAGATTTGAAGATCAGCGGGGGCGCACCAAACACCTGTTCGGTTTCGGCTTTCAAGTCCATCCCGTATTCTTTTGCTGCATAGGCGCGCAAAATCAGCCAGGATTTATCCAGCGGACCACCCGCGATGCCGATCTTGCCGCCCGACAGGTCCTTCAAACTGGTTGCCGGGCTGTCAGCGGGCACAACCACCCCGCCCACGGCTTTGGAATAAGGGATGAACACATAGTCCTTGCCGGCAGCCCTTTGACGCGCAACCCAAATCCAGTCGGCAACCGCCAAATCAGCCTCATCCCCCTCGACCGCGATACGCGTTGCGCCATTGTCGGCAAACGGTTGAACATCAAGGACAAAGCCATGTTTCCGATCCAGACCGTTCCGGCGAATGGTCTCAAGCTCCCAATTCACCGTTCCGATCTTGAGTACGGCCGCGCGAATGGTCGGCAGGGTCTCGGCGGCCAAAGCCCCCGAACTGAGTGCAAATGCAAGGCACGCGGCAAGAAGTTTGAACATGACCCGATCCCGTTTAATCGCTATTCCGCCTTTCGGCTGATTTCATTCAAGTCTTTGTCCAGTTTGATGTCGAACTGGTTGCCGCCCTTGCAGATGACATCGTCCAGATCGTAACCATCATCTTCAACCTCGATGTCATCCGGGTCCATCTGACACTCGACAGAGACAAGATAGGCCTCGATCTTTGCCACCGTTTCGGCGTCAATGTCGTCGGCGAAAACCGGGGCCGCCAGAAGCCCGACGGTTATCAACATTCCAAATCTTTTCATGACGTTATCTCTCCGTTACTGAATACTCACCGTAATGCGTTGCGTGTCACCGGTGGAACCGGGGATGCGAATTTCATGACTGCCGGGTTTGATCGCGATAAACGACAATTCGGCGACGCCGGCCTTGTCAAACTCGATGCTGTCCACCGCCATAGGACGGATCTCGATCTTGTTGATCACGATCTCATTCATCCAGATCGCGCGAAAGAAAGACGGCCCCTCGATGGCCAATTCCGCCGAACCGTCAGCGGTGATCTCAAGCTTGTAATACGCGCCGGATTGCAGAACCACGTCCTCACCCAACGGTTGCCCCGAAGCAAGCGTCAGCTTGATGGTTTCCCCGCGATTGCATTTCGCCAGAAGCCCGGCAAATCCCAGATCATCGCAAAGAGGTGCCGCCGATATCGGCCCACCGAGCGCCGCGACCATGGCCGCGATCATAAGTTTCTTCATTCCTGTCCCTCCCAGAACTTCAGTCAATGGTCACCACACCCCAGGGCTGTTGCCCGACCTGCACCGATTTGATCGCCTTTTCAGAGGCGACATCGATGATGGTGATGTCGTTTGAATTGCCATTCGTGGTCAGCAGATATTTTTCGTCCGGTGTGAAGTCCAACTGCCAGACCCGCTGCCCCACCAAGATATAGTCCAGCACTTCAAGACTTTGCGCGTCAACGACGGCAACCCGGTTTGCGGGCCCCAAAGCGACGAACAGGCGTTTGCCATCCGATGTCACCTTGGCACCGACAGGCTGCAACCATTCCGGCTGCACGCCCGCTACTTCGAAGCTGATCTTGCCGACAACCGTCGGCGTTCCGTCTTCTGCAATATCCATGACCGTGACGGTTCCGCCGATTTCCGATGTCACGAACAGGCGCTTTCCATCCGCTGTATACTGGGCATAGCGCGGGCGCTGGTCGACCAGGACATTATGCTTGATGGAATAATCCTCGGTGGAAATGAAATGCGCCATGTTGGTGGTCTCGGACGTATTGACCACGAACTTGGCGTCGGGGCTGATCCCCATGCCCTCGGGCTCGACGCCGACCGGAACCTCGGCCAGAATGGTGCGGGTTTCAGTGTCCGTGACCGTCACCAGATTGTCGTCCTCATTGGCGATATAGAGCCGCTTGCCCGAGGGTTCGAGAATGAAAAGCTCGGGGTCCGGACCAGAGGGCAAACTGGGAAGTTCTTCATAGGTCTCTGTATCAAATACCCGGATGATATTGTCATCCGAGGCACAGACATACAGCGTGCCGCCATCCGGACTGACGGTGATCCCGCGCGGTCGGTTGCCGCCTGGAAATTCGGTGATCACCTCCCAGGTTTCGGTATCAACCACGGTAATCGTATTGCCCCGCTCGTTCGAGACAAAAGCCTTGCCCGCAAACACGGGACCCGCGGTCAGCGCAGCACAGGCAACAGTCAACAAAAGTCGTTTCATCAATACCTCCGGTTACTCAAATGCGCGGCAGCTGGATTCCGCCCGATCCAATCCCATCGTATCGAGCGGTGAGACCTGGTGCAGAAACCCCTCTTGCGGACTGACGCTGACAGTGATCGACCCGTCATACAGAAGGATCGGCTGACGCAACTGCCCGTTCCATTCGCGGAATGTCACTTTCTGTCCTTTGAATGCGGCAAGCTCAAACTCGTCCGACAGAGCATAATCCCGAACACCTTCGGGCTCTGCCGTACTGGCACGGGTAACGGCCTCGCCGATCACGCGCAGTGCAAGCCAGGTGTTGTAGTCTTCGGGGCGGACATAACGGCCTGTCAGATCCTCGAAACGGGTCTGGAACTGGGTCGCGCCCCATGCCTCATGCGCGCCGTGAAACGTCGTCGGACGCAAGCCGCCTGACCCCATCACCGGGCGCGGAGTCCAAAGGTGATAGGACAGATAGCGCGCGAAATAATCAGTTTCGTCTGCGGCAATCACAACGTCATGGTCTCGCGCATCTTGCGTGTCCAATGGCAATTGGCGCTGAACAAGGACGTGACCTGAATCCGTTCTACGAGACCCACCGGTATCCGCAAAGGTTCGATCTTCTGCAATCTTCGCGCCGAACTTTTTGGCTGCGCGGCGATACGCGTCTGCAAGCTGGACATCCTCGGGGTTGGATCCCGCCAACAGGAACCAGTCGCCCCATTTCTTCCAGACGGCAAACTGTGCAACCGCATCGGCCTTCATGGCGCGGGACGGGGCGATATGAAGCAGGTTGCCCCGGCAGTTTGCGTTGCGAAGATCGACATCAGGTGCAGACACGTTGAAAACAAGCGCCCCGGACTCTGCCGCCTTGTCCGTCAGGCGCAACATGTCAGGCGCTTTGGCCAAAAGGACGATCAGGCGCACGCCTCCGGCAAGGATCTGGTCCATTGCGGCATCAGCTTCTTCCGGCGGAACGGCCATCGTGATGGTCTCGTAGGTATGTCCCAGAAATCCGCCCGTGGTTCCGTTATCCTCATCCCCAAGCGCGGCACCGGCAAACCCCAGGTCGTCCGGTTTCAGATCATATCGCGAGATCGGCAGAAGCGACGGATAGTCGATCCGCAGCACCGCAGCCTTCACATCCAGCGCCGCGGCGGTCATCGCGGATGCACACCAAAGAAGCGCCGCAAGCAGCGGCAGCAGGCGAATATTCAAGATGTCCTCCCGTTGCCTGAAAGTCAGAGTTCAGATTGAAACACCCGGAGCATAGCGCCCCGAAAAACGGAACCGATACTTTTGGCCGTGTTGTAAAACAAAGCCTATCAGCTTCATCATTGAGCTCGATTCTTATTTTATAAGAATGCGCGTATATGGTTGATCTTGCTGCGGTTTCCCGCGACACCCGCCGATTTTTCAGGGGATGTGACGGGTGACTGGCGAGGTGCGCCCGGCCGTCAGGTCTGACAGAAGAAACGCCGCGAGCGCGCAGCGTCTGCCAACGCTCTGCGCATTCAGGGAGGACATGGAATGCATCGACGATTTCTTCTTGCCGCAACCGCCGCTCTGCTGGTTCCGGGTCTGGTTTGGGCCCACGGGCCGACCCGGCAGAAAGTCACGCTGACTGCCGAGGTCGCAGCCTCACCAGAGGAAGTCTGGGCCGTTGTCGGGAACTTTGATGACATGTCGTGGCATCCGGCTGTGTTTGCGACCGAAGGAAACGGCGGCAACGAGGTCGATGCGACCCGATTGCTGACACTTGGCCAGGAAGGCGGTCCGACGATCAATGAAATTCTGTACAAGTACAGCGCGGAAAAAATGAGCTACTCCTACCGGATCACCGAGGTCGCGGTAGAGGTGCTGCCTGTCACCAACTATTCGTCGCATCTGACGGTAAAACCGCGCGACGGAGGTGGTTCGATCATCGAATGGCGCGGTGCCTTCTATCGCGGGTATCCAAACAACGATCCTCCGGCCGAGTTGAATGACGAAGCCGCCATTGCCGCCGTGACCGGCGTCTATCAGGCGGGTCTCGACGCGTTGATCGAGCGGTTCGGTGCGGCAAGTTAGCCAACTGCTGATGTTGTTTTTGGCGCTCTCTGGCAGCCCGACACTGGCACAGACAGCATTCATCACCTGTCAGAACGGTGAGGAACTAAGCCGGATGGACCTTGCGCGGATGCAGGAAACGGCCCGCTGGCCCCTTCCTGGCAAGCCTGCGGGTGTGGCGGTTGGTCTGGATGAGACGCTGTTCACCGTGTCCCCGGACAGCAAGATGGTCAGGCGTTTGTCTGCCGAGACCGGTGAAACGATCGCACAAGTTACGCTTGAAGGGGGGCCGATTGGAATCGCACTGGATCAGGATCGCGGGCGGGTTTTCGTCTCGGACTGGTACAACGCCCGACTGTGGGTGCTGGACAGTGAAACTCTGAAAGTTCAATCCGAGTTGCCCACCGGAGCCGCCCCGGCGGGTATTGCGATGTCGAAAGACGGGCGTTTTCTGGCGTCGGCCGACAAGGACGCGGACCAGGTGTCAGTTTTCGATGCCGACACTCTTCAGCCTCTGCACCGCAGCCCGGTTGGATCACGCCCCTTCGGGCTGCGTTTTGACCCGGATGGGCGTCTGTTCGTTGGCAATGTCGGCAACAATGATGTCAGCGTGGTCGATGCGGAAACCGGCGCCGTTCTCGCAACGGTCCCGGTCGGGGAACGCCCGTACGGTATCGCTTTCGCCCACGGCCGGGCGTTCGTCACGAACCAATATGCCAATACGCTCAGCGTCATATCTCTGGAGACGCTCGAACATGAGGGCGTGATTGATGTTGGAGAATACCCCGAAGGCATTGATGCGACGGCGGGCGAAGATCTTCTGGTCATCGCAAACTGGTTCGACAACACCGTCAGCATCGTGGACCCGCAGGCACTGTCGGTGGTAGAAACTATGGAAACCTGTGATGGGCCCCGTGCCTTTGGCAGGTTCCTGCAAGGAGGACGACCATGAAAGTTTCTCATCTGATTGCAGTCCTGTTCTGTGTGCTGGCGGCTCCGGTTTGGGCATCCAACGAGGCATGGGAAAATGTCCGAGCGATGTTGTATGGCGACCGACTGATGCAAAACGGAGATGCGTTCATCGCGATTGATGCCCCCTATCGCACGCCCGATGATGCGCGGGCTCAACTGGCGGCTCAGGTTGCGGCCCCTCGGGGAACGAAAGTGGCCAAGGTGACGTTGGTGCTGGACGAAAACCCGATGCCGGTTTCTGCCGTGTTCGAGTTGGAAGTACCATTGCCGGGTTTCTACTTCGACGTGACCATGCGCGTGAACGGCCCGACCCCGATGCATGTCATCGCCGAAACCACGGATGGCCGCCTTTGGGTATCGGAAACTTTCGTCAAAACCTCGGGCCTTGGCGCTTGCGCGGCACCTCCCGGAACTGATCCGGAACTGGCGTTGGCAAACCTTGGAACGATGGAGGCCGAACTGGTGGGCCGCGTCCCTGCGTTGAACACACGGGCACGATTGTCCAGCCTGGGGGCGAACCGGGCCAACAAGATGGATCTGAACATTGATCACCCGTCGCATTCCGGAATGCAGATGGATCAGATTTCCCTGCTGTTCATCCCGATGCGATATGTAGAGACCGTGGATATCGATCTTGATGGCGCGGGGTATGTCCAGATGACGGGGTCGATTTCACTGTCCGAAAACCCAAGGGTCGGCATTTCCGTTCCAAGCAGGGCGCAAGCGGTTGACGTGACCATGACGGATACGGACGGCACGGTCAGTCACTTACACAAAAAACTGGCGGGTTTTTAGATCAGCCGCCTCCGGCAACGGGCTGGCCCGGGGCTGGCTTTACCCGTTCCAGCGGATAGCCCCACAAGGCCCAGCCGTCGGTACCTTCCGGGAACCAATAGACTTTGGTGTATCCCCATTCGATTGCGCGTCGGGCGGCATTCCAGCTCATCCAGCAATCTTCTAGACAAAAGAACACGAGACCGTGGTTGATATCGCCATCGGTGCTGGCCTCTAGACCGGTACGAAAATAGTCTGTCGTAACATCGGCAATTGCGCCGTAGCCGACATTGGGCAACCACAGTGATCCCGGAATGCTGTCGCGCGGCTTGTCGCGCCAGATCGTGCCTTCAGGCAGATTGGCCGGTTTGGGCGGCTGCGGCAAAACGTCGATGAACGCGACGCTTTGTTCCTGCCATAGGGCGTACGCCTCTTCCGGGCCGATGACCGTCCCGCCGGTTATCTGATCCGGCACCGGCGCGCGGTAGTGGTCCATGCGATAATCACCTGGTTCGGGAACTGTCTGCGCTATTGCGGCAGTCGAGATCAACGCAATTGCCACCGATGCGCGCATCATTGCGACAGGTCCAGAACCTCGGTCCCCAGATCATTCACCAAGGGAACACCGGCCTCGGCCAATAACGAATTGATCTCGCCCTGGTTACGCCGGATCAGGGAATTCAGCTGTCTTTGCCATACCTTCTCACCCTGCCGCACGCCCATGGTGATGCGATAGAACAGGCGCGGTGGCAGCTCTTCCTTGACCAGCGGGATCACCTTGAAATCAGGATAGTCTGCCTTGACCAGTGGTCCGCCCAGCGGACCCCAAAGAATGGCCGCATCAATCTCACCTGTTTGCAGGTCATCCAGCATGTCGATGGCCGGGCTTTCCACACGTCGGTCAACGAAGAGGTTATAAGGCTTGGCTTGCCCGATCAGCCCGTTCCGCGCCATATGAGCCGCGGGTGGTGTACCCGCCACGATCCCGATCCGTTTCCCTTTGAGCAGGGGAGCGTTCAGCCTGTTCACCTGGGCCAGATCACTGTCCATCGGCACGATCAGCGCATAGGCGGACGTGTAGTAGTGGTTGGTGTTCTGCACCAGCTCATGACCTTGCGCATAACCGATCACCACATCGCAACGTTTGGCGGCCAGCGTGTTCCGTATGAAGCCCGTCGCCTGCGGAAACCAGACATATTGCACGGGCAATTCCAGCTTTGCGGCAATCAATTCGGCCAGTTTGTTTTCAAATCCCGATCCATCCTCGGATGACATGGGATAGTTGGCTGGATCCGCACAGACGCGAAAAGCCGTTCTTGAAACCAGGTCAGACGTCTGCGCCGACACGGGCACTGCCTGACAAAGCCAGACGCAAAGTCCGAAAATCGGCAGGCAGGCCTTAGCCCATACACGCATCTTCATCCTCGCGGATCACGTCGGATTTCGCCTCTTTCTTCGGCGGGCGGCCACGCGGGATCGCGCCCGATCCATGAGCCTTCAAGTATACATAGATGTCATCCAGAAAGCACATCACATTCGGGTTGTCGCCAAATCCCGGCATTACCGAGTTTTCAGCGGCGTTCACCACTTGGCGGCCATTGGTGACGACATCAACGAAGTCGTAATAATCCATTTCCAACGCAGACTCTTTCAGAGCCGGCGCATAGGTCGAGCCCTCGCCATCCGGGCCGTGACAGACATGGCATTCCGCGTGATAGCGCCGGAAGCCCGAAAATGTCATCCAGTCCACGGTTCCATCCTCGGCCACGTTGAATGTCGGGATATCGTCTTCGGTGTAATACCGTCCATCTTCGGAATACGCGACTGCCAGATTGTCAGCGATCGCGGCAACAGGAAGGCACAATGCAAGAATTGAAGCCAGAAGACGTACAGAATGGTTCATGGAACGCTCGTTTCTTTTCAAGTGAATACCGGCGCGGCCCGATTGAACCGCGCCGGCCAGATCTTTGGCTTAGTTCGGCAATGCGAACACGGTCAGCTGACCGCCCAGCGCGGTATAGTCGCTGAGTGCGGCATAGCCACCCACGGCGCCCAGACCGTCATTCGGGTTGGTCAAACCAGCCGCCAGACCGATACCGGCCCAGCCACCGACACCGGACAGGATGCCGATATACTGCTTGCCACCTTGCTCGTACGTCATCACGTTGCCGATGATGCCAGAGGGCGTTTTGAACTTGTACAGTTCTTCACCTGTTTCTGCATGAACAGCCTTCAGATACCCTTCGAGCGTTCCATAGAAGACAACGTCACCCGCTGTCGCCAGCGCACCCGACCAGACCGAGAACTGCTCTGGCAGTGACCACTTGATGCTTCCATCAGTGTTGTCCCAGGCAATGAAGTTGCCCATGCCACCATGGCTGTCTGGTGCCGGATACATTGCCAGAGTTGCACCCACATAGGGCTGACCAGCGGTATAGGACACGCGGAACGGCTCATAATCCATGCAGACATGGTTGGTTGGCACATACATCAACTGAGTCTTCGGCGAATAGGCCGCAGGCTGTTGGTCCTTGGTGCCCAAAGCCGCCGGGCAGATACCGGTCGAGTTCACGTCCTCGCCGTTCTGTTCCGTCGAATACTGCGCAACCACGGCCGGGCGGCCATAGGTTTCGCTGTTGGGATCCATGTCGACGCCAGTTGTCCAGTTCACAACCGGGTCGAATTTTTCGGCCACCAGCAGCTCGCCCGTCACGCGGTCCATGGTGTAACCAAGACCGTTGCGGTCGAAATGGGTCAGCAACTTGCGCTGCTCGCCATCAATTTCCTGTTCCGTAAGGATCATTTCATTGATGCCGTCATAGTCCCATTCATCATGCGGCGTCATCTGGTAGAACCATCTTGCCACGCCGGTGTCGATGTCACGCGCCATGATGGTCATCGACCAGCGGTTGTCGCCCGGACGCTGCGCCGGGTTCCAAGTCGACGGGTTCCCGGTGCCATAGTACATCAGGTTCTCGTCCAGATCCGCGGAATACCAGCCCCATGTGGTGCCGCCGCCGATCTTCCACTGATCGCCTTCCCAGGTGTTTGTACCCGAGTCCGCGCCAACCGGCTTACCCAGATGGGTGGTCTTTTCCGGATCAACAAGAATGTCCGAATCCGGCCCCATGGAATAGGCCCGCCAGACCTGCTCGCCCGAGTTCATATCATAGGCCGTAACAGACCCGCGCACACCGAATTCGCCACCCGAGATACCGACGATGACCTTGTCCTTGATTGGCAACACCGTGGCCGTGTTGGTTTCACCAATCGCCGGGTCGCCATTCTGGACTTCCCAGACGACATCGCCGGACTTGGCATCAAGCGCCACAACCTTGGTGTCGGCCTGATGCAGGAAGATCTTGCCATCCGCATAAGCCACACCGCGGTTCACCGTGTCACAGCACATGACCGGAATCACGTCCGGATCCTGCTTGGGCTCATACTTCCAGACGATTTTGCCCTCATTTGCCAGATCCAGAGCATAGACAATGTTCGGGAACGGCGTGTGGACATACATCATGTCACCAATCACCAGCGGTGAACCCTCGTGCCCGCGCAGAACACCGGTCGAGAAGGTCCACGCCACTTGCAGATCACCTACATTGTCTGCGTTGATCTGATCCAGTTCGGAATAGCGCTGATTTTTGTAGTCACCCGTCTGGATCGCCCATTGTTTTGCGTTCTCCATCTGGGCAACCAGGTCGTCATTTGCATAGGCCGTGGTGGCCAGTGCAATGGCAATCCCGGAGGTCCAAAGCGATAGATTTTTCATTCAATCTCCTCCCTTTCGTGCAGCGATCTCTCTCTGCATTGCAACACCTCACCCAGGTCGGATTACGGTGTCTGTTGATGCTCGCCCCGACCGACGGTTTTCCGGTCGCTTAGGTGGGAGAGCAATGCGATCTCCTACGACCCGCTGTCCTCAAAGGTCGCAAGATATGCTATGATGTTGGCCCGATCGTCCTCTTTTCGCAGCCCGGCGAAGGTCATCTTGATCCCCTTCGCGTAGTCGCGCGGTTTCGTCAGAAACGCGTCCAGTTCTTCGGGTGTCCAAACCAGCCCTTCTTCGGACAGCGAAATCAACACCGGTGAATAGCCAAATCCTTCTACGGTTGCGGCCTGACGTCCAACAATGCCGTTCAGCATCGGCCCCACCTTGTTTTCAGCCCCCTCGCCCACCGCATGGCAGGCCTTGCACTTGCGAAAGACTTTCTCACCCGCTTCGGGGTCGCCTTCGGCACTTGCGAAGGCGGTGGAAAGCATGAGGCAGGTTGCTGCGAATACCGTTCTGATCACTATCAATCTTTCCTTGCTATTTTCATTGGCTGAGACGTTCCGCGTGCCATTCGACATGGTCGCGCGCAAAACTGTTCACGAAGAAATACGAATGGTCATACCCTTCCTGAATTCTGATCTGTCCGGGCTGGCGGCGCTTTGCCATCATGTTGGCCAACGCTTCGGGTTTGAGCAGATCAAGGAACTGATCATCCGCGCCCTGATCAATCAGCAGGTCACCTTTCCAGCCGTGCTCTTCCAGCAGCAGGGTGGCGTCATGCGCGACCCAGGTGTTTTCGTCGTCACCCAGATAGCTGCTGAGCTGTTTACGGCCCCAATCCGACCGCGTCGGGTGCGCAATCGGCGCAAATGCCGAAAGAGACCCGAATTTATCGGAGTTGCGTATCGCGATCGTAATCGCACCGTGCCCACCCATGGAATGGCCCGTGATCCCGTGACGATCCTGCACAGGGAAATTCTTTAGTACGATGTCGCGCAGTTCGTCGACGATGTAGTCATACATCCTGAAATGGGCCCGCCACGGGTCCCGGGTGGCGTTCACGTAAAACCCGGCCCCCTGCCCCAGATCATAGGCGTCATCATCGGCAACATTGTCACCACGCGGGGACGTATCGGGAAACACAACCGCAACACCGTAATCCGCGGCCGCCTCCTGAAATCCGCCTTTGGTCATCGCGTTTTCATGGGTGCAGGTCAGGCCGGACAAGTACCACAACACCGGCACCGGGCCGGATTTGGCCTGAGGCGGCAGGTAGACGGCAAAGGTCATCTCGCAATCACAGGTCTCGGACGCGTGGGAGTACACGGTCTGCTCCCCTCCGAAACTGCGGTTTTGCGAGATGGTTTTCAAACCCATGTCAGTACTCCACGACCGCGCGGATCGATTTACCCTGGTGCATCAGGTCAAAGCCGTGGTTGATTTCATCAAGCGTCAGCTTGTGCGTGATCATGGGGTCGATCTCGATCTTCCCGGCCATGTACCAATCCACGATCTTCGGAACATCCGTCCGGCCCTTGGCACCGCCGAACGCGGTTCCGCGCCATGACCGGCCGGTGACCAGCTGGAACGGACGCGTTGAAATCTCGGCGCCAGCGGGTGCCACACCGATGATGATGCTTTCACCCCAACCTTTGTGTGCGCATTCCAAAGCGGTCCGCATCACGCCGACATTGCCGGTCGCATCAAAGCTATAATCCGCACCGCCGCCGGTCAGTTCGACCAGATGCGCCACGATATCACCGCTGACGTTCGAGGGGTTCACGAAATCGGTCATACCGAAATGAGTCGCCATTTCGGCCTTGCCGTCATTCAGGTCGACACCAACGATCTGATCACAGCCCGCCATGCGACAGCCCTGAATGACGTTCAGGCCGATCCCGCCCAGACCAAAGACCACGCAACGCGAACCAATTTCGACCTTGGCGGTGTTGATAACGGCCCCGATGCCGGTGGTCACGCCGCAGCCGATGTAACAAATCTTGTCAAACGGCGCATCCTTGCGCACCTTGGCCAGCGCAATCTCGGGCACCACGGTGTGATTGGCAAAAGTCGAACAGCCCATGTAGTGGTGGATCGGTGTGCCATCCAACATGCTGAACCGGGTCGTTCCATCCGGCAACAGACCGGCACCCTGAGTCGCCCGCACTTTCTGACACAGGTTTGTCTTGGGGTTCAGGCAATATTCGCATTCGCGGCACTCGGGTGTGTACAGCGGTATCACGTGATCGCCGACGGTTAGGCTGGTAACGCCTTCCCCGATCTCCAGAACAACCCCGGCACCCTCATGGCCCAAAATTGCAGGGAAAATCCCTTCGGGGTCATCTCCGGAACGGGTAAACTCATCCGTATGACATAGACCGGTCGCCTTGACCTCGATCAGGACTTCACCTGCTTTCGGGCCGTCCAGCTCAACCTCCATGATTTCCAGAGGTTGGCCTGCCGCCACAGCAACCGCCGCGCGTGTTCTCATCTCCGTCTGTCCTCCCATGGCACCGGAATCAACCGCAGTCCGGCAGCTTGGGTCGAGTATGGGGGCGAGCACCACGTGCAAACAATTAAGACAATGGTGTGTATTGGGTTGAATGGACTTCGCGCGCACATTTCATGCATGATGTCCGCGTGGAGGAAAGCTGTGATGTCAAACGGCAAGCTGATTGTTTTGGCGCTGGCCTGTCTGGGTGCGGCTGGCCCTGGCTTGGCTGCGGATTTCTCCGATCCAACATGGCCGTGCATTCAGCGCAAGGTCGAGGACCTTTCGCTGGGCCTCATGTGGCCGTATCAGGTTGTTGACGGCGAAACCGCTAAAAACACTGCCGACATCGACGAAATCGCCGGGCTGTTGGCCCTGAGGCGGATCGAACTGGAAGACCTTCGGCCCCAGGTTGCAGAGTTCGCCGCGCGGTACAATGGGGATCCGGATATTCTGGGTCAGGTGTTCCAGCGCGTCTTTGACACCTTGTCCAAAAGGCGCAAGCACATCATCGCGGGGATCGGAGAGTTTTCGCTCAAGCAGATCGATCTGGCCGAAAAGATTGATCTGGCCAGGGTGGAAATGGACCAAGCCCTGTCTTCCGACCCGCCCGACCATGACCGCGTTGACGCCCTGGAAGAGCAGCTGGATTGGGATCAGCTTATCTATTCCGACCGTCAACGCTCGATCACCTATCTGTGTGAAACGCCGCAAATCATCGAGCGGCGCCTGTTCGCGATTTCGCAAATGCTGCAACAATTGACCTCAGACCAGGGTTGACGCAGCGCCCTCGGGGGCAAGGAGGGACACATGAAACACGTATTGATCATCTTTCTGACGCTGTCGCCCCTCTCGGCCCTGGGCCAGTCCCCACTCAGCGGCGTTGACATGACTCTGCCCAAAATGACCCAAGCGCAAATGACCCGCGCTGATGTCGTGGCCCGGCTTGCGGCTGCAACGGCCGACGCCCCTGCCGATTTCACCCGGGTCTGGCTGAACAATCTCGACTTGTCCGGGTTGGATTTCAGCAACGCGATCCTGCGGGCGACGTCATTGAACGGCACCAATTTGTCGGGATCCACTCTGGACGGCGCGATTCTCAGCCAATCCTGGATGATCGGCGCCAACCTTTCAGGCGCATCGCTTGTCGGGGCCGAGCTGTTCCAGACCCAGCTCAGCCGGGCGGATCTGAGCGATACGGATTTCACAAATGCCAGAACAGCCGCCGATTTTACCAAGGCCAATCTGAACCGGGCAGTATTCAAAGGGGCGGATTTTTCGGCCGACATGCGCAACCAATCCATGGGGCTTATGCGCGGTGTTCTGTCCTCGGCTCGTGGATCGGACGTGGATTTCACTGATGCGCAAATGTCCCGCGCCGATCTGGAATTTGCCAAATTGCCTAACGCCAATTTCACCAATGCCGATTTGTCGATGGCCACATTGGGCGGGGCTGACCTGACAGGGGCCACTTTGTCCGGTGCCGATTTTACGAACGCCGATTTGACGGCAACGCGGCTGACTGATGTTCGAGGCGCAGATCAGGCCAATCTGAACGAAGCGAAAAACGTGGATCGGGCCATTCGCTGACCGGGCTATTCCCATTCGAGTTCGGTGAATGCGACCGTTGCATTGCGCGGGTTGTAGGTGTCAAACAAGTCCCAGTGCACTGCTTCTTCCTGAGCGATCGTTTCAACCGCATCCCCCAACCGCTGGCCACTGTCGATTGCTTTGCGTGTGTCGCTTTCCAGCACGTTCAAATAGCGCATCATATCCTCGGCCCCTTCAGGCCACGCCAGGATCGGCCCACCATGGCCCGGTACGATTTGGGTGACCTCAAGCCCGGTCATCTGTTTCAAGACGCGTTGCCAGCCTATCAGTTGACCATCCAATGCCGGGGTGTGCCGGTGAAATACAAGATCGCCGGTGAACATGACGCCGGTGTTTGCATCCATCACGGTCAAGTCATTCCCGGTATGTGCCCGGGGCCAGGCCCGCAGGATCAGTTTGCGCCCACCCAGATCAATCTCGTGCGTGGTTTCGACGGCGATGTCGACGGAAATCGGCCCGATGCCCACATAGGCGCTTTCGCCGATCGCGGCGCTCAGGCTTTCGACATAGTTGCCCAACCGGTCCAGCAACGCTCTCTCCAGCCCCACATGGCCAACAACTTGCGCACCTGAAAGGGCCAAAGACTCTGTACCCAATGTGTGATCGGGATGCATGTGAGTCAAAATTACGTGACTGACTGGCTTGTCCGTCTCGGCCCGAATGGCCCGCCAGACAGCCTCGCCTATCCATGGTGCCGTTCCCGTGTCAATCACTGCGACACTCTCCTGGCCAATGACAAACCCGATATTGGACACGTCGCCCAGATTGTCCGCGTCGGGTTCCGCTATCAAGCCGCGATGCACGAACAGACCCGGCGCAGCTTCTTCAAATTCCAGAGCCTGGCCAATGGGTTGGCAATAAGGCTCGCCGCTGCGCCGATCGGACAGCGGCGGAGGAGTTGATTTCAGCTTCTGCTCGCATTCAGCCTGGGATCGGGCTTCGTAACCCGGCAAAAGTTGTTCTCTGCAAGGCTCTGCCGCGACCTGCGCGCATAGCAAAATTACGGCTTCAAACATGGCAGCCCTCCGACCGGAACATTGGCACAGATCTCTGCCCGAACCACCGCGCCTTTCGTCGGCATGTATTTTCCCCGCATTTTGTGGCACATTCTTGGCCACCGGTTGCCGGAGGAGACACCATGGCCAGAGCACTAGCACCCGCAGCGATCCTTTCTCTTGCGCTGTCCCTGCCTGCATGGGCACAGCAGCCGATCAAAAATCCGCTGGTCGACAGCGAAACCTGGAAGGACCTGCAATACGATGTCGTGGGCGACGCCCAGATCGGGAACGCGGACACGCTGCTTTCGCTGGACGCCCCATACCGGGCGCATGATGCCGCAACGGTGCCGATCGTTTTGAAACAGCTTGATCCCGATGCCCAGATTTCTGCTGCCACCGTCGTGATCGACGAAAACCCGGCCCCGATCGCCGGCGTCTTCAGCTTTTCACCGGCCATGGGTCAGTTGGATTTCGAGATGCGCGTTCGCGTGAACCAATATTCGAATGTTCGCGTGATCGCTGAAACGCCGGACGGGCTTCATATGACAGGCCGGTTTGTCAAAGCATCGGGCGGCTGTTCGGCACCGGCCAGCAAAGACCCAGAGGTCGCATTGGCGTCCATGGGCAAGATGAAGCTGCGCAGCTTTGGGGAAGAGGCGCAGATTTCCACTTCACGCCGAGAAGCTCAGATCATGATCCGCCATCCGAACTATTCCGGCCTGCAACGCGATCAGGTCACGCAACTGTTCATCCCCGCGCATTTCATCGACCATATCGAAGTCTGGCAGGGCGATGAGTTGCTGTTCACGATGGATGGCGGCATCTCGATCTCGGAAAACCCGGCTTTCCGTTTTGCCTACAATGACAACGGCTCGACCATGTTGACGGTCAAGGCAACGGATACCGAGGGCAACACGTTCGAAAAAGACCTGCCCAAAGCAGCGGCCAGCTGACGGACGGGCCTGCGTTTATCGGAAACAGACAACCTCGGCTTCTGCCTGCGCCCGGCGCAGGTCAGCCACCATGTTTTCGGCCAGTACCGCGCTTTTGAAAAACGCCATACGCTCTCCCCCGACCCGACGCATAGACAGAACAGTTTCCGCCTGTTCATAATGCTCATACGGCAGGATCGAAGCGATCAAATCGATCGAGCATGAACACCTGTCCAGCATCTCGCGGGTTTGACCGTTGGTGACCATACATGCAAACACGTAATCCGCGCGCGCCGCGGTCGGGTAGTCATTGAGCCGATCCGCAACGATTTGTGCTGACGCTGCAATGGGCGCGGCCAGAATGCCCGCGACCAGGGCCGTAAAGGTCATGCGGCTGCGTTCCCGAATTTGGCCTGACGTTTTCATTCGCGACCCTCCTGCATTCCTTCAAACCGCATTTCCGATCGATAAACGGCCGTGCCGTCACGTTCGGAAACAGCTTCCGCCACAAGGCTCAGATACCAGCCCGGAACCTCTTCTGACACCGTGACGCGAAGAACCAGGTCTCCGAACCCTTGCATCCGGTCGCGGTTCGGATCCTCGGCGAAAGGACGCATGAAAATGGTCCGAACGGGGATGGTTCTGCCACCAATCGCCGCCTCGCCTTCGACGATCTCGGCAGGTTGAACCAGCGCATCCTTGATACGGTTTCGGATGTAAAACGGGCTGCCTCCGGCAGACTCGGCCATATCCCGGATGGCGCTTTCATAGAAAACCATGATCATCGGATTGCCGACGCTGGCCGGAAAAACACCCATGGCGCGGTGTTTGTCATCTTGGCGAAATTCCAGATGGGCCATCTCGTTCCCGTCATCCAAAAAACTGAGAGAGATAAGACCGGTATCGCGTTCCGCCGCATCGGGTCTTAGCCGGTTTGTGACGGTACGCTGATAGATCAATTCCTTGTCACGTTCGATTGTGTCCAGAACGCCATTTTGGAACAGCAAATCATAGGCTTGCTCGGCATCAACCGATGCCGCGGAAACGGCTTTCAAACTCAGAAACAAAACGGCGATGCCGCAAAGAAGCCTTCTCATAACCTGGCCCTCCCAAGGATGAGAGTATGGGCAAATCGCCCCATGTCATCGCCGACTTTTGTCGGTGTTGAGCGTTTGCGCGTGCAGGGCATTCTGTATCTTCCAAAAGATCAAGGACCGCAGCCGAGGCAGCTTGACCGGTTTCGCCATAACCGAAATTTCATGCCGCAATCCGTCTTTGCGCAACGCTTCGCTGCGATCAGCCGTGATCAGAATCGCCGGAACTTGAGTCTGCGTCATCTCTCGGATCCGGTGAATGGCCATCACGCCAGTTTCCCCATCATCCAATTGATAGTCGGCCAGAATGATATCCGGGGGCATTCCTATGTCTTTTATGAATTGCAGCGCTTCCTTCGGCGACCGAGCCGGCAGAACACTGGCGCCGTTCTGTTCCAGCCACTGGGTTGTTCCAAAAAGAACATCGCGGTCGTTTTCAATCACCAGAATGATGAAATCCAACGGCACGTCGCCCGTATTGGCCAGAAGATCCAAGGGTTCGATGGTGCTTGGCCCACTTTCGACCCTGTCCATTTCTATGCTGAACACTGAACCAATGCCAGGTTTGGACCGCAGCGACAGCTTGTGACCCAACAGCCGGCAGGCGCGGTCCACGACGGACAAACCCAGCCCCATGCCGGACCCCAATGGCACGTTTTCGGCCCGAGTGAATTCCTCGAACACGCGTTCCTGGTCTTTGCGTGCGATACCGATACCCGTATCCCAGACCTGCAAAATGACCTTGTCGCCGCGCCTGCGGCACCCCACCAGAACCCGACCACCTGGTTCGGTATACTGGATGGCATTCACGACCAAATTCTGGATCGAGCGCAACAGATAGACCGGGTCGGATTTCACGATTTCCGAACACGGAACCACATCAAGCGTCACATTCTTGCTCTCGGCCACCAGCGTTTGGTCGCCCTGTATCCCTGCAATCATCGTAGCAAGGCTAACTTCTGTGGGTGAGACCGTGTCCGGGTCAGCGGTTTCAAGCCGCGATATATCCAGCAATGAGTGCAACAGTTGTTCAGCAGATCCAAACGCACCGTCCAACCGCTCCATCATCTCATGAAGCTCTGTCTCACGCGTGATCTCCAGCAGGGTCGAGATCATGAGTTTTGCGGCATTGATCGGTTGAAGCAGGTCGTGGCTGGCGGCCGCAAGAAATCGTGTCTTGGAAGAAACCGCAGCTTCGGCGCGTTCCTTTGCGATCCGCAGCGCCTCTTCCACCCGCGCTTTTTCTTCGTATTCCTGAACCAGCTTGGCGTTGGCATGGGTCAACTCTGCCGTGCGTTCCATAACCCGGTTTTCCAGGGTTTCGGTCGCGCGTGCTTCGAACGTTACGTCTTTCAGCTCGACCAGAAAACCACCATCCGGCAGCTGGTTGACCTGAATGTCCAATACGCGGTCTGATCCGTCGCGCACACGTTTGCGCAACCAGCCACGGCTTTTCAGCTCGTGTTGCCACTTGCCGATCCTGAGTTCATCATCGGCCTTGATCAGCCCACGCGCCCGCATCAGATCCAAAAGCGTTTGCACTGGCATATTTGCCTGCAAGACGGATAGCGGCAGGTTCAGTATTTCCCGGAACCGCGCATTGTGCATCATGATCTTCGTATCTGACGAAAACGTGCAAACGCCTGAGCTCATGTTTTGGAAAACCGCCTTAAGGTAGTCCTCCTGACGGTCAATAAGGGTTTCTTTCTCATCACGGTTTCTGCGAACAACGGATGTGATATCGGTCAACAGAATGACCACATTCTGAGGCGACGTGTATTGTGCGCTGAGTTGATACCAACGATCCCCACGCAGTTCGATCACGTCGCTGGACACCATCCCGGTATGGCAATTGCGCTCAAGCGCATCCAGCATTTTCGATATGCCATTATCGGACGATACGAATTCAGGACTGTTCTGCACCAACAAAAAAAACCGACCCAGGCTGAGGCCGGGCCCGACAACATCAGACATATCCGGGAAGATCGCCTGAAACAGCTCGTTGCACAGATTCAAATCACCATCCGTGAACAGCGCAAACCCTTCTTCCATGGAAGACAGGGCCTTGACGAGGCTCTTGCGGGTTTGTTCGCGTTCGTATCTGGCGCTTTCAAGTTCGGTGGTCGCGCGTTCCAGATCGCGACTCTGCTTCATCACCTGCTGCTGCAACTCTATCGCCGATTGAAACGCCAGAAAGGCGGACGGGCCTACATCTTTCTGACGGTTGGCGCGCCGCATCAGCGCATCAATGATCTTGGCCTGTTTGGATATCTGGATCTCTGGCGGGTCGTCAGGATTAAGCATGATCAGCTCAGTTCCCGCTTTTCGGGTTCAAAGAAAGCGACCCCTACAAAGGTCTGGTTCATGTGAACGCCGGATTGCTGTTCGCCGTAGGTGTTGAAGCCAACCACCCGGTGGGATTGCAAAACATCCGAAACCTGTTTGCTCAACTGCTTCTGTTCGATTTCGAGTTTCCGCAGAATACAGTCGAATCCAAGAATGAAATCCGGGGCCGTCCCGGTGTTGTCGCGCACATTCAACCCAGCTTCGAGCGTTTCAATAATCTCCTTCCCGCGCCCCAGTGTCATGATAAGGCCGTCATCGATCGCCGCTAGAAAAGACAGGGATCCCCCCTCCATCGGTTCACGAATGGCACGTACATAGTAATTGAGGTTCTGTCTGAGAAGCAGCGGGTTTTCTGCGAATACCAGTGGCGAAAGATCTTCGGCCGCGCACCCGACCAGTCGTGCATATTCCTGCGCTGCCGGCGCCCCGTTGATCTCATACACCACCCGTTCTTCCGGGTTGGCGTCGGTGATGATGATCTCTGACCCGATGGGCAGGAAATGATCAAAACCGATACCCTGAAAACCAAGGTTGGTTTCAATCAACAACAGGACGGCAGCATTGTTGTGCGCGCTGCCACCGTGAAAAACGAACGTCTCTTCATATTGAAGGCCATCCCCGGCAGAGCCGCCAAATATCGGCAATCCATCCAGAACGGTTTCCAGCGTTGAAACCAGCAAGTCTTCCTGCTTGGACAATCCATCCGTAAACACCAGAGCCAGCCTGTTCCACCCCGCCGTGTGGCGGAATCTTTCGGCCAACCGCTGCGCTGCGGCAGCGATCTCCATTGAATTGAGCGGCCTGAGCGACTCGAACAAAATGGACGAACACCGAAAGTTGGACTTTGGAAAGGCCAACAGCAAAAGCGCATGGGATTCATAACCCGATCGCGTGATTTGACCTGCGGTAGTGCAGCCAAATACTGGAACACCCGCAAGTCTTCTGTTCAGGCAACGTGACACCTCTGCCGGGTCAAGAGTGCTGGGAATAAAGGCCAGGACAAAGCAGGACGACAGACTGTCGATTTCCGCGCAGGCTTCTTCAACGGCGGTCGTCGGGTCCAAATCATCGGAACGGCCAATCGCAATGAAATTTGGTTCATGCTCCAGATCCCGCATGTGTCCCCCCTAGTGTTGAAGAAAGGATTTGACCTCCGGTTCGTGTCGCGACTGTCTGGCGACAACCGAGTCGACCAGAACAGCGGCCTGGGTCCGGTTGCGCACCCCAAGGCGGCGCAGCAAAGCGGTGATATGTGCCTTGACCGTCGCCTCGGCCAACGACAGCTCATATGCAATCTGTTTGTTGGATTGGCCCACGCAGATAAGCTTGAGAATTTTAACCTGCTGCGGCGTCAGTGATGAAAGCTCGGGGCTGGATTGGTAGACGGTGCTTTCGGAGGGCTTCAGCTCTTCGACGCGGTTGTATTCGGTGGGTACGTATCTCCGCCCAGAGCTGATCTCCTGAATGGCGTGTTTCAGGGTTTGCGCCGGCGTATCTTTCGGCAGAAATCCCATCGCACCGTGGTCCAGCAAAGATCTTACCAACTCTCCGGATGCCAGTGACGATATCACCAGAACCGGCGCATTCGGACAGCGCTGCCGTAGCTGCTGAAAACCCGAGATACCCGTTACGTCCGGCAATTTCAGATCGAACATGATCAGATCGGGCTTGAAGCCTGCGCCAAGTATTTCAAGTGTCTGCTTCAGCGTGTTGGCTTTTTCAATTCGGCAGTTTTCGAAGCTCAGCTGCAACGCCGCGGCCAACGCATCGCTGAACAGCGGATGATCATCCACGATAAGCACGCTGGACACCTGGTCCACCGGTTTAGGGCATCCCGCAATGTGCATTGCTTCTCCTCCGACAGGAAAGGTACAGCATTTCCCGATCAGTTCAACTGTTTCATTTTGAGACACGCGAAAGATACCATAGATAACAAATGCTTGATGACTCAGCCGGTCTGGTTCCCGAGGAAGACCCTGGCAAACGCCTTCAAATCGGGCGCCGCAGCATTGGGATCAAAATACTGCCTGTCAAAGTCTTGCATGTGTTTGAGTCGACTGGATGAAGGGCCGTCGCGGCGCAGGACGGCAGAAGCCGCTTGCCGCAGCCTGTCTGCGCGACCAGCCCTGGCACTGCGTCGCAATTCCCGGGCCAACGGATCAAAAACCCCAAAGCGACGCAGTGCCCTTGAAACGGCCAGTTTGTGACCGGACATTCCAAACCCCAAACCGGCCAAAAAAACTACAATGGCGGTTGCGGCCATTGGCCAACCCAACAGCGTTGCTGCTGGCGCATCTGCCTCTGCGCCGCCAAGGTTTACGTCTTCGATGGCCGTGCCATAGGCAATGCGTTGTGGTGAGATGACGACCTCTCGGGTTTCACGGGCCACGGTATCAAAGTAACTGAATTGTAAGGGTTCAACGATGCCGGATGTGTCGTTTGAAGGGCGTATGGTCCAGCGCCAGAACGCATGGGTGACCGGCCCTTCCGGGGTCAGTTCGACAAGCCGTTTCTCAGGATGCGGGAAGATCAGGGCCGAAGGCGAAGTCAACTCGGGCATGGGCGGGATCATCTCGGGCGTCGCGCCCAGAGCTTCCAGTCGAATGACGCGCAAGACCCCCTCACCCGGCGCAAGTTGATCCGGCGCATTCGACCACTGATCCGAAATCTGCAATTTGCGAACCGGAAACCACCACTCCTTGGTGGCCGGGGCTTGCGCCACCTGAATGGTCAGCGGCTCTGATTGAATCTCGTGTTCGAACCAGTCGTCATTTTCGTCTGTCAGGGTCAACCTGTGCACAAACGGACCAATTGTAAGCTTGCCTGCCTCGACAGGATAGATCGCCATTCGTCGGGTGAACACTTTGTATTTCCGGCCATTGATCCTTTGCTCCGACCAGCTGTCCGGGCCCAGTTGCGCCCAGCTGAACCCATCCAGGCGGGGTTGGATCAGCTCTTCGCGCGTGATGTGCCGACGATAGACACCCCGGATCGTCAACAGCACCATCTCTTGGGTGAACGGAACCGGGGCATTGTCTTCGATGGCAACTTCGATCAACGCCTCGGAGGGCAGCACTGTTTTCGACTGCGCCAAAACCTGCATCGGAAGTGCAATAAGAAGCAGAAACAGCCACTTCATTCCGGGTTCTCCGCTTCCGGAGGCGAAAGACCAAGCTTTTCCCGGCGCTTGTGTTCGTGTGCGATCCGTGCCGCCATGAACTCACCCGGAACATCGGAAAGCTGATTGAGCCAGCGCAGATCGGCAACCATGAACTTGTCATCAAAGATGCGGCGCACGCCCAGTTGCCCGCGACTGTCCAATTCCGCCAGTCCCAGCATCGTGTTCGCGTTCGTGACCTCACTGCCGGTTCCCGCCGCCCGCGCATTCCCGCGCGCGACAAAACTGTCGGCCTTGGGGCCGGATTTCCGTTCGGGGAAAAGGCTCAACGCCTCTGGGGTGATCTGCTGCCCTGCGTAATAGGCGGCCAGCACATCGAAATTCGCCTGGGCATCCAGGTTTCCCCTGGCCATGGCCTGATCATAGGCTTCCAGCGCAGCGGCCAATTGGCCGGTCCGGGCGTAAGCATTGCCGAGGTTGTACTGGTTCCCGGCGTGCTCGAAAGCACTGGCTGCTTTGTCAAAAACGCCCGCACGGTAGAAGGCAACACCTTGCCAGTCAGGGTCGGAAAACAGTTTTGCAGCCATTGGATACAGACCGATTGCCAATGCGACGCGGCCGAAAGGGGCAGCGCCGCCCAGCGCAAAGGCAACGGCAATACAAGTGGCACCTGCAATCGCGAACCACCTCATGCCCCTTCCCTCCAGAACAAAAACAGCAGGGGGAGCAATGCGAAATACAGCAAATACCGCCCCAGATCATGCCAGAACAGCACCGGATAGTCCGCCCGTATCAAGCGGGTTGCGGCATCATCTGCCAGCCAATTGGCCAGATCATCTGACTGGTCCAAAGTGAAGACAGCGCCACCGCCGAGCGCGGCGTGGGTTTGGATTTGCGCAGTCGTGCGGTGAGCCGACACCAAGGACACGCGCACCCCTCGTGCAGCAAGCAATGCGACCCGCTGCAATGAGGGTGATCCCAGCCCGTCCCCGTCAGTGAACAGGACGACGTCCCCGGCCAGGATGCCCGCCCCTTCCATCCGCTGCAAAGCCAAAGCCAGCGCGCGTTCGGGTCGCGATCCCTTGTCCGGAACGGTCTGTCCATCGATGAGCGACAGCGTTTGACCCAATTGGCGGTGATCGGTGGTCATATCCGTGGCGACATAGGCATCGCCCGCGTAAACGATGATGCCGCCGGGGCGGGACCCAAGCGCACTGACACCCAAACGCCCCATGCTCAGCAGTTGCGGCCAGCGGTCGCCTTCCGCCACGCTGTCAGATGCATCCACAAGGAACAATACGCCATCCAGATTGCGATAGGTCTGCGCGTCGCGCCGTTCGATTGCCGGGCCGGTCAGGGCAATCGCGACGATCCCGGCGGTCAGAAGCAAGGCAGCGGGTTTGAGCGGGAAGGAGCCGCCTTCGATCCGGCCGATCGCGGCCATCGCCTGGACAAGCTGCGGGTCGGTGATCTTGTCCCAGGCTCCGAACCCTCCGGCACGGGAAAGCAACCACCACCCTGCCCCGCAGATGACAGGCAGCAAAAGCCCCCAGACCGGTCTGAGTAAAGTGACATCCAGCTCAATCATCACGCTTGCCTCCACGCCGCCAACAGGGCAAGTGCGGCCGCCATTGCTGCGGGCCAGGTCCAGAATGATCGGTAGACCTCGGCCGTAAGGCCCGCACTGTCCGTCGCTTCCAGCCGATCCAAGGCCTGAGTCACGTCGACAAGATCATCGGTGGTTTTGACGCGAAACGCTTCGCCGCCTGAAATTTGGGCAATGGCGCGCAGGGTTGTCGCATCGACGACGCCGCGCTCACCAGGTTCGGCGCTTTGCAGGTCTTTCGGGCCCAGAGCAATCGTATGGACCCGCACCCCCATCTCGGCCGCCAGTTCGGCCACGCCACCGGGGTTCGTGGCGCCCGCGTTGTTCACTCCATCCGACAACAGAATGACGACCCGCGACACCGCCTGGCTGTTGGCCAGGCGCTTCAAAGCAAGGCCCAGACCATCGGATATGTTTGTCGCACGGCCCGAGATACCGATCGTGGCCTCTTGGATCCGTCGCGCGACAGCCTCGGTATCGAAAGTGAAAGGCGTGGCGAAATAGGCTTCGGACCCGAAAACAATCAAGGCCACCCGGTCGCCGGCGCGGCGTCGGGCGAACTCGGATCCAACGCGTGTCACCGCCTGCAAACGGGTGATCTGGCGCCCATCGAAATAAAAATCCTCCCGCACCATCGATCCCGAAAGATCCAGAACAATCGCAAGGTCCCGTCCGGACACTTTCAGGGCGCTGACGGGTTGCAGTTGGCGCGGACCGGACAGTGCAAAAATCATGAGCCCCCAAATGATCCACAAAATCAGGAGGTCCGCCAAAGTCCGGGTCCTGGCCTGAGCCTGTGGGCTGGCCGCCATAAGCATTCCGCCTATGCGGTCCGGAACTGGGAACCCCCGCTCGAAAACCGGCCGCGGCTTGACCAAACGTGTGATGACAAGAGGCAATGGCAGCGCTAACAAGATCCAGGGGTCAGCAAGCTCAAACACGACTAGCGACCTCCTTTTGCAGGGTCGCCAGATCCGGTTCACCACCGGGTTGATAAAGATCACCCGTCAACTCTGCATAACGCGTCGGATTCTGAGCGCGCAGTTTGTGCAATAGAGCCACCCTGCGGCGATCCACGGACCACCCCGGTTGTTCAACAGATCGATCCGGTGGATCCGGCCGCCTGTTTGCTGCGGTCTTGACACTCAGCAACCGCAAGATGGCGACACAGCCGACCGAAGCCAGCGCCGCGATACCAAGAACAGCCGCAAATTCCGCAACCGCCCCACCTGCGGCCTCGGCGGGCAAATGGATATCCCGCAGGCTGGCCAGCATCGTGGCTTCAGAGAGTGCTTTCTCACTCATGCCACACATCTTGCCGCGAAAACCGACGAAATGCGACGAGAGGTTTGTTCGACCGGGTCACTGGCATTCAGGACAAGCGCAGGATGTCTTGCCACCTTCTGAAACGCAAGTTCGCCGGCAGGCTCTGCCCGGGCCAGATAGACCCGCTTTTGCCGCCCATCTGAAAGGCGGATCGGATACCAGCCTCTTGGCATCTCATGCGCTTTGCTTTCAGTCACAAGCAGCAGTCTGGGGGTGCGGCGATGATTGAGCCGGTCCAGCACGTCCGAAAAGCCCTCTCCCTGCTGATCAAAGCCAGACGCGATGATAATCTCGGCGCCCGTCGGCGTCAGGCGCTCAACGCCGGCAAGTGCCTGTTCCAGCGTCCAGCTTTCATCCTCACCTTTTTGCAGCGCGGTCAGACTGCGCGCATGAGCCTGAACCAGGCCACCGATCACATCCAGCATTCCGCGCGTTTTCCCTCGCAACGGGACGATGACGGGTGCGCCGGGGGTAAGCGCCAAAAGACCGACACGCCCGCCGCTTTCAACCATGAACCATCCGATCAGGGTCAAGGCTTCGGCGGCAGCGACTGACAGAAACGCCCGCTGGATGCCCCAGAACATCGGTGCACGAAAATCCGCAACCAACAGGGCGACGCGGTCCTGTTCCTCCTGAAACTGCCGGATATGCATACGCCCCGTGCGGGCGGTCGTTCCGCGATCCAAATGACGAATGTCATCCCCGTCCACATATTCGCGTACATCAGCAACCTCGACGCCCTGCCCGCGCTTTCGGGTCAGAAATCCTCCGGGCAGGGCCGCCATTGTCGGGTTGCCGCGGTCGGTCAATGCGATATGCCGCAATGCAATCAAGGCCTCGGTCGTCAGGCGAACCCCCGCATGTGCCAGCACGCCCGTCACAGCGGCTCGACCGCATTCAGAATGTCGGCCACCAACTCGCGCGGCTTTTTCCCATCTGCAACGGCTCTCCAGGTCAGCACCATGCGGTGGGCCAGCGCATCGGGCGCAACAGCGGCGACATCTTCAGGCAGGGCGAAATCCCGGCCCCGCAGATAGGCGCGCGCGCGCGATGCCGAGGCCAGGGCCAATGACCCGCGCGGCGAGACTGCGTGTTCAATATATTCGGAAAACGGACCTTCACGGGTGGCAAGCACAAGCCGTACGATATAGTCCCGCAATTCTGGCGCGACGTGAACCGACTGCGCTTCGGTGCGGGCAATCTTCAGCTCTTCAAGCGTCATCCGCTGCGCGTCCGGAGGCCCATTCCGGGTTTCGGCGATGACCAGATCAAGAATCTCACGTTCCGTTTCCAGATCCGGCAATGTCAGTACGACATGCAGCAGAAACCTGTCCAATTGCGCCTCGGGCAAGGGAAAGGTCCCGTCATGTTCAATGGGGTTCTGGGTCGCCACGACCAGAAAGGGATCCGGCAGGGCGTATGTTTCATTGCCAACCGTAACCTGGTGTTCTGCCATGGCCTCCAACAAGGCAGATTGCACCTTTGGCGGCGCGCGGTTGATCTCGTCAACCAGCACCAGAGTGTGAAACACCGGCCCCGGAACAAACTCAAAGCGGCCTTCCTGAGGCTGGTAAACCGGTGTTCCGGTCAGATCAGAGGGCATCAGGTCAGGTGTGCATTGAATACGGGCAAAGCCGCCCTCGACAGCGTTTGACAGCCATTTAACCGCCCGTGTCTTCGCCAGCCCGGGCGGACCTTCTACAAGAAGATGACCACCTTCCAGCAGCGCGATCAAAAGAGAGTCCACCAGATGCGCGTGACCGATAAGCCCCTGCGACAGATACGCGGACAATCCCGCAATGGCGCGTGGCGGGTTTTCAGGCCTCGTATCCATATGTCCTCCCATAGCCTCTGAGGGCGCATTGCCTGCGCTCAGGCTACCCGGAGTCACCCGCCCGATAAAACACGTCAGATGGTATTACCTGGGCACACGAACCGAATTGGTGCAGCCTTCATCAAAAAGGGCTGCAAATCTGGGATTGGCCAGGGTTTCGTCCGCCTGCGCCCATAGCCGGTCATATTGGGCATCAATGTATTCGATAAAGCCGGGGTCTATGGTTTGATCCACCGGGGATTGCGCGACAGCATGCATCATGAAGATGTCAAACGCACAAAGACCGCTTGGGTTCGAATCCAGCAATGCGCGCATGAAGTCGTGCGAACTCCAAGGCAGGCGCTGCAAGTTTACCGGCGTTTCCTGCAATTTCGACAAGAACCCTGACGATTTGTCATATAGCAGGATGTCCATGCCAAAGGTGAAGGACTGAAACAGCTCTTCCAGCAGGATCGATTTGTGAAAATCCCTTTCCAGCTTGCTGGTTTGATCATGCGCCGGTTGTTTGACCACAATATGGGTCCCCTGCCCCCGATAACCAAAAAAGGTCTGTGCCATCGCCGGTGATGTCACCACATAGTTTCGACCCGCAGGCAAACCAAGCTGGTGGAGTTCACTGAGCCAGTCGATATCTGACGAAAGGTCCCGATTGGGAGGGTACCCGGAATACAATCGCAAAACAACGGTTCGACCGGTTCCACAATCGCGCGCAGATGGGCCTGCGTAGCGCATGGGTGTCGGGTGGCCGAAGCTGTGTTTCAGCAACGCCCGAAAAGTATCAAGAACGACAAGCGTTTGCGGATGCGGTTTTTCGCCAACCAGGCACAGGGCTGCACCGGCCTGATCGCGGCCATTGATGTGAACAGGGATCGCCATGTCGCGTCCCAGCATCGTGGACCGCAGCTCATACCCCCATCCTCTCTGTGCAAGTTCGATATAATCGCTCTTTTCTGCACAAAGCGCGCCTGCAAAAGCGACAATCGCCAATACTTGCAACAACAGATACCGCATTCAGCCCCTCTCAAAGTGACGCGCATTCTATCCGGGATACGGGACTCTCGCAAAATTCTTTTAAATCCGCCTGGATGGGAATAACGATCCGTTAAGCCCACCAGCTGAGCAACCTGCTGAACCGGGCAGGTTCCGGGCGTGAATTGATCCTTGCGGATCATGTTAACCAGTTCGATGCCGGCTAGGGCAGATGCAGCTGAAGAGAAAGACCTGAAACCCAACATGGGCCTGATGCGACGTTTGATGACTCGATGGTCTTGTTCCAAGATGTTATTCAAACACTTCCGCCTGATCATCTCGATTGGGATCGGGCAGCCAAAACCTTTTCAGCATTTTGTTGATTGCTTTGAGACCGGCAGTGTTGGCCCGCTTTTGTCGATGACAATCTTCCGTGGCAAACCGTTCACCTCAAGCGCCCAAGAGAAAAACTCTGTCGCAGCGGTCTTATTGCGGCGCTTAGATAGCATGAGGTCCAGGGTCTTGCCGTGTTTGTTGATGGCCCGATAGAGATAAACCCACTCACCCTTCACTTTCACATAGGTTTCATCCATGCGCCATGAACGATCAGCGGCGCTTTTTGTACCGCGACGCATCCGCTACAAGACCGGCATATTGGTTCACCCATCGGTTCAGAGGTGCGTGATCCAGTTCAACGCCGCGTTCCGCCATGATTTCTTCCAGATCCCGGTATGAACACCGTATCAGAGATAGAAGAAAACAGCATACAAAATCCCCTCTTTCGGAAAATGCGCGCCCTTGAATGAGATCGTCATGGTTTGCTGCTGTCATTTTGAGCACGCGCTACCAAGACGACGCTTGATCTGACAGGTGGGAACAGTGTTTGCGAAAGAGCCGAGCTGGACTGCAAATGTCCAGGACGGTTGACTAAACCCTTTTAATTGCAGTTTCGATTTGACCACAAAACTTATCAATATCGCGCTCCAGCATATCGCTTTCTCGGGTCTCATCTCTGACTGCGGATAGTTCATCTACAACAGCCCGCGCTTTCTTTTCTGGAGCCGCTTCAGCAATGCGCACCAAAGCTCGAATAAGGGCGGCCGTCACGAGGCCATTGCCCCGAGCGGCGCGTCTTAGAGCTGGCATCGAGTCGTTAAACAACGACTCTGCCGTGATGGATGGGTAAACCACCCGCACGGCTCCGTCGTCATCTCGATACACACCCGTGCAGAGCTTGGACGACCACGCACGGGCCAGAGAGGCCGACAGACGGTCGATGCAGACTATTGCGGTGAACGTGTCGTTGACACCCGGCGACAATGCCCGAAGTGCGATTTCAACGAGAAGATGGACAGAAAAACGGATATCTCCGTTAGGGTCTCGCGCGGGGATCAACGGAGCTGCCGCCGGCACCAGATCATTGAGATTCTCATCAATATCACCATAAACATTGGCCAAAATGTCCGATGGAACCATAAAGTCACCAGGCTGCACATCAAAAACGACGACTGCTCCTGCTTGTTTGGCCGCATGCACCAGTTCTTCGGTGTTGATCGAGTTCACATATCCGGTGCCCGAAGCCGGGACCGGGCGCTTGTCTCCCTCCTCAGGAATTGCCTCTGAGGATGGAATATCTGCACTGTTTTCGATCGCGGTGCTCACTTGGCGATCCAAGGCTTCAGAAATCCGCGCCGCCTCCTGATCAATGGTTACGCGCGTCGATACTGTATGGACGAAGAGCAGCAGCAATAGAACTGAGACGATCGAATAGATTATGCCAACCACCACGGCTAGGTTCACTGATGTGTCATCGCGTACCAACCACAAGATCATCAAGCTGTATAAAAACGTTGCTCCAAGTGAACCAACTGCAATCTGGTTTACCCTGTCTTCGCCAAAACGCTGCAAGAGCCTGGGGCCAATAGATCCTGCTGCCAAAGTGTAGACCAGCAGAACAATGGAATAGACCATGACCAACGCGGACATGGATGCTGCCGAGATTGCGCTCAGTACATCGCTCGCAGTGCGATTGGAAACGCTGAGCCAATCGGAAGCGGACCAACCCCAACGTACGAGCGCTTGCTCGGTCTTGAAGACAATCCCAGCCACCAAAAGCCCTGAAAGACTTATGGCAGCAGGGATGGTTAGGAACCCGCGAAAGTATCTCACTAATTCTCTGGGTGTTTGCATTCCAGTCCCCATTCACAACACGCGCTTTCTTGACGAACCCTGCTTTACGCGAACCGGTCGGCCGCTTTTTTCAAAGCACTCTGCATGTCATTCCATGCAGCCTCGTAGCCCTCTTTGACGTCTTCCCAGGCCTCGTCGCTGGTCGACTTCAACTCTTTCAGCTGAGCTTCTGCGTCAGACCTTACCTTGTAGAGCATGCTGAGTTGTTCCTCGAGCTCGATCTTGGCATCCGCTTCCGCCACTTTCAGCTTGGCTTCAAGAACATCAATCTGGGCATTCCAACTATCCATTTGCAGCTGTGCCTTTTTCTCGTACCCAACGCGTGTCATCGTTTTTCCTTTCTTCGCAAACTGTGGTTCAGATCGACGGGAGCCGCCCACTAGGCCGCAACAATCGCCTTGAGCATCCAGACTGCTTCTTCATGCTTCGCCATCCTGGCGTTCATCAGATCCTCTGTAGCCCCATCGCCATAACGGGCGGCGGTCGCGGCAGTCTCACGCAGGTTCCGGGCAATCGCTTCGTGGTCTGCAACCAATTGTTTGATCATGCCCTCCGCATCTTTGACCATCTCTTCTTCGGTCAACTTTGCCTGACTAACCATGTCAGTGAACGAAATCGGTGCCACCTGACCCAACGCGCGCACACGCTCGGCCAATTCATCAGCGGCCTCGAACAGGTCACGATACTGACGCTCTGTCAGCTCATGGATCGGCAGGAATAGTGGGCCCACAACGTTCCAATGTGTGCCTTGGGTTTTCACCATCAGGATCATTGTATCGGCCAGTATTTCCGTCACCGCGTTGGCGATCCACGCATTTTTGTCGATGCCTGTATCGTTCGTTTCTTCCTGAACTTCAGACTTCAATACTTGCTGTATCATATTCACTCCGTTTCGTTGCTTATGGAGTAAAAACTAAGGGGGACACAAAAAATTACAAATAAAAACATATACTTATTATGGGTATCCGACGCATCATGGGGTGCTTCATGATCCTGGGTATCCTGCCCCACATGCCAATATTGATGTAGACACGCAGGCCCAATGCCATACATGCTTGGAGTAACTGACGTAAGCTACTGAGGTCATGCCAGTGTCTGATCAAAATCGACCACCAAAGCGCACCGAAAAACTGCAACTGATGCTCGACCTCGAAGAGCTTAAAGTCATCGATGATTGGCGGTTCGAGAACAGACTGCCCTCCAGAGCGGCCGCCATTCGAGAACTCATCCGTCGCGGTCTGATTTCCAATGAGTTTGAAGAACCACCGACTGATGCGCCTTCCGGCGAGTTTCGTGTTGTGGATGAATGACAGGAACATTCACAGAGCCCCGCGCGAAAACCATTTTTGATTAAGGTGATGTTCAATTCTCACCTTCGCGCCGGTAGTTGACCAGCCTAGCGCGCCGCGAACACATTGGGGACGACTAGGAAGGGCTGTCTTCAGAATTAGTTCTTGGCGCCAGACTATCCTTCACATCGGGGCTGGCGCCCAGCCCGCTCTCGGCGTCAGCAAGCGAAATTGCCTCATCTTCACCGACAGCAAGGACGGCAGTTTCAGGCGTAACCACCCTTGCCGGAGCGCTGACGCGAAATGCGGTTTTGTCACTTTCAGGTACGGCTGACTTGGCCATAATCCGCCAGAACGTAAATACAATCATCAGGCAATGCGCTGCCACAGTTGTCATGAACAGGCCCTGTGGCCCTAATCCAGTCATTGCTACACCTGCTATCAGCGGCCCGACAATCGATCCCAGCCCGTAGACCATCAGCAACCCACCTGAAACCTGAATCGAGGTGCCCGGCGTAGCATGGTCGTTCGCGTGCGCAACGATGATTGGATACATCGCAAAAATTGCAGCGCCGAACATCCCGACCAAAGCAAGGTTCATGACGCGCGACTCCGGCGCAAGAAGGACGAAAGCCAGGTCCGAAGCGAGAGCCACACCCGCTGTAAACAGCAAGACTTTACGCCGGTCCATTCGATCACTTGCAAAACCAATCGGGACTTGCGCAAAGGCTCCTGCTAAAACCGGAATACTCGCGAACAAAGCAATTGCAGTAAGTGATAGCCCGACGCGATCCGCATACACCGCAGCAAGCGTCCCAAATGCTGCATTTGAAATGCCAACAAGAAAGACCGCGGCAACCGCAACTGGTGAGTTTCGCCACAACGCCGGCAGGTCGAGACGCACAGATGTCAGGGGTGCGGGCGACTCAGAGGTTGACAGGGCTGTTGGTATAAGCGCCAAACAATAGACCATCGCACCAATGGCAAAGAAGATGAAACCTGTTGCATCTCCCAGTGAGATAGCCATCTGACCGGCTGTCACCGCACCCAGGTTAACCATCGTGTAGACGCCAAAGACTGTACCACGCGTATTGGGTTCAACCTTATCGTTGAGCCAGGACTCGACGATCATTGCCGCGCCAGCAAAACAAAATCCTGAAACTGCGCGCGACGGTATCCAAGCCCACGATTCTACTACCACAGCCTGGAAAAGGATCGTTACGGCGGCAAGAGCACACATTACGCCGAAGGTTCGAATATGTCCTACTGCTCCAACAAGCCTTGGTGCAACAAGGCATCCTGCGACATAGCCAACTGCCCACCCCGTTCCCAAAAGGCCCAGAGAGCTGGCGGAAAAACCCTCGAAAGAGCCACGAACGGGAAGTATCAGACCATGGACACCACCTGCGAACAGAAGAAGCCCCGAACCAAGAAGTAACGCTGATATCGGTAAGAGCTGTCGGAACATCGGGTCCAGCCTAATGTCAAACTGAGAAATGAGAAGCTATTTTGCTCGCAATAGCGATTTGGCGAAGGTGATCAAGGCTTTCTGTACAGCAGTTTGGTCAACCTTTGGCAATCTACTTTCGCTACAACCACTTCGAGAGTTTGAATACGACGTAAAGTGCAATTCCGATGGCAACCGACGCCAGTGTCAGCGCCCAAAACGCAAAGGGCGCACTCAAGCCGGGCATGCCAGCAACATTCACGCCAAATAGACCAGTCAGAAATCCAAGTGGCAGAAAGATCGCGGCCACGACAGACAAGAGATAGCCGTTTCGAGCAAGCGCATTCGCGTGTTCGGCGTCCATTTGCTCCTGAAGGGCAGTCAAGCGATCCCGACTTGCGTCCAGTTCCTCAAGTGTACGGCGAGTGCGGTTCGCGGTTTCATTGACCAATACGGATGCGTCGCTGTGAATTACGCTACTTTTCAATGAGGACAAAGCGTCGAGCGCATCGCGTTGCGGGCTGATATAGCGCCGAAGTTTGATCACCGTTTGCCGCAATCGCGCAATGCTCTCTGGTTTGATTTCATTTCCTGAAAGTCCAACCTCTTCGAGAGAGTCTGTCTCGTCTTCAAGTTCAAGGGAAACAGCCTCAATCCGCTTTGTGAGCCCCGCAGCAAGTTCTGCCAAAAATGCACCGACACTTTCCGGCCCCGAACCGCTTTCGGCTCTTAGACGAAAATTGTCTGCTGCCCAGACTTTGCGCACACGGGCAGATACGATAGTTCTTTCTGTGGCCCAGAGCCTTAGTGAAACCATATCCTCCGGAGACGCGTCAGGGTTCAAGTTAACGCCGCGTAGGTTCAGGATGATGCCATCCTCGTGCAGATCACATCGTGGTCGCGTTTCGGATTGAAGCAATGCTTGCGCGGCTATGTTTGGCAGTTGTTCGGATGCCCATTGCCTCAAGCCGCTGTCGGCGAGGTCGAAATGAATCCAGCGGTAGCCGTTTTGCTGCCTTGCGAAGGGTTCTGGCCAATCTGAAGAGACAGGGACTGCTTGGCCCGCTACTATATCAAACGCACAGATGGGAGTGACTGTTTGTGTGTTCATTGGCGATCCTATTTTGCGTCGATTGGGAAGCCAATGCATGCCAAAGACTGCGCGCGGACAATTCCCTTAACTGGACGGACCATAAATGGTTTAGCGACCTATGCCACTATTGGTTACGGGCAGAACAAGGCGCATTGAACACTGAGAATTCCAAAACGCGTTCATCTTATGAAAGGTATCAGGTGAGCGATCAATCCGATGTGTGATGGGTCATTTCCCTCTGCGCTTCCAGTTCAGATTTATCATCGTCGTGAATACGCGCGAGGATTTGCACCGAGTGCACATTGGAAAAGGCCAGAACAAGTTTGATGTGTGTCCCAAGCCCTCTTCAAAAACTCTAAAGCTGAGAACCGATGGGCAGAATACCTAGAAAGCCGGCGACTATGTGATCCCAGGCAGAACCCGTCGGTTCTGAGCTATATTCGAGGACTTTGCCATTTGCGTCCCGTGTGCTCCATTTTAGCTGCCCTGCCTCCTCCAGCGTCACGCGATAGGTATATGCCGACAGTGCTTCGTCCAAAGCGCCTAAGGTTTGAATGGTCAGAGCCGGCGAGTCGATCAAAATGCCCATTTCTGTATTGATGTTGACCGAGCGAGGGTCCCAATTGAACGAACCGATGAACAGATACCGGTCGTCCACAGCAAACGCTTTAGAATGCAGGCCAGACCGAGACTGAGCCCAGTTAATACCACGACGTTGGACCTGATAGGCGTCCGGCCGCAATTCATAAAGCTCAACCCCGCTACGCAGCAATGCTCGGCGTTTCTTTGCGTAGTGCGCGTAGACTGGTGCGACATCGTTTGAAGCCAGTGAGTTGGTTACGACTTTGACGTCGACACCGCGGTTTTCTAGTTCGTTCAACCACCTCACGCCATTGTTGCGTGGCACGAAGTAAGCAGAAACGATATTCACCTCACTTTCAGCGCTTTCGAAATACGGCAACAGTTGCGACGCAAGAATTGGACCTGAGTTCTCAAGCCCCGCGGCCTTGGAAGGTGGATCGACGTAGAGTTTTGCGGGCACCCAATCTAGTGACAGCGCGCCGTCTGCAAAGTTTTCCCTCGCCGATTTTCTCAGGGCCGCGCCGTACCGGGTTTGTTTTGCTTCCTCTACCAATTCACTCAACCTGTTTCTCGCTTCGCTAAGTGTGAAGTCTTCGGGTTCCCCGACAACCACGCGGGCCGGAACAGCGAATTCACTGTTCCAGTATGCGTCAAAGCTCTGCGATACTTCATTCACGACGGGACCGACGGCCAATACGTCCAAATCTGCATAGTTCATTTCTTCCCGTGCCAGAAAGTACTCGGCCCCGATATTTCGACCGCCTACAATCGTGAACACGTTGTCTGCAGTCATCGACTTGTTATGCATTCTGCGATTGATGCGTTTGAAATCCGTTAGTCCGGCAACGACTAGGCCTTGGTCACGCCAGAAAGGATTGAACAGGCGGATTTCAATATTCTCATGGTGATCCAACGCGGCTGTCATCGCGTCATAACCGGATGTATCTATGTCATCCAACAGCAGCCGCACCCGCACGCCTCGATCCGCAGCCTGCAAAAGGCTAGCCGCAAAAAGGTGACCTGTCGGGTCGTTGTGCAAAAGGTAGTATTGAGCGTCAATCGTTCGCTCAGCCGCAGCAGCCAACAAAAGTCGTGACACCAGAGCTTGCTCACCGTCACTGATTAGTTTGACGCCTGAACGGCCGTCTTTGGGATCTCCCAGCCGATTGGCTGCTAGAGCCAATTCAGTGGTTGTGGCAGCGGGTAACGAAGTCGTTACCGTTTTTTCATAAATGCGAACTTTAGGAGCGCAAGCGACGAGAACAAGCGTGCAGCAGGCACAAAGAACTATAGTCCATGACTTCATCGGTTTCCTCCAGCAGTCACTCTTAAGTGACTACGCTTGAGGTCACGATTGCAAGTTTGTTCTATAAAACTTCAGGAGGTTTCATCGCATAGTGAGGATTTAACGAAACCTTGGTCGTCATCCTGTCAATTAGGGTCAGGACCCATTGATTTCAGCGGGGTTGCGTGTTTCACGGTTCGAAAAACGGGCGGTGAACATGTCTGATCTGTTTTGGCTGACCGACG
>NZ_WVQU01000020.1:2500-6197 GCF_013110575.1 Ruegeria sp. HKCCD7559
GGGTCTAGCCGGCCCTGTCTCGTGTATCGCGACTGAAAAGAACAGAGTTGTCCAAGTCAAATATACTAACCCGAGCGACCTGCGTTGATCAGCTGCACGGCTGGGAGACCATATGGGGTTGCTCAATTGTCCTCGTCCAAGTGGCGGGGGCGGGAAATGTATGTTTTTGGTTCAGAAGAATGACTGCCTTTAGTTACCAGCTGGGCGGTCTCGATCGATTTGATTACTAGCGCAGCTTTGGTTGTGTGCGGTCAAACGCACTCAAGTAGCCGAATAGGCGGTAGTGCCAATATCAAGTCTTTCTTTTTCTGGATCAAATCAAGCGCGAGAAGGGCGTTTGGTGAATGCCTTGGCAGCAAGAGGCGATGAAAGACGTGATACTCTGCGATAAGCCATGGGGAGCTGAGAATAAGCTTTGATCCATGGATCTCTGAATGGGGCAACCCACCTGAATGTTTGTTATTGTTAGCTGTGCTAATCAATAATGAGCATGAACAGGTACTTAAGACCTGAATACATAGGGTTTTAAGAGCAAACCCGGGGAACTGAAACATCTAAGTACCCGGAGGAAAGGAAATCAATTGATACTCCCCTAGTAGCGGCGAGCGAACGGGGACCAGCCGAGCCGGATAAGTGACTAGAACACGTTGGGAAGCGTGGCCATAGCGGGTGACAGCCCCGTATAGGAAGCTTTGACGGACGTATTAAGTAGGGCGGAACACGTGAAATTCTGTCTGAAGATCGGAGGACCACCTTCGAAGGCTAAGTACTCCTTGCTGACCGATAGCGAACCAGTACCGTGAGGGAAAGGTGAAAAGCACCCCGACGAGGGGAGTGAAACAGTACCTGAAACCGAACGCCTACAATCAGTCGGAGGCTCCTTGCGAGCTGACGGCGTACCTTTTGTATAATGGGTCATCGACTTGGTCTCACGAGCAAGCTTAAGCCGTTAGGTGTAGGCGTAGCGAAAGCGAGTCTTAATAGGGCGAATGAGTTCGTGGGATCAGACCCGAAACCGAGTGATCTAGGCATGGCCAGGTTGAAGGTAAGGTAACACTTACTGGAGGACCGAACCCACATCCGTTGAAAAGGATCGGGATGAGCTGTGCCTAGGGGTGAAAGGCCAATCAAACTCGGAGATAGCTGGTTCTCTGCGAAATCTATTTAGGTAGAGCGTCATCCGAATACCCCGGGGGGTAGAGCACTGGATGGGTAATGGGGCCCCACAGGCTTACTGATCCTAACCAAACTCCGAATACCCGGGAGTACTAGATGGCAGACACACTGCGGATGCTAACGTCCGTAGTGGAGAGGGAAACAACCCTGACCTACAGCTAAGGCCCCCAATTCATGGCTAAGTGGGAAAGCAGGTGGGACGACCAAAACAACCAGGAGGTTGGCTTAGAAGCAGCCATCCTTTAAAGATAGCGTAACAGCTCACTGGTCTAAACAAGTTGTCCTGCGGCGAAGATGTAACGGGGCTCAAGCCATGAGCCGAAGCTTAGGATGCCGTAAGGCATGGTAGCAGAGCGTAGTGTGACATAGAACTCATCCTGTATTGCCGCCGGTTATGTGGCGCGAGTAATCGCGCTCAAGTAGCCGAATAGGCGGTAGCGCAGGATAGAGTTCTTTCGATGAAGCCGGCCTGTGAGGGATCCGGTGGAGAGATCACTAGTGAGAATGATGACATGAGTAGCGACAAAGAGTGTGAGAGACACTCTCGCCGAAAGTCCAAGGGTTCCTGCTTAAAGCTAATCTGAGCAGGGTAAGCCGGCCCCTAAGCCGAGGCCGAAAGGCGTAGGCGATGGGAACTAGGTTAATATTCCTAGGCCAGGAGGATGTGACGGATCACAGGTGTAGTTCAATCTTATCGGATTGATTGGGCTGCTGAGTGGTTCCTGGAAATAGCCCTCCATCAGACCGTACCCTAAACCGACACAGGTGGACTGGTAGAGCATACCAAGGCGCTTGAGAGAACGATGTTGAAGGAACTCGGCAAAATACCTCCGTAAGTTCGCGAGAAGGAGGCCCGGTTCCTAGGCAACTAGGGGCTGGGGGCACAAACCAGGGGGTGGCGACTGTTTATTAAAAACACAGGGCTCTGCGAAGTCGCAAGACGACGTATAGGGTCTGACGCCTGCCCGGTGCCTGAAGGTTAAAAGGAGAGGTGAGAGCCTTGAATTGAAGCCCAGGTAAACGGCGGCCGTAACTATAACGGTCCTAAGGTAGCGAAATTCCTTGTCGGGTAAGTTCCGACCTGCACGAATGGCGTAACGACTTCCCCGCTGTCTCCAACATCGACTCAGCGAAATTGAATTGCCTGTCAAGATGCAGGCTTCCCGCGGTTAGACGGAAAGACCCCGTGCACCTTTACTACAGCTTCGCACTGGCATCAGGATTGTGATGTGCAGGATAGGTGGTAGGCTTTGAAGCAGGAACGCAAGTACCTGTGGAGCCTCCCTTGAGATACCACCCTTCGCACTCTTGATGTCTAACCGCGGTCCGTTATCCGGATCCGGGACCCTGCGTGGCGGGTAGTTTGACTGGGGCGGTCGCCTCCTAAAGCGTAACGGAGGCGCGCGAAGGTTGGCTCAGAGCGGTCGGAAATCGCTCGTTGAGTGCAATGGCAGAAGCCAGCCTGACTGCAAGACTGACAAGTCGAGCAGAGTCGAAAGACGGCCATAGTGATCCGGTGGTCCCGAGTGGAAGGGCCATCGCTCAACGGATAAAAGGTACGCCGGGGATAACAGGCTGATACTGCCCAAGAGTCCATATCGACGGCAGTGTTTGGCACCTCGATGTCGGCTCATCTCATCCTGGGGCTGGAGCAGGTCCCAAGGGTACGGCTGTTCGCCGTTTAAAGAGGTACGTGAGCTGGGTTTAGAACGTCGTGAGACAGTTCGGTCCCTATCTGCCGTGGGTGTAGGAGACTTGAGAGGAGTTGCCCCTAGTACGAGAGGACCGGGGTGAACGATCCACTGGTGGACCAGTTGTCGTGCCAACGGCAGTGCTGGGTAGCTATGATCGGACAGGATAACCGCTGAAGGCATCTAAGCGGGAAGCCCCCCTCAAAACAAGGTCTCCCTGAGGGCCGTGGAAGACCACCACGTCAATAGGCCGGAGATGTAAGCGCAGCAATGCGTTCAGTTGACCGGTACTAATCGCCCGATAGGCTTGATTTGATCCAGTAATGGAAAGACAAATCACCAAAAGCATACACTGACCTTGATTATGGACAGCGTCGCAGCGCCAAGCCGCGATGTTGGTTGATTATATAACCGAGTGGCACCGCGCATTCGCAAGCGAATACGCTGCCTGCCAACCGTCGCTTTCTTGCTCCGCAAAAAAGTCGACATGGGCTTTTCCTCGGTTTGGTGGTCATAGCGCAAGTGAAACACCCGGTCCCATCCCGAACCCGGAAGTTAAGCACTGCCGCGCCAATGGTACTTGGGCTTAAGCCCCGGGAGAGTAGGTCACCGCCAAACCTAGAAAAAGCCCATATCTCTCTAACACGATGACACAATACCCGGCCTCAAATAGCGCAAGCGATAGGCCAACCAAAGACCTCAACTAGCGTAAGCGCTAGGTCACAAAAACTGTCGCGGGATGGAGCAGCCCGGTAGCTCGTCAGGCTCATAACCTGAAGGTCGTAGGTTCAAATCCTACTCCCGCAACCAAAATAAATCACTTGATTACA
>NZ_WVQU01000021.1:0-4832 GCF_013110575.1 Ruegeria sp. HKCCD7559
GAAGGTCGTAGGTTCAAATCCTACTCCCGCAACCAAAATAAATCACTTGATTACAACGCACTAACGCTCCAAGGGGCGCTTCTTGCATTTGGGACATACTCGCCCGGTGCTACAGCGGTGCTACGCCAGAGAGCAAAGAACAGCTATCAAAGCGTTCTCATTCTGACACTCCCCCACATCTGAACTTTTCTCAAAATGAAAACCGGCGCGGGTTCATCGTCTGCACTGTCAGCACCGTCAGCCAAAACCGCGAATGTCGGCTCAGAGCCCAAAGTTACAGGTGCTGCACGATGTTCCAATGACTGTTTTGGGCAGAAATCGGGCTTTGCAAAGCTCCGTGAATCGGCGCGTACTGGACCCTTGATGATGCTCCACCAAGCTTCAATTCGGCTCCAAGAAACGGAACTTGTTTGATAGTGCAGAGATTAGCGATTTTGTTTAAGGATTGCACCGTTTCGCATAATCAACGAAAGCTCTGACACGGGGCGGCATATTGCGCTTGGATAGATAGTTCAGGGAGAACCGGGGCAAATCAGCGGTCTGGCCTTCCAGAACCTGAACCAACCTGCCGTCTTCCAGCAAGCTCTCGACAGAGCTTGCAAAGATATAGGCCAGCCCAAGCCCCGCCTTTGCGCCTTCAAGGATGGAGGTCACGTCGTTGGTGACGATCTTGGGACGCGGCATGACCGAATAGGGGCCGTCTGTGCCTGCAAATACCCACGGGGCCAGCTTGTCAGCACCTGTAATAGCAAAACAGACCCCGCTATGTGCCGCCACATCGGCCGGTTTCTCTAGGGGCGGGCAATTGGCTAGATATTCGGGGGACGCGACAATCGTCATCTTCAGTGTAGGGCCAATTGCGATGGCATATGTATCAGGATCAAGCAGGGTCTCAGCACGGATAGCAGCATCAACCCCGCTGGTTACGAGATCGACTTTTGTTTCGTCATAAATTAGTTCAATCGCCACCGCCGGATGTTCTTTTGCAAATCCTGTGATTAGGGCATCCAGAAACAATTGGCCCGCGGCGGTCGGGGCCGTTAGCCGAAGCGTGCCCGACAGATCTTCGTTTAGGTCGTGAATACTTTTCAGTGCTGTTTCCAGATCATTGATTGCTGGCAGGCTACGGCGAAAAAGAAGTTCGCCCGCTTTGGTCAGGGCGATGGCCCGGGTCGATCTTTCGATCAGGCGCACGCCAAGGCGATCTTCGAACCTCTGGACAGCTTCACTTACCGAACCCGCTCCAAGTTTCAGTTTTTCAGCCGCCGCGCGGAAACCGTTCTCTTGAGCAACCGCCACGAATATCGACACGTCGTTCAACTCATTTCGCCTCATTGTTAGATATTCCTTACATCGCGATCTAAAAATGGCTGTTTATCTAACAAATATCCCTGACTATCTTGCTTGGCAATGGAAACCACACGCTTCGCCACACGCAAAACCGGAGCGAGAAAGTCAAAAGGACAAAGCTGATGAGCACGATGAAAATCTGGGGCCTACACATGACATATGACGGCCCCATGACCGAAGAATTTGCCGAGGGCACTAAGCGGTTGGCTGAAAGCATTGCGCAGGAAGCTGGTGTGATCTGGAAAATCTGGACCGTTGATGAAAGCAGTGGTGATTTCGGTTCGACCTATTTGTTCCGGGATCTCGCCGCCCTGGAAACCTACAAGGCGATGCACGTGAAGCGTCTGGCGGCAATCGGTGTCACCGTAACGTCGGACCATGTGTTTGATATCATGGAAGACCTCAGCTCAATCACCAACGCCCCCTTGCGCGAGGTAGTCTGATCAGGATCCCTCTTAAACTTGCGCACATACAAGGAGCTTTCAAATGAGCAATCGAACATTCCTGACCCTTCACAGCACAATCTATGCGTTGTTTGCCTTTGCGCTGTTTTTTCTGCCTGGTTTTCTGTGGCCAAACTACGGATTGGAGCTGAATGACCGCTACGCCTGGTTCCTGTCGCAGCACAACAGCATTTTTCTTGGAGGGATTGCCATTATTGGCTTTCTTCTTAGGGATGTGACCGACGGTGCAACCGCCCGGAAGCTGCTGACCGGGCTGATGGCAACCAACGCACTTGGTTTTGTCGTAACGCTATATGCGGCGCTGACAGGTATCTTCACTGGCTTTGGTTGGTCGGATCCCGCATTCTTTGCGTTTCTTGCGGTGATGAGCTTCCTGCAACTCAAGAAACTTAGTCAGTCCTGATGGTAGGGAACGCGGCTCGGAGCTTTCCGCTCCGAGCTTTCTGCCAATAAGAAGTGGATTTATGTTAAGATCTAGAGCGGAGCTTTCAACAAAGCCACGTGTTTGCCCCCGCAATTAAGGTTCGCTACCTTTCCTGCATGTGAGAATGTAATGTCTGTATTGGGCGCATAGCTGTCTTTGGAGCGATCACATCAAAAGTCCGCTTCGTCCCGCGTAGCAGACGAAAGTCGAACCAGACAAACGCAATAGGTGGAGCAACAAAAAGGCGCCCGACCCAAGGGATCGAGCGCGTTAGCCAAAAAATTGTTGTACGAACTTTCACCGACTGCTCAATTCTATCACCCGCATCCCGGCTTTGCCTTCCCGACTGAACGCGATGTTAACCCCCTGACGCCGCAACACGGGCTGAACCCGACGTAGCGCTGCCCCAAACCGCGCCTCGGACCGGGGAAAGCTCTGGCTGTCCTCTGTCAGCGCAGGAAAGCGATCCCGCAAGGTTTGCTTCAACTCGGTTGCAGTGCCGCCCCAACGCTGACGCCCATCCATGAGAGACAGGATTGCCAGTGCCACGGGGTTGGCGTCAACGGCGGCTTGGTCGCTGCGGGCGCGATTGGCCGCGTAGGAGTCCAGAAACGCGCCCTGAGTCCACCCAAGGGAGTCTTCGGCAGCAACGACCCATTTAGCAAAGTCCGCCATCCTAGGGGCTTCTGAGAGGCTTACAGAGTCAATTTGACCCAATGCGCGGGATACCGCGTCCAACAGCGCGCCCAGAATGTAGGGCTTGGCCTTGGCAAAGTCGCGGTTGAACGCGCCCAAGGTTTTGCGCCTGCCGGGTGGGATCACCGGCAGATGAACGCCAATGGCGCGATCCGCCAGATCAGGTCGTGCGGCCAGATCGGGAATACCGTTCAGCAGGCAAGGCCGGGTGGCGTTGAACAGCACTTCGTCGCTGTCGGTGTGCAGCTTGCGGGTGCCAAAGCCGCCACCCGTAGCAATCCGGCAGAAGGCGTCCGCCATCATCGGGCGGATGGTCGAGAGATTGTCAAAGCTCAGAACATGATTGTGCATCGCGGCAATCACCAAATCCTGCTCGGAATTGGGCGTGCTGCGGGTGCTGGGCTGGGCCGGGTCGATCAGGTCGCGCAGCGTTTGTGCAGTGGTGCTTTTGGCGCTGCCCTGTTCGCCTGACAGAGTCAGGATAGGGTAGGGGCCTTTGGGGTGGAAACACCCCAGAACCCATGCCACCAACATGCGGAAATCATCTTCGCTGTCCACGTTCAGAAAATCGCGCAACAAGTCGATGCCATTCTCATGCCGTTCCGGTACTGGAAGCGCCTGCATGGCTGGTGAGCGCCGAAACCGTGCGGGCGGGTGGCTGACCACCTGCCAGCCCTCGGAGGTGATCGCCACAGCCTGCCAGTCGGTGTCGCCAAGATCGAGATAGACCGTGCGCCCGATGGAGGCGATGCGGCTGGATACGGGGTAGGTCTCGCCTTCGAACCGGGCCACCCCTTCCAGCATCCGGCGCTTGTCATCTAGCGCGGCATTGGAGGGGGCTTTGCCCTCGGCCTTGTAATGGGCATAGGCCAGATAGTTGCGGAAGGTCGCGGAACCTACAGGCCAGTGCTCAAAGTGACCCTTGGCCCGTAACGTTACATAGGGCTCACCCTGTGGCGTGTTCCAAAGCTCAAGCCCATCCACCAGCGCCGCATTGTCATCGTTACGTATAGGTGCAGGTTCATCCCTATGTATAGGTAACGTATACGGGTCGGGGTTTTCCTTATGATACATAGGGGGATGCGGGTCATTGGCGGCAGGCCGAACCTTACTTGTAAGGTAGGCGGCAGTTACATCCGGCAAATCACACGCAACGCTGTTTATTAGGGCGTCAATCTCGCCTAGCCCCCAACCTGCGGCAATGGCATCGGCCACGTCCCAGCCCCTATGTATTGGTTTAGGGATCAGACTCGATGAATCATGCGCTTGAATCAGTGCGTCACTGATCGGCAGGATCAGAGGTGTCGCCCTATGTAATGTAACGAGCTCTTCGGCCAACTTGGCGGCATAGCTCTGTCCCGGCTCATCATGGTCAGGCCAGATAATGACAGTACGGCCTGCCAACGGTGACAGGTCAGTTTTTGCCAGCGCCTTGCTGCCTCCAAAGCTGGTAGAGGCCAGATACCCCAAGCCTGTCAGAACATCGGCACACTTCTCCCCTTCAACCCAGATCACCGGCTGATCCGGGTTCGCCTGGGCGATCCGGTCCAGATGATAGACCGGGCGCAACTGGGGTGCTTTCCATGCGCCCTTGGTCACGTCGTAGGGCAGAAAGAACTTGCCCTTGCCGTTGCCCTCATAGCGATTGGCGACGAGCACAGGCGCACCCGTTCTGCTGCGATAAACATGCTGGGTATCAGCGACACCGGCTGTCGGGTGGCGAAGGTCGGGTAGCGCGCTCATGCCTGCACCCCCAGACGCTGGGCCAGCGCACGTGCGGCCTGACCTTGCTGCACCCCGTTCAGATAGGCAAAGAGGCTGATGGCATCCCCGCCTTTGTCATCCGTCGCGAAGTCTGCCCACAGTCCGCTGTCGAGATTGATCCGAAACGAACCCCG
>NZ_WVQU01000022.1:0-4477 GCF_013110575.1 Ruegeria sp. HKCCD7559
ATGACCACACCGAAGCGCACGCCCTTGTATGACCTTCACGTCGAGCTTGGCGGCAAGATGGTTGATTTTGCGGGTTGGGAGATGCCTGTTCAGTATCCTTTGGGGATCATGGGAGAGCATAAGCAGTGCCGTGAGAAGGCGGCGTTGTTTGATGTGTCTCACATGGGTCAGGTGATCCTGCGCGGTGAGAATGTGGGTGAGAAGCTGGAAGCTCTGTGCCCGCAGGCCTATGCGACGCTGAAGGAAGGCAAGGCGCGGTACGGGTTCTTCACCAATGCCGAAGGCGGGATCATGGACGATTTGATCGTGTCGAATGCGGGGGATCACTACTTTGTGGTGGTGAACGCGGCGCTGCGCCATCAGGACATTCCGCATATGCGCGACAATCTGGACGGGGTTGAGGTGACCGAGATCTTCGACCGCGCGCTGGTGGCCGTGCAAGGCCCCAAGGCCGAAGATGTAGTCGGGGAACTCTGCCCCGCTGCCCGCGATCTGAAGTTCATGGAAACCACGATTGCCGACATCCTGGGTGTCGAATGCCGTATCTCGCGCCTGGGCTATACCGGTGAGGACGGGTACGAGATCTCGATCCCCGAGGATAAGGCGATCGAGATCACACGGGCCTTCCTGGCGCATGAGGAGTGCGAACCGGCGGGTCTGGGCGCGCGCGACAGCCTGCGGCTTGAGGCGGGGCTGTGCCTCTATGGCAATGACATCGACCAGAGCACCTCGCCGGTCGAGGCCTCGTTGGCTTGGGCGATGCAGAAGCGCCGCAAGGAAGAAGGTGGTTTTCCGGGGGCGGAGCGTATCCAGCGCGAACTGGCCGAGGGCGCAGCCCGCAAGCTGGTGGGCATCAAGCCCGACGGCCGTGCGCCGGCGCGTCAGGGGGTGGAAGTGCAATGCCTAGAGGGTAACACCATCGGTCAGATCACCTCGGGCAGCTTTGGCCCCACGGTCGGCGGCCCGGTTGCGATGGGTTATGTGAGCAAAGGCCATGGCGCGCCGGGCGAGAAGGTGAACCTGATCATCCGGGGCAAGGCGCAACCGGCGCAGATCGTGGCGCTGCCCTTCGTCAAACAGAATTACAAGCGTTGAAGTCAGGAGAAAGAAGCATGGCAACCTATTATTCCGAAGAACATGAATGGCTGAGCGTTGAGGGCGACACCGCCACGCTGGGCATCACCAAACACGCGGCTGAACAGCTGGGTGAGGTGGTGTTTGTCGAGCAGCAGGAAGTGGGCGACGAGTTCGAGAAAGACGGCGAGATCGGTGTGATCGAATCCGTCAAAGCGGCCTCGGAACTCTATGCTCCGGTCGATGGTGAGATCGTCGAGGTGAACGAGGCGCTGGCCGACAATCCCGGCGCGCTGAACGACGACCCCGAGGGCGAGGCCTGGATCTACAAGATCAAGATCAGTGACGCGTCGCAGCTCGAGGATCTGATGGACGAAGCCGGATACAAAGCCTTCATCGGGTAAACCCGAACGGAGTCCCGGCATGGGGCTCCATCGAATTAATTGATGCCGCCGAATTTGGGCCCCGCCCTTCATCTGGCAAGAAATATCCCCGCCGGAGGCTCCCGCAGTCTCCGCCGGCCCTGACCTATCCATGGGAGCGCTGCAATGGCCTTCAAACTGACCGACTACGAAGCCTATGATTTTGCCAACCGTCGCCATATCGGTCCCAGCCCGACCGAGATGCGCGACATGCTGCAGGTGATCGGCTTCAAGACGCTGGACGAGCTGATCGACGCCACCGTCCCCCCGGCGATCCGGCAGAAACAGCCGCTGGACTGGGGTCCGGCGATGACGGAACGCGATGCGCTTTTCCACATGAAACAGGTGGCGGGGAAGAACAAGGTTCTGACCTCGCTGATCGGTCAGGGCTATTACGGCACCACCACGCCTGCGCCGATCCTGCGCAACATCCTGGAAAACCCGGCCTGGTACACCGCCTACACGCCGTACCAGCCCGAGATCAGCCAGGGCCGGCTCGAGGCGCTCTTGAACTTCCAGACCATGGTCAGCGACCTGACCGGGCTGGACGTGGCCAACGCCTCGCTTCTGGACGAAGCCACCGCGGCGGCCGAAGCGATGGCGATGGCCAAGCGCGGCGGCCGGTCCAAGGCCAACAACGCGGCCTTCTTCGTTGACAAGAACTGCCACCCGCAGACCATCGCGGTGATCAAGACCCGGGCCGAGCCTCTGGGCATCGACGTGCAGGTCGCCGACCCGGATCAGCTGGACGCGGGCGCGGTATTCGGCGCGATCTTCCAGTATCCGGGCACCTATGGCCATGTGCGCGACTTCACCGCCGAGATCGCGGCGCTGCATGAACACAAGGCCATCGCCATCGTCGCCGCCGACATCCTGTCGCTGGCGCTGCTGAAGTCACCGGGCGAGATGGGCGCGGACATTGCCATCGGCTCGACCCAGCGCTTTGGCGTGCCGATGGGCTATGGCGGCCCGCACGCCGCCTACATGGCCACCACCGACAAGCTGAAGCGATCCATGCCGGGCCGGATCATCGGTGTGTCCATCGACAGCCGCGGCAACAAGGCCTACCGCCTGTCGTTGCAGACCCGCGAGCAGCACATCCGCCGCGAGAAGGCGAACTCGAACGTCTGCACCGCGCAGGCGCTGCTGGCGGTGATTGCTTCGATGTATGCGGTCTATCACGGCCCCGACGGCATCAAGGCGATTGCCCAGTCGGTGCACCGCAAGACCTCGCGCCTGGCCGCCGGCCTGGAAGAGGCGGGCTTCTCGGTCGAACCCGAGGTGTTCTTCGACACGATCACGGTCGAGGTCGGCCATCTGCAGAAGACGGTGATGGAGGCCGCCGTGGCGCGCGGCGTCAACCTGCGCAAGGTGGGCGACACCAAGGTTGGCATCAGCCTGGACGAACAGACCCGCCCCGAGACGATCGAGGCGGTCTGGGGGGCCTTCGGCATCGACCGCAAGGATGACAGCTCGAACAAGCAATACCGCCTGCCGGATTATGCGCTGCGTGAAAGCGCCTATCTGACCCACCCGATCTTCCACCAGAACCGGGCCGAGGCCGAGATCACCCGCTATATGCGTCGTCTGGCCGACCGCGACCTGGCGCTGGACCGGGCGATGATCCCGCTGGGGTCCTGCACCATGAAGCTGAACGCCACGATCGAGATGATCCCGGTCACCTGGCCCGAGTTCGGCAATCTGCACCCGTTCTGCCCCGAAGATCAGGCGCAGGGCTATCACGAGATGATCGCCGATCTGAACGACAAGCTGTGCCAGATCACCGGCTATGACGCGATCTCCCAGCAGCCCAACTCGGGCGCGCAGGGCGAATATGCGGGCCTGCTGACCATCCGCAACTATCACTTTGCGCGCGGCGAAGGGCACCGCAATGTCTGCCTGATCCCGACCTCGGCCCATGGCACCAACCCGGCCTCGGCGCAGATGGTGGGCTGGCAGGTCGTGCCGGTGCAGGCGGATGACAAGGGCAATATCGATGTCGCCGACTTCCGCGCCAAGGCGGAAAAGCACTCGGATCATCTGGCCGCCTGCATGATCACCTACCCGTCCACTCATGGTGTGTTCGAGACCACCGTGCAGGAGGTCTGCCAGATCACCCATGACCACGGCGGCCAGGTCTATATCGACGGCGCCAACATGAACGCCATGGTGGGCCTGTCGCGCCCCGGCGACATTGGCGGCGACGTCAGCCACCTGAACCTGCACAAGACCTTCTGCATCCCGCATGGCGGCGGCGGCCCCGGCATGGGTCCGATCGGCGTCAAGGCGCATCTGGCCGAGCACCTGCCCGGGCACCCGGAATACGGCACCGCCGTGGGCCCGGTCTCGGCGGCGCCCTTCGGGTCTCCGTCCATTCTGCCGGTCAGCTGGGCCTATGTGCTGCTGATGGGCGGCGCGGGTCTGACCCAGGCGACCAAGGTGGCGATCCTGAACGCCAACTACATCGCGGCGCGGCTCAAGGATGCCTATCCGATCCTCTATACCTCGGAAACGGGGCGTGTGGCGCATGAATGCATCCTCGACACCCGGCCCCTGGACGCCGAGGCGCATGTCACCGTCGATGACGTGGCCAAACGCCTGATCGATTCAGGCTTCCACGCGCCAACGATGAGCTGGCCGGTGGCCGGCACCCTGATGGTGGAACCCACGGAGTCGGAACCCATGGCCGAACTGGACCGTTTCTGCGATGCCATGCTGTCGATCCGCTCGGAAGCGCAGGACATCATCGACGGCAAGATCGACGCGGAAAACAACCCGCTGAAAAACGCCCCCCACACGGTGCGCGATCTGGTCGGCGACTGGGACCGCCCCTACACCCGCGAACAGGCCTGCTTCCCGCCGGGTTCCATGGGCGTCGACAAATACTGGTCCCCCGTCAACCGCGTCGACAACGCTTACGGTGACAGAAACCTCGTCTGCACATGCCCCCCAATGGACGCATACGCAGACGCCGCGGAATA
>NZ_WVQU01000023.1:0-2282 GCF_013110575.1 Ruegeria sp. HKCCD7559
GAAACCTCGTCTGCACATGCCCCCCAATGGACGCATACGCAGACGCCGCGGAATAGGGAACCGGGCGTAGCAATCCGCGGTTTGCCCTGGCGGATTGAAATCCGAAAATGAGGGCAGCGTCCAGCGAGGCGCTGCCTCTCGTCAATTCGATGGAGGAACAATGAAACACTATGTCCTCGCAAATGATCGCGCCGACCTGGCAAAGACCGGGCCGGAGGTGCCCGAAAGAATAAAACACATCGATGTTATCCTCAGCGACACCCGGGCGCTGGCATCGGCCGAGATCGTCGTCGAGTTCTATCACGCTCTGAACAGCCTGGTCGAAAACTGCTCTTACGTCGTCAATCTCCGGGTGTCCGGAAATGACTCGGTTGGCGGGCCTCTTTATTGGGCAGGTCGGACGGCGATATTCTGGGGCGACCTGGAGAACAACTGGGACGTCTCCGGTTCGCGCAGAAGCTGGATTTCGCAAGTTCTCAACCTGTCTTCAAGGACCGTTCTGGTCGGTGGAGCTGTCCTGTTGCTGGTGCAACTGGGCAGAGCGGGCCGAAACATCGTCGCGGTTCACCCGAACTTTGCCGCGGCCGCGCTGGAAAGCGGATTGGAAAGCTGCGGTGCGGCAACCCATCTGGCCGCCGACGGGCACCCCCACAGCGCGACCAGCAGACTGAGCGCGTTGCGGTTGTTGTCCGAATTCGTGTCCTTGGATCACGGAGAGCATATTGCGGACGCATTGCGCAGCTATATCGGCCTGACCGAACCTACGCAAAAACACGAAAGCAGGTTGGCCGCCCGGTTGGTGCACAAGGCAAAAGGCGATCTTCTGGTGGTGCGCACTTTGGATGCGATGCAGGAGAACATCGAAGATCCTCTGACGATCTCCGATCTTTCCCGTTTGCTCAAAACCTCGACGCGGCAGCTGCAACGACGGTTCCTGAGCAAAACCGGAGCAAAGCTTCTTTCCACGTACAAGGAGCTTCGTCTGGAAAGGGCGCAGAACCTGTTGCAGTTCACGAACATGTCGCAGATCGAAATCTCGGCAGCCACCGGTTTTTCATCGCCCGTCGCATTGAAACGTGCGTTTCAACGCTGCTACAAAACCAGCCCGGATGATGTCCGGGACCGTCGGTTCACGGGTTCGATGGCGCCGGAAGGATCCTAGCACTTCTTCGGCTTGCGCAACCGGCGATGACATCGCGTGGGCAGTTTGTCCACGCAACACTGGTTTGGTTCACGCCGCAGCAATCTGGCATGCCTTTTCCACCAGCACTTCGGCCTGACGGATGGAGGCGTAATCAATCAGTCGACCATCCAGCGAAACGGCGCCTTTTCCGTCTGCCTCGGCCTCGGCCATGGCAACAAGAATTCGCTGCGCCTTGATGACCTCGGCGTCGGACGGCGACATCACCTCGTTCGCCAGCGCGATCTGGCTTGGGTGAATGGCCCATTTGCCCTCGCAACCCAGAACGGCGGCACGTTTTGCGGCGGCCTTGTAACCGTCCGGGTCCTGAAAATCGCCAAAAGGCCCATCAATCGGACGCAGCCCGTTGGCGCGCGCCGCAACCACCATGCGGGCCAGAGCATAATGCCACATGTCACCCCAATGGGTCTGGCGACCGTCCTCGGGGTCCGCATCGGTCAAAACAGAGTAGTCCGGGTTCACACCACCGATGATCGTGGTTCGCGCACGGGTCGAGGCCGCATAGTCGGCCACACCGAAGTGCAAGCTTTCATTGCGCTTGGATGCTGCCGCAATCTCACTGACATTCTGCATGCCAAGCGCGGTTTCGATGATGTGTTCGAACCCGATCCGTTTTTTGTAACCCTTGGCGTCTTCGATCTGGGTCACCAGCATGTCGACCGCATACACATCTGCGGCTGTCCCGACCTTGGGGATCATGATCAGGTCCAGCCGTTCACCCGCCTGTTCGACCACATCGACGACGTCGCGGTACATGTAATGCGTGTCCAGACCGTTGATCCGAACCGACATGGTCTTGTTGCCCCAATCGATGTCGTTCAGCGCCTGAATGATGTTCCTGCGGGCCTGTTCCTTTTCATCGGGCGCGACGGCGTCTTCCAGATCAAGGAAAATGACGTCTACATCGGATTTGGCTGCCTTTTCGAACATTCCGGGTTGGCTGCCGGGCACGGCCAATTCACTTCGGTTCAGGCGTGCTGGGGCTTGGTCAATGGAATGAAAGCTCATAGGTTCGGGTCCTTCGTCTTACAGGTTCGGATAGATCGGGAATTTGGCGCAGAGGTCTGCGACCTCGGCCTTG
>NZ_WVQU01000024.1:0-1474 GCF_013110575.1 Ruegeria sp. HKCCD7559
CCGCAGGCGGCGAACAAGACCATCGGTCAGGGCGGTTTCCAGGAAGTTGAGCAGATGAAGCTGTTCGAGGACATGGTCGCCTATCAGGAAGAGGTCCGCGACCCGACCCGCGTCACCGAGGTTCTGAACCGCGTGATCATGAAAGCCAAGCGCGCCAGCGCCCCGGCCCAGATCAACATCCCGCGTGACATGTGGACCCAGGTGGTCGATATCGACCTGCCCGCCATCGTCGAGTTCGAGCGCCCTGCGGGCGGCGAAACCGCCGTGGCGCAGGCGGCCGAGCTGCTGTCGAACGCCAAGAACCCGGTGATCCTGAACGGTGCGGGCGTGGTTCTGTCCAAGGGTGGGATCGAGGCCTCGAAGGCGCTGGCCGAGCGTCTGGATGCGCCGGTCTGCGTGGGTTATCAGCACAACGACGCCTTCCCCGGCAGCCACCCTCTGTTTGCCGGCCCGCTGGGCTACAACGGCTCGAAAGCCGGGATGGAGCTGATCAGCGAGGCGGATGTTGTCCTGTGCCTCGGCACCCGTCTGAACCCGTTCTCGACCCTGCCGGGCTATGGCATCAACTACTGGCCCACGGATGCGAAGATCATCCAGGTCGACATCAACCCTGACCGTATCGGCCTGACCAAAGCGGTCAGCGTCGGCATCATCGGCGACGCCGCCAAGGTGGCAAAGGGCATTCTGGCCCAGCTGAGCGACACCGCCGGTGACGAAGGCCGCAAAGAGCGCAAAGAGCGCATCGCGCAGAAGAAATCGGCCTGGGCGCAGGAACTGACCTCGATGACCCACGAGGATGACGATCCGGGCACCACCTGGAACCAGCGTGCTCGCTCGGCCAAGCCCGACTGGATGAGCCCCCGCATGGCGTGGCGCGCCATTCAGGCGGCCCTGCCGAAAGAGGCGATCATCAGCTCGGATATCGGCAACAACTGCGCCATCGGCAACGCCTATCCATCGTTTGAAGAGGGCCGCAAATACCTGGCGCCGGGCCTGTTCGGCCCCTGCGGCTATGGCCTGCCGGCCATCGTTGGTGCCAAGATCGGCTGCCCGGATGTGCCGGTCGTGGGCTTTGCCGGTGACGGTGCCTTTGGCATCGCGGTGAACGAACTGACCGCGATCGGCCGCGAGGAATGGCCCGCCGTGACCCAGATCGTGTTCCGCAACTACCAGTGGGGCGCGGAAAAGCGCAACTCGACCCTGTGGTTCGACGACAACTTCGTCGGCACCGAGCTGGACACCAAAGTGTCTTACGCCGGTATCGCGCAGGCCTGTGGCCTGAAGGGTGTCGTGGCCCGCACCCAGGACGAGCTGACTGCGGCGCTGAATCAGGCGATCGAGGATCAGAAGAACGGCATCACCACGCTGATCGAGGCCCTGATCAACCAGGAGCTCGGCGAGCCTTTCCGCCGCGACGCGATGAAAAAACCCGTCGCCGTCGCCGGAATCTCCGCCGATGACATGAAAGCTCAGG
>NZ_WVQU01000025.1:0-1284 GCF_013110575.1 Ruegeria sp. HKCCD7559
AAAACAAAAAAAGGCCGCCCCGGTGTGGAGCGGCCTTCTTTGGTTCGACGGTGTGGGCTCTCATTGCTCTTTCAGAGCAACTGCCGCCCACCAGTCGGCAAAGCCGACTTACTCGATGATTTTCGACACGACGCCGGCGCCGACGGTGCGGCCGCCTTCGCGGATGGCGAAGCGCAGGCCGTCTTCCATCGCGATCGGAGCGATCAGCTCGACGGTGAAGCCGACGTTGTCGCCAGGCATAACCATCTCGGTGCCAGCCGCCAGGGTCACGGTGCCGGTCACGTCAGTGGTCCGGAAGTAGAACTGCGGACGGTAGTTTGCGAAGAACGGGGTGTGACGGCCGCCTTCTTCCTTGGTCAGGATATAGGCTTCGGCTTCGAACTTGGTGTGCGGTGTCACCGAACCCGGCTTACACAGAACCTGGCCACGCTCAACGCCGTCACGGTCGATACCGCGCAGCAGGGCGCCGATGTTGTCGCCCGCTTCACCGCGATCCAGCAGCTTGCGGAACATTTCAACACCGGTACAGGTGGTTTTCTGAGTGTCGCGGATGCCGACGATTTCGATCTCGTCGCCAACATTGATCACGCCACGCTCGACACGGCCGGTCACAACGGTACCACGGCCCGAGATCGAGAATACGTCTTCAACCGGCATCAGGAACGGCTTGTCGACTTCACGCTCAGGGGTGTCGATGTAGTCATCAACAGCCGCCATCAGTTCGCGGATCTTCGCTTCGCCGATTTCCGGGTTGTTGCCTTCCATCGCGGCCAGAGCCGAACCTGCAATGATCGGAATATCGTCGCCAGGGTATTCGTAGCTGGACAGCAGTTCGCGAACTTCCATCTCAACCAGTTCCAGCAGCTCTTCGTCGTCGACCTGGTCAACTTTGTTCATGAACACGACCATCTTCGGGATGCCAACCTGGCGGCCCAGCAGGATGTGCTCGCGGGTCTGCGGCATCGGGCCGTCAGCGGCGTTCACAACCAGGATCGCGCCGTCCATCTGAGCGGCACCGGTGATCATGTTCTTGACGTAGTCGGCGTGGCCGGGGCAGTCGACGTGCGCATAGTGGCGGTTGTCGGTCTCGTATTCCACGTGGGCGGTCGAGATGGTGATGCCGCGCGCTTTCTCTTCCGGCGCACCGTCGATCTGGTCATACGCTTTGAAGTCACCGAAATACTTGGTGATTGCTGCGGTCAGCGTGGTCTTGCCGTGGTCAACGTGGCCAATCGTGCCGATGTTGACGTGCGGTTTTGTACGCTCAAACTTTTCCTTTGCCAT
>NZ_WVQU01000026.1:0-1273 GCF_013110575.1 Ruegeria sp. HKCCD7559
CGGATTTTTCACCCAGTCCCTTTCTGATCGTGATCCCGAGCTTTTTGGCTCGATCACGTCGGAACTGGGTCGTCAGCGCGACGAGATCGAGCTGATCGCGTCCGAGAATATCGTCTCTGCCGCCGTGATGGAGGCGCAGGGCTCGGTGATGACCAACAAATACGCCGAAGGCTATCCCGGCCGCCGCTACTATGGCGGCTGCCAGTTCGTCGACATCGCCGAAAACCTGGCCATCGACCGCGCCAAGCAGCTGTTCGGCTGTGAATTCGCCAACGTGCAGCCCAATTCCGGCTCTCAGGCCAACCAGGGCGTGTTTCAGGCGCTGATCAAGCCCGGCGACACCATTCTGGGCATGAGCCTGGATGCCGGCGGTCACCTGACCCACGGCGCCCGCCCGAACCAGTCGGGCAAGTGGTTCAACGCGGTGCAATACGGCGTGCGCCAGCAGGACAACATGCTGGATTATGATCAGGTCGAGGCGCTGGCGAAAGAGCACCAGCCCAAGCTGATCATCGCCGGCGGTTCGGCCATCCCGCGCCAGATCGACTTTGCCCGCATGCGTCAGATTGCCGACATGGTCGGTGCCTATCTGCACGTGGACATGGCGCATTTTGCCGGTCTGGTTGCGGCGGGCGAACATCCCAGCCCCTTCCCACATGCGCATGTGGCCACCACCACCACGCACAAGACCCTGCGCGGCCCGCGCGGCGGCATGATCCTGACCAATGATGAAGATATCGCCAAGAAAGTGAACTCGGCCATCTTCCCCGGCATTCAGGGCGGCCCGCTGATGCATGTGATCGCGGCCAAGGCCGTGGCCTTTGGCGAGGCGCTGCGGCCCGAGTTCAAGGACTATGTCAAGCAGGTGATCACCAACGCCCAGGCGCTGTCGGATCAGCTGATCAAGGGCGGTCTGGACACGGTGACCCACGGCACCGACACCCATGTGGTGCTGGTCGACCTGCGCCCCAAAGGCGTCAAGGGCAACGCCACCGAAAAGGCCTTGGGCCGGGCGCATATCACCTGCAACAAGAACGGTGTGCCGTTTGATCCGGAAAAGCCGACCATCACGTCGGGCATCCGTCTGGGTTCGCCCGCCGGCACCACCCGCGGCTTCGGCGAGGTCGAATTCCGCCAGATCGCCGACTGGATCATCGAAGTGGTCGACGGCCTGGCCGCCAATGGCGAAGACGGCAACGGCGCCGTCGAAGCCAAGGTCAAGGCCGAGGTCGCAGACCTCTGCGCCAAATTCCCGATCTATCCGAACCTGTAA
>NZ_WVQU01000003.1:0-364697 GCF_013110575.1 Ruegeria sp. HKCCD7559
AGCGTAACCGCCGCTTCCGCCGCGTCCCAGCGCCTCAGCAGCGCCGGTGAAGGGGTATTTACGGATTAGGCCTGAGACCTGCAACCCCCATTTTCAAAAAACTTTGCATTTCGCATCGATTTCTTGTGTTTGTTAATTAAAACAGTAAGTTACATTAACAAATCAAGATCTTCAGACCGCCTGGAACGTGCGGATATCCCAGGAAGGAACCCCAAAACTTGCCCTTGCGGGGGAATCGAGGGGTTCGGCAGACAGAAACGATCTGCAAAACCTTACTGCACCTTGCGTACAGCCCGGATCTGACCAACAAGAAAAGGCTGGGTTACGCAAATACTGACTTTGGGTCACAGTTGTTTTTTTGCTCCATTAACGCACTCTCACCAGGAAGGTGGTAACCCTGCCCGACCAGTCAAAGAAACAAAAACGCCGCAAGAGGTGCACAAGGCAGCATGGATTTCGATTATATCATCGTAGGCGGCGGTTCGGCCGGATCGGTTCTGGCCAACCGCCTGAGCGAAGATCCATCCACAAGTGTTTGCCTGCTTGAAGCAGGTGGCGGTGGGAAAAGCCTTTTCGTCAGAATGCCTGCGGCTGTTGTTACCGCACTTCCGGGGCGTCCCAGAATCAACAACTGGGCCTTTGAAACGGTCCCGCAGCCCGGTCTGAACGGGCGCAGAGGATATCAACCGCGCGGCAAGGCACTCGGCGGCTCGAGCGCGATCAACGCCATGTTGTATGTAAGAGGTCAGCGGCAGGACTATGATGGCTGGGCCGATCTGGGCTGCGGCGGCTGGGACTGGGACAGTGTATTGCCTTACTTCAAACGGGCCGAGAACAATGAGCTTGGCGCCGACAGCGTGCATGGTGACAGCGGGCCGTTGCAGGTTTCACGGCAAAAAGAGCCTCGTCCAATCACCCATGCGTTCATTCAAGCCGCACAGCAGTTGCAACACCGCCATACCGAAGACTTCAACCGGGGCGACAACGAAGGCGTCGGTCTATATCAGGTTACCCAGTTTCACGACCCGGCAAAGAATGGGGAACGGTGTTCCGCGGCAGCTGGTTATCTTTTCCCGGTTTCCGACCGACCGAACCTGACGGTCATCACGCATGCACATGCCAGAAGGCTGTGCTTTGAGGGCAAGCGCGCAACGGGCGTTGTATACCGTGTGAGAGGCAAAGGCGCAGACATCACAATTCGGGCGAAACGCGAAGTCCTGCTGTGCGCAGGGGCCTTGAAAACGCCGCAACTGCTTCAGGTTTCAGGTGTTGGCGCAAAAAGCGACCTTGATCCGCACGGAATCGCGGTTCACCACGAGCTGCCTGGCGTGGGACGAAACTTGCAGGATCATCTGGATTTCGCGTTGATCTTCAAAACCACAGACACCGACAATTTTGGTATCGGCCCGGCAGGGGCAGCGCGGTTGTTGCGACATATTCAACGGTGGAGCAAGACGGGCGTCTCGATGGCGGCTACGCCATTTGCCGAAGGCGCAGCGTTTCTGAAAACCACGCCCGATCTGGAGCGTCCCGACATTCAGCTGCATTTCACCATCGCTATGGTCGATGACCATGCCCGCAAACTGCATTACGGGTACGGGTATAGTTGCCATGTTTGCAAGCTGCGGCCAGAAAGTCGGGGGGCCGTAGGCCTGAACAGCGCAGACCCCACGGCGGCGCCCGCCATCGATCCGGCGTTTCTGTCGGACAAACGCGATCTGGAAACCATGATCAAAGGAGCGCGAATGGCGCGGGATATCCTCAACGCGCCGGCTTTGGCCAAGTACCGGCAAAAAGAACTGTTCGGCACTGATACCGCCCAGACCGATCAGGATTGGGAGGAGCACATCCGCGCCCGCGCCGACACGATCTATCACCCCGTGGGCACCTGCAAAATGGGCGTGGACGAAATGGCGGTCGTCGACCCCCAGCTTCGCGTCCGCGGGCTTGAAGGCCTGCGGGTCGTCGATGCCTCGGTGATGCCGACATTGGTGTCGGGCAATACAAACGCACCCACCATCATGATTGCCGAAAAAGCGGCGGACATGATCAAAGCGGCGGCGATGTAAAGACGCTACTTGCCTTTCATCAGGGCTTCCAGCCCGACACGGTAATTGGGATAGATCAGATCAATACCCAGTTCTTCCTTGATCCGGTCGTTTCGAACCCGCTTGTTTTCGTTGTAGAAACTGCGCGCCATCGGCGTCAGATCGGCGTCGTCGAACCGGACCGCAGGAGGCAGGGGCAAACCCTGCAACTCGGCTGCGTATCCTATGACATCCTGCGGCGGGACCGGTTCATCGTCACATACATTGTAGATGCTTCCCGGATTCGGCTTCATCATCGAGGCTTCCAGGATCTGCGCGATGTCTTCCACATGAATGCGCGAAAACACCTGCCCCGGTTTGATAATGCGCCGCAATCCACCACGCTTGAGCTTGGAAAACGGACCGCGCCCCGGCCCATAGATACCCGCCAGACGGAAGATGTGAACAGGCAGGCCCGGAATGGCCGACCATTGCTCCTCGGCCAGCATACGCCATCTTCCGCGCTTGGCGGTCGGTGTGGGCGGCGTGTCCTCATCCACCCAGCCACCCTGATGGTCGCCATAGACGGCCGTTGTCGACAAGTAGCCCACCCAATCGAACTGACCGGACCGCTTGGCGATTTCATCGCCCAGCACCGCCAACACTGGATCACCCGCTTCATCTGGCGCCGTCGAGATCAGCAAATGGGTCACCCCATCAAGGTTCGGTGTCTCACCCGGCCAGATCAGCGACTCGGCGCCAGAGGCCCGGATTGCATCCGTCCCTTCACGGTCTCGCGTCGTGCCAAAAATTTTCCAGCCCTTCGGGGCAAGGTTTCGGGACAGGGCCTGGGCAGAATAGCCATGGCCGAATGAAAAGAGCGTCTTGGTCATGCCCCTTTGATGATCTGCGTCGTACCGGGATGCAAGCGCCGCATGGACGCACTTGAATCGAATCTTCGATTGCGCCTTTCTGTTGGCCATGAGCAAAAAAAAACCTGACCTGCATTCGGCCTATGCGCTGAGTTCTCCGGACGAGAACAGACAGCTCTATGCGGAATGGGCAGGAGATTATGATGACGGTTTCGCCGCGCGCGAAGATTATCAGCTTCACACCCACACGGCACGGGCATTTGTCGGCGCGGGCGGTCAGGGGCCCGTTCTGGATGTCGGAGCAGGAACCGGCTTGTGCGGCGCGGTGCTGTCGGCGCTTGGCGTCGGACCCATTGATGCAACCGACATCAGCGCAGAGATGCTGGATCAGGCGATGCGCAAGGATATTTACCGGGACGCGATCGAGGCTGATCTGACACAGGGCATCCCCGTTCCGCGCCACAGCTATTCCGGCATAGTTTCATCCGGCACGTTCACACATGGTCATTTGGGCCCCGAGGTGTTGCCCGCGCTGTTACGCGTGGCGCGGCACGGGGCGCAGTTTACGCTTTCGATCAATGCGCGCCATTTCAAGGAACTGGGTTTTGCCGACGCTTTCCGTGAATTGGAACAGGATCAGATTCGCAACCTGACCCTGCCCGAAGTCCGCATATACGGAGATCTCGCGGCTGGCCCCAACAAGGATGACACCGCTTTGATCGCTTTGTTTGAACGGGTTTGAATCCGGTTATTCGGATACAATCAGGCCACCCGCCTCGACCATGCGCATCGCTTTGCCTCAGGTCGCGTAGTCCGAACTTTCAGAATCAAGGATCGCTTTGATCTCACGCAGGTGCGCTTCGGCCTGATCGGGATAATCGTCCAGCTCTTGCGCTGTTTTTTCGGCAATCTCATCCGACAAGACGCGCAGGGGCAGCCCGGTCTGCAAGGCACGAATATAGGTTTCGGCCGCGCGTTCGAAATAATACAGCCTGTTGAAGGCATCCGCAGGGTCGCTGCCGATGACCAGAACACCGTGATTGCCCATGATCATGACCTTCTTCCTGGGATCGGACAGCATCCCGGCGCAGCGCTCACCCTCGCTTTCAAAGGCCAGACCTCCAAATTCTTCATCTACCACGTAACGGTTGTAAAAGGTCGCCGTGTTCTGATCGATCGGCGGCAATGAACTGTCGGCCAAAGAGGCCAGAACAGTCGCAAAGATCGAATGCACATGCATGACGCAACGCGCATGCGGGCAGTGGCGGTGGATTGAACCGTGCAGCCCCCAGGCCGTCGGGTCCGGCGCGCCAGGTTGTTCCATCACGTTCGGGTCATTGGCATCCAGCAACAATAGATCCGAGGCACGAATGCGCGCAAAGTGCACCTGATTGGGGTTCATCAGAAATTGCGTGCCGTCATCGTTGACCGCCAGGCTGAAATGGTTGGCAACCGCCTCATGCATGTTCAGCCGGGCAGTCCAGCGGAAGGTGGCGGCCATATCCACGCGCTCGGACCAATGGTCGATATTGGGACGAAGACTGGTGAGGCTCATGCTTGGCTCCTTTCGCGGCTGGTCGTGGCCAAACCTGCATGGGGCCTGGCAGTTTGACCAACGAAAAAAACGCAACTATCCCATTAGCTGAACTTATGCCGAGGTTATGTAGATGCAGAACTCGCTTCCTCCGCTGGGCTGGTTGCGCACTTTCGAAGCCGCCGCGCGCCATCTCTCGTTTACCGGCGCGGCACGAGACCTGAACATGACGCAAAGCGCCGTCAGCCAGCAGATTAAATCTCTGGAAGGGCATCTGGGGCAGCCACTGTTTCTGCGCCGCCCCAAAGCTCTGGAACTGACCGAGGCCGGAATCACCTATCTGCCAGTCGTGCGAGAGGCTTTCCGGACACTGATGCGCGGAACCCGGGCGGTTACCGGTGCGCAACCAAACGCGGTTCAAGTGCAATGCAACATCAGCTTTGCCGTCAACTGGCTGGCCCCGCGCCTGCCGGCATTTCGGGCGGAACATCCACATGTTCAATTGAACGTCTTCACCGAGCTTTGGGAACCGCGCGAAATGGCCGAAGGCGCAGCGGTCGAGATTCGGTTTTCGCTTCGTCCGTCCGACACGGTCCGAACCGAAATTCTGCGCACCGAACACTATTATCCGGTCTGCGCACCAGACTATCCGGTATGCTTGGAAAACCTCCAGGAACAGCCACTGTTCGACTGCTCCAACTTGCTGTCCAACTGGCCAAGCTGGGCGGAAGATCAGGGTCTGAATTGGGAAAATCCGTCGATAACCTACGCGACGACCTATCTGGTTTGCCTGTCAGCGGTCATGGCTAGCGGTGGTCTTTGCCTGGCACATGACACGATCGCCAGTCATCTGATCAAGCGCGGTCAGCTGGTCGCGCCGTTCAAGCACCGTGCGCGAATGCCCGAGTCCTACTATCTGCTGCTGTCCCCGCAGGCCGAGGACACACCCGGCGCTGTGGCCTTTGCCAACTGGGTGCGGCGTGAGATCGGGTCTGAGGTGTAATGGGAAACGCACGCGCCAGAACCAAAAGACGTGCCCAACATGTATGAGGAATCCCCAACATCGAAGAACCGGGGTTGCACCCGCTGACGCATTCGTGAAAGTTGAGCCATGGAATACACACCTTTCCCAAGCTGGCCCGATGTCGCCCCCAAATTGATCGCAGTTGCAGCCGGACGCGAGGCGGCGGACATGGTCATTCAGGGCGGAACCTGGGTGAACGTACACAGCCGCGAATTGCTGCCGGATCATTCTGTGGCGATTGTTGCCGGGCGCATAGCATTCGTCGGACCGGATGCCTCGCATTGCGTGGGGCCGGATACGGAAATCATCGAAGCACAAGGGCGCTACATTCTGCCCGGCTTGTGTGATGCGCATATGCATATCGAATCCGGGATGCTCACCCCAGCCGAATTCGCCCGTGCCGTCATCCCGCATGGAACGACCAGCATGTTCACCGATCCGCATGAGATCGCCAATGTGCTGGGTCTGGACGGCGTGCGCATGATGCATGACGAAGCCATGATGCAACCGGTCAATATTTTCACTCAGATGCCATCCTGCGCGCCTTCCGCACCGGGGTTGGAGACGACGGGCTATGAGATCACGCCCGAAGACGTGGCCGAGGCGATGAACTGGCCGGGTATCATCGGGCTGGGCGAGATGATGAATTTCCCGGGCGTGATCCATGGTGATCCCAAGATGCTGGCCGAGATTGCAGCCACTCAACGGGCCGGGAAAACGGTCGGAGGGCACTATGCTTCGCCTGATTTAGGGCCTGATTTTGCGGCTTACGTGGCGGGTGGCCCGGCGGATGATCACGAAGGCACATGCGAGGCCGACGCTATTGCACGGGTTCGGCAGGGGATGCGCTCGATGATGCGTCTGGGATCGGCCTGGTATGATGTGGAAAGCCAGATTACGGCCGTGACAGAAAAAGGGCTGGATCCGCGCAACTTCATTCTTTGTACAGATGACTGTCATTCCGGCACATTGGTGAATGACGGGCATATGAACCGCGTCGTGCGCCATGCCATTGCTTGCGGATGCGACCCCCTGGTCGCGCTGCAAATGGCCACGATCAACACGGCAACGCATTTCGGGCTGGAACGCGAGATCGGTTCCGTTACTCCGGGGCGGCGGGCGGATATCATCCTCAGCTCGGATCTAGCCGAACTGCCGGTTGAGATGGTGATAGCCCGCGGGCAGGTTGTCGCGGAAAACGGTGCAATCAAAGTGGATTGTCCACATCTGAACTGGCCCGAAAAATCGCGCCATACCGTTCATCTGGGGCATGCGCTGACGTCGGCCGATTTTGAGATCAAGGCACCGGAAGGGGCCAACAAAGTTCAGGCCAACGTCATCGGCGTGGTGGAAAACCAGGCCCCGACCAAGGCGTTGAAGGCCGAATTGCCGATCATAGGCGGGCTGGTCGAGGGCGAAGGCGAGGTGTGCCAGATCGCGCTGGTCGAGCGGCACCGGGCCACCGGGGGCGTCACCAACGCTTTTGTTTCGGGCTTTGGCTATCAGGGAAAAATGGCCATGGCCTCGACCGTGGCGCATGACAGTCATCACATGATCGTCGTCGGTACGGACCGCGATCAGATGGCGCTGGCCGCCAACCGTCTGGCCAAAGTGGGCGGTGGCATCACCTTGTTCCGGGACGGGCAGGAACTGGCGCTGGTCGAACTGCCGATCGCAGGCCTGATGTCCGACAGTCCCGCCGCCGAAGTCGCGGCCAAGGCCGACAGGATGGTGCAGGCGATGCAGGACTGCGGCTGTCATCTGAACAACGCGTACATGCAGCATTCATTGCTGGCGCTGGTCGTGATTCCCGAGCTTCGAATATCGGATCTCGGGTTGGTCGACGTACGCACATTCGAAAAAATAGAACTTCTGGAACCATTGGCATGACGACACTCCTGACACCACAAGCACCCGCGCCAGAACAGTTTACCGATCCCGCCGCCGCTGTCGCCCGGTTGGAAGAGCTGTACGTGCAGGCGACCAATTTCCTGTGCGACAGCTTTGCGGACGCCATGGAAAATGGGGCACCTGCCGCACGATTCAGAGCCTATTATCCGGAAATTCGCATCAGAACCTCGACCTATTCCCAAGTCGACAGCCGCCTGAGCTTTGGCCATGTGTCTGAACCTGGTGTTCATGCCACGACGGTGACGCGCCCGGATCTGTTCAGATCCTACCTGACCCAACAGATTGCCCTGTTAATCAAGAACCATGGTCAGCCTGTGACAATTGCGGCGTCGGGCACACCGATTCCGGTGCATTTTGCCGTGGCAAACAATCCCGATCTGGTCGTGCCTCATCAGGGCGCAGCCGACTTCACCCTGCGCGATGTGTTTGATGTTCCGGACCTGACAACCACCAATGATGACATCGTCAATGGCGTGCATGTCCATGAGGATGCTGTTGGGCCCTTGTCCCTTTTCACCGCCCAGCGCGTGGATTATTCGCTTGCCAGATTGGCGCACTACACCGCCACCGATGCAGGTCACTTTCAGAATCACGTGTTGTTTACGAACTACCAGTTCTATGTCTCGGAATTCGAAAACTACGCCCGAGAACAATTGGCGGACCCTGCCAGCGGCTATACCAGCTTTGTTTCAACCGGCAATGCCGAAATCACGGACCCCAAAGCACCTATCGAACAACCGTTGAAACTGCCGCAAATGCCGACCTATCACCTGAAGCGCAAAGATGGTTCGGGGATTACTTTGGTGAACATCGGTGTTGGCCCATCCAATGCAAAAACCGCCACCGACCATATCGCCGTTCTGCGCCCGCACGCGTGGCTAATGGTTGGCCATTGCGCCGGGTTGCGCAATACGCAGGCATTGGGCGATTTCGTTCTGGCCCACGCCTATCTGCGCGAGGACAAGGTCCTGGATGACGATCTGCCCGTCTGGGTGCCGATCCCGCCTCTGGCAGAAGTTCAGGTGGCGCTGGAACACGCCGTGGCCGAGGTGACGGAGCTGGAAGGGTATGAGCTTAAACGGATCATGCGGACGGGCACTGTGGCCTCGGTCGACAACCGAAACTGGGAATTGCGTGATCAGTCCGGCCCGGTCCAGCGACTCAGCCAATCCCGGGCAATCGCGCTGGATATGGAAAGTGCCACCATTGCCGCGAACGGCTATCGGTTCCGCGTTCCGTATGGCACTTTACTGTGCGTGTCGGACAAACCCCTGCACGGAGAATTGAAGCTGCCGGGCATGGCGTCTTCGTTCTATACCACTCAGGTCAGCCGACATCTGGCCATCGGCATCAAAGCGATGGAGCATCTGCGCGGCATGCCGTTGGAGCGTTTGCACAGCCGGAAACTGCGCTCCTTCGACGAAACGGCCTTCCTCTGACGCAAAAAAGCAACGTTTTCCCCATATTTTTAGGGGTTTCAGCGCTACTATTCGTTGTGTTTGGCCACAATATCCCGTTACAGTTACGCGGTGAGGCCCTATAGATCGGGCACGTTAAGGAGACCAAGAAATGGCAAAGCCTATGACAAAGACTCAGCTGGTTGCTGCTCTCGCTGAGGAAATGGGAACCGACAAGAAATCCGCAAACTCTGCGCTGGAGGCCATCACCGGCCTGATTACCCGCGAAGTTTCGGCCGGTGGCGCAGTGACCCTGCCCGGCGTCGGCAAAATCTACTGCCGCGAGCGGCCCGAGCGTCAGGTCCGCAACCCGGCCACTGGTGAAACCTTCACCAAGGAAGCCGACAAGGTTGTGAAAATGACCATCGCCAAGGCACTGAAAGACAGCGTAAACGGCTGATTTCAACTTTTTAGCCAACGATAAAGGGCCGCCTTTGGGGGGCTCTTTTTTCTATCGTCTTGAATATTCTGTGCCTGCGGGTTTTGAACCCGTTTCGCACAACATATTTCGGCCCGGTATTCGCCACCAAGGTGAGAATGCGCCTTCAAGGGCAGCCATTGACCTGAACCTGGGTCAGAGAACTGGCAAAATCTTGCCATGGTGTTTGCGGGCCTCTTTTCAAGACTTGTCTGATCACCTTACAACTTCGTCAGTCTTCGAACCGGCAATGAAATATCTTGCAAAACAGCGTCTGTAAAAAGAAAACAACTTGGCCGCGCTTGTCCGGCAGCGCCCGTTCCGCGATTGCGGTGGGTCTTATCACTCTTGTCTCTGCCTGCGCGCAAAACACCACCAATGCGAATCTCGACCCTGAACGCCAGTTGATGGCGCTGCAAGAGGTCTCGAAAAAGCGGGCCAGAGGTCAAAGAGTATGGTGCGTGCCCTACGCCCGAGACCTCAGCGGTATTGAAATTCGCGGCAATGCGAAAGACTGGTGGGGACGGGCGCAGCAAGTGTTTGAGCGCGGCAAGGAACCGGTTGTTGGTGCGGTTATGTCGTTTCGGGCGACCCGAGGAATGCCCCTGGGCCATGTGGCTGTCGTATCCGATATCGTCACCGACCGGGAAGTCATCGTGAATCATGCCAACTGGCACCGAAACAAGGTGTCGTTGAAGATGGGCGTCAGGGACGTCTCCAAAAACAATGACTGGACGTTGGTTCGGGTTGAAAGCCAACCGGGCCACTACGGCAATCCCTACCCGGTAAACGGGTTCATCTATCCGGCGGTTGACGAATAGCCTTGCCCAACTTCATTTCACGGGCGAGTTGATCGCAGCGCGGGCAACATTCCTTTTGATCGTACCGTAAAGGCAGCCGCCGCCCGGGTTGGGATGTCGCGCGGTTGAAAAGCCCGCAGATTGTCCAAAGCTGCGATATTGTCGGTAAAAATAGAAACGGGCACCAGAGGTGCCCGTTTCTGTTCCGTGTCTCTGGTCCGGTCAGTGGACCGTTTCAACCTTGTGGAAGTCCAGATCACGATCTTCTGGCATCGAGTCGATGCTCAATACCTCTTGGCGTTTGGTGATCAGGATATAGACGACGCAAGCCAGATACAGTCCAACCACGACTGCTCCAATCCACTGGATTTGCAGCCATTGGCTTTGGAACAACAGGGTCAGGACAAACAGCAGTGCGACGTTGCCCGCCACGTAGATCGCCTTTCCGAACCGCTCGACGGTCAGGTTCAGGTTGTCTGTGTACAGACGGATCAGCGAGTCCAATGAGTTGATCACGAACGTCACACCCACGATCACCATCGCAATGTTGGTGATGCCAGCGGTACTGATGTCGTTCAGGTGGTAATAGTAAAGAACGGTGAACCAGATCCCCAGAGGGATCGACGGGAAGATCAACAGCGCCGCCAGCAACTGCCACGTGGTCAGGCCACCCACAAAGCGCGACGTAAACTGTCCGATCATGATCGACCATGCAAACCACCAGAACAGGTAGAACGCGTGATAGTCGGTCAATGGCAGGACGAACTTGTGCAGGTTGGCGAAATAGGCGCCGATATTGCTGCCGGTTTCCACGAACCCGGTCACGCCCATACCTGCGGCTGCCCACATGCCCAGAATCAGGGCAAGGAACAAAAAGGTCGAACCGACGGACAGGATGCGAACGTATTTCAGATCGGTCGAGGAATAGGCCGCCGCCAGAATGACGACAAACACGATGATGTAGAAGGTGGTAACGACGGATTCACCATCGCCGACCTCGGGCAGATAGCCGGGCAGGTAGATCAGGAACAGGCTGGCGGTGAAGGCACAGGTGCCAATGATCACCACGTTGTTGATCAGCTTGACCAGCGGGATCTCAAAGAACTTCACGCGGGGTTCGATCACGCAGAAGTAGAAGGCCGTCAGGAAATAGAAGGCCCAGATCAGAAAACCCCAGAATCCGAACTCGATCGCCAGCGGGTTGGCAAAGGCATAGGCCGGGTCATCGGCGTATCCTCCGAATTCGGTCAGTGGAAACATGATCAGGCCGACATCCAGGCCGGATGTGAACAGAATCGCGATGAACGTGAACAGATGAACCGGTGTCACGCCGACACAGCGCAGGTTCCACCATTTCACGACGAAGAAAGCGACCAGCCCCAATGCCAGCAGGACGCCGAACGATAGAATGTACTCCAGAAGCACCGACAAACCTCCCTTGATATGTCAGGTCCTGCCGCCGATATCTTTAATTGGCTGGTCAATCAATATAAACATGCGCAAGACTTTTCTTGCATCACGCATGTGTCTTTTTTGACGCGCACCGCTTGCGACCGATCCCAAAATCAGGAACAGTCCGCGCAAAGTGACAGGGGGTCTCCATGGATCTGCGCGCCATAACCATGGGGCTGACATTTGCCCTGATCTGGTCATCTGCCTTTACCTCGGCGCGTATTATCGTGGCGGATGCGTCCCCTCTGTTTTCGCTGGCCTTGAGGTTTCTGATCTCCGGTGTTCTGGGGGTCATGATTGCCCGCGCGATGGGGCAAAGCTGGCACCTGACCCGAAACCAGTGGCGCGCAACGATATTGTTCGGGATCTGCCAAAATGCCTTGTATTTGGGTCTAAATTTTTATGCGATGCAAACGGTCGAGGCATCGGTCGCGGCCATAATCGCATCCACCATGCCCTTGTTGGTGGCGCTGGCGGGGTGGTTGATTTTCGGCGAAAAGCTGCGGCCACTGGGTGTTTTGGGTCTGTTCGCCGGTTTCGCCGGAGTCGCCCTTATCATGAGCAGCCGGATCAGCGCGGGCGTTGATATGTTCGGCGTCGCGCTTTGCGGTGTGGGTGCTCTTGCCTTGACCTTCGCAACCTTGGCCGTTCGCGGTGCAACATCCGGCGGGAATTTCATGATGGTCGTTGGCCTGCAGATGCTGGTTGGTTCAGCCGCGCTGTTTGCGGCTGCTCCGGTCTTTGAAACCATTTACATCCACCCGACGTTGCCACTGGCGCTGGCCTTTACCTACACAACCCTTTTCCCCGGTTTGCTGGCGACATTGATCTGGTTCCTGCTGTTGGACCGGATCGGAGCCGTACGAGCCGCCACCTTCCACTTTTTGAACCCCGTATTCGGGGTCACCATCGCGGCGATCCTGCTGGGCGAGAAACTCGGCGCCATGGATGCGGTTGGCGTCACCGTTACAACCCTTGGCATTCTTGCGGTTCAGCTTTCACGCCAACCCGTTCAAGGCAGCAAGGCCTCGACCTGAGACAGCAGTTTGCGGGAATCGGGTTTGACATTTGACCCGAAGGTCGCTGCGACCTCACCCTCAGAATTGATCAGGATCTTGTTGAAGTTCCACTTGGGCGTGAACCCGGTCTGCGCGGCAACGGCCTTGTAGAACGGGTGAGCGTCAGCCCCTTTGACCGGAGTGATATCCGTCATCGGCAGGGTCAGCCCATAGTTCATCTCGCAGAACTGTTTCACCTCTTCCGCGGACCCAAGTTCCTGATTGAACGAATCCGACGGAACCGCAAGAACGACCAGCCCTTTGCCGGAATAGTCCTCATGCACCCTTTGCAGAGCCTTGTATTGCCCGGTAAACCCACACTGGGACGCGGTGTTGACCACCAGGATAGGTTGGCCGCGCCACTCTTCGATGGCCAATGTGCCTCCGTCGATCGAGTCGAACTCACCGGTCAGCGGCGCCGCCTGAATGGCGCGGCCCAGCAAGATCAGGGCAGTCAAAAGCAGCAATCTCATCATGTCTTGTCCTCCCTTTTATTCAGATACGCGTGACTTTGCTGTTCAGATCACTTGCACGACTGCGAGAGCGGTTTGAAATATCGCTTTGCTTTCCACCCCGCAGCCCCCAGATAATGGCGCAAACACTATTTCAGCCGGAGGATCCATGACTCGCTATACCAAAGACCCCACGGCCATTGCTGCGCTTTCGCCCGAAGAGTTTCACGTCACCCAGCGCAGTGGTACGGAACGTCCGGGCACCGGGAAATACCTGAACAACAAGGAACCCGGCATTTATGTGGATATCGTATCGGGTGAACCGCTGTTTGCCTCGACCCACAAATACGAATCCGGGTGTGGCTGGCCCAGTTTCACCAAGCCGATCGTGCACGAACATGTCGAAGAGTTCCGCGATACCACGCATGGCATGATCCGGACCGAGGTTCGTTCGAAACACGGCGACAGCCACCTGGGGCATGTCTTCCCGGACGGTCCGCGTGAACATGGCGGTTTGCGGTACTGCATCAACTCTGCCTCGCTTCGGTTCATTCATCGGGATGAGATGGAAGCCGAAGGTTATGGCGAATACCTGATTCATGTGGAGGATATCTGATGACCGAGCAACGCGCTGTACTGGCCGGGGGCTGCTTCTGGGGGATGCAGGACCTTATCCGCAAACTGCCGGGCGTGTCGCGTACGCGTGTCGGCTATACCGGCGGTGACGTGCCCAACGCGACCTATCGCAATCACGGCACCCACGCGGAAGGGATCGAGATCTGGTTCGATCCGTCTCGGATCAGCTATCGCGACCTGCTGGAATTCTTCTTTCAGATCCATGACCCGACCACGGTCAACCGTCAGGGCAACGATATCGGCATGAGCTATCGATCCGCGATCTACTACGTGGATGACACCCAGAAACAGGTGGCCTTGGACACCATCGCCGACGTAAATGCCAGCGGCTTGTGGCCCGGAAAAGTCGTGACCGAGGTCGAACCTGTCGGAGACTTCTGGGAAGCCGAGCCAGAGCATCAGGATTATCTGGAGCGGATTCCGAACGGCTATACCTGCCACTTCCCGCGTCAGGATTGGGTCCTGCCCAAACGCTCAAGCGCAGCAGAATAAAGCACCACCTGCCCGGCCCCTCTGAAGCTTTCAGGGGGGCTAGCCTGCGGCCACCCTCGGGCGCCCGCTTGCCTCGACCGTGATCAGGGCCTCGACAAAAACGTCCTTTGCCTCGACTCGCGCGGTTTTGATGTCACGATCCACGATCACGCGAATGTCTTCTGCGCCGGCTTCTCGTACTGCGCCCTCTGCTTCGGACATCAAAACCTTTTCCAACAGGGCCAAGGCGTCCTCTGACGCGGCGAAGTCCTTCGGGCCATCCTCCAGATGCACACGATATCGCCCTTCCGCCGGGGATGTGACCGTGCCCGAGCGACGCAGGGTCAGCCGCCCCACGACAGCACCAATCGCATTGGCCACGCCCGCATGTTCCGGCAAGATCATTCGGCAGTGCAGCCGTTCACCCACCGCAGGGTAATAGCTGGGGGCCGACGCCCCAAGGCCAACCACATCCACATTCAAAGCAGCGCTCAGCGACAGCAACCCACGGTGTTGTGCCAACCCGCGCTGTGTCAGCACATGACGCGCCAAGTCTTGCGAAGGCAGACCAAAACCAACCTGCTCTTCGTCAAAAGCAGCCTCTAACAAGGTCAAACTGGTCTGTTCCGTCAATTGATCCACGATCATCTGTGCCAACGCTTCGGGAGAGTTTGCCAACATATCCCCTGACCCGACCCGTTTGCGTGCCATCAGTTCCAATGCCTTGCGCGCCGCATCGACATCCCAGGCACGAACCCGCCCCAACACGTGGCTGGCATCAGATGGCGTAACCCCAGACACCTGGATGATTCCGCGATCGACCAGGCGCATCAGCGCCCCGTTCTCCATCCGCGACCGCAGCAAGGCGCTCAGGGGCAGAACGCGATCTCCCAGCCTCTCCAGCAGGCTTTCTTCCCGCGCACCGACTCCTTCGGCATGGATGCCGGGCACGCGGCGGGCAAAACGCGTATCATGCTCGCCCACAGTCGTGGCCCGCAATTGTTCATCCAGTACTGAATGCACAACGTCGGGCGCTTCTGACGCGATCAGCGAAACGGGCAACACGCGACGCGGGCCCAGGAACACACCGCCCCGCAACCCTTCAGCCACAACATGCACCTGGCTGTCTCCGCCCAGACCGTGGGTTCGCATCGCCACGGCTTCGACCATGGTGCGAAACCCACCCACCTGCGCCCCGGCCGGATCGATCGCGGGCTTTCCGTCCCGGATAAGCGCCACATCAGTGGTCGTTCCCCCGATGTCCGAGACCAGCGCATTGTCCGCTCCGGTAAGCCATCGCGCCCCGACGATAGAAGCCGCAGGCCCGCTCAGAATAGTCTCGATCGGCCGTTCCCGGGCCTGTTCCGCGCTCATCAGGGCGCCATCGCCACGCACCACCATCATCGGCGCCGATATTCCCAGCGCATGCAGCTGATCCTGTGCACGCCCGATCAATCGGTCGATCATCCCGATCAGCCGCGCATTCAGCACAGCCGTCACCGCGCGTTTCGGACCATTGAGCTTGGCGGACAAGTGATGCGAACAGGTTACCGGCGCCCCGGTCCTTTCCGAGATTATGCGCGCCGCTTCCAACTCATGCACCGGGTTGCGGGTGGCGAACTGAGCAGCAACCGCAAAGCCGGAAATTCCCTTATGCGAATCCAAAAAGGCCTCAAGCGCTGCGACATCCAAAGCGGCAGCTTGCCCACCGGAATGGGTATGCCCACCGGCAATCACCAGGGCCGGATCGCCCTTCAGCGCCTCTTTCAGCCCGTGTTTTTCAAGATCACTGTCCTTGAACCCGATATAGATCAACGCGACACGGCCACCCTGCCCCTCGACCAGAGCATTCGTGGCCAGCGTCGTCGACAATGACGCCATCGAGATCTGATCCGGTGTGACCTGCGCCTCTGCCAACACAGACGAGATCGCCTTGCCCACACCAATCGCCAGATCTGCCCGAGTGGTCAGCGACTTGGCCGAGGCGATGACCTCTTTCTCATCCCTGATCAACACCGCGTCGGTATAGGTCCCGCCCGTATCTACCCCCAAAGACAACGTCATCGGGTCCTCCTGTCTGTTCGCTGTGGATGGGTTTAGCGGTTATGCACGACACGTCCAGCCCGTTTGCGGCAATTATGACAGTTGTTCCACCGCCCAGCGCGCCGCCTCTGCCACGGTCTCATCCGGGTCCTCCAACAGACGCTGAGCCACTGTTTTCAGTTTTGGCTGTCCCGAGTTTCCAATGGCATACAGAACATTGCGCACGAACCGGTCCCGGCCGATACGTTTGATCGGCGAGCCCGAAAACTTTGCGCGAAAAGCGGCATCGTCCAGCGCCGCCAGTTCTTCCAAGCCGGGCGCTTTCAGATCGTCACGGGCGGCATAGCGCATATCGCTCGCTGCGACGGCAAACTTGTTCCATGGACAGGCCGCCAGACAATCGTCGCAGCCATAGATCCGATTGCCCAACTTACCGCGCAGCTCATGGTCCACCGGGCCCTTATGTTCAATGGTCAGATATGAAATGCACCGCCGTGCATCCAGTTGATACGGGGCCGGAAACGCATCGGTCGGGCAGCTGTCCAGACAGGCGCGGCACGACCCGCAATGATCGATCTCTGAATTGTCTGTCGGCAGGTCCAGAGTAGTGAAAACAGACCCTATAAAGGCCCAATTTCCCCATTCGCGGCTTACAAGATTGGTGTGCTTGCCCTGCCACCCCAATCCGGCGGCATATCCCAGCGCCTTCTCGGGAACTGGCGCGGTATCGACAAATACTTTCACCTCGCCTCCGGCTTCGGCAATCAGCCATCGCGCCAACCGCTTCAGCCGCTTCTTGACAAGATCATGATAGTCCTTGTTCTGCGCATAGACGGAAATTGCACCACGATCCGGGTGATTCAAGATCTCCGTCGGGTCATGTTCCGGCGTATAGCTTTCGGCCAACATGACCACCGATTGCGCCGCGGGCCAAAGGGCGGCAGGATCGCCACGCCAATGCGTGCGCTCGGCCATCCATCCCATTTGCCCGTGGTACCCGGCGTCCAGATAGGCCCGCAAGCGTTTCGGCACCTGTGGAACATCCCAAGGGCGGCACACGCGACAGGCAACAAACCCCTCTGCCTGGGCTTGTTGCACCAGCTTTTCCTTAAGATCCGATCCGCTCTTCATCTGGCCAAAAATATCCTCGGGGGGAATCGCGCCCATGGCGCGATGGGGGGCAGACAGCCCCCCTTGCGCACCCTATCAGAAATCCAGATCAGCGTAATGGGGCGGCGGTCGGAACCCTGGCACCTGATCCGCCAGTATTGACCGAAATGCCGGTCGAGACTTGATCTTGGCATACCAGTCCTTGACCACCTGGCTGCGGTTCCAGTCCACGTCCGAGATGTAATCCAGCGAAGACAGATGTGCCGCGGCCGCAAAATCCGCCAATGTCATCTGATCCCCCGCCAACCAACGGCGGTGATCCAGCAGCCACGCCATGTAATCCAGATGGTATTTGATCGCCTTGGCACCCTGTTTGACATTCTTGCTGTCCGGATACCCCTGTCCTGTCACCTTTTTGTTCACTCGCTCATACAACAGCTTCGATGTCACCTCGTGGTGAAATTTGTCGTCGAACCACCCGACAAGGCGTCTTACTTCGAATCTGGCTTCGGGGGTTTTCGGCATCAAAGGTGGCTCTGGGCGGGTTTCTTCGATGTATTCGCAGATAGCCGCGCTTTCCGACATGATCTGCCCGTCCAGACGCAATACGGGCACTTTTCCCGCCGGGTTGCGCCGCAGAAAATCAGGATCTTGTTCCCAGTATCGCTCTTCTACCAGCTCAACCTCGATCTTCTTCTCCGCCAGCGACAGACGGACCTTACGACAATACGGAGAGAGGGGAACGTGAAACAGACGCGCCATGAACTTCCATTCGAACCAGTGAATACCCGACAGATTTAGCCTTGGCAGATAGCGGGTTTCAATCCTCGAAACAATCTGCGCGACCATCTGCGCGGATGGTGGCCGCCCCATCGAGGATCGAAGCCGCCCGTCTGCGGGTGCGCGCAGTCGGATCCGTGACCGATCGGTTGCGCGGGGACGGCAGGATTGCCGCAATCCGCGCCGCTTGAACCGAAGTCAGCTTTGCCGCGCTGGTGTTGAAATAGCGTTGCGCCGCAGCTTCGACCCCGAATACGCCATTTCCGGTTTCGGCGACATTCAGATACACCTCAAGAATACGCTGTTTGCTCCAGAATATTTCAACCACCGGCGTGATCGAGGTTTCCAAAGCCTTGCGCACCCAGCTGCGACCCTGCCAGAGGAACACATTCTTCACCACCTGTTGCGTGATGGTCGAGGCACCACGATTGCCGCCATCCTCAAGCGCATCGCGGATGGCTTCGACGTCAAAGCCCCAATGCAGGCAGAAATTTGCGTCCTCGGCTGCAACAACTGATCTTGCCATGATCGGTGCCATGTCTTCGATCGGAACCCATTCGCGTTCAACCTTTCCCAGCCGGCGCCATTCCGACCAGATGGTGTGGGTGACAGGAGGGTTCACCACCGAATAAATCAGGACCAGAGCAACCACGAGGCCCAGAACCGCCATGACCGCTCGCGTTGCCCAGCGGCGAATCTGCCGCGCCACTGGTTCCTTCTTTCTGGATGCCTTGCGTTTTTTTCCGCCGGATTTGCGGGCTGCTTTCTTCGCCATGTCTCAGCTATACGACGCAAGGTTCCGGTTTGAAACGGCCTAAATCGCGAAAGCGCGCGCCTCGCGCGGATGAACGATCGGGCGCGCGGTTTTCAGCGACATCGGATCAAGCCCGGTCAACTCGGGAAACAAGTGCAGCACTTCGCTTTGTGTTTCGCGATCCGAAGCCGACAACGCGTGCCCGGGATAATAGCTTTCGCTTTTCGCTCCGTTGGCGAAAACGATCTCATGCTGTTTGAACAACAGATGGAAATATTCAACCTCACCGCCCTCGACCCGTGTCACGGTGTCATCGTTGACCAAAGTATGCGCCGGAACCAGCGCTTCGGTATGGCCGAACAGATAGGACGCCTGCCAGTCTTCGATCAGCATCCGGTGCTGCGGTGAAACCAGCAAGGGGCGATCCAGACCGAACACCCCGGCATCGAAACGGATTGGAGCCAGTTTGCCTTCGGCTGCGACGGTTGTACACCCAACCCAGATCAAGGGTTGTGGTCCGTGATCCACCGTGATGACCAGATCACCAACCTTCAAATCCTCAACCGCGCGCTCACCTTCCGGTGTGGCGATCATGGTCCCAGCCGTAAAGCACGGCGGCCCAAGGTTACCGACATTCAGCGGGCCTGACGTGTTAACAAAAGTGGTCGACACCAGCGTTCCGGGCTGCAGCACCTGGCCGTCTGTGGGGGTGAAAGCCCGAGACCCATCGGCCAGGTAGAAAGTGGTTCCTGTATAGGTCACGTTCCCAACGCCTGACACGTTGATCGTTACAGTATCGCCTGGCCAGGAATTTGTAACGTCTTGCCCGTTGACCGTGTCACCACTGGGTGCGTCAATAAGATTGTCATCATTCGCATCAGTCAGGGTGAAATTGCTGACCGCGACGGCCGTCCCCGCTGGTGGCGGGCTTGCAGGATCAAAGGTGAAGAACTGATCGCGATATGTCGTTGGCATCCTGTTGCCCCTACTCTGTCACCATTAGAAACCGAAACAGGCCATGGCTAACACTACAAGGTGAAAAAAGCATGGCGAAATTCGGGAGAGCAGGCAAGAATTCCACTGAAACCTCACAATAATCAGGGCCCCGCGTGCTGTAAATAGCACGCGGGGCCAGTATTTTGATGGAATTTAGGCTTACTCGGCCGGAACTGCCGTGACTTCTTCGCTCAGCGGGTGGCTGAGTTTGTTGAGCATTTCTTTGGGACAAACCTGTAGGAAGTTGCCCTTTTCCACGTCCCAATGCTGGAGAATATCCGCGGCCTTGCGGCTGTAGGTCTCCTCGGCGTGACGCGTGATCAGGGCTTTCAATTGCTCCACCCAATGGTCCACGGTGACCGGGCAGGTCACAAGCGTTTCCTTGTTCATCAACGCTTCGGCCTTGCCTTCGGGATCATACAGATATGCCATGCCACCGGTCATCCCGGCACCGAAATTGGCCCCGATGTCACCAAGTATCACGGCCACGCCGCCGGTCATGTACTCACACCCGTTCGAGCCACATCCTTCAACCACAACTTTGGCACCCGAGTTGCGCACGGCAAATCGTTCACCCGCGCGGCCAGCCGCGAACAGATGGCCGTCAGTTGCACCGTAGAGAACCGTGTTGCCGATGATCGTGTTGTCGTCCGCCTTCAGCGGGCTGACCTGCGGCGGGCGCACAACGATCGTGCCGCCAGACAGGCCCTTGCCAACATAGTCATTGGCATCCCCCGACACTTCCAGCTTCAGACCCGGAGCCGCGAAAGCCCCCAAGGACTGACCGGCCGAACCCTGAAGTTTCACGTGCAGGTGGTCATCCTGGAACGTGTTCCGCATGCCAAAATTCTGCACAATGTGGCTGGAAATGCGGGTTCCGACGGTGCGGTGCGTGTTCTGGATGGCATATGACAACTGCATCTTCTCGCCATCCTTCAGGAACCGCGCCGCATCGCGCACGATCTCGGCATCCAGCGTGTCGGGCACCGCGTTCCGATCCTTGTCGCGATTGTACACGATGTTATGCGCACCATCGACGGTGATCAGCAGCGGGTTGAGATCCAGATCGTCCAAATGCGCCGAACCCCGGCTAACCTGCGCCAGCAGATCGGCCCGACCGATGATTTCATCCACGGAACGCGCGCCAAGGCTGGCCAGCAGCTCGCGCACTTCCTGCGCGTAGAAGGTGATCAGGTTCACCACCTTGTCGGCGTTGCCGGTGAACTTGGCGCGCAGGGATTCGTCCTGCGTACAGACACCAACCGGGCAGGTGTTCGACTGGCACTGACGCACCATGATACAGCCCATCGCGATCAGGGCGGCGGTGCCGATGCCGTATTCCTCGGCCCCCATCATCGCCGCCATGACGATGTCGCGCCCGGTACGCAGGCCGCCATCAGTGCGCAGAGTCACCCGGTCGCGCAGGTTGTTCATCGCCAGAACCTGATGCGCCTCGGTCAGGCCCATCTCCCATGGCAGACCGGCATATTTGATGCTGGTCGCGGGTGAGGCACCCGTACCGCCATTGTGCCCCGAGATCAGGATGATATCGGCCTTCGCCTTGGCCACACCGGCAGCGATCGTGCCAACGCCGGAAGACGCCACCAGTTTCACCGTCACCTTGCAGCGCGGGTTGATCTGTTTCAGGTCATAGATCAGCTGAGCCAGATCCTCGATCGAGTAGATATCATGATGCGGCGGCGGCGAGATCAGCGTAACGCCCTTGGTCGAGTGCCGCAGACGCGCGATTAGGTCAGTGACCTTCATGCCCGGCAGCTGACCGCCCTCGCCCGGTTTCGCCCCTTGGGCAACCTTGATTTCCAGCTCTTCGCACTGGTTCAGATATTCGGCGGTCACACCAAACCGGCCCGAGGCCACCTGCTTGATTTTGGCCGAGGGGTTGTCACCATTCGGCTCCGGCACGAAATGCGCCGGGTCTTCACCCCCTTCACCACTGTCGGATTTCGCACCGATCCGGTTCATCGCCACGTTCAGCGTCTTGTGCGCCTCAGGCGACAGCGCGCCCAGCGACATGCCCGGCGTGACAAAGCGCTTGCGGATCGAGGTGATCGATTCAACCTCTTCGATCGGCACCGGTTTACCCAATGGTTTGAAATCCATCAGGTCGCGCAGATGGATCGGCGGGTTCGACTGCATCTTGGCAGAATACTGTTTCCACAGCTCATAGGACGCCTTGTTGCACGCCATCTGCATCATATGCATCGAGGTCGCTTCCCACGCGTGGGTTTCACCCGATTTCCGTGCCTTGTAGAAACCACCGATCGGCAACACGTCCAGACCACTGTTCCAGCCCTTGGCGTGGATTTCTTCGGCCTTTGCCTGGATACCCTTGACGCCGATGCCGGAAATACGGCTGGTCATACCCGGGAAGTACTCGGCCACCATCGCGCGGCTCAGGCCAACAGCTTCGAAATTCAGGCCGCCGCGATAGGACGAGATCACCGAGATCCCCATCTTGGCCATGATCTTCAACAGGCCCTGGTCAATGGCTTCGCGATAGCGCGCGACATTTTCGGTCAGGGTGCCGTCCAGCAACCCACGATCGATACGATCGGCCAGCGAGTCTTCGGCCAGATAGGCGTTCACAACGGTCGCGCCACAGCCGATCAGAACCGCAAAGTAATGCGGATCCACACATTCAGCCGAGCGTACGTTCAAGGAACAGAACGTCCGCAGGCCCTGACGGGTCAAGTGTGAGTGCACTGCGCTGGTGGCAAGGATCATCGGCATCGCCACCCGATCTTCACCCGAGTTCATGTCGGTCAGCACCAGATGCCCGGCACCAGACCGGACAGCCTCTTCAGCTTCGGCTCTGACACGGGCCAAAGCAGCGCTCAGCGCACCTTGACCGGGCTCAAAGCTGCAATCGATCTCGGCCAGCGGAGCGTTGAGGTGCCCAACCAGTTCATTCCATTGTGCGTTTCCGACAAAGGGGCTTTCCAGAACGATGATCTCGGTCTGGCTGCTGTCCTCATCCAGCACGTTCTTCAGGTTCCCGAACCGGGTTTTCAAGGACATGACGCGGTATTCGCGCAAACTGTCGATCGGCGGGTTGGTGACCTGAGAGAAATTCTGGCGGAAGAAATGGCTGAGCGGGCGGTATTGCTTGGACAGAACCGCCGAGGGCGTATCGTCACCCATGGACGCCAGCGCCTCTTTGCCGTCTTCGGCCATGGGCGCAAGAATCTGCTCCAGCTCTTCGACCGAATAGCCTGCCGCGATCTGGCGTTTGCGCAGATCTTCGCCCGAGAATATCGGCTTTTCGGTCACACCTGCCAGCGCCTCGTCCAGATCGTTGATCTTGCCGACCCACTCGCCAAACGGCAATGCGCTCGCCAGCTTGTTCTTGATCTGGGTGTCGCGATACAGCTTGCCCTTTTTCATGTCGACAGCCAGCATCTGACCGGGGCCCAGCGCGCCTTTTTCGGTCACTGTGGACTCATCAATCGGCACCATGCCGGCCTCGGATCCCGCAATGACAAGACCATCGCCAGTCACGACGTAACGCATCGGACGCAGGCCGTTGCGGTCCAGTCCAGCACAGACCCAGCGGCCATCCGTCATGGCCAGCGCGGCGGGGCCGTCCCACGGCTCCATCACCGAGTTGCAGTAGGAATACATGTCGCGCCAGGCCTGCGGCAGTTCCACCGCCTGTTTCGACCAGCTTTCCGGAACCAGCATGGTTTTCGCCATGGGCGCCGAGCGGCCCGCGCGCACCAGAACTTCGAAAACCGAGTCCAATGCGGCCGAATCCGACGATCCTCCGGCGATGATCGGCTTGATATCCTCGGCATAATCCCCAAACGTCGAGGACGCCATGCGGATCTCGTGGCTTTTCATCCAGTTGATGTTGCCTTTCAGCGTGTTGATCTCGCCGTTATGGGCCAACATGCGGAAAGGCTGCGCCAGCCACCATTGCGGGAAAGTGTTGGTAGAATAGCGCTGGTGGTAGATTGCGAAGGCGGATTCAAACCGTTCGTCCATCAGGTCGGGATAGAAGACGGCAACCTGCTCGGCCAGCATCATGCCCTTGTAGATGATTGAACGGCACGACAGCGACGCCAGGTACAGCCCGGAAATACCCGCAGCCGAGGCGGCCTTTTCAATACGGCGACGAATGACATAGAGCTCGCGCTCGAAGGTCTCTTCGTCCACACCTTTGGAATTCGAGATCAGGATCTGCTCGATCTCGGGCCGGGTGGCGTTGGCTTTTTCACCCAGACAGGTGACATCGACCGGCACGTGACGCCAGCCATAGATGTAATAGCCCATGCGCAGAACTTCGCTTTCCACGATGGTCCGGCACTGTTCCTGTGCGCCAAAGTCGGTGCGCGGCAGGAAAACCTGACCAACAGCGATCAGTTCGTCCAATTTGGGCTCGTGGCCCGTGCGCCGGATCTGATCGTAGAAAAACGAGACCGGAATCTGCACGTGAATGCCCGCGCCATCACCGGTCTTGCCGTCAGCATCAACCGCGCCGCGGTGCCAGATCGCCTTGAGCGCGTCGATACCGGCATCAACGACCTTGCGCGACGCTTTCCCATCCACGGACACAACAAGACCCACACCGCAGGAAGAATGCTCTTCTTCCTCGGAATAGAGACCATTTTCAGCCATCCATTTGCGCTTGGCTTCTTCGGCCCGCACCCAATCGGCATCATATTTGGTCATTGGCTGTCTCCTTCGTCAGAGGGGGCGTACATGGCTTCGACCTCGGCTTTGGTCATCTGCCGGCGTTCGCCTGCGAACGCGTATCCCTGGGGCTTTTTGTCGATGTAAAGTTCAAGTTTCAGCGGGTTGCCTGCGGCGTTGTCAAACAGACCTGCCGCCATTTGCGTCTGGCCGTGCATCTCGCCCGGGAGCGTGATCCGATACCAAAGCGCCGAGCCGCAATCGGCGCAAAAGGCGCGCTCGGCCCAGTCAGAGGAAGTGAAAGTTTTGACCGGTCCAAGCGCGGCATAGCCTTCTTCGGCCTGAAACGTCACCAGCATGGAACTGGTCCAGCGCCGGCACTGGTCGCAATGGCAGGCCCCCAGCGCATCCCGCGCCGGAGTTGCCGTCACTGTAACTGCGCCACACATGCATTGGCCTTGCAATTCAGGCATTTCGAAGCCTCCTGATCGCCGGGATTATTCGGCCGCAACGGCAGATTTAGCATTGAAGCGTTCGATGATCGCATCAGCGCAGTCACGACCGTCCCGGATCGCCCAGACCACCAGCGAGGCACCGCGCACGATGTCACCGATTGCATAGACTCCGTCCATTTCGGTCTCGCCGGTTTGGAACGCCGCCTTGATCGTACCCCAGCGGGTGACTGGCAGATCAGGTTGTCCGAACAGCGTCGGCAGGTCTTCAGGTTCGAATCCAAGCGCCTTGATCACAAGATCGGCGTCTTCGACATAGTCCGCGCCTTCAATCACTTCGGGGGCCTGACGACCGGATGCGTCTGGCTGTCCCAAGCGCATCTTCTGAACGATAACACCTTTGACCGTGTCTTCACCCGTGAACCCTTTGGGTGCGCTGAGCCATTCGAATATCACGCCTTCTTCTTCGGCATTCTGCGTTTCACGCTGTGACCCCGGCATGTTGGCCCGGTCCCGGCGATACAGACATTTGACAGAAGTCGCGCCCTGACGGATCGAAGTGCGCACGCAATCCATCGCAGTGTCACCGCCGCCAATCACGACGACTTTTTTGCCGTCGGCGTTCAAGCGACCGTTGTCGAATTCTTCGACCTCGTCGCCAAAGCTTTTCCGGTTCGAGGCTGTCAGGAAGTCGATCGCCTTTTCGATCCCGGCCAGACCGCTGCCCGGCATTGCCAGGTCGCGCGACTTGTAGACACCGGTCGCAATGATAACGGCATCATGCCTGGCCCGGATTTCTTCGAACTTGGCCGCATCCACGTCGCAATTCAGAACAAACTCGACCCCACCATCAGCCAACAGGTCATTGCGGCGCTGAACAACGTCTTTTTCCAGTTTGAACCCCGGAATGCCATACATCAGCAGGCCACCGGCCCGGTCATAGCGGTCGTATACCGTGACCTGGATACCAGCCTGGCGCAGCGTGTCCGCAGCGGCCAATCCACCAGGGCCTGCACCAATGATACCTACGCTTTCAGCGCGTTCGGCCGATGGAGCAACCGGCTGGACCCAGCCTTTTTCCCATGCGGTATCCGTTATGTATTTCTCGATCGAACCAATCGTGACCGTTCCATGGCCCGACTGTTCGATCACGCAGTTGCCCTCGCACAGGCGGTCCTGCGGACAGATGCGCCCGCAGATCTCAGGGAAAGTATTGGTGGCCTGACTTACCTGATAGGCTTCTTCCAGGCGTCCGGTCGCAGTCAGGCGCAACCAGTCGGGAATATTGTTGTGCAACGGGCAATGCGACTGGCAGTAAGGAACACCGCATTGGCTGCACCGACTCGCCTGCTCGGCTGCTTTTTCAGCGGCGAACTCGGAATAGATCTCGTCAAAGTCGTCCTTGCGGTCATTGGCAGCACGCTTTTCCGGCATGACGCGGTCGATCTGCACAAATTTCAGCATCGGTTGCTTGGCCACGGGTCAGACTCCATGAATTGGCTAGGTTCCGCTTCTTTACGGGATGCGCTTTTGGATGAAAAGTCAATTATATTGACCTAAATTGAAAAAATGCAGCGTGCCTTCAAGAAAAGTGGAAAATAATTGGAAGTTTTAGATCCGATTCGGACCTATATGCGCGCTTTCCTTTTTTTCATCGCCCTTATACCCATAACCCACAAAGAACACGTGGCAGCAGCACGGCAGGGCAGATGAGTTTGTTTCACCTGATTCTCGTAGCAATCATTCAGGGAATCACTGAGTTTTTGCCCATATCCTCATCTGGTCACCTGATCCTGCTGCCCAACCTGTCGGGCTTGCAAGATCAGGGACAAGCCATTGATGTCGCAGTGCATGTGGGAACCCTGGGCGCCGTGGTGCTGTATTTCTGGTCGGATGTAAAACAGGCCCTTGCCGGGTTGCCGCGCGCGTTGACCGGGCGGGGCGACACACCGCAGGCCCGGCTTGCTCTGGGCCTGATCGTTGCAACTGTTCCTACCGTGATCGCGGGCCTCATTCTGCATGCCACCGGGTTGAGCCAGGCCATGCGCTCGATCACGGTCATCGGATGGACAATGCTGGGTTTCGGTCTGCTGCTGTATTGGGTGGATCAGAGGGCTCCTGAAACCAAAGGGGCCGAAAACTGGGGAATACGCGACGCGCTCATCATGGGTCTGTGGCAGGTTCTTGCCCTGATCCCAGGCACGTCCCGTTCCGGGATAACCATAACCGGCGCGCGGCAATTGGGATATACCCGTGAAGACGGCGCGCGGATCGCGATGTTGATGTCGATCCCGACAATCCTGGCGTCGGGCACACTTCTGGCACTGGATGTGGTGCGCGACGCCGATATGCAACTGGCCCGGGATGGGGCCGTTGCAGCGCTGTTTGCCTTTCTTTCGGCCCTGCTGGCGCTCAGCCTGATGATGCGGCTTCTGCGCAGCGTCAGTTTCACACCCTACGTCATCTACCGCGTCATTCTTGGCGTGATACTTTTGATCATGGCCTACAGCTGATCAGATACGCAGGTTTTTGGCCGAGTTCTGAATGTCGTCATACTGACCCGAGGGGCGGAATTTCCACAGGTATTCCGGCAACACCGATTCCAGCGTGGTCGGCACGATCCCAAGGTCTGCAAAAGACTTTGCGCCCTCGGCGACAACATTGTCGTAACGCAGGTTCTTAAGCTGATCGCGCGTCAGAATGTTGTTGGGGAACAGCTGGAAGCTGACAAATTTAACGATATCCAGCACACCCGCCATAATCCGCGCGGCAAAGAACGGCAGGCCGATGATGACGCGGCGACGGTGAATCACTTCAAGCATCTGCTGCATCAAGGCACGAAAGGTCTTAACCTCGGGGCCACCAAGCTCGTAAATACCCGGCTCTGCCTGCCCCAGAACGCCTTTGACGGCAGCTTGCGCCACATCGTCTACGTAAACCGGCTGGAATTTTGTGTCGGCCCCGACCAGAGGCAGGAACGGTCCCATGCGGGTCATTCCGGCGAAACGGTTGAAGAACTGGTCTTCGGTGCCAAAGATCACCGAAGGACGCAGGATCACGGCGTCTGGCATATGTTTCAACACGCTCGCTTCACCATGTGCTTTGGTCCGGGAATACGCGCTGGCTGAATTCGCATCCGCACCGATGGCCGAGATATGAACCATCCGCTTGATGCCCTGCTCGGCCGCCAAACGCGCGATGCGTTCAGCTCCTTCGGCCTGCACGGTATCAAACCCGTTCTTGCCAAGTTCGTTCAGCACACCCACGCAGTTCACAACCGCATCGGCGCTCTGCATCGCCAGCGCCACCGAGGCGTCATCCCGAATATTGCACAGCACCGGTTCGACCTGACCCACGGCACCATAGGGTTTGACGAACATGGCCTCGTTCGGACGACGTACAGCCACCCGGACACGCCACCCCTCTTTCGCCATGCGCCGCGCGATGTAGCGACCGACAAATCCCGATCCGCCAAAAATCGTCACCAGTTTCGACATGAGAGGGCTCCTGCTGAGAAATTGCGCCCTAGAACTAGCGCCCGCAGGCCAGTCAAACAAGGCGCTAATTCGCCGCGACGGTGTTGAAAACCATGCGCGAAAAACACCGGCCGGGAACCGAACTCAAAAAACTTTAAAAAATCTCACCGAATCTGGTTGACGCCCCCCGCGACTAGGCTTAAACGCCCCTCCACGACACCTGCCCAGGTGGCGGAATTGGTAGACGCGCTAGCTTCAGGTGCTAGTGTCCGTATGGACGTGGAGGTTCGAGTCCTCTCCTGGGCACCATCTCTTCCGAACATAGATGGCCGTAAACGCTCAATTTCATTGAGTGTTTTACCGATTCTCGGTTATCGCCCGGAACGTGGTGGAACGCTCGATACCCGCAAAAAACACGACATGTGAGGGTTTGGTTGGGGCTTTACCCCAAAAACACGAGCTTGATGCCCCCAATGGCACTTTCCGATCTCTAGATTCGAACGGCATGGCGAAGTCCAAAGCCATTCAAATTGGCTGATGCTGGCGGCTTGTTCGCATTGGCGAAACCAAGTGGCTCAGGACTATGGGAATGGAATTATCGTCATCTGGGGATTTGTCGAACGCATGGCAACGTCCTGCCGCACCAGCAGCCGGTTTACCGGTCAGGAGGCCTGGGCGAATGCCTGCAACGCGGGACAACGCCGAAGATTGTTTTCTCGGCAATTGCTTTTGCGCACGCGTTGAACGCTGCAACCCGGGATCTGACTGCTTTGTCCGGATCGAAAACCTGTGTGAATTGCTTGGCGTTCAAATCCGTTTGAGCGTGATGACCGATTGAGCAAACCTGGATTTGTCATCTATGACCTCAACAACTTTGAAGTCCGGGGCCCAGTTCTCCTTGATATAGGAAACGGGCACGATCGCATCGCCGTAAGTCTTGTTGCCATCGGTACCTTCCATGAAGACCAGTTCGCCGCTGTCATAACGCGCGGCAAACTCGGGCACCCTGTCTGCGGACTCTGCGAGTAGCTTGTGCCAAGCGTTCGAACCTCTTCGTTTTCCAAGTTGGAAGTGACGAAGCAAACCTATTCTGTTTCCAAGTATTCTCGGGCCCAATATTTCGCGTCCGCGATTTTCAATGTATCTCAGGAACCGCCTCGGCTGGACCGTGATCACCAGTACAGCGCCGGGTTTGGTAACGCGCGCCAGCTCGTTACGCCAATGCAAATGAACATCCTCTGGCAGATGCGTGAAAACTGAATACGCCATTGCAGACGAAATCTTGCCGTCGGGCAGCGAAAACGCGCCCAATGGCGAAATTTGCATGAACTCGCCTGGCAGATCTCTTTTCCGGCACTCATCAATGATGTTGGCATTTACATCCGCCGCGAATACTGATCGACTTGGATAATCTTTAGAAAACAGGCGAATATACCGTCCCCAACCACATCCGAAATCCAAAAAGCAATCGTTCTTGCTCGGGTTTTCGCCGTGCGTTGAAAACATCTGCTTTGCGTGCACGTAAAAACCATACGCTTCTCTGATTGCACTGGAAAGCGCGCTTCCGACATATTCGACTTGAATATCATTTGGAGGAAAGTCGGGCAGAGCGCTTGCAAGCTCGCCTCCTTTGTTTTCAGCTTTAGCCAGCCATAGCTGAAGCCAATCGGCATCGGTCAGTTCGTTGAAGCTTTCATGCAAGTCTCTCATACCGGCTGCCCCGCATCTGGAATGATGCCCTTTGAATACGATACGAAATGCGCGATTACAATTGATTGAGTTTCTGGCCTTCAGTCGACGGGCCAGGTCTTGCCAAGGCTCTTGGCGCGAGCAGGTGCACGTTGAATGTCTGAGCCGAAAGATCAACCGCTTTGTGGTCAGCACGACGGTGCGGGACTTCAGTGGATAGAGTTCTGTGTTGGCCAAAAGTGGCGCCACAGCACCTCCGTCATGGGCTCGAAGCATTCATCTGACGGTTTTGGCAGGTTGATCCGGTTCGAAGAACGGTGAAACCGGACAAACCCACCTTTGCTGAGGCGTCAATGCCAACCCATCATTTGCGCGCAGATTCAGCAGCTTGGTCGCCGCTGACGGGCTGAGAAGATAAGGAACGCATCACATCTGCCGTTATCTGTCGGGTTAATTGCTCAAGCAGAACGCGCATATTGCCGGCCATGAACCCGGCCGCGTTTGACGGCCCTGTCAGCCTCCGGAAGCTTCCCGATCACCTTGTTTACATCCTTAACGCTGCAATACTCCTGCATCGAAAAGCTCATCGATAACGGTTGGCGAAACCGAACGCCGAGAATCCGGCGGACTCCAAGGCCGCACCCGGCCCAACATCCAGTATGGGTCTGCTGTATCGGTACCCTTCCTTCAGGGCATCATTGTGGTTCTGAAAAAAACGGCCCTTGGGATCAATCATCAGGTACGACTTCAGCATGTCTGCGTTGTCTTCAACGCGTATGATGTCCGTCAACGAGCGGTGCCTGTGCACAAAGGCCCGGAACTGCTCATCCGTCACCATGCCGGCCGTGGTTGTCATTGGCAGCGCCCGGAGGATCTTCCACTTGTGGGGTGACAGTCGCGCAATGACTCGAGTCAAGTCCGCCTCGTGATTCTGAGAACTCACAACCGTATTGATCTTCAGCTTCAGGTCAGGGTTGTTTGAGCGTGCCGTTGCGACGCTGTCCCTCAAAGCCTCTGGATCCAACTGCCGAGAGCGACGATCTTCGCGGCCGATCGCCTTGTTCGTGCGCATGTCAGCTGCATCCAGGCTTACTCCAAGCCAATCGAGATGCGGCGCCAGGGCAGACATGGTTTCTGAATCAAGCCTGCTGCCGTTGGTAATGATCGAAACATCAAACCCGATCTGGGCGGCCAGCTCAACGGCACGGATCAAGTCAGCGCGACACAACAATGGCTCACCCCCTGCAAAATTGAGACGGACACGCCGCCAAGTCAAAGTGTCCTTCAAAGGGTTCTTCAAATTTGCAGGATCAAAAAAAGCCCAGAGCGATCTCAGCAAATTGGCTGTGTTTTCCGGCTGGCGGATCACGTCGCGCACTGAAGGCGGTCGTTCCCACTTGGCATAGCAATACACGCACCGGTAGTTGCAAGTTTCGTTGACGTGCCAATTGATGACCATTTGGTCGATGCTGTGTTTCAGGGAAGTTTCCACGTTAGGTTCTCCATGTTCATTACATGATTCGAACCTGCCATCGGCGCGCTTCAAAATATCTGACATGAAGCGTGCAAACCAATTTTCCGGAATTGCACTACTAAATAATAACATTTATTGCCAAATATTTACGCTGATTACGGGGGTTCTCTTGGCACTTGTACCTCCACCAGAAGCCATCTTTGTCGAACTGTCCCGGTCTTTCTTTGGCTCAGTAATGGGCAAGCGCGAAAAGACGCGCCTTCTTCGGCGAGAGCTTTCGATGAAGCAGATCGAAAAAGAGAGTCGTAGAAGTTGTAGGGAGCTCTTTGTTGCTCTTGAGTTTGATGAGAGCGCGGTCCGGGATGCCGAACAAAATATCTGGGAAGTGGTAATGTTCTTTTGGCGGATCGAGCAGGAGCTTTGGGCATTCGATGCGCCGATCCAACATATTGTCTGGGAGCTTTTGATTCACCTGTACGTGCCGGGCGCTGCCCGACGGGCCGCATTCTGGATGATCGACGACCGTTCGGATGACGGTTTGCCGGACGGGCGGTTTTGGTTTTTGCCGGAACCGGATCCCGCAGACCCATCAAGGCTTCGGCTTCCGGTTCAACAGGTTCTGGATTGGGCCTTCGATCTGATCGGTCTGTCAGTTGAGGGCTACGCTGTTCGTTTGGCGGAAGATCATATCGAAAATGAAATCTGCAACCCGGACAAAGACCCCAAAGCAAAAATCGCGCGGGGCCCTTTATCGCTGGCAACAAGGCATGGCTCTTCCTGACCAAGACAGTATCACACGCACATTTCCCGACAGGTTGACTAAGTCCGGGGATACAGGATCAAACTTGGGATCCCGACTACCGTTTTCCGGATGCTGGGAATACGACACGGGCCAAGATCTGGAATACAACTACCAGTCGGCCCGGAATTTCATTCAGGCCCGGAATCTTACCATCCCACGGTTGCGTTTTGACCTGGACATTTCAGAAGACGCCCTGAGCCGCGCCTTGAATGGGCATCCGCCGGAGGACGAAAAGGCAAGATTTCCCTTTCTTGTAAGTCGGCGCTTCGCGCGGCGCAGCATGAAGACCATTCGCCAAATGTTGTTGTTCGCGCGCGCGATGCAGGACGGTTACCTGCGCCTTCTCAAACTGCTTTGCCCGGATGTTCAGCCCACATGCGCCGATCCCCGTGAAAACCGCATTCTGGAACTGACCCACATCTTCAAGCTGGTCTACAACCTGACGCTGGAAGCCCATCGCAACACGGCTGGGGAGGGAATATGGGCTCAGGACCAACATTTCGAGGCCAAACTGAAGGCTTGCGTTCCTTGGATGGTGAGTGCGCTTGCGACAATCTTGCCCTCGAATTTCCGGTATCCGGATGCAACACGCGCAGGTATCTGTGAACGCCTGAGCCGACGCTTTTCCGAGATACAAGATGGTGATCGACTACAGGATTACATCCCCGGTTCCGGGGATCGCGACGCGTTCAGAAAAATCTTTGAACGCGAAAACCAGTCATTAAAAAACGTCGTGACCGAATTTCAGGATCACCAGTGGCATTGTGAAAGACTGGATCGTCAGGCTGCCATGGAAGAAATAGAAAGGGAAACGCGCCTTTGGTTTCTGAACAATCTTGCGCAGGATGCGAACGTTCCTGACGTGATCCGGGCCGCCTCGACGAACCGACTCGCGGCAATCGCAAAGGGAACTGCGCTGGAGGGCGTTTGGTTCCGGGACGCGCTTGAAGCGACTCGTCAGAAGGGCGACAAGGCACGCGTCGACAAACTGCTGAGTGAGACGAAAGAACTTGACCCTTCGGACCGCTGGCTTCCGGTTTGGCTTCACCAAAAAGCGCGGCACCACATCAATCTCAATGAATGGAACCAGGCAAAAACATGCTTGAAGGAAGCAATCGAACTGACGCGGATACAAAGCTTCGGCCCGACACGCGGCCTTCTCTCACTTGACCTGCTTGGGCTGGAGTTGACGAAGTCAGCATACAATCAGCGAAATCACGGCGGGTTGGTAAGAGATGTGATCATGTTCGGAGTCGTGGACGTCCCGCCAACGGACAAGTGGGTGGTTGTCACGGCGGAAACCCATTTTTGGGAAGAGCTGTATCAACCCTACGCAGGGACGACGCGGCGAAAGAGGGCGCGCAATCAGCGCAGCCAGAGGCGCTGACTACGAACAAATGCACGTACCGTCAGGATCTGGGCCGAAAACCGCGAAAGACCGGCGAAGAGGCACCAACACTGTCAATGGCACCGCTGTGGCGGATCATGTGTTTTGCCCAGAAATGCCTGACGGCCCGACGCCGTCACCAACATCCTGACCCTTGGAATGCGGAGGATCAGGCCGGCTGCAAAAAAGGCGTTGCAGGGCTCAGGCCTGCTTTTGAACCTCGCCTTCGTCTGCCACCTCTGCCGACTCTGGTGTCACTTCGACCACATCATCCTCGTCCGCGGGCTCCATGACTTCTGGCTCTTCGGATTGATCTTCGAGCGCACCAACGATCAAAGGCAACATATGTACGCCGGTCGCGCTTGCGATTTCGGGTGTTCGTGGTGTCTGCCAGCTGAGCGTGTCGAAGCTGCCACAGTTCTGGCAGACCGGTCCCCATTCAGGTTGGATATCATGGCAATTGGTGCACACCCATTGCGGACCACGCGGCGCATTCAGCGCTTTGGCCAACCAGCCTTGCACAATGGCGTCCGAGGCCCCCTCGCCCCGTTCGACAGCGGCCATCAACGTATAGGCGCGCGCATCTCCCTGCGTTTCGACCACATCGCCCAGCGCACGGCGGGCTTCTGGGAAGTCTTCGGCCACGATGTTCAGTTCGGCCAATATCAGACGCGTTTCCATGTTTTCGGGGTGAATCCGGGTCAGCGCGGTGAACCGCTTGATCCGTTGATCAGGGGTTTCATCCGGCACGATGTCGGCAAAGGCATGGGCCAGATCCGGATGCGGCTGAGCCTCCCATGCTTTTTTCAGAATCTTGGTTGCGGCCCGGGGTTTGCCTTTGGCGATATACGCGCGGGCCGACATGGCAGCGGCTGGCACCAGATCAGGCGACAGGCGATTGGCTTCAATCGTGCGTTCCTGCTGTTCGACCGTCGCACCTTCGTCCAGAATTCCCTTGGCTTCGGACAAGGCCAAAACCGCGTCACGCCGTTTGAAGACATCGCGCGGCAAGTACCCGGCCTTCAACTTGGTCGTCAGAGTCGAACGTGCACCGGCCCAATCCTGCGCCTTGGTTTGCAGGTTCAGCAGCACGTCCTGCGTTTCTTCATGACGTGGTTTGATCGCCAGGGCCTTCTCGGCCAGTTTGCGGGCCGTTTCATCATCACCTTCGGCCAGCTTCTGCTTCATGATCCCGCGCACGCCAACGAAACGGGTGGCGCTGTTGGTCACCAGTTTTTTATAAGTGTCCGATGCCTTTTTCGTGTCCCCGGTCATCTCGGCGGCCTGTGCCACCAGCAGGTCGGTAAGCTCGGGCTTGTTCAGCAGTTTTTCGGCCTTGCTGGCTTTGGTCATCGCCACGCGCCCTTCGCCCGAGGCCAGCGCCAACAGACCATCAGCCAGCGCTTGGTATCCCTTTTGCTGGCGATTGCGGTCAAAATACCGAGACAGGGCCGTTTCGTCACCGTTCAGGAATTTCAGCGTTGCGATCAGCAGGCTGAGCAACTTGAAAAACAGCCAGACCGCAAAAACCAACACAGCCAGCGCGATCACTGACTGAAGCGGCCCGAGCGTGAATTCCGTGCCCGCGACGGTGATCTGAACCCCGCCACTGGTTTGCATCAGGAAGTGACCGCCCAACGCCAGCAGGCCGATAATCGCAACAAAAACGAGGATCTTAAACAGTGACCACAGCATGGCAGGTCCTTCAGTTCGAGTTCAGGCTGGAAGCCAGTGTATTCGCCGCATCGACGGCGGCGACCCGTGTTTTGGCCGCCTGTTCCCAATCGGACATTGCAGCCTGTGCCGCTTCGGGAAGTGATTTCAGTTCGCTCAAGGCTTTGGCCAGGTCTCCGTCCGCAAGCGCAGCCTGTGCCCGTGACAGGATGGCATCTGGTCCATCCCCTTCCTGTGGCGTGACCGAGCGTGCACCCGTTTGACGTTGCAGGAATGCGATCAGGCCGGTGCCCTTGTCGGCTTCACGGGCTTGGGCCAGCGCGGTTCGGGCCGTAGGCGCGAAACTATCGCGCAGAGAAGAGAGTGTTTCAACACCCTTCTCAGCCGGCCCGGACAGGGCATCCGGTACATCCACACCGCCTGCTTTCAGTTCTGCAACCAGATCGGAATAGGGTTGACCCGCATCCAGTTGCCCATGCAAGCGGGACAGAACAGCGGCATTGGCCGCAGCCTGCGCATCGGCTGTTGCTTTCGCCTCCAGCGCCTGAGCGTCGGAAACCATTTTTTCAACCTCGGCCCGTTGCGAGGCCAGCGAGTCCTGAAGCTTCTTCAGCTCAGCTTCGAAGGCGGCCATGGATTCGGGCGACACGCTGGATTCGATCGGGGTTTTCTCAAGCGTCGCAATGCGCTCTGACAATGGTCCGATCTGGCCTGACAGCGTATCCACTGTGGATTTGATCGCGCTCAGGTCACTTTCCACGGGTGTCAATTTGTCGGACAGCGCTTTGACCTGATCCGTCAAACCAGCAACATCCGGACTGTTTGCAAGCGCCTGAGACAGCTTGGCAATCTGGTCGGACTGGTCTGCCAGTTTGGATTCCAACGCTGCCAAGGTATCCGAGCTGTCCGAGCCAGTTGACAACAACCCGCCATTGCCCAGCGCAAACCCGACGGCGGCAGCGATGGCACCGCCCAGCAAAGCGGGAACAAATCCGCCACGCTTTTCAACGACACGCTCGACCACTTTTTCTTCGACCAGGGCAGTATCTTCAGTCGACGCTTCGGCTTCGGCTTCGGCTTCGGCTTCGGCTTCGGCTTCGGCTTCGGCTTCGGCTTCGGAAAGTTCTTCTTCTACGGCCTCAGTCGGGTCAACAGGTGTATCTTCCTGTTGCAGTTCGGGTTCGACGACGTCATCTGCCTTGGGGGTTTCCACCGGCTTTTCTTCGGACTTTTTCTTACCAGCCACCGCAATATTCCCCTTATCGAATCCAAATTCAGATGAATAACAGCCCCACTCAAGTTAATCGGGGACCGCGCCGCCCTCAACCCGCAACGCATGTTTCACAAGCTTTTTGACAGCCTTACGCATTTTCTTTGGTGTCGGCTTCTTTGCGATCTTCAGGCGCGCATAGTCCAATGAATAAAGGGGATCCGCCGTGGCCTGACTGATTGCGGCCAACCACAAAGGCGCGGATCCGGTCCAAATATCGGCAAAATGTCGCGCCGTTCTTGGCGAAAAAATCGGTGCGATTACCGGCGAATCCAGATCTGCCACCCGGGTCGCTTCGGATGTTAGCGGCAACAGCAATTGCTGGTAGACTGGCAGTTCCCCCACGGTCAGGCCGGATTCGGTCAGTCGACCGGCAACATTGCCGCGCGTGTTCTCACCCCTCAAATGCAACAACGGGCTTTTGGGCCTCCGCTTAAGCAGATGTCCCACCAGTTCTTCCGCCGTGACCCCGACCATTTCGGCCTGCCAGCCGCAACCCTTCGCTGTGTTGGTCGTAGTCGGTCCGACGCAGAAAGCGGGCAGGTTGCGGTCCACACCTTTCAGGGCTGCCGCATTCACCGCATTGGCCGACGTGAAAATCAGTCCCTGCACACCCTCGGTCTCAACCTCGACCGGCAACGGCCGGATTTCCATGATCGGAGAATAGATGACCTGAACCCGGGATTTGGTGCGGGTCGGCAGCTGCGCGACGAACCGTTCAGAGGCGGCGCGCGGGCGGGTCATCAACAAATACAACGTGCGGCCCCTTGGCCCTTCAGGATTGTTTGCATCCGCGCAGGGTGATACCCCGCCGTTAGATCATGATGCAACGGATCAGGGTGATGGTGCAAACACTTACCGTACTGGGATTGGAAAGCAGCTGCGACGATACCGCCGCGGCCATCGTGCGCCAAACGACGGGCGCCAAGGCCGAAATCCTGTCATCCGTGGTGCATGGCCAAACCGAACTGCACAGTCCTTTTGGTGGCGTCGTGCCCGAGATCGCGGCCCGGGCGCATGCGGAAAAGCTGGATGTCTGCGTTCTGCAAGCACTGGACACCGCTGGTCTTTCCCTGAAAGACGTGGACGCCGTTGCGGTCACCGCCGGGCCGGGTCTGATCGGAGGGGTCATGTCGGGCGTCATGTGCGCCAAGGGGATCAGCGCGGCAACCGGTCTGCCTCTGTTGGGTGTCAATCACCTTGCCGGTCATGCGCTGACACCGCGACTGACGGACAACATTGCCTTCCCCTACCTGATGCTTCTGGTGTCGGGCGGCCACTGCCAATTCCTGATCGCCTACGGGCCCGAACATTTTACCCGCCTTGGCGGCACCATCGACGATGCGCCCGGTGAAGCCTTTGACAAAACCGCCCGCCTGCTGGGCCTGCCGCAACCTGGTGGCCCTTCCGTCGAAGCCGAGGCGCGCGCCGGTGATCCCAAACGATTCCGGTTTCCAAGGCCGCTTCTGGACCGGCCCGGTTGCGATCTGTCCTTTTCGGGATTGAAAACGGCTTTGATGCGGATGCGCGACCAGATCGTGAACGAAAAGGGTGGTTTGACGCGCCAGGACCGCGCAGATCTGTGCGCCGGATTCCAGCAGGCTATTGTGGACACATTGGCCGAAAAGACCCGGCGTGCGATTGATTTGTATCTGGAAACCTCTCCGTCTGAACCCGTGATTGCCGTTGCCGGAGGGGTTGCCGCGAACTCGGCCATTCGGTCCGCATTAGAGTCTGTTTGTGCTGAAAAAAATACCCAATTTACCGCCCCCCCGTTGGCGTTGTGCACGGACAATGCGGCGATGATTGCCTATGCTGGCCTGGAACGCTTTCGTGCCGACGCGCGGGATGGGCTGGACCTGACCGCCCGCCCTCGCTGGCCTCTGGATCAGCACAGCCCGGCCATGCTGGGCGGTGGCAAGAAAGGGGCCAAGGCATGAGCGTATCCGTCCTGGGTTCCGGTGCGTTTGGCACTGCTCTGGCTATCTCGCTGGCAGGCAACGGGCCAGTGACACTGTGGTCAAGAAACGCCGATCGGGCGCAGCAGATGCGCGAGACGCGCGAAAATGCAACCCGACTGCCCAACATAACCTTGCCCGGGGACATCAATGTGACTGGGGATATCGCCGAGGCGCTCAGGGCTGACACGCTTTTGTTGGCTGTGCCAATGCAGAAATTGCGCAGCGCTTTGCAAGATCACGCCCCGGCCCTGCGCGGCAAGACTCTGGTGGCCTGCTGCAAGGGAATTGAACTGACCTCGGGGCTTGGACCTGTCGCGGTCATCAAAGAGGGCGTGCCGGATGCCAGCGTCGCGCTTCTGACCGGGCCCAGTTTTGCAGATGACATTGCACATGGCCTGCCCACCGCTCTGACGCTGGCTTGCGAGGATACGGAACTTGGCAAGGCGCTTCAGACCGAACTGACAACGGCGAACCTGCGCCTTTACCGCACCACAGACACGATCGGCGCCGAACTTGGCGGCGCGCTGAAGAATGTCATGGCCATTGGCTGCGGCGCCGCCATCGGCGCAGGTCTGGGAGACAGCGCCCGGGCGGCCTTGATGACCCGCGGGTTTGCCGAGATGCAGCGCTTTGCCGCGATGCGCGGCGCGCGCCCAGACACCCTGATGGGTTTGTCCGGGTTGGGGGATCTTGTGCTGACCTGCTCTTCCGAACTGTCCCGAAACTATCGTTTTGGCCTGAGTTTGGGTCTGAATCAGCCCTTTGACAGCCAAATGACGGTCGAAGGCGTCGCCACTGCCCGTGCCATGTCGGACATTGCCGCCAGGGAGGGGCTGGATATGCCCATCAGCGCCACGGTGGCGGACCTGAGCCATGGCGCCTACAGTGTCACCGAGGCCATTCAAAACCTGCTAAATCGACCCCTCAAGGAGGAATAACATGCTGATCGCCCTCATCGCTCGTGACAAACCAGACGCGTTGCAAACCCGATTGGACAACCGCTCGGCCCACCTGGCCTATATCGAAGAAACCGGGGTGGTGTCACAGGCCGGACCGTTGCTGAACGGTGACGCCATGATCGGTTCATTGATAATCCTCGATGTGGAGGACCTGGCCGCAGCACAATCATGGGCCGACGGCGACCCTTACGCAAAGGCAGGATTGTTCCAATCGGTTGAGCTGATCCCGTGGAAAAAGGTGATCGGTTGATGGCCTATTGGTTGTTCAAGTCAGAACCGTCGACCTGGAGTTGGGATCAGCAAGTCGCAAAGGGCGACGCGGGCGAGGAATGGGACGGAGTGCGCAATTATCAGGCGCGCAATTTCATGCGTCAGATGAAAGTTGGGGACCGGGGGTTCTTCTACCATTCGCAAAAGGACAAGTCCGTTGTTGGCATTGTCGAAGTCTGTGCCGAGGCCCATCCCGACAGCACCACCGATGATGAACGGTGGGAGTGTGTCGACATCAAAGCCGTGCGGCCCTTTTCCAAACCCGTAACGCTGGACCAGATCAAGGCGGACGAGCGTCTGGCCAACATGGTGCTGGTGAAGAATTCTCGCTTGTCGGTGCAACCCGTGACCGAGGATGACTGGCGGGTGATTTGCATGCTGGGTGAAACCCAGCCTGATTGAACGGGAAAATGGCGCCGGGCGCAGAACTTCTCAAACCCCTGGCAAGATGCTATCTTTCCTTGGGCTTTGCCGGGTGAGAACATGTCGGTCGCGTTTTTCCGCGATTGAAATTGCTTGGTGGTGTTCGAATAAAGATCGGTCTTTCTTGAAAGCAAAAACCCATGTCTGACGACGAAGGCGGCAATGGGATATTCGAAGACGCCGTTGCTGCGAAGAATTCAAAAAACTGGGAAGCGCGCCTGAAAGAGGCGCGTGAAAAGCGTGCCAGAGTGCTCAGCGGGGCGCAGGGTGAAGCGCAGGAAAAACCCGCCCTGAAACTTTCCGAGACAGAGCACCTGCCCCGGCCAGACGAAACCAAAATCGAAGAGATCGTATCAGACCGGGTCCGTTCTTTGCATTTGGAAGAAACAAAAACCAAGAAAAAACCCTTGGTTAGAGCAGGTATTGTTCTGGCCGCCTTGGTTTGCGGCGCGTTCCTGCAATGGGCGGTCACACATATTGCCGGAACTTGGCGCTCTACCGGTGGAACGCCCCCAGTCAGCTTGGATGCGGCGACGGAAACTCTTCCTGAAATCGAGGAGCTGCTTTCAGACAGAGCGCCCACCGTCAGAATCGCTGAGTCACCGACCACACGAGACACACAAGCAGCCGAGAACCCCGCCGATTCAGCGTCTTCCGAAGTCGCGCCCGTTTCCACCCCCGCAACCATCGAAGAGGCCGAGGGTGCGATCACAGGCGCATCTCTCGACCAGAGCGTCTCGGTTGAGGCGCTCGTGACGCCACCCGTTCCTGCCGAAGGCATTTCGGCTGCGGATGACCAAGACAGGGTGGAACCAAGACCCCCAACCCCAGAAGCGGAACCGGTCGTGTCTTTGTCCCCGCCAGCCATATTCATTCCGCCACAGCTCGAACCCATCTTGGCCACCGCTTCTTCTGCGGATATTCAAACCCTGTTTCCAGCTTCTGCCGAACCTCCGTGGCGCCACACCAACCGGTCGAACAAAGACAGCTTTTCGCAGACGTCCTTGATGGTTTTGGACCCTGTCCAGCAAGAGATCACTTTTTCTGCAGCCCCGTCTTATGCAGAGGTTAAACCGCTTTCGCCCGCACAATCCCCCATTGATCTGGAAGTCTCGCTTTTTGTTCCCTTGAGAGTGTCACAAGACGCCAGCAGCCGGGCTTTGGAACTGCTTACACAGGGCCGCGCGACGGTTGTGTCAACAGACCGCGTGGGTTTTCGGGTCAGAGAAACACAGGTTCGTTTCTACCATCCAAGCGACGCTGAAAACGCGGCGCTGGCAGCTGATGCTCTTGGCGGAATATTGAGGGACTTCACGAATTCGGGCAGCAAGACCCGTCCGGGGCGGATAGAAGTCTACTTGGCAGGCAGCGGTGGCGCGTCATCCAGGAATTCGGACCCAAGGCCCACGGCATTCGACAATTTCATTGCGCGTATTCTTGGCGAACTCAGATAAGAAACGAGGGAAGGCTCTGACGATACAGAACCTTCCCTACCCCCGCGTGCTCCCTACTCACCACACGCGTATGGAAATATCTGGTTCTGACCGTCCTGGTCACAGGTTGAACTTAGCGCAACCGCACCCTTGGTTTCAAATGCCAAGTCTTTAAATTGAAACTCAAATTAAGTACGCCCGCCAGAATCTCGGCGGGCGCTTGGCAGAATCGACCGGGTCAGCTGTAAACGGATTCTTTTCCGAAATGCTTGGTCAAAATATAATAGACAACGGCACGGTACTTGTTGCGCTCGGACATGCCATAGGTTTCCATGGCTTTGTTGATCCCTTCCATCAGCTCGGGGCCATCTGCCAGACCCAGCTTTTTGATCAGGAAGTTGTTCTTGACGGTTTCCAGTTCCGAGTCCTGGCTGGCCGCGACAGTTGCCGCATCTGCGTCATAGATCGCCGGACCACAACCGATGGTGACCTTGGTCAGCAGGTCCATATCGGGGTCCATCCCGCATTTGGTTTTCAGGTCTTCTGCGTATTTGGCGATCAGCTCGTCGCGCTTGCCCATATCCTAGTCTCCTTGATCCGTTTACCCGGCACCTTTTACCGATGATCGAAAGACTAGCCGCGTCGCAGGCTTTTCCAAAAGGAAAAAAATTTGCGATTTCTCCCCCTTGGTCGCAGCCTGCACGTTTCTTGCTGAAAAGCCTAGCGGCAATAGCCCCACCCCGGGCCTTGCAAGTGGAAATGATCCGCGTGCAAACGATTGAAATCGGGTCCAAGAACCACGCGAAACCAACCGCAGGCCCCGCGCCAGATCCGTCGAAAAAAGGCGCCTTCCGGTCCGGAGCCCTGCCAGTTTGACAACAAGGTCAGCGTCCGACCGTCATCGGTATCCACACCGACGATATCTATCGAATCCGCGCGGGCATGGCTGCTCCACCCACCGTTTTCACCCTGCGCGGTGCGCATGGGGCGGCAATTGTAACTGCCGATGTGGCGCAATCGGGAAACGTTGGACCCAAGCAGATCGCGTGCGGCGGGCTGCACGACGTGGTATTCCCACATGGTCAGGCGCAAAGCCGTGGCGCAACTGGTTTCAACATCCTCGATCCCTGATGTCACCAATTTGGTCAGACGACCCCGACCAGCGATGCCGCAATTCTGATCGACAACCAGGTCCGCCATCGCCTCAAACCGAACACCTGCGTCTTCCAGAGCGGCCCGGCACTGTGCTTCGCTCGCCAATGCGCGGTTCAGCTGGAGCTTGGTGACGGGTGTGATCGGGGCGGTTACCTTCAGATCACGCAACGGGTTCCAATGTGACGGTATCGGCGTTTCGAGATGCGCCAACACCCACCAGACACCACCGCCCAAAAGGATCACAACAACCGCCAGCCTGAAAAAGAAAGACGCCGCCAGGTACAAATACCGGCGGCGCCCAGATTTCTGCGTCATACCCAGACTGCGATCAGTAGCGGTAGTGTTCCGGCTTGTACGGACCTTCCGGTTTGACACCGATGTAAGCGGCCTGATCCGCATCCATCTGCGTCAGCTTCACGCCGATGCGATCCAGATGCAGGCGGGCCACTTTCTCATCCAGATGCTTGGGCAGGATGTAGACCTTGTTCTCGTACTGGTCACCCTTGGTGAACAGCTCGATCTGGGCCAGAACTTGGTTGGTGAACGAGGCCGACATCACGAAGGACGGGTGCCCGGTGGCGTTGCCCAGGTTCAGCAGACGGCCTTCGGACAACAGGATGATGCGGTTGCCCGAGGGCATCTCGATCATGTCCACCTGTTCCTTGATGTTGGTCCATTTGTGGTTTTTCAGGCTGGCCACCTGAATTTCGTTGTCGAAGTGGCCGATGTTGCCGACGATGGCCATGTCCTTCATCTCGCGCATATGCTCGATGCGGATCACGTCTTTGTTGCCGGTGGTTGTGATGAAGATATCCGCGGTGGCAACTTCGTCTTCCAGCAGGGTCACTTCGAACCCGTCCATCGCGGCTTGCAGGGCGCAGATCGGGTCGACTTCGGTGACTTTCACACGGGCACCAGCACCGCGCAACGACGCGGCCGAGCCTTTGCCCACATCACCGTAACCGCAGACCACTGCAACCTTGCCGGCCATCATCGTGTCGGTGGCGCGGCGGATACCGTCGACCAGCGATTCCTTGCAGCCGTATTTGTTGTCGAATTTCGACTTGGTGACGCTGTCATTCACGTTGATCGCCGGGAACGGCAGATGCCCTTCCTTGACCAGCTGATACAGGCGGTTCACACCAGTGGTGGTTTCCTCGGAAACACCCTTGATCTGATCCCGCATCTTTGTGAACCAGCCCGGGCTTGCCGCCATACGCTTGGCGATCTGCTTCTTGATCACCTCTTCCTCTTCCGAACCCGGAACAGGGATGATGTCCTCACCCGCTTCGGCACGGGCACCCAGCAGGATGTACAGTGTCGCGTCGCCGCCATCATCCAGGATCATGTTCGGGCCTTCCTCGAACAGGAAGGATTTGTCCAGATAATCCCAGTGCTCTTCCAGTGTCTGGCCCTTGACGGCGAAGACGGGAATACCCGCCTCGGCAATCGCGGCGGCGGCGTGGTCCTGGGTCGAGAAGATGTTGCACGACGCCCAGCGCACATCCGCACCCAGCGCCACCAGCGTTTCTATCAGAACGCCCGTCTGGATGGTCATGTGCAACGACCCGACGATACGCGCCCCTTTCAACGGCTTGCTGTCGCCGTATTCCGCGCGCAGGGACATCAGGCCCGGCATCTCGGTTTCGGCTATGTCCAGCTCTTTGCGGCCAAAGCCAGCCAATGAAATGTCTTTAACGATATAGTCCCCGGCCATCAGGTGCTCCATTTTCCGGTAAATCACAGTCCCGGCTGCCCCTAGCATTCCTTGGGGCAGGTGGCAACTTTGAAGACTGTGATCGGAAACGATATGGCCAATATCAGCTTGGTGTGCCTTCAATTTCGATCTTTGGTATCGCTTCAAAAAAATCGGTGCCAACGGCAACAATACAGCTGATACCGTTCGCATTGGTTACCAAAACGGTATAACTTCCCGTTTCTTTCGAGGTCCAAACCTCCATCACCGATTGCGCGCCGCGTGTTTTTTGCAGGCCGCCAAAGGCCAATTCCTCGGCATAATTCTCCTGCAATCTGGATATGATGTGATCCCGTGCCGCACAATTCTGGGCAAAGGCAGGCGGCGCGGTGGCGGCCATTCCGAAGGTCAGTGCGATTGCGAATAAACGTTTGAACATAGGGTGCTCCTTTCGATACGTGTTTCAGTTCGAGAGGGGCACACTGGGAGGAGAATGCACCCCCCTCAGTCTTTAATGTCGGGATCATACCGCGCCGTTTCAAAGCACGAACGCTCAAGAAAATGTTGGCAGCGTGTGATCCAGACAGGTACATCATACCATAAAAACGCGAATTGAACGTGTCCAACTTCACAAGGCATGGCAGAATGGCAACACAACCCAGAGCGTGGCAAAGGATGCTGTCGGGTCGCAGGCTGGACCTGCTGGACCCGACACCGGTGGATATCGAGATTGAAGACATCGCACACGGCCTTGCCTTTGTCGCTCGTTGGAACGGTCAGACAAACGGCGATTTCGCTTATTCCGTGGCCGAACATTCCCTGCTGGTTGAAGAGATTTTTGGCCGTATTGCCCCAAAAACACCCATGAAATGGCGTTTGGCGGCCCTGTTACATGACGCGCCCGAATATGTGATCGGCGATATGATCTCGCCCGTGAAATCCGCCGTCGGCCCAGATTATGGCGCGTTGGACGACCGGCTGGCGGCAGCAATCCATATACGGTTTGGACTTCCGGCTGAGGTGCCGAAAACGGTGAAACGCCAGATCAAGAAGGCCGACAAGATCAGCGCCTGGATGGAGGCGACACAGATTGCCGGGTTTTCCGAGGCCGAAGCCACGAAATTCTTTGGTCGCCCGGACAGGGGGATCATGGCGGGTTTACAGATCAGGCTGCGCCCCCCGGTCGAGGTGCGGCACGCCTTTACGGAGCGGCACGCAGAATTGATCGCTCAGATCTGAGAGGCGCTTTCCGAATGCGGTGAGTGGTACGGGGAAACTGGTGGAAGAATGATGAAAACAAAGACCGGAACCCGAGTTTTGCTTGTCGTCAACGTCGTGCTGACTTTTGGTCTTGCGGCGGCGTTGGTCGAAACCGGGTATGTCTCGAAGGCGCTCAGAAAAATCTCGGGCACATATGTCCCGGTCACGGAAACCGATCACTACAAGCTCATGGTCTGGCTGCACGAGCGGCCGATTTCTCAGGCGCTCACCTCACCGGATATTCAGATCGCTTTCATCGGCGATTCCATAATCGAAGGGTGGTTGACCAGCAACGTCCTGCCCAACGCGCTGAACCTTGGGATCAGCCGCGACACCACCCCGGGCCTGATCGCAAGAGCAAAACCGGAACTGATTGCCCATGTCCCGACATGGTATCTGGGAATCGGGGTCAATGACGCTCTGACGGCCACACCGCCAGAGAAGATTGCAGGCTATGTCGCACAGTTGAAGGCCCTGTTCATACCTGCTGACAGGTTGATCTGGCGTGCTGTGTTGCCCGTCACCGGTGCTAACTGGACCGCGGAACAAGAGGCGTTTCGAACGGCCTTCAATTCGGCTGCACAACAGGCCTGTCAGGATATGGCGAACTGCACGTTTCTGACCCCGCCGGACGGGTTCGCCGAAAAAACCGCCGACTGGACATCGGACGGGTTGCATCCCAACGCAACCGGATATCGTCAGCTGGCGCGGCAGCTCTGCGCAGAAATCTCCTGCTCACCCTGAAGCTACTGAATGGGCACGGTCAGCACCGCTGCCCGCAGACCTGTCTGAAACTTGGGCAGGGTTTGTGTTCGCCCTGTTTCAGCCAAAGACGTAGAAGCACAGTTTGTTGCCATCCGGGTCACGCACATAGGCACCATAGAACCTGTCGGGGACGCGTTGACCAGGTTCGCCTTCGTCCACCGCACCCAGGCTGATTGCCTTGTCATACAGTTCCTTGACCTCATCCTTGGAGTCGGCTGCAAAGGCGACCATGTTGCCATTTCCGGCGGCGCAGACATTGCCGTCATAGGGCTCGCACACCGCCAGCATCGGCGCGTCGGGTTTGTTGCCGATGAACGCGATCCGGCCTGCGTCTATAACCACTTTCGCGCCCTTGTCCGCGAAAAGCTTGGTATAGAAGTCCTTGGCGCGCGCCATGTCCGAAACGCCAACGGTTACATATCCGATCATAAAGTGGTCCTGTTCTGACAAAAGATTCCAGATGTGCCGAACAGTCCTCGACAGGGTCCAAGGTTACAAGTCACTAAACCGTCATCGAGCGGCCGGCAGACCTAACGCGGGCTGCGTTTCGCCAGTATCCGCTGCAACGTCCGCCGATGCATATTCAACCGTCGCGCGGTTTCGGAGACATTCCGGTCACACAGCTCATAGACGCGCTGGATATGTTCCCAGCGCACACGGTCCGCGCTCATGGGGTTTTCCGGCGGCGGGGGCATCTCGTCACCCTTTGCCAGCAATGCGTTCGTGATGTCGGTGGCATCCGCAGGCTTTGACAAATAGTCGGTCGCGCCGATCTTGACTGCCGCGACGGCGGTCGCGATCGCACCATATCCGGTCAGAACAACAACTCGGCTGTCGGGGCGTTTTTCCCGCAATACCTCGACAACGTCCAATCCGTTGCCATCCTCCAACCGCAGATCGACGACGGCATAAGCCGGGGGCCGGGCGGTGGATATCGCGCGCCCTGCCGCGACGGATCCTGCTGTCTCAACCTCGAAGCCACGCTTTTCCATGGCCTTGGCCAAACGTCTCAGAAACGGCTCGTCATCATCAACCAAAAGCAGGGATTTGTCAGGGCCGATGTCAAGCTGAGAAGTGTCTGCCATATGTTAGGTCTTTCGCTATTTCATGCCTTTGGCTCGAACATGAGTAATAGCAGCGCGGGAACAAAGGTCAAACAACCTTGTTACGACGCGGCCTGTTCCAGGAAGCATGCAACCTTGTCCGCCATCTGTTCGGCCGTGTCTTCGCGCTTGAAGAACTCCAGAAATCCATTTTCGGGTGTAACCAGATACGTAAAGGTGGAATGGTCAACCAGATAGAATTCGTCGCCTTTGTCATGCGCTTTGTAATAGGTCTTGTAGGCCTTGCTGGCCGCCTTGACCTGTTCGGGCGAGCCGGTCAGGGCGATCGTCTTGCCCCCGAGATTGAAAGCATAGTCGGCCATGACTTCGGGCGTATCGCGATCCGGGTCAATTGAGATGAACAAAGGTGTCACCGACAGCCCGCGTTCAGCCAGAATATCGACAGCCTCGGCGTTGCGGGACATGTCGAACGGGCAAACGTCCGGGCAGAACGTGTATCCGAAGTAAACCAGCGTCGGTTCGGTAATCACATCTTTGTCCGTAACCGTCTCGCCTTTACCGTTCACCAGTTCAAATGGTCCACCAATTGCGGCGGCACCCCCGGCGATCTGGCTGGACCGACATTGTGCGAACTTGTCATCGGACCCGCCACCCCGTGTCAGAATCCACATGGCCCCAAGTCCGATAGCCAGAACAAGAGTTGCGAGAATTGCGAGAAGGCGGGTCATTTCGATTATCCGGTCTCAGGGGGTTGTTGATCGTTCCGGCCGGGACACCTATCAAGATGACCAGCCGATGCAACAGGACATAAGCGACCGATGGCAGAATCCAATCAGACTTTTTGGCGCGGCCAGGAACGCAGCAGCTGGATTCGCCTGCGAACCCTGATCCTTTTGCGATGGGTGGCCATCATCGGCCAGCTCACCGCAATCACGGTGGCCCAGCGATATTATGACGTGCAGCTGGAACTGGGCCTGTGCTACCTGGCCATCGGAATCTCGGTCATGGGCAACCTGACCGCCATTTTGCTGTTTCCGCAAAACAAGCGCCTGACCGAGTTTGAAAACTTCCTGATGGTTCTGTTCGACCTGCTGCAATTGTCAATTCTGCTGTACTTGACTGGCGGGCTGAACAATCCGTTTGCGCTGCTTCTGCTGGGCCCGGTCACGATTTCAGCCAATGTCATGAGCACACGATCAACCCTGATTGTCGGCGCCGTCGCAATCGTTCTGACAACTGTGCTGGCGGAATTTCACCTTCCGTTGCGGACAAGTCTAGGGCTTGTTCTGGATATCCCCGATATCCTTCTGTTTGGAAACTGGGCCGCGATCATCATCGCCATCGTCTTCATCGGCGCCTATTCCCACCGCGTCAGTTCCGAAGTCCAATCCATGTCCGAAGCGCTGGCCGCCACGCATATGGCGCTGGCGCGCGAACAGAAGCTGACCGATCTGGGGGGCGTCGTTGCCGCTGCCGCGCATGAACTGGGCACGCCTCTGGCGACGATAAAACTGACCAGCGCGGAACTGATCGAAGAACTGGACGACCGCCCGGACCTGAAAGATGACGCCGCTTTGATCCGCGAGCAGGCAGACCGTTGCCGTGACATTCTGCGCGACATGGGGCGGGCGGGCAAAGATGATCTGCACCTGCGGCAGGCACCGCTTTCGACAGTGGTGAACGAAGCGGCCGAACCACATGTCGGTCGCGGCAAAGAGGTTCATTTCTCTGAAGGCCCCGCGCAGGACGGGGATGTTCAGCAGCCCTCGATCCTGCGCAAACCCGAGATCATTCACGGTTTGCGCAACCTGATTCAGAATGCCGTGGATTTCGCCCGCGCAAATGTCTGGGTCGAGGCCGAATGGACCGACAGCAGGATCACCGTCAGCATCATGGATGACGGGCGGGGATATCCGCCCCACATGATCGGACGCATCGGCGATCCGTTTATGCGCCGAAGACGGGCAGAATCCGATCAGAGAGCACGCCCGGAATACGAAGGGATGGGCCTGGGATTGTTCATCGCCAAAACCCTGCTGGAACGCAGCGGCGCCGAACTGGAATTCGCCAATGGTTCGGACCCCTACCAGCATCTGACCGACAATCCTGAACGGCGCGGGGCAATCGTCAAGGTGACCTGGCCACGCAAACTGATCGATGCACAGAAGGGTGACACCCCGGTCCCGTCGGGATCCAACACGCGCATCCAGGTGTGAATTAAGAGACCGTTAACCAATCCCACGCATAGTCTGTCCTTGTATCGTTCAGGCTTGGGGAATTTGATGGCCGATTGGATTATTCTGGCCGCGATCAGTCTTGTTTCGTGCTGTTTCGCCGTTCTGTGGCTGTTGCCACGCCGGGCTCAGCGCGACAAGGCTTTTGGTTTGTTTTCGAACACCTCGCTGTTTGATGCCGTATTCCTGTTCGATGGCAACCAACTGATCAGCCATTCTGATTTCGCACTGGCCGGGTTTGAGCATATTGAAAACTGGCTGGACCTGCGGCGCTTGTTGCAAAGGGATTTCCCCACCTTTCCCGAAACTTCCGACAAAGTGCGCGATCAGGGCAAAATCTTGGTATCGGCCATTGACTGCACGATTGAACGAGAAGTCGTGTGTGAGTGGATCGACGGTATCGTCCGCGTTCGACTTTGCGAATGCGCCAGGACCTCCTCGGCCGGATCGGTTACCCCAGGCGAACCGACTCGTCTGGCAATGGATCTGGCCCCTTACCCTGTATGGTTGGCGGATAACGACAATCGGGTGCAATGGTGCAATGCCGCCTATGTCGCACTTGTTCAAAAGGCGCGTGATCAGGACGCCGATCTGACTGCGCCGCTTTTTGAATGCCCGGAGGATGCCACAAGACCTACCGGAAAAACCCGCGTGTCGGTGGATGTTGCAGATACTGATCGCAAGCTTTGGTTCGATTTGACTCGGATCGAACACGAGAACGGTCATCTATGCTATGCCGTTGACGTCAACGCGATTGTCGAGGCGGAAACCGCCCAGCGCAAATTCGTGCAGACCATGACCAAGACCTTTGCCCAATTGTCCATTGGTCTCGCCATTTTTGACCGCAATCGGCAACTGGCCCTGTTCAACCCGGCCCTGATCGATCTGACCACGTTGCCGCCCGATTTCCTCAGTTGCCGCCCCAGCCTGAGCAGTTTCTTCGACCGCTTGCGGGATCAACACATGATGCCCGAACCGAAGAATTACCGCAGCTGGCGGCGTCAGATGAACGACCTTCTCGAAGCGGCTGAAGATGGAAACTACCACGAGACGTGGTCGCTGCCATCCGGATCGGTCTATTCCGTCAGCGGCCGCCCTCACCCGGACGGCGCAGTGGCGTTTCTATTCGAGGATATCACCGCCGAAATCACCCTGACGCGGCGCTTTCGATCAGAAATGGATCTGATGCAGTCCATCCTGGACAAACTGGCGGACGCGATTGCCGTCTTTGCAGATGACGGTACGCTGGCCTTCACCAACTATGCGTATCAAAAGCTGTGGGGAGACGCGCACGAGGTCGGGTTCCAAAGCGAAACGGTCACCGATGTCACGCGACGCTGGCAAGACCTTTGTATTGCGACGCCGGTTTTGGGTGAGGTGCGGGATTTTGTCGAAATGCGGGAAAACCGCGCCGAATGGACAGCTGAAATCCAGATGAGAACCGGCATAACCGTGGATTGCACCGTCACACCGGTTCATAACGGCGCGACAATCGTGCGGTTTACGCAATCCGAATTTCCCTCGAAATCCACCGCGATGGAACAGATCAGCGCCTGAACCGGGTTGCAGCCGGTCAGGCGCAAGGCCATTGTGGCGGCATGACACAGACCGCCCGATCTCTGACTTTCAAATCGCCCGAAGAAACCGCAGTTTTCGCACGCCAACTGGGAACATCACTGCGCCCGGGCGATGTTGTTCTGCTGGAGGGCCCGATCGGCAGCGGCAAGACGCATTTCGCGCGCAACCTCATTCAGTCATTGATGGCAGAACCCGAAGATGTGCCCTCGCCAACTTTCACTTTGGTCCAGGCTTACGACACGCCATCAGGGGAAATATGGCATTGCGACCTGTATCGTCTGAGCGCGGCCGAAGAAGTTGACGAACTGGGCCTGACGGACGCTTTCGATACCGCAATCTGCCTTGTGGAATGGCCGGACAAGCTGGGCCCGTTGGCGCCCCAAGGCGCGTTGACGTTGACCTTTGAAACAGACCCTAACAATATCGATTTCCGCTGTGTGACCCTGTCTTGGACTGCTCCGAAATGGGCGGAAAAACTGGAGAGAACTGCATGACCAACAGGACGGTCCTGGCCGAGGCCCTGATTGCACAAACACCCTGGGCCGGGGCAACACGTACGCCACTGGCAGGCGATGCCTCGAACCGGCAATACGAACGGCTGATTGATCCAACTAACGGGCGCACTGCGGTTTTGATGGACGCGCCACCTGAAAAAAGTGATAATGTTGAACCCTTTGTGCGGGTCGCCGAATACCTCCGATCGGTTGGTCTGAGCGCGCCGGAAATCTACGCCGAAGATGCCCAGTACGGTTTTCTGTTGCTGGAAGATCTGGGTGATGACCTTTTTGCGCGCGTCCTGAAAAAAGACCCGGGCAAAGAGCGCGAATTGTACCGCGCCGCCACCGACGTGCTGCTCCACCTGCATCGGGCGCCTTCTCTTGCATTGCCGTCTTATGATCCGTCCCTGATGACGGAACTGGCGGCATTGGCTTTCACCAAGTATGCGGCCGGTATCCTGGGAATATGTGATGAAGACGCCCTGTCCCGGTTCGAGCACCGGTTCGCGGATATCCTGCATCGTGAAACATCCGGTTCGAAAGTGGTCATTCTCAGGGATTATCACGCAGAAAACCTGTTGTGGCTGCCGCAGCGCGAAGGCGTGAAGCGCGTCGGGTTGCTGGACTTTCAGTTGGCCATGCTGGGGCACCCGGCCTACGATCTGGTGTCTCTGCTACAGGATGTACGCCGAGATGTCTCGGCCGGGATCGAAATGCAGATGATCAACCACTATATCTCTGCGTCAGGTATGGACGACCATGAATTCCGCACGGCCTACAGTGTTTTGGGGGCCCAGAGAAACCTGCGTATCCTTGGCGTCTTCGCACGTCTGGCGACGGAATATGGCAAGCCTCACTATGTGGACATGATCCCGGCCGTCTGGGCACATCTGATGCGCGATCTGGATCACCCTGCCCTGGTTTCGGTGGCGTCCCTGCTGCACGAAGCTTTGCCCAGACCCACACCGGAAAACCTGGCCAAGTTGAGAACGCAATGACCGGATCGCCATTTGCCGTAATGCTGTTCGCAGCCGGGTTCGGCACCCGTATGGGCGCGCTGACCAAAGACCGGCCCAAGCCATTGATCGAAGTGGCGGGGCGACCACTGATTGATCATGCGCTGGGTCTTGTCGAAGATCTTGATCCCGTCCGTACCGTTGCCAACCTGCATTATCACGCTGATCAACTCGCGGCGCATCTCGGCCCCAAGGGCGTTCTGCTGTCTCGGGAAGACCCTGAAATTCTGGAAACAGGTGGCGGATTGCGGGCAGCTTTGCCGATGCTGGGCACCGACCCCGTATTCACGTTGAACACGGACGCGATCTGGTCCGGACCAAACCCTTTGACCCTGTTGCAGCACGCCTGGGACCCGGGTCGTATGGATGCGCTGCTGATGTGTGTTCCAGTTGCGCGAACCGTTGGTCATATTGGATCGGGTGATTTCACCGCTGGAAAAGATGGACGGATCACGCGCGGTCCTGGTCTGGTTTACGGCGGGGCCCAGATCCTCAGGGCCCAGGGTTTGCATTCGTTCTCGCAAACTGCGTTTTCACTCAACCTGCTCTGGAACCAGATGCTTGATCAAGGTCGGCTTTTTGCGGTCGAATACCCGGGACGCTGGTGCGATGTAGGTCGTCCGGAAGGCATCGCGCTGGCCGAGGGTTTGCTGGCTGATGTTTGAATCCGGCACCTTACCCCGTGTATTTGCCGTGCCTCCCGGCACGGATTTCCCCAAGGCATTGGTCGATGGCCTGCGGCAGCGCTGTTCGGGCCCGCCCGACGCTTTGGCGCGGGTAGAGTTGGTGCTGAACACACGACGCATGGAACGGCGCGTCCGCGATCTGTTCAATCAGGGGCCACCTTGCCTTCTGCCCCGTCTCTCGTTGGTGACGGACTTGGGTGAAAGGGTTGATCTGGCGCGGATCCCGCCTGCTATCCCGCCTCTGCGGCGGCGTCTTGAGTTGACTCAGCTTGTGTCCAAACTGTTGGAGCAACAGCCGGACCTTGCCGCCCGGTCATCGATCTTTGACCTGTCCGACAGTCTGGCCGCGCTGATTGACGAAATGCAGGGCGAAGGCGTATCGCCCGAAGCGATCCGGCAGCTGGACGTCAGCGACATGTCCGGACACTGGTCGCGGGCACAAGCCTTTATCGGCATCGCGGATAAATTCATCGACACCGGCAGGCAGACGATGGATGCACAGGCCCGCCAGCGCCGCGTGGTCGAAAACCTGATCACGCGATGGCAGATTGCCCCCCCGCAACACCCGGTCATTCTGGCGGGCTCTACCGGGTCCCGTGGCACCACCCTGATGTTGATGGAAGCCATCGCGCGCCTGCCGCAAGGGGCATTGGTGCTGCCCGGATTTGATTTCGACCAGCCGGATCACGTTTGGCAGGGGTTGGATGATGCGTTGACGTCTGAAGATCACCCACAATACCGTTTCCGCAAGTTGATGCGCGCGCTGGAACTTGCACCGGGTCAGATCACCCCATGGACGGACTTATCGGCCCCCTCACCCTCGCGTAACCGATTGATATCACTATCTTTACGTCCGGCGCCCGTCACTGACGCCTGGATGACCGAAGGCCCCGGACTGTCCGATATAAAAGGCGCAACCGACGGCCTGACGCTGGTCGAGGCTCAATCGCCTCGCGCCGAGGCATTGGCCATCGCCCTGCGCCTGCGGCAAGCGGCGGAAACAGGACAGACCGCCGCTCTGATCACGCCGGATCGCATGTTGACCCGCCAGGTCAGCGCCGCGCTGGATCGGTGGAACATCGTGCCGGACGACAGTGCGGGCCTGCCGCTACAACTTTCCCCGCCGGGACGTTTTCTGCGCCATGTGGCCAACCTGTTCACACGCCGTCTGGAAGGCGAGGCGCTGCTGACCCTTTTGAAGCACCCGCTATGTCATGATGGCGGTGATCGCGGAATTCATTTGCTGCACACGCGTGACCTGGAACTTGACTTGCGCCGTCACGGCCCGCCCTTTCCTGACAGTGCAAGCCTTGCGGCTTTTGCGGTGCGTAAAGAGGCCCAGGAAAGCTGGGTGAAATGGGTCGTGCAGCATTTCTGCGAACAGCAGATCACCAGTGAACTACACCTCGCAGACTGGGTGGAGCGTTTGATGACACTGGCCGAGGCGATTTCGGCCGGCAGCACGGGTGAAACGGGCACTCTGTGGGACAAAAACGCAGGCCAAAAGGCGCTGGAGGTGCTGAGTTCTCTCAGTGCAGAGGCGCAGCATGGCGGCCTGATGACGGCCCATGACTTTGCCGATCTGCTGGGTGCTCTGCTTGCGGGTGAAGAGGTTCGTGACCGGGATGCGCCGCATCCGCATATCATGATCTGGGGCACGCTCGAGGCACGGGTGCAGGGCGCCGACCTGCTGATCCTTGGCGGGTTGAATGAAGGAAGTTGGCCAGAGGCGCCAACGCCCGATCCCTGGTTGAACCGGCAGATGCGTGACAAAGCCGGCTTGTTGCTGCCCGAACGCCGGATCGGCCTGTCTGCGCATGACTTCCAGCAGGCCATCGGGGCACCCGAAGTATGGTTGACCCGCGCGATCCGCTCGGATGATGCCGAGACGGTTCCGTCGCGCTGGCTGAACCGACTGACCAACCTTTTGCAGGGTTTGCCGGGTCAGGGAGGCCCCGAAGCTCTGGCCAAAATGCGCGCTCACGGCGAAAAATGGTTGAACTGGTCCGAGGCACTGGAAGATGCGCCGCCGATCGACCCCGCACCGCGTCCTTCTCCGCGCCCACCGGCCGCCGCACGTCCGCGCCGTCTGTCTGTGACCGAGATAAAGAGGCTGATCCGCGATCCATACGCGATATACGCCAAACATGTGCTTCGGCTGAAACCGCTAGATCCGCTTGTACAGGCACCCGATGCCTTGCTGAGAGGCATTGTGATTCACGAAATCCTCGAGCATTTCATCAAGGACAGCGTCCTCGACAGCGCTTTGCTGACGCGGGACAATTTCCTGAAACGGGCGCATGCTCTGTTGGATCAACACGTCGCCTGGCCGACGGCCCGTAAACTGTGGTTGGCCCGGCTTGAGCGGATCGCGGATGATTTCCTCGGGGCAGAGCTCGCGCGCCGGAAGGATGGTGGCCCCGTGGCGTTTGAGGCGGTGATGAAACTGGCGCTGCGCCCCCTGGATTTCACCATTGTCGGGCGCGCGGACAGAATCGATTGCAACAGCCGGGGCGCGTTGCGCATCATCGACTATAAAACCGGCGCACCACCGACGGAAAGCCAGCAATCCAAATTTGACAAGCAGTTGCTGATCGAGGCGGCCATGGCCGAGCAGGGCGGGATTGAGGGCCTTGACCCGACAAGCGTGGCCGAAGCCATCTTCATCGGTATGGGTGGCAGCTATAAGGAGGTTGCGGCGCCCCTGGCGAAAGAACCGACCGACAAGGTTCTTGCCGAACTGAAAGAGTTGATTTCCGCCTATTTAGAGCCTGATCAGGGGTTTTCGTCCCGGCGCATGCTGCACAAGGATACGGATATGGGTGATTATGATCACCTGGCGCGGTTCGGCGAATGGGACCGGACATCGGAAACACACCCCGAGGATCTGACATGAGCCCGCGCAACGACGCAACCGAACGGCAGGTACAGGCCGCGCGCCCCGATGCCTCGACCTGGCTGGCGGCCAACGCCGGGTCCGGCAAAACCCGGGTTCTGACCGACCGTGTGGCGCGTCTGCTGCTGGGCGGGGTCCAGCCTCAGCACATTCTGTGCCTGACCTACACCAAGGCCGCCGCCAGCGAGATGCAGAATAGGTTGTTCAAGCGCCTTGGCAAATGGGCCATGCTGGATGATACCCCCTTGTTGGTGGAGCTGACCGACCTTGGTGTACCCGGCGAAATCGGCTCGGACCGGTTGGCGCAAGCACGCACCCTGTTTGCCCGCGCCATCGAAACGCCGGGTGGTCTGAAAATCCAGACCATCCACTCGTTCTGCGCGTCATTGTTGCGACGCTTTCCGCTGGAGGCTGGCGTTAGCCCGCAGTTCACCGAAATGGAAGACCGCGCAGCAGCCTTGCTGCAAGAGGAAATTGTCGAGGATTTCGCCGCGGGCCCGCAGGCCGGGTTGATTGAAGATGTGGCCCGGTTCGTCACGGACACGGGGTTTGATAAACTGACCGCTGCGATCACGCAAAAACGCAGTCTTTTTGCGCAGCCGCTCGAATGGTCCGATCTGCTGCAACGCTTCGGTCTGCCCGCCGGTTTTGACGAAACAGCGCTGCTTGCCCGGGTTTTTCTTGGTGGCGAAGTCGAACTCATCCAGTCCATACTGCCCGCTTTGACCGAAAGCGGAGGCAACAATGCCAAGGCCGCTGCAAAACTGGCCGCATTCAACGAAGCCAGATTGATACATCTACCCATGTTGGAAAGCGTGTTTCTGACAGGGAAGGGCGCAAAGGAACCCTTCACGGCCAAACTCAACGCTTTTCCCACCAAACCCCTGCGCGAAGGTGTGTTGGCCGACCGGATGCCGCAGATCGAGGCCTTCATGCAGCGGATCGAAACCGCGCGTGAACAACGTCTGGCGCTGGTCGCGGCGCAGAAAACCGCGGTTCTGCACCGCTTTGCCGCAGCCTTCCTGCCGGAATATGAACGGCGCAAGCAGTTGCGCGGCTGGCTGGATTTCGACGACCTGATCCTGCGCGCGCGGCAGGTGTTGAACGATCCGGCAGTGGCCGAATGGGTGCTGTACCGACTGGACGGTGGCATCGATCATATTCTTGTGGACGAAGCGCAGGACACCAGCCCCGATCAATGGGACGTGATCGAGAAACTGGCACAGGAATTCACCAGCGGGGAAGGGGCCCGATCCGGGGTCGAGCGCACGATCTTCGTCGTCGGCGACAAGAAACAATCGATCTATTCCTTTCAGGGCGCCGATCCACAGGCCTTTGACAGAATGCAGGAAGAGTTTGGCCGGAAACTGTCTGAATCAGGCTCTAAACTGTGGGATTCGACGTTGGAATACTCGTTTCGATCCTCCAGCGCGATCCTGACCGTGGTCGATATCCTGTTTGATAACCGCTCTGATGCGGGGTTTCACAAGGACAGTCAGCACCGTGCTTTCAAGGCCGATCTGCCGGGTCGTGTTGATCTTTGGCCCGTTGTCGAAAAAGTTGCGGATGCCGAAGACGGGGATTGGACCGATCCGGTCGATCGTCCGGGCGCACGGCATCACACCGTCATTCTGGCCGAGAAAGTTGCACAGTCGATCAAAGACATGATCGAACGGGGCGAGACGATCCCGGAAGATGGCAAATCCGGCCAATTCGTTCGTCGAAAAGTGCAGCCGGGGGATTTTCTGATCCTCGTGCAACGCCGCTCGGACCTGTTTGCCGAGATCATCCGTGCCTGCAAGGCGCTGCACCTGCCCATCGCCGGAGCAGATCGGCTGAAAGTGGGCGCTGAACTGGCGGTCAAGGATCTTGCGGCCCTGCTCAGCTTTCTGGCCACGCCCGAAGATAGCCTGTCTCTGGCGACGGTTCTCAAGTCCCCCTTGTTCGGATGGTCCGAACAGCAGCTTTTCGATCTGGCGCACCGTCGGAAGGAACAGTTCCTTTGGGCCGCACTGCGCAACCGCGCGGAAGAGTTTCCGGAAACACTGTCTGTGCTGAATGATCTGCGCAGCCAGATCGACTTTCTGCGCCCCTATGATCTGATCGAACGTATCCTGACCCGCCATGACGGACGGCGCAAGCTGTTGGGGCGGTTGGGGGCGGAAGCCGAAGACGGTATCAACGCGCTGTTGTCGCAGGCGCTGGCCTATGAGCGAACGGATATCCCCAGCCTAACGGGATTTCTGGTCTGGATGCAGACCGACGATCTGGAGATCAAACGACAGATGAGCGGCGTCGGCAACAGAATCCGGGTGATGACCGTTCATGGTTCAAAAGGGTTGGAGGCGCCGATCGTCATCCTGCCGGATACCGGCAAGCGCCAGCCTCCGCGTGACGCAGAGATCATGCTGGCCGGCGGAACACCCCTGTGGAAAGTGTCGGCGGACGCATCACCAAACCTGATCTCGCAGGCGCGGGAAGAGGCGCGCAGCCGTGAGGAAAACGAACGGCTTCGGCTGCTATATGTGGCTCTGACACGGGCGGAAAAGTGGCTGATCGTGGCGGCGGCAGGTGATTTGGGGAAAGACGGCAACAGCTGGTATCAGATGGTCGAGGCGGCGATGGATCGGGCCGGGGCCGCTCAGGTGCCGGGTACCGATATCCGCCGTCTGTCCCACGGGGATTGGGACGCGCTGCCCTTGATCGATCAACCGAACACTGTCGTTCAGCAGGTCGAATTGCCGGACATGTTCCAACATCCGGCACCGGATCCGGTTGCGCCTGCCGTCACGCTCAGCCCTTCGGATCTGGGTGGCCCTAAAGCGTTGCCCGGCGATGCCGGCCTGGATGAAGATGCGGCCAAACTGCGCGGAACCCGCCTGCACCTGTTGCTGGAACACCTTCCCGTCGCCGAGAAAGACCTTTGGCCAGAGCTTTGCGCGCGGTTGCTGCCCGATATGCACGAAACGGACCGGCAAGAGATATTGAGCGAAGCCGTAACTGTGCTGATAGCGGAAGGTTTGCAGCCCGTCTTCGCGCCTGACACGTTGGCCGAAGTGCCCATTACAGCCGCTCTGAACGGGCAGCGGATGCATGGGGTTGTTGACCGTCTAATCCTATCGGAATCGGAAGTGCATGTGATTGATTTCAAATCAAATGCCACCGTTCCAGACCGCGCGGAAGACTGCCCCGAAGGCCTGTTGCGACAGATGGGGGCATACGCGCAGGCGCTGGCGCAGATCTATCCGGATCGCAGCATTCGTACCGCCATTCTGTGGACCCGCACGGCGCGGCTGATGTGGTTGCCACACGATCTTGTGACAGATGCTTTGGCCCGCACCCGGATATCTTGACCTTACCCGATGCGGCACATACGTTCTGTTCCCAAGTTTACCCCATTCAGGAGACAGAATATGTCGACCGTAGCCGTAACCGACGACACCTTTGACGCCGAAGTCAAGAATTCGACCGTTCCCGTGGTCGTGGATTTCTGGGCCGAATGGTGCGGCCCCTGCAAGCAAATCGGCCCTGCGCTGGAAGAGCTGGCGGCCGAGTATGGCGACAAGGTCAAAATCGCCAAGGTCGATGTGGACAGCAACCCGAACTCAGCCGCCGCCATGGGCGTGCGTGGCATCCCCGCGCTGTTCATCTTCAAGGACGGTCAGGTCGTTTCCAACCGCGCGGGCGCGGCGCCCAAAGCCGCCCTGCAAAGCTGGATCGACGAATCCATCTAATCTGGTCCTAACAGATTATCTCGAAGGCGCCTCTGATCGGGGCGCCTTTTCTATTGAAGACATCGGAGACACCAATGGCAAAAACGCGGGTCCTTGTGGAATTCGGGATGGGCACATCCCTGCGCCGGATGGACTATACCCAGGCGTCACTGCGGGCGGTCAAGGATGCGCTTTGGCACAACTCGGTCAACATGGCGGAACTGTTCGGGTTTCCGAAAGAGGCGATGATCATTGATGCCGAAATTGGGGTTCAGCAGCCGGATCAGGTGGACACCGAAGCGTTGAAAGCTGTCTTTCCCTATGGTCATCCGAATATCACTGTCACCAAAGGCGGGCTGGACATCGCAAAGCCCCACAGTGACGGGCACACGGTCATCGCCAACGCTGCCCTGATCGTTTCCTTCGACATGGAGCCCACACAATGAGTGAAAAACGCATCATTCTGGAGATGGGAACAGGTAACGACCTGTATGGCCGGGACTATACCAAGGCAGCCCGCCGCGCGGTGCAGGACGCTTTGCACCATTCATCTATCACGTTGTTTTCAAAACTGGGGATCGACCATTCCGAAATGCGCGTCAGCGTCACGATCGGTGTGCAGGATCCTGAACAGGTGGATTGCGATCTGGTTGCCGCGGATCTGCCGCGGGGCAGGGCCGAGGTTCGTGCAGTCAAAGGTGGGCTTGACGTTGTCGACGAAGAAGCGGGAACGCGGCACGTGGTTGCAACTGCGGCGATCGAGGCGTTTCTGCCTGATCTTTCCGGAAAATACGTGCAAGGCTGAAAAAAGAAAAAGCCGCTCGGAAATCCGTGCGGCTGTCATGAATTGGCGATCTGCGGGAACATCAGAGATCGGCGATGTCTGCGCGGCTCAGGCCGATATCGTCAAGCTGGGCGTCGCTGAGTTCCGACAGGAGTTTGCGGGTTTTGCGGGATTCTTTCCATTCGACAACGGTGTTGACGACATTGGTGAACGCGTCCACTACGTGCAGGATGGTAGCTGCTCCGAGCGGCGCATGAATGTTAGCTGTGGTTGCCATGTGCGCGGTCCTTTGTAAAGAAACAGCCGACCCGTTGTCGGTTGTGAGCCTCATGTAGTCCTGCATGCCCGGACTCACAATTGCTGGTCCGGTAACCCCGGAATGCGTTTTTTGCATATCTTTTAAGCAACTGAAGAACGGGTTGCGCCAACCTGCGACCCAGCCCATATATACCGCCAGCGAAAACGGAGACGATCATGGCAGACAACGACTTTCCCGGTTGGCACGGCACAACGATCATTGGCGTCAAGAAAGACGGTCAGATCGTCATAGCCGGTGATGGGCAGGTCAGCCTTGGTCAAACCGTGATCAAGGGCACGGCCCGCAAGGTGCGTCGCCTGTCTCCCGGAGGGTCCGAAGTTGTCGCCGGCTTTGCCGGGTCGACGGCCGACGCCTTCACGTTGCTGGAACGGCTGGAGGCCAAGCTCGAGGCGACACCGGGCCAACTTGCCCGTGCTTCTGTGGAATTGGCCAAAGACTGGCGCACCGACAAATACCTGCAAAAGCTCGAAGCGATGCTGATCGTCACGGACGGCAAGGACATGTTCGTAATCACCGGGGCGGGTGACGTGCTGGAACCTGAACACAACGTGGCTGCCATCGGATCCGGGGGCAATTTTGCCCTGGCCGCTGCCCGCGCGATGATGGACAGTGACAAGTCGGCGGAAGAGGTCGCGCGTCAGGCAATGGCCATCGCGGCCGATATCTGTGTCTATACCAATGGCAAGCTGACGGTTGAGACGATCTCAGGCTAACAGCGCCGAGATCTCCTTGCCTTTCCAGCGGCGATGCATGCCGATCAGGCCAATGATCGCTGCGATGATGACGATGTAATAGGGCACGCGGATATCGATGCTCATCAATCCGCCCCCGATCAGCGACATGATCCCGCCCGCAAGGCAGAACACGGCAGTGGTCACACCCATGACCCAGCCCTGATCCGCTTCGCTGACGCTGGAAGAGAACAGCCCAAGCATGGTGGGGTAGGCGATTCCGAACAGGAAATAGAAGAAAAAGACCGGCACATAACTGAACACGCCGCTTGGGCTGAAGGCGAACGCGAAGCCGCAAATCACCATGACGATGAGCGATGTGCGGATTATCGCATGTTTGCTGAATTTCTCCTGCGCGGGTTTCACCAAAAACGTGCTGGAGAAGGCCAGCGCCACACCGATGACGACCATCGCCACGCTGCCGCCGATGACTCCGTATCCGAAGGCGCTGGTCAGGAAATTGTCGACAAAGACGTAGAAGGTGACATTGGCGATCATGAAGAACGAATAGACCGGCAGGATCTTCAACACCATCGGATGACCACGCACCGCCATCAGGCTGTCTGTTATGTCACGGGGACGGAAAACAAAGGGCGCGCGATCCGTTCGGGTATCCTGGAAGAAAAACAGGACCAGAAAAATTGCAATCAGCACAAGGACAAATGCGCCGAAAAAGGGCGTTCTCAGCGTGGCGAAGCCGCCCAGCAGGGCGGCGTCAGACAAGACCGCGCCGATGATCGGCCCGCCCACAAGACCAAAGCTGACGCCCGTCACGATATAGCCCATGTTCCGGTCCCGGTCTGTCGCGTCGGTACTGCCGTCGATCATCGCCGCTTGCGCAATGGGTTGGTTGCCCGCAGTGAATCCGGTGATCGAACGCCCGACGATCAGCAGAAGAAGGTTGTTGAGATAAAGCGCGGCAATGGTCAGGGCATAACCGGCCAGAGCACCGCCCAGGCACACCAGCAAAGCGTTCTTGCGCCCGATCGAATCCGATACTTTCGAGACATAGACAACGCCCAAAAACCACGACAGGAAAAAGCACCCGATCACGAGGCCGTAATAGAAATGCCTGCGCCCCTCGGGCGTGTTTTCGGGCAGAAACCCGGATTTCGTTTCCATGATCAGCGAGTTGATGATGGGAAAGACCAGCCCCTGTCCGATCAGATCCACAAACACCACAAACAGAAGGGTAATCTTGGCAATTCTCGTCATTAAATTCGTCCCCGGCTCCAATGCCTTGGGACAAGTGTAACAGACGACGACTTTGTTACCTAACGGTGCGTCAGCAACCGGAGGACCCGGCCGCTGACCGAAAGAATTACTTCAGCGACGCAACACCCAGCGGCACACCCGCGACCTCGCACCAGATGTACACCTCATTGTAGCCAGAAACATCCATGGTCGGCGGAACGGCATAGGATTGGCTGCCGGTCAAGTTCAACAGCGCGCCCAGCTTGGTGTCGGGCGCATAGGTCCCATCTTTCCCGAAGGCCACCCGTGGGTCAGGGCCGCCGTCCAGCCAGAAATCATCGCCCAACTCGACGATGTAACGCTCGCCGTCCTTGACCAGCTTCACCGATCCGCTGGTGATGTGGTTCGACCTGCCTTCAAACGTGCCTTTCTTTTTGGCACCTCCGGCCAAAGCAGCCCGGGTGCCAACCAAAGCAAGAGCAGCGCCCGTGGCGGCAGCTTTCGCAAAAAGCGAACGACGAGTCATCATGATAAGGTATCTCCATATGAATGTCGCGGGCGACCTGCCCGTCACGCAAGACTATGGGGCACACACCGTTCCGTGACGATTCACATCGCCACCAATTTCCGTGTGCTACGTGTGAGTTGGTGTGAGTTTTCCGTGATCAGCTTGTGTTTTCGTGTCTTATGATTAGGTTCCGTTGCGAAACAAACGGATAGAATTAAACATGACCGACCTGACCCCGCGCGAGATTGTCTCGGAACTGGATCGCTTCATCATCGGGCAGAAGGACGCCAAGCGTGCCGTTGCCGTCGCCTTGCGCAATCGCTGGCGCCGCAAGCAATTGCCGGACGACATCCGGGAGGAAGTATATCCCAAGAACATCCTGATGATCGGCCCTACCGGCGTCGGCAAGACCGAAATCAGCCGCCGTCTGGCCAAACTGGCCCGCGCGCCGTTTATCAAGGTCGAGGCCACCAAGTTCACCGAAGTCGGATATGTCGGCCGAGACGTAGAACAGATCGTGCGCGATCTGGCGGATGCGGCCATCCTGCAAACCCGCGAGTTCATGCGCGAAGACGTCAAGGCCAAAGCGCATCAGGCCGCCGAAGACCGCGTGATCGAAGCCATTGCTGGCGCGGATGCGCGCGAAGGCACGCGCGAGATGTTCCGCAAAAAGCTGAAAGCCGGCGAACTGGACGACACGGTGATCGAGCTGGAACTGTCCGACACCACGAACCCGATGCCGATGTTCGACATTCCGGGGCAGCCGGGTGGTCAGATGGGCATGATGAATCTGGGCGACATCTTCGGCAAGGCCTTTGGCGGACGGACCGTCAAGAAACGCATGACCGTCGCCGAAAGCTATGATGCGCTGATCGGGGAAGAGGCCGACAAGCTGCTAGATGATGAAACCGTCACCCGCACCGCGCTGGACTCCGTCGAACAGAATGGCATCGTATTTCTGGATGAGATCGACAAGGTTTGCGCCCGCTCTGACGCACGCGGCGGCGATGTCAGCCGGGAAGGCGTGCAGCGCGACCTTCTGCCCTTGATCGAGGGAACCACCGTCAGCACCAAGCACGGTCCGGTCAAAACCGACCATATCCTGTTCATCGCCTCGGGTGCGTTTCACATCGCCAAACCGTCGGATCTGTTGCCGGAATTGCAGGGGCGCCTGCCGATCCGTGTCGAACTGCGCGCCCTGACCGAAGAAGACTTCGTGCGCATCCTGACCGAAACCGACAATGCCCTGACCTTGCAATACACGGCGTTGATGGGCACCGAAGACGTGACCGTCAGTTTTACCGAGGACGGCATCGCGGCATTGGCGAAGATTGCAGCTGACGTGAACCAGAGCATCGAAAACATCGGCGCGCGGCGGCTTTACACGGTCATGGAGCGGGTTTTCGAAGAACTGTCCTTCGCTGCACCGGACAAAGCCGGTTCGGAGATCACCGTTGATGCACAGTTCGTCAGCGACAATCTTGGTGAATTGACCAAGTCCTCTGATCTGAGCCGTTACGTTTTGTAACACGGCCAGCCGTTTTTTGCCGTTGTTTTGGTCTTGCCATGCTGGACGTCGCGCAGGAATAGGATAGCGTGTGCACAAGTCACCCCGAGGTCTGGCCCGTGCTGCGATATTTCGTCATTCTGTTCATATGCCTTTCGCTCAGCGCCTGTGTCGACCGGACGGTGTCCGAGGTCGTGCCCGGTGCCGTGAACATCGGAACACCTGAAACCATCTTCGCAAGCACGACCCGCGCGCGTGAGGCCGATGGCTCCTATGGATTCCGACGCGGTGAAACGCTCAGGTTCCTGGAAACGACGGTTTCTATTCCACCCACACATACTCCGGGTACGCTCCGCTTCTCCTACGCGAACCCGAATCCGCGGAAAGAATTCGTTCTGGCGGACGTGACCGAGTTGGATGGACCGCAGGGGCTGCGCAAACACCTGCGAGGACAGGATGATGTCACGATCTTTGTGCACGGCTACAATTCGACCCAGACCGAAACGATCTTCCGCGCGGCGCAGCTGACACATGACATCGGCCTCCCCGGATCAACGCTGGTGTATTCCTGGCCCAGCCGCGCGACGGGCTATGGATATGCCTATGATCTGGACAGTATGCTGTTCGCCCGCGACGGGTTGGAACAGACCATCCGCGAACTGAAAGCCATGGGTGTCAAACGCGTTGTTCTGGTCGCACATTCCATGGGCGGTGCGTTGACGATGGAGATGATACGGCAAACCGAATTGCAGGAACCCGGCTGGGCCAAGCGAAACATCGAAGGGGTCGTTCTGATCTCGCCTGATCTTGATCTTGATCTGTTTCGATCGCAGATGAAACGTATCGACAACCCCCCCGATCCGTTCATCGTAATGGTGTCCCAAAAGGACAAGATTCTGAACATCTCGGGCCGCTTGCGTGGCACGGATGAGGGCCAGCGGTTGGGGAACATCAGTTCGGTTGACTCGCTCGAGGAATTCCCGATCAGCGTGATCGACACGACTGCTTTCAACAGTGACGCGGCATCCTCGCATTTCGTTGCCGCGACCTCTCCGGCTTTGTTGTCGATCCTCAACTCATTGCGGCGTGTCAACAATACCTTCGGGCGGGAAGACCGACCGGCCATTGATATTCTGGTACCTCCCAGCGAGCGCAATCCAGACGGAGCCACTGAAATTGTTCTGACGGAAACCGGGCAGGCACAGGTTACCACTCCGTGACGCGGTTCAAGCTGCGTCGGTATCTTCTGGACAATGCCACCTGGCTTGGCGCCGGCGTTCTTCTGACGTTTTTATCCAGCTTCGGGCAAACATTCTTCATCTCGATCTTTGCCGGTGAAATCCGCGCGGAATTCGGCCTCGGCCACGGTGCGTGGGGTGGGCTATACACATTGGGCACAACCCTGTCGGCCATCGTGATGATCTGGGCCGGAGGGCTGACGGATATCTTTCGCGTCCGGGTGCTGGGTCCGGCGGTTCTGGCTGGGTTGGCCCTAGCCGCCCTTGCCATGGCGCTGAATACCTGGCTGCTCCTGTTGCCAGTGGTGATTTTTCTGCTTCGCCTGCTGGGTCAGGGGATGAGCACACATCTGGCCGTGGTCGCCATGGCGCGGTGGTTTACGGTCACGCGGGGCAAGGCGCTTTCCATTGCATCCATCGGCTATGCCATCGGTGAGGCCCTGCTGCCCCTGATCTTTGTTGCGGCCATGGTTTACCTGGACTGGCGTTGGCTGTGGGTCGTCGCGGCGGGGATGACCGCCTTGGGAATTCCCGTTCTGTTGCGGCTGTTGCGCGAGGAACGAACACCGCAAAGCCTTGCCAGCGAATCCTCTGCCATTGGGATGCAGGGTCGCCACTGGAGCCGTCGCGACGTGCTGTTTGACCCCTTGTTCTGGTTCATGGTGCCCGCCGTGCTTGCGCCATCGGCATTCATCACCGCGTTTTTCTTCCATCAGGTCTATTTCGCCGAGGTCAAAGGCTGGCAGCATATCCAACTGGTCGCTCTGTTCCCGGTCTTTACCGGAGTATCACTGCTGTCGATGTTTGCTGCGGGCTGGGCATTGGACAAGTGGGGCACTGCGCGCATCATGCCATTCTATCAGCTTCCGATGGCGGTTGGGTTTGTGGTTCTGGGCATGACTGAATCAATCAGCGGCGCGACGATCGGGTTGGTGTTTCTTGGCCTGACGGTCGGAGCGAACAGCACGTTGCCCAGCGCGTTCTGGGCAGAATTCTATGGGACCCGGCATATAGGGGCCATCAAGGCGTTGGCTGCGGCTGTCATGGTACTGGGGTCAGCCATCGGTCCCGGTCTGACCGGCGTTCTGATTGACCTTGGTATCCCGCTGAGCGTTCAGTTTTTCTGGATTGGCCTGTTCTTCGTGCTGGTATGCAGCCTTGTTTGGGTCGGTATTTCCCGCGCCCGTCGCGACCTTTAACGCACGCGCCTGAGATACACGTAATACGCCCCGTCTCCGCCGTGGCTTATATGAGCCGGCGTGACCTGCATCACCGCCTGGGCCAGCGGTGGGATCGACAACCAATGAGGAACCTGATTTCGCAGAACACCGCGCGGCGTCGGAATCGGACCGGGCTCGTCCCGATCCTTGCCTTTGCCGGTCACGACCAGAACCAGACGCTTACCCTGTGCTTGCGCGCTCAGGATGAATCGGATCAGCGCCGGGTGGGCCGAAGCCACCCGCATACCGTGCAGATCCAGCTTGCCTTCGGGTTTCAGCTTGCCGCGCTTCATCCGGCCAAAGGCCTTGTTGTCCATCTGAACCGGTGCATTGCGCAACGCATCCGTCACCGAAGGCTTCAGGTCGTTCGGTTTCGGTTTCGACTGATGGGCCTGTCCAAGTTCGAATGCCTGAAAACGGGGTTTCGGCGTTTTCTTGGGCTTGGGTTTCGGCAAAGAGGTCGGATGGATCGTCTGCGGAATCTCGGGGTGCAGCCTCTCGGCCTGTTTGGCGACCTTGCGCCACAGCTCGATCTCTTCGCTTGTCAGTTTGCGCCGGGTCATCAGAATTCATCCGGCAACAGGGCATAGGCACGCTGGATGGGCAGCAACAGCACCATCCGACCCGGATCCTTCAGCTTACCCGCGGCATGACCGGCTTCGTCCCCCGTTCCGAAAAAGATATCGGCCCGCTGCGCGCCTTTGATGGCCGCACCTGTATCCTGCGCGATCATCAGGCGGCGGATCGGTTTCTTGCCGTCTTTTTCCACCCAAACCGGCGCGCCCAACGGGGTATAGGCCGGGTCAACCGCAATGCTGCGCATCGTGGTGACAGATCGGTTCATGGCGCCCAACGGCCCAAGCTCGGGCGCGACACGTGAAACTTCGCGGAAAAACACGTATGAGGGATTGTGGAGAAGCAGTTCCGCGCCGGCCTCGGGGTTCTTGCGCACCCAGGCGCGGATCATCTGCGCGCTGACCTCATGCGCGCCAAGAATGCCGCGCCGCACCAGTTCCACGCCAATTGACCTGTAGGGATGCCCGTTCGCACCGCCATACCCGACGCGCAAAGCGCCGCCATCCGGCAATCGAACGCGGCCCGAACCCTGGATTTGCAGAAAAAACAACTCTACGGGGTCATCGACCCAGGCAATCTCAAGCCCGCGGCTCTGCATGACATCACCGGTCAGGATTTCTCGTCGGCTCAGCCAGGGCCCCTCAGCGCGGGCCTCGGGCGGCATCTTGTAGATGGGGTATTTGAAACGATCCGTCCGGGTACGCGCACCATCAAGTTCGGGTTCGAAATACCCCGTGAACAGGGCATCCTCACCATCCTCGACCAGAACAGGGCGAAAAAAGAGCTCAAAAAACGACCGTGCCGCTTCGGCATCATAGGTTCTTGCCACACCGCACAGGGCCCGCCAATCGGGATCCTTCAGATCCCCGCAGGTGTTCAGAAAAACGGACAGGGCTGCACCGTGGTCATCCTCGGCCCAGCCACGCAGATCATCGAACGACAGAATGGATCGCGTTGCCTCGGCCCCGGCAGCGCTGGCAGTGGTCATTGCACCCACCAGTAAAAGCGACCGGAGCGTGGCAATCATGCGTCCGTGGCAACAAGCAGCCAGTTCGGATCGTCCTTGCCCATCACACGGGCAAAGGTCCAGCTGTCCTTTTGGCGTTTCACGGTGTTGGGGCTGCCTTCGACGATATCGCCACCGCGATCCCGCACGACCGAAGTCAGTTCACCCACGAATTTCATGGTGATCTCGGCCTGATTGGTATCCTTGTCGAATTTCACATCCGTCAGGGTCGTCTCTCGGACACCGATGAACTCGGCCTCGATCGTCAGGCCCTGATCTTCTCGTGCGGCGACGCCCGCAACGAAGGATTCGAAAACTTCTTCCGACAGGAATGGCTGGATCTCGTCCAGGTTGCCCTTCTCAAACCCCATCACGATCATTTCATAGGCACCGCGGGCACCCTGAACAAACTCGGTGACGGAAAAACCGGGTTCAACGCGTTTCATCGCCGCCAGCGTCTGTGCCAGCTCGCTGTCTTCCGGGACATGGTCTGTGATGTCATGATCCGGGCCGCCTTCGATCACTTCGAAATCGCGGCGCGACTTATGCGCTTCGGGCTGCTGCTGCACAGGTGGTTTCTCAAAACCTTCACGCGTGCCCAACACGCTCTTGAGGCGCAGGATCAGGAAAACGGCAATTCCGGCCAGGACCAGCAACTGGATCATGGGTTCGTTCATTTCATCCTCTTTTCAGAACCGCGGCTTTGTATACGCGGCCTCATGCCACTATGTAGGTGACCGTAGGTGGCAAGTCCACAGCCCGGCCTAAGGGAAAGGATAACGCAAATGTATCTGTTCTTGGCATTTTTGTTGGTGCCCATCATCGAGATCGCGCTGTTTATTCAGGTTGGCGGGTTGATCGGCTTGTGGCCAACCCTTGCCATCGTAGTGCTAACGGCGGTTTTGGGCACTGTTTTGGTGCGGACACAAGGTCGCATGGCGTTGGGAAACCTGCAACGGTCGTTTGCCGAACTGGACGACCCGACCGAGCCGCTGGCCCATGGTGCGATGATCCTGTTGTCGGGCGCTTTGTTGCTTACACCTGGATTCTTTACTGATGCCGTTGGATTTGCGTTGCTTGTTCCCGGCGTGCGGGTCGCGGTTTTCAGGTATCTCAGATCGAAAGTCACCGTTACCCAGTTTCAGATGGGTCAAGGCCCCGGTTTTCAATCTCGCGGAAACCCGTTCGATCAGGGTGACATCATAGATGGTGACTTTACCGAGGTCCGCCCGAAAAATGATCCGTCAAAGCCGTCTAAATGGGTGGAAGGCCCCCACCGGCATTGAGGTGCCGCGCCCAACTTGATAAGCAGTGGCGAATTTCATTTTTGGAGTAGATCCATGGCCGAAGAAAAAGCTGCAGAAAACACTGCGGCCAAAGCCGCCCCGCAAGTTCAGATGCGCGTTCTGGGGCAGTTCATCCGCGACATGTCCTTTGAGAACGTGATGGCCCAGAAGGGTGTTTCCGGTGACGTACAGCCCGAAATCGCGGTTCAGGTGAATCTGGACGCCAAGAAGCGCCCGGCTGACCACCAGTTCGAAGTGTCGATCAAGCTGAACCTGACATCCAAAGCCAAGGGCCTGGAAGACGTTCTGTTCCTGTGTGAACTGGACTATTGCGGCCTGTTCCACGTGGAAGGTGTGCCGGAAGACCAGCTGCACCCGTTCCTGATGATCGAATGCCCGCGGATGCTATTCCCGTTCCTGCGCCGCATCGTCAGCGACATCACTCGCGACGGCGGTTTCCCACCGGTGAATCTGGACAATATCGATTTCGTCGCCCTGTACCGCAACGAATTGATGCGTCGTCAGGCCGAACAGTCCCAGAAGACAGACGCCTGAGGGTTTGGCCCGTGCCTGACGGGTTCAGGTGCGGGTCCACAGGGCATTGTCGCCCAGTTTTTCTATGAATGCATCATGTGCCGCGCGTTCATCCTCGGTAATACGAGACGGCAGTGGCGTTGCTCGTGGTGCCGGTCGCCAATCATCGCTGCCGCCTGCCACGGATGATGCAGATGTTGACAGTCCAAAATCGGGCTGTCGTCCTCCGATCAGCTCAAGATAAACCTCGGCCAGGATTTCAGAGTCGAGCAACGCGCCGTGCAGTACACGGTTCGAGTTGTCGATATTGAAGCGACGGCAAAGCGCATCCAGTGAGGCCGGAGAGCCGGGAAACCGTTTGCGCGCAATTGCCAGCGTATCCAGCGCCTGTTCCATCGGGATGAGCGGGGCACCCATCCATTTCAGTTCGGCATTCAGGAACTTCATGTCGAAAGATGCATTGTGGATCACCAGCCGCGCATCGCCGACGAATTCGCGAAAAGCGTGACCGATCTTGGCAAAAACCGGTTTGTCTTTCAGCGTCACTTCACCCTTTTCGGGCGGGCGTGGGTTTTCCAACAGGTCCGGGCCGATGCCATGCACGCCAAATGCCTCTTCCGGCATCGAACGTTCGGGGTTGATGTAGACGTGATACGTCTCACCCGTTGCGACGTGGTTCCACAGTTCAACGGCGCCGATTTCCACGATCCGATCACCGCTTTCGGGATCGAAACCCGTGGTTTCGGTGTCGAGTACAATTTCACGCATCTGCCATCCCCGCCCGTATCTGCCTGACCACATCCTGCACCTGCGCGCGGGCGTGGTCCAGCGTGTCGGTCACGATGACGTAATCCGACCGCGCGCATTTTTCTTCATTCGGCATCTGCTTGGCGCGGATTTGCTCGAACTGCGCCTCGGTCATTGTGCCCCGTTCCATGACACGCCGCTTTTGCTCGTCGGCCGGGATCGAAACACAAGCCACCGCGTCCATCGCCGCGTCACCGCCCGTTTCAAACAGAAGCGGAATGTCGAACACCAGGATGTCACGTGTCGCGCAATCACGAAATGCCGCGCGGTCAGCAGCGACCAGAGGGTGGACGATGGCTTCGATGGCCTTCAGCGCAGCAGGATCGGCGGCAATTATCTGTTTTAGCGCCTCCCGGTTGACCGCACCGTCCTGAATGGCCGACGGAAACAATCGTTCCATGGGGCCAACGGCCGCGCCCCCCCTGGAATACAGGCGATGCACCGCCGCGTCCGCATCCCACAAGGCACAACCTTTTTCGACGAACATCTGCGCCGTTGTGCTTTTCCCCATGCCGATAGAACCGGTCAGGCCAAGCGCGAAACTCATGCCAAGGCCGCCGCACGTGCATCAGCATCAACTTCGGGGCGCACGCCGAACCAGCGTTCGAAACCGGGCACTGCCTGATGCAGCAACATGCCCAGCCCATCGACTGCGGTGCATCCTGCCTGTTCAGCGGTTTGCAACAGGCGGGTTTTCAATGGCGCATAAACCAGATCCGTCACCACGGCACCGGGCTGCAACCCATCAAGCGGAACCCGCAATTCCGGTTGGCCCTGCATGCCCAACGAGGTGGTGTTCACCACGAGTTCTGCGTTTTCGATGACATTTCCGGCCTGAACCCAATCCACCACGCGGATACGTTGACCGAATTCCTCTTTCAGATGATCCGCACGGGCGCGGGTTCGGTTGGTCAGCAGGATTTCCGGAACACCCGCGTCAGATAATGCCTGCAACACGGCGCGCGCGGCCCCTCCGGCCCCGAAGACAACAGCCGGTCCGTCCTTTGCATTCCAGTCCGGAGCACCAGTGCGAAGATTCTCCATGAACCCGTACCCGTCAGTGTTATCCGCGTGGATCGAGCCATCTTCACGAAACACCAGAGTGTTCGCCGCACCTATCACTGTTGCGCGGTCAGACGCATGATCCGCGATCTTCAAGGCGGCTTCCTTGTGGGGAACGGTCACATTGGCGCCGACAAAACCCGCCCTGGGCAGGGTGCGCAGCACAGTTTCCAGGTCGGCGGGTGCCACATCCATCGGGATGTAATGACCGGCAAGACCGTATGTCTTCAGCCAATGACCATGCAGTTTGGGGGATCGTGAGTGACCAATGGGATGTCCAATCACACCGGCCAAAGGAACCCGATAGTCCGTCATTGATCGATTACCCCTTTGACAGCCAGAAAGTTGAGCAGCTCCAACAGGGGCATACCCAAAACGTTAAAATAGTCGCCGTCAATGGTGGCGAACAGGCGGACACCTTCTTCCTCCAGCTTGTAAGCTCCGACGGCGTGGCGGATACTGTCCCAGTTTCGCGCGACGTAATCTTTCAGATAGGCGTCGGAACTGGCCCGCATCCGCAATCGTACCTGCCCCACATGCCGCCAGACCGGCTGAGCATTCTGATAGATCACCGCTGCGGACAAAAGCATGTGACGCTTGCCTCGCATGGCTTTCAGCTGGGCCAACGCCTGTTCGGGGGTTTCCGACTTTGACATCAGCTGACCGTCAAAATCCAGAACCTGATCGCATCCCAGGACCATGGCACCGGGATTTCTGTCACTGACCTTCCGCGCCTTCATTTCTGCGAGTGTATCGGCAATGTCCCGTGGTGATGCGTTTTCAGCCAGCAGGGCACGTTTGGCCGTCTCTTCATCCACGCGCGCGGTTTGAACCACAAACGGTACGCCTGCATTTTCAAGCAGCTGCGCGCGAATGGCGGACCCGGAAGCAAGAAGAATGGGGACAGACATGTGGAAAACCCCGTGCGCAAATCATTGAGAGTTCAGGGGTGCTTTGTATGGTTTTCCGGTTGACACGCAACCCCGGGGATTTCGCGCCAGAGATCCCAGAGTCGCTCAAATCTCATCCCGTCCGGACAAGGATAAGTCGGTTTCTCTGGAAAACCCCGATATCCCAAATTCTCCTACCAGTTATCCCCAAGCGGAACAAGGAATACTGTTATTAAACTATTGATTTTAAATAATAAAAATATCAGCCAACAGAATCGCCTGAAAAATTCCGTGCTCTGTCCACCTGGGGAAAACACTTGTGTAAAAAAGTAATCCACGGATTTTACTCACCCTACAAAACCATCATCCTTTTTCTTTTCTTATTTTTTTATTAGGGAGGGTCCCGAACAACGCCCGGAGCCGAAATGACCGATCTTCTGTTCACTTTGTACCCATGGGTGAAGTCACTCCATATCATGGCGGTGATTTCGTGGATGGCCGGCCTGTTCTACCTGCCCAGGTTGTTCGTCTATCACGTCGAAAAGGCGCAGGCCGTCGAAGGCGCACAGGACATTTTCTTTGAAATGGAAGAAAAGCTGCTGCGTGTGATCATGAGACCCGCGATGATCGTTGCGTGGGTTTGTGGTTTGATCATGGTGTTCACGCCGGGCATCGTGGGATGGGATTGGAGCTGGCCTTGGGTCAAGGGCGCTGCCGTGATCGGCATGACCTGGTTTCATCACTGGCTGATGGCGCGACGCAAGGATTTTCTGGAAGGCCGAAACACGCTCAGTGGGCGACAGTTTCGCATGATGAACGAGGTCCCGACCGTTTTGATGGTTGCCATCGTTCTAGCGGTTGTTCTGAAGTTCTGAGGGCATGTTTGACTCCGCCCCTCACTGCGCTTATGAAGGGGTCAACACGCCCGTCCGGGCGGCGTATCTTCCATACTGAAATTCCACTTCGTGCCGCGCTGTCAGCGGTGAAGGTATATATCATGACAACCGAATCCCTGAATCTTGCTGACCTGAAAGCCAAAAGCCCCAAAGACCTTCTGGCGATGGCCGAAGAGCTGGAGATTGAAAACGCCTCGACCATGCGCAAGGGCGAGATGATGTTCCAGATCCTGCGTGAACGCGCCGATGAAGGCTGGACCGTTGGTGGCGATGGCGTGCTTGAAGTGCTTCAGGACGGATTCGGCTTCCTGCGCTCGCCCGAGGCGAACTATCTGCCCGGCCCGGATGACATCTACGTCTCACCCGAGATGATCCGCCAGCACTCATTGCGGACAGGGGATACCGTGGAAGGCGAGATCAAAGCCCCGGATGAGAATGAGCGCTATTTCGCGCTGACAAAGGTGACCAAGATCAACTTCGAAGACCCGGAAAAGGCCAGGCACAAGATCCTGTTCGACAACCTGACGCCGCTTTATCCGGATGAGCGGCTGAAGATGGAGATCGAGGATCCGACCATCAAGGACAAGTCTGCACGGGTGATCGACCTGGTCGCGCCGATCGGCAAGGGCCAGCGGTCGTTGATCGTGGCGCCGCCGCGCACCGGTAAGACGGTGATCCTGCAAAACATCGCGCACTCGATCGAGCGCAACCACCCGGAATGCTACCTGATCGTCCTGCTGATCGACGAACGCCCCGAAGAAGTCACCGACATGCAGCGTTCGGTGAAGGGCGAGGTGGTATCCTCGACCTTTGATGAACCCGCGACGCGCCACGTGGCTGTGTCGGAAATGGTCATCGAAAAAGCCAAGCGTTTGGTCGAACATAAACGAGATGTTGTTATTCTTCTTGATTCGATCACAAGACTTGGTAGGGCATTTAACACAGTGGTCCCATCCTCGGGTAAAGTTCTGACCGGTGGTGTGGACGCAAACGCCCTGCAACGGCCCAAGCGTTTCTTTGGCGCGGCGCGGAATATTGAAGAGGGTGGCTCGCTGACGATCATCGCAACCGCACTGATTGATACCGGCAGCCGGATGGACGAGGTCATCTTTGAAGAATTCAAAGGTACTGGTAACTCGGAAATCGTTCTGGATCGCAAAATCGCGGACAAGCGTGTGTTCCCGGCCATCGACATCCTGAAATCCGGCACGCGGAAAGAGGACCTGCTGGTCGACAAGGGCGATCTGGCCAAGACCTTCGTTTTGCGGCGTATCCTCAACCCGATGGGCACGACCGACGCAATCGAGTTCTTGTTGTCCAAGTTAAAGCAGACAAAGACAAACAGCGAATTCTTCGATTCCATGAACACCTGACACTGGTCTTTAACTCTAGCGAGGCCTTCGAATGGATACGATATTCGCCTTGGCCAGCGCGCAGGGCAAAGCCGGGGTGGCGGTCATCCGCCTCTCGGGTCCGGACTCTCATTCAGCTGCGGCGCGCCTGACGGGTGGTGCGCTGCCAAAGCGTGGCATGGTCCTGCGCACTCTGACCGATCATGGCGGAGCACGTTTGGACGACGGATTGGTCTTGACCTTCCAGGCCCCGGCCAGTTTTACCGGTGAGGACGTGGCCGAGCTTCAGATTCATGGAAGCACCGCCTCTGTCAACGCCGTTCTGCGTTGCCTGTCGGATACGGAAGGATTGCGCATCGCTGAACCGGGTGAATTCACACGACGGGCGCTGGAAAACGGCAAGATGGACCTGACTCAGGTCGAAGGCCTGGCCGATCTAATCGATGCAGAAACGGAAGCACAACGTAAGCAGGCTCAGACCATTCTGGCGGGCGAGCTGGGCACGTTGGCTGAACGGTGGCGTCGGGATTTAATACGGGCTGCGTCCCTGTTGGAGGCTGTCATCGATTTTGCGGATGAAGAAGTTCCAACCGATGTGACGCCGGAAGTGCGCGAGCTGATCCAAGGCGTCATGTCGGACCTTCATCGCGAAGCAGATGGCGTCAAGATTGCCGAGCGAATTCGTACAGGGTTCGAGGTTGCGATCGTCGGCCTTCCAAATGCGGGAAAATCCACTCTTTTGAATGCTTTGGCAGGCCGTGAGGCGGCCATTACTTCGGAATATGCCGGGACCACGCGCGATGTGATCGAAGTTCGAATGGATCTGGCTGGTTTACCGGTGACCTTGCTGGATACGGCAGGCCTGCGAGAGACCGAAGATCATGTCGAAAACCTGGGTATCGAGCTTGCGCGCAGCAGAGCAGAGGCCGCCGACCTTCGCGTTTTCCTGTCTGAAACACCGAAGGACCTGGGGGTGGAGATGCGGGAAGATGATATACATGTTTTGCCCAAAGCAGATCTTAGAGGGATCGGGGAAAAGGGTGTTTCAGGGAAATCTGGCCAGGGAATAGATGCGTTAGTAGACCAGATATCGTGTGTTTTGCGCCAGCGAACCACTACCCATGGTATTGCAACTCGGGAACGTCACCGCATTGCAATCACCAGAGCATTGGACTCACTCACATCTGCAATCTCGGTTCTGGAATCAGGCCCAGACCTGTATGATATAGCGGCAGAGGAGCTGAGAACCGCCATACGCGCCCTTGAATCCTTGGTGGGCAGAATTGACGTGGAAACTCTGCTGGATGAAATCTTCTCCAGCTTCTGTTTGGGAAAATAAGGAGTGTTTCACGTGAAACATTCGAAGTTTGATGTCATCGTCATCGGCGCAGGTCACGCCGGAACCGAAGCCGCTCATGCATCAGCCAGAATGGGTGCTACAACTGCGCTGGTGACGCTGTCCGCAACGGACATTGGCGTCATGTCCTGCAATCCAGCGATTGGCGGTTTGGGGAAAGGCCATCTTGTGCGTGAGATTGACGCTTTGGATGGCGTCATGGGTCGGGTGGCGGATCAGGCGGGCATTCAGTTTCGATTATTGAACCGTCGAAAGGGGCCCGCCGTTCAGGGGCCGAGAGCGCAGGCGGATCGCGCCCTTTATCGTCTTGCCATGCAACAGGTAACGGAGAAGCAGGATAACCTGTCCGTCGTTGTCGGCGAGGTTGTCGATTTCCTGATGAACGGCGAAAAGGTTGCAGGTGTTGTTCTTTCCGATGGATCAGAACTTTCCGCGCGCGCCGTTATTTTGACGTCCGGTACGTTTCTAAGGGGCGTCATCCATATCGGTGACGTGTCTCGCCCAGGCGGGAGAATGGGGGATCGGCCTTCCGTCAAACTGGCTGAGCGGTTGGATGGATATGATCTTCCCATGGGGCGATTGAAAACCGGAACACCACCGCGTCTGGACGGGCGGAGCATTGATTGGTCCGATCTTGAAAGGCAGGACGGCGACGATGAACCAACCCTGTTTTCTTTCATGTCGAAATCCGTTGTCGCGCCCCAGATTTCTTGTGGAATTACGCATACAAATGCGCGAACTCATGAGATCATTGCGGCGAATCTTTCGAAATCTGCCATGTATGGCGGTCACATCGATGGGGTAGGCCCGCGTTACTGCCCTTCGATCGAAGACAAGATCGTACGCTTCGCCGACAAGGAATCGCATCAAATCTTCCTTGAACCCGAAGGGGTCAACGACCACACAATCTATCCGAACGGCATATCGACATCTCTGCCCCAGGATGTTCAGCTGGACTACGTGCGGTCGATCAAAGGCTTGGAAAATGCAGAGATTCTGCAACCGGGATATGCAATCGAATACGACTATGTTGATCCGCGCGTCCTGAGTGCTTCTTTATCCTTGCCGGCTGTTCCCGGACTATATCTAGCGGGCCAGATAAATGGGACCACAGGATATGAGGAAGCTGCGGCTCAGGGCATGGTGGCCGGACTCAACGCGGCGTTAGAGACCCAAGGGCGGGAGCCTATCCATTTTACACGATCCGACAGTTATATTGGCGTAATGATCGACGATTTAACAACTCGAGGAGTTGCCGAACCTTACCGCATGTTCACGTCACGCGCGGAGTTCCGGCTATCTCTGCGTGCCGACAATGCTGATCAACGGCTGACTCCGCTTGGTTTGGAATTGGGGTGCGTCGGAGAAGGGCGCAAGGTTCAGTTCGAAGATAAAATGAACCAACTTGAGAGTGCGAAGTCAAAGCTGACGGAACGCACTTATACGCCTAAGGAAGTTCTCGCTGCCGGTATAAACGTTAATCAGGACGGAAACCGAAGGGATGGGATGGCAATTCTGGCGTTTCCCGATACCTCATTTGAAGATTTGTTGCCTCTCGTTCCTGATTTGCAGGACGTTGACCCAAAGATCAGGCTTCAAATCGAGAGGGACGCCTTGTATGCCAACTACATTGCCAGACAAAAGCGGGATGTCGAAGCAATGAAGCGGGATGAATCCTATGTTATCCCGAATGAGTTCGACTATTTTGCCTTGGACGGCCTGTCTTCGGAGATGAAACAGAAGCTGTCGCAAGCGAAACCCGCCAATATCGCTCAGGCAAGCCGTGTCGAGGGCGTTACTCCGGCAGCGCTGACGCTCGTTCTGGCAAAACTGCGCCGGGATCAAAGAGCTCGTCAGGCATGATGGTTGATTATTCGAAGTTTGAAGACCTGAATGTTTCACGTGAAACATTCGATCGCCTCGTGACCTATGTTGATCTGGTGAAGCGTTGGAATCCTAAGATCAACCTCGTGTCTAAGAACAGTTTGGAGCATATCTGGGATCGGCATATACTTGATTCGGTGCAAGTCTATCGGTGCGCTGACAGGTTTGACACTTGGGCAGACCTGGGAACCGGAGGCGGATTCCCTGGTATGGTCTGCGCCATCATCGCTGCGGAAGAAAACCCAGGCGCTGCATTCAATATGATCGAGAGCGACCAGCGGAAATCAGCTTTCTTGCGCAGTGTTGCGCGGGAATGCGGCATAAAATGCACGGTGATCTCAAAAAGGATTGAATCGGTTGATCCTTTGGCTGCAAGCATAATTTCTGCTCGAGCACTGGCTGACTTGCGCACCCTGTTGTCCTTTTGTGACAGGCATTTACACACCAACGGGACAGCGTTGTTGCCCAAAGGCGCAAATTGGAAAAAAGAGCTGGAAGACGCACGTGAGGAATGGAATTTCGAGGCTGAGGCGATTAAAAGTTTAACTGAACCTCAAGCCGTTATCCTTAAGATAAATGGAGTATCACGTGGTTGATTTGTCTCGACCTTCAGGGCCTCGGATAATTGCTGTTGCCAATCAGAAGGGCGGGGTCGGAAAAACAACCACAGCGATCAACCTTGCAGCAGGATTGGCCGAATCCGGGTGTCGGGTGCTGGTGGTTGACCTTGACCCGCAGGGGAACGCTTCGACAGGTTTGGGTGTCGAAGATCGAGACTGGACAACTTATGATTTGATCCTCGACGACGCGCCATTGGAAGCCGTCGTTCAGGAGACTGAAATCGAAGGTCTTTTCGTTGTTCCGGCGACCGTTGATCTGAGTTCCGCCGATATTGAACTGATCTCCAACGAAAAACGCAGCTATCTTTTGCATGATGCTTTGAGGCAGCCAGCCATAGATGCGTTTGAACTGGATTTCGTGCTTATCGACTGCCCGCCATCCTTAAACTTGTTGACCGTGAATGCAATGGTTGCTTCGCATTCGGTGCTTGTTCCGCTGCAGAGCGAGTTCTTTGCTCTTGAAGGGCTTTCACAACTGATGCTGACGATTCGAGAGGTCCGCCAAACGGCGAATCCAGATCTGAGAATCGAAGGTATTGTGTTGACCATGTATGACAACCGCAACAACTTGTCCCGTCAGGTTGAAAAGGACGCGCGTGACAATCTGGGTGAGATGGTCTTTAAAACGAAGATACCCAGAAATGTGCGGGTCAGCGAAGCGCCGTCATATGCGCTGCCTGTTTTGCAATATGACTCGGGATCGCTTGGGGCCATGGCCTATCGGCATCTTGCTCGTGAGATCTTGCACAAGAACAATAAGACCGCTGCCTGAGCGGGAACGAGGAGGGCGACATGAGCGCCAAAAAAGCAAAGTCCAGAGGTTTGGGGCGGGGGTTGTCTGCCCTTATGGCGGATGTGAATCCTGAATCAGAAGGCCGGATTTCAACGGATGCACGCAGACCGGATCTGAAAGTCCCGATTGAAAAGCTGAAAGCCAACCCCAACCAGCCGCGCCGGACATTCATGCCCGAGCAGTTGGACGAGCTGGCAGCGTCGGTTAAGGAAAAAGGTATTATTCAGCCGTTGATCGTTCGCTCGACGGGGTCCGATGAATACGAAATCGTCGCGGGGGAACGCCGTTGGCGCGCGGCACAGATGGCGCAGCTGCATGATATCCCGGTGATTGTGCGTGAATTCGATGATACGGAAGTGTTGGAAGTTGCGATCATCGAAAACATCCAACGCGCGGATCTGAACGCGGTGGAAGAGGCCGCCGGCTACAAGCAGTTGATGGACCGGTTTGGTCACACACAGGAAAAGCTCGCCGAGGCCCTGGGTAAAAGCCGCAGCCACATCGCAAATCTTTTGCGGCTTCTGTCCTTGCCGTTGGATGTTCAAACCCTTGTTATTGAAGGAAAATTATCTGCGGGCCACGCCAGGGCGCTGATTACGGCGGTAAATCCGTCGGAACTTGCGAAACAGATCGTCAAGGATGGCTTGTCGGTGCGCGCAACCGAGGCTCTGGTCAAAAAACAGCAGCAAGGTACTGCCGAGCGTTCTGCGCCGCGCTCCAGAAATCTGGATGCTGGAAAGGATGCAGACACACGTGCGTTGGAAAAAGACCTTTCCGCGATCCTGGCGATGAAAGTTTCAATCAATCACAAGGCCGGAACGGAAACGGGACAAGTTGTTCTGACCTACGAAAACCTGGATCAGCTGGACGACTTGTGCGCCAAGCTCAGCCGTTAGGCCGTGACCAGATAAAGATCATGACACCGCCCAGTACAACCGCCTGAATGATCAACACAAAAGGCGGTGCTGACAACAAAACAGAGAGTCCAAAAACGGCGGCGATCGAGACGGTTGCCGCCTTTTTTGCGGCTGGTCGAATGGCACCGGAACTTTGCCAATCAAGAATCAGTGGCCCAAAAAGGTTATGGGTCACAAGCCAATTGTGCAGCCGCGAGGATGAGCGGGCGAAGAAAAACGCGGCAAGCAGAAGAAAAGGCACCGTTGGAAGAAGGGGCAGGACAACTCCAACAGCCGCCATAGCAACACAAAGCAATCCCAGTCCGGCCCAAAGATACTGCATGCTCAGTCCAACAGCTCCCGGATGACTGCGTTCAATACGGCGCGCCCGTCTGATGTGGCGATGAGGCGCCCGTTGCTGCGCCGAACCATGTTGATGTCGGTCAAATGATCTATGGCTTCAGAAGGAAGAGAGCGGCCAGACAAGGCTTGCCACCTGTCCATATCTAGTCCCTCAGTAATTCTCATACCCATCATAAGGTATTCATTTGCCTGATCTTCAAGGGGCAATGCGCTGCGGTTCTTTTCACCATTGCCTTGATTCGCGGCATCAAGCCAACGCTGGGGGTTCAGATAGGTTTCGGTCGCGTATTTCCGACCATTCAGGGTAATCCTCCCATGGGCGCCGGGGCCGATGCCCACATAGTCGCCATACCGCCAGTAAATCAGGTTGTGCTGCGATTCTGCGCCCGGTCGGGCATGGTTCGAAACTTCATAGGCCGGCAAGCCATGTGCTTCGCAGATTTCCTGTGTGGCCAGATACATGTCGGCGGCACTGTCATCTTCGGGCAAGCCGCGTAACTTACCGACGGCGTATCGATCGCCAAAGGCCGTCCCGTCTTCGATCGTCAATTGATAGAGCGACAGGTGGTCGATGGCCATCGATAGCGCTTGGGTCAGTTCCTCTTGCCAGGCGTCCAGTGTCTGGTGTTGGCGCGCATAGATCAGGTCAAAGCTGACCCGGTTGAAACAGTTGCGGGCGATGTCAAAGGCGGCGCGGGCCTCCGCCGCGGTGTGGATGCGACCCAGCCGCCTCAGGTCTTCGTCATTCATTGCCTGAATGCCCATCGAAACCCGGTTCACGCCCGCATCGCGATAGGCGGCGAACCGCCCGGCCTCGACCGAACCGGGATTGGCCTCGAGCGTGATTTCCATGTCATTGGCGGGCCGCCACAGGGCGCGGGCGGTGTCGATCACGGCGGCCACGGTCTCGGGCGCCATCAGTGACGGGGTGCCGCCGCCAAAGAAGATCGTGTTCAGAACCCGGTCGGGCGTTTCGGCAGCAGATCGCTTGAGTTCGGATAGATAGGCGCTAAGCCATTGTTTTTGATCAATATTTTTGGAAACATGGCTATTGAAGTCGCAATAGGGGCATTTGGCCTCGCAAAAGGGCCAATGCACATACAGGCCAAAGCCCCCGTTGCGCCAATCATCCGCCAAAGCAGCCTTTCACGAACATTTCCACCGCGCGACCGCGATGGCTGATCTTGTTCTTTTCCCAGCGATCCATCTCGGCAAAGGTAATGTCGTAGCCGTCGGGGACAAACATCGGGTCATAGCCGAACCCATCCTTGCCGCGGATCGGCCAGACCAGATGACCGGGCGCGACGCCTTCGAACACTTCGTCGTGCCCGTCGGGCCAGGCCAGAACCAGAGTGCAGCGGAATTGGGCCGTGCGAGGGTGCGGCGCGTTTTTTGCTTCGAGCTCATCATGGGCGCGAGTCATGGCCATCAGAAAATCGCGGCCATTTCCGGTTTCGGCCCAGTCGGCCGTGTATACACCCGGCGCGCCGTTCAGCGCGTCGATCGTGATCCCGGAATCGTCCGACAGGGCGGGAAGTCCGGTGGCCTGTGCGGCGGCGTGGGCCTTGATCCGGGCGTTGCCGACAAATGTGTCTTCAGTCTCTTCCGGCTCAGGCAGGTCCATCACGGCCGCGCCCACGACCGTCACGCCAAAGGGCTCGAGCAGATGGGTCATCTCCTCAAGCTTGCCTTTGTTGTGGGTGGCGACCAGCAATCTGTCGCCGTCGAACTTGCGGGTCATGCGGTGGCGGCCTTTTGCGCGGCCGCCAGTTCGGAAACGCCTTTTTCCGCCAGATCCATCAGTTGATCCATTTGGGTGCGGCTGAAGACCGAGCCTTCGGCGCTCATCTGCACTTCGATCAGTTTGCCGGATCCGGTCATGATGAAGTTGCCGTCGACGCCGGCTTCGCTGTCTTCCGGGTAATCCAGATCCAGAACCGGTTGACCGGCATAAATTCCGCAGGACACAGCTGCTACAGGGTCCACTAGGGGGTCCGAGATTACATCGCCCGCTTTCATCAGCTTGTTCACCGCCAGACGCAGCGCAACCCAACCGCCGGTGATCGAGGCGCAGCGAGTGCCGCCATCGGCCTGAATCACATCGCAGTCCACGGTGATCTGACGTTCGCCCAATGCAACTCGATCCACACCGGCGCGCAGGGCGCGGCCGATCAGGCGTTGGATTTCGACCGTGCGGCCCCCTTGTTTGCCCGCGGCCGCCTCGCGCCGCATCCGCGTATTGGTGGCACGGGGTAGCATGCCGTATTCGGCTGTGACCCATCCCAGGCCCGAGCCCTTGATAAACGGCGGCACGCGATCTTCGATCGTAGCGGTGCACAGAACATGGGTGTCGCCCATTTTGATCAGGCAGGAACCTTCGGCATGTTTCGTGACTCCCGTCTCGATTGAAACGGCGCGCATTTCACTTAAATCTCTTCCAGAGGGTCGCATCGGAATTCCTTTGTTTGCTGGGTTGGGGATAACGCCCCGCAGCGTTACGATGCAACCCCGATTGACCTTTCATTTGCCTGCTATTTAATGACGAACGAGCAGGGGACCACGGATGAGCGAAGCGAGCAAGATTCTGGACGAGATGAACGACCGGTCACGCGAAGTGTTCCGGCTGATTGTCGAGAGCTATCTGGAAAGCGGAGAGCCCGTCGGCAGCCGTACTTTGACGCGTACGTTGTCAGAAAAAGTCAGCGCTGCAACTGTCCGCAATGTGATGCAGGATCTGGAGTTTCTGGGCCTTCTGGATAGCCCCCATGTCAGCGCCGGCCGAATCCCGACGCAGCAAGGCCTGCGAATGTTTGTGGACGGATTGCTTGAGGTCGGTGACCTGGGTGCCGATGACCGGCAGAAACTGGAGCAGACATTAGGCTCTAACACGGGTGATGTTGGTGGAATGCTGGACCGTGTCGGCTCTGCCTTGTCTAACGTGACACAAGGGGCCTCGCTGGTTCTGACGCCCAAGCATGAATCGGAAATCAAACATATCGAATTTGTTTCTCTGGGCCATGATCGGGCTTTGGTGGTTTTGGTTTTCTCGGACGGACATGTGGAAAACCGGCTGTTCACGCCGCCGCCTGGGCAAACACCCAGTTCCATGCGCGAGGCCGCGAACTTCCTGAACGCACTTATCGAGGGACGGACACTCAGCGAAGTGCGGCGGCAAATGCAGACGCAGATCGATGCGCGCAAGCAGGAAATCGACACTCTGGCCCGTGAGATGGTCGAAAGCGGAATGGCCGTTTGGGACGGAGACGGAAGCGACTCGGCCCGTTTGATCGTGCGCGGGCGCGCGAATCTTTTGAACGAACCCGGTCAAGCCGAGGAACTTGACCGCATCCGCACCCTGTTCGATGACCTTGAGCGCAAGCGAGACATCGCCGAATTCCTTGAATTGACCGAGGAAGGCGAGGGTGTGCGCATTTTTATCGGGTCTGAGAACAAACTTTTCTCACTTTCGGGTTCCTCTTTGGTGGTGTCTCCTTATATGAACGCTGATCGAAAGATAATCGGTGCGGTGGGGGTTATCGGACCCACACGTCTGAATTATGGGCGGATCGTACCGATCGTGGATTATACGGCGCAACTGGTCGGCAAGCTGATATCCGACCGGAGCTAGAGGGTAAAAGATGGCAGAGCCGAAGAACGAAGATTTTCTGGACGATATCGCAACCGCCGAGGCCGAAGAGCTGGCCGAAGAGCTGATGGATATCAGCGAAGAAGAACTGGAACTGGACGCGCTGCGGGCCGAACGGGATGACTATAAAGACAAGTTCATGCGCGCGCTGGCGGATGCCGAAAACATGCGCAAGCGCAGCGACAAGGCGCGCCGCGATGCGGAACAGTATGGCGGATCCAAGCTGGCCCGCGATATGCTACCCGTCTATGACAACATGAAGCGCGCCCTGGAAGCTGCGACGGATGAGCAGAAAGAAGTGGCTGCTGGTTTGCTGGAAGGCGTCGAATTGACCATGCGCGCCTTGAAGGACGTGTTCCAGAAGCACGGAATCGAAGTGATCACACCCGAAGTGGGCGACCGGTTTGATCCGAACGTGCATGAGGCCATGTTCGAGGCGCCTGTCCCCGGAACCAAGGCAGGAGACATCATTCAGGTGTCCGCCGAAGGGTTCATGTTGCACGATCGTCTGCTGCGCCCGGCACAGGTGGGCGTGTCGTCAACCCCGGCAAGCTGAAACGCGCCCAAGGGCGCGTGCCTTCGGCGAGAGTATTTGGGAAAAGATGAAGGGGCGGTCAGGATCTGGCCGCCTCTTTCAGTTTGTAGATCAGATCGAGGGCCTCGCGCGGGGTCAGTTCGTCCGGCAGGATCTGGTCCAGCATATCGGTGACTGGCGACGCTTTCGGGACCGGCTGCGGCGGGGGCGGTGAGGCGGAAAACAGCGGCAGATCGTCGATCAGCGCCTTCTGCTTGCCGCCCTCGCGTTCAGTTTTCTCCAACTGGTCCAGAACCACGCGGGCGCGTTCGACCACGGATGCGGGAAGCCCGGCCAATTGCGCGACCTGCACGCCATAGGAGCGGTCGGCGGCGCCCTTGTGGACCTCGTGCAGGAATATCACCTCGCCGTCCCATTCCTTGACCGCGACGGTGGCGTTTTCGACGCCTTCCAGTTTACCGGCCAGCGCGGTCAGCTCGTGGTAATGCGTGGCGAAAAGCGCGCGGCAGCGGTTGGCGGCGTGCAGATGTTCCAGCGTGGCCCAGGCGATGGACAGGCCGTCATAGGTGGCGGTGCCACGCCCGATTTCGTCCAGGATCACCAGCGCCCGGTCATCAGCCTGGTTGAGGATGGCGGCGGTTTCCACCATCTCGACCATGAAGGTCGACCGGCCCCGCGCCAGATCGTCGGACGCGCCTACGCGGCTGAAAAGCTGGCTGACCACGCCGATATGCGCCTGCTCGGCCGGGACGTAGCTGCCCATCTGGGCCAACAGGGCGATCAGCGCATTCTGGCGCAGAAAGGTCGACTTACCGGCCATGTTCGGACCGGTAAGTAACCAGATGGCGGCGCCGTCCTCGGCGCTGAGGTTGCAGTCATTGGCGATGAAGGCATCGGCTGATTGCTGGCGCAGCGCGTGCTCGACCACAGGGTGGCGGCCCGCGACGATGTCGAAGGCGCGCGATCCGTCCACCTGCGGGCGGCACCAGTTCTCGCCCCGCGCCAGATCGGCCAGCGCGGTGGTTAGGTCCAGCTCGGCCAGCCCGCGCGCGGCCTGATTGATGCGGGCAGCCTGCGCCAAAATCTTGTCAGAAAGCCTTTGATAGAGCCGCTTCTCGATCTCCAATGCCAAATTGCCGGCGTTCAGGATGCGGGTTTCGATCTCGCTGAGTTCAACCGTGGTGAACCGCACCTGGTTGGCGGTGGTCTGACGATGGATATAGGTCTCGGAAAATGGCGGGTTCAGCATCTTCTCGGCATGGGTGGCCGTGGTTTCGATGAAATAGCCCAGCACGTTGTTGTGCTTGATCTTCAACGAGGCGATGCCGGTATGTTCGGCATATTTCCGCTGAAACCCGGCAATGACCGAGCGGCCTTCGTCCCGCAGGGTGCGTGCCTCGTCCAGTTCGGAGTCGAAACCCGGCGCGATGAAGCCGCCATCGCGCGCCAGCAGCGGCGGGTCGGCGACCAGCGCCTGATCCAGCAGGTCGAGCAGATCGTCAAAGCCCACAAGGTTCTGCACCGCAGTCGCCAGCAGCACCGGCAGGTCCTGACCTTCGCAGATTTCGGAAATTGCCTGCGCCTGCGCCAGCCCGTTGCGGATGGCGGCCAAGTCGCGCGGGCCGCCTCGGTCCAGCGACAGGCGCGACAGGGCGCGGTCCAGATCGGGAGTTTTGCGCAGAGCCTCGCGCAGGTCCGATGCGATCAGGCTGTCTTCAGCCGCAAAACTGACCGCGTCCAACCGTCCGTGAATAACATCGAGGGTACGCGAAGGGCTGGACAGGCGCTGCTCCAGCAACCGTGCGCCGCCGGGCGTGACCGTACGATCCACCACGGATAACAGCGATCCGGCGCGCCCGCCGGACAGGGATCGAGTCAGTTCCAGATTGCGACGCGTGGCGGCGTCGATTTGCACAACACGGTCCTCGGATTCCTTGAGTGGTGTTTGCAGCAGGGGTAGTTTGCCTTTTTGAGTAATCTCCAAATAGCCAATCAAGGCACCCATCGCCGATACTTCTGCGCGCCCGAAGGACCCGAACGCGTCCAGAGCATTCACATGAAACAATCCGCAGATGCGTTTTTCCGCCGCAGTGCTGTCGAAGCTGGCTCGTCCAATTGGTGTCAGCGAAATTCCCAGATCTCGTACCGTTTCCTGCAAAGGCTGTTCCACCCCGTCGGCCACGATCAGCTCGGATGGGGCCAGCCGGGCCAGCTCGGGGCTCAGCCGGACCGAGGTCAATGGCATCACGTGAAACGCCCCGGTTGAGATATCTGCCCAAGCCAGCGCGGCCTCGTCGCGCACCTCGGAATAGGTAGCCAGAAAATTGTGACGACGGGCTTCCAGCAGGGCATCCTCGGTCAGCGTACCGGGTGTCACCAGTCGCACGACATCGCGCTTTACGACTGATTTAGAGCCTCTTTTCTTCGCTTCAGCGGGGCTTTCCATCTGTTCGCAGACAGCGACGCGGAACCCTTTGCGGATCAGTGTCAGCAAATACCCTTCGGCGGCGTGAACCGGCACGCCACACATTGGAATGTCAGTTCCGTTGTGTTTGCCGCGTTTGGTCAGGGCGATGTCCAGCGCCTCGGCGGCGTTCACGGCATCCTCAAAGAACATCTCGTAGAAATCGCCCATGCGATAGAACAGCAGGGCATCCGCGTGGGCCTCTTTGATTTCCAGGTATTGCGCCATCATCGGCGTGACGTTGGACAAGGCTGCTCCCCTCTGGCGTATTCCGGCGCGACCTTACAAACCCGGCCCCTGCGACGAAAGGTGAAAACGTATTGTCGTTGAGACGCGCCTTTGCCTGCGCTATGAGGCAAAAGCCCAACAGATGTAAAGAAACGACATATCCGATGCCCAAAGCGAAGATCACCAAAGAAGAGGCGCTGGCCTTTCACCTCGACCCGACCCCCGGCAAGTGGGAGGTGCAGGCCACCGTCCCGATGACCACGCAGCGGGATCTGTCATTGGCCTACAGCCCCGGTGTGGCTGTCCCATGTGAAGCCATCGCCGAGGCGCCGGAAACCGCATATGACTATACCAACAAGGGCAATCTGGTCGCTGTGATCTCGAACGGGACGGCGGTGCTGGGTCTTGGCAACCTTGGTGCACTGGGCTCGAAACCGGTGATGGAGGGGAAATCCGTTTTGTTCAAACGGTTCGCCGACGTGAACTCGATCGATATCGAGCTGGACACCGAAGACCCGGATGAGTTCTGCCGCGCGGTTCGACTGATGGGGCCGACCTTCGGCGGCATCAACCTGGAAGACATCAAGGCGCCCGAATGTTTCATCATCGAACAGCGCCTGAAGGAAGAGATGGACATCCCGGTCTTCCATGATGACCAGCATGGAACAGCGGTGATCTGCGCGGCGGGTCTGCTGAACGCTCTGCATATCTCGGGCAAGAAGATCGAGGATGTGAAGATCGTTCTGAACGGGGCCGGGGCGGCAGGAATCGCCTGTATCGAATTGCTCAAGGCGATGGGCGCCCGCCATGAAAACTGCATCGTCTGCGACACCAAGGGCGTGATCTATCAGGGCCGGACTGAGGGAATGAACCAGTGGAAGTCGGCGCATGCGATCACAACCGACCTGCGCACATTGGAAGACGCGATGAAGGGCGCGGATGTGTTCCTGGGCGTTTCGGTGAAAGGCGCGGTCACGCAGGATATGGTTGCCAGCATGGCTGACAATCCTGTCATCTTTGCGATGGCCAATCCCGATCCGGAAATCACCCCGGAAGAAGCGCACGAGGTCCGTGTGGACGCCATCGTGGCGACCGGGCGCAGCGACTATCCAAACCAGGTGAATAATGTTCTGGGCTTCCCCTACCTGTTCCGCGGTGCGTTGGACATTCATGCCCGCGCCATCAATGATGAGATGAAGATCGCCTGTGCCCACGCACTTGCAAATCTGGCGCGCGAGGATGTGCCGGATGAGGTCGCCATGGCCTATGGCAAGTCGCTGACCTTTGGGCGGGACTATATCATCCCCACGCCGTTTGACCCGCGCCTGATCCACCGTATCCCGCCCGCTGTTGCCAGGGCGGGGATGGACACCGGTGCCGCGCGCCGTCCGATCATCGACATGGACGCGTATGAGCTGAGTCTGAAATCCCGGATGGACCCGACCGCCAGCATCCTGCGCGGGCTGAACGCCCGGGCGCGACAGGCGCAAAGCCGCATGATTTTTGCTGAGGGCGATGATCCCCGCGTGCTGCGTGCAGCGGTCATGTATCAGCGGTCAGGTTTCGGCAAGGCGCTTGTGGTTGGTCGGCCAGACGATGTTAAGACCAAACTGGAAGCCACGGGCCTGGGCGACGCTGTGCGTGAAATCGAGGTCGTGAATGCGGCCAATACCGCGCATCTCGAGACCTATTCGAATTTCCTTTATGAGCGTTTGCAGCGTAAGGGCTTTGACCGTAAAGATATTCACCGTTTGGCCGCACGGGACCGGCACGTGTTTTCCTCGCTGATGCTGGCCCATGGGCATGGTGATGGTCTGGTCACCGGCGCAACCCGCAAGTCCGCGCATGTGCTCGACCGGATCAACCATGTGTTTGATGCCGATGCCGCCAACGGTGCCGCCGGTGTGACAGCTTTGCTGCATAAAGGTCGGATTGTCCTGATTGGCGACACTTTGGTACATGAATGGCCCGACGAAAACGATCTGGCGAATATTGCCGAACGTTCGGCCGCAGTTGCCCGGCATATGGGGCTGGAGCCGCGCGTGGCTTTTGTCAGCTTCTCAACCTTTGGCTATCCGGTGTCAGAACGTGCTGAAAAGATGCACCGCGCCCCGGCTGTTCTGGATCAGCGCGGCGTCGACTTTGAATACGAGGGTGAAATGACGGTGGATGTCGCCCTGAACGTCGAACAGCAGGCGGCCTATCCGTTCTCGCGTCTGACCGGTCCGGCGAATATCCTGATCGTTCCCGCACGGCACTCGGCCAGCATCTCGACCAAGCTGATGCAGGAAATGGGCGGTGCCACCGTGATCGGGCCGATCCTGTCGGGCGTCGACAAGCCGATTCAGATTTGCTCGACCGTCTCGACCGCGAACGATATTCTGAACATGGCCATTCTGGCCTCGTGCGACATCGGGTAACCCATGACAATCTGGAACCTCGGCTCGATCAACGCGGATATGGTCTATGACTTGCCGCATCTGCCTGCGCCAGGGGAAACTCTGGCCGCCCACGGGCTGGACCGGTTCCTTGGCGGGAAAGGTGCCAATATGTCAGTGGCGGCTGCGCGGGCCGGATCACGCGTCAGCCATATCGGTGCCGTCGGGCATGATGGGCGCTGGGCGAAGGATCGACTGACGGAATATGGTGTGGACACACGCTATATCTCTGAGGTGGATCTGCCGACCGGGCACGCGATTATTGCGGTGGACGCCGAGGGTGAGAACCTGATCATCCTCTATCCGGGGGCCAACCATGCTTTGGATATCAGCCATCTGGGGCAGGCGCTATCATCGGCAAGCACCGGTGATCTGCTGATCTTGCAGAATGAAACCAACGCACAGGTCGAAGCTGCGCAATTCGGGCGCAAACTTGGATTGACCGTGTGTTATGCCGCTGCACCGTTTCAGGCACAGGCGGTTCAGGCGGTTCTGCCCTATCTGGATTTCCTGATCCTGAACGAGATCGAGGCCGAACAATTGCGGCAGGAAACCGGGATGGGTGCGGCTGACCTGCCCGTGCGGCATGTCATTGTCACGCTGGGCTCAAAAGGTGCCCGGTATTTGCAGCAGGGCAATGACCCGGTGGAATTTTCGGCCCACAAGGTGCAGGCCGTGGATACCACCGGGGCAGGTGATACTTTTACCGGCTACGTACTGGCTGGAATGGATCGGGGAATGCCGATGGAACAGGCCATTCTGCAAGCGAACCGCGCCGCTGCCCTGATGGTCACGCGGCACGGGACTGCGGATGTCATTCCCGATCTGAGAGAAGTGCGCGACGCGTCCTTCGATTAAGAGCCGGAGAAAGGCGCATCTGAACCCCAAAGCTGTTTGACACGCGCGTCACGGCCACAGGCTTTGCGATATGCTTTATAGGCGTTTTGCTGACGTTTCGGCCCAAAGCGGGTAAAGATCAGCTTGTTCCCTTTGTAGTAATCCTGATGATAGGCCTCGGCAGGGTAAAACGTGCCCGCGTTCAGGATCGGGGTGACCACCTTTTGGCCCAATGCCCGCTCTGCGTTTTTCTTCGCCTGTTCCGCCAACGCCTTTTCGCCCAGGTTAGAGACGAAAATTGCGGTTCGATAGCTGTCGCCCCGGTCGCAGAACTGACCACCGGCATCCGTTGGGTCAACCGAGCGGAAGAACATGTTCAGCAGCGTTTCACGTGACACCCGGGCCGGATCGAAAGTGATCTGAACCGCTTCATAATGGCCAGTGCCACCTTTGGAGACCTGATCATAGGTGGGGTTGGCCGAATTGCCGCCGGTATAGCCCGACACAGCCCCGACAACGCCCGGTACCGATTCAAAATCGGACTCAACACACCAGAAACAGCCCCCCGCAACTGTCAGCGTTTCGACCCCTGCCGCGGGGGCGGGCAGAGCGCGCAACATTGCAGCCAACGTGATCAGGGTGAAAAGAATGGCCGGTTTGAAGGCTTCCAGAAAAGCAGTTCGTGACATGTCGGGTCTCCTTTCGGCACCAAGGTGACCCGAACCCGAATGACATTCAATTGCCTGACATCTGATGTCACGGTCTGGTGAGGCAAGTTTATCGGCGGCGGATGTCAGTGGAACAGCTTGCGCAGGCCGTCTTGGCGGAGGGACAGGGCGCCCCGGCGAGGTGGAATTCCGCGGTGAACCTGCCTTCGGCTTAACCCAGCAGCTGCCCCAGTTTCATCGCAACGCCCATATTGCCCGAGATTTTGAGCTTGCCCAAAGCGACACCTGTCATCGGGTTCAGTTTTCCGGTCAGAAGCTTGATCAGGTTGTCCTGCGAGATGCGGATCGTGCAATCCGTTTCCTGGTCTCGTGTCGATGCCTGACTGTCGGCCAGAACAATCACGCCGTCCTCGCCACAATCGAATTTCAATGAGCCGTCAAAGGTTTTGCCGTTCAGGCCTTTTTGAATTTCGTTGGCGATATGCTGAAGCATCCGGGTTCCTTTCGCAGTTTCCGAATGCGTAAAACGTCAGGTATCGAACAGGCAAGGCTGACCCGACTGGAACTTCCGATCACGATGCGCCAAGGCTCTGAACGGTTCGCGCGCACGGCTCGCCATCGTAGAAAGCGTCAAGAACGGCCTGGAACTCGGCCGGAGCATCTGCCACCGAGGAAAACAAGGTCATCGAAGAGCGAAGCTTTTTCGCGTCAACCCCGCCCAGTATGTCGCTGGCGTCGCGCCCCTGATGCAGCAACATCAACGAGGCCGCTTGCGTCAGACGGTGGCGCAGTACCGGGTGGTTCAGATAGCGCTTGGCTTCATCCAGATCTTCGATGCCGTAAAGCTGCGCCATATGCGATTGGCCCAGCTCGGCCAGTTGCGGAAAAACGAACCACATCCAATGGCTGGTCTTCTGCCCCTGTTCCAGTTCGCGCAGGACATCGGCCCAGACCGTATCCTGCGCTTCGATGAACATTTCCAGTTCGTCGTTCAGACCGTCATCTTCGGTCACTTGGACAACCGCTTGTCGCGCGCGGCCAGCAGTTTCAACCGCAGCGCGTTCAGTTGGATGAAGCCCGCGGCGTCTTTCTGATCATAGGCGCCCGCGTCTTCTTCGAAGGTCACATGCGCCTCGGAATACAGCGAGTGATCCGACCAGCGGCCCACGGTCGAGGCCAGACCCTTGTACAGCTTCACCCGCACGGTGCCGGTGACGTGTTCCTGGCTCTTGTCGATGGCGGCTTGCAGCATTTCACGTTCAGGCGAGTACCAGAAGCCGTTGTAGATCAGTTCCGCATATTGCGGCATCAACTGATCCTTCAGATGCATCGCGCCCCGGTCCATGGTGATGGATTCGATGCCGCGATGCGCCTCAAGCAGGATGGTGCCGCCGGGTGTTTCATAGATGCCGCGCGACTTCATGCCAACAAAGCGACCTTCAACAAGGTCCAGTCGGCCAATGCCGTGCTTGCCGCCATATTCGTTCAGCTTGGTCAGGATGGTCGCGGGGCTCATCGCCTCGCCATTGATACTGACCGCGTCGCCTTTTTCAAAGCCGATCTCGATGAATTCCGGCTGATCGGGCGCGTCCTCGGGGTGGACGGTGCGCTGATAGACATAGTCGGGCGCCATATCGGCTGGGTCTTCCAGAACCTTTCCTTCGGACGAGGTGTGCAGCAGGTTGGCATCGACCGAGAAGGGGGCCTCGCCGCGCTTGTCCTTGGCGATCGGGATCTGGTTCTGTTCCGCAAATTCCAGCAACTTGGTGCGGCTGGTCAGGTCCCACTCGCGCCAGGGTGCGATCACTTTGATATCGGGGTTCAGCGCATAGGCCGCCAGTTCGAACCGTACCTGGTCATTGCCCTTGCCGGTGGCACCGTGGGCGACCGCATCGGCACCGGTGGCTTCGGCGATTTCGACCAGACGTTTCGAAATCAGGGGGCGCGCGATGGACGTGCCCAGCAGGTACAGACCTTCGTACTGCGCATTGGCGCGGAACATCGGGAAGACGAAGTCGCGCACGAATTCCTCGCGGATATCCTCGATATAGATGTTCTCGGGCTTGATCCCGAGCAGCTCGGCCTTTTTGCGAGCGGGCTCCAGCTCTTCGCCCTGACCCAGATCGGCGGTGAAGGTGACGACCTCACAGCCATATTCGGTCTGCAACCATTTCAGGATGATCGAGGTATCAAGGCCACCGGAATAGGCCAGAACAACTTTCTTGGGCGCGGACATCTGACTTCCCCTTATGCGTAAGACGATTGGCCCCTAGCGGGTTTTCGACGTGGGGGCAAGTTGTGAGGATTGACGCAGTACCTGAATTGAGGTGAAACGGGTGCAGAGAATAACAAGCATTGGTTGAAGGGGCGGTTTCAAATGTTGGGATGGCAAATATTTGTGCATTCGGTGCGGATGGTATTTGGAAACATCAAGCAGGTGCTGCAGATTACGGTTGGCCCTGCCCTAATTGCGACAATCATCATCGTGGGCGTGTTCATGGCGCTTGGTATTCCGCTTGAGGCGCTGGATGAAAACGCAGTCGATCTGCCACCGGGTGTAACCGCAGGTTCAGCCTTTGTTTTTGTGGTCGTTTTGCTGGCGGTAATGTTCGTCACCATGTTCTGGATCGCGGTGTCATGGCACCGGTTCATCCTGATGGAAGAGTACCCCACGGGAATACTTCCGACATTCCGTTTCGACAGGATTCTTGCCTATTTCGGTCGCTTCCTGATGTTGGGGATTTTGATGGTGATCGCGTATATCCCCATGGGTCTGGTCGCTGCTGCATTAGGCGAAGGTTTTGCAGGGCTTTCGATCATTCTGATGATTGCATACTCCGTTTTTCTGGTCGTATGCTTCTATCGCCTGTCAATTATTCTGCCCGCGGCGGCGATAGGAAATCCCATATCGCTCGGTGAGGCATGGAACAACACATCCGGGGTCAGTGGTGCAATCTTGTTGCTGCTCCTCGTTGCATTCCTGTTCCAGGTGTTGGTGCAGCTGGCTTTCGCCGCCTTGGCAATAATACCGGTGCTGGGCGTTTTACTGACCGTGTTCTTCGGCACGCTCATCCTTCCGATGATCAACGTCAGTATCTTTACCACAATGTACGGCGTCTTCATCGAAAAGCGCGAACTGTCCTGAGCGGCGTACACATATGTATTCCTTGCCCTTATCGCGATGATGGGGCAGGGAAACGGGCATGACTGATTTCATGACCCGCGCCCGCGCAGCCGAACAGGCGATGCGCTCTGTGTTTCCGGCGACGCCATTGCAGCGGAATGCCCATCTGTCTGACCGCTACGGCGCCGATATCTGGCTCAAGCGCGAAGACCTCAGCCCGGTGCGGTCTTACAAGATCCGTGGTGCGTTCAATGCCATGCGCAAGCAGCAGGGGCAGGACCTGTTTGTCTGTGCCAGTGCTGGCAACCACGCGCAGGGCGTGGCGTTCATGTGTAAGCATCTGGACGTGCGCGGCGTGATCTTCATGCCGGTAACGACACCCCAGCAGAAAATTCAAAAGACCCGCATTTTCGGCGGCGACAATATCGAGATCCATCTGACCGGCGACTATTTCGATGATACTCTGGCGGCCGCTCAAGCCTGGTGCACGCAACAGGGCGGATATTTCCTGTCTCCTTTTGACGACGCTGATGTCATCGAAGGCCAGGCCTCACTGGCGGTCGAGATCGAAGAGCAATTGGGCGGTGTGCCGGATCATATCGTTCTGCCGGTTGGCGGCGGTGGCATGTCCTCTGGCGTGGCCACATGGTTCGGGGATCGCAGCCATTGTCTGTTTGTCGAACCGGCCGGAGGTGCCTGTTTGCGCGCTGCTTTGGCTGCAGGGCACCCTGTTTCGCTGGATCATGTGGATACCTTTGTCGATGGCGCTGCGGTCGGCCGAATTGGCGAGAAACCGTTCGAATTGTTGAAATCACGCCATCTGTCGGATGTGCTGGTTCTGTCCGAGGACCGAATCTGCACCACCATGATCGAGATGCTGAATGTCGAAGGCATTGTTCTGGAGCCCGCCGGCGCGCTGGCGATCGAAGCGGTGGGCGATATTCAAAGCTTTGTACGGGGCAAGACCGTGGTCTGCGTGACATCCGGAGGCAATTTCGATTTCGAACGCCTGCCCGAGGTCAAAGAACGCGCCCAACGCTATTCCGGGGTGAAGAAGTATTTCATCCTGCGCCTGCCGCAGCGCCCCGGCGCGTTGAAGGAGTTTCTGGGTATTCTCGGCCCCGAGGACGATATCGCCCGCTTTGAATACATGAAAAAATCGGCGCGCAATTTCGGTTCGGTTCTGATCGGGATTGAAACCCGCAAGCCTGAAAACTTCATGCGTCTGTTCGCGCATCTGGATGAGGCAGGGTTCACCTACACGGATATAACCGAAGACGAAACGCTGGCGCAGTTCGTGATTTAATCCAGATTCTGGCGCAGCTCAGCCTCGAATTTCTGTTTCGAGCTGTCAAATACGGCCAGAATAGCGGGCAGATCGACATCCTCGCCCTGACCCGCGGCCGCCTGCCGTTCGCCGTCCTGACAGAGTTTCGAGAACTGGTCGAATCCAAGACTGAGCGCGCTGCCCTTCAGGAAATGCAGGTTCTGTTCCAGCTCGGACCGGCTTGTATCCTGATGCAGGCGGGCGATGACCTCCTGCACTTCCTCCAGAAAGATGTCGACCACCTCATCAAACTCATCCGGGCCAACCTCGTCCCGCAATTGTCGGACTCTGCCCCAGTGGATCATACTGCGTCACCTGCTGTTGAACATGCGGTTTCAGGAATAGGCAACACCAGTAAAAACCGGGTTAACAGCCAAGCGGGATTGCGGCCTTCGGTCTTCACCGGATGTTAAAACCGTCGCCACTAGGATCGCCCTGTGTGAATGAACGCATCAGGTCAGAGGGTAAATGGTGCCAAGGGCGAGTCTTGAGGAAACCAGATCAGATCTGGATTTCGGCGCGATCCGTAAGGTGCTGGTTGTTGATGACAGCCGTTTGCAGCGGCGCATACTGGTCGCATCGCTCAGAAAGTGGGGCTTTGAGGTGGTCGAGGCCGATACGGGCGATGCGGCCCTGGCGCATTGTCTGGACGATCCGCCTGATCTTGTTCTCAGCGATTGGGTCATGCCGGGGATGAGCGGGCTTGAATTCTGCAATGCGTTTCGCGCCCTGGATACCGATCAATATTGTTATTTCATCCTTCTGACTTCCAAAAGTGAAAAGCAGGAGGTTGCGCGCGGACTGGATGCCGGGGCAGACGATTTTCTGATCAAACCCCTGGAGGCGGATGAGTTGCGGGCGCGCATATCCGCAGGCGCGCGCATTCTGGACATGCAGCGCGAGCTTTCACAGAAAAACCGCCTGATCGAATCCGCGCTGGAAGAACTCAGGCTGGCGCATGACGCGATCGACAAGGACCTCATGCAGGCCCGAAAAATCCAGGAATCGCTGGTTCCGGAATTTACGCGGAGCTTTGGAAAATCCCGGGTCAGCCTGTTGTTGAAACCCTGCGGCCATATCGGAGGAGACCTTGTTGGCATGTTCTCGCCCGGGGTCAATCGGCTGGGGTTCTACAGCATAGATGTATCCGGGCATGGCATCACCTCGGCCATGATGACGGCGCGTCTGGGCGGTTATCTTTCCAGCAAGCATTTCGATCAAAATGTCGCAATGGAAAAGAGGTTCAACAAATTCTATGCACTGCTGCCTCCGGAAGACGTCGCAAGCATGCTCAATTCCCGATTGATGGCGGATGAGGGGATCGAGGAATATTTTACGATGGTCTACGCCATTGTGGATCTTCGAAACGGGCATCTCAAGATGGTGCAGGCCGGGCATCCGCATCCGCTTCTGCTGCGGCAGGATGGCAGCACTGAATTTCTGGGTGATGGCGGGTTGCCGATCGGGCTGATCGAAGATGCGAGTTTTCAGCAAATCGAGATTCACATGAAACCCGGCGACAAACTGTTGGTGTATTCGGACGGGTTTACCGAATGTCAGCTTGCCGAAGGCGGTTTGCTAGAGGAAGACGGTTTGCGACAGATGGCCCAGCAGTGCATTTCTGAAAAGGGCGGCTCGGAGTTTCTGGACGACATGTTCTGGCGATTGACCCAGGAGATTTCGCCCAAAGATGGCATTGGGGATGACGTATCCGCCATTTTCTTTGAATATAACGGGCCTTAAAGCGAACTGAGATGCATTTCCGCAAAGTGCCGGTCACCGTCATTGCCCAGCAATTCAACGGCATCGGCGGCTTCCATCCACAGTGCTTCGTGGAATGCCTCGCTCGGTGGGCCTTTGCGGCGTACGGGACGGGCGCGGTAGATCAGGCAGACCTTTTCGGCCCACAGATCGTATTCGGGCATATAGGTGAACCGACGAAAAGCGCCGATGCGACGCGGGTTGGCAACGTGCCACCCGGTTTCTTCATAGACTTCGCGATGCAAGGCCGAAATTGGTGATTCGCCCGGATCGATGCCTCCACCCGGCAATTGCAGATCCGGGCCCGGTTCGGTCTGACAGGTCAACAGCAATTGGCCGCCACGTGGCAAAAGGGCATATACGCCCACCCTTCGGGTGTATTTCCGCCCCGTCTCGGGGGTTTCACCGAACCGCCTGATCATGTATGGCCCCTTTCAACCCGATCTGTACGACCTATATGGTGCCGGTATGCCAACCCGTGGCGTGTAAGGAAACCCCATGTCTCTTGGAACAAAAATCGCGTGGGACGATACCGTCCTGCCCTTTCAACTTGATGCATCCGACATGCGCGGCCGCGTGGCCCGTCTGGATGGCGTGCTGGATGGTATCCTGAAACAGCATGACTATCCCGAGCAGGTCGAGGCGCTTGTGGCCGAGATGGCCTTGCTGACCGCGTTGATCGGCCAAACGGTTGCGTTGCGCTGGAAACTGTCGTTGCAGGTACAGTCCAAAGGGGCGGTGCGCATGATCGCAACCGACTATTATGCGCCGCAGGAAGAGGGCCAGCCCGCCCAGATACGGGCTTATGCCAGCTTTGACCGGGACCGGCTTTCCAATTCTGCGCCTTTCGATCAGGTGGGCGAAGGGTATTTTGCCATCATGATCGATCAGGGAGAGGGCACGCAGCCGTATCAGGGCATCACTCCGCTGGCCGGTGGATCGCTGAGCGCCTGCGCCGAGTCGTATTTTGCGCAATCCGAACAGCTGCCGACGCGGTTTTCGCTGAGCTTCGGCAAATCGACCGAGCCGGGTGTGGGCGAGCATTGGCGTGCAGGCGGCATCATGCTGCAACACATGCCCAAAGCGTCGCCCTTTGCCGCGTCGGGTGAAGGAACCGGTGACATCCTGACCGCTGCCGATCTGGTCGATGGCGAAGAAGGTGAAAACTGGGGTCGCGTCAATATCCTGCTGGATACCGTCGAGGATTTGGAGATGATCGGCCCCTCTGTTGCGCCGACCGACCTTCTGGTTCGCCTGTTTCACGAGGAACAGCCGCGTGTCTATGATGCGCAGTCCGTGCAATTTGGCTGCACCTGTTCCGAGGATCGTGTGCGACAGAGCCTGTCGATCTATTCGGCCAAGGATATCGAAAAGATGACCACGCCCGAGGGCGAAGTCACCGCGGATTGTCAGTTCTGCGGGGCTCATTATGTGTTGGACCCGGCAACTGTCGGATTCGATGCCGAAGACCCCAAAGGTGCATGACCCGGTTGAAAAGATCCGGGCGGCCCTGCGCCGCCCCGGTCACGGGTCCAGCGACTTTGACTTGAACCCGGATACCGTTCTGCCGCCCGGACGACGGTTGCGACCCGCCGGTGTTCTGGTGGCCATTTCCCTGGCTGATGACACACCGCAGGTCATCCTGACCAAACGCTCATCCGCGTTGAAGCATCACCCGGGCCAGATCGCCTTTCCCGGTGGCAAACAGGACGAAACCGATGCTGATGTTACGGCTGCGGCTCTGCGGGAAGCTGAGGAAGAGATCGGCCTGCCCCCTGAAATGCCCGAGATCCTGGGATTTCTGCCGACGCATGAGACCGTGACCTCGTTCACAGTAACACCGGTTGTCGCAGTTTTGCGGGACAGGTTCCAACCCGTGCCTGAACCCGGCGAAGTGGACGAAGTTTTCTCGACCCCCCTTGCCCATCTTTTGAATCCTGAGAATTATCTGGTCGAGTCGCGCCGATGGCGCGGCCAGAGACGCAGATACTACGCAGTTCCGTACGGCCCCTATTACATTTGGGGCGCGACCGCCCGCATATTGCGCGGGCTTGCTGCACGGGTGAATGAATGATGCTGATTGACGAAGCTTGGATCAGTGAACCAGCGACGCAAAAGGTCTGTTCGGCCCTGACCTCATCCGGGGCTCAGGCGCTTTTCGTGGGTGGATGCGTGCGCAACGCGCTGCTTGGTGCTCCAGTGTCGGATATCGACATCGCCACCGATGCAAGGCCCGGGCAGATCGTCGAGCTGGCGCAGGCCGCCGGGCTCAGGGCCATTCCGACCGGCATCGAGCATGGTACGATCACGGTGGTCAGCGCGGGCATCCCGCACGAGGTCACCACCTTCCGCCGTGACGTGGAAACCGATGGCCGTCGCGCGGTGGTGGCATTTGCCGATCATGTCGAAGAAGACGCGGCGCGACGGGATTTCACCATGAACGCGCTCTATGCCCAACCCGATGGCACCGTGCTGGACCCTCTGGGTGGTCTTCCCGACCTCGAGGCCCGGTTGGTGCGGTTCATTGGAACCGCCGAGAACCGCATTCGCGAAGACTATCTCCGCTCGCTTCGCTACTTCCGTTTTCACGCCTGGTACGGGGATCCGGATGGCGGTTTCGACCCCGATGCCCTGGCCGCCATCGGCGCCAATCTTGACGGGCTGGAGTCGTTGTCGCGCGAGCGGATCGGGGCAGAGCTGCTGAAATTTCTGGCATCGCCTGATCCGGCCCCCGCCGTTGCGACCATGCGCAGTACCGGTGTCTTGGCCCGGGTGCTGCCGCGGGCGGACGATCGGTCATTGGCCCCTTTGATCGCGCTGGAACAGGCGGCTGGCGCCGATCCCGATCCGGTGCGTCGTCTGGCAGCCATTGCCTCGCCCGATGATGCCGCGACATTGCGGTTGAGCCGTTCGCAGTTGCAACGCCTGATCAGGATGCGTGAAGAAGCACAGTCCACAACCAGTATTGCTGAACTGGGATACCGCTATGGCGATGAAGGGGGATTGCACGAGACGCTTTTGCGCTGCGCTTTTCTGGAACAACCCTGGTCCGAAGATTTGCGGCGCGATCTGCATGCAGGCGCAGCAGCGCGTTTCCCTGTCCAGGCCAGAGATCTGATCCCCAACTTCACCGGCCCGGCGCTGGGCAAGAAGCTGGCCGAGCTGGAAAAACGCTGGATCGCGTCCGGTTTTGCGCTGTCACGCGAAGAGTTGCTGGCACATTAGCGCGAAGTCTCAAAAGGGGATGACATCTCGGATCCTTTGTGCTTAGGTGCGCCTGTCACATGGATGGAGGAATGCGAATGTATTACGGGATCTGGTTCGGCTAAAGCCGGGACACCTGCCCCGTAAAGGGTGGTGTTCAGGCGCCATCTTTCTTCGCACGTCTATTTTCCTGCTCAATCGGAGCACTATCCATGTTTCGCTATTTCGAAAACCTTGTTGACCCTTTTGTTGCCTACCGTGAGGCTGACACTCCGCCGACGCGGTTGTGGCCCTTCATGCTGGATTATTCGCGGCCCTTTATTCGGGTATTTTTCTGGGCGGCGCTGGTTTCCATAATCGTCGCGGGTGTTGAAATCGGGCTGATCTACTACATGGGTCGCGTCGTGGATCTGTTGGGCGGCACGCCGGCAGAGGTCTGGCAAAATCACGGAACGGAATTGCTGCTGATGGCAGCCTTTGTGTTGCTGTTGCGTCCGCTTCTGCATTTGGTCGACGTACTTCTGCTGAACAATACGATTTTGCCGAACTTCGGTACGCTGATCCGTTGGCGTGCGCACAAACACGTGTTGCGTCAGTCGGTTGGCTGGTTCGAAAACGACTTTGCCGGGCGGATTGCAAACCGGATCATGCAGACACCTCCGGCGGCGGGTGAAGTGGTCTTTCAGGTTTTTGACGCGATTTCCTTTTCGCTGGCCTATTTGATCGGTGCGGCGATCCTGCTGTATGCGGCGGATCCGCGTTTGTTGATCCCGCTGCTGATCTGGTTCGGATTCTACGCCATGCTGGTGCGCTGGACCGTTCAGCGTGTTGGTCCGGCGTCAAAAGCGGCCTCGGATGCGCGTTCGACGGTCACGGGGCGGGTGGTGGACAGCTATACCAACATCCATTCGGTCAAAATGTTTGCCCATGGCCCGCAAGAGCTGGACTATGCCCGCGAGGCGATCGAGGAAACCCGTCGGACATTTCAGATTGAAATGCGGATTTTCACTATTATGGATGCCGTTCTGGTCACTTTGAACGGTATGCTGATCGTGGGTGTTGTGGGCTGGGCGATTGCCTTGTGGATGCAAGGCAGCGCTTCGGTCGGTGTTGTTGCGGCGGCTACGGCCTTGACCCTGCGCCTGAATGCCATGACCGGATGGATCATGTGGGCCCTGACCAGCTTTTTCCGCCAACTTGGTATCGTGTCCGAGGGGATGGAGACCATTGCCCAGCCCATCGATTTGCTTGATGCACCGACTGCGAAGCCACTGCAACTCAGCAAGGGTGAGATCCAGATCCGCGACCTCTCGCATCACTATGGTCGCGAGGCCGGCGGTTTGGACCATATCGACCTGACCGTCCGGCCCGGCGAAAAGATTGGTTTGATCGGGCGGTCTGGCGCGGGAAAATCGACCCTAGTAAAGCTGCTTTTGCGGTTTTACGACGTTGAGCGTGGCGCAATTCTGATTGACGATCAAAACATTGCGGATGTCACGCAGGACAGTCTGCGGAGCCATATCGGCATGGTTCAGCAAGATAGCGCGTTGCTGCACCGGTCGGTGCGCGACAACATCCTCTATGGCCGTCCGGATGCGTCCGAGGCACAGATGATCGCCGCCGCCAAACAGGCCGAAGCACATGAGTTCATCCTCGATTTGCAGGATCCGCAGGGTCGCACCGGGTACGACGCGCATGTCGGTGAACGGGGGGTGAAGCTGTCAGGTGGCCAGCGGCAGCGTGTGACGCTGGCGCGGGTGATCCTGAAGGATGCACCGATCTTGTTGTTGGATGAGGCGACATCCGCCCTAGATTCCGAGGTCGAAGCGTCAATTCAGGAAACTCTCTACGGCATGATGCAAGGAAAAACCGTGATCGCCATTGCCCACAGGCTTAGTACCATCGCGCAGATGGATCGCATTCTGGTGATGGATGCAGGCCGTATCGTCGAGGAAGGCACGCATTCTGATCTTCTGGCGCAAGGTGGCCTTTACGCCCAATTCTGGGCGCGGCAATCTGGTGGCTTCATGAACCCGGAGGCCGCTGAATGAGGATTGCCGACCTCATCTATCCGTTCAGGAACACCGAAACGCCCCCACCGCAGACGTTGGGGGCGTTCATCCGCTGGAGCCTTTCCGGGGCGTGGCCGATGCTGTTTGTTGCGGCGTTCTTCTCGGCCATTGCAGGCGCGATGGAGGCGGTCACGGCATGGATACTGGGCCGCGTGATTGATGTGGCGACCGCCAGCGGACCCGAGAATTTTCTGACCGCTTCTAATATGTGGATGATCCTCGGTGCGGTCGCCTTCTTCATGTTGCTTCGCCCGATCCTGTTTGGCCTGTCATCCTTGTCGAACAATTATATTGTCATGCCAAACATCACACCTTTGGTTCTGGCCAAGTTGAACCGTTGGACCTTGGGTCAGTCAGTGACCTATTTCGACGATGATTTTGCCGGTCGGATCGCGCAAAAGCAGATGCAGACATCGAACGCCATGGCTTCGGTCGTGTCGGAAACGATCAGCGCGATTGTGTTTGCCCTGGCGTCTCTGGTGGGGTCTTTGCTTTTGTTAGGGTCTATTCATCCTTTGGTGATGCTGCCCTTCGCGGCATGGCTGGCTGTGTATTTCATGCTGGTGCGCTGGTATCTGCCGCGCATCCGCAAACGTTCCGCCGCGCGGGCCGGGGCGCGGGCGATGGTGTCCGGGCAGGTGGTCGATACGATCACCAACATCAAAACCGTGAAGCTGTTCGCCCACTCGGAATTCGAAGATCAGGCGGCGCGTGAATCGATGGTGGATCTGCGTGAAAAATCGCTGGATTTCGGCAAGTTGTCGGCGAGTTTCCGGTTCATCCTCATGACACTGGCCGGTGTCCTGCCTGTCTTGCTGCTGGGCGCGACCTTGTGGCTGTGGCAGGGCGGTATGGCGACCGCCGGGGATATCGTGGCTGCCGGGGCGGTTTCGATCCGTATTGCTCAGATGACCGGTTGGGTCAGTTTCACCTTGATGGGGCTGTATGCCAATGTCGGTGAAATCGAAAACGGGATGAAAACGCTGGCCAGGCGTGACCGGGTCGAAGATATGCGCGGGGCGAAGGACCTTGACGTGACCGAAGGGTCGATTTCTTTCGAAGGCGTCAGCTTTGCTTACGGGCGCGATATCGGTGGCGTCACGGACTTGAGCCTGACCGTCAACCCGAGCGAAAAGCTGGGCATCGTCGGTGCATCCGGGGCGGGGAAATCCACGCTCGTCTCACTGTTGCTCAGGCTCTATGACTGGGAAAGTGGCGCCATTCGTATCGACGGCCAGGACGTGTCACAGGTGACGCAGGACAGCCTGCGCCGACAGATAGGTATGGTCACGCAGGAAACGGCGATGTTCAACCGGTCTGCTCGTGAGAACATTCTGTATGGCCGGCCGGACGCCTCAGAGGCCGAGATGATTGAGGCCGCAAAAAAGGCCGAAGCGCATGATTTCATCCTGAGTCTTGAAGATGCTCATGGTCGAAAAGGCTATGATGCTCATCTGGGTGAACGGGGCGTGAAACTCAGCGGCGGGCAGCGACAACGGATCGCTCTGGCGCGCGCCATTCTGAAAGATGCTCCAATTCTGGTTCTCGACGAGGCGACATCGGCGCTGGATTCCGAGGTTGAAGCTTCGATTCAGACCGCGCTGCATCGGGTGATGCAGGGTAAGACGGTGCTGGCCATTGCGCACCGGCTGTCGACACTCAGCGAAATGGACCGGATTGTTGTTTTGGACGAGGGCAGGATCGCCGAAACCGGAACGCATGAGGCGCTGCTGGACCTGGGTGGGCTGTATGCGCGGTTCTGGCACCGCCAGTCGGGCGGGTTCATTCAGGCAGAAGCTGCGGAATAAGGGTTTTTTTGCTGCGAAAGCCCGGCTATCAGGCCTCTTATGACGCAGCAATTCATAATCACACGGCTTGGACATCAGGGCGACGGTATTGCCGATGGCCCTGTTTACGCCCCTCGTACCCTTCCCGGCGAGATCGTCAGCGGCACCCTTGTTGGCCAGCAATTGACCGATATCCGGGTCGAGACACCGTCCGAACACCGTGTCAAAGCCCCTTGCCGCCACTACAAAGCGTGTGGTGGCTGCCAGTTGCAGCACGCATCCGATGCATTTGTGGCCGACTGGAAACTGCAAGTCGTCCGCAAGGCGCTGACGGCGCAGGACCTCGAAGCACCCCTGCGCCCGATACACACATCGCCCGAACGGTCACGTCGGCGGGCTACGATTGCCGTAAGGCGCACGAAAAAGGGCACATTGGCGGGGTTTCACGGTCGTGCATCCGGCACGATCACCGAGATACCCGATTGCCGCTTGCTTGACCCGGCCTTGATCGTGGCCATTCCCGTGGCCGAGGCGCTGGCCACCCTGGGCGCAAGCCGCAAGGGCGTTCTGGCTGTCACGCTCACACTGTCCGAAGCTGGTCTGGATGTGGCCGTAACAGGTGGCAAGCCGCTGGACGGCCCCTTGGAACTGGCGTTGGCGCAGGCGACTGAGAAACATGGGCTGGCCCGGCTCAGTTGGGATGATGAGGTTATTGCCATGCGGCATGCGCCGGTTCAGCGCTTTGGAGCAGCCGGAGTCACGCCACCCCCCGGAGCTTTCTTGCAAGCAACAAAGGACGGAGAAAAGGCTCTGTCAAAGGCAGTTTCCGAGGCTACACGGGGTGCGAAACGTATCGCTGACCTGTTTGCAGGCAGCGGAACGTTCTCTTTGCCGTTGGCGGAAAGCGCCGAAGTTCACGCGGTTGAAGGCGAGGCCGCCATGATCGAGGCGTTGGATCAGGGCTGGCGCAGGGCACAGGGGCTGAAACGCGTCACGACCGAGGCCCGCGACCTGTTTCGCCGCCCGCTGATGCCGGACGAGCTGAAATCTTTCGACGCCATTGTTGTGGACCCGCCTCGCGCCGGTGCCGAAGCGCAGGTAAACGAGATAGCACAGGCGCAACGCCCGGTGATCGCTTATGTCTCGTGCAATCCCGTCACCTTTGCGCGCGATGCAAAAACGCTGGTTAACGCGGGTTACACCCTTGAATGGGTACAGGTCGTTGACCAATTTCGGTGGTCGTCACATACGGAACTCGCTGCGCGGTTTGTTCTGAACGCCGCATCTTGATCTTACTGGGGAAGCTGACACATGGGGTCCAAACAGCGTTTGCTGAATATTATCGAAGCGCCCGTTTTCGGGCGGTTCATAACGGCCGTGATCATTTTCAATGCCATTCTTTTGGGGATGGAGACATCGCCGACCCTGATGGAACTGGCAGGTCCTTTGATCGTGGCGCTGGACAGGCTTTGCCTGGCGATCTTTGTGGCTGAAATTTCCATGAAGCTGATTGCCACCGGGCGCAGGTTCTTCACAAATGGCTGGAACATATTCGATTTCCTGATCGTTGGAATTGCCCTGGTTCCCAGCGCCGGGGGTCTGTCGGTGCTGCGCGCCCTGCGAATTCTGCGGGTGTTGCGCGTGATTTCCGTGGCGCCTCGTCTGCGTCGCGTGGTCGAAGGGTTCATCTCGGCCCTTCCGGGCATGGCCAGCGTGTTTCTGCTGATGGCAATTCTGTTTTATATCGGTTCGGTAATCTCGACCAAGCTGTTTTCGGAATCGTTCCCGGATTGGTTCGGCGATCTGGGCCTGTCTGCTTATACGCTGTTCCAGATCATGACGTTGGAAAGCTGGTCGATGGGCATCGTGCGCCCGGTGATGGAGGTCTATCCCTATGCCTGGGTCTTCTTTGTTCCCTTCATCATGGTCACGACCTTTGCGGTGGTGAACCTGTTGGTGGGTCTGATCGTCAATTCGATGCAGGATGCCCATCATGCCGAGGATGAGGTTAAAACCGATGCCTATCGCGACGAGGTTCTGGAACGGCTGGAAAGCATTGAACGTAGACTGGCCGAGCAGTCGAACATCAAAATGTGATTTCAGTTTTTCCAATTTTTGGCATAATGATCGAAAAAAAGCAGAGCAGGCAGTGAAACATGGATCGTCGAGTATTCGGTTTAGGCGCGTTGGCAACGCTGAGCCTTTCGGCTTGTGCCTCTAGCGGCCCAAGATTTCTGACTTACAACGGACCCGAGGTGACCTCTTTGGTGGTCAACAAGGGCACGCGCAAACTTTACTTGTTGCACAACGAAAAGATCCTTAAGGAATATGACGTCGATTTGGGGTTTGCCCCGAATGGAACGAAGAACCAGCGCGGTGACGGTAGAACGCCCGAGGGCACCTATCTGATCGACCGTCGCAACCCCAGAAGCCGGTACCACCTATCGCTGGGCATTTCTTATCCAAACTCGCAGGATGTCGCCAAAGCCAAGGCTGCGGGCGTTGATCCGGGTGGGGATATCTTCATCCACGGTGAACCCAATTTGCGTTCTGAGCGGAGACGCGCAAAAAAGAAGCGGGATTGGACAGCTGGATGCATCGCGGTCAAGAATGACGAAATCGAAGAGATTTACGCGATGGTTAACAAAGGTACGCTGATAACCCTGCGCCCTTAGGCCGTTTTTGGCGCCCAGTCACTGAACCCGAATGCTTCATAGTCGCGCTGATAGGCGTCAACCGCCAGCGCTTCGAGGTTTTTGTCGTAGATCAGCTGCAAAGCGTAGGGTTCATCCGGTGTGCAGGAGCCAGGCTGAGGCGGGTTTGAATGCCCCATGCTGCGCGCCAGATTCGGCAGATCGGTCATCAGATCCTCCTCTCTCAGAATCAGATCCGGCAGAGTGAAGGATGCGATCCCTTCCAACGTCCTGGACTGGCTGCACCATGTGCCGTCCACACGGACCGGTGTCTGCCCGTTGAGGTTGAGGCGCAGAAAGTTCAGAAAGCCCGAAAACGCTTCGCGGTGCTGTTCGACAGAATAATTGTTGTCCCTCACTTGCCCCGGGATCGGCAGCTTGAGCCGGTTGCGAAGATAATTCCGCACCATCTTATAGCTGCCCGGTCCCGTGTTCAGAATATGACTGCAAAACGCCGTATGTGCCCGGGCCAGAGGGTGACGCAGGACGGTAAATTGCCGATGACCGGGATGGCCCTGCTTCCATGACCGGACCTGTTTGCGATTTCGATCCGTGATCAGCTTGTCGGTCTGACATCCGTCCAGATCAGCCAGCCATTGCACGATAAGAGGCTCTATCCCGCCCCGAATGGGCAAATACATCAAAGGAGACCTTGCAGCGGCAACATAAAGCGGTACAGCCGCGCCGCGCTGCGGCTCAAAGCTTGTTGACCGATGCAATCCGAACCGATCCTGATCGCACAGGGCTTGTTTCAGTTCATCAGGATTAGTGACCTTGGACAAAGCCGGCGCCGGGTTTTGCGGTTTCAGGGTATCATCCAGTCGGGTCAGCCGCCCCTCAACCCCCAGCCATGCAGCCAGCCCGTTTATGACCTCCAGCTCGGTCAGGTCGTCATAGTGAATGAAGAACCCGGTTTGGCCTGTCTTTTGCAGGTGCCGTTGCACCATAAGCTGATGGTCTTGCAGCTGGTTCAGGTAATCCGAAAATTCGTCGGCGTCGAAGTCAACCTGCGCGTCGACGCGGCGTTTCACATTCTTCAGCAGCCACTGCTGCGTTTTCTGTGCTATTTTCAGCGACAGGTAGCTGTCCAATGGGTTGCGGGTCAGAATGATCTTGGCGCAGCGCGGATCGTTCAGCATGGGTTTCAGGATACGTGGGTCATGGTCTTCGAAATATCGAAAGCCATTGATGTCACCCGGTGCTGATTTGATCGCCTTGAGCATTCGTACGGGGTCCGCATCCCGGTCTTCCAGCGACAGGCCAAGCAGACGATCGGATTTCAGGCTGCCCGCAAAATGCGGATTGAACGCCTCTCCGTGACAGGTGACCCCTTCCAGCGCGTTCAGGTTGGCCTCAAGCAGGTTCGAACCTGTGCGCATGGCGGCCAGAATCACGAAGTAATCAAAATGGGCTGACATGGGCAATCACTGCACCAGATACGGTTTTCGGTATGGCTTTTCCTGGCGACCGAACACATCGTCCGCCGGGAAATCACCCATCAGATATGGGTGCATTCCCTGATTCTTGAGGTTTTGCAGGAACTTCCCGAATCCGGACAGTTCGACCATGGTTGGCACTTCGGTCAGATGGCTGGTCTGCTGCATGCCGATTTCTTCTAGAATGCCCAGCAAGGCATCCATCGGAGATTCAATGAAGTCGGCCAGCGTCCAACTGCGCATCCGCGCCTTGGTCCAGACCGATGTCAGCACCTCCAGCTGCTTGGTTTCAATTTGTTGCAGGCGCGCCGCCTCACTTCGGATTTCCGAGAAATTCATATTGGACCGGAACAGTGGGATCGCCCAAGCGCCGGTGATGACCGAAATCTGAGCGTTCTTGTCCCGTGCCAGAAACCAGTTGATTTCCTGAGTGTCCCGCGGGCTGAACTGGAAACACTGGCGTTCACCGCGCGTATTCCAGATCAGGTTCGACAAAAAGGCGGTCGGGTTATAGTCCCGCAGCGCCGCACTGTCGCTGAGGGCGCCATTTGTTATGGCTTCTCCTTGCGAAAATTCGGCGCGTTCCGGCCCGAATAGATGCCCGTGGACTCTGGCCCCGGTGGTTGCGGCCAACCAAGGTTCGAAATCCTCGAACAGTTCCGAAAAGCCTTGGAATACGGAATATTGTGACGATGTCAGACCGTTTTCACTGCCATGGCGGGGAAACCGGCTTTGCATATACAGCCCGTCGCGCCCACGAGTTCGCCGTTCCACCGCTTTGGAAAACACGCGATCGATCTTGCCCGGATTGGGCTCTGCCGGTTTCATCGCCCCGGCCTGATCTGTCAGGAATGCCTGGTACAATCGCTCTGCGCGGGGCCAGATTTTTCGGGCGACAAAACAATCCGATCGACGCAGCAATTGCAGATGATCGTCATAGAAGATGTGCGGGCGGCCCTGGTAATCGAATTTGGACAGCGTCAGGGACCTGCTTTCAATATGCGTGGAATACAAGCGCGCCAGTGTCTGGAAATAGCTTTCATCCGGAATCCAGACATGACGGAAATACTTGTCATACAGCTTGCGCCTGGGGTCTTGAAGGATTGCCGACAGCGTTTGGCGGGTCAGGCACCACCACTGGCTTCCCATATGCGGAACCAGTCCGTCGGGGATTTTCCTGCGAAAGCCCATCAGACGCTGTAGTTTTACATGTGCGTCGAATAGTTTGCGATGCTTGCGCCACGAAAACGGAAACCGCAGGGTGAACCGTTCATGATCCAGCCCGCCGATGGTCCAGCTGACATCGGATGTCGTCGCGCTTTCGATGAAATCGACACGCGGCCGGTCTGACAGGTAATCGATCAGTTCCTGAACCGGTCGCAAGGGCAGGCAGGCCCCCGAGGCAAGAAATACATGCCGAACTTCGGGGAAACGCTCCAGCATCAACTCGGACGCGCTTTGCGAGGCGGCAACGATACCCCAGCCACCCCAATCGCAGCGATGTCGGTCAGAAAACACGATCGATGGATTGTTCGAACAGGACGCAACAAACCGGGAAAAAACAGTGTCTGGCACCTTGCGATCCACATGGATGACCACCGGGCACCCTGCTGCTGTCCAGTGGCGTGCGACCTGCTCGGCGCGGTCCAGCGAAGTATGAACCAACATGACAATACCCAGACCGCTCATGCCCAGTTTCCTTTCGACATGAGGCCCAGGATCTCAAGCTGTCGCCAGTTGATGTAGGCCTCGGACCATTCGCACCAGAAAACAGGCTTGTCCTCAAGCCGGGTTGCATATGCCTTGTATTCGCCCGAGCCCCGGTAATGCTGGCCACGCTGCAATTCTTCGCGGGCTTTTTCCCCAAGAGTATTGATCAACTTGGCATGAAGCAGTGACCCGCTGGCCTTTTCGCCGCCCCATTCGTCGTAAACCTGGTTGAGCCCGCGCGGCAAAAGCGAATGGGTCGAGCTGACATAAACATAGCGCCGGTTCCATTTTACCAGCGGAATCTTGTTCAGCGCCGGTGCTTTGGAGGGGTTGTCCTGAAAGAACACGCGCGCCCGTGGACCCCCTTGAATCCAAAGGTTCTTGTACTCGGGGTTCTTGGTGATCATGTAATTCCCGGGATCGAACCAGCGCGCGATTTCGAACGGGTTCTGACCTTCGGCATAGGGGTCGGCGTCCACCGGACCTTCGGGGTACATGTCGATCAGCATCGTGCCAAAACTGCGCACGGCACTGCCATCCAGCCAGTCCGTCAAGGCTCGGATTGGACGGGTGTCGCAGAACGGATAGATGAAGAATTCGTCCGGATCGACGCTCAGCACCCAGTGATCGTGCGCGTATTTGCGCAGCAGATAGTTCGACCAGTCCAGACCATAGCTTGCCCGTTTGTAGCTGGTCGTCGTCCGCCAGACCGAAACGTCAGCCTGTTCTTTCAAAAATTCAAAACTGCCATCATCGCTGTTGTTGTCGACAAACAGAAAATGGTTGATGCCCAGTTTGCGATAATATTCAAGAAAGAAGGGCAGGCGAATTTTCTCGTTCCGCACAACGCTCATCAGCAGGATATCATCACGCCGTATGGCCTGTGTGTTGTTGCTGACTGGCTTGAGCTCGCGGCGTCGTTTGAGGCAGCGCAGAATACGGCGCTTGCGCCGCAATCTCATTTTGTAGGACTCAAACAGGCTCACGTGACTGCCCAACCTTTTTATAACGCGAGCTTTCCCCGAACCAGCCGTGACAGTTGGCACGACATGGCATTACCGGTTTATGCCATCTTTGCATCTTCTGACGCAACGTCTTTAAAACCCGCAAACTGTAAACGTGCGGTTGATGCCCTTGTTTTCGTTTTCAATCCCAGCCTCCGCCGTTCATCAGACCCAACTGTTCCAGCTGGCTCCACCCGGTGTAGCGCACCGATTGTGGGGTCCACATGTCCGGCTGGTTGATTATCCCATCGTAGTATGGCCCGAATTGGTCCGGATCATGAAAATGTTGGCGTCGCTGCTTTTCGGTATTGGATTTCTCGATAACGTCCGGCAGGAACTTCGTGTGCAGCAACACGCCCGACGGGGTATCGCCGCCCGGGCCATCATAGGTTTCGTTCAGGCGGCGCGGCAGGGCAGAATGGCATGAGTTCACATAGGCATAGCGCCGCGACCAGCGCATCAGCGGGATCTTGTTCAGCGTGGGTGATCTTTGCCGGGTTTGCGTAAAGAAAATACGTTCCCGCGCGCCACCCTGCACCCACAGATTGCCCATCGGGCTTTGCCGCTGCGCGCGATACGGTCCTGCATCGAACCAGCACAGCAGATTTGTGGGGTCGGTGTCCGGGTCATAAGCCGCATCACCCAAAGGGCCCTTGGGATAGAGGTCCAGCATCAGCGTCCCGAACCCGATCTTCCCGTGCAGGTCCAGCCAGGTTGTCAGGTCATGCAGGGACCGGGTGTCGCAGTGGGCATAGACCAGCAGTTCATCCGCATCCACCATCAGGCACCAGTGGCGGTGGCCATAGCGCATCTGCAACCAGGTCAGCCAGTCCAGGCCAAACCGCGATCCACGATAGCTGGAATGGGTTCTCCACACCGAGACATCCGGTTGATCTTGCAGATACTCGGATGATCCATCGTCGCTGCCGTTGTCGACGATCAGAAAATGATCGACGCCCAAGGCGCGATAGTGACGAAAGAACCAGGGCAGGCGGATGATTTCATTGCGCAAGGTGACAAAGGCCAATATGTCACCCCGCTGGATTCGGGATGTCTGATCCTTCTGGCGGGTCAACTGATGTCGGCTGCGCAGCGACCTCCAGAGCAGCCGCCGGCGTTTCCAGCGCAACCTGTACTTCCGTGCCCATCCGATCCGGGGAAGTGTCAAAGCAGAGCTGGATGTCACCGGGTCCTCATTTTTCGTAGTGGCCGTTCTGGTGCCAGCGCCAGGCGTCTGCGATCATCGTCTCTAACGTAGATCTTTTTGGCTTCCATCCCAGTTCATTTTCAGCCCGCACAGAACCAGATACCAGCTTGGTGCAATCTCCTGCCCGACGAGGGCCCACTGTATACGGCACGGGACGGTTGGTGACGGACCTGGATTGCTCGATCACCTCAAGAACGGAAAACCCGGACCCGGTGCCCAGATTGAAGACACGGCTGCCTTTGCCCTGTTCCAGCCAGCCCAGCCCCAGAATATGCGCATCTACCAGATCGCAAACATGTACATAATCGCGGATACAGGTGCCGTCGGGCGTATCATAATCTGTGCCAAAGACGGTCAGACCGTCCCGCTTGCCGTCAATCGCGTCCAACATCAGCGGGATCAGATGGGTTTCGGGGCGGTGAAACTCGCCCACGTCTCCTTCGGGGTCTGCACCTGCAACGTTGAAATACCGGAAGATGACATGGCGCAGCCCATGAGCCGCCTCGAAATCCTTGAGGATATCTTCGATCGCGCGTTTTGATGCCCCGTAGGCGTTCAGAGGATACTGCGCCGTGGATTCATCAAGAACCACATTGTCGTGCTCGCCATACGTTGCACATGTGGACGAAAATACGAAATCCAGACAGCCGGCCTCGACGGCTGCTTCAATCAGAGTCAGCGAGCCCGTGACATTGTTCGACCAATACACGCCGGGCTGGCGCATGGCATCGCCAACCTGGCTGAGCGCCGCGAAATGCATCACCGCATCTGGCTTGTGTTTCGCGAACACCTCATCCAGGCGGTCCCGGTCCAAAAGGTCGCCCTGTTCAAAAGGGCCAAATTGCACCGCATCCTGCCAACCCGTGATCAGGTTGTCGTAGGTCACAGGAAGGTAACCTGCCTGCGCAAGCGCCTTGCAGGCATGTGAACCGATATACCCGGCACCACCGGTGACAAGAATTGTCTTCATGGCATATCCATTGGGGCTGGTTGAGGCACAGTTTCTACAGGGGCGCCGTCAGAGTCATGGGGAAAAGACGTCACTCCAGCCCCATGGCTGCCATCATCTCTTCGATCTTGGGCACGTCCTGCGGGTTGTTCAGTTCCCAGAACTGACGGCCCCTTGCCTCGACCTCGACGCACAGAACCTTGCGCCCGTTTTCCATGAACCTGAGCTGTTCCAGGCCTTCCAGCTGTTCCAGAGGCCCGGTTGGCCAGCCCGGATACGCCGCAAGGGCGTCGGGCCGATAGGCGTAAACGCCGACATGGTGAAACACGGGTGTCGCTTCATCGCCGGCGTATGTCTGCGACGTGAAGGGGACGACCTCTTTCGAGAAGTACATCGCACTGTGATCGCGTCCGAACACTGCCGTCGTGCCACCTACACGGCCATGCTTGCGGTCGTTCAGCAGACTGTTCAACGCACTGCCGTCACAGCGCAGGACAGGGGTCGCAACACCGGCATCCGGGGCGGCGCGCAGGCCGGAAACCAGATCTTCGACAAACCAATGCGGGGTCAGCGGAGCGTCGCCTTGCAGGTTGACGATGATTTCATACCCGCCACCCAGAACCTCATGCGCCTCGGCGCATCGTTCGGTGCCGTTCTGACAGTTTTCCGAGGTCATCACGACCTCGGCCCCAAAACCCTCGGACACGTCGCGAATGCGCTCATCATCCGTCGCAACAACAACGCGATCGACACCCGAGACTGACATGGCTGCACGCCAGGACCGTTCGATCAGTGTCATGGATGCGCCTTTTGCGCCGGTCAGGGGAACCAGTGGCTTGCCGGGATAGCGGGTCGAGGCGTAACGGGCGGGAATGGCAATCAGAACGGACATCAGGCTTCCTTCAGTTCAACACCCGGAGCGTAAGCAATAAAGAACGGATTTGCATAGCCGTCCTTGCCATAAACCAACGGAGTATGGTCGTCAAAACGCACAACCTGGCCACCGGCTCCGGCCAGTACCGCGTGGCCTGCCGCCGTATCCCATTCCATCGTGCGCCCGACGCGCGGATAGATATCCGCTTCGCCCGTGGCAACCAGACAGAACTTGAGCGACGAACCCGCGCTTTTGCTGTCCTTCACATGATATTTGTTGATGTAGTCCTCGGTGGCCTGATCCCTGTGGGACTTCGACGCCACGACCAAAAGCCCGGAATTATCCGGTTCAGAGACTGATATGGGCGTCAAAGAACCGGTCTCGTTTTTGTCGAAAGCGCCCGTTTCCTCGACCGCGCGGCCATCAGCCAGCGTGAAGAACATACGACCCCGCGCCGGGGCATAGACCACTCCCCGGGTTGGCACTCCGTTTTCGACAAGCGCGATGTTGACGGTAAAGTCGCCGCGACGGTTGATGAATTCCTTGGTGCCGTCCAGCGGATCAACAATGAGGAAAGTATCGCCTTTTTCCGAATGCGAAGCGGCCTGTTCTTCGGTGATCAGAAGAATATCCGGGAATGCCGCACGCAAGCCTGCCGAAATCAATGCATCAGCGGCTTCGTCTGCCACGGTCACAGGGCTGGAGTCGGATTTGACTTTGACATCGAAATCATCCGCCTCGTAGATTTCCATGATCTTGTCGCCTGCCTCCAGAGCCAGTCGCCGGATGACGGGAATAAGCGCATCGTAGGTCACAAAAAAGCTCCGTTCCTGTGGTTTGTTGATCCAAAATCGCGATCGACTTATGATGCGGCGGTTACGGAACGGCAAGATATTCATGCCAGTTTAGAGGCGACGAAGCAGAAAAGACCCTTTGAATGTTCTATTTCAAGCGCAACCAAACGCTGCTGGGCGGCGCTTTCACGACGGCTGAGCTGGTATTCCATGCCACCGTGCGAAAGGTGCGCTCGCAACATCCGAATGCAATAGTCGCCATCCTGATCAATGTTTTGCAGCTTGTGGTGATGGGAACCACTTTCTACCTGCTCATGTCACTGATGGGCCGGGGCGGAATTCCAAAGATCAGGGGCGAATTTCTGCTGTATGTTCTGTCCGGCGTGTTCCCCTTCATGCTGCACATCCAGTCAATAGGCGCGATTTCAGGGGTTGGGTCCGCGAACAATCCGATGATGCTCCATTCGCCGATGAATGTGATGGTGACGATCCTGTCTGCGGCGCTCGGTATTCTTTACAAGCAACTGCTGGCTATGTTCGTGATCCTGTTCATCTACAGCGTCGCGGTCGCCCCGATCGAGGTGCAGGATCCCGGCGGTGCTTTCGCGATGCTGATATTGGCCTGGTTTACCGGATGCGCCGTGGGTTTGGTGTTCATGGCGATGAAACCCTGGTTTCCGACGACTGTGGGAATGCTCACCAATATCTACCGTCGCCTGAACATGGTGTTTTCGGGAAAGATGTTCGTCGCAAACACGCTGGGCGGCGGATTGCTGATGATGTTCGCCTGGAACCCGCTGTTTCATATTATCGACCAGTGCCGGGGCTTCATCTTCCGAAACTACTTTCCGCGAAACACAAGTTGGGAATATGCGCTATGGGTCGGGATAGCTTTGTTGATGATCGGTTTGATGGCTGAGTTTTTCACGCGCCAGCATGTTTCACAAAGCTGGAACGCGCGCCGCTAACATGCGACCCGCAGCGTCAAGTTGATCCGTCCGCCTTTTGGCAACAGCCGGGATGTTCCGTATCTGATCCGGTCGACTCCGTGATAGGCCAATCGTGCCGGGCCGCCCATCACTACCACGTCGCCCGAGCCGAGCCAGATCGACTCGGTCTTGCCGCCACGGGTCGTGTTCCCAATCCGGAACAGGGCGTCATCGCCTAGGGAAACCGACAGAACGGGCCAGGAAAAATCTGCCTCGTCCTTGTCCTGATGCAGGCCCATTTTGGCGCCTTCCCCGTAGTAGTTGATCAAACAGCAATCCGGTGCGCGCTCGGTGCTGACCAGATCGTGCCAGATATCAAGAATGTTCGTGGGGATTTCAGGCCAGACCCCGCCTTTCGGGTGCTTGTCCTGATAGCGATAGCCTGCCTTGTCGGTCACCCATCCCAGATCCCCGGCCGAGGTCATTCTTACCGACATCTCTTTGCCCGAAGGCGTGACGGGTCGAAACAAGGGTGCCGCTTTCAGAATCGGTCGAAGGGCCGCGATCAGCCGTGCCTGGGCAGCAGGGTCAATATAGCCTTTCCTGATTTCGAACCCTCGCAAGACAACTCGCGTCATTCCGGAAACCCCAAACCTTTCCAATTTCTTGCCAAAAAAGACCTCAAATTCCCGAAAACCTGCACTCTACGGTGCTTGCAGGCCTCTTGCCTCGCCCTTATATACGCCGAGACGTGCGATGGTAGTGCTGTCGCGCACATCAGATCGGGGGTGGGATGCCATAAAGGGTCCGACCCTCGGGACATCGCCTTGAAGAGAAAGGGATTGCAAAAATGGGAAAAGTAATCGGGATTGACCTGGGAACCACGAACTCCTGCGTGGCCATCATGGAAGGCTCGCAGCCGAAGGTCATCGAAAACGCCGAAGGGGCGCGGACCACGCCTTCGATCGTCGCCTTCACCGAAGATGAGCGACTGGTCGGTCAGCCTGCAAAACGTCAGGCGGTCACCAACCCCGACAACACGATTTTTGGCGTCAAACGTCTGATCGGTCGTCGCGTGGATGATGCAGAAGTCGAAAAAGACAAGAAAATGGTGCCGTATTCCATCGTGAATGGCGGCAATGGTGATGCGTGGGTTGAAGCCCGCGGTGAAAAGTATTCCCCGAGCCAGATCTCGGCCTTCACTCTGGGCAAGATGAAGGAAACCGCCGAAAGCTATCTGGGCGAAGATGTCACGCAGGCGGTTATCACCGTTCCGGCATATTTCAACGACGCCCAGCGTCAGGCCACCAAAGACGCCGGTAAAATCGCCGGTCTGGAAGTGCTGCGGATCATCAACGAACCGACAGCGGCTGCGCTGGCCTATGGTCTGGACAAGGAAGAAACCCAAACCATCGCGGTTTATGACCTGGGTGGTGGTACCTTCGACGTGACCATTTTGGAAATCGACGACGGCCTGTTCGAGGTTAAGTCGACCAACGGCGACACCTTCCTGGGTGGTGAAGACTTTGACATGCGCATCGTCAACTACTTGGCGGATGAGTTCAAAAAGGAACACGGTGTCGATCTGTCTGCCGACAAGATGGCCCTGCAGCGTCTGAAAGAAGCCGCTGAAAAAGCCAAGATCGAACTGTCCTCGACCTCGCAGACCGAGATCAACCAGCCCTTCATCTCGATGGGCGCCAACGGTCAGCCGTTGCACATGGTCATGAAACTGACCCGTGCCAAGCTGGAATCGCTGGTGTCGGACCTGATCAAGAAGTCGCTGAAACCGTGCCAGGCCGCTCTGAAAGACGCGGGTCTGTCGGCTGCTGACGTGGACGAAGTTGTTCTGGTCGGTGGTATGACCCGGATGCCGAAAGTGATCGAAGAGGTCACCAAATTCTTCGGCAAAGAGCCGCACAAGGGCGTGAACCCGGACGAAGTGGTTGCCATGGGCGCCGCCATTCAGGCCGGTGTTCTTCAGGGCGACGTCAAAGACGTGGTTCTGCTGGACGTGACCCCGCTGTCGCTGGGTATCGAAACGCTGGGTGGCGTGTTCACCCGCCTGATCGACCGCAACACCACGATCCCGACCAAGAAGTCTCAGGTCTTCTCGACCGCCGAGGACAACCAGAACGCCGTGACCATCCGCGTGTTCCAGGGTGAGCGTGAAATGGCTGCGGACAACAAGATCCTCGGTCAGTTCAACCTTGAAGACATCCCGCCGGCACCGCGCGGCATGCCTCAGATCGAGGTGACTTTTGACATCGACGCCAACGGCATCGTCTCGGTTTCGGCCAAAGACAAAGGCACTGGCAAAGAACAGAAGATCACCATCCAGGCATCGGGCGGGCTGTCCGATGAGGATATCGAAAAGATGGTCAAGGACGCCGAAGAGAACGCGGAAGCTGATAAGGAACGCCGCGAGCTGATCGAGGCGAAGAACCAGGCGGAAAGCCTCATTCATTCGACCGAAAAGTCGATGGAAGAGCATTCCGACAAGGTCGACCCGACCACGATCGAAGCCATCGAGTTGGCGATCGCCGCGCTGAAGGACGAGCTGGAAACCGAAAATGCCGACAAGATCAAGTCGGGCATCCAGAACGTCACCGAAGCCGCGATGAAGTTGGGCGAAGCCATCTATAAGGCGCAAGCCGAAGAAGGCGAAGATGAACCTGCTGCCGCAGACGCTGCACCAGGCGACGATGACATCGTTGACGCCGAGTTCGAAGACCTCGACGACGACAAGCGTAAGTAACGGGTAACCGGGCCAGTATGGGCCGGTCCGGATGCCGGGCCGGCCTATTTACGTTGAGGCGGAAGGAAACACTGATGTCAAAACGCGACTATTACGAAGTGCTCGGCGTGTCCAAGGGCGCTTCGGCGGATGAGATCAAGAAGGGTTTTCGTAGGAAAGCCAAAGAGCTGCACCCAGACCGCAACAAGGACAACCCGGATGCCGAGGCGCAGTTCAAGGAAGCCAACGAGGCTTACGACGTGCTGCGCGATGCCGAAAAGAAGGCGGCTTACGATCGCTTTGGCCATGCTGCATTTGAAAACGGCATGGGCGGCGGTGGCCGCCCCGGTGGCGGCTTTGGCGGTCAAGGCGACTTCTCCAGTGCATTTTCGGATGTATTTGACGACCTGTTCGGTGATTTCATGGGTGGTCAAAGGGGCGGCGGCGGACGTCGCGCCGCGCGCGGCTCGGACCTGCGCTACAACCTGCGTGTGACGCTGGAACAAGCCTACTCGGGCCTGCAAAAAACCATCAACGTGCCAACGGCCGTGGCGTGTTCGTCCTGCGAAGGTACCGGGGCTGAAGGTGGCGTTGAACCCACATCCTGCCCCACCTGTTCGGGCATGGGGAAAGTGCGGGCACAACAGGGCTTCTTTACGGTAGAACGGACTTGCCCGACCTGTTCGGGATTGGGTCAGATCATCAAGAACCCCTGTAAATCTTGTCAGGGGGCCGGCAGGGTCGAAAAAGACCGCGCTTTGTCGGTGAACATTCCTGCCGGTGTCGAAACCGGTACGCGAATTCGTCTGGCAGGCGAAGGTGAGGCGGGAATGCGCGGCGGCCCTCCGGGCGATCTGTATATTTTCGTCGAAGTGGCCGAGCACAAACTGTTCGAACGCGACAGCGTAAACCTCTACTGCCGCGTGCCGGTCAGCATGGCCAAGGCGGCGCTGGGCGGATCGATCGAGGTTCCGACCATTGATGGCGGTCGCGGCCGTGTTCAGATTCCGGCCGGAAGCCAGTCGGGTCGGCAAATGCGCCTGCGCGGCAAAGGCATGCCTGCGTTGCGCGGCGGTGGTGTTGGTGACATGTTCATTGAACTGGCCGTGGAAACCCCGGTCAACCTGACCAGCCGCCAGAAAGAACTTCTGCGCGAGTTTGATGATCTGGGTGAAGACAACCATCCGGAATCAAAAAGCTTTTTTTCGTCCGTCAAGTCTTTCTGGGATGGCATGAAAGGCTGAACGACCATGAACGGGGGCTCTGCCCCCGCCGCCCTTTGGGCGACTCCCCCGGGATATTTTCAGCCAGATGAAGCAAGGGACCCTGTATTCATCTGGCAAAAAATATCCCGGAGCGCGAGGCAGAGCCTCGCATGTCACTGTCCTAAACATGCAGTTTTGGCCTTAGCAGAAAGCTGAAAGTGGCAATACATCTGGAAAATTGAGTCTTGATTCCGGCCTTCGACCCTGAGATTGTCCGCTTCAACCGTTGGGGTGCCCTTTGACAGGGCTGAGAGACGCAACCGCGTTAACCCATCGAACCTGATCCGGGCAATTCCGGCGTAGGGAACGGTCTCTTGAACACAGACGTTTTCTCTACTCCGTTGCCCATAGAAGATGGAGCAACGACATGGTGGCAATTGCCCTGACCATAGCAGGATCCGACAGTGGCGGCGGCGCGGGCATTCAGGCTGACCTTAAGGCAATGTCGGCGCTGGGTGTTTTTGGCGCAAGTGTCATCACCGCCGTTACCGCGCAGAACACGCAAGCTGTCACCGCTGTGCATGGAATTCCGCTGGATGTGATTTCCGCCCAAATCGACGCGGTTCTGAACGATCTTGACGTCAGGGCCGTTAAAATCGGCATGCTTGGGACACCTGAGATCATTCATACGGTCGCCAGGGGCCTGGCGGCGTTCGACGGTCCCGTGGTTCTTGATCCGGTTATGATTGCAAAATCCGGCGACGCTCTGTTGGAGCAAGAGGCGGTCCGGACGCTGCGCGATGTGTTGTTGCCAACGGCGACTGTTCTTACGCCGAATCTGCCTGAGGCGGCGTGCCTGCTGAACATGCCAGCGGCAGAAACGCGTGAGCTGATGGCTGAACAGGGCCGGGCATTGTGCGCCTTGGGTGCGGGTGCAGTCGTGATGAAAGGCGGACACGGGTCAGGTGATATCTGCCACGATTTGCTGATCGATCCGTCGGGTGTCATGGCCGAGTTTCAGGCCCCACGTCAGGATACGAAAAACACCCATGGAACAGGATGCACCCTGTCGTCATCCATCACCGCCGGTTTGGCCAGGGGGCTGACCCTGAAGGACGCAGTTGCGCAGGCGCATGACTATCTGCAAGGGGCCATCGCGCGCGCGGATGAGTTGAATGTCGGCGCTGGGCACGGGCCGGTGCATCATTTCCACCGGGTTTGGCCCTCGTGACGCTTTGGTCTGTCATAGGGGCAGGGGTTGCCGGTCTTGCCGTTGCCAGCGAACTGGTGTCGCGCGGTGCAAAAGTGCAGATATTCGACCCCGGCGGGCCACCGGGCCCGCATGGGTGTTCATGGTGGGCCGGAGGAATGCTGGCACCTTGGTGCGAATATGAAAACGCGGAAGAACCGGTGTTGCGTCTGGGGCAGTCCGCGATGGAATGGTGGGCCCAACGCACCAAAGTGACCCGGCGGGGAACGCTTGTTGTCGCAAGTGCCCGTGATGTGCCGGACCTGCGCCGATTTGCGCGTCGAACAAAAGAGTTCACCAAGGTCGAACGGGCAGAAATATCTGAATTAGAGCCTGATCTGACGGGGTTTGGCCAAGGCCTGTTCTTCGAACGCGAAGCCCATGTTGATCCGCGTCAGGCGCTGCAAGATCTGTATCGTCAACTGCAAAGCCAGGGCGTCGTGTTCCACCGGAAGCTGGCGCCCGCCCAGTTGGAGAATGCAATTGACTGCCGTGGCCTTCACGCCCGCGAATACCTACATGATCTGCGCGGCGTGAAGGGTGAGATGCTGGTCATACGATGCCCTGACGTGGAGCTGACGCGCCCGGTTCGTTTGCTGCACCCGCGGATGCCGCTTTATATCGTTCCGCGCGGCGGCGGCGTCTACATGTTGGGTGCGACCATGATCGAATCCGAGGATAGCAGCCGCATTACCGCCCGTTCGATGCTGGAATTGCTCAGCGCGGCCTATGCCGTGAACCCGGCTTTTGGTGAAGCCGAAGTGTTGGAGATAGGCGTCGATCTGCGCCCCGCCTTTCCCGACAACTTACCGCGCATCCGGCGTTTGGGCCGCACGATCTATGCCAACGGGCTTTATCGCCACGGATATCTGTTGGCACCGGCGCTGGCGCGGGGTGTTGCGGATCTGGCGCTGAACAACACACATTCGGAGATGGTAGATGAAGATCGTGCTTAACGGCGAGACGCGCGAGGTGCGCGCCGAAACCCTGTCGGAATTGTTGGACGAATGCGGTTTCTCGGGCCGTGTGGCCACCGCCGTGAACGAAGAATTCGTACCCTCAAGCCTGCGCGTCGCTCACAAGCTGGCCGAAGGTGACCGGGTCGAGGTCGTCGCACCGATGCAGGGGGGCTGAAGATGAAAACGTTTTACGGCACTGAACTGCCCAACTCACTGATGCTGGGCACGGCGCAATATCCAAGCCCGGCCATTCTGGAACAGGCGTTTCGCGAAAGCGGTGCAGGCGTTGCCACTGTATCCTTGCGGCGTGAAGCGGGTGCAGGCCAGACCTTTTGGAACATGATCCGCGAATTGGGAGTTCTGATCCTGCCCAATACGGCCGGTTGCCATACGGTGAAAGAGGCCGTGACGACCGCCCATATGGCCCGCGAAGTGTTCGAGACCCGATGGATCAAGCTGGAACTCATCGGACATACGGACAGTCTGCAACCGGACGTTTTCCAACTGGTAGAAGCCGCCCGCATTCTGACCGAGGATGGGTTCGAGGTGTTTCCCTACACCACCGATGATCTGATCGTGGGCGAACGCCTGTTGGAAGCGGGATGCGAGGTGCTGATGCCCTGGGGCGCACCGATCGGGTCAGGACGCGGGCTGAACAACGAATACGCCCTGCGCGCGATGCGGGCCGAATTTCCTGACATTCCCCTGGTGGTGGATGCCGGTATCGGCTTGCCCAGCCACGCGGCCCGCGCGATGGAGCTGGGCTTTGACGCGGTTCTGCTGAACACCGCTGTGGCCCGTGCCGGAGATCCGGTTCTGATGGCCAAGGCGATGGCGCAGGCTACCCTTGCCGGGCAATTGGCCCATCAGGCCGACCCGATCGAGCCGCGCGACATGGCGGAACCCTCTACTCCTGTTGTTGGAAAGGCCTTCCTGTCATGACGCTGGACCGTTTCTATCCGATCTTTGATCACTCGGACTGGCTGCGGCGGATGTTGCCGCTGGGCGTCAAGCTGGTGCAGCTGCGCATAAAGGATCAGCCAGGCGATGCGGTGCGTGACCAGATCGCAGTCTCACGCGAGTTGTGCCGCGACCATGGGGCGGTTCTGGTGATCAATGACTATTGGCAACACGCGATCGATCTGGGCTGCGACTGGATCCATCTGGGGCAGGAAGATCTGGACGACGCCGACCTGAAAGCCATCCGAAAAGCGGGTCTGAAACTGGGCGTTTCCACCCATGACGACGATGAGCTTGAGCGTGTGCTGGCCATGGATCCCGATTACGTGGCACTGGGCCCGGTCTACCCCACCATTCTGAAAAAGATGAAATGGCACCAGCAGGGCCTGCCCCGCGTAACGGAATGGAAGGCGCGGGTTGGTGATATTCCCTTGGTCGGTATTGGCGGCATGAGTGTCGAGCGCGCAGCCGGTGTTCTGAAGGCCGGGGCGGACATCGTCTCGGCAGTCACGGATATCACCCTGAACCCCGACCCCGAAGAACGGGTGCGCGCGTGGATCGAGGTCACACGATGAGTCGATATGCCCGCCAGACGCTTTTGCCCGAAGTCGGGGCACAGGGGCAGGCACGCTTGTCAGCGGCCCGTGTTCTGGTCGTTGGTGCGGGCGGTCTGGCTGCACCGGTTCTGCCACTTTTGACAGGGGCCGGGGTGGGGCGGATCACGGTCATGGACGGGGATACCGTCGATCTGTCGAACCTACACCGTCAAACGTTTTTCTCCGAGGCCGATTGCGGGCAACCCAAGGCGGAAACCGCCGCCGCCCGTTGCCGCGCGCTGAATGATGACACCGATGTCATCGGTCTGAATCAGGCTCTGACCAGTGAAAATGCGCCCGGTTCGGTGTCGCAAGCCGATATCATTCTGGATTGTGCCGACAGCTACGCAGCCAGCTACATCCTGTCGGACACGTGTCTGGCGCAGGGCAAACCTTTGATCAGCGCCTCGGTGCTGGGGCTTTCGGGTTATGTGGGCGGTTTCTGCGGCGGGGGCCCATCGCTGCGCGCTGTATTTCCCGATGCACCGGACAGTGGCGCCAGCTGCGCCACTGCGGGGGTTCTGGGCCCCGTGGTTGGCGTGATCGGGGCGATGCAGGCGCAGATGGCGCTCAGCTTGATCCTTGGACTTGATCCCTCACCCATTGGGCAGTTGGTTCAATATGACGCAAGAACCCTGCGCAGCACCGGGTTTCGCTTTGATGACGCACCCGAGCCCGGCAACTGCTTTCGCTTTCTGTCCGCAAGCCAGCTGAAGGGCACGGATCAGATCATCGAGCTGCGCAGTTCGCAGGAAGCCCCTGTTCCCATCCATTCGAACGCGACGCGCATTTCGCCGGATAATTTGCGCGAAATAGACCCTAATGGCGGAAAAAGGCTGGCTCTTTGCTGTGCCACCGGTTTGCGGGCATGGCGTGCCGCAGAACAAATTCAACCAGATTGGCCGGGCGAGATTGTCCTCGTCGCGGCCTCAACCTCGTGAAGAAAAGGGAAACGCGAGATATGAAAAAGCTGATGACAGCCATCGCCCTTCTGGCCGCCGCGCCGGCATGGGCCGAAGACAAAATGACCGTCCTGCTGGACTGGTTCATCAACCCTGACCATGGTCCTATCATCGTGGCGCAGGAAAACGGCTATTTTGCTGAACAAGGGCTTGAGGTCGAGATCGTTCCGCCCGCCGACCCGTCCGCCCCGCCCCGTTTGGTGGCTGCCGGCCAAGCCGACCTGGCGGTGTCTTACCAGCCGCAATTGCACTTGCAGATTCACGAGGGCCTGCCTCTGAAGCGTGTCGGCACATTGGTTGCAACGCCGCTGAACTGTCTTCTGGTGCTGGAAGACGGGCCGATCAAGTCGCCTGCTGACCTCAAGGGTAAAAAAATCGGCTTCTCGGTCGCGGGGGTCGAAGAAGCCATCCTTGGCACCGTTCTAGGCAAATACGATGTTGAGCTGGGCGATGTCGAGCTGATCAATGTCAACTTTTCCCTCTCGCCGTCGCTGATGACCGGTCAGGTGGACGCGGTGATTGGCGCTTATCGCAACTTCGAACTGAACCAGATGGATATCGAAGGTCGTCCCGGCACCTGCTTCTATATCGAGGAAGAGGGCGTTCCGTCTTATGATGAACTGATCTATGTCGCCAATCCGGAAACGATGGACAAGGACAAGATCGCCCGGTTCCTCGCCGCGACTGAAAAAGCGACCCAATTTATCGTCAATAATCCGGAAAAAAGCTGGGAAATCTTCGCGGCGACCTCGCCTGAACTTCAGGACGAGCTGAATGCCCGCGCCTGGGTCGATACACTGCCGCGCTTTGCGCTGCGTCCGGCAGGTTTTGATGCCGGTCGTTATGCCCGGTTCGAAACCTTCCTGAATGAAAGCGGGATGATCGACAGCGTCCTTCCGGTCAGTGACATCACCATCGACGTGACCGCGCAATGAGCAATTATGGCAAAGCCTTTGCGCTGATGCGCGATGCTGCGGCGGATCCGTGGCGGGATTATACCCGCCACGCCTTCGTAGAGGGTATGAAAGACGGAACGCTGCCACGCGATGCGTTTCTGCACTATCTGCGGCAGGATTATGTGTTTCTGATCCACTTCTCACGTGCCTGGGCGTTGGCCGTGGTGAAATCAGAAACGCATGAAGAAATGCTTGCCGCATCGCGAACTGTGAACAGTTTGATCAGCGAAGAGATGAAACTGCATATCGGTATCTGCGCGGCGGAAGGTATCTCGCAGGCAGAGTTGTTTGCCACGCCAGAGCGACACGAGAATCTGGCCTATACCCGGTTTGTCCTGGAAGCAGGCTACAGCGGAGATCTTCTGGACCTGCTGGCGGCCCTTGTTCCTTGCGTCATGGGGTATGGTGAGATCGGTACGCGCCTGTCCGCCGAGGCAACGTCCGAGACATATCGCGGCTGGATCGACACTTATGCCGGCGAAGATTACCAAGCCGCGTGTGTGGCGGTAGGCGAGTTGCTGGATCAGGCTCTAACAAGACGTATTGGGGCTGATTTTCAGGCGTCACCACGCTGGGATCGACTGTGCCAGACCTTCCGCAAGGCGACAGAGCTTGAAGTCGACTTCTGGCAGATGGGTTTGACGCCATGACACCTGCGCCCGAACTGACCATCAACGGCACTGCCACGATCGACGGCGCGACCCTGTTTTCGCCGTTGTCCCTGACCCTAGGGGCCGGGGCGTGGACATGCCTGCTGGGCGGTTCGGGCGTGGGAAAAACCACGGTTCTGAGGTTGATTGCGGGGCTCGAGACCGGGGCTGTCTTCGCTGGACGGATCACGGCCAGTGATGGCTTGCCTGTGGCTGAGCGTGTCGCATACATGGCGCAGGATGATCTTCTTTTGCCTTGGGCAACTGTCGCGCAGAATGTCTCGCTGGGTGCGCGTCTGCGCGGGGAAAACGTTGATCTTGATCGACGTGACCGCCTGATCGAGCGTATGCGGTTGCAGGATCACATGAACAAGAAGCCCAATGCGTTGTCCGGCGGGCAACGTCAGCGTGTCGCCCTGGCCCGGACACTGATGGAAGATCGCCCCGTTGTTTTGCTGGACGAGCCCTTTTCGGCCCTTGATGCCCGCACCCGCGCTGACATGCAGGATCTGGCCGCTGAAGCATTGCACGGTCGCACCGTCCTTCTTGTGACCCATGATCCCGCAGAGGCCGCGCGTCTGGGGCAATCCATCGTGGTGATGACCGAACACGGATTGACGCAGTGCGAAGCGCCCCGGGCCCAGGCCCCGCGCCGCGTGGATGATTTGGAGACATTGGAAACCCAGGGTGCCTTGCTGCGTCTTCTCCGCGAGGGCGTGGCATGAAGTATTTTTCTGCACTGGCCGCAACTTTGTTTGCCTTGCTGATCTGGCAGGGCATCGTGACCCTGACCGGGTTGCCGAAGTTCATCCTGCCCGGACCCGCCGTCGTGGCCGAAACCTGGTGGCAGAACCGCTGGGTGATCGCCGAGCATACCTGGATCACAGCGATCGAAGTGGTGATCGGTCTGGCATGCGGAACGCTGCTGGGTGTCGTTACTGCGTTGCAACTGGCGAATTCGCGGGCGGCGCGGGTCCTGGTGCAGCCGATGCTCGTGTTCACGCAGGCTCTGCCGGTATTCGCATTGGCGCCGTTGCTAACGCTATGGCTGGGCTATGGGCTGTGGTCCAAGGTCGCCATGGCGGTGTTGATCATCTATTTCCCGATCACCTCATCCTTTTTTGACGGGCTTATGCGCACCCCGTCGGGGTATCTGGATCTGGCCCGAACGATGCAGGCCAGCAAGCGCGCCGTATTGTGGCATATCCGTATCCCGGCCGCTCTGCCGTCGCTGGCGTCGGGGATGCGGCTGGCGGCGGTCTATGCCCCGATCGGAGCGGTGATCGGCGAATGGGTCGGCTCGTCGCAGGGGCTGGGCTATCTGATGCTGCTGGCCAATGGACGTGCCAAGACCGATCTCATGTTTGCCGCGATGCTGACCCTGGGCGTATTCTCGATCCTTCTGCACATGATTGTCCGCCGGGCCACGGCACGCATGGCGGGTGAGGTGCGTTAACCAATCAGAAACCGATTCTGGGTCAGGGTGCGCCCATGACACAGGACGCCTTTGCCGAAGCCCCGATGCTGTTTGATACGGACGAAGCGCCGGCGCAGCCGCTGCCCTCTGGCCGGTTACCCTCCTACATAAAAGACCACCGCAAGCGGCTGCGCGAACGGTTCAGGACCGGCGGATCGGCGGCGATGCCGGATTACGAACTGCTTGAACTGGTCCTGTTCCGATCCATTCCCCGTCAGGATGTGAAGCCACTGGCACGGGCATTGATGGACACTTTTGGTGATTTCAATCGTGTCCTGACCGCGCCCGAGGAACGGCTGCGCCAGATCAAGGGCGTTGGCGATACCGTGGTTACCGACCTGAAAATTCTTGAGGCCTGCGCCCACAGGATGGCCCGCGCCCGGGTGATGCAGCGGCATGTGATCTCGGGATGGGATGCGCTACTGGATTATTGCCACACCACCATGGCGCATCGTGAGATCGAACAGTTTCGCGTGTTCTATCTGGATCGCAAGAACGTAATGATCGCGGATGAGGAACAGGCCAAAGGCACCGTGGATCACGTGCCGGTTTACCCGCGCGAGGTTGCCAAACGAGCGCTGGAACTGAATGCCTCGGCCCTGATTCTGGTGCACAACCACCCGTCGGGTGATCCGACGCCCTCGCAATCGGATATCGACATGACCAACCGTATTCAGGATGCCTGTGCGGCCTTGGGCCTGACCCTGCACGACCACCTGATCATTGGAAAATCGACCGAGTTGAGCTTTCGGTCCGAAGGGTATCTGTGAGCTTCACTGCACCCAGATTTCAACCCGGCGGTTGACCTTGCGGCCCCATTCGGTGTCGTCACAGGCCATCGGCATTGCTTCGCCAAACCCTTCCGCGACCACCTCGATACTGTCTGATATCGATGTCTCGGCTGCGGCCAGAACCGCGTTTCGTACCGTCTGTGCACGTCGCAGGGCAATGCGGGCGTTGGCGGCGGCCCCGCCATCCCCGTCGCTGAAACCGGCAAACACCAGCTTGCGCGCCTTCAATGTGCCGGCGTCAAGCATATGTGCCAGTTGCTGAATATTGGAACGTGACTGCGCATCCGGACGGGATGATCCGGGCTCGAACCGAACCGACAGGGACAGCCGTGACAGCGGACGCAGGGTTTCGATCATGCGCTGAAGCTCATCCAGCCCAACTTCGGGCCCTCCGGTGGCGATGGCATTGGCAAGCCGGTCGCCCTGTACGCCAACCGGCAAGGTTTCAGGCGATTGATCCACATAACCTGCGTCACGAATGGCCATCTGGGCCCCGGGGCTTAGGCTAAAGGCCAGAAATTGCCGTGCAATCCGCGGCAGGCGGCGTTCGGGCAGATACAGAAACATCGGCATGTTCAACGGATAATCTTCGGTCTTGATCGATTGACGGGTGGCGGCCAGCGGATGCCCACACCCTCCGGTCAGCGGCAGGGCTCGGGTATTGTCGGCTGTCGCTTTGCTGGCGATTCCGATGGAAAACGGGTCCTTTGCCACGGCCTTGGTCAGATCGCTCGTTCGAATATGACGGATTGCGGTATCGGTCAGTTCCACGCCAGCGGTCTTCAATACCTGATCCTCGACAGCCTGCGCCAGCCCCGATCCCGGATCCGGCACATGCAAGGCGATCGGAGCATCCGGCCCGCCCAGGTCGACCCAGTTCTTCACTTCACCTGACAGAATGCGCGCCAAGTCGGCCAGCGAAATCTGACGCATCACACTATCGGATGCCACCACCGGAACCATGGCGTCCAATGCAACAACCCTGGATCGCCGGGCCCGTTTCAAATCACCCAGCCCCGCGGCATCGGCTGCATCCCGCTCTGCCTCGCGTACTTCGCGCAGGGCCATCACGATATCTGTCTGATCCCCGATCAACTTGGCGAAGCCGCGATCCGTGGTCCCGACGTCAAAGTAGAACCGCGCCAACGGGGCGTCACGGCCTGACTGAAAAAGCTCATAGACGAAGGTGTCATAATCCACGCGGGCAGGCGTTGCGGTCAAGCCTTCCTGCTGCGCAAACCCGATGATCAGGGCGGGCAGGACCGTTTCGGCCATGACAGACGATCCGGAAAACCGCAACTCGGCTACGAAATCCGTCAGGCTGGGGCACGCAGGTCCGTCGCAGGTGACGCCCGAGCCATCAACGGTCAACTCACCGAACTGCGTATCAACGCGGTAAAATTCGCCGTCGAAGCCCAGCAGGTTGCCTGTTACTTCGACCTTGCCGTCATGAGACGTCAGTGTGATGTCCTGCGCCATTGCACAGGTCGCACCTGCAACGGTAAACAGCGCGGTCACAGCCGCACGAAAGAAAGTCATAAGAGAGTCGAGCCTGCCTGCGGATTACTTTGCCGCGATTGTCAGGTCTGAGAGCAGATTATTCAACACCAGAAACTCACCGGCCTGTGAACAATCCGGCAGGGTCAGGGACATGTCGCGCGACCGCAGCCGGCTATCTGACAGAAGTTCCAGCGCCTGCACATTCAGCGTTTGCCCGCAGTTGGATTCGGTCACTTCGGCTTCGACCGTCAGGTCGATGCTGCCGGACCGATCCGACGCGCCCGTCGGAAAGGAATATACTTCGATATTCTTGGCACGACCCAGACCCGTCTGGCCCAGGCGCAGAACTTCTCCTGCGCCATTTGCCGAGGAATCGTTCCACACATGGCCGCTGTTGCCATAGCTTGCCCCGAATTCCAGCGCGTGAATCTGCAACTCGGTATCACCCTGCCATTGCAGGACGACGCGGTCATATTCGGCAATGTCGGTCACGTGAGTGGTGGCGACCGTGCCTGTTTCATCTTCGAATGAAATCAGGAAAATCGCGTATTCCGACAGTGCCGGGATGGACATGTTCAAGGCACCGGAATCGTCGGTGTTCTGGCTGACCGTCAGGCCGCTGTGATGAATTTCAACGCGTTCGTTTCGGTGGCAGGGTGCCCGCAGCGACAGGTGTGCCATGGCGCCGGGGACGGCGACGGCGCGCGCGCTGATGTTGCAATCCGTTGTTTTCGGTGCTGACGGAACTGCGCGAGGTTCGGGCGCTGCCGCCCCGAAATCTGCGTCAGACGCCGGAGCCGAAGTCAGTACGATAGCATCCAACCCCGACAGAACCGAGGATTGCTGAGATGCCGAGGCAACATCAACACTACCCCCCGCGTTCGCAGGCTGCGCGGTTGGTCCGTTCTGCATCAGGTAGCCTATGCCCAAAGCACAAGCGACCGTGCCGCACATGGTCACGTAGTTTCGAACTACAAACAAGAAACCCTCCCCAGTTGAAGGAGCAAATCGCACATTCGCCACGAATCGCGGCCAATTTGTGGCCGCAAGGCGAACACATTGTGGATTCGGCGGGCAACGTTAGGTCAGTCGGCCATGGCAGTGTTTGAACTTCTTGCCCGAGCCACACGGGCACGGATCATTTCGCGACGGGTTGCCCCAGGTCGATGGATCGCTTTCGTCGAACCCCGGAAGCGCATCACCCGAGGCCGCAGCCTCGGCCTTGGCTTCGGCCTGTTTCGCGGCCTTGTCCACGGCCTCCTGCGCCTGAGCCTGCTGCCCGGCCATCTGCGCCAGCATTTCTTTCTGTTCTTCTTCGGTCAGCGGACGTACGCGCGACAATTGCTGTGTCACGGTCTCGCGCAGCGAATCCAGCATGCTTTCGAACAGCTGGAAGCTTTCGTTCTTGTATTCGTTCAGAGGATCGCGCTGGGCATAACCGCGGAACCCAACGACCGAGCGCAGGTGTTCCAGGGTCAGCAGATGCTCGCGCCATTTGCTGTCAATGGTCTGAAGCAGAACCTGTTTTTCGATGTTGCGCATGTTTTCAGGGCCAAAGGCGACGGCCTTCTGGGCCATCATCTCATCCGCGGCCTTGATCAGACGTTCGCGCACCTGCTCGTCATCCACGCCTTCTTCGGCGGCCCAGTCCTGAACCGGGACGTCCATGTTCAGCTTGTCCTTTATCGCCACGTGCAGACCCTCAGTATCCCACTGATCAGCATAGGATTTCGGCGGCATGTATTCGTCAATCAGGTCGTCAATCACCTGTTCGCGCATATCCGAAACGATCTCGGACAGGTCGTTTGCAGACATGATTTCGCGGCGCTGGCTGAAGATCACCTTCCGCTGGTCATTCATCACGTCGTCGAACTTCAGAACGTTCTTGCGCATGTCAAAGTTGCGGCCTTCGACCTTGGACTGCGCGCGTTCCAGCGACTTGTTCACCCAGGGGTGAATGATCGCCTCGCCTTCTTTCATGCCCAGCGTGGTCAATACCTTGTCCAGCCGTTCCGAGCCGAAGATGCGCATCAGGTCATCCTCGAGGCTCAGGTAAAATACCGTTCGGCCCGGGTCGCCCTGACGACCGGAACGACCGCGCAGCTGGTTGTCGATGCGGCGGCTTTCGTGGCGTTCCGATGCCATGACGTAAAGGCCGCCAGCAGCCAGAACCTTTTCTTTTTCTTCGGCGTGGCGTGCTTCTTCGGCGGCCCGCAGCTCGGACGGATCCGCGTCTGGATTCTCGGCAATCGCTTTCAGGACCTTCATCTCGACATTGCCGCCAAGCTGAATGTCGGTGCCGCGACCGGCCATGTTGGTGGCGATGGTTACCGCACCCAGACGACCGGCATCGGCAACGATCTGTGCCTCTTGCTCGTGCTGGCGGGCGTTCAGAACGTTGTGCTTGATGCCTTCCTTGGTCAGCATCTGGCTGAGCAGTTCGGATTTTTCGATCGACGTGGTCCCCAGCAGAACCGGCTGGCCCTTTTCCTGCGCCTTTTTCGTCTCGGCGATCATCGCATCGTATTTTTCGGCGGCCGTACGATAGACCTGATCATCTTCGTCGATACGGGCAATCGGCAGGTTGGTCGGAACTTCGACCACGCCCAGACCGTAGATCTCGGCAAATTCTTCGGCCTCGGTCAACGCGGTGCCGGTCATGCCGCTCAGTTTGTCGTACAGGCGGAAATAGTTCTGGAATGTCACGCTGGCCAATGTGACGTTTTCCGGCTGGATCTGAACCTTTTCCTTGGCTTCGATCGCCTGATGCAGACCTTCGGACAGGCGACGGCCCGGCATCATGCGGCCGGTGAACTCATCGATCAGAACGACATCGCCGTCGCGCACGATGTAATCCTTGTCGCGCTGGAACAGCTTGTGGGCACGCAGCGCCTGGTTGACGTGATGCACAACGGTGGTGCTTTCCGGATCATACAGGGAATGGCCTTCGGGAATCAGGCCGGCCTGAAGCAGCTGTGCCTCAAGAAATTCGTTGCCTTCATCGGTAAAGGTCACATTGCGCGATTTTTCATCCAGGGTGTAATGATCGTCGCTCAGCGTCGGGATCAGGCCATCAATGGCGGTGTACAGATCCGACCGGTCCTGCGCGGGACCCGAGATGATCAGCGGTGTCCGCGCTTCATCGATCAGGATCGAGTCGACCTCGTCCACAATCGCAAAGTTGTGGTGTTTCTGGTAAACCTGCTCTAGATCCGCCTTCATGTTGTCGCGCAGATAGTCAAAACCCAGCTCGTTGTTGGTGGCATACGTGATGTCACAGGAATACGCGGCCAGTTTTTCCGCGTCGGGCTGGCCGGACCAGATCACACCAGTTGTCATGCCTACGGCCGCAAACACCTTACCCATCCATTCCGCGTCACGTTTGGCCAGGTATTCGTTCACCGTGACAACATGCACGCCCTTGCCGGTCAGCGCGTTCAAATAGGCCGGGAAGGTGGCGACCAGAGTCTTGCCTTCGCCCGTCTTCATTTCCGAGATGTTGCCCTGATGCAGGAAAATGCCGCCCATCAGCTGCACGTCAAAGGCCCGCAGGCCAAGTGCGCGCTTGGCGCCCTCGCGTACGTTGGCAAAGGCCTCGGGCAGCAGGTCGTCCAGGCTTTCGCCATCCAGTGCGCGCTTGCGCAGGTCTTCGGTCTTGTCGATCAGACCTTGATCTGAAAGCGTTTCAAACTCTGGTTCCAGCGCATTGATCTTTTCGACCAGAGGGCGGGTCGCCTTGATCTTGCGGTCGTTCGGTGTTCCGAACACCTTTTTGGCGAGCGTTCCGAGTCCCAGCATGTTCACTCCAGAGGATCTGTTCTTTTCGTGGTTGCGACAGGCTTGCCCACCTTGCGCGCAACCCATAGATACGGGGGGTGAAAGGCGGCCCTGTCCAAGGCTTCAAAGCGATGTAAGCGGCAGGTTCCAGAGTGTCAACGCCGCGCCCTGTCGCGGCAAGAAAATAGGATGATTCAATGCCCAAAGGTCTCACTTTTCTGCCATCGCTGGCCCTGGCCGCCGTGATGGCCCTGCCGCTGGCCGCCGAAACCCAGCCGGATGCGTCGACCGTGGTCGCTCGGGTAAACGGGGATGAGATCACATTGGGTCACGTGATCGCCACCGTCGCTTCTCTGCCACCGCAATATCAGCAGGCGGAAGACGACGTGCTGTTCGATTTCATTCTGGAACAGCTGATCCAGCAGCAATTGCTGGGACAGCAACAGGATGGCCTGAACATGCGGAACGCGCTGACACTCGACAATGAAAAGCGGTCGCTTCAGGCGGTTCAGACGGTCGCGGCTCTGACCAACGATCTCGTCACAGAGGAAGCCATTCAGGCCGCTTACGATGCGCGTTTCAATGATTTTGCGGGTGAAGACGAATTCGACGCCAGCCATATTCTGGTGCAATCGGAAGAAGAAGCCAAAGCGCTCAAGACTCAGCTTGATGATGGTGCAGATTTTGCGGAACTTGCCCGCGAGAACTCGACCGGTCCGTCCGGTCCGAATGGTGGCGCGTTGGGATGGTTCGGAAAAGGCCAGATGGTACCTGAATTCGAGGCAGCCGTGATCGCGCTGGAAAAAGGGCAGGTGTCGGATCCGGTGCAAACTCAGTTTGGCTGGCATCTGGTCAAGCTGAACGACAAGCGCAAAACCGAAGCCCCCGAACTGGACGCGGTGCGCGATGAGCTGGCCCAAACGATCCAACAAGATGCCATTCAGGCGCGGATCGACGAGTTGACGCAGCAGGCACAGATCGAACGCCCCGCGCTGGAAGGCGCAGGCCCCGAGATCATGCGCCAGCTGGACCTGATTCAGGAGTAAAGACCAGTGGCCACGATCACGAAGGTATCGCCGCTGGCGCCGGCGTCTTTCCCTGAACTGCCTGCGATTGACGGTGTGCGTTTTGCCACCGTCGAAGCGGGTGTGCGCTATCAGGGTCGCACGGATGTCATGCTGGCTGTTCTTGATCCGGGCACGTCGGTGGCGGGTGTCTTCACCCGCTCGGCCACCCGCGCGGCACCGGTTCTGGATTGTCAGAAGAAAATAGGAGGCCCCAGTGATGGACCTGCGGCGATCCTTGTGAACTCGGGCAATGCGAACGCGTTCACCGGCCACTATGGCCAGACATCGGTTGCCGAGGTGACACAGGCCGTTTCCAAAGCGACCGGCGTCCCCGTCGAACGGGTCTTTACGTCATCCACCGGTGTCATCGGTGAACCGCTGCCACATGATCGCATCGTATCGCAGCTTGAAGCGTTGAAATCCGGCCTCAGCCGCCATGCCATCGAAGATGCCGCGCGGGCGATCATGACGACGGACACGTTTCCCAAAGGGGCGAGCGCACAGGTCGAAATCGGTGGCAAAACAGTCTCTATTGCAGGGATAGCGAAGGGTTCTGGAATGATCGCGCCAGACATGGCGACGATGCTGGTCTATATCTTCACCGACGCACAGGTTGAGCAATCGGCGTTGCAGGAAATGCTGAGCGCCCAGACAGATCGCACCTTCAACTGCATCACTGTGGACAGCGACACCTCGACCTCGGACAGTCTGCTGCTGTGTGCGACCGGATCTTCGGGCGTTGATGCCACCGGCGATGCCGCTTTTGCACGGGCTTTGGAAACAGTGATGCTGGACCTCGCGCAACAAGTGGTGCGTGACGGGGAAGGCGCCACGAAATTCGTGGAAATCCGCGTGACCGGAGCCGCCTCGGACGCTGACGCCAAGACCCACGGTCTGGCCATCGCCAACTCCCCTCTGGTGAAAACCGCCATCGCCGGTGAAGACCCGAACTGGGGCCGCATCGTCATGGCCATCGGCAAGTCGGGCGCGGCAGCGGATCGCGACAAGCTCAGCATTTCATTCGGTGATATTCTTGTGGCCGAGAACGGCTGGGTCAGCCCGGATTATCGCGAAGAAGACGCCGCCGCCTATATGAAAGGTCAGGACCTCGTGATTGCGGTCGATCTGGGGCTGGGCGAAGGGAAATCCACCGTCTGGACCTGTGATCTGACCCACGGCTATATCGAGATCAACGCGGATTATCGCTCGTGAAAACCGTGTTAGTCTCTGCTGTCGCCCTGATCGACATCGAGGGCCGCGTGCTGCTTGCCCAACGTCCCGAAGGCAAATCCATGGCCGGACTGTGGGAATTCCCCGGTGGCAAGATCGAGCCCGGCGAAACCCCCGAGGCCGCCCTGATCCGGGAATTGCACGAGGAATTGGGCATCGACACCTGGGCCTCGTGCCTTGCACCGCTGACCTTTGCCAGCCACAGCTATGATGATTTCCACCTGCTGATGCCGCTGTTCGCCTGCCGCAAATGGGAGGGTATTCCGCAGTCGAAAGAGGGCCAGGCGCTGAAATGGGTGCGCGCGAATGACCTGCGGAACTTTCCGATGCCGGCGGCGGATGTGCCGCTGATTCCGATTTTGCGGGATTGGCTGTAACAATTCGTAAGAATTGAGAAAACATCACGAAAAAGTTGACGCTGATCGTCCTCCTTGTCCTTAATCGGGGCAGCAGCGTTCCGGTCTGACCCGGCGACGCCGTTCCGGCCCGACCCGGGGCCGGATGGGGAGGAGAGATAGAATTGGCTCAGACGCAGTCGGGCGCCGAGGGGATGCACTCCCTTCCGGCGCTGCTACATCGCAATGCGACGCAGTTCGGGGATGCCCCGGCTTACCGCGAAAAGGAGTTCGGGATCTGGCAATGCTGGACCTGGGCGGAAACGGCCGCCGAGATCCGCGCGCTGGCGCTTGGATTTCTTGAACTTGGCGTTGAAAAGGGTGACCACATCGCCGTAATCGGGCGCAACCGTCCGGCACATTACTGGTCAATGGTTGCGGCGCAGATGGTCGGTGCCATTCCGGTCCCTCTCTATCAAGACGCGGTTGCCGAAGAGATGGCCTATGTGCTGGAGCATTGCGGGGCGAAATATGTCGTCTGCGGCGATCAGGAGCAGGTCGACAAGGTCATCGAGATTCAGGAAAACCTGCATCAGGTCAAACACATCCTCTATACCGACAAGCGCGGTATGCGGAAATACGACCACAGCCAGATGAATGCCCTTGACGACATCAAGGCCGAGGGCAGCGCCGGTCATGCGCGTTTCGACGCCGAACTGGACAGGCGCATCGGCGAGATCACCTATGACGACACCTGCGTGATGCTCTATACTTCGGGTACCACGGGCAAGCCCAAGGGCGTGGTGCTGTCGAACCGCAACGTGATCGAAAGTGCAAAGAACTCAGCCGAATTCGACCACCTGACCCGCAACGAAGACATCCTGTCCTATCTGCCGATGGCCTGGGTCGGGGATTTCATCTTTTCCATCGGTCAGGCTTATTGGTGCGGGTTCTGCGTGAACTGCCCCGAAAGCGCCGACACGATGATGACCGACCTGCGCGAGATCGGGCCGACCTATTTCTTCGCGCCGCCGCGCGTATTTGAAAGCCAGCTGACCAATGTGATGATCCGAATGGAGGATGCCAGCAAGCTCAAGCAGCGCATGTTCCACTACTTCATGGCGCATGCCAAGAAGGTCGGCGGTCGGTTGCTGGATGGCAAGCCGGTGAGCTTGGGTGACAAGGTGAAATATGCGCTGGGCAATCTGTTGGTTTACGGGCCGCTCAAAGACACGCTGGGATATGGGCGCTTTCGGGTGGGCTATACGGCGGGTGAGGCGATCGGGCCGGAGATCTTTGATTTCTATCGCTCTTTAGGCATCAACCTGAAACAGTTGTACGGCCAAACCGAGGCGACCGTGTTCATCACCGTCCAGCCCGACGGCGAGGTGCGCGCCGACACCGTTGGCGTCCCGGCCCCCGATGTCGAGATCAGGATCGACGACAAGGGCGAGATCCACTACCGCTCGCCCGGCGTTTTCGTCGAATATTTCAAGAACCCGGACTCGACCGCATCGACCAAGGACCCTGAAGGCTGGGTGGCCACGGGCGACGCGGGGTTCATCGAGGAAAGCTCGGGTCATCTGCGGATCATCGACCGCGCCAAGGACGTGGGCAAGATGGCCGACGGGTCGATGTTCGCGCCGAAATATGTCGAGAACAAGCTGAAGTTCTATCCCGATATTCTGGAGGCGGTGCTGTTCGGCAATGGCAAGGATCGCTGCGTCGCCTTCATCAATATCGATCTGACCGCGGTCGGCAACTGGGCCGAGCGCAACAACGTGGCCTATGCCTCGTATCAGGAACTGGCGGGACATCCGCGTGTGTTAGAGACGATCAAGGCGCATGTGGAAGAGGTGAACAAGTCGGTCGCCGCTGACGAGATGCTGTCGGGCTGCCAGGTGCACCGCTTTGTGGTGCTGCACAAGGAACTGGATGCCGATGATGGCGAGATGACCCGGACCCGCAAGGTGCGGCGCGGGTTTGTCGAGGACAAATTCAGCGACATCATTGCCGCGCTTTATGACGGGTCCAAGACGGTTTCGACCACGACCGAGGTGACCTATGAGGATGGTCGCAAAGGATCGATTTCGGCGACGCTGGAAATTGTCGATGCGCCGGTTGTTCCCGTCGCCCAACACAAGGTTGCCGCAGAATGAGTTTCATTTTGCCAATCTTGATTGTCGCTTTGTCGATGGGTGTTGGTGCCGGAGCGGTCGTCTATTTTTCCGAGCGAGTTTCGAACGTTTATTCCTACGTTTTCAGCGGGTTCATCGGCGTAATCGTGGGTATTCTGAGCGCCCTTGCCTATCCCGCGAAGGCTTTCGATGGCGGCGCAATCTACGCGTATGTCGGAGCCGGTGTGCTTAGCTGCCTTTTCCTGAACCGTATTGTGAAGTGGGCGAATGATGCTGGATAATTCCGAAGGATATGTCACCGAAGACGGTCGCAAGATCGGCGGTGTGGTGATGGAAATGAAGAACATCACCCTGCGCTTTGGTGGTGTGGTGGCGATCAAGGATATCTCGTTCGATATCCGTGAGGGTGAGATTCGTGCGATCATCGGGCCCAATGGCGCCGGTAAGTCCTCGATGCTGAACGTGATCTCGGGCTTCTATGTTCCGCAGGAAGGCGAGGTCTGGTTTCATGGGTCAAAACGCCCGCCGATGCGGCCCTTTGAGGTGGCGCAGCAGGGCATTGCCCGGACGTTCCAGAATATTGCTTTGTTCGAAGGGATGAGCGTTTTGGACAACGTTATGACCGGGCGGCTGGGGTACATGAAGACCAATATCCTTCAGCAGGCACTGTGGAAGGGCAAGGCCGAGAAGGAAGAGACAGAAAACCGTGAAGCTGTCGAGAAGATCATCGACTTCCTTGAAATTCAGCACATCCGCAAGACGCCGGTGTCGCGCTTGCCCTACGGTCTGAAGAAACGCGTCGAACTGGCCCGCGCGCTGGCGGCAGAGCCCAAGCTGCTGCTGCTGGACGAGCCGATGGCGGGCATGAACGTCGAAGAGAAAGAGGACATGAGCCGCTTTATCCTCGACGTGAATGACGAATTCGGCACCACCATCGCCCTGATCGAGCACGATATGGGCGTTGTGATGGATCTGAGCGACCGGGTGGTCGTGATGGATTACGGCAAGAAGATCGGCGACGGCACACCCGATGAGGTGCGCAACAATCAGGAAGTCATCGACGCCTATCTGGGGGTCAGCCATGATTAAGCTCTGGGCAGAATTGGGGAGGGGCTGGCATGCCTGAACAACTTATCTTCGCGATGGAGGTCATCCTCAACGGTCTGATGGCCGGGGTGCTTTATGCGCTGGTCGCGCTGGGCTTTGTGCTGATCTACAAGGCGTCCGGTATTTTCAACTATGCCCAAGGGGTTATGGCCCTGTTCGCGGCGATGACGCTGGTCGGGATTATGAATGGGCAGGTGCCGTTTGCCCATCTGATCAACGCGACTTTCGGCACCCATATCCATTATTTCGGGTGGAATGTGCCAGCGCTGTTCGCCATCATTCTGACGATGGGTGTGATGGTATTGCTGGCCTGGGCCGTGCAGCGGTTCGTCATGCGCCATCTGGTGGGGCAGGAACCGATCATTCTGTTCATGGCGACCATCGGTCTGGCGTACTTCCTTGAAGGCGTGGCCGACCTGATGTGGGGGTCTGAAATCAAGACGCTGGATGTGGGTCTGCCGCAGGGCATCAATCTGTGGATTGACGAGACCACCTATAACATCTTCGACTACGGCTTCTTCATCGACAATCTGGACATCGTGGCGACGGTCATCGCGGCGCTGTTGGTAGCCGCTCTGGTGGCGTTCAGCCAGTACACCAAGCAGGGCCGGGCCATGCGCGCAGTGGCGGATGACCATCAGGCGGCGCTTTCGGTGGGCATATCGCTGAACTTCATCTGGGTCATGGTCTGGTCGGTGGCCGGGTTTGTCGCTCTGGTCGCGGGCATCATGTGGGGCACCAAATCAGGCGTCCAGTTCTCGCTGTCGCTGATCGCGCTCAAGGCGTTGCCGGTGCTGATGCTGGGCGGGTTCACCTCGATCCCAGGCGCCATCGTGGGCGGTCTGATCATCGGCGTGGGTGAAAAGCTTTTCGAATTCGCAATCGGACCGATGGTCGGTGGCGCAACCGAGAACTGGTTTGCCTATGTGCTGGCGCTGATCTTCCTAGTGTTCAGGCCGCAAGGCCTGTTCGGAGAGAAGATCATCGAGAGGGTATAGGGCATGACCAAGCTGATCGCCATCATCAACGTGATCGCATGGGCGGGGTTCTGGGCTTTTGGCTACATCGCCCTCACATCAGACGATCTGACCGAAGGCCAACTGACGATTGCAGCGATCCTGGCCTTTGCAGGGCTGATCATGGGGGTTCTGGCCTACCTGAAACTGGTGCGCGCCTCGGAGGCGAGCGGATATGCCAAAGGGTCCAATCAACTGGACGCCGAAGCCCGGAATCGGGCGCAGGAACAATGGGGAAAGTAAGACATGTTCTATCGTGAGGCCGGAGATTTCAAAACCTCCTACGTGGATGACAGCCAGACTTTCCCGATCAAGTTCGATCGGTATCGGTACTATGTGGTGCTGGCGGTGGCCTTCGGGATCATCCCGTTCATCATCAACGACTATTGGGCCAACGCACTTCTGCTGCCCTTCCTGATTTATGCGATCGCGGCCATTGGGCTGAACATTCTTGTGGGGTATTGCGGGCAGGTCAGCCTGGGTACCGGGGGCTTCATGGCCGTTGGGGCCTATGCCTGCTACAAGTTGATGACCGCCTTTCCAGACGTGTCGATGTTCATCCATGTGATCCTGGCCGGTGGCATCACCGCCATCGTGGGCGTGCTGTTCGGCTTGCCGTCATTGCGGATCAAGGGGTTTTACCTTGCGGTGGCGACGCTGGCGGCGCAGTTCTTTCTGGTCTGGCTGTTCAACCGAGTGCCGTGGTTCTACAATTACTCGGCTTCGGGGCAGATCAACGCGCCGGAACGGGATGTTTTCGGCATCATCATCACCGGTCCGAATGCATCGGCCTGGGCCACCTATCTGTTCTGTCTGATTTTCCTGACCGTCTGCGCCCTCGTTGCGCGCAACCTGACACGCGGTACGACAGGGCGGACATGGATGGCGATCCGCGATATGGACATCGCCGCCGAGATCATCGGGGTGAACCCGCTCAAGGCGAAACTGACCGCCTTTGCCGTAAGCTCGTTCTTCGTGGGCATCGCGGGCGCACTGTTCTTTGCGGTCTATCTGGGCGCGGTTGAGGTCGGTGAAGTCTTTGGCATCCAAAAATCGTTCCTGGTTCTGTTCATGGTTATTATCGGCGGGTTAGGCTCTATTTTCGGATCCTTTGCGGGCGCTGCATTCCTTGTGCTTTTGCCGGTGGTCCTGAAAGTGGTCGGCGTCGATGTGCTGGGCTGGCCCACAGATATCGTTGCCCATCTTCAGCTGGTGATTGTCGGCGCCCTGATCATCATGTTCCTGATCCTCGAACCCCATGGGCTGGCACAGCTGTGGCGCGTCGCGAAAGAGAAACTCAGACTCTGGCCGTTCCCGCACTAAGGGTAGGCCCAATCAAAAAGACGGGTGCGAAAACCCGAATACACCATCGGATCAATCAAGGGAGGATACACCCGATGAACAAGAAACTGGCAACCGTGGCGCTGAGCGCCCTTATGGCCGCTGGGCCAGCGATGGCGGATCTTGTGATCCCTGATCTCAGCTATCGCACCGGGCCATATGCTGCAGGCGGTATCCCGTTCTCGGACGGCTACAACGACTATTTCACTCTGCTCAATGAGCGGGATGGCGGTATCGGAGGAGAACCGATCCGGGTGGTTGAATGTGAAACCGGCTATAATACCGAAAAGGGTGTGGAATGCTATGAATCGACCAAAGGCGAAGGTGCATTGGTTTATCAGCCTTTGTCGACTGGTATCACCTATCAGTTGATCCCCAAAGTGACGGCAGACGGAATTCCGCTGCACACGATGGGGTATGGCCGCACTTCGGCTGCAAACGGGAAGGTGTTCAGCAACGTGTTCAACTATCCGGCCAACTATTGGAACGGAGCTTCGGGCGCGATCAACTATCTGCTGAGCGAAAACGATGGTGACCTGAACGGTAAAAAAATCGCGCTGGTCTATCACAACTCTGCCTATGGCAAGGAGCCGATCCGCACATTGGAAATGCTGGCTGAAAAGCATGGGTATGAGCTGACGCTGCTGCCAGTGGACCACCCGGGTCAGGAGCAGAAGTCGCAGTGGTTGCAAATCCGTCGTGAAAAGCCGGATTACGTGGTCATGTGGGGCTGGGGCGTGATGAACCAGGTCGCAATTCAGGAAGCTGCGAACATCCGTTTCCCAATGGAAAACTTCATCGGTGTCTGGTGGTCGGGCGCAGAATTCGACGTTGAGCCTGCTGGTGATAAAGCAACCGGTTACAAGGCGCTTACATTCACCGGTCTGGGCGATGACTACCCGGTTTACGACGACCTAAAGAAATACGTCGTCGATTCGGGTAAAGCTGCGGGCGCCGGTGATCAACTGGGCGCGGTGCAATACAACCGTGGTCTCTATGCAGCGATGTTGGCGGCTGAAGCCATCAAGACCGCACAAGAAATCCATGGCGCGACCGATATCACCCCAGCGATGATGCGCGACGGTATGGAGGCGCTGGAGATCACCAATGCCAAGATGGAATCTCTGGGCATGAGTGGATTTGGTCCCGAATTCAGCGTGACTTGTGAAAACCATGGCGGCCCGGGTCTGGTGGGTGTTGTTCAATGGGATGCCTCGACCGGTACCTGGAACAAGCTTCAGGACTTTATGCCAACTGATCAGGAAGTGATCGGCCAGCTTATCGCGGAAGACTCGGCAGCGTACGCGGCCGAAAACAACATCAAACCGCGCTGCGAATAAAGTCGGTTTCTTCCCGGCTGAGGCCGGCTCTCAAAACTCCGGAGCGGCGGTTTGCCGCCGCTCCTCACGAACAGTCCCGAAGGGGACAGGCATGAGGACACGCGCTGATGCTTGATGCGGCACAAACCACTGACGTGCAGGCGGAAAACCTGCTTGAGGTCAACAATATCGAGGTGATCTACAACCACGTGATCCTCGTGCTGAAGGGCGTAAGCCTGACTGTGCCCAAGGGCGGTATTACGGCCTTGCTGGGGGGCAATGGCGCGGGCAAGACGACCACGCTTAAGGCAGTGTCGAACCTGCTGCATTCAGAACGCGGCGAAGTCACGAAAGGCACGATCAAGTATCGTGGCCAGAACGTACACGAAAGCGACCCCGCCGTATTGGTTGAAAAAGGCGTGATTCAGGTGATGGAAGGCCGTCACTGTTTCGAACACCTGACGGTTGAAGAAAACCTGCTGACGGGCGCGTATACCCGCAAGGACGGCAGCGCAGCGATCCAGCAGGATCTGGAGCTGGTCTACAATTATTTCCCCCGCCTGAAAGAGCGCCGCCGCTCGCAGGCAGGCTATACGTCGGGTGGTGAACAGCAGATGGTTGCCATGGGCCGGGCTTTGATGTCGCGCCCCGAGACGATCCTGCTGGACGAACCTTCGATGGGACTTGCGCCGCAGTTGGTCGAAGAGATTTTCGGCATCGTGAAGGATCTCAACGAGAAAGAGGGCGTTTCCTTCCTGTTGGCCGAGCAGAACACAAATGTTGCCCTTCGGTTCGCGCATTACGGATACATTCTGGAATCCGGGCGCGTTGTGATGGATGGCCCGGCCGCCGAACTGCGCGAGAACCCAGATGTCAAGGAATTCTACCTTGGCATGTCGGATGAAGGCCGCAAAAGTTTTCGCGATGTGCGGTCCTATCGTCGCCGCAAGAGGTGGCTGTGAGCGGATGGAGGATATGGCGATGATGTATTTCGACGCACTCGAAACACGCTCGGCGGACGAACGCGCTTCGGATCAGGCCGCAGCGCTGGTAGAGCAAATCAAACGTGCTGCATCTGCCCCCGGGTTTGCTGCACATTTTTCTGAATCAGACACTAACAAGGTGGTCTCGGCAGATGATTTGCCGATGTTGCCGGTGCTGCGCAAATCGGACCTGATCCGGGCGCAGGCGGAACGCCCCCCTTTTGGTGGGTTCACCGTGAAGCCCGCGCGCCACTTTCATCACGTGTTCCAGTCCCCCGGGCCGATCTATGAACCGGGCAGCACCGATCACGACTGGTGGCGCATGGGCCGGTTCCTGCATGCCGCTGGTGTTGCAGCTGGCGATATTGTTCAGAACTGCTTTGGCTATCACCTGACACCGGCTGGCATGATCTTTGAAAACGGCGCCCGCGCTGTTGGTGCTGCCGTTCTGCCGGCGGGAACCGGGCAGACCGAATTGCAGGTGACAGCCGCGCGTGACGTTGGCTGCACCGCCTATGCGGGCACGCCTGATTATCTGAAAGTCATCCTGGACAAGGCTGACGAGATGGGCATTTCGCTGAATTTCTCCAAGGCCGCTGTTGGTGGTGGCGCGCTGTTCCCGTCTTTGCGTCAGGAATATGCGGATCGCGGTATTTCGTGCCTGCAATGCTATGCGACGGCGGATTTGGGTAATATCGCCTATGAAAGCGCCGCGATGGAAGGGATGATCATCGACGAACATGTGATCGTCGAAATCGTGACGCCCGGAACCGGAACCCCGGTAGAGCCGGGCGAGGTGGGCGAGGTTGTTGTAACCTCTCTCAACCCGGATTACCCTCTGATCCGCTTTGCGACCGGGGATCTTTCTGCCGTCATGCCGGGTGTTTCGCCCTGTGGCCGGACCAACACCCGGATCAAAGGCTGGATGGGTCGCGCCGATCAGACCACCAAGATCAAGGGTATGTTTGTACGCCCGGAACAGGTTGCGGCCCTGGTCGACAAGCATGAGGAAATTGTCAAAGCCCGCGTTATTGCAGCCCGCCAGGGTGAGATGGACACGATGACGGTCCGGATCGAAAGTCCGCGCGGTGACGACCCGGCATATGCCAAGTCAGTGGCCGAAGTGTTGAAACTGAAAGGTGCGATCGAGGTCGTGGCCCCCGGATCCCTTCCCAAGGACGGGGTGGTGATCGAGGATCAGCGCGTCTACGAATAGCGGTGTTTTTCAGATCTGCGGCAGTTTGTGCCGCAGATTTGTTGACCGATGCACTGGTGTTTCCGAGCTTTTTGGTCGATTAAAGGCGAACCCTTCGCCTTTGCCAATCACAAGCCGGGATGATGGCCGAAATCGAGTTTTCACAGAACGGATCGCGCAATCGCGGTGTACGCGGTACCCGACTGCTGGCGGGGATCGCCTACGTCGTGGCTGCCGCGTGCCTTTTGCCGATGATCGCCGTGGTCCTGGCGGCTGTAACCGGGGGAACGGACACGATCTCGCACCTGATGGAGACGGTGCTGCCCGGCTATATCGCGACGACCCTGATTCTTGTGGTCCTGGTTGCGGCCGGCACGTTCAGCATCGGCACCGGGGCGGCTTGGCTGGTAACGATGACCCGTTTTCCCGGCGTGCGGTTTCTGGAGATCGCACTGGTCCTTCCGCTGGCCTTTCCGGCGTATGTTCTGGCCTATGCCTACACCTTCATTCTGGATCACCCGGGCATCGTTCAAAGCACGCTGCGTGATGTAACGGGGTGGGGCCCGCGCGACTATTGGTTCCCGGAAATCCGCTCGACCGAGGGTGCGGCGGTCATGTTGATCCTTGTGCTTTACCCTTATGTCTATCTGCTTGCGCGGGCTGCGTTCCTGCAACAAAGCGCAACCGCGTTTCTGGCGGCGCGGGCGCTGGGCAACAATCCATGGCTGGCTTTTCGGCGCGTGTCACTGCCGATGGCGCGACCCGCCATTGCAGGCGGCGTTCTGCTGGCCGTCATGGAGACCATCGCAGATTTCGGAACCGTGTCGTATTTCGGTGTGCAGACCTTTGCCACCGGGATCTACACAAGCTGGTTTTCCATGGCCGATCGTGCGGCAGCGGCGCAACTGGCCCTGTGCCTGCTGGTCTTTGCCCTGATCATGGCCGTGGCCGAGCGCACCCAGCGTGGCAAGGCAAAATACTATCAGGCGGGGAAACAGCATGTGGCGCAACCGGCGGCAAATCTGACGGGTCTGCGCGCCTGCGGGGCATTTCTGCTGTGTGCAATACCCGTTCTTTTCGGTTTTTTGCTGCCTGTCATCATTCTGGTCGAGATGGGCTTGGACTCCGAACAGAACCTGCTGTCGCAGCGTTATATCAGTTTCATCCAGAATTCGTTGATACTTGCTGGTACGGCGGCGGTCATCACCGTCTTTGCGGCGATCAGTGTCGGGTTCTTTCAACGTCTGAGGCCCGGGCGCGCCTCGTCTGCGACCGCATATATGGCGCGTCTGGGATATGCCGTTCCCGGTGGCGTCATTGCGGTTGGCCTGATCGTCCCCTTTGCGAGTTTTGACAATGCGCTGGACGTCTGGATGCGACAGACCTTCGACGTGTCCACGGGGCTGTTGGTGACAGGTTCCATCTGGCTGCTGGTCGCTGCCTACATGGTGCGCTTCCTGGCTGCCGCGCTTAGCGCGTATGAGGGGGGCCAAAGCACTGTACATGCGAATATGGACGCCGCAGCCCGTTCACTGGGGCAGACGCCGTTGGGAACATTGCGACGGGTTCATCTGCCGATTCTGACCCCCTCTCTGCTGACGGCCCTGCTGATCGTGTTCGTGGACGTGATGAAAGAGCTTCCCGCCACGCTGATCATGCGCCCGTTCAATTTCGACACATTGGCGGTGCAGGCGTATCGGCTGGCCTCGGATGAGAGGCTGGAGGGCGCCGCCGTGCCTTCGCTGGTCATTCTGGCGGTGGGTCTGTTACCTGTAATCCTGATCTGCCGTCAGGTCGGCCGACGGTAACACTTGCGTCGTAATTGTCGGGCAACTGCGCATCAGGCTTGATTCAAACACGATTTCCGGCAAGGCTGGAGGTATGAATATGCAGCCTCCCAGCCGGTTCTCGGCAAGCGCAGCGCAGATGCCCGTGGCTTTCGACCGGCATGAGATGTCTCAAATCCTATCCGTTTATGGTCGGATGGTCGCCGCCGGAGAATGGCGCGACTACGGTATTTCCAACCTGCGCGACATGGCGGTGTTCTCGATCTTTCGGCGCACCGCGGAACATCCGATCTACCGCGTCGAAAAGCACCCGCGCCTGAGGTCCCGGCAGGGAATGTATTCCGTCATAGGTATGGATGGCCGCATCCTGAAACGCGGCCACGATCTGCGGGCAGTACTGCGGGTGCTGGAACGCAAGCTGATCCGGGCCGTAAACCCGGATTAGAGCCTTTTGTGGGCCGTGACCGGCCCGTCACCCTGATCCATTATGCGGCGGATCGCCTGATCCATTGGTTCGAATACCACCGCCATATGGCTGGCGTTCGCATGCAAAAGCATGTTTTGGCCCGAAACCCAGGCCACGTGCCCTTTCCAGAACAACAGATCACCCCGTTGCGCAGGGCCCCCTTCGATCACGGTTTTGCCCAAAGCGCGTTCCTGATCGCCGCTGTCGCCGGGGCACGGCAGGCCACAAGCCAAAAGCGCCGCTTGAACCAACCCGGAACAATCGATGCCGAACCGGCTGTTGCCGCCCCACAAATAGGGTGTGCCCAGAAACAGCTGGGCCACTTCGACCGGGTCGTCAGGCTTTTCGGTCATCGGCGCCGTGTGTACCTTTGGGATATATCCCAGTTCGGTTTCAACAAACCGGTCCGTCTCGGTCCTGGCTTGGATTTTGCTTCCGAAACTCAGCGACACCAGATCGCGGCTTTTGAAATCCGCTTCCTGGTAGGCATGCGTTGCAGGCGCCGTGATCCAATGCGTCGCAGGCGCATCCGCCGTCAGCTGATCTGTTCGCAACCAGCCGGTATACCCATCTTTGTCTGCGATGACCCTGTTCCACCCGCTCTTTGTTTCCTCGATCTGAACCGTATCACCGAACAACAATTGCCGGTCGCGTGGCCCGTCTGGGCTGCGCAGCAAATCGACAACGGGTGCGGAAACTCGATGGCGTGTCACAGTCCCAATATCTCCGGCAACGCCGTCAGCACGGCACGAGGTCCCTGACCTAGACCGCCCTTGGTGCGCCCCGGCTCTTTGCTGGGCTGCCAGGAATAGATGTCGAAATGGATGTAGCGGCGTGTGCCCACGAACCTGCGCAGAAACAGAGCGGCTGTGATCGACCCTGCAAACCCGCCCGACGGCGCGTTGTCCAGATCGGCGATGCCGGGTTCAATCATCGCTTCATAGGGCGTGTGGAACGGCATGCGCCAGACCGGATCAGCCGAAGCCTCAGCGGCATGCGACAGGGCAGACGCGCAGCGCTGATCATCGGTATAGAAAGGTGCCAGATCGGGGCCCACAGCCACACGGGCGGCCCCGGTCAGCGTCGCCATCGAGATCACCAGATCGGGTTCACCTTCCTCAGCAAGCGCCAACGCGTCAGCAAGCACCAGACGCCCTTCGGCATCCGTATTGTTGATCTCGACCGTCAGTCCCTTGCGAGAGGTCAGGATGTCCCCTGGGCGGAAGGCATTTCCGGCAAGCGCGTTTTCGACTGCCGGTATCAAGACCCTCAATTGCAGGGGAAAACCCAGCTGCATGATCATCCGCGCCAACCCCAACACATTGGCCGCGCCACCCATGTCTTTCTTCATCAGACCCATGGATGCGCCCGGTTTCAGGTTCAATCCACCCGTATCGAAACACACCCCCTTGCCGACCAGAGTCAGTTTGGGGCCGCTGCTGCCCCAATTCAGCTCGATCAACCGGGGGGCTTGTTCGGCGGCGCGCCCTACGGTGTGGATCATAGGAAAATTCTGTTCCAGCAAGGCCGCGCCGCTGATCACGCTGCACGCGGCACCGAATTCACCGGCCAGAGCCTCGGCCGCCTGCTGCAACTGCTCAGGACCCATATCCGAGGCTGGCGTATTCACCAGATCGCGGGTCAGAACTTCGGCATTGGCCATCGCTTCGATACGGTTGGCGTCGACACCTTCGGGCGCAACCAGCGCCGCGGTTCCAGCAGATTGAGACGCGTAGCGATCAAAGGTGTAACCTGTCATCAACCAGCCAAAGCACTCCATTTCCAGACGATCAGCGGGAATTCCGGACGCGATATGATAGGTTCCTTCGGGCAATGCCATGGCTGCGGCGGCCAATGGGAACCTTTTTCGCGCGCGCTTGTCTTCTGTTCCATACCCGGCCAGCACAAAATCAACCGCGCCATGCGCGCCTGGCACCAGCAGGGTCTGCCCCATCGCACCTGTAAACCCGCTTGCGGCAACCCAGGTCCGGACGGTATCCGGCTGGTCCTGCAACCAACTGTCCAAATCCGGCTGCGCAATCACATGAAGCGGTATGGACGGGTCAGAGGATGGGGCGAAGGACAGGGTCATGGGCGTCTCGGCTGATGGTTTCTGCGCACAGACTAGCCGCGCATGATCTGCCCGCAACCCCTGTCAGACGGAAAGGTCCTGCTGGTCCCAGACGGCGGTCAGCGATCGTTCGCCCACGCGGATCAAACGCCCAAGCGTCGCGCCTGCCGCAACGGCGTCACCGGCATCGACGGTGTGGGCCACGTCACCCGCCACCCGGGCCAGGGCCGTCATCCCGATCTGTTCGGATATAGCGACCAGTGACCTGGCGCATTTGCGCAGGTCCGCCCATTCGCGCTGACGCCAGTAGCGTTCGCAGTTTGACAGGCGCACGGCAAGCTCTTCGACCGTGCGACACAGAACATCCAGCGCATTCTTGTCGCCAAGTTGCCGGTACAGCCCGCTCAGTTGATCCGAGTCCAGACGGACGGATTCCTTATGTTCAAGCGTGATAATCTTTTCCACCACATTCACCCTAGTTCAAACGCCCCCACGGCGCGGTGTTGATCCTGGCAGAAAATTCCTTTGCAAAACCTTGCGGGGAAACTGGATAATGGCTCGAATTTTCGTTGAATTCGGTTTAGATCATCCTTCAGCGACAAGAACGGGGACATTGAAATGGAATTTGCCAAACCTCTGCCGAGCTACCTTGTAAAACGGTATCACGGTTGGAAGGCCACAACATATTCGGAAAACCAGGTCTGGTATCGCCGTCTCGCCGATGAAGGGCAACGCCCCCGCGCCATGGTCATATCCTGCTGCGACAGCCGGGTTCACGTCACGTCCATGTTCGGCGCTGACCAGGGCGATTTCTTTATTCACCGCAATATCGCCAACCTGGTGCCGCCCTATGCACCGGACGGGGACCACCACGGCACCAGCGCCGCGATCGAATACGCTGTAACGGCGCTCAAGGTCGCTCATTTGATCGTGCTGGGGCATTCGCAATGCGGCGGCGTGCAGGGCTGCATCGACATGTGCAAGGGGCAGGCGCCGCAACTGGATGCCAAGGACAGCTTTGTTGGCCGCTGGATGGATATTCTGAAGCCGAAATTCGAACTGGTCGCGGATATCGAGGACGGTGTCGAACAGGCCCGGCAGTTCGAACGTCAATCGGTTGTCGCTTCGCTGGAAAACTTGATGACCTTCCCCTTCGTCTCGTCAGCCGTTGATCAAGGCGCGCTGAGCTTGCACGGCTTGTGGACGGATATCGGCGCAGGCGGGCTTGAAAGCTATGACCCTTACCAAAAAAAGTTCGTCCCGGTCTGACAGTGACAGAGCTGGAAATCCGAAACAACAATGGCGGCTCTGATTCAGGGCCGTTTTTGGTATACTCCACCCATTACACCTGAAGATTGGAGCCTGCCATGAAAGTCATCAAGCGCATCTTCGCAGGATTGGTCGTTTGTATTCTGGTTCTGGTCGCGGTTTCCTATCTGTTGCCGGGAAAGGCGGAAGTTTCGCGTAGCATCGCGATCGACGCGCCGGCAAGCGCCATCTTTCCGTACGTGAATTCGATGCAGGAAACCGAAAAGTGGTCTCCGTGGCTGCACCGGGACCCCGAAACCAAACTGACCTATTCCGGCCCTGCCGCCGGAGTCGGGAACACTCTGAACTGGGCGTCGGATCACCCGCAGGTCGGTACGGGATCACAGGAAATCGTCGAAAGCTTGGAAAACCAACGGGTCAAAACGGCGCTGGATTTTGGCCCGATGGGTACTGCCACAGCGTCCTTCATCCTTGAGCCTGACGGGGCGGGAACCAGAGTGACCTGGGGGTTTGACTCGGATCTGGGTCTGAATCCCATGTCCCGCTGGATGGGTTTGATGATGGATACGTGGGTGGGCGAGGACTATGACCGTGGTCTGACCAATCTGAAAGCACTGGTTGAAAACCAAAGCTAGGCTGCTTGTTTGTGGGAAAGCATGCGGAGGTGTGCTTGACCGAAGCCCTAGCCCAGTCGAAACCGGGCAAGCTTTCCCAGGTGATCGGATCCCATGAAGGGGCGCAGCTCAACTGTTCCGGTTGTGCCTTTGGGGAACAACAGGTTGTCTATCGGCAATGGGATTTTCCAACTGCCGAGGTTGTGGGTGTTCAGGACGGTTCCAAAGCTTTGGTTGTTTGCGGCTGCTCCGATCCGTCTGACGCTTTCGCCCCAGGGCACCATATTGAAATCCCCGGCAATCAGAACCGGTCCTTCAAGTTGGCTGATGCGGTCGGCAATCACCTGGCTTTGCCTGGACTGGTCGTAAGGAAATGGCCAGTTCAGATGAACTGAAACAACCCAGACCAAGTCACCGCCGGGCGCTTTGACCTGTAACCCCACAAGCCCATAACCTTGCAGACAGAACTCGGAATTCTCGACAATCGGCAAGGTCGTCAGGATGGCGACGTTTTGTTCGGGGCGGAATTCACAGATCACCTGTTCGGGGTAATGCTCGAACAGGTTGCTCATGTACTTGCGGTTGTGGCTGGAGACTTCCTGCAAGGTCACGATCTGAGCGTCTGATTCAAGGATATCATCGGCCAGCGAATACCGGGGCCAGGCTTTGCTCATCAGGTTCTTCTGGTACAGCGTCAGGCAGGTGTCGTCGCAATCGTCCGAGGGCGCGGCAACGCTAGCCGCGATGGACCCGATGGCAATCCCGGAAAAGACCAAGGTGGCCAATGCAAGATATCTGGCGCGCATGAAAAGAAGAATTACCGCGCAGGGGAGAAGCAAAACACCAGCCTGAGGCCGGAGCAGAGCGATTGAATCTCCCACGGCAAAAACCTGCCCCGTAAAGCCAATGACGACCAGTATCATCAGAACGCATGTGCATCCGATGGTCAGGGTTCTGGCAATCCTGCGTCTGGTCGAAATGTGCATGCCCTGCCTCTTTTACCTTGCACCGGGCGGTTTTTTTCCGGACTTCCGACATCCGCCACGAACAAGGTTCAGTTTTAGGTGGCAAGCGTGTCTGGTTTTGTCAACAGGTTGGCGATTTTCACCGCGCGCAAGACTGTACCCTAACCGAGGTTCATAGCGCAGCCATGATGGATGCGGGTGATGGACCGGAAGGTGCCGATTTGGTGGAAGAGGTGATCCGAGCCGGTTCTGTTGAGCGCATTGACGGGCCACCTCGGGCGCGGACTCACCTGTGACGTTGACTGCTGATCACGGTGGTAAAGGTTCGTGTTGCGCGACTTTGTGCAAGTGCAATGGCGCTCAAAACCAAGGCACAGGCCACTGCTTGCGCACCTGTGATTGTTTCACCGAAGGCAAAAACGCCCACGGCAAACATTGTCGGCAGTTCAATGCTGCCGATAACGGCCGTGCGCGATGCCCCGATGACAGGGGAACAGACGGTGTAAATCAGCTGGGGAACCAGTGCCGTCATAAGACCGATCCCGACGATCAGAAACCAGTCACTGCCGCCTGCTGGCAGGACTTCGCCAATTTCCGAAGAGATAATCAAAGGGGTTAGCCCGACGACCGACCCCAACGAAACCGACGCTATCCTGGCCAAAGGAGCAATTCGCGAAAGACGGTGTACAAGCACGCATATGCCGAAGCCAAATCCGAAAGGTGCAGCCAAAGAGACAAGCAGCGTTGGAATTTGGTCAATCGGTACGGATGCCGGAGACCCTGCAATGCCTGCCGCAAGAACAATCAAACCGGCCGCAACAAGGCTGCGCCGCGTCGGCGGATCGGCGAATATCGCCCAAGCGATGATGATCGTAAACACCGGGTAGGTCATGTAAAGAACACCCACCGTTGATGCCGGCACTGTTTCAAGTGCGGTAACATATCCGACCCACCCAAGCCCCATGACTGCCCCCGCAGCCATACCCCAGACTATTTCCCGCCGGTTTGAACGATGCTTCAGAAGGGTTGGCAACAATAGGATCGCCGTCAAAATGTACCGATTAAACGCAACTGCGTAGGGCGCGAGTCCGTGGTCAGTGAGACCCCGGCTGAAATAGGGTACAAAGCCAAAACAGATGGATGCAAAGAACACTCCCGCCCCGGCAAGGGCGTAGGGTATTGGATCGTGCTTGGTTGATGTTGGTCGGCCCATCTTTAACACCTACCATGCAGTATTTCCGTTGGCATCAGCAACCTGACCGAACCGTCACGTCGTCCGCAAACCGGCTATTGGGAAACGCAAAAAACCCGCCGAACAATCAGCGGGTTTCCTGGTTTTCAAGCTTTGACGAAAATCGGGATGTCAGCCCTTTTTCAGAACCTCGCGGCCCAGAAGTTCCGCGATCTGCACCGCGTTCAGGGCGGCGCCCTTGCGCAGGTTGTCGCTAACGCACCACAGGTTCAGACCGTTCTCGATGGTCGAGTCCTGGCGGATACGGCTGATGAACGTGGCGAAATCGCCCGCGCATTCGACCGGCGAGACGTAGCCACCGGCTTCGCGCTTGTCGATCACCATGATGCCCGGTGCTTCGCGCAGGATGTCGCGGGCTTCGTCTTCGTCCAGGAATTCCTCGAACTCGATGTTCACGGCCTCGGAGTGGCCGACAAACACGGGAACGCGCACGCAGGTGGCTGTGACCTTGATCGACGGATCGACGATCTTCTTGGTCTCGACAACCATCTTCCACTCTTCCTTGGTCGAGCCGTCTTCCATGAAGACGTCGATCTGCGGGATGACGTTGAAGGCGATCTGCTTCTGGAATTTCTTCGGCGGCACGTCCGTGGTGGGGTTGTAAACCGCCTTGGTCTGATCCCAAAGTTCATCCATGCCTTCTTTGCCCGCGCCCGACACCGACTGATAGGTCGACACGACAACGCGCTTGATCCTGGCACGGTCATGCAGCGGCTTGAGCGCGACAACCATCTGCGCGGTCGAACAGTTCGGGTTGGCGATGATGTTCTTGTTCTTGTAGTCGTGGATCGCCTGCGGGTTACATTCCGGCACGATCAGAGGGATGTCGGGGTCATAGCGATAGAGCGACGAGTTGTCGATCACCACACAGCCAGCCGCAGCCGCTTTGGGGGCATAGGTCTTGGTTGCGTCCGAGCCGATGGCGAACAGGGCCATGTCCCAGCCGGTGAAATCGAAGGTGTCGATGTCCTGGGTGGTCAGTGTCTTGTCGCCAAAGCTTACTTCCGTACCCAGCGAACGACGGCTTGCCAGCACGGCAAGTTCATCGACTGGGAACTGGCGTTCCGCCAGAATGTTCAGCATTTCGCGGCCCACGTTACCCGTGGCGCCGGCGACAACGACGCGATAGCCCATTTCATGTCTCCAAAGTTAAGGACGCGCGTTCATAGCCGCGTTGCAGCAAAGAAAAAAGGGCTATCACGGGTGAATTGGCCGAATTGACGTCGATTTTAACCCGAATGCGCTTTTTCACCCATGTTCAGCAAAGACCGATAGACCCGCACGATGGCCTCGGCCTCACCTTCGATTCGAAAATGCTGCTCGACACGCTGTCTTGCGGCCTGACCGGATTGCACCAGCTTGTCCGGATCGCTCAACATCTGTTCCAGTGCTTCAGCCAGCGCCCCGGCGTTGTCCTTTTCGATCAAGCGGCCGGTTTTCCCGTCCTCGATCTGGGCGCTGAACGCTCCGACCCCGTGGCAGGCGATTGCAGGCACGCCGGAGGCCATCGCCTCAAGCGGTGTAAGGCCGAACCCTTCGTGACGGGCCGGGGCCACGAACAGGTCAAGGGCGCGGTAGGTTTCAACGATCTCCTCCCAAGGGCGCTCGCCCAGGAAGTGCACCCGTTCCGACAGCCCGGCAGCTTTGAGTTTGGCTTCCTGCTCCTGTTGGAAGGTTTCAAATTCTTTGGTGGCGCGCCCGGTGAACACGATGCTGGCGTCGGGATGGTTCGGCAGAATCTCGATCGCCGCATCCACCAGCAGATCGACACCTTTCTGAGGTCGAATACGCCCGAAACACCCGATCAAGGTCCCTTCCGGCAGCCCCAGCTTCTGCCGCAGGGCGGTTTTGTCTTCGGCCGGGTGAAACAGTTCGGTGTTCACACCGTGCATGATGACGGTTGCGGGATGTTCCAGAAACGACGCCGCTTGCGGCGTTGTGGCGATCAGCGCATCCATCTTCGAAATCAGCCACTTGGTGAACCCCGAATGATTTCGTTGCGCAGCCGAGGTGAACAGAAGTTTCAGATTGCGTCGCAGCACATGTTTCAGAAACAAACCCATCAGCATTTCGGTGTTGCGCCGTGCATGCCACACCCGGAGCGTTCTGTTCGAAAGGAACGGAACTTTGATCAACCGGATATGGGGCAGATCACCCGGCAGGCCGGGTCCCGTGGCGACGATCCTGATCATATGCTTTTGAATCGGCAACAGGCGGATGACGGTTGTGGTGACGCCGGAGAGGCTGTGTTTCAGGTTCGGCGCTATAACCTCGATATCCTGCACGGCTTGCTCCGCAATTGCTTCAATCCACATTATCCTCGCTGAATAGATAAATCACGCAACCGATGGCAAGGGTTACCGCAAAAAACCCGAAAATCGCGGTGTAGGGCGCGGTCGTTCCGGCCTGGGCCGTGGCGGCATGAATGCGTCCGGTGACAAATTGGGCGATGCCGACCCCTCCGATTCCGAAAAGGTTCAACAGGGTTACGCCTCGGCCCACCAGATGGGCGGGAACGAAGGCCCGACCATGGGCCATGATGACCGGAAAACTGGCCCCGGTGAACCCTATGATGGCCAACAGCAGAACGGACAGCCATGTGGCATGGTCGATCCAAACGCAAAGCAGGGTCAGCGCCACGACACCCAGCGCGTTGCCCGTGAAGATAACCCACTTCCGAGTGCCGAAGACACGATCCAGCGGTCCGTAGACAAAGGTACCGGCGATCATCGCAGACCCCATGACCAGTGTCGCGGTGCCGATCTGGGTGGTGCTGAGCCCGAAGACATCGTTCAGATACGGCCCGGCCCATAGCCCGCGCAGCGCGGCAGAGGGCGCATAGGCCACCAGCATCAAGGGCATGATCAGCCACAGTGCAGGCTCTTTCAGCAGGTCCAGAAGTGAACCTTTGTGTTCCGTATCAACCTTCGCTGGATCGCGCAGGCTCAGCCAAATACCCAAAGCAATCGCAGCAGATATAACGGCCAGCCCAACCATGGTGGCGCGCCATCCCATCCATTCGACAGCAAGCGCAGTCGGATAGGAGGCCACGAGATTGCCCACCGAGCCGACGCCCAGCATGACGGCGGCCAGTGTCGCGAACTTCGCGGGCGGGTATTCGCGGGCAAAGATGAAATAGGAAGCCATCAGAACCGGAGAGCACCCAACCCCGATCAGGCCCATGGCAACGCTGACATGCAACGGTGAGGTCGCGACCGCAAAAATCGCGGATCCTCCTGCACCACCAACCAGAAGAAGCGCGGCTGCGGTCAGCCTGGGCCCAACCTTGTCCAGCGCCCAGCCAACCGGGATTTGCATTGCAGCGAACACAAGAAACCAAAGGCCCGACGCAAAGGCGAGATCTTCGGGTGTGGCGCCGATGTCGCGTTCAAGATCGAGGCTGAGCACAGCCAGAAATGCACGGAAAAACTGGCTGAGCACATAGCCCAGGCACAAAACCACCAAACCCGCCTGCATATCCCGCCTCTTTTCCGCTCATCCGAAGGGAATGCTTGGCACGCAATGATGCAACGCACAAGCATGTGTACTATGTTTCAGTAGCAGGACTTGGGCCGCATTCCGGCTATCATTGTCAGAAGTTTGATTTCGAGGGGGAAAATGAAAGACCTCCATTCTGCATTTTATGAAAACCTGCCCCTGTTGCGGGATTTCACCCGCCTGGCAGACCCGGCGCAGTTTTCGCCGGTGCCCGACGACTGGTTTCTGGGGGTCGCCGACATCGTCGATTCAACCGGCGAGATTGCACGGGGACGATACAAAACCGTCAACACGGTTGGGGCTGCCGTAATCTCGGCGATGATAAACGCGATGGACGGCAAGTTGTTTCCCTATGTCTTTGGCGGCGACGGGGCGGCGTTTGCGGTCCCTCCCAGCGAAGTTGAAGCAGCGCGGGATACTCTTTCAGCTTTGCGGCGCTGGGCGGAAGAGGAGTTTTCCATGCCGTTGCGTGCGGCGCTGGTATCGGTGGCGGAAATCCGAAAAGCGGGCAGGGACTTGCGTGTCGCCCGTTTTGCCCCGTCCTCTGGCGTGGATTATGCCATGTTTTCTGGCGGAGGATTGGCCTGGGCCGAGGCAGAGATGAAGGCGGGTCGTCATATGATCGCGCCTGCCGAACCGGGTGCGCAGCCGAACCTGACAGGCCTGTCATGCAGATGGTCCAACAGCCCGGCGCGGCATGGTCAGATCGTGTCACTGGTTGTTGAACCCACCGCGTCAGCAACTGAACGCGATTTTGCAGACCTTGCGCAATTGGTTCTGTCTGCGTCAGAAGAGCTGGAGCGCGCAGGTCATCCGGTGCCTGTAAATGGTCCGCCCATGACGTGGCCGCCCCCCGGCCTCGACATTGATGCGCATGTTTCGCGCAACGGGCGGAATTTGTTTCTGCACAAGCTCGTTCTTCTGTTTCAGAACCTGCTGATCGCGATATTGTTCAAAACACGCAAGAAGCTGGGACAGTTCGAACCCGAACACTACAGGACGATGGTCAGCAGCAATGCCGATTTCCGCAAGTTCGATGACGGCCTGAAGATGACGTTGGATTGTGACCCGGCCACTTTGCGACAGATCGAACACTTGCTGAAAGAAGCGCGCGGGCGCGGCAAAATCCGATACGGTCTGCACGTGCAGGACGAGGCGATGATGACCTGTTTCGTCCCGTCGGCCACACGGGACGATCATGTGCATTTCGTCGACGGTGCCTCGGGCGGATACGCCCAAGCCGCAGCGGCCATGGTCCGTTGAGCGGTTAGTCGGCTTTCCATCGTGCGGCGAGATCACGTGCCGTTTGCGTCAGAAGCATCACATCAATGCCAACCGCCAAAAACTGTGCGCCCATATCCAGATATGCCTGACGGGCCTCGTCATTTGTGGCCAGAATGCCCGGCGCTTTGCCTGCGGCCTTGATCCGCGTCAGTGCATCCCGGATAACCGCGCGCACCTCGGGTGCCGCGCTGTTGCCCTGATGGCCCATATCGGTCGACAGATCAGCAGGGCCTATGAATACGCCATCCACGCCTTCAACATCAAGAATGTCGTCCAGAGCAGCAATTCCGGCGCGGGTTTCCACCTGCAACAACAGGCAAATCTCCTGATCTGCGGTCTGAATATAATCTCCGACCGATCCGTACATCGTCGCCCGCGATGCCATCGCGCCCACGCCACGGACACCGGCAGGGGGATAACGGCAGGCCCGAACCAGATCTTGCGCCTGCTTGGCGCTTTCCACGATCGGAACCAGAATGGTTTGAGCACCCGCATCCAGAACCATCTTGATCAACCAGGTCTCACCCACGGGAACCCGCACAACCGCATGAGAGTCGCTTGCCGCAAGTGCCAGAAGCTGGTCCCGGATCGACCGGATATCGTTAGGGGCATGCTCTCCATCGATTACCAGCCAATCAAAACCCGCGGTTCCCATCATCTCGGCCGCTGCGGGCTCGGCAAAGCTCATCCAGCACCCGATCTGCGTTTCTCCCTTTTTCAGAGCCTGTTTGAACGCGTTTTGCTGCGCAGCCATACTGTTTCCTTTGTTGCAAAATCTTCGGCGCGACGTGGTCGCGAAAGTGGCCGTTTCCACATCTTCTTCCGTGGCGCGAAATTGTCCAGTTTTAATGCAATTTGGCGTCATCGGATTGACGGCGGCAAAGGCGCGCCACGCAAGGGTGGCGGCGCCCCTGCGGTTCTTGTGCTTAAAACCGAAAGCCGAGGGTTCCCTTGCGTAAATCACGGATTTCGGCGATAATTTTGGCATGACCGACGACCTCCCACTGACGTCGCGATCTTTGCCCATTGCGCTTTTGCGGGCGCGGGAAAAGGTTATGGGACCCATCCGAGCAATGCTGGCCGACGCCGGTGTCACCGAACAGCAGTGGCGCGTGTTGCGCGTATTGAACGAAGAAGGCCCGCAGGAACCGACGCATATTGCCGAACGCGCCTGTCTGTTGTTGCCAAGCCTGACACGGATATTGCAGAAACTGGAGCATCGCGGCCTGATCTCCCGACGATGCCATCCGGCGGACCGGCGCCGCCAGATTGTCGAGATCGGTGAGCGTGGCGTTCAGATCATTCATGCCAATCAGCCCGCCAGCATGGCACAGGCGAAACGCATTCGTTCCCTTCTGGGGCCGGAAAAACACGAATTGTTGCTGGATCTTCTGAACGAGTTGAACGACCTGGATACCTGATGCCGGTCGCAGAACATGGGTGTCATCTGCAAGGACCCCGCCGGAGATTTTAGGGGCGATCTCCGACGGGGTGGCCAGACTTGGATTTGGGTTAGGCCTGGCCTGAGGCCGGTTGCGTCACGCCTTGCCTGACGGTCCGGCCTGCGCATCGGAGTATTGAAGAGCCGGAAATGTGGCTCTGACTAGGGTCTTTCGGCCCTTGGGGGAAGGGCCATGCACCTATGCTCTCCGAAACAGACTTAGGCAATTGCCGATCGTTACGTGGGTCCGCAAGTGGTTTCCTCGCGTCACTTTGGTCGCTTATGGTGTCAAGGGCGCGGTGTTGCTGTCTTCGCATCTCATAAGATGGATGCGTCAAACCAGTCTTCCTCAGTACCTAGCCCGACTTTCGTCTGAGCCAAGTGTTAACCCGATTTTGTTTGTACCTTGATGCGTCCATAAAGACGGATATGCACTTGTTTTGATACGGCGGTTTTCTTTCAGTTCAGAATTGAGCAGGTTCGCGCTGAAACAACTCTTGGATAGCGGCGAAATCCAGCGCGCTTTCCCGGCTTGCTGACTGTTCTGGCAGGCGTAAGATGACGGCAAAGCAATATTCAGGAACCAACATGTCGAACAGTGTGTTTTCCCTTCCCGATCCAATCACCATCCCCATTGTTGGCGAGACCGCAGGGTATCCTGTTGGGCGCATTTTCTGCGTCGGTCGAAACTACGCGGCCCATGCTGCCGAGATGGGGAATGAAGTGGATCGCGAAGCACCTTTCTATTTCACCAAATCTGCGCCAAACGCGATTCTGACTGGTTCGACCGTCCCGTATCCAGCCGGGACCGAGAATTACCATCATGAGATGGAATTGGCATTGGCGATTGGAAAGCCTGTGTTTCGGACCACCCGTGCGCAGGCATGGGATGCTGTCTACGCCTATGGCTGTGCGCTTGATATGACCCGCCGCGACCTGCAAATCCGCGAGCGAAACAAGCAGCGACCCTGGGATCTGGGCAAAGACGTCGAAAACGGAGCGGTATTCGCACCGCTGACGCCCGCCGCTGCCTGGTCACCGGACGAAAACAAACACATCCGCCTCAGTGTAAACGGCGAACTGCGCCAGAACGCGACACTGGAAGAGCTGATTTGGAAGATAGACGAAATCGTTGTGCACTTGTCCGGTTTTTACCATCTGCGCCCCGGCGATCTGATCCTGACCGGCACGCCCGCTGGCGTGGGCCCGGTTGTAGCAGGAGATGTTCTGACTGGTGAAATCGATGGGCTGGAGCCGATTCAGCTCACGCTGTCTGACGTCGAATAGACCCTATTTAGGGTCTTTCAGCCAGTCAATTGCGAACTCTACATGCGTGACGCCTGCCAGCCTACGCACCCTGTCCAGCTCAGCGTTCAGGCGGCGGGTGCGGGCGTCAGACCAGCGCACTCCGCGTTCGGGCCAGAGCGCTTTGACATGCAGCAGGTCGCGATCGCGATGCGCCTTCATGTCGATCCGGCCGATCAATCGATCGCCTTCAAGCAAGGGGAAGACGTAATACCCATATGTGCGCCTGTCTTCGGGCACGAAAATTTCGATGCGATAGTGAAAGCCAAACAGCCGCTCGGCCCGGTTTCTGTCCCGAAGCATGGGGTCAAACGGGCTGAGCACTCGGATCCGACCGGGCGGTTGCGGCAAGTCGGTTGCCCGATCCATCAATTCAGGGCGGGCAAAGGTTTTGCGCAGGCGTCCATCGGCGCAAGTGACCTCGATCTCTTCGATATTGCCTTGAGCCAACGCCGTGGCACACCAGTCTTTGGCTTCGGCGGTGGTAACCGTGCCCCAGAACGCGGCCAGCTCGCCGGACGTGGCAAAGCCCAACCGGTCCAGCGCTGCGTTGCACAGCCAATCCACGGTCGCCGTCGCATCACAGGCCATGTTCCCGGGGCACAGGCGGGTTTCGATCACACGTTCAGTCAGATCATACCGTTTCTGAAACCCGTCGCGGCCCACAACGGTCAGGGCCCCGGAACGCCACAGAAACTCCAATGCGGTTTTTGACGGGTGCCAGTCCCACCAACCGCCCGAGCCTTTCTTTTCATCCTTGCCAACGTCTGACGAACACACGGGCCCGTGGTCGCGGATGTGTTGCAAGACAGTCTCGAACTGTTGCTCAAACCCATCCCGCCGCCAGTTTTTCCAGCGCGCCTTCAACAGATCCGCATCACGCTGAAAGCGCAGGTGCCAGTGCGGATAGAACGACATGGGGATTACGGCCGCATCATGTGTCCAGTGTTCGAACAGCGCTTTTTCCCTTTCATAGAGCCTTTTCAGGTTGGCGCTGCGATACGCAGGCCGTCGGGAAAACAGGATCATGTCATGAGCGCGGGCAACGGTGTTGATGCTGTCAAGCTGCACGAACCCCAACCGCTGGACAAGGTCAAGAAGCCCGGCGCCCTTGGCCGCGCCCGCAGGCTGTTCGGCCAAAGCATGGCGATCCAGGAAAACGGCGCGGGCCGTCCGGTTGTCGAGCCGCTTCAGGGGCGCATTCATCGTCGTTTCAGAGTGTCGCCATAGCTGATCTTGGGGGTCAGCGTGACCCGTGTCTCGATTTCGGCCTCCGGGTCCTTCAGGCGTTGAGCGATGATCTGCGCGGCCTGACGTCCTATGTCCAGACGACAGGCATCCATCGTCGCCAATTTGCGCGGAAGACCCTGCAAAAGTTCCACGTTGTTGAACCCCGCCAGACCGATCTGCCCCGGGATATCCACGCCTTGCTCCAGCAGGTACAACAGACCACCAGCTCCGATCATGTCGTTGGAATAATACAGGAAATCCAGATCGGGTGACCGATCAAGCATGGCCTGTGTCATCTCGCGCCCTTTGGCCAGGGCAGAGCCACCGGAATAGAACTCGCGATCTTCGATCTCGATCCCGTGTTTGCCCAGCACTTCCGTAAACCCTTCAAAGCGTTTTCGGGCGCGGTGATCCAGCGGCATCTTGGTGCCCATAAAGCCGATATGCTGATACCCGGCCTTCAGGATCGCCTGCGCCATTTCGCGCCCGGCGCGGCGATGCGAGATGCCGACCATCGCGTCGACAGGTTTGCCGTCGGTATCCATGATCTCGACCACCGGAATGCCAGCCGAATCCAGCATGGCGCGCGCCGCGTCGGTGTGTTCCAGCCCTGCAATGATCACGCCCGAGGGTCTCCACGAGAGCATCTCGTACAGCACTTTTTCCTCTTTTTCGGGCAGATAATCCGTCACGCCAACCACGGGTTGCAGTTCGGTATCTTCGAGCACCTGATTGATGCCGGTCATCACCTCGGGAAATACCATGTTCGAAAGTGAGGGGATGATCACCGCGACCAGGTTGACCCGGCTGGATGCCAGGGCGCCCGCGATCTTGTTGGGGACATATCCCAGCTCTTTGGCGGCGGCCAGAACGCGGGTGCGGGTGGCGTCGGACACATCCCCCCGGTTACGCAGAACCCGGCTCACCGTCATCTCTGAGACACCGGAAGCCTCGGACACATCACGAAGGGTAAGCGGGCGTTTGGTTTCACTGTTCACGGGAGGCACCTGCGTTGTTGTTTTGTCCGATGCTAGCGTGAACAGGTCGGTGTGTACAACAATTGTGCAAAGGCGATGACAACCCGGAAAATCCCGGTTACAGAAGGCAGGGCGCGGCCCCGTGGCTCAACTGGATAGAGCAGCCCCCTCCTAAGGGGCAGGTTGCAGGTTCGAATCCTGCCGGGGTCGCCAAAACCACCTGAAAAATATGTCTTATTTACAGGGCTTTGTGCAGAAGCGTGCAAAAAGTCCCGTGAGCTTTCGCGGCGAAATCGGCTGAAACGATCGATTTCTCGTACAAAACCTGTACAAAATTCGCACGTTTGTGCGTATTTCGGGGGCCAATCATGAGCCGCCATAGCTTTGATCCCGAAATCGCCGGGCGTGTGGGTCTCAATGCAGCGGTGATTTTCCAAAACATCACCTTCTGGATCGAGAAGAACCAAGCCAATCGCCGCAATCTTCGAGACGGGCGGTATTGGACTTACAATTCGATCTCGGCCTTTGGTGAGTTGTTCCCCTATCTGAGCGAAAAGCAGATCCGAACAGCGCTCGAAAAGTTGGTCAGCGCAGAGCTGATCATCAAGGGCAATTTCAGCGATGATCGCTATGACCGGACCTGTTGGTATGCCCTGGGCAACTCCATTTGCCCAAATGGGCAAATCGATCCGACCGAACGGGAAAATGATGCATTTGCCCTTGAGGGCAAGCCATCTGCCCCAGAGGGCAAATCCTATAAGAACAGATATAAACCATATCAAAAACCAATCCCTTCGCACGCGAAGGCGGCGGTGGAGGATGAAGTTTCTGAGAAGATTTTGTCCGCCTATCCGGAGGATCGCATTCGCGGGAAAGCGGTTTGCCTCTCGCAAATCCGCCAGGCGCTGGCCGACGGAGTGGATGCAAAAGACCTCGAGGACGCCGTGCGGTCCTATGCGACCGAAAGCGAAGGATTCACCCGCTCGAAGGTGTGCTTCTCCGACAACTGGTTCACCTCTGGCCGTTGGCTGAAATACCTTCATGACGTTGAGGAGGCACGAGAAGCGGGCAAGGCCAAAGAGGTGGAATTGCTGAAGGGCTTGGCCGATTGGGTCACGGATCGCCATCCGCTGTGTCGCCACATCACACCCGGCCAAGTGACCGCGTTGCTGGCCGCAAACTTGGTCAGCCCTGCTGAAATCGAGGCAGCGGGGCTCCGATCATGAACGCAACTGATCCCTACAAAGAGCAGAGAGCAAGGTTACCCACCGATTACATCGGCGGGACTTGTGAGGGGCGGCAAGCCCCCCTTCAAACCCCAACCAGACGCGCGCAAGCGGCGTCAAAGAGGGCCTTTCCGAGAGTGTGATCTTTCGATGCACCCCGTCGGAAAAGGCAGCGCTTGTGGCCAAGGCGCACGCCGCTGGCCTGCCCAATGCCACGTTGATGCGCGAGGCCTTGGGGCTGATCGAGGCACGTCGGCGCAAGCCCGCCCCCCGTGTTGATCCTAAGCTGACCTTTGCGATTGCCCGCGTCGGCGGCAACCTCAATCAGCTCTCCCGCTGGATCAACGGCTCGGTTAAATCCGGCCGCGCGAGCCAGATCGATGCGCTCAAGGTCGCGACACAACTGGTGGTCATCGAGCGGCAGATGGCGCAGATCGTGGCGGCGCACACAGGCGGCGGCGAATGATCATCTCGTTCTTCTCCACCGGCACTGGTGGCGGTGCAGCTCCCGTAGACTACCTGACAGCGCGTGAAGTTCTGGCCTATGACGAGAACCGCAATCTGATCCGCGACGACACCGGCCAGCCGCAAACCAAGATCCGCGACCCGCTGCCCGAGGTGCTGCACGGCAACCCCGATCAGACCCGCTACCTGATCGACGTAAGCCCCAACAAGTGGAGCTACACGGCAGGCGTCATCAGCTTTGCCGATAGCGATGATCCCAATCCCGACGCCCAGCGAGAGGCCATTGAGCTATTTGAAGCTCTGGCCTTTGCTGGGCTGGACAGGGATCAATACAATTGTCTCTGGGTGCGCCACTCGCATGAGGGCAATGTCGAGCTACACTTCTGCGCGCCACGCCTTGAGCTCAGCACGGGCAAGGCGCTGAACATCGCACCGCCTGGACATGAGAGCGCCTTTTCCAGCCTGCGCGATCTGATGAACAAGACCCACGGTTGGGCAGACCCTTTGGAGCCAGATCGCGCCCGCGAAGTGAGGGCGACGATTGAAGCGCCGACGCGCGCGCAAGGTCGCGAAGCGCTGCACGAATGGATCCTCGATCAGATCAGCGTCGGCAGCAACACCGACCGCGCCAGCATGATCGACGCGCTATCAGAGGCGGGTTTCGAGATCCCCCGTGCGAGCAAGAATTACATCACCGCCAAAGACCCCGACACCGGCGAGCGCTGGCGTTTGAAAGGAGAGATTTTCCATGACGACTGGCAAGCCGAACCGCCTCGCCGAGAAATTGAACGCGGACCTGGAGACGGTCCGGAGCGACCACGCCGCCTTGATGGCATCTCAGTTGGAGATCTTCAGGAACGATTTCAGCAGCATTGCGACCAGCGCGCTGCATACAATCGAGACCGATATCAGGTTCTTTCTCAGCGACAGCAAGAGCGAGTTGGAGAGGCGGAGCGAGACGATCAGGCGCTGGTTGACGATCTCGCCGTGGGTGATCGTGGGCATGGTCTCAGCCTGGATCACGACAGTGTTGATGGCGAGTTGGTTTTGGACGGGTTTGATGGCGCATTCAGAGATGACGGAACTTGGCCTGACACGGATCGAACAGTCCGGGCAGACATGGGTGACGCTGGACCCCGACCAGACCGAATTGAAGACCTGCACACTGGCGCAGACGCCGATCATCTGCATCGAGATAAAGGAGCCTTAAATGACGCAGCCCCTGACAGCATTGGAGCGCGAATTACTCGCATCCGTCGAACGGTTGGTGACGGCCTGCGAGAGCTCAGCCAAGGAATTGCACGCCTTGGAGAAGCGCTCGACCAGCAGGATCGAAAGCAAGGTGAATGGCTTGGCGCATTGCGTGGCGCTATTGATGAAATCACATCTCACGTCCGTCACCACATTGGCCGCCTTGCTGCGCGAGGAGCAGAATTACGACACGCTTCAGGCGAGATTAGAGACCAGCTGGAAACTAGCGAAAGACGCCGAGAAGCGGCTGAAAGAGAGTTAGACGCGAGAGATAGCCACCGCAGCGCCGGACATTCGCTTTGATCTAACTGCAAATGTTGGCGTGGTTCGAGGGTCTGCAGTGGGAATCTTAGATTCGTTCTGCAGCAATTCACCACACGTCTGCGATTTCTTTGCTGGGTGCGTATGCGGATAAACCGGAACTTCATGTAGAATGCAGCGAAGAGCTCGAAAGGAGCCCAAAGCGGACTTAAATGTGCTCGCCAAAATGAATTGCGGCGATAGACATTCTCTTGAGCGGTCTAACCCATCACTAAATGCATTCACCGCCATCGATAACCAGGGCTTGCCCCGTCATAAAAGCGGATTCATCTGAAGCTAAATAGACGATCCCATGGCCAATCTCTTCAACTGTCGCCCATCGACTCATGGGGATCGCCTGCTCGATGTAGCTTTCCAGTTTGGCACGGCCTCCCATCTGCTTTTCGAAGCCTGCATTGAAAGGGGTGTCTACAAATCCTGGACATAGGGCATTGAAACGGATTGCATGGACAGCGTAGTCGGCTGCCATCTGCCGGACCATCGCAACAGCAGCGTGCTTTGTGGTCGCATAGGCGATCATACCCCGGTCATATTGAACCCCAGAATTGGAGGCCGTGACGATCACGCTGCCTCCACCTTGTGATTTCATATGGGCGACGGCTGCACGCGCGGCAATGAAGTGAGCGCGGACATTCAATGCCCAAGAAGCATCCATTCCATCTGGCTCCACTTCTTCCAGCGTTCCTTCGATCTGCAACCCAGCGTGAGAGTGCAACACGTCAAGCCGACCGAAGTTTTTAACTGCTTCGTCTATGGTTCTGGTAAGGGCATCGTCATCGGTCACATCAAGCTGTATGGCAGATGCTTGATTTCCCTGCGCTACGATCGCGGCCACAGTGGCTTCAGCAAGGGTTGCATCGCGATCGGTTACCACAACATGCGCACCCTCTTGTGCCATTGCCATTGAACCCGCCCGACCAATTCCTGATCCCGCGCCCGTCACGAGCGCGACCTTACCTGCAAGCCGCATGTCACTTGGCTCCTTTATTTAATTATTCGATTTTGAGGCGCCTCGGCGCAAAAGCAGCTGCGCTGCTACGAGCAACAAGAGCGACGCGCCCATAACCATAGTGCCGATGGCATTGATCTCGGGTGTTACGCCGCGCCGGATGGATGAGAATATGTAGATTGGCAGGGTTGTTTCTGAGCCAGCTACGAAGAACGCGATGATGAAATCATCAAATGAGAAAGTGAAGCTGAGCAGGAAGCCTGCCAAAATTGCCGGTGCTATCAACGGCAGGGTCACCTGTCGAAAGGTGCCCCAGGGCGTCGCAAAGAGGTCAGCCGAAGCTTCCATGAGCGCGCGGTCCATACCCGATAGCCTTGCACGTACGATGATTATGACCAGCGCCATTGTGAACATGGTGTGTGCGGCGACAAGCGTGGGCATCCCCATGGAAAGTTGCGGGGGATTTGCTCCATCGGGCCATAGGCTTGCAAGAAGCGGGTTTAGCCAGCCGAATACGGTGACCAGGGCAATGAGTGTCGCGATGCCGATGACGATACCGGGTATCATTATTGCAATATAAATCATCGCATCAAACAAAGTTCGGAGCCATCCCTTAACCCCTTGTAAAGCGATGGCCGCCATGGTTCCGAGAGTGGATGCGAGGCAAGCAGTTATGAATGCCGCAAGCAGACTGGTCTCGAGCGCGTCCATTACAAATGGGTTGTTCAGCGCTTTACCATACCATTGGGTCGAGAACCCCATGAACTGGCTTGCGTGTCGTCCGGCATTAAAGCTGAAAAGCGCGATGATGCCGATTGGAATATAGAGAAAAAGGTAGACGCAAATCGCGTATAAGCGCATCGGACCCTCACATCAGCGAGACATCTTCGCGCTGGCCACCCAGGCGCGAGATGAATTTCATGTAAATTGAGACAGTGACAAGCATTACGACAACCAGAGTCATTGCGACCGCCGATCCGTACGCCCAGTTCCGAGACTGCAGGAACAGGTCCACCAGCGCATTTCCGACGAAAAAGACCTTTCCGCCGCCCAAGATCGCTGGGATCAGAAACTCGCCCATCAGCAAGATGAAGACCAGCATGCAGCCAGTTGCGATACCAGGTACCGACAAAGGAAGTGTCACCTGACGGAACGTACGCCATGGGGTAGAGCCGAGATCAGCCGATGCTTCCAGAAGGCGTTTATCCAGTTTGTCTAAGCTTACAAAAATCGGGAAAACCATCAGAGGTAGATACCCATAGACAATCCCGACAAGCACAGCGAACGGCGTATTTATCAGGCGGATATCATCGATGCCGATCGACTCCAGTAAAGCGGGCAAGCCACGCCCCCCAAGGATGAAAATCCAAGCGTATGACCGGATCAGGATCGATGTCCAGAACGGCACGATCACTAGGATCAACAGCGAAGTTCTCCACTTTGGTGAACAACGCACCGCAAGAAAGTAGGCGAGCGGGTAGGCAATTACCAACGCAGCGATAGTCCCCAGAGGTGCAAGGATCAAAGTGTTCTTAAACGCCGTCCATCGCGCAGGAAGGTTGGCATATTGTTCCAACGTGAACGCTGGAAGGTAGCCTCCGGCGGCACCCCGTTCGCCAAAGGAAAAGACGAAGACGACCAGCAGAGGAAGGGCTAGCATTACCAAAAGCCATATTCCTGCTGGAGCCAGCAACAGTGCTTTTCTGCCTCGTTCGGTCATTTTGTCCTCGTCTTTTCCGATATTGGCGGCCTTGCCGCTTAGGCCGACTTGAAGCGGGCGAGCAACTCGGCACGGTTTGGATCGGTTAGTGTAGCCGCCGCGCCGAACTCGAGTGCATTCAGAAGGTCAGCTGCCGGATAAAGGATCGGATCTTCCAGTAGTTCCTTCGGCAGCAACGCATTGGTGCGAGCATCAGCCGATGGATAGCCGTGAGCGAGGACTTCTTTCGCATTAACTTCCGGGTTCAGCAGGAAGTCGATCAAGGCATAAGCGGCATCCATATGGGGTGCGCCCTTAGGAATAGCGTAGTAGTCGGACCAGAGCTCACCGCCCTCAGTTCCCAGAACGTAGGCGATTTCAGGCATGTCGACATTCATCTGCTTGCCGTCACCTGTCCAGCACATCGTCATCCAGGCGTCACCGTTACGCATCGGTGGCTGATAATCCGACGAGATTGCAAACAGATGCGGTTTGGCATCCAGCAACAATTTCTCGGCATCCGCCAGTTCCTTCTCATCGACCGAGTTGAAGGAGTAGCCGAAGTATTTCAGGGCATTACCGATGGTGGTGAGTTGGTAATCATGCACCATTGTCCGGCCTGAGTAACCTTCCATAGTAAGGTCCCAGAACTCTTTCCATGTGGTTGGAGTCGGAGCGCCGTCAAGCTTGCTGGTGTTCACTGCAAAGCCAGTCGTGCCCCAGTTTTTTGGCACCGCGTAAAGCTGGCCATCGACAGAACCGGCATCGGAAAAGCGCTGTTCGAATGAACCTGCGTCGTAGTTTGGCAGTTTGGACGTATCGAGCGGGATGATCAGATCTTCACCCACATACGTAGTGATCGTGTAGTTGGTTGGAACGAAAACGTCCCAACCAGACCCTCCAGCCTGTAGTTTTGCCAACATCTCTTCGTTCGAGCCAAAAACATTGACCTGAACATGGGCGCCAGTGGCTTCCGTGAAGGCTTCGAAGTTCATCTCGTCATGGTAGTTCGGCCATGTGGCGAGGATCACTCGGTCGCCAATGTCCCCGGCAGCAAATGCCGGGCGTGGACGCAACCCAGGAATGGCCGTGCCCAGAACGGCCGTTGCCATCCCAAGACCTGTCACGCCTAAGAAATGTCGCCGTGTAACCGAACCCTTTTGGTACCGGCGAAGCTCTTCCATGAACTTTTGCTTGGAAATAGTCCCATTATCCTTGGTCATTGTGAACCTCTCTGTTGTTGGATTGCGGGATTTGTTATTTTTCCAGGATCAGCAGTGCGCCTTCGCCCCATGAAACAAAGGCCTGCTCTCCTGCATTGAACGTCCCCTCGTTCAATTCCGCTTGCCTTGGCACAAGTACGTGGAAATCACCCAGTGCTTCGTTGCGCGCAAGGTATTCTGTGTGCTCCCCAAGGAAGATCCGATTTTGAATGGTAACTGGCAGAGCGATTTCAGCTGTGGGTAGCGCGCGGGTCAGCGTGATCTGTTCAGGACGGATACTAACGCACACTTCCTGCCCTGCATCTATTGGAATCTCCGGAGTTCCGCGCACCTTTTGGCCACTCGCTAAACGCACAGTGATTTGGTCGGCTGCTGAGTCAGTCACAGTTGCATCAAAGAAATTTGAGGTGCCTACAAATCCAGCCACGTAGCGGCTGCGGGGCATGTCATAGAGTTCGCGTGGGCTGCCAACCTGCACAATACTGCCGCCTTCCATCACACAAATTCGGTCGGACATTGAAAGCGCTTCTTCTTGGTCGTGCGTGACGAGGACAAAAGTTATTCCCAGTTGTCGTTGCAGGTTCTGCAGTTCAAACTGCATTTCTTTTCGAAGCTTTCGATCCAGAGCAGCCATTGGTTCATCAAGCAGCAAAAGCTTGGGCTCGTTTACGATCGCACGCGCCAAAGCGACGCGTTGCTGCTGACCACCAGACATCTCCCAGATGCGACGTGGGTCAAACCCACCAAGACGGACAGTTTCCAGCGCTTGCTCAACCTTTGTCGCGATTGTTTGTTTGTCTACGCGTGGTCGTTGTTGGCGCAGGCCGTACGCGATGTTGTCGAACACGCTTAGGTGAGGAAAAAGAGCATAGTGCTGAAACACCATGTTGACTGGGCGATGGTGCGCATCCAAGTCGTTGACGACTTCTCCATCGAGCAACACCTGACCTTCGGTTGGCTTCTCGAAACCTGCCAACATTCTAAGCGCAGTGGTTTTGCCGCAACCAGATGGGCCTAAGAACGACAGGAACTCTCCTTTCCCAATGGAAAGATTCAGGTCTTTGGCGGCGACCACATTCCCGAAGGTCTTGGTCACTCCTCGGAGTTCCGCAATCGTCTGCATGGTGACGCTCATGTCAAAGCTCATATACTGCCGTTTTCCTTTTGCTTGATTTTTTGGCACTTGTTGGCATACCACTCAAACAAGGAAAAAGTAACAATAACTCGGAATAACTGTATATACCACAATTGGGGTATAGAGGTGCTTTTCGAAAATCTGGAGCGGCGCGTGTACGATTGGATGGAAGAGGCCGGCAGGGTCGTGGAGAAGATCGGAACCCCAGAATTTCCATGTGCTTTGGCAGATGGCTTGCGGCAGGTCGCACCATTCGATTTTACGGTGGTGTTTGGCCATGTCGGAACCGAAGCGCCTATAGACCTTCACGACGATTTTCCCAAAAGCAAACGGCGTATTTTTGTTGAGGATTACCAAGCAGGGCCCTACGTGCTTGATCCATTTTTTTTGGCCGCGACAAAACCGATAACACCGGGTCTGTACCGCATGCGCGATATCGCACCGGACAGGTTCTATCAGGGCGAATACTATCGCAGCTATTACAAAAGGACTGGGTTAGCAGAGGAGATTGGCTACTTTATCGATATCCCGAGCACTGGGATGGTTGTGGTCTCGCTCATGCGATCAGTGAAGCCTTTTTCAGCCAAGGAAATTCGTCATTTGCACGCTCTATGGCCGCTCGTTCGGGCAGCCTGTTGCAAACATTGGAGTGACTTTCCAACACTGGCCCGCGGCGCCGCAGCGAATGGCGTTAGTCGTCGCGTCGATCTTGCTTTCCAGGCATTTGGCGATGGCGTTCTGACACCACGAGAACGCGAAGTCGTTGAGTTCACGTTGAAGGGCCATTCGGCAGAAGCTGTCGGCACAATTCTCGGCATCTCTCCAGGCACAGTCCGCATCCACAGACGCAACATTTACGCGAAACTTAGGATCAATTCGCAGGGTGAGCTTTTTTCAAAGTTCATTGAAAAGGCACTTTAAAAGGTTCCTTGAACACCCACTTTATCCGTTTTGCCGACCTTGCTACCTTGTGACCCGGAAAACACCAAACATTTGGACGGCACTGTCTGATAGCCAAGGAACCCAAAGGGAGTGGGTTGGGACGCCCGGGACCCATGTTGGGCTAAATTAATACCCGAAAACGCTTTCGGGCCATTGTCTATCTAACCGGATCAGCCGTTTTAAAAAATCAGCCGTTTTAAAAATGGCGTCAAGATACGAAAGGCAAAATTTCATGGACGCACCAGTTATCCAGTTGATTTTTATGCTCATCTTGCTGGTTGTCGTGATCTGGCTTTATATCCTGCCGATCACGATGGCAGGGCGGCGCAACCGGTCTGGTTTGATCTGGTTCCTGATCGGTCTGGTTGGATCACCCCTTTTGGCTATTCTTTTGCTGCTGGCTCTGGGTGATGCACCCGAACAACCAACAACCTAATTTTGGGACGATACCATCTGACACTCAAAAGGGCTTAACCGGAGGGTATCTGGACGCTCGTGAGCCATAACGTCCTGCTCAGCATGCAATAAGGATGCCAATTGAGACACTATACTTCCGGAAGTGAAGACAACTAATCCTTCTCACTCTCCACAACCGTGTACTGTAAACCCAAGGTCGGCCGATTTGATTGGAGAACCACAGACCGCTTTGTCCGCGTTGCAGACCTTGATGTGGCGTGCGGCGGAGGTCCGCTGAGCCGGACGCTTCGGGCCTTCGGTCAATCGGACTGAACGATCGCGACCGGCCCGTTCCTGCCGTTAGCGAACGGGTCAAGATGCTGCGGTCGCAGCCCGCTTTGCAGCCATTCGCTGTAGTTGCGAAAGCCAGCCGAGGTGAATTCTCACTCTGCGGTTGAAAGTGGCATCGCGACTTAGACTTGCTTCATTCATCGCTTGATTTCTAGAGTGAGAACAAACTCCAACCAGCTATCGATGCTGGGGTTCAAGAACTGGTGCCAGACACGAAGACAAATCTGAGGACACAGCGAATATGATTCTCTAGAACTTTCTGCAGTCTACTCGCGCCAATCAAACGATGTTCGTAACATCACAACCCAGTCTCGAGTTCACCAATAAAGAATTCTAGAAACGATAAGTCGCGCCTAACACTGGCCCTGACTGATCAAATGTAAAATCGCTACCGTCGATCTCATGGTCAAACGAGATATAGCGATAGCCGCCGCGGATCAGCCATCTGTTGTTGATGGCATATTCGGCGGTCAACAGAACCTGCCATGTTTCACTGCCGCTGCGGAAACCTCCGTAGTCGACGAAACCGGTGCCGGACCATTTGTCCGAGAACCGGACGCGTGCTCTGGCGGCGATGACAGGGTCGGTCCAGCTGTCGTCGGCGGTTGTTGTCCTCCCCGGTGCCGCGCCAGGGAGAAGGGTGAACTCTGTATCAGTGCTGAACCACCGGAACCCTCCGGCGACATCCACCGAGATAGTTGGTGCTTCATACACTCGGTAGCCGACATAACCGCTTAGGTATTGCGTGGTAAATGATGTCTCGAGGCCCGAACTGGCGGGGCCGGGAGTGCTGTTGCTGAACGACAAATCTGTGTAGTTGTAATCTGCAAGTATAAGCCATCGTCCGTCGGTGGCCGAGAACGCTCCCATAAAGGCGAAATCTAGGTTTTCCAATGCATCAGAAAAACTGAGTGTACCGTCCAGTGTCCCCATGGGGGTGCTTAAGGATGTTTCTGTTTCCGGCATGAACAGATAAATCGTGGCTTCGTAGGACCAATCGGATTGTTGTGCCGCAGCCGTTGTGGCTGCCGATGCCGATAGCGTTGCCGCGCATAAGCAACTTTTCACCCATAGTGACGAAAACATTCTGTTCCTCCCGACAAACATACAAGTTTCAATAAATTGTCGTTGGTTTGAAATTGTGTGGTCCTGATTTTCATTCCGCAGCTTCTTCCGTCGCCATCGAACTGTTGCCGACGCGATTGATATCTGTGTTCGGGAAAAACTCGGACCAAACGTGCCAGAATACGCCTGCGCGCAGGGTTTCTACACGTTTTAGCTGACCCTGATCCGAGTGACCCCAGAAATCGCATTTGGCCACCGGTTGACCCGAGTCGTTATACCAAACGCCCAGGCTTTCATATTTCGGATCCAGGCTGACCACGACATCCCGTCCTCCGACTTTGGCGGTCACGATCCAGTTGTTCTCGATGATGAAATCGTCGGTCCAGCAAGCGACATCTTGACCAATCGTAATTCCCCAGACGTAGGTTTTGTTCGGCAACCGGTGGTCTGAACGATCCATGTTGTCCATCACAGGAGCGTCTTCCTGATGTTGGCGTCCGATGCCCCAGCCAAAGGTGATCTCGGTCATCATGTCCAGCAGACGCAGCAAAGGGTTCGTGGATGGTTTGTTCAGAAACACCTCACCTTCTGGATAGGCTTTCTGAAACCCGCGGAATGTCATTCGAAAGGTGGGCCAAGGCCTCATTTGCGCTTCGGGCCGGAGAGGGCAAGCAGGGCCCTCGGAGTTGGGGTCGCGATCCGCCTCGCGAAAACCGTAGATATGCTGGATCGGATCGCCCGTGTCGTTGTCACGCAGTATCAAGTTGTTGCCATGCTGGGCCAGAACCTCAAGGTTCAGGCGCCGTCCTTCTATTCGCGGTGTGTACCCCTGACCCAGATTGGCCATCGCGCAGTAAGTCATGACCACATCCTCGCCCCCCAGCCCATCTACATCGCCCGCCAAATGAGGGCGCATGATCTGCGCATCCGGGTGCGCGCGCGCGTGACCATTGTGTTCGATGACGATGACTGGCGCTGTTGGACCGACATATTTTCGCGCTTCCTCGATAGAAAAATACTGGGCGTCGTTGAGCTGGTTTCTCAGGCCCAAATGCACCCACACATAGGGAAACCCATAAAGAAGCAAGGTCAGCGCAGCCGTTACGAGCCAAAGCCAGAAAGGGCCGCCCCCCAAAAGGAAATGTGCAAGGGTTGCCACTACAAATCCGCCCAGGCCAATGCCAATCAGGCGGTATTCATGCCGGATAAAGCGCACCATATTCTCGCGCTTTACTTTCAGCAGCATTTGCGAGACATCGCCAAGGTCGCGGAAATAGACAAACCCGATTCCGAGTGACACGATCAATCCCAGTGCGAAAATTATGCTACCAACCATGCTGAGATCCTCGATTTTGGTGATTACAGTCCTTCGCGGTTCATTACGAAAGAACAGGCCTACTTCTGGGGCGACGCGCGCTTGATCATGAAAGCTTCAACGGCTTGCTGTGTCTCGGGACGAATGTTCTCAATCCCCTCATAAGGCATGCCGTAGGCGGGCGGAGTATCGGGGTATTTCTCTTTCCGCGCCTTGTGGCGGCCCAGTATACGTACGAATTCCTGCCCACCCCAAGACCCGACTTCGGTTGAGACCGAGTATTCTTCGCGGGTGTCGCGGTAAAGATCGAAGAATTTTGCTAAAATTGCGCTCTCGCCGGGTCCCGGCAGTTTGAGCTTAAGCTGATCCTTAACGATCGCCTCGGGTTTCGCGACCGAATAGATGATCACGTGATCGCGTCGCGCTTTCGATTCATCCGCGAACAGTAGCGCCGCCGACTGATCGACACCATCGACCAGACGATCCCTTGGGATGAATCCATCCGCCCCGGCAAAGCGCGAGATCGTGGTATAGAGGTCCGAAACATGAATGATGCTGTTTAACAACCCGTCAGCTTCAATCATGCCCGGCCAGCGGATGAAGGCGTCCACGCGCACGCCACCTTCAGTCGTGTCGCCTTTACCGCCCGCGTAAATCAGTGGGGTAAACCCGGATTGCGGCGCGTATTTGGTAAAATGCCCATTGTCGCCCATAACCACAACGATGGTGTTTTCGCTGAGCCCTAGATCATCCATGCGCGCGAACAGATCACCCAGCCACTGATCCAGTAGCTGCATCTTGTCGACATACAAGCCGCCATTCGCGCTTTCCGGCCCGTCACGGCCGGCGCGGGTATTGTCCAGCGGGATCATCGGCCAATATTGCAGGAAGAAGGGCGCGTCCCCAGTTGCAAGGCGTTCCAGTTCCTGAAGTGTTTTATCCTGAAACGCCTGGTTCATTTCGTCGTATTTTTCGGCGTTCCAGCGTTCTCCGGCTTCCATGCGGATTTCGCGAATGGCGCCGCCGGTCTCGCCCTCGATGACGGTCATCATCGCCGAGGCATCCGGTCGGAACCAGCCGTCCAGTGTGTATTTATCCTCATAGTCCCGGATCGCGACCGAGACCTGTTCTTTGATCGCATCATCATTAAAGATTGTCAGCTGGCCCTGCTGGTGGATGGCGTGCTGGGCATAGTCAAAACCCTGATTCATCGCCCAGCTTTCGGCAATATCGCCCATATGCCACTTGCCGACGTGGCTGGTTGCATATCCTGCCTGTTTCAAGACTTCGGCCAGCGTCACTTCATTATCGGGCAATCCAAAGCCAGCGATATCGACGGTCGTATCACCCATTCCCATACGCACGGGCAAGCGGCCGGTCATTTGTGCCACGCGAGTCGGGGTGCAGGACGGTTCAGTATACATCCGAACCATACGCAACGCTTCGTCCGAAAAGTCGTTGATGTTCGGAGTGTCGTACCCACGGACAGCGTTGAGCTCGGGTATACCCATATCGCCAAAGCCCATATCGTCAATCAGAACGCTGACAATATTTGGGGGTTGCCCATTGTTGCCGTCACGAAAAGCGGCCAAAGCCTGATCAACGGCAGCGTCATCCTGCACCCATTGTTCCGCGCGTTGGGCTTGCAGAATATAAAACTCAGCATCGTGTTGAATAGGGTCGTCCTGAGCCTGCAAAGGTGGGGCGGCAATGCCTGCACACAAAACCATAAGCCATTGTAGTTTCATTCCATCTCCCCCAGGGTTCGAAGCCGAGCTTCGGTTTTTGACTTCGATGTGATTACCATCAGTAACATCGATATATTCGAATAATTACTAAATTTGTGATCTCACTGCCAACTCGTGAATACGTCGCGGGTCAGTTCGGATTCCGGGCGCAGGTTTTCAATGCCTTCATAAGGTGTACCTTTGCCAATCTCTGAATGCGGATACTTGGCGATCATCTTCTGGTGACGCTTGATCATATCTTGAAAAGATGCCCCGGCCCAAAGCGAGTAGCCCACCAAAGGGTGTTCCTCTCGGGGGTCCCTATAAATATTATAAGTCGGAGCAGCCGCGCCGGGTTGACCGGGGGCAGGAAGATGCATCTTGAACTCCTGCTTGACGACCGAGCGCAAGACAGGTCCTTCGTAGATATAGACATAGTCGCGCCGCCCATTTCCCTCGCCGTTCAACAGCAAGGCCGTCTGGTCGATGCCGTCTATTACGCGGTCCCTTGGGATAAAGTCTGTGGCTCCGGCAATTCGCGCCATCGTGGTGAAGATATCTGAGACGTGAAAGATGTCACCGGCTGCGCTGTTGGCTTCGATCACACCGGGCCAGCGAATGAACGCATCGGTTCTTACGCCGCCTTCAAGATGCTGGGTTTTGCCACCGCGATAGATCAGCTGGTTCAGACCGGATGAGCCTTCGTAGTGATACATCAGGCCATTATCCGCCATCAAAACAACAATTGTGTTGTCCGCTTTGCCAGATTCTTCAAGCTTGGCCAAAAGATCTCCGATCCAACCATCAAGCAGTTGCAGCTTGTCGGCATGAAAACCGCCATTTCGTGAAATTGCCTGATCCGGGTAGACGAAATTCAACGGGTAAAGCGGCCAGTATTGTAAGAAGAATGGCGCATCCTCGGAAGCGACGCGTTCAAGTTGCTCCAACGCCTGCCGTTGATATCGTTCGTTCATCTCTTCATATTTGGTCTGCGTCCACACTTCACCGGCTGACATTTCTACTTCCTGGGCGGGTCCACCGGCTTCGGCCTCGACACCGGTGACAAGGCCGTATGGCTTGAACCGTTCATCCAGCAGGAACTGATTGTTCTGCCCCTCGGGCACATAGCCGAGCATGGTGTTGGACCGCATTGCCTCGGGGGTCATGAGGCTCAGCTGTACTTGCTGGTGGAGTGGAAATGCGGCCCAATCAAACCCCTGATTGTGGGGGTACGATTGTTCGATGTCGCCTTGGTGCCATTTGCCGACATGCGCCGTATTATAGCCGACCTGTTTCAGAATCTCCGGCAGTGTCACTTCACTGGCCGGAAGGCCCTCGCCAACCAAAGCCACCTTGACCTCTTCCACACCTGCGCGAATTGGGTGGCGCCCTGTCAACATGGCTGTGCGGGTCGGAGTGCAGGAGGGTTCGGTATACATGCGCATCAGCGACAAACCTTCGGTGGCCAATTGATTGATGCTGGGTGTCTCGATCCCCATGACGTAATTCATCTTGCGGTCACCCATCTGACCAAAGCTGACGTCATCAATCAGGATGTAGAGGAGGTTAGGGGGCTTATCGCCATTGGCCGCACGAATTTCGGCCAGCTTGGCGTCGACTTCAACGTCTTGTGCATCCCATGCCTCACCAAACTGCGCGCGGAGGAATTCAAACTCGCCGTCATGAACAATTGGGGTTTCCTGAGCAAGCACGGAGCCAGCACCAATCAACAACGTAGGCAAGATATATCTAAGTTTCATGTCAAACCTCCAAATCTTTGTTCCGTACCGATTCCGCACGCGCGCCCTGAGCCCGCAGGTGTCCGTCAATACTGCTGCGCAGGTCCGAGAGGCTTTCTGCCAGATCCGCGAGATAGCGCATCTGTAGAACTGAATGCGACTTTGGCGGCATCGCCATTTCTGCGAAGACCTCTTTGTAGTCGCGACAAATTTGATCGAACTCTTGGTCTTTTTCCCGCAGGTTCCGTAGCAGACGACCCGCTTTGGGAAATTGAGATTCAAAGAATTCATCATCCGTCATTGGCAGCGCTTTTTAGGCATTCTCCCTCTAAGCATGCATCCAAAAGAATATGTATTGCACGTTTCAAGCCGCATGCTACGGTAGCAACGTGACGTCAAACCCTTATTGTGAAAGGATAGTTTTTGAACGTCAGCGTGGGCAATCAGGGCCAGACTGGCACTCAATCGTTCTCGGGCGAGCAGTTGCGTGCCGCGTTGGACAAGGTTCTGAGGTCGGATGAATTCAAAGGATCCGCCCGCATGCGATCATTCCTATCTTACGTGGTGACGGAAACGCTGGAGGGTCGTTCCGACGAAATACGTGCCAAGACCATTGCGATGGATGTTTATGGATACGACGCGGATGAGTTATTGAAACGCGAGGGCGTCGTGCGTGTGGATGCCGGGCGTGTTCGGCGAAAGCTGCAATCTTATTATGACGGTAAAGGGATTGCTGACGAATTGGTTATCTCACTGCCCGTCGGGGGTTACGCACCCGAATTTTTGCCGGGCTCCAGTCGAAGCAGACGAAGCTTACGCGGAAGGCGACGGGCTACCGCAGTCGTTATCTCGCTTTCACTATTAATAGTCAGCATTCTTTTTGGTGTCCTGATTGGCCGCAATTCGCAATCTGTAGCACCCAAAACCGGCAAAACTGCAATCTACGACGTGTCACCTGCCCGTGTCGAGGCAATGAACCTAAGCGACGCAGGCCGGGATCTGATTTTCCCTGTTACGGATCTGGCCCGGCTTCAGCCCGCGTTGTTGATTTTTAAAACAGCGATTGAACGAGACCCGTTATATTACGGGGGATATGCTGGTGCTTCTCAGGTCGAAACAATGCTCGCCATTATGCAATCGGGCAAGCCCGGTTCAGACGAGTTTTTGCACGCAGCGGACAAGAATAGTGCTTACGCTTTGGAAATGGCTCCGAATGCACCTTGGCCGCTTTCAGCGCGAGCCTGGTTTGAATTTGGGGTGGGCAATTATGAAAGCGCGGTTGGATTATCCCAAAGGGCCGTAGACTTGGCACCCGATGATTCACATGTTGCTGAATTCGACGCCCTGATCTCCCTTTACACGTCCGATTTTGATCGGGTTCTGTCGCAATCAGTGAGATATAGAGCACTGGCCCAAAACGGTGGAGGGCTAGTTTTTGACAACGCATTGGGTGCGGCTCAGTTCCACACGGGAGACTATGCTGCCGCAATCCGAACGTTTGATAAAACAATATCTCGCGGTGGGCCGTTCGGACCAATTTCCGCAGCTTACCTTATGGCAGCCCACTGGAGGAACGGAGAACAAGCTGAGGCACAGCGGCTTGCAAGAGTATTTTCGGACACTTGGCCAAGCTTCCCCCTCGAAAAACTAAAGGCTCGGGTGTTTGTAGACCCACAGCCAGTTCAAGAGCTGATCAGTGCAATGATAGCTGCAGGTTGGTCAGGACCCGCCAAGCCCTGACGATTTTCTATAGGGTTTGTAATAATTCGTTCAGAGGCATGCGCTTCCAAGGAGGAGGTGCGTTGGTTGTGAAGTGGACGAACCTCCAGACGAGATCAAAACAAAGTTCATCGATACCGAATGGGTGTGTGATGGACAGACAAAGGTCTGCTCTTGGCTCCCGATGAGATAATCTTTGCACTCGCAGCGAACTTCTGCTTCCCGCCCTTTCTTCCAGTTGTTGCTGATTGCAGTATCGGTCAAAGTGGGCTCTTTCCGGCCGTTAGCTGCGTTTTGCACCAAGGTCCGCACTGAGTATCGTTAATGCTTGAAACAGTTCTCTCTGTGCCAGGTTACAAACTCGGTCCTTGGCCGGTTGGCGAGGCGGTCAGGCACCAAGGTCTTGCCGGACGAGTTGATCATCGATGTCACGGCTTCGATGTCGTTGCTCTGACGTGAAACCAGAATAGTCAGGTCGTCTGCCAACCCAACGAGACCGCGATCAAACATCCAATGCGCAGTTCCGGACAGGGCGAGCCCATTGCTGACGATGTCGGGTCCGTCATGCTCTACAGGTCTGATATGAGCGGCTTCCACCTCAGCGCGACCACCGCCATTGATCAGGCGTAGGCCGGTGATGGCGCAACGCTCGCCGTAGGCGCGCAGGACGTTCTTTCTGAAATTTCGATCGCGAACCGCGCGATTAGTCAGCTGGTTGACGCGTTCCCGTGCAGGCATGTGCTGGAAAGGTGTTTGCGCGTCCTGAAACCCTGGCAACTGCATCGTGTCGCCCACGCGAGGCAGGATGTCCTCATCTCGTCCAAGACCACGTTCGACTATTCGGGCAAAGTCTGCAGCTGAAAGGGTTCTTACTGCGGCTTGCGCGCGTCCAGATATCTTACCCTGATCGTTCAACAACCCTAGTTCGACGATTGAGTTTTCGTCTCGGAATGAAACAGGGTCGCCGAAATCAAGATACGTTCCTGGCTCGATCACCGCCAAGAACATGTCCGGTTTCCGAGGATCCGGAATGATCTCCTGGACCTTTGCGACAGCAAAGTACCCTTTGGTCTCTTTGACTTTGCTTGGCTCCAGGTAGACGATCCAATCCCCTTCGCACTGTTGGGCACGTGAAAGGTATTGCTTGGGAAACTGATACCGCTCCGAGGGAATGTCGTCGTAGATCGAGTCGCTGCGATGGATGAAGATACCGAAGGCCATCGGATCACCCGCGTTGGAGGCGTTCCAGTTTTCGATCGGCCGCGCGTAGGGTCAGCACCGCGCCTGTCAAAAATGGAAGTGCCAAGCCAGCTGCGGCGATGGCAAAAATCAAGATGGCAGCCAAAACCGAGTATTCGGCGGTCTGTTGTGCCAATGATAGTCGACCCAAGCCAATCAGGTAGAAGACGCTGGTTCCCAGGAAGATCAGGTAAAGCGGCCCAAAGGGTTCGATCACCTCACGGCGAGTGCGCTCCAAGACCGAATGCCGCAACATGTTCCAGCGTTTACTTGCCTTGTTCACCAGATTACTCCCTTACCAGCTCGATCCATGTGTGCACGTCATCATCCGTCACTTCACGGCCTTCGATATGCGATTGATACCAACGCGCGACGATGGCCCCGCGCTTCTCACTTTTGACTTTTATGCCCTCGTCGGTGAGGTGCTTATCTAGCGAGCTTTCGATGTGTTTGAGGGCTTCGAAATCATGCCCTGCCCGAATGGATTTGGTGCCCAGAAGTAGCCAGGGTACGTCCACCTCGAACCGCTCACCCATCGCGACCAAGGCTTCTACGGGCATTCCGCGCTGGCCTTTTTCGTAGCTGTGATACGCGCGCGGTGAGACACCGATAGCTTCCGCCATGGCCGCTTGTGAGAAGCCGATTTCATTGCGAGCAATGGTGAGACGGGCACCCATTGCAGCAAAAAGATCAGCATGTTTCTGCGGCATCTGAATTTTCCAATTGACTACTTCGTCGAAATTCGCGAACTTTGCACAAAATGACGAACATTTGCAGTTAATCACATCTGACCACGTCAGAAGGTGCAGAACAAGCGATTCCATGCGTGTCGCTGATTCAACTTTAGCGGACAAGGACGACTGAAATGGCAGAGACTAACTATTCAGACAGCTCTCAGATCCTGGGGCTTGGGAAAACGCCCGCCCAGTGGGTCGAAGTCATGGCCGGGATGGGGATCGATATTTCAGAGCGGACGTTGCGCGAGCGAGCAAATGAGACGGGAGCATTCTATCGCCTTGGGCGGACCATGCTCATCACGCCCGCGCAGATTGATACGATTTTTGAAGGAGGCCAGTCATGCCGCTCCAAATTTACAAGAGGGGCCGTGTCTACTGGGCCAAGGGGTGGGTTGAATACAACGGCAGGCCAATCGCCGGCCCATACCGGCGAAGCACTAAGGCATCTACAGAAGAGGGCGCACGGGACTGGATAAACCATGAGACCGAACGCCAGATCCGTCGCTATGTCGTGGGCGACGAACCGAGCAAGACGTTCTCCGATGCTATCATGCTGTACAACGCGTCCCCCAAAGCAGCGAAGCAGTTGATCCCGATTGTCGAAGCAATTGGCGACCTGTCGTTAGGTGCGATATCTGGCGCGCTACTGAAAAGCCTTGGGCCGAAGCTGAAACCGAAAGCGTCGACCGATACCTGGTGGCGCGAAATCGTGACGCCCGCGAGTGCGGTCATCAACAATGCGCACGAACTGGAGGGGACGCCGCTGATCCGCGTGAAGCCGTACGACAAGTTCGAGCGGATCGCTCAGGACAAGCGGCGAGGGAAGCTAAGTCGTGTTGAGCGCACGCCAGCCGACAAGGAATGGATAGAGGCCTTTTGCCGTGCCGCCGATCCGTACAATGCCGCGCTGGTCCGTTTCATGTTCGAGACGGCCGCGCGGATTGATCAGGCCGTGTCATTGGAGCCTGATGATCTGCGGCCGCTTGAGAATAAAGTCCGCGTGAAAGCGCAGAAGGGCCATCCCGAAAGTTGGATCACCGTCTCACCTCAGATGATGGACGAGCTTCTCGCGTTGCCACCGAAGCGGCCAAAGAACCGTAAGACCGGTAAACTGATGAAACCCCGCGTCTTCGGTTATGGCAGCTCGACAGGCTACAACACGCGCTGGAAGACAATCTGCAAGCGCGCGGGCATCCCTTACCTTTCAGCCCACCCCGCTGGGCGGCACGGTTTCTTCACTGAGCTAGTCGTGCGCCAAGGTGTAGACCCGGTAACCGCAGCCAAGGCTGGCCGCTGGTCAGACCCTAATTTGCCCATGCGCATCTATGCTCACGCAGAGACCGATGAGGCCGACATCAGGGCCCGTTTTCGTACAAACCATGTACAGGATGACACTGTACAAACACCCAACAGTAAGAAATCACAAAAGGAATAGCGCTATGAACGCATCCCTCCTAAGGGGCAGGTTGCAGGTTCGAATCCTGCCGGGGTCGCCAGTTTTCCCAGATTGACGTTCGACATCCAAAGTCCGTTTTTACGACAAAAAACGGTTTTTTTGAATTGCCCTCGAATCTACCTTCCTTTTAGCGCAGTTCTTTCAACAACTTGTGTGTCGTGGATCGGTTCGTTCATTCCGGCCGGGTTCGATGGCGCAACCAACCAGGATGCGTTGACACGCTGCACGTTAGTTGTTCCCTAATCGTTTCACAGGTTCCGGAACCTTTCACACCCATCAGCCCCGCCCGCCCCGGCGGTGTGGACAACGGCGCGGCAAGCCCCGTCGCGCCTCGAAAGGATTCTGCGATGCCCCGTGCCACCACCACGAATCCATTTCATGCGCTGCGTTTCGAAGACGACCTGCCGACGCTGCACGAGGTCGAATGGCGCCTGAAAACATTCCTGCGCGGCCTCCGCAGGCAACGCCAGGCGGCGCAGACCGGTGACGATGAAGGCGCCCGCGACAAGATGGACCAGTTCTTCGACTATCTGAATGAGGCCGAGCGGCGGAAGATCCGGCGTCGCGCGAACTGCTACGTGCAACGGCTGGGCGCCCTGTCTGGTCTGTCTCACCTCAGCGAGGAGAACCGCGCGAAGCTGACGCCCATTCGTGGCGGACTGCCGGTCACCCGCATCACCACCGAACAAGAGGCGGACGAGATCGCGACCGCCTTGCATGCTGAGATGCCCTGGATGGCGCCCGCCACCGAAGCCGTCTGGCACGGGTTGCGGGCCTCGACACGCGAGGGCCTGCCGGGTGTCCGTTTCGCCCCGCTGATCCTGAACGGCCCGCCCGGCATCGGCAAGAGCTTCTGGGCCCGGCGATTGGCCCACCATCTGGAGGTCCCTGCGACTAATATTGATGCAACGGGCAAGCCGGCGTCCTTCGCGCTCACCGGATCCCAGCGCGGCTGGGGTAGCGCCCATGCGGGCAAACTGGTCAACACGGTCCTGAACAACCGGCATGGCGGGCCGCTGGTCATCATCGACGAGATCGAAAAGGCCGACGAGGTCCACTCCAACAAAGGCACGCGGCACACGCTGACTGACGCCCTGCTGCCGCTGCGGGAGCGGATGACGGCGGCGACCTGGGAATGCCCGTTCTTCCAGGTCAAGATGGACATGTCCTGGGTCAACTGGGTGATGACGGCGAACAGCCGGCAGGGCCTGCCAGAACCGTTTCAGAGCCGCTGCGTTGTGCTGGACCTGCCGGACCTGACCACGGGGCAGTTAAGGGACTTCGCCATAAACGAAGCCGCGCGGCGGGGACTCTGGCTGAACCCTCTCGGGACATTGCTGCGCAATGCCCTGCCGGGCAGCAGACGGGTCGTGCGTTCGGCTTCGGCCAGAGCGGCCCAACCACGTCTGGTCCTATGATTACGTCCAAGATCGAACCGCCGATGGGCGGGCCTACCGTACCCTGAACATCATCGACGAATACACCAGTGAGGCGCTGATGATCCGCGTTGATCGCAAGCTCAACTCGACCGACGTGCTGGATGCGCTGACGGACCTTTTCATTCTGCGGGGACCGCCGGAACACATCAGGTCCGACAACGGCCCCGAGTTCATTGCGCAGAAGGTGCAGGACTGGATCGCGGCCGTCGGCGCCAAAACGGCCTACATCGAGCCGGGGTCACCTTGGGAAAACGGCTTCTGCGAAAGCTTCATCGCACGGTTCCGCGATGAACTGCTCAACGGCGAGCTATTCTATAGCCTAAAGGAAGCCAGATTCCTGATCGAGCAATGGCGTGTCCACTACAATACCGTCAGGACACAGTGCACTGGGCTACCGTCCGCCCGCGTCAGAATGCATCGCGCCGGTGGACTAGAGGCCGACGATGAACTAACAATCAGACCGGACCACCCGACGGGGGCACGCCAGGTGCCTTACTTAGACAAGCCACAACACAAGGCAACATGCGATTGATCCGAGGGACAGGCTTCCAACAACCAATTGCAAGTGGAAGCGAGATGCCGGTTGGGCGCTGTGCGCTTCCAATCGGGAATACACGCGGCGGGCGTTCATCCACGCTCCCCAATAGATCAGCAGCGAGATCAACCCAAAAAGAGTGGCTGCGGCTTTCGCCAACCACTCGGGCTCGACGGCGGAAAATACGGCCTTGAGGCCAAGGGCGATGGCCACGCATGCCATCCCGGTTCTCATCCAACCCGCAAACGTGCGCTCATTGGCCAAAATGGTGCGGTCTTCGGCCCAGTCGGTCCGCTCTTCGGCCAAGTTTTGGCTTTTCGTGTTTTTATCAGACATTGCCACCCTTTGGACTGGTCACCAGATCAGAATGTGCAGGCTAGCCTATTTTTCGGCAAGCCTGCACAAGACCTTAAGCGCGCGCAGTTGGATCTCGAAATGCCAAACGCGCCCGGACACCGCGTCAGCTTGATTTGGAGATCGCCCGCAGCATCCAAGCTGCCTGCTCGTGAAATGCCGAACGTTCGGTCGCCAGATCTTCAGTCACGACGTCTTTGCGGCTGCCTGCAAGCTCGGTCAGGGCGTGCAGGCGGTGCGCCACCCGCTCGTGATCAGCAGCCAGATATTCGATCATGCCGGCGGCGGTCAGGTCCCCTTCGCGGTCCTTGATGACCGAGAAATCCAGGATGTCGGACATGCGCGAGGGTGCCAGATGACCCAGCGCGCGGATGCGTTCCGCGATCTCATCAGCAGCGGCGAACATGTTTTCGTACTGTTCTTCGGTCAGCTTGTGGATCGAATAGAACAGCGGGCCTTCCACGTTCCAGTGATACGCATGTGTCTTGAAGGTCAGCCGGTAGGTGTCGGCCAGAACATCAGCCAGACCCTTGGCCAAGGGCGCGGTGTCGCGCACGCCAGTGGAAACGGGGTTTTCGTTCGGGACAACGTTCAATGCGTCGGTCATGACAACTCCTTTTTTCTACTGGGGAAGAAACGCCCAAAGCCTGGCGTTGTTCCACTTTCGACGAAAAAAATCAGGTGACAGTGGGCATTCCGCCGTCAGCCGAATAGTCGACCGATACCCGCAGCAAAGTCGGAACGGCGACGTCGGCAGCCGCCTGCAGCGCAGGAGCAAGTTTGCTGTGGCTTTCGATGTCGTGATAGACCCAGCCAAAGGATCGGGCCAGTGACTCCCAATCGGGGTTGCCGAAGGAAAACTCGCGCGCACCTGGTTGTTTTTCGTCGATCAGACCATAGCCGTTGTCTTCCCAGATCAGAACAGTCACGGGCGCGCACAACCGGGCCGCCGTCTCCATCTCCTGAACGTTCATCAGGAAGTCCCCATCACCGCAAACGGCGATTACCCGACCCTCGTCCAACAGGCGGGCAGCCTCGATCGCTCCGGGCAGCGCAAGGCCCATACCGGCCAGGCCGTTCGGAATGATGATTTGCCCCGCCCGGCGCGCTTGAACCTTGCTGGCTACCCAAAGTTTGTGCAGGCCTACGCCGGACAACAGAACGTCGCCTTCGCGAAGCGTTTCGGAAATCGCCTGACAAATGTTCGACGGCGCGACACAGGCGGCATCGGAAGGTGTTGGCCCACCTTCCAGCGAGGCGTCAATCTTTTGCTGGAGACTTTTGAACCAGCTTTGCGCGGGGCGTTCGGCGGTGGCCTTCGCCAGAACGTCAATGCAGTGCGGAAGATCCCCAGTCAGAGCGGCCTTTACCGGCCAGTCCACATCAACCGCCGAGGCCACGTCCGAGATCTCGAGAACCGGCTTCTTACCGCCCATCGAGATGTTCGAGGTTGGATATTCAACCGGGTCAAACCCGATGGCAATGATCAGATCGCACAGGTCGAAGGCTTCAGACACCAATTCTTTGCCCGGTTGACCGACCGAATGCAGCGAGAGCGGGTGCCCCGGCGGCAAAACTCCTTTGGCCATGAATGTCGTGACGACCGGGGCGGAAAGGCTTTCTGAAAGTGCCCGCACGTCGCTTGCCGTGCCGGATCGGATCACCCCGTGTCCTGCAAGAATCAAGGGCTTTTTCGCCTCGGCCAGCAGGCGCGCTGAACGGATGACCGCATCGGCCGCCGGCCGCACCTCGGCTGTCGGCGGCGCCACGAAAGGTTCGGCCAGAATCGGGACCTCGGCCAGATCCTCGGGCAGGGAAAGATGGACGGCACCGGGCTTGTCGAGCTTGCTCAACCGCACGGCCTCGGCAACGACTTGGGGAATTTCATCCGCGACCATCAGCGTTCGGCTCAACTTGGTGACTGGCGCGAAGAGTGCTTCGAGATCGATGATCTGATGGCTTTCGCGGCCCAGCCTGGACCGCGCACCCTGTCCCGTGAGGGCGATCAGCGGCACATGGTCAAGCGTGGCGTCAGCCACACCGGTGACAAGGTTGGTCGCCCCAGGTCCAAGTGTCGAGAGGCATACCGCAGGGTTCCCCGTCAAACGCCCGTGAACCGATGCCATGAACGCCGCCGATTGCTCGTGCCGGCACAGGACGAAGTCGATGCTCGACTTGTCGATTGCGGCGATCAGATCGGTTGTTTCCTCACCCGGAACACCGAATGCACAGGCCACGCCGTTGGCTTCCAGGCAGGCAACCAGCAATTCGGCGGCGGTTTGGGTATGGACGGCATCTTTCATAGAGCTTTGAACCTCGGGGTACTGTTTCAGGGAATGGGGATGCGCGGGGGCTCACCCACGGATCAGCCGCAAGATCAGCGAACCGATGAACAGGACCAGAAAGATCACGAAAAGGATCTGCGCAATACCGGCCGAGGCCGACGCGATGCCGCCAAACCCGAAGATGCCAGCAACGATAGCAAGTGCGAAAAAGATCAGCGCCCAGGACAACATGGGATTTCCTTTCATTTCTGTGGCTACTGACGGGTTAACGCTTGGAACCCCAGATTGGTTCCGGGTCATTTTGGTGGAACCTTTGACGAGCGCCCGCGTTGGGTCGATGAAAGGAGATCTGACATGACACAGAAAACGGCGAAAAAGGCCCCTCAGGACACTCCGCATGTGGAGATGGCGGCGCGGATCGAAGAAGTGGCCAAGGAGGCCAAATCAGCGTTGGAAGATGGCGTAACCGCAACGCGTGACACGTTGAAGACGGCGCGCGACGAGGCGCAAAAGCAGCTGACACTGACATCCGAGAAAAGTGCCGCATTCGTGCGCGAGAACCCGGGTCTGGCTATGGTCGGAGCGTTGGGCGTGGGTGTCCTGCTGGGCCTCGCGTTGCGCAAGGCGGACCGCGGTTAGAACACGCGATACTTCGCGACCGATATGGGCATCGAGTACGTATTGCCGGCCATGCTCGGCTTGGGTTTGGCCGGTCTACTGATCTGGTTCTTCATCAGGAATCGCTGACAGCGCTATTCGTCACTGCCACGCCAACCAACCCGCCATCCCAAAGGCCCAAAGCGCCTCAGCCGCGCTTTGGGTCTTCTTCTATTTCGGGTTTGATCTGGGCGTAGGCCAGCATCGTGAAGACAGCGGTTCCTCCGATGATGTTGCCGGCCAGAACGGGCAGGAAAAAGCTGAAAACGGCTGCGCCTGGTGGCAACTGCCCCTGAAGCATCAGAACCGCCATTTCCACCGATCCGGCAACGACGTGGGTAAAGTCACCGGCCGCAATCATCCAAGTGAAGATTACGATGACCAGCACCTCGTTGTTCTGTGCCGAAGGCAGCATCCAAACGATCGCCGCAATCAGGATCCCCGCCGGTATTCCGCGCAGAAAGCCAACCCAGGCGCCCATGCCGGTGGCGTGGTGGCTCAGGTCGTTGATGACCGCGACGAGTTGGGGCGACAACACCGGCGTATGGATCAGGAAGGCAGATATCGCAAACGCCCCCAGCACATTGGAACCCAGAACGATTGCCCACAGCCTGGCGGTTTTGGTGAAGCACGCGACGGACGGATTTATCATGGCTGGAACGACGGTCGTTATCGTGTTCTCTGTGAACAACTGCATCCGCCCCAAAATGACCAGGACAAAGCCGAGGGAATAGCCCAGGTTCTCGACCAGGAAGCGCCCGCTGGTTTCGGGCAGATGTGCCCGCAAGATCGCTTCACCCAGCACCGAAAAGCTGATCAGCACTCCAGCGGCAATCCCGGACCAGAACAACGCTTTGGTCGGGCGGTCCAGTTCCTCCTCGCCGTTTTGGCGGATGGTCTCGAATATCAGGCGCGGAGACAGGCCGGACGCTTCTTCGACCGCTTCGCGCTCGCTCTCTTTCTCGACAAGATCTTTTCGCGGCGCGTTGTGTGTATTGGACATTTTGACCCCTTGTATCGACCTTCAAACCCAACGTTCTGCCGGTCGTTTTGGTTCCATTAGGCGCAAAAATCCTCAAGCCTCGTGCGAGAGCTGGGATCACACCCAGATCTTTGTCGGGAACTTTTGGCCACCTATCGCGTTGTGTCCTTGTAGGAACAACGACAAGTAACTCGAAAGGAACTTCGGTATGGTGGAAGTGTATGGCATTGGCGGTCTGATCGTCCTGGTTTTGTCGATCTGGGCCATTATCTCGATCATCGGCTCGTCTGCGACGACCGGTGCAAAAATCCTGTGGGTCCTTTTCGTTCTGTTGCTTCCGGTCGTCGGCTTCATCTGCTGGCTGATCTTTGGCCCGAAGGCAGCGCGCAGCGCGATCTGATCAGCGCGGAGATTGTCGGTACAAAAAAGCGCGGCATCGGCCGCGCTTTTTTTGGTTCAAGGATCTGGGGGGCACAATGCACCCTTCGCCGTCTCACCCAGGATCAGAACCGATCTTCAAGCCGTTCCCACTAAAATCAATGGCTGCGATCTTGCGGGCAAGATCTGCGGCCGTAAAAGGCCGTATCAGTGCCGCACATTCAAATTGCGCTTGCACCTCGGGGGACGGGTCCAACAGCAACAGCGCACTGCCGCGCTCGGCCAACAGCCGCGCGACGGCGTCAAATGACGTCTCACTTCTGCGATAGCTCAGAACGCTCAAGGCCGGGGCGAATTTGGGCTCCTGCCAGAAATGCCTGCCCGCGTGCAGCTCGCGGATATGGACAATGCGATCGGTTGGAACTCCGGGGATGGCGTCACTGATGTCCGCTGCTTCGATAAAGTTTTCCGTAACAATCAAAACATCTGCTACGCTGCGGGAAGAGGCTTCCATAAATACCATCCTGAAATCTGTTCGATGCCACCCTAGGGCAATCCCACAGCGCCGCAATAAACTATGACACAGCAACGAAAAAATTCTCTAATCGCATGTGCGGACTGTCCGCTGAGGCAGATGGACGTCTTCCTGCCGTTCTCGGAAGACGACCTGCGATTCATGCAGAGGTTCAAAACCGGCGAGATGCAGGCCGAACCCGGAACGCAACTGTTCATCGAGGGTGCGAAATCCGCGCATCTGTTCACGGTTCTGAGCGGGATGGGCGTTCGTTATAAAACGCTGGAAAATGGTCGCAGGCAGGTCATCGGCTTTGTGCTTCCAGGCGATCTCGTCGGGCTGCAGGCTGGGGTCATGGGCGAGATGCGGCACTCCGTCGAAGCGACAACCGCGATGCGGCTGTGCGTGTTCAATCGCTCGCGGCTGTTCGAATTATATCAGAACCAGCCTGATCGCGCCTTTGACCTGACATTCCTGGCCGCCGTCGAAGAGCATTTTCTGGGCGACGCCCTGACAACCGTTGGCCAGCGCGGCGCGATCGAGAAGATCGCGTGGAGCCTGCACCGGTTTTACACACGGTCGCAGGCCGTCGGATTGGCTAAAGGCTTGCGGTGTCCGCTGCCCTACCGGCAGCAGGATCTTGCGGATGCGTTGGGCTTGTCTCTGGTTCACACGAACAAGACCCTGCGCCGACTGAAGGATCTCGGCTTGGCCGAGTGGTCCAACAATGTGCTGCAGATTAACGACCTTGAGGGTCTGGCCGAGCTTGGCTTGGTCGAAATCACCGAAGCCGTTCCGCGCCCGCTGATCTAAACGTGGCGGATGGACAGGAATTGAAAAACCGCCGACCGAAAAATCGGCCGGCGGCTTGATCACGAGTTTTGCGACTGAAGAGCCGGTTTACGACCCTTCGTAGGCCGGCATATCCTTCAGCATCTCCTTGTCGGCATGAACGAAGGCATAGGTGGTGTCACCATCGATTTCACGCATCAGCGACACGCGCGAGAAATCGATCAGAACATCCTTTTCCCCCAAGCCGAGGAACCCGCCGACGCCAATCACGGCCCCATCAACCGATCCGTCCATGTCAACGACAACCTCTTCGATCTCACCGATCCACTCTTGCGAGACGTCATAGACGCGCATGCCGGTCAGATCTTTGGCCGGGATGGTGCCTTGGGCAACGGGGACATAGCCCGTGATGTCGATGGTGGTTGGATCAACTGCATCGGCCATCTGTCCGGCTTTTTCGCTGATGTACTCACCAGTTGCTTCGGCTGCCTGGTCGACGTCTTCCGCCGTGTTCCGGGCGGCGTTCTTGATGTCCTGCGCGGTATTGGACAGCGCATCACCGGCTGCCTCGGCTGCCTCTTCCAGGTTCTTGCCGACTTCTTCGACATTCGAGCTTTCTGCATAGGCCGATGCCGACATCACCAGAACGATCGAAGTTGTGGTCAGAAAACGTTTCATAGCTCACTCCTTTGGTCTGTTCTGACCGCATTTCCCGCGGTCTTGTTGAACAAACGAATGACGCCGCGACTTGTTCCCAGAAAAGTGCAAAAATATCTGTTTTAAAAAGAAAAAAAACCGCGCAACTGCGCGGTTTGACAAGCCGTGGTCAGACCTTCAGACCGGGTGCAGCGGATCGGAAGATGTGGACAGAACCATGTAGTGTTCGTCGTCGGGAATATTGCGTAACTCAGCGAACGGAAAACTCAGGATATCTGGTCGCCCGTCGATCAAGAGAAACCGCAGAACCTTGGTGTCAGGGTCGAACTCAATATCCTTTAATTTGCCCAACTCACCAGTAGCGTCAAACACGGGGTTGCTCCGCAACTTCGTAAACCATCGGAAGTTGCTACCAGGTGGCGTGGGTTGCGGGCGTTGGCGGAGAGCGTCATTCAGGACCGCCCCCATCACAACCGGCGCAATCGCGTTGCCGAACGGCCCTACGACCAGGGGCGGCAGGCCTTTGATGTCCACTGCAAGGGGATCTTCGTCTTCTTTGCGCTGGCGAAGGTGATGAAATTGCTGATGGGAAAACGCGCACTCTATCACGCTTGCACCAAGTTCGAGCGTATCGGCGGTGAAAGCCACCGGGTCATTCCCTCCGGCCACGCTCAAATTGACCAAGACGTACTCCAACTCGGTCTGCCCAGCGCTAATAGCGATATCGGAAACGCGACCAATCGCGTGGTCGGTCCCAGCTGGGACAACGGGCTTATTGATGAGGTCAGACAGTTTCATGGCGGTGGAGATTACCTTTGGGGTCTATCTTGGGAGTGCGTGGGGCGCCACCGATTTGACGCCACCACACACAATATGGGCATCCACCTTTGGGCTACATGTCCTTGATCAGGCGATCCACGATTTCCCGAACGTCTTCTTTCGAATCTCCGTATTTCTTTTGGATGATGCCTTCCAGTTGCTCGCGATCGCCGCGGGCTTGCTCGATCTCATCATCGGTCAAATCGCCGAAACGCTCGATCAGCTTGCCTTTGAATTCGGTCCAGCGTCCAAGAATTTGGTCCCAGTTCATCGTAAATTCCTTTCGATTGCTTCGTCGCTGCCAGTGAAACGCACCAAACTCGAACTGGTTCCGGGCACCGGCGATATTTCTGCGTTGGCCCGAAAAATGGGGGTTCGGGCAGATACCGAACTGTGTCTTCAGTGGTGTTCGAACTGGTCTTGGGAACAATCTCGCCTTCCATGCGTTGGGGGAAAGAGACCTCAACACAGGAGATCGAACCATGCCACGTCGAACCGAGACCACGGAGAAAGCAAAAGCCCATGCCCAGGATCTGGCCGGCAAGGTCAAGGACACCGTGACCGCCGAGGCCTCGGCCCGGGCCGAATCGCTGAAGAACAGCGCAGCGCAGGAGGTTGAGAGCGCCGCTCACGCAGCCGACGCAGCTGCCGATGAATTTCCCGACCAATCGGTGCAGCATCAGGTCTTGTCGAGGATTGCGGACAACATGGAAGCTGTGGCTGGGCAAGTCCGCTCTGCCGACTTGGCCAGTATGAGCCGAAAGGTGTCTGATTTCGCCCGCGAAAACCCGCTGTTGTTCGTCGGATCGGCTGCCTTGGCCGGGTTTGCTGCAGCCCGTTTCCTGAGCGCGCGCAATACGGGCGCGGCCCAGTCCGCATCTTTTGGTGCAGATCCTTGGGATATTGATCCGTCGCTGCTGCATGGGACCTCGGTCGATACGTCGGGCCACACCAGCGCGCTGGCGCGGATGAATGGTGGCCGCGATGCATAACCCCAACGATCTGCGATCTGCACCGGGGCTTGTGGCAAACGCGCTCAAACATCTGTCGGGTTTGCTTCAGGCTGAGGTAAAGCTTGCCAAGGAGGAGTTGTCCCGAAACCTGACGCGAGCGGGCTTAGGGCTGGCCTGCATTGGCATTGCTCTGATCCTGTTGATGATCGCGCTGAACCTCATGGCCACAGCCCTGGTCGCGTATGTCGCCGCCAATGGACTGTCGGTGGGTATGGCCTCGTTGCTCGTTGGCGCGGGTTTCGTTCTGGTTGCTGCGTGCCTGGCGCTTTTTGGCCGGTCCCGCCTGTCCGCCACCGCGCTGGTCCCCGAGCAAACCATGAAAAACCTGCAGCGCGACATCGAAGCGATGAAGGAGTCGACCCATGTCTGACCTGACACCTCTTGAAACGCAGATCGCATACGAACGCAGCGCTCTTGCACGCTCGCTGAATGCTCTGTCGGATACGCTGGCACCGCCACGCCTGGCAGACGAGGCGAAATCGACGCTCGAAGCCTATGGCGGGCAGATCGGTGCGCAACTCCGGTCCACGGCTCAAAAAAATCCGGCCGCCTTTGCTCTGCTCGGTGCAGGAGCAGCCCTTTTGGTTGCGGGTCCCGGGTCTGGCGCAAAAATAACTCAATCCCCGCCCCAAGCCGTACCTCCGCAGCAGGCCTTCGACGGGTTTGACCGGCGTGTCGCCGACGCTGACAGCCGCATGAAACAGGAGATGACAGGAATGACTGAAATCAGCCAATCTGCTAGCGTGTTGTCCGCCGCCTTGGAACGTGGTCTGGACAAGCTCTCACCCCAAGCCCGTGCCCGTGTGATCGAAGCGCGCAAGGCCGCAATCGGTGCGCAGCAAGCGGTCGAGAAGCGTGCGCGGAAGGCGGCGAAGGCCTCGCAGACCTTCGTCCATGATCAGCCGCTGGCGGCCGGCGCATTGGCGCTGGGCGTAGGTATTCTGGCTGGCGCTCTGCTGCCCAACACTCGCAAAGAGGACGAGCTGCTGGGCCATCGGCGCGATCAGCTGATGCGTCACGCCCAAAAGGTTTTGAACGAAGAACTGGACAAGCTGCATGCCGCGGCCAATGTACGGCTGGATGACGCGGCAGATCGGGCCTCTGGCGCTTTGCGCAGTCAGTGAAGCGCGCCCATGCCAACTGCTTTCAGCTCTCCATCGGCCTTGCGTGCAATGCTGGCGATCCTGACCGGGATCGCCAGCATCACCGCTTTGTACCTGGCCCGGTCCATCGTCGCTCCGATCACATTCGCTTTGGTTTTGGGGGTCGTGGTCGCCCCGCTTGCCGACAAGCTTGAGAAGGTCGGTTGCCCGCGTGTGATATCCGCCTCGGCACTGCTGTTCGTGACCAGCACCGTCATCGTCGCGGCGTTCCTTCTGCTTGAACCGTTGCTGTCCACGCTGGTCGAACAGTTGCCCGCCATCAAACGCGAGTTGCGCTCTTGGGTCGCCGCGATGTCCGAGTTCATTCGGGGCATCGAAACGCTTGGACGCGAGATCGAGGAAACCGTCGGCGCCGATGGGGCAGCGGAAACGGAGTCCGCCCTTCCGTCAGTGATGGATGCCTTGTGGCTGGCGCCCAATTTCGGATCAAAGATCCTGATTTTCATCGGCACGCTGTTCTTTTTCGTTTTGACCCGGCCCGAGCTCTATGCCGCAGCCGGTCCCCTGAAAGAGCGCCTGTATCTGGCTGACCGCGCGGTCTATCGCTATTTCGCTGCCGTGACGTTGGTCAATATCGGCCTTGGGACTGTTACGGCTGTGGCCTTGGGGCTGATCGGCATCAATGACGCCGTAATCTGGGGGGTGGCCGCCGGCCTTCTGAATTTTGTGCTGTATCTCGGCCCGCTGATGATCCTGACCGGCCTTCTGATCGCCGGTTTAACCCAGTTCGGTGGAGCCGCGGCCCTGTTGCCTCCCCTGGTTTTCCTGGCGATCAATCTTTCTGAAGCACAATTCGTAACACCCGCCTTCGTCGGCCAACGTCTGCAGGTGAATCCGCTGGTCGTGTTCATCGCCATCATCTTTGGGCTTTGGCTTTGGGGGCCGGTCGGCGCCATCGTCGCGCTGCCGATCTTGCTGTGGTTCGGCGTGTTGATGAACCCCAAGGTCATGAGCCCGATCACAACCAGCTAGACGATGTTTTCAGTTATCCCGGGCAGCGGTTGCCGCATGTCGCGCGCAACGTCGGCGTCATGCGGGACGAGGAAGCCGCTGCGCGCTTCGGGGCGCCGCACACCGTTGGCCTGAATCTCTCGCCCCCACCACGCGAACATGGCATCGGGCTCGATCTGTTTGCTCAGATCATCCGAGAACCACCAATGGTCCACCAAGGCTTGCCGCAGAACCGCCACCCGCTGCCGGTCGGTGACCCGAAGGGCGACTTCTGTGTCCCACCGCAAAGACCGTCCGTTCAGGTTGGCGGACCCGACCAAGGCATGATTGTCATCCACCACCAGAACTTTGTTGTGAACGTGAATTATCGGAGACCCGCTCAGAACCTCGGCGCGGTCATCGGCCCCGCTTGCGGAAATCGGCTGGACCGGGGTCGAAAGCGATACACGGTCTTGGAACCCCTGCTGGATGATCTCCAGGCATTTGGCTTGAAGGTCCAACCCGAATTGCGCGTCCAGTCCGTCATGCCCGCCAAAGGCCACTTCCTCGGGTAAAGCTGGCAGAACAAGCACCAGTTTCAGGTCCTGCTTGTTAAGGCCCGCCTCAGCCAGAGCCTCGGCCAATCGAGTCGATCTGAAATACTGGGTCTCGATGTGCAGAAGTTGCCGCGCGGCTTGAAAGGCGGCTATGTGCTCATCCTCGATCTCATGCGCGATGGTCTTTGGCGACAGCCGCCAGAACGCAAACCGGCGCGGGCTGGACAGGGTGCGGCGCAGGTGGGTTGCCTGAGGGTCCGATTGTCCGGTTGCGATTTCATGTTCGAACCGGTCGATATGGCGCGCGGCCTCGGCGGCCTCGGGTCCGCGGACAAGCAACTGAACGTCTGACCAGGTGTTTTTGGCCAGACGATCGTGATCCGGTGTGTCAAAGCGCCTTTCGTTCAAGTCCAATCCGCCGAGGTAGCAGATCTCATTGTCGATCACGGCGACTTTCTGATGGTGCGACACGGTGTGAAGCCGGGGTAACGTGTCCGACCCCAGCCGTACTGCCTGCCGTTCGCGTCGTTCGCGGGACAGCTTCTGAATCCGCTGCGCCTTTTTCCGAAGAACCGCCGGCAACAGCGCGGCCCACGGCAATGCGCCAGCCTGCGCCGGGTGCATGGACACGCGAACGGTCAAGCGCGAGGCGATTTCTTGACCCAGGATTTCCGCCAGCGCAACCGCCTGCCGTTTCGTGCGCCAGCTCAGCTCGTGCAACTCGGTCGCGAAGATCGGATCGAAATCGCTGATGACCAAATGAAACGTTACACCCTTGCGAATGACATGCTCGATCAGGTCAAACCAGGTTTCCCCAATCTGGCGCGCCTCGTCGCTGCGCAGCCGTGTCATGAAATCGAATATCCGAAAACTTGCCTTGATCTGGTGCCGGGCCTCAAGAACCGCTTTTTCCAAGGCGGGCCAGGCTTGCTCGGCCGTGATCAGGACCTCAAAGTCATTCTGCTGCGGCACGGGCATCACCGCTTCTCTCATCCGCAATGGACTGTGGTTCGCTATCCGCTTCTACTTCGGAGATTTCGAACGTCACCTCATACACATAATGCGATGACGTCTCGGTTATGTCTTCGGAACCGTCCAATTGGCGGAGGAAGGCCTGCATCAGCCGCTGACCGATCCCGCCGCTATGGAACATATCCGCACCGTCGTCTGTCTGCCCGCGCGTGTTGAAGATTTTCAGGTGCAGGGTGTTCTCCTCGGGTCGGGTCAATTCCACCGAAATTGTCGGCGGTCCGTTCTGCGGAACGCCTACGTATTTGACCGCGTTCGTCAGTGCCTCGGCCACCAGCATCGACAGCGTGACTGCCTGATCCTGCCCCAGTTCGACAGGCGCGATCCGGCAGTCAACCTCGACCACCTGACCCAGAATTGGCGGTCGATGCGCCAGTTCGGCGACCAAATGTCCGATCAGTGCCTCGGTGTTGATCGTCGTCATCTGCGAGTTCTGGTTCAAGCTCTGGTGCACCATGGCCAGGCCGCGAACCCGACGCTGCAACTGTTCCAGCAAGCGCCGGGCCTCGGTGGTTTCGGCCTTGCGCAAATGCATGTTCATGATCGAAGCGATCAGTTGAAGATTGTTTTTGACGCGATGGTGTACCTCGCGCAACAAGAGCGTTTTTTCGACAAGGTCGCGTTCGTGCTGCGCCTCAGCCTCGCGGATCAACAAGACCATGCGGTTGAATGCAGTCTGTATTTGCTGAAACTCCTGCGGGGCGCCTGCGAGGCTTTCAATCGGGTCGCGCTCGCCCAACGCGAAACGACGCACGGCCGAACGCAAGCTGTCGAGATGCCGGATCACCAATCGATGCAGGCCCCACAAGGCAACTCCCAGACCGGTCACCCACATCAGGATCGGAAAAGCAATGGTCAGGGCAGTGCTGCCTGCACCGACAGAGGCCAGCGCCGCCTCGCGTGGCCAACTGCCAATCACGGCGACTTCGCCCGGAATGATGCTGGCAACTGCAAAAACCCGATCCTCTCCGTCGGCCGTTTTAGCCGAAAATGTTTTGCCGGAACTGGACAGAACCAACAGGTTTTCTTTCGCGGGCGGTAGGAATGGTTTGACCTCATCCAAGCCCACATTTGATGACAGCACTTCTCCGGTCGCGTCGAACAGGGCGATGACCACGTCACTACCAATGTTGCCAACATCCATGGGCGTGCGCGCCAGCGCATGAGGTATCGAGATGGAGACGAACCCCATAAGCTCGGTCCTGTTCATGACCGGCTGGGTTACGATGATCACTGATTGCCCTGTCGCCGCCCCGGCACGACTGACAGAAAAAGTAAGCTGCGGATTTTCCGAGATCTGCCCGAAACCGGGCGCGTCCGACAAATCGATGTCCTTCTCGACGGTCGAGCAGGCCATAATCCCATTTGGCTGGATGAATCCGGCAAATACGAACTCTGGCTGGCGTTCAACGAACCGGCGCATGAGGTCCGAACAAGCGGCATTGTCCAGGCTTCCCTCCGCAAGCGCGGCTGTAAGTCCCGAACTGGCACCAACAGCTTTCTGCAGAAGCTCCCGTTCGCGGGTGGCAGCTTCGATCGTGCGCGCCAAAACCGAGGCCCGAGATCTTTCGTCGGCCTCGGTAATCACAGCGCGTGTCTGCAATACCGCAATCAGCCCCAAAGGCAAAAGCGCCAGGGTGACCAGCGCGGCAAGATAGACGGTCAGGCTGCGCGGTTTCGCACCCATCGATCGTCAGGCCGCCGGTTGCGTCTGAACGATCGCCGCCGTCACCGCATCAGTCAATTCGATGGGTTCGTCATCTTCCAAACCCATCAGTTCGGCCAGTTGCGCGCGGGCCCGGTTCACCCGGCTTTTGATCGTTCCAAGGGCGACGCCACACATCTCGGCAGCTTCCTCATAGGAAAACCCTTGTGCACCGACCAGCACCAACGCTTCGCGCTGTTCATCCGTCAGTTGGTCAAATGCAACCGCAAAATCCTTCAACGCCAGCCGTCCGTCATGGTCGGGCTTTTGCGACAGGCTCTCGGCCATGGCGCCATCCACATCCTCGACTTCGCGCTTGCGCTTGCGGTGCAACGAAAAATAGGTGTTCCGGACGATGGTGAACAACCACGCCCGCATGTTGGTGCCTTCCTGGAACGAGTCGATATTGCTCCATGCCTTGATCAATGCATCCTGCACGATGTCATCGGCCGTGGCCCCGTTTCGGCACAGGCTGATCGCAAAGGCACGCATCGCACCAATATGTTCGACAAGCTCTTCTCGCGGATCAACCATCCGAGCCTCCCGTGTCACCGCTTTTGGGAACACTGGTCTGATTGCGAAGTTTTTCAAGAAGATCGACGAATCGATCCGGAACCGGTTCGTTGGCTACCTCATCGAAAGCCCGCTTGAGGTTCTCGTCGATCCTTTGCTCTATTTCTTGCCGATGGCTTCGGCTTGGCTGTGGTTTTGTCATGGCATCATCAAAAATTTTTACTTTTGCTGGAACCATAACGCCCCAGTATGCGTTTGGTTCCCGAGTTTAGAGAAAAAAATGAGGAAAACATAGATGACCGAGCTGACCGGAGTTTCCGTCGCAGATAAAATTGGCCCGCTCTTGCCGTTTCTGCGCCGTTATGCCCGTGCCCTCACCGGCTCACAGGACAGTGGCGACGCCTACGCCGCTGCATCGCTTGAAGCGATCCTTGCAGATCCCGCCCAGTTCGATGCCGATCTCGCGCCGCGGGTCGCGCTGTTTCGTGTTTTTCACGGTATCTGGTCAACGTCGGGAATGCCCGTTGACGCCGATGGCGGCAGTTCTGACATTCAATCGCGCGCTCACGCCCAGTTGGCACGCCTGACGCCCAATACGCGCGAGGCCTTGCTGCTGCGCACGGTCGAAGAGTTCTCGGTCAGCGATATCGCCGCAATCATGCAGATAGAACCCGCCGAGGCTCAGAAGCTGATCGATATCGCCTACGAGGAAATGGCCCGCCACACTTCTGGGCGCATTTTGATCATCGAAGATGAAGCAATCATCGCGATGGATCTTGAAACGATGGTGACCGACCTGGGCCACCGGGTCACAGGGGTCGCACGCACCGAGACGGCCGCCATTGACTTGGCCGAGCGCGAGCCGTTCGACCTGATCCTGTCGGACATTCAACTGGCGGACAAGTCCAGCGGAATCGATGCCGTGAACCGCATCATTGCCCAGCACGGCGATTGCCCCGTCATTTTCATCACCGCCTTCCCCGAGCGCCTACTGACGGGCAAAGGGCCCGAACCGGCCTTTTTGATTTCCAAACCCTACACCGAAGAACAGGTCAAATCGGCCGTCAGCCAGGCCATGTTCTTTGCCTCTAGCGCCGTGATCGAGGTCTGACGCGGCAGGACCGCGCTGCAAGAAAAAACTCAGGCGATGAAACACGAGGAACACCATGGAAAACGAGATTGCACAGACCGCAGAGACCGTGACGAACACCGTTTGGGCCAAACTGTCACAAGTTCTGAATACCGAGCTGTATGACGGGAAATCGCTGAGCGACCTGCTGACGCTCGAGGCCCTTCTTGGCCTCGTCGCGAACGCGATCGCGGCGCTGATTCTATTGGTTCTTGGGATTGTGATTTCAAGATATGTCGGCCGGAAGATCCGGGGCGTCGGTGAAAACTCGGAACGTCTGGACGACACGCTTTTCAACTTTCTTGGCAATCTGGCGCGCTATACGATCCTGGCGTTTACAGGGCTGTTCATTCTGAATACGTTTGGGGTGCAGACGACGTCGATCATCGCGCTGATCGGTGCCGCGGGTTTGGCCATTGGTCTTGCCCTGCAAGGCACATTGTCCAACGTTGCAGCCGGCGTGATGATCATCCTGTTCCGACCGCTCAAGATCGGCGATTTCGTTGACGTGAATGGCGTGCTCGGAACCGTAAAAGATATCACCCTGAACTACACCGAAATTGCGGATATGGGGAACGTCAAGGTTATCGTTCCCAACGCCGAGGTGTGGGGAAACACCATCAAGAACTATTCCGTCTACGAGACCCGTCGTGCCGAGTGGACGTTCGGCGTTGGATACGGCGTCAACTTGGCGGAGGCCGAGCGCGTCATTCGCGAGACGATCATGTCGGACGCCCGTTCGCTGGCTGATCCCGAACCGTTCATCCAGGTGAACAATCTTGGCAGCAGCAGCGTCGATTTTCTTGTCCGCGTGTGGTGCAAGTCTTCGGACTACTTCCAATACCAGGCGGACATGAAGCGCAAAGTCAAAGAGGCGCTGGACGAAGCCGATATCAATATTCCGTTCCCAACCCGCACGCTGCTGATCGAAGACGTCGAGAGACGGCAAGAGAAGGCGATCGCGGCAGAATAACCTTGACTGTTGAACCTGGGGTCTGAAGCCAGAGCTCATCGGACAGATGTAGCGTTTTGAGCAATTGAGATGCGATCATCGGCTGGGACGCTGCAATGATTGCAGCGACTGAAACAACAAAATGGGATGGCCATGAACTTACTATGTGAGACTGGATGTATCTGGTGAAAAAACTGCTACTTGCGTGATCGACGAGACCAGGGTCGTTGAGAAGGAACTCTCGTCGCAAAGCCTGTCAATGAGCATTCAATACTGACCGGGTTTTGGAGCGCGCCCCTTTTTGCTCCGAAATTGAAACAGGCCGCTACAGTCATATCCGATTTCCTGGAAAGTTGAGAGGCAGAGCCTGCAGTAGAGCCGCAATGTGGCTTGCTGCAGGCAATCAAACGGGCCGTTTTGCAACTTTTTTGCGCAACGACCGCCAGGTGCCGGATACTCCGCAAAATCGCTGCTTTGGCTGTCCTTGGCAGCATGCGCAGCGAATGGCAGCGAGAATCACAGGTTCTTGGGTCGTGCAGCGAGCGGCGATTTGGGTCTGGCCCAGTTGTGTTTCAACGCCAACACGTCACGACAGCCGATAGAAAGACCGTGAGACATCGGTCTTGTCGGGTTTCAACGCGCTGCCAGTCTTTTTGTCTGCCGAACGTTTTCGCGCGGCACGGATCGCCGCATATCGGATTTCACACGCGACTTGCGCTTTTTGCGGCCCGGGATACAGGCGCGTATCCCGTTGCCTATCAACGCGCCTGTAAATCAGAGACAGGCAAATCCTTTGACTGAATTGTCCAGCGCAATTTTGGGGATTGCCGCCAATTGGTCACTGCACCGAATGGAAGGTGAGGCCGTCGCCTAGCCGGAGCCCAAAATCGCTTCAATCTTTGACAGGGTTGCGGAGTTCACTGCGACACCCGCTTCGCTTGACGAAAGCCGGCTCTTGCGGCGGCCATCACCGGGCAGATGCGCGCCGTCCTGAGATCTGATCGACTCAACCAGAGTTGCCATGGCATTTGAAAACAAACCTGCAGAGGACGCCACGGGATCAATCGCAATGAAGAACTGCCCTGTCTTCGGGGGGCCACCGGCCGTTCCGGAAAAAGGCGATGCGTTCAACCCAAGTGTCGATCCGGTAAGGGCAGCGGCCATGACTTCGGTCAGCAAAGCAACACCCACGCCCTTGTAGCCGCCCGAGGGGGCCATGCTGCCTTTCAAACCAACGTCAGGGTCGGTTGTCGGGTTGCCGTCAGCGTCCAGCGCCCATCCGACAGGAATGGCCTTGCCTTCTCTTGCATGCTTCATCACTTCGCTTTTGGCGATGGTGCTGGCGCTTTGATCTATCAGCAGCGCGGGTTGACCATCCGTACCCGGTGCAGCGATCGAGAACGGATTGGTCCCAACAACAGGTTTCGATCCGCCCGAGGGTGCGATGGATGCTGGCGCATTGGTGAACCCCAATCCGACCAGCCCTGCCTGGGCCAGCCGATACGTGTGATAGCCCAGCACACCGCAATTGTAGCTGTTTGTAATCGCCAATGCGGCGATGCCCTGTTCCCGTGCCGCAGGGATCAGCGCCTCGAAACCCAGATCGATGGCCGAATGTGCAAACCCGGTTTTGGCATCGACGCGGATGAGGCCCGGACGCGGGGTTTCAAGGGCCGGTTTTGCGTGACCGTCCACCTTGCCGCATTGAACATGCTCGCAATAGATCGGGATATACGCCAGCCCATGGCTGGCCACGCCGTCCGCTTCGGTCGCGGCTGTGGCAACAGCCAGAGGGCGCGCGTTTTCTTCGCTTGTGCCGGCGGCAACCAGCGCATTGAATGACAGCTCTTCGATTTCGGCAAGCGAGAGGGTTCTGGTTTCGGTCATCGGGTGGTCCTTCAATCGTTGTCTGACAAGCCTGCACCAGCGCCAAGCAGCCGGGATTCTTCAGTTGCGGGGGCATAGGTGCGATGCGCCACAGTGTTGAGGAATTGCCACGCCCCCGGATCCGGTTCAGCGCGGCTGTGCAAGGAACGGGTGGGTCTGTTGCGGCCGGTTTCGGTTATCCCTACGCGGTTTGCCTTGTCCATTCCGAAATCTTCACAGCTGAGATGGACACCATCAGTGGTCGCGGAAACCCCGTCCAAAGTGATTTCCACAGTCGATTTCCGCTTTTTCGCCATGGTGGCGACAAAGGGCAGCAACAGAAGAGGTGCGGCAACATTGGAAATCAGAACTTTGCCTTGCGACAGGGCGTCCGGGCAATCTGATAGCGCCGATCCGGTCATAAGGGGGCACAGATCCCGGGCGCCGGCCCACATGCCGTCCCGGGCCGCTGGGATGTGATGTTCCAGGTGCGGCGCAAATTCTAGCTCAAGCAACTGGGACAGGATCGCAGGCCCGTCAAACCCCTGGACGCACAGCCATCGGGTTGCTTTCGCGGCCTCCTCCGCCACACCCCAGGCATATCCAGCCCCACGGGTTGCGCGTTTGGCGGTGGCTTCCACTTCGTTCAACGAGAAGGTCATTGCACAACCTCCGGATAAACCCAAAGATCGGCGTTCGCGGTGTTCAGCTCTTCCGGGTAGGGCGCGCCCGCATACATGCAGATACGCACCCACCGATCCGAACGCGGGTCGAAATGCGTCGCCCCAAAGAAGGACAGCTTGGCGCGCAGCATATCAATGGGCATCACCTGCGCGCTGATCGTGTTGTCTCGAATTTCACCGTAGGGAGCGATACGGCTGATTTGCGCGCGGCGCACGCTGTGGCGGTGTTCCGGATGGCGCAACAGAAACTCTGCTATCGGAGCGTCATCAGGCCAGTTCTGCAACGCTTCGAAAGCCAAGGTTGCATCCCGCGCCGGTGCAAGAGGTTGTTCATAATCCGAGATCGGCTCCTCGAACCGCTCGCCCAGTCGGGGTTCCAGCTTTTCTTCGGATACGTACCAGGCCCGCGCGCAGTTTTCGGCGGCGGCCCAATCAAGGTTCAAAGCCCAGTCAAAACTGTTCCGGATCAAAGCGCGCACCGCTGATACCGGCATGGTCCCATCAATCACCTGTGCAGAGGCGTCGGTGTCTGCCATGCAGCTCGCAAGCCCGTCAACAAGCGCGCCATAAGGTTCAAGGATCAAAGAGGCCAGCAGCTCCTGACCTTCTTCGGTCAGCGCGGCTTCGGACCAAAGGATCAGTCGGTTCCAGGGGTGATCCTGTGTCAGATCATCCTTGGCCAGGTATTTCTCGATTTCTTGCAGATCCGAATTCAGCGCCGCCAGCTTTTCCATCTGCACCGGGTGTTCAGATCGCCACCAGGCGATTGACTGTTTGCAGCGTGCAAAGACATCGCAAAAGACATGTGCTTCATCTTCCGAAGCCGCATCAATGGACCGAACGCGCGAGATCGCCTCCTCGCGCACCATGATCCAGTTGTTGAACAGCACCGGGTGATTGACGATGAACGGCGCCATACCCAGGCCGGTCGAATTCCCGATGCCCAGCCAGCGCGCGATTTCTGGATCAAGCTCTGCGGTCTGGTCTTGGCCTTTGACCCGCGCCATGTGCTGCACCAGATCGCGCACAAAGGCGCGGGTCAGATAGACCGACAGCATCTCGATCTGGAACGGACCGCTGACTTCGGCCCGGCCGGCTGTCTTTTCGCGGTCCGCCGCGCCGAATTTGCCCGAACCATAAACGGCCGTGGTCCGCATCAGATAGCCGACCTTGTAGATCTGTTCGAGGTCGGGTTGCCGCCCCGCAGCAAGCTGATCCACCACATGAGCCCAAAGCCGCACGGAACGGTTCGCCCGCGACAGGGACAGTTCGGCTTCGCTGACGCGTCCGGCTTCTTGCAACGGAACATTCTGCGACAGACGGTCGATATCCTCTGACGTTGGAATGCCGTCAAACAAGGTAAAGGTGGCATCCCAGGCCTCGGCAATCACCCGGTCCGATCGTTGATCGGGTGGCAGGTCATGGGCAAAAGCGACCAGCGAATAAGCCCGATCGGGGCCTTGCGCAGTATAGACCGCATGGCCCACACCCTTGTTGTCAATTTCGAACGCGGGGCGCGAAAAGCTCCAGTTTTCCTCGGCCATGCGACGCGTCAGCTGCCGCATAAAGCTGAGCCGACATTGGTGCAACGATCCCAAACGTGACAGCCGCATGACCGTGGATGGGTCACGTCTGGCGATCTCTGTCTGCGCGTGTGGTTCCATTTGGTTACCTTTGTGGGACGAAGTTCTCGGCAAAGAACCGATACCAGTTCCCGCCCATGATCCCGGCCACTTCGTCATCGTTCAGGCCGGTCGCGCGTAACCCTTCTTCGATGTTGCCAAAGTCTCGGTTGTCCTGAAACCAACCCGGCATCGGTGGGAATCCCGGAGCCGAGGCCGAGCCTTCGCCATAGTCGATCTCTTTTGTCCAACGCCCCACACGCATCCATTCCACGACGCTGTCGGGCTGATCCTGACACAAGTCAGTGCCAATCCCCAGATGTTCGGCCCCGTGTTTGTCAGCAGTGCGTGCGATCATTTCGCAAAAGCTTTCCAGCGTGCAATCGGACTTGTTTTTCAGATGGTGAGGGTAGACCGAAAAGCCCAGCATCCCACCTTTTTCCGTTACCGCACGGATGACGTCATCCCGCTTGTTGCGCAGGGCCGGGGACCATTCGTGCGGATTGGCGTGTGTAATCGCGATGGGCCGGTCCGAGATTTCAGCCGCCTCGATCGTGGAACGGTCTGCCGAATGGCTCATGTCTACCACAAGGCCCACGCGGTTCATCTCTTTGATGACCTGCTTGCCCATGCGGGTGATGCCGGTGTCTTCGGCCTCGTAGCAACCTGTCGCCAGCAGGGATTGGTTGTTGTAGGTCAGTTGCATGAACCGCGCGCCCAGATCGTGCAGGATTTCGACCAGCCCGATATCGTCTTCAATGGGCGACGGGTTCTGAAACCCGAAAAACACGGCGGTTCGGTCCGTATTACGGGCCGTGTCGATATCGCTGGCCCACCGGCCTTTCATGATCAGATCCGGGTATTGCTCGAACCAGCGGTTCCATTTCTCGAAATTCAGTACCGTTTCGCGGAAATTCTCATGATACGCGATGGTGACGTGGATCGCATCCACGCCCCCTTCGCGCAACTGGCGAAAGATCTTTTCCGACCAGTTGGCATATTGCAGGCCGTCGATCCGCATCAGACAGGGCCTGCGCTGATATAGGCGGTTTTGACGGTCGTGTAGAATTCAGCCGCCGCCTTTCCCTGTTCGCGGGGTCCGTACGAGCTGTCGCCGCGGCCACCGAAAGGCACGTGGTAATCGGTGCCAGCGGTGGGCAGGTTCACCGTCACAACACCGGTGCGCGCGTTGCGGCGGAAATGGGTGGCGCGGGCCAGCGATTTGGTCACTATGCCCGAGGTCAGGCCGAAATTGGTGTCGTTCACAACGCTCAGCGCCTCGTCATAGCTGCCGACCTTGATGACGCTGGTCAGGGGCGCAAACATTTCTTCGCGGTTGATGCGCATGTCGTTGGTGGTGTTCAGGAACACGCCCGGCGACATGTAGAAACCGTCATGGGGCATCTCCAGGCGCTGACCGCCACAGGCCAGCTCGGCCCCTTCGGATTTGCCCAGTTCGACATAGGCGAGGTTTTCATTCAACTGCTGCTGGCTGACGACGGGGCCCATCTGCACGCCCGCTTCCAGCGCGTGACCCACTTTCATTGCCTGCGCACCGGCAACCAGTTTCTCGACAAAGGCATCATGGATGCCCGCGTGAACCACCAGCCGCGACGAGGCAGTGCATTTCTGACCGGTGCCGCCAAAGGCCCCGCCCAGCGCCAGAGTTACCGCCAGATCCAGATCGGCGTCGTCCATCACGGCCAGCGCGTTTTTGGACCCCATTTCCATCTGCACCTTGGTCAGGTTCTGGATCGCGGCGGCGGCGATGCCTTTGCCCACGGGCACAGACCCGGTGAAGGAAATCGCATTGACCTTGGGGCTTTCCACCAGCCGCTGACCGATGGAACGGCCCGAGCCCATCACCAGGCTGAACAGACCTTTCGGGATATCCTGCCGTTCGATGATTTCGGTCAGGGCCACGGCCGAGGCAGGGGTGATGTTGGCGGGCTTCCACACAACCGCGTTGCCATAGCACAGCGCCGGGGCAATCTTCCACGAGGCGGTTGCAGTGGGGAAGTTCCATGGGCTGATGATGGCAACCACGCCAACAGCTTCGCGGCGCACGTCCACCTCGATATCGGGGCGCACGGAATCGGCGTTCTCACCGATCTGTCGCAGGCATTCGGCCGCATAGTAAGTGAAGAACTGACCGGCGCGGTAAACCTCGCCTTTGCCCTCGGCCAGCGGCTTGCCTTCTTCACGGCTCAGCAAAGTACCCAGCTCTTCGGCGCGGGCCATCAACTCGTTGCCGATGGCGTTCAGGACGGCCTGTTTGCGCTCGAGCCCGTAGGCGGCCCATTCGGCCTGCGCGACGCGCGCCTGATCCAGGGTCGCCTCAAGCTGGTCGGCGCTGGCTTGTGTGAACATGCCGACCAGATCGCTCAGATCCGATGGGTTGCGGTTTTCGATTTCGCTTTCGCCAGCCAGCCATTCGCCGGCAATCAGATTCAGTTTGGTCACGTCAGGCCCCAAATTCGCAAATTTCAGTTTGCGAAAGAATGGAACTTGCTGACGACATCAGTCAAACTCAAATAACTTTAGAAAACTTCAGAAAGATTGAAGCATGGCCGTGAAAATAGAGATGCTGCGGTGCTTTTGCACCGTGGCCCAAACCGGAAATCTTGCCGAGGCAGCCAGCCGTTTGGGCCGCACGCAATCCGCGGTCTCAATGATGTTGAAACAATTCGAAGAGCATCTTGGCAAGAAACTGTTTGAAGGCGAACGGAAAAACCACCTTACTCCGCTCGGTCAGCAAGTTCTCGACCTTGCGCTCAAACAGGTGCGGGATTTCGATCAGGCTGTTCAGAATATTGAACTGGCGGCACAGGCCGAGCACGGGTTGATCCGGATCGTATCCGTGCCGTCCGTGGGGGCGCTGGTCTTTCCTGCTCTGCTGGGCCATATGACGTCTCGTTTTCCCGGCCTGAAGATCGAGCTGCGAGACGGAGATTCGCAGCAGGTTCTGGATGCGGTCGCCGGGGACACGTCTGATATCGGCATAGCGTCCGGCCATTTTCCGCTGAACGGGGTCAGTGCAGAGCCGCTGTTTCAGGACCGTTTCGGCTTGGTTGCAGCGTCCGATCATCCGCTGATGACACGGGCGGAACCGCCAGCCATTTGCGATCTGGTGGCTCAGCCTTTCGTGCGAAACGCCCTGTGTGACTTTATCGAGTCCGCGCCTTTCCGAGAAATTCTGGACAGGGCCGAGGTTACCATCCACAACACGCATTCCCTGATCACGACTGTCAGGGCAGGCCAGTGGATCACGGTCCTGCCGCAGACCGTCGCGCAGTTCATCCCGGACGCAGTCGCCTTTCGTCCGATTTCGGATTTGCCGGACAGGCGCGAGGTGTATCTTTATGTGCGGGAAAGGTCGCGATTCCGAGAAATTTCGGAGGCCTGTCGTTCATTTGTCCTGTCGAGTGGGTTTGGAAATTCAAGCCTGTGAATGCATCAAAAGGGGATTAACCCTGCTCAAAATCACAAATTAATTTGGTTTTTGCAGACTCACGCCCGCTGCCATGCTAGGTTCTCGCTTGAAGTGGGGGACTTCAGAGGGGCGATATGTCTCAAGATCTGAGGGGCTGGTTGAGCGCAAATGGATTAAACGAGTACGCGCAGGCCTTCATTGATAATAAGATCGACTTTTCCATTCTGCCTGATTTGACGGCCGAGGATCTGATCGAAATCGGTGTGACCGCTGTCGGCGATCGTCGGCGGCTTTTGCGTGCCATCGAGCAACTTGATTCCGCGCAGATCGCCGCAGAGCCTGAACCCGCAGCGCCGCACGAACCTGCGCGGCGGCAGGTCACGGTGATGTTTGCGGACCTGACCGGGTTCACGAAAATGTCCAGCAAGCTGGATGCCGAGGATCTGCACGCGCTGCTCAACCAGTTCTTCAGCAAAGTGGACAATGTGGTCGAAAAATACGGCGGCCGCATCGACAAGCATATCGGTGATGCGGTCATGGCCGTTTTCGGAGCGCCGATCTCACATACCAATGACACGGAAAGGGCAGCACGGGCGGCAGCTGAAATTCATGCGGTTCTTCCGACGTTATCACCGCCGCTGTCCTGTCATATCGGTATCTCTTCGGGTCAGGTCATCGCCAGTACGACAGGCAGCCAGTCGCATACGGAATATACGGTGACAGGGGATGGGGTGAATCTGGCGTCTCGGCTGACAGATATCTCAGGGGGCGGCGAGACTCTGGTCTCACATGACATTCAACGCGCGCTGGGCCCGTTGTTCGTGGGCGACTCCATCGGGGTCAAGGCGATCAAGGGGCTGAACGAGCCGGTTGAGGTCTGGCGTCTGGACCGGTTGGCCAGGAACATTCGGACCAGACGGCATAAATTCATCGGGCGCGAGCGTGAGATGTCGATTTTCTCGGCCACATTCGACCGATGCCAACGCCATGGAAAAGGTGAAGTGCACATCGTTCTGGGCGAACCCGGAATTGGAAAAACCCATCTGTCCGAGCAAGTGGCGGAATTGGCGACCAGCCTGTCCTACACGATCCACAACGGCGTTGTGATGGATTTCGGCGCGCGCGAAGGTCATTCAGCCATTCAGACCGTTGCACGCAGCATTCTGGGGCTTGAGGCGTCGGACGGGGCGGAAACCGGGGCGGCCGTTGCAAAAGAGGCCATTACCAAGGGCTGGGTCAGCCCTTCCAACGCTGCGCACCTCAATGCTTTGCTTGAACTCGAGCAGGATCCGGGCCTGGCCGAGGTCTATGCGGTGATGGACAACAAGACCCGTCTGCGGGGGCGGCGTCAGGTGCTGGAGGAGCTGCTTTCCGCCAGCAGTCGGGAATCGCCCCTGCTTATTCAGATTGAAGACATCCACTGGGCGACGCCCGACATCCTGGCGGCGTGTTCTCATATCGCCGCGGTGACGCGGAACACGCCCTGTGTGTTGATGATGACCAGCCGGGCCGAGGGCGATCCGATCGACAGGAACTGGCAGATGGCCACGGATGGCGCGCTGGTGTCAAAACTGGAACTGGCACCGATGGGAGAAGAGCACGTCAGGCAATTGGTCGAAGAGTTCCGGGCCATCGATCGCGACTTGCTGGAAACCTGCGTCCAGCGCGCCGGTGGAAATCCGTTGTTTCTGGAGCAGCTGTTGCGAAACACGGATGTGCTCAAACAGGAAACTGTGCCGGGCAGTATTCAGGGTATCGTTCAGTCGCGATTGGACGCGCTGGATCGCGCCAGCCGAACCGCCATTCAGGCCGCATCGGTTCTGGGTCAACGGTTCTCGCCCGAAGTTCTGAATTTCATTCTGGGTGAAGGGCATCTGGATACCAGCAACCTTATCCGCTCGGCGTTGATCCGAGAGGCAGGGCCCGATTTCATGTTTACCCACGCGCTGATCCGGGACGGGTCCTATGCAACACTGGTCAAATCCGAACGCGCCCGCCTGCACCGGCAGGCGGCTCAGTGGTTCGAAGACAAGGATGCAACCTTGCGCGCCCAGCATCTGGACCGGGCCGGGGCCAATAACGCGGCGCAAGCCTATCTGGAAGCAGCCGACAAATTGATACAAGCCTTCCGATTCGACGATGCCAGCCCGCTGATCGAGCGTGCTTTGGAATTGCCGTCCCCGGCGGGTGTCCGATTTGACCTGCTGTGCGCGCGGGGCGAAACCCATCGGTTGCAGGGGTTGTCAAACGAAGCTTTGGACGAGTTCAAAGACGCCGCCGGTTTGGCTGAAACAGACGAACAAATCGCCCGGGCCCATATCGGGCTTGCGCAGGCGGCGCGGCAAGCAAGCCTGTATCAGGACGCGCTGGAAGCGCTCGACACGGCCGAGGCAGCAGCACAGCGCTGCGGGTCCGAGGAAGATGAGGCCCAGATAAGCTATGTGCGCGGCAACGTCTATTTCCCGCTGGGCCGGAACAGAGAAGCGCTGAAGGCCAACGAGCGGGCGCTCTCGCTTGCCCGCAAGCTGGAATCCCCGCGCCTTGAGGTTGGGGCGCTGAGTGGGTTTGGCGACGCCAATTTCATGAAAGCCTCGATGAAGACGGCGGCGGGGTTCTATACCCAAGCCGCTGAACGGGCACGCGAAAAAGGGCTGGTTCGGGACCTTGCAGCCAATCTGCACAATCTCAGCGTGGCGCGCAGCTATACTGGGGATGTCGGGCAGGGCCGAGCAGATGCCAATGAGGCGATTGAAATCTCGCAGACGTATTTCGCTTTCGTTCCGGAATGTGTTGCGCAAACATGCCTTGGCGTGGCCGAGACCTTTCTGGGCAGTCTCGACCGTGCGCTGGAAGCCTTTGGCGTTTCGGCCGAAATCGCAGAGCGCGTGGGCGCAAAACGCCTTGAAGCGCAGGCGTTGGAACATTTGGCCAGAACGCAGGTTTATGCCGGCCAGGTCGGGCGCGCACGTGAAACCGGTCTGCGAGCAGTCGAAATCGCGCTTGAACATGGCCGGAACTTTGTTGGACCCAAGGCCCTGTCAGCCCTGGCGATGGCCGAAACGGACCCGGATGAGCAAACGCGCCTTTTGAAACTGGGTTCCGAGATCATCGCCGAGGGATGTGTTGGCCACAGCCATCTGCACTTCTTCCCCGATGCCAGCGCCGTCATGCTGGCGCGTGGTGATTGGGATGCCGCAATGGAGTATGCGGATGGCCTTGCCGCGTTCACCAGGAACGAGCCGTTGCCGATGGTGGACCTGTCCATTCGTCAAACACGGCTGTTGGCCGAGAGCGGAAGGCAGAATATTCCACCGTCAGAGCATAGCGGTTTTGCCGGTATGACCGAGCATTTTGCCGCGATGGGCATTACCCAATCCTTGCTGGGCCGCGCGGATTTTCTGACCAGTTAGGCGGCAAGGCAGGAGGCTGAATGAGCGTCGAAAAAAAGGTTTGGCTTATCTCTGGCCTGCTGACCTTTGGGTTGGCCGCCTTGTTGCTCAAGCTTTGGATCGAACTGAACCATTTCGAGGAAGACCTGACGCAGCTGCCCGATCAGGCTTCGGTAGATGCGTATCTGTGCAGAATGGACGTAGCGCCGGACTATCGTTTGAGAACGGGGATTTTCATAAAGTCGTTCAGCTTTCTGGGCGCCAGCGACGTGCGGCTTACCGGCTATATCTGGCAGCACTACAAGGCAAAGGAACATGATGCGATCCTTCCCGCCGAAGGTGAGGTTGGATTTCTTCTGCCCGAAGCGGTCGATACCGCAAGCGGCCTTGTTGAAGAGGCATACCGCTTGTCACAACCCGACGGCGTCTTGATTGGTTGGTATTTTGAACAAACCCTGCGCCAGAGCTTCGACTACACCAGTTATCCCTTCGATCACAAAACGGTTTGGGTGCGGTTCTCACCCGCTTCTTTCGAGGTCAATATCGCGCTGGTTCCTGACTTCGAGGCTTATCCGGCGACCGGATCGGATGACATTTTCGGGATCGACAACCGGATCGTGATGGGCACGTGGGAGCGAGAAAACACCTATTTCGACTACAAGCTGTCGAAACTGGATACGACGCTGGGCATCCGGCAGAACGCTTACCAGACCAACACGCCCGAGTTGCATTACAACTTCGTCATCAAACGCAATTTTGCAAACGCGTTCATCGTTCACATGATCCCGTTGCTCGTCGTGGTGATGCTGCTGTTCGGTGCAGTCATGACCGTCACGCGCCGCGAGGGGTTGGTCGAGCGGCATGACTTCAGCACGTCCAGCGTGATCGGCACCTGTTCGGTTTTGTTCTTCGTGATCCTGCTGGCCCATGTGCAACTGCGCGAAGGATTCGCCGGATCGCCCGTGATCTATATGGAGTCATTCTTTTTCCTTATGTATTTCATGCTGTTGGCGGTTTCGATCAATACGTACCTGTTCGCCTCAGAGGCGGTGCCGTCGCTGCGGATCATCCATTATCGGGACAACCTGATCCCAAAGGCCAGTTTCTGGCCCTTCGTGCTGCTGTGTATGGTGGCGATCACGGCCTATAACCTCGGCATCAAGGACAGCTCGGAACCGCCACCGATCAGCACGCGGGATTGTTAGGCCACGGGTTCAAACCCGGGTTTGGGTTCGCCCTGCGCCATGTCCAGCGTGTAATCGCTCACCACTTCGGATGTACCCTCGCGCCAGCTTTTCAGGTATTTTTCCGGATCAGCGATCACATAGGCATATGCGGGTTTCATCGCACCCTCGATGACGACGTTGATTTTCTTGCGCACATAGACATTCTCGGGTGAGCCGGGGCCGTAATACCCTTCCAGCCTGTCCAGTTCGCCGAGGCCGGATTCGGTGACACGGTAGACCTCTCCACCCACTTGCTTGCCCATCCCCTGCTGATCCACAAGGGTTGCCATGCGATGCAGATACCCACAGTTGGGATTGTCGCAGAATGGTTCCTTCGGGATGATCAGGGGCATTGGTTGCCGGGTGCGCGCCGTTCCCACGAATTCATTCAGGACCGCGCTGTGTGCGTCATGATTGGGGAACCCCCGCTTCAGTGATCCATAGGTGAAATACAGGTAAGAGGGCTCGTTCACCGCCACGAAGCTTTCGTCACGCCCCTGTTCGGGGTCTGCCATCTTCAGGTTGTGATCTTGCGCCCAGGCGTCCAGCATGGAACGGATTTCCGGTTCGATCTGCATGCTTTGAACGAATTCGATGCACGAGGTCGCATCCATGTCTTCGGCCCGCAGCAGGATTTCCGCCATCTTCGGTGCCTTGTTCATCACCGCCACATGCAATGCGGTGAATCCGTGATCGTTGACAATGTTGACGTCGATACCCCTGTCGATCAGGTTCTGGGCGGCCTCATAATCCGGCTTACCCAGATCATGGCCGCTTTCGCCCAGTTCGCCTTCACCGCCCGCTGCATAGTGCAACAGTGAATCTCCATGGGCCTCGTCCACGATGTTGACCCCGACGACCCCTTCGTCGATGGCACGGAACACGCGCTTCCATTCGTTGATATCATCGGCGGCAGCGGCCTCGCGCGCCCATTTGCAGACGCGATACTTCTGGTCGTCCAATTCCTCGAACGCATCCGCCAAAGCTTCCATGATCTGGTCCGGCGTTGCCATCATGCCGATGCCCATCCGGCCGTTCGACAGGCGACCTTCGCGCGGTCCGACGAAATCGACCCCAAGCGTCTTAAGCTTGTCGACGTTGTTCTGCGTGGTGATATTGTTCCACATATTCGTATTGCACGCGGGGCAGAGGATCACGGGTTTCTTCTGGTATTGCCATGCCACGAAGACCGAGGTCAAAAGATTGTCGGCGATGCCATTGGCAACCTTGCCCATCGTGTTGCAGGTGATGGGGGCCACTATGACGCAATCTGCCCAGTCACACAGTGCCAGATGCGAGGCGCGCACCGGCATGTCGAAATTCAAATAGCGGAAATTCCACTCGTCATCGTCGCGGTAATAGTCATTGTGGGTGATCTTGGCGTCGATCCGTTCGGCGCCGAAATCCCGAAAGAATTTCTCGGCCGAAACAGACGGGATCAGTTTCACGTTATGCCCCGCGTCGACAATGCGTTCGACAAGCTCGGGGATCTTGTCCGCCGCCGATGACCCGCAGGCGCAGAGCAATACGTTTCGCTTTCCGGCGTTTACTTGATTCATCACCCCCTTGGGATAGCCGAACGGGTTCTTCTCAAGGCTTGGGGTTTCATTCAGTTCGGATACCGGCAGCCCTTCCCTGCGCATTCTGGCTTGCAATTCACCGGCCTGGATCATGTCTACGATGTCTTCCAGCTTTTCACTTTTGCTGATGCATTTTCCTTTGAAAAACAAATACGGCACGTCCGGTCTTTCGCCCAGCGTCACCAGTTGCCGCCGCATCCTGATCATATTGGGATCGCGCCCGCCCACGTCGATCTGCTTGACGGTCGTTGCCCCGATATTCGAAAGAATGCTGCGCAGCATATAGGACCACGGGTCCTCGTCCTCGTAGAACAGAACCATTGTATTGTGCTTGATGATGCTGGCAACATCGCTTGGGTTTTCGGGCGGCTCGACCTCTTCGATCACCAACAATGCAGGGTCTTCGAGATCCCGCAGACCACGGAAGATGTTGCCCCGCGGCGCTTGCCAGACCTGCGAGGTTGCCGGACTCATATCGACTATGGTCACAACGTCTTCATCCTCGTCATAGTCTATGCACAGGCACCAGAACTCTTCGAGCAACGCAGTTTCCCGGAACACGTTGTCCGGCGGGCGGATCGCCTCGATCCCGGTGACGCGATTGAAGTCGATGTTAATCATCAGGTGACGGTTGCTGTCGGGGGTCAGGCTTTTCAACTGCGCCTTGAACCAGTCTTCGGGGGTTTGGATTGATTTGTCATCGCGGGTCTCAAAGCTCTGGAACGAACTGCTCAGATGCAGGTTCTCGGATTGTCTGATATACTTTTCGACCATGTCGTGCATGTCTTTGGCGGTGGCGACCCGGCGGACAGTATCCGTGAACGACACCTGGGCCGCCCGCAGCAACTCGTCCTCGTCCACCCTGTAGTCGCCGTGAATGGCGAGGCTTTCCACCAAAACGCCGATCGAGTTCATGTTGGGCGTTGCCCGGCGGAACAGGTTGCGGCGTTTCTTGGGATCTTTAGCCAGATAACGTGTGCTGTCGACGTAATTGCACCGCTGCTTGAAAGTCTTCAGGTGCGTCTTGACCGCGGCCCGTGCTGAAAACCGCAAAAGGCCGCGGGACCGCATCGAGGTTCCGTCACGATCCGACATGGCTTGCCACAACCGTTCGACGGTTGTCACCCAAAGCTTGCCGTATTTCTCAGGGTGCACATCCATCATATGCACCAGCCCCGTGCTTGGATTGCACTTGGCGATGACGGCAAAATGGCCGCCGGGCATAGTCTCGTTGCCATGGGCAAGACCGACCTGGAAATTAGCGACCAGAATGTCGTTGTCACCGCCCAGCCGGTTGGATTCGTCGATCGCCTCAAGCAGCAGCGGCACACTGGTTGTGTCTGCGTCCATGAAATAGGCCTGAACCTGAACCCTCTCGCGCAGCCCCTGCGTGTGAATGTAGGTGCAGGCGACGTCAAAAAGCTCGCCCAGCGAGATTCCGTCGTTCACGACAAAGGACGAGGGCAATGCGCATTCGCGGAAGATGTCATTTACTTCGCAGCTGAACCCCAGCGCCGACATGCTGAGAGCGGCCGCCGTGACACTGCAACAATTGATCGGCTGCTGAAAATTCTGCAACTGAACGCTGACCAGATCACCAAACATCGTTGCAAAACAGGGTTGCCGGACGCTCTCTGGTATCTGAAGCCAGTTCTGGCTGGACAGATACGCCAACCGGGTTCCATCCAGCGCAAGCGCTTCTAGGCTGACAGGGATATCCGAGATCTGAAGGTGTTCTTCATAGAAGTAATCGCCGACATCCGCGCTGGCCAATGGATTTCCGTTCTGGCGCAGCTGAACCACGCCACGCAGCACGATATACATGCCGTTCGCTGGCAGAACCGCGTTTCCGGTCACCTCGATACATTCGAATTGTGGGTTGATGACGGCTGGGTCGGCGATCTGAGCCTTGCCCGGAAGGACATCATATATCATCTTCCAGTCTGCGTCGCTTGGGGTGTAAGGTCTGGATTTGGAAATTTGATCTATGGTCACAACTGTGTCCCCCCGGAGTTGCGTTGCAATATTTCAATCTTCGGTCCGCCAGCGCCTCTGGTTCTTCGAAGCTCGGACGACGGTCATTCAGAATAAAAGACCTGCCTGTTTTCAGTGTTTGTTTCTGGCAAGGGCCGTGTTTCTGATGGAAAAAGTATGAACAAAATGGCCCAATTGGCTGCACAGTATCCGATAATTGAATAAAAATCACGAGTGCAGTTGCAGCGGCTGCGGCTGCCTTGCATGGCGGAACACTTGCCATCCGCGATTTGGATTGCGCGGGTCACGGGTGCCAGCCTTCGGGCAGACAATCTGTGAAGGGCTTTGGGGATCAGTCGAGGAAAAGGTAATCCAACTGCATGACGGCTTGGGCTTTGTCTTCACCAACCCCAAGAAACTTGGCAATAACCGCTTCATTGTCGGCGCGCGGGGCCGTTTCCCGCAGGCGCAGGTAATTGTCCAGCCGGGCAGCGCGGATCCGTTCGGATTCATAGCCCAGATCGTTGCGAAGGGTCGGCAGCAAGGAAGCAACGGTTTCCGTTGGGCTGTTGTCTCCGGCCAGCCCGACCCGACGCGCGTGGCCGATCAGATAGTCGTCCGAGTATTCGCATTCGATCTCAAGCACGTGGGTTTTGGCCTGGTCGCCGCAGAAATCCTCGAGCGCGTCAAGATTGGCCGGGTCAAGGCACAGCACCAGCTGATCCGACCCGAAACTGTCGAACAACAGGCGCAGAACGGCACGCCGGTGACGAGAGCGCTTGGTCAGTGTGGAGTCGATCCCGCCCAGATCCGGCAGCAACGTATTTTCTTCGTTGAACAGGTATTCAACGCAAGGAATATCCGTTTCAGATGCGATCTGATCGACAAGACGTTTGGCGACATGCCATTTCTTGCAGACGATCACGAACAGTTCCCGTTCCGGGCCGAGTACGCTCCCGGCTTCCCAGAAGCGTTGTCCGAACCGGCGGCCGATACGCCCGCGACCAGTGAGAAACGCGTACAGATTGCGCCCCTCGTTCGAGATCGGGAAATCGACGCCCTCACTGGCATAGAGCGAGCCGAGCCGGGCCTTCAACTCATGCGCCTCGGCGCTGATCTTGCGTGCGAACAGATAATCCTGGCCCAGCAACATGTCATAGTGGTCATTGTAGAACGTGACCGGCATTCCATAGTCCGAGAACATCAGGAATGTCGGCGTTCGGTTTTCAATCTCGTTTTTTGGGATCAGGTGACGCACCAGCGTCTGAAAGAAGGTTTCATCAGGAATCCACGTGGTCGAAAAAAAACGGATCACATCCCGGCGCTGATGCAGGAAATCCAGTATCATTTCGACGGTTCTGCGACGCAGGCACCACCATTGGCTGCCGATCATCATCTGAATGTCTTGGGGGATGTCCCGCGTCAGACCGAGGCGCTTTTGCAATTCATAGGCGGCATAGAACAGCTTGGACTGCGTGCGCTCGTTGAAGTAGTGGCGATAGATCAGCCGGTCTTCCTTCATGCCGGTCTTGATCCAGTTGCTTTCAAAGAAATCGTGGCTTTCGATGAAATCCTTGTCGTTATCGTCGAGGTAACGGTGCGTGTATTCAGCGGTTTTGATTGCCATGCAGTCACCCGACAGCATGTAGAAATGTGTGGCGCGGGGGAAATTTTCCACGGCGGCTTCCAGGGCGTTCAGCGTGGCCCGGACCAGCGACCATTCTCCCCAGCCGCATCTGACGCGTTTTTTTGCAAAGGTCACATTGGGGTTCTGATCCAGTGCGGAACGAATGCGCTCATAGGCTTTGGCGCTGGCGCTGGCGTCAAAATGGATGGCCATGCAATCGCCGACAGCGGTCAGTTGTTCGGCCTGTGCAATGATGGCTTCAGGGTCCTTGTGACACAGCAATATATAGGCGACTTTTGCCATTGAGATTACGCAATATCCGTTTCTGCCTGATTTCAACCGTGATACTGAGGATGAGCGATTGAATAAACAGAATAATTTTGGTTCTTTGTTACCAAAAGCTGGCGTATCGCATCGAGACCTGGCCAGCGCAGGAGGCACAGCAGATGGGGTTTCCCGGTACCTGGATGACCGAGAGCGAAAGCATGGTGTACCGCGTGGTGCCCAAATGTGCTTGCTCGACCATTGGTCAGATCATGTATTTCTCGGATCATGGTCAGTTCTTCGACGGTGATATCCATGATGCCAAGGACGGCATGCACAAATGGGCATTTGATCAGAGCCAGAAGCTGATCTCGAACAATGTGCGCAATCACGCGTCCTATTCTTTCACTTGCGTGCGCAATCCCTACACCCGCATCCTAAGCTCATTCTTTGACAAGATCTGCGGCATTCAGCGCAACGGCAAGAGATACCGCGGCAATCTGGTGCCGACGCTGATCTATAACTACGGGATCGAAGTGGGCGGCGACGACGGCAAGGGAGAGTTTGACCAGATCGCCAGCTTCCGCCGGTTTCTGCTGTTTGCGCGTGATACGATCCGGTGGCGGCGCCCGATGGACCCGGACATTCACTGGTCTGCGATGTCAGGCCACGTGTCTACTTTCATCGTGAACGGCGGTCACTATGACCGGATATTCTGGACAGAAGCGTTCAATGACGGGATGCAGGATGTTCTGGACAATGTCGAGCTGAAGCACCCGGTCAAATTGTCCGAGATTCCACGGTTCAATGAATCCGAAGGGCACGGGCCAAAACGTGCGCATCCGGTCGAGGACTACTTTGACGATCTGTCAATGCATCTGGTCTACGAGATCTACAAGCAGGATTTCGAGCTGTTCAAATACGACTTCGAAAACCCGGCGAACAAGATGCCGATCGGTGAAATCGATTTGGACGAAATCCACGCCAAGTTGGGCGACTGACGGTGGGGGTGCTCCCGCCTGTCGTCGATATTTCTTGCGAAACATCTCCTCCGGTTGGGCCCGGCGCCGCGCGCTGCGCGGCGCCGGGCCCAAGGTCGAACGTGGCATCGGCGAAGCCGATGGTACGGATCGGGCGCGGGATCTCTTGAGGACGGTTGATTACCCGGCTCGCCGCCTCGGCAAGCCGGTCGCGTATGTGCTTAGACTTGGCGAACAGCCCCTTTTGCTGCGCTGGTCGTCAGCTTGGCATAGGCCTTGAGCGCGGTGGACACTTTACGTTTGCGCGGCGCGGCGGGCTCCCACCCCTTTGCGTTCTGTTCCGTGCGGCGGGCGGCCAGCTCTTCATCCGAAACTGCCAGATGAATGGTGCGGTTTGGGATGTCGATCTCGATCGTGTCGCCATTCTGAACCAGACCGATCTCACCGCCTTCGGCCGCTTCGGGCGAAACATGGCCGATCGACAGGCCTGATGTGCCGCCCGAGAAGCGACCATCGGTCAGCAACGCGCAGGCTTTGCCCAGACCCTTGGACTTCAGATATGACGTCGGATACAGCATTTCCTGCATCCCCGGGCCACCGCGCGGGCCTTCATAGCGGATGACGACCACATCGCCTTCTTTCACCTTGCCGGTGAGAATGTCGTTGACCGCCTGATCCTGACTTTCGCACACGTAGGCCGAGCCGGTGAATTTCAGGATATTGGCGTCCACGCCAGCAGTTTTCACGATACAGCCGTCGCGAGCGATATTGCCGAACAGAACGGCCAGACCACCATCCTGGCTGAACGCGTGTTCTTTCGAGCGGATCACGCCGCCTTCGCGGTCGGTGTCCAGTTCCTTGTACCGGTTGGACTGGCTGAACGCCTGTGTGGTGCGCACACCACCGGGGGCGGCCTTGAACAGCTCCTGCGCCTTTGGATTGTTGGCGACCTTGATGTCCCAGTTGGCGATCGCTTCACCCATTGTGGCCGAATGTACCGTGTTGCATTCCTCGTGCAGCAGGCCTGCGCGGCTGAGCTCTCCGAGGATCGAGAAGATACCTCCGGCGCGGTGGACGTCTTCCATGTGCACATTTTCGGTGTTGGGCGCGACTTTGCACAGGCAGGGAACGCGGCGGCTCAGGCGGTCCATGTCGGACATGGTGAAATCAAAGCCACCCTCATGCGCGATGGCCAACAGATGAAGCACCGTATTGGTGGACCCGCCCATGGCGATGTCGAGGCTCATGGCGTTTTCGAATGCTTCGAAGGTGGCAATCTCGCGTGGGAGAAAACCTTTTTCATCCAGATCATAATGGCGCTTGGTGATCTCAACGATGCGGCGGCCTGCCTCAAGGAACAGCTCTTTGCGGTCGGCATGTGTCGCCAGTGTCGAGCCGTTGCCCGGCAGGGCCAGGCCCAATGCTTCGGCCAGGCAGTTCATCGAGTTCGCAGTGAACATGCCAGAACAGGAGCCGCAGGTCGGGCAGGCATTCTCTTCGATATGTTGAACCTGTTCGTCGGTGAATTTGTCGTCCGCCGCGGCGACCATGGCGTCGACGAGGTCGATTTTCTTGGCCTCCAGATCGGCGATATCGATCTTGCCAGCCTCCATCGGCCCGCCCGAGACAAATATGGCAGGGATGTTCAGGCGCATCGCGGCCATCAGCATGCCGGGGGTGATCTTGTCGCAATTCGAAATGCAGACCATCGCATCGGCGCAATGGGCGTTGACCATGTATTCGACCGAATCCGCGATCACTTCGCGCGAGGGCAGCGAATACAGCATCCCGTCATGGCCCATTGCGATGCCGTCATCCACCGCGATCGTGTTGAATTCTTTGGCCACACCGCCTGCAGCCTCGACCTCGCGCGCAACCATCTGGCCCAGATCCTTCAGATGCACGTGGCCCGGGACGAATTGGGTGAACGAGTTGACGATGGCAATGATCGGTTTGCCAAAATCATCGTCTCCCATGCCGGTGGCGCGCCAAAGGCCGCGTGCGCCAGCCATGTTGCGGCCATGGGTTGAGGTTCTGGATCGGTACAATGGCATGATGCTGTTTCCCTTTTGCCTCGGGTTGCATGTCTTGGGGTTCGTACGTTATAGCGCACGTACCACATGTGCGCTATAACGCACAAGAGGATTCGCGGGACGATGAGATGGACTCTGACGATATAACGCTGAAACTGCGAGACGTGCGTGCGGCATCGGGCCTGAGCCTGTCGAAAGTGGCCGAGATGACTGGCGTGAGCAAAGCCATGCTGGGGCAGATCGAGCGCGGTGAATCCAGCCCAACCATCGCAACGCTGTGGAAAATTGCCAAGGGGTTTCAACTGCCGCTCAGCGCGCTGATCGATACGATGAACGGGGACCCTTCGGTTTTTCAGACCGTAACTTTCCCCGGCACGATCGAGGTCAAGATCGTCTTTCCATTCGATCCCGCTCTGGGGGCCGAGACATTCCACGTCAACCTCAAGCCGAACCAAAGCCACGAGTCGCCCGCCCACGCGACAGGCGTGACCGAAGAGGTCTTTGTTCTGAGCGGCACGCTTGAGATCCTGCGCGGAGACGAGTGGGTTTCCCTACAAGCCGGGCAGGGGTTGCGTTTCGCGGCCGATCTTCCGCACGGGTATCGCGCCGGCCCCGAGGGGGCGGCCTTTCTGAACATGCATCATTACGCCCAACACACCGAATTTGTAGAGAACGGCAAGGCCCATTCATGACCGCATTTTTCGACAGCCTGACCATCGTCGACGCCATCGGCTCTTTCGGGGCTCTGATCGTGGTCGCCGCGTATTTCGCAACACAGATGCGGATGATGAACTCGGATGATCTGGCCTTTCCGGTGATCAACCTGCTGGGCTCGGTGCTGATCGTCTATTCCCTGCTCCAGAACTTCAATCTCGCATCAATGTTGATCGAGGGGTTCTGGATTCTGATCAGCCTCATTGGGATTATCCAACATTTCCGCCTGCGCAGCGCCAAGTGAGCGCTATCCAGCCTTGAACCCCTATGCCGCCGGGTATAGGGAAAAATCAAGCGCGCTTAGGGGAGGCTTTGATGCAGGACGATCCAAAAACCCTCGTATCCACCGAATGGCTGGCCGCGCATATGAAGGATCCGGATCTGCGGATTCTGGACGGGTCGTGGTACTTGCCCGCGCAAAATCGTGATGCACGGGCGGAATATGACGCAGGCCACATCCCCGGGGCGCGGTTCTTTGACATAGACGAGATATCAGATCGCCGTTCCGACTTGCCGCATATGGCGCCTCCGGTCGAGAAATTCATGTCGCGCCTGCGCGCGATGGGTGTGGGCGACGGTCATCAGGTCGTGGTTTACGATGGCGCTGGGCTGATGTCGGCTGCGCGCGTCTGGTGGCTGTTCCGTCTTATGGGGCAGGAAAACATCGCGGTTCTGGATGGTGGATTCCCCAAATGGCAGGCGGAAGGGCGCGAGGTCGAAGACCTGCCGCCGGTCATCCGTGATCGTCATATGACCGTCCGGGTGCAAAATCAGCTTGTCCGGGACGTCACGCAAGTTTCCGCCGCCGCCAAGCTGGGTGATCATGAGATCATCGACGCCCGCTCTGCCAGCCGGTTTTCCGGGGCCGAGGCCGAACCGCGCGAGGGTCTGCGCTCGGGGCATATTCCGGGTTCACGCAATGTCCCCTTTGGCCAGTTGCTGAACGCCAATGGTACCATGAAGTCGCCGGAAGAGTGCCGCGCCATATTCGAGGCCGCGGGCGTCGATCTGTCGAAACCGGCGATCACCTCGTGCGGGTCTGGCGTGACCGCCGCGATCCTCAGCCTTGCGCTTGAACGCATGGGCAAGAAAGACCACTCGCTTTATGACGGCTCATGGGCTGAATGGGGCGCCTTCCCGACCCTGCCCGTCGCAACCGGAGAGACCTGATGTTCGAGAACCTGAAACCGCAGCCTGCCGACAAGATCCTGGCGCTGATGCAGATGTATCGCGAAGACCCGCGTGATCAGAAGATCGACCTGGGCGTCGGCGTCTACAAAAACGCGGAAGGCATCACCCCGGTCATGCGCGCCGTCAAAGCGGCCGAGCAGCGCGTCTGGGAAGAGCAGGAAACCAAAGCCTATACCGGGCTGGCCGGCGATCCGGCCTATGCGGATGCGATGATCGGGCTGATCCTCGGCACCTCGGTTGAGCGCGGCAATATCGCCGCCGTGGCGACACCGGGCGGCACCGGCGCCTGCCGTCAGGCCTTCGAGATGATCCGTATGGCCAACCCGTCGGCCCGCGTCTTCGTGTCGAACCCGACATGGCCGAACCACTTGTCGATCCTGAACTACCTGGGGATCAAGACGGTTCCATACCGCTATTTCGATGGCGACACACGTGGCGTCGATTTCGATGGCATGATCGAAGACCTGAAGACCGCAAAAGCGGGTGACGTGGTTCTGCTGCACGGTTGCTGCCACAACCCGACCGGTGCCAACCTCAACATGGTTCAATGGCAGGAGGTCGTGAACCTGATCAACGCGCTTGGCCTCGTTGCGATGATCGACATCGCCTATCAAGGCTTCGGCGACGGCCTGGAAGAGGATGCGCAAGCGACACGTCTGGTCGCGTCTTCGGTCAAGGAATGTCTGATAGCGGCGTCATGCTCGAAGAATTTCGGCGTGTATCGCGAACGCACCGGTTTGCTGATGGCCATCAGCGCCGATGCCGGGCAGACCGCTTTGAACCAGGGTACATTGGCATTCCTGAACCGCCAGAATTATTCCTTCCCGCCCGACCACGGCGCGCGTGTTGTGACCACGATCCTGATGGACGAAGCCCTGCGCGCCGACTGGATGGCCGAACTGGAAGAGGTGCGCCTGTCTATGCTGGGCCTGCGTCGCCAACTGGCCGACGAACTCCAGCGTCTGAGCGGCTCGGACAGCTTCGGTTTCATCGCCCAGCACCGCGGTATGTTCTCGCGCCTGGGTGCGGCCCCGGAACTGGTCGAGAAACTGCGCGTTGAACACGGCATCTACATGGTTGGCGACAGCCGCCTGAACATCGCCGGTCTGAACGCCAACACCGTTCCGATCCTTGCGCAGGCGATTGTCGACGTCGGCGTCTGATTTTCGGGCATTGCCAAACAAGAAACCCGGGCACGAATGCCCGGGTTTTTTTGTTTGGGTGGAAGTGGGATCAGCCTTTCGAGAATTCAGGATAGGCTTCCATGCCCAGTTCGCCCATGTCGAGGCCGTTGATCTCTTCTTCCTCGCCAACCCGCAGGCCGACGGTGGCCTTGAGGATCGAGAACAGGATGAAGCTGACTACGAAGACGAAGATCCCGATAGCCGCGAAACCGATGATCTGGGTCACGAAAGACGCATCACCGTTGGTCCATGCCACGATGAAGGTGCCCCAGAAGCCTGCGATCAGGTGAACCGGGATGGCGCCGACCACGTCATCAATCTTCATCTTGTCCAGCAGCGGCACGGTGTAGACTACGATCACGCCGCCGATGCCGCCGATGATCAGCGCCTGAAACAGCGACGGCGCCAGCGGTTCGGCGGTGATCGAGACCAGCCCGGCCAGCGCGCCGTTCAGAACCATGGTCAGGTCGACCTTGCCATACATCACCTGCGTCAGGATCAGGGCGGCAACGGCGCCGGCGGCGGCGGCCATGTTGGTGTTGGCGAAGATACGGCTGATATCGGCCATGTCACCGATCGTGCCCATGGCCAACTGCGAGCCGCCGTTGAAGCCGAACCAACCCAGCCACAGGATGAACGTCCCCAGGGTTGCCAGCGCCAGGTTCGAGCCGGGGATCGGCACAACTTTGCCTTCCTTGTTGTATTTACCGATGCGCGGGCCCAGTACGATGGCACCGGCCAGAGCTGCGAAGCCACCTGCGGCGTGCACCAGGGTCGAGCCGGCGAAGTCGCTGAAGCCCATCTCGGACAACCAGCCGCCGCCCCACTGCCAGGACGCTTCGATCGGGTAGATGATGCCTGTCAGAACGATCACGAAAAAGAAGAAGGGCCACAGTTTGACGCGCTCGGCCATGGTGCCCGATACAATGGACGCGGTGGTGGCGCAGAACATCAGCTGGAAGAAGAAGTCCGAACCGACGGATGCATAAGACAGGTCGGTTTCGACACCTTCCAGACCAACCGGTTCCAGTGACGTTGGCGAGAACGCGCCCAGAATGCCGGTGATCGTCCAGCCGTCGCCCGGATACATCAGGTTGAAGCCCACCAGCCAGTACATGATGGCTGCAAAGGAAAACAGACCCATATTCTTGACCAGCTGCATGGCCACGTTCTTGGAGCGCACCAGACCGGCCTCGAGCATGGCAAAGCCCGCGGCCATCCAGAACACCAGAAAGCCGCCCATCAGGAACAGCAGCGAGGTCAGGATGTATTGTGTATGCTGCGCGGTTTCGCCGGTTGCGGCGGCCTCCTGCGCCAGGCCCATCTGCGGCAGCGCGACGATCGCGGCGGCAGGGATGAGGGATTTCATCAGGTTCATGTTCAGTCCTCGAATGATTGTCGGTCGCGGCGCCTTACAGCGCCTCTTCGTTGGTTTCCCCGGTCCGCACGCGCAGGGCCTGCTCGACATCGAGGACGAAAATCTTGCCGTCGCCGATCTTGCCGGTCTTGGCGGTTTTGGTGATGGTCTCGACGATCTGGTCGGTCATCGCGGCAGGCACCACGATTTCCAGCTTGATCTTGGGCACGAAATTCACCGCGTATTCGGCCCCCCGATAGATTTCGGTGTGGCCGGATTGCGAGCCGAAGCCCTTGATCTCGGTCACCATCATGCCGCGCACGCCGGCCTCGGTCAGTGCCTCGCGCACCTCCTCCAGCTTGAACGGCTTGATTGTCGCAATGATCAGTTTCACGTCTTTCCCCTCTGGTTCTCCGGTGGAACCGGTTTGTTTGCACCTGCAGAAAAATGCGCGACGGATCGCGGTATGAAACGGCTCTTGGGGGTCAAAGGGCTGCCAAATGGCAGAAGATTGCACATTTTTTGCACAATTCGGTCGCGTTGATTAAATAACGGGCAGTGTTGTGAGGGGAATTTTCGGAAATTCGGACCTCTACATACTCGGATCACCGGGGTATGGTGGCGCAAAAGAAAACCCGGGCAGAGTTTGAGCATGACTGAGTCCAAGCGACGCAAGCCGAAATTGGTTGCGGACAAAAGGTACCCGTCAAAGGGTCGTAAACCGTCGGCATCCAAGCGCCCGGCGGGCAAGAAGGCGACGGCTCGCAAAACCACCACACGCAAAACTGCGCGCAAAAAGACGCGCAAGAGATCGGGGGGCAAAGGCGGCGGCATCCTGCGTCGTTTTTTCCGCTGGGTCTGGCGCATGGTCTGGGGGCTGACCTGGCGGGTCGGAGCGGTCGTGGCCATCCTGATCGCCCTGGCGGTGGGTGTCGTCTATTCCTCGTTGCCGGACTTGGATGCCTTGTTGGACGGCCGTGCGCGCGGGTCTGTCACGCTGCTGGACCGCGACGGCAAAGTGTTTGCCTGGCGGGGCGACCAGTTTGGCGGGGTGATCACTGCCGATACGGTGTCGCCGCATCTGAAAAACGCCGTCATCGCGACCGAGGACAAACGGTTCTATCGCCATTTCGGGGTGAGCCCGCGCGGTGTGGCAAGCGCCGTTCGCATCAACCTGAGCGAAGGGCGCGGCCCGTTGTCCGGGCATGGCGGGTCAACCATAACGCAGCAAACGGCCAAATTGCTGTGTCTGGGCGTGCCTTATGATCCGACTGAATGGGAATCAGAGGCCGCCTATGAAGCCGATTGCCGACAGGGATCGCTGTTGCGCAAGGCCAAAGAGGCCATTTATGCAATGGCGATGGAGGTGAAATACTCCAAGGATGAGGTTCTGACGATCTACCTGAACCGGGCTTTCCTTGGTGCAGGCGCGCGCGGGTTCGAGGCCGCAAGCCAGCGGTACTTTGGCAAGTCCGCCGCCGAAGTCTCGCCGGCCGAGGCAGCGATGTTGGCCGGGCTGTTGGTTGCGCCCACACGTTATGCACCGACGAACAATCTGCAACGGTCGCAGGACCGGGCCCGCCTTGTGATCGGTCTGATGGAGGATCAGGGCTATCTGACCGCCGCGCAGGCCAGCGAAGCGCGGGCCCGCCCAGCCCAACTGTCCGAGGCGGCGGCTGCACGGGCCGGGGGATATTTTGCGGATTGGGTTATGGCCAGCGGGCCCGAGTTCTTTACCCGCAACACGACCGAAGATGTGGTGATCCGGACCACCCTGGATCAGCGCATTCAGACCTCTGCGGAAGAGGCGCTGAAATTCATCTTTCAGGAAAAAGTGCGCGAAGGATCAAAGGCGCAGGCGGCCATTGTGGTGATGTCGGCCGACGGTGCGGTGCGCGCGATGGTTGGTGGGCGCAAGACACGCGTGTCTGGCGCGTTCAACCGGGCGACGCAGGCGTTGCGACAGACGGGATCATCGTTCAAGCCATTCGTCTATGCCACCGCGCTGGAACTTGGGTATTCGCCGCTGGATACGGTGATGGATGAACCCTATTGCGTCGATATTCCGGGGTCAGGCCAGTGGTGCCCCAAGAACTACACCAACAAGTATTATGGGCGGGTGACCTTGGCGGATGCGCTGAAAAACTCGCTGAACATACCGGCGGTGAAAGTGGCCGAGATTTCCGGCCTGGACAATGTTCGGACGGTTGCCAGCGGCTTCGGGATTGCCAGCGACCTGGCACAGGGGCCTGCGCTGGCGCTTGGTGCATCGGAAAGCACGTTGATCGAGATGACCGGGGCTTATGCAGGCATCCTGAATGGCGGGTCGCAGGTTGAACCTTATGGGCTGACCGAACTGAAGCTGCTGGGCGACGAAACACCCGTCATGGTCACGACGACCGGTATTGGCGAGAGGGTCATCAATGAAAAGGCTGCCAAACAGCTGACCTGGATGATGGAGCGCGTGGTCTCTGAAGGGACCGGCGGGCGGGCCAAATTGCCCGGCTGGCAGGTGGCGGGCAAGACCGGAACGACCCAGGCCGCGCGCGACGCGTGGTTCATCGGGTTCACGGCGGATTATGTGACCGGGGTCTGGATGGGGTATGATGACAACACGCCCTTGTCCGGCGTGACCGGTGGTGGCTTACCGGCCGAGATCTGGAAAGAAACCATGCTGCGCGTGACCGAGGGGATGACGCCCACCCCGTTGCCGATGATGGCGCCGGAACCTCCGGTGCAAACGGCGCAGCCGCAGCAACAACGGCGAAAGAAACAAACCGGGTTGGACCGGGCTATAAACAACCTGTTGAACAATATCTTCGGGAATTGAGCAGGCAAAAAAAGGCGGTGCGCTGGGCACCGCCTTTTGTTTTTTCATTCTTTCGTTTCTTAGACGCTTGCGTCCAACGCTGAAAGGATCGCGTCGCCCATTTCGCTGGTCGAGACGGGCTGAACGCCCTGATCCGCAAGCAGGTCGCCGGTGCGAACGCCGTCGGCCAGAACTTTCTCGATCGCAGCTTCCAGCCGATCCGCTTCCTCGCCCTGATCAAAGCTGTAGCGCAGAGCCATCGCAAAGCTGAGGATGCAGGCGATCGGGTTGGCTTTGCCCTGACCCGCGATATCGGGGGCAGACCCGTGTACGGGCTCGTACATTGCTTTGGGGCGTCCATTGGCCATCGGCGCGCCCAGCGACGCCGACGGCAGCATGCCCAGAGAGCCCGTCAGCATCGCGGCGCAGTCGGACAGGATGTCACCGAACAGGTTGTCGGTCAGGATCACGTCGAACTGTTTCGGCGCGCGCACTAGCTGCATGGCACCGTTGTCGGCGTACATATGGCTCAGCTCAACTTCGGGGTAGTCAGCGGAAACGCGGTTGACCACTTCGCGCCACAGAATGCCCGATTCCATCACGTTGGCTTTTTCCATCGAGCACAGCTTTTTGTTCCGGCGCATCGCCAGTTCAAAGGCCGAACGCGCGGCGCGTTCAATCTCGGATTCGGTGTAACGCTGGGTGTTGATGCCGACGCGTTCATTGCCTTCCTCGAAGATACCGCGTGGTTCACCGAAATAAACGCCCGAGGTCAGTTCGCGCACGATCATGATATCCAGACCGGCAACGATGTCTTTCTTCAGCGACGAGAAATCAGCCAGCGCGTCAAAGCACTGGGCCGGGCGCAGGTTCGAATACAAGTCCATTTCCTTGCGCAGGCGCAGCAGGCCGCGCTCGGGCTTCAGGCTGAAATCCAGATCGTCGTATTTTGGGCCGCCGACAGCGCCCAATAGAACCGCGTCGACCTCTTGCGCCTTGGCCATCGTCTCATCGGACAGAGGCTTGCCGTGGGCGTCATAGGCGGCACCGCCGACCAGATCCTCGCTCACGTCAAATTGAAGACCGCGATTGGCGCCGAACCAATCGATGATTCTGCGCACTTCGGCCATGACTTCCGGGCCAATTCCGTCTCCGGGCAGGATAAGGAGCGAAGGGTTGGACATGAAGGGTCTCCTTGCGTTTTGTTGCACAGGGCCTAGCGTCTGCGTTGCATCGGGTCAATGAGACGAACCTGCCAAAACAGAAGGAAAACACATGCTGACACCTGGAAATCCGGTTCCTGCGCTGAAAATCGAAACTGTTGCCCATGGCAGCTTCGATCTTGACGCGGACAAGGGCGAACACGGGACGCTGGTGATTCAATATCGCGGGCTGCATTGCCCGATCTGCATCAAGCAGATGACCGAGGTCGAAGCGGCGCTGGATGACTTTGCGGCGCTGGGCGTCGAGGTTATCATGATCACCACCGATACAGCCGAGCGCGCGGCGGAAGCCGCCGAAAAAGCCGGAGCGTCGCGCCTGCGTGTGGGCCACAGCCTTCCCCTGTCCGCTGCGCGGGATGATTGGGGCCTTAACATCTCGACCAAGCGCGAAGGCAGCGCCGAACCGGACCTGTTCGCAGAGCCGGGGCATTTCTACATCGCACCCGACCGGACGCTGTACTATGCATGGCAACAGACCACGCCTTTCGGTCGCCCGTCCATGTCGGATATTGCGGGTGGTTTGAAATTCACACTGGGCAACAACTATCCCGCGCGCGGAACTTATACCGGCCCGCTTTGACCCTCAAAGAGCGGCTTTGAGCCCTTCTGCCAACAAATCCCAGACCCTGCGGATGCGCGGGGTCTGGCGCATGGCCTGGGGTGCGGCCAGCCACACGGGTAGAATCGGGATGTCCACATCCAGCGGCAGGATTTCCACGTCGGGGTCGGCTTGGGCAACCTGTACCTGGCTGAAGCCTATGCCACAGCCCGCCCGGATCAGTTCCCAATAGGCGCTTTGCAGGTCACAGCGGGTGGCAAAACTGTCGCGGCTGGCTGGCCACCCCTTTTCACGCATGGCTTTGATGATCTCCTGGTTCGCGTCAAACCCTACCAGATCATGCGTAAACAGTTCTTCGGGTGTCTTGGGGCGCCCCTTCCGGTCCAGATAGGACTTTGCCGCACAAAAACACAGCGGCACATCCCCGAGATAGCGGGAAATGAGATCCACCTGCGCAGGGCGATACATCCGCACGGCGATATCCGCCTCGCGATAAAGCAGATTCTCGGTGGTGTCAGTGGCCACCAGTTCAAGCTGGATCGTGGGCTCTTGCCTGCGGATGGACGCCAGTATCGGTGGCAGCAGGTGATGCGAGGCAAAGACAGATGCGGTGATGCGCACCGAACCTTCAAGCTGTTGCGATTGCCCCGCGGCGGCAAGACTGAACGCGGTCATGGCGCTGTGCATCTGCTGGGCCAACGGCAAAAGCTGTGAACCTGCTTCGCTGAGCTTCAGACCACGCGCGTGGCGATCGAAAAGAGAGACACCCAGCTCGTCCTCGAGGTTTTGGACCTGCCGCCCCAAAGTGGGCTGGCTGCGATTGAGATGTCGTGCGGCGGCGGACAGCGATCCCGTCTCGGCCACGGCCAGAAAGCATTGGATCAGAGACCAATCTGCATGTGTCAGAGCTTTGTCCATTCAAAAATGAATACACGTTCTGCGAATTGCGGCAATTCCTTGCGCGAAGTGAATGGGTAGATTGACCTCAGACAGGAGGCAAACATGGCACAATCTGCACTGGTACTGGGCGCAACAGGTCGTTTTGGACGCAACGCAGCCCTGGCGTTCAGGCGCGCGGGCTGGGATGTGACGGAATTTGACCGCAGGTCTGATTCGCTGTCACAGGCGGCGCGCGGCGTGGACGTCATCGTGAACGGATGGAATCCGCCCTATCCCGATTGGGCACGCGATGTGCCGGTACTGACCAAACGGGTGATAGATGCGGCCTCAGATACGGGGGCGACCGTGATCGTACCGGGCAATGTCTACGTATTTGGTGGGAATACGCCGGGCCCATGGTCGGGCGGGACGCCGCATCGAGCCACCAACCCTTTGGGCCGGGTTCGGATCGAGATGGAAGAGGCCTATCGCGCGTCAACCGTGCGCACCATCCTGTTGCGCGCCGGGGATTTCATCGACACCAATGCATCCGGAAACTGGTTCGATCAGGTCATGATCAAGCGTCTTTCGCGCGGTCAGTTCGTTTATCCCGGTGATCCGGACGCACCGCACGCTTGGGCCTTTCTGCCTGATCTGGCCCGCGCCGCCGTCGCGCTGGCTGAGATGCGGCAAGACCTTCCCCGTTTCTGCGATGTTCCATTTGAAGGGTACACTTTGACCGGGACGCAGATCGCTCAATCGCTTTCGCAAGTCACCGGCCGGCCGGTTACAATGCGGCGTATGAAATGGTGGCCTCTGCAATTGGCCCGCCCATTCTGGCGCATGGCCCCTCATTTGATCGAGATGCGGTACCTCTGGCACGTGCCGCATCAATTGGATGGCGGTTATATGAAAGAATTGCTGACCTCGTTTTCTGAAACGAAGCTGGAGGATGCCTTGCGTTCCGCCATTTCGTCCCAACGTGCCGTTTCATCGGCGACGGCCGGGAACAGGGGCGAGGTTCTAGGGTAGGATTATGTCAACCCAGACCAGTCGATGCCTGCTGGCGCGTCGGGCACTGTCGTACAGCGTGCCACCTTCCACGGGCCAGACAATGCCGGTTTCCGAGATTTGCAGATCACTGGACGGCAACACATAGTCAACGCGCATTTCCCCGGTGGCTTTCCATTCGACCGTTGCTGATGAACCCGATGGGTCCTTTGGCATCGGATCCTGCACATGGGGATCGGCCAAAAGCGCGCGAATGGCCTGCTTGTGGCCTTCTCCGCGGGTCGGGTCGAGATTGGCGTCCGCGGCCATCACGAAGGGGCCTTGAGGAACTGGCCCCAGGCCGCCATTCAGCAAAACCGACCACAGGCGAATCTCGTCCCTGTTGCGCAGACCGTTGCGATCCTCGGGTCCGTCAAAAACCGGTGGGGCAGCGTGAAAGGTCATCAGGCTAAATCGCCCCTGCGGGGTTTCGATCGGAAGCACCCAATGCACGGTCGAGGACAGGCGCTGAATGTCGTGCGCAGCTTCAGACGGGAAGGGGAGCCCATCCCTGAATGGCAAATCAGCCCCAGGCAGGTCTTTCCACCGCAGATTGGTGTAATCCTGAACGTCTTCGGTCATGATTTCGAAACGGGACAACACCGCCACCCCTCCGTGGCCGGTGAACTTCCCCCAGCCCTGCGCGTCGCCGGGGCCTTGCGTTTGGCCATCTCCGTCCAGATCCAGCGGCGTTTCCAACCCAGCATTTGGTTGGGCGGAAAAGTGATAGGGGAAATCCAGGCCCGCCTCGCGCAATTTCTCGGACAGGGCGCTCAGGGCCGCGCCGTCCAGATCCCAGTCGATGCCTTGCAGGGCAATGACATCAGGTCGCGCCGTAGCAACGACCTCGACAACGGCTTCAACCTGCGCATCATCCCGCTGGATGTCGCGCAGCAGCAGGCCGGGGCCGTTTCTGCTGAGTTCAGTGTTGTAGGTGGCGATGCGATAAGCCTCTGCCTGTGCCGAGAAAGGCAACAGCAGCAGAGCAAGGGCACGGATCATGCGGCTTGCGTTGTCTCGTTTGTCGAATAGGCGCGGCGCTTTTCCACGATCAGACCCGCGATGCGAAGCGTCGCCATGCCGCGCATGATCATGCTGGCGGGCAGGAAGGCCCAGGCGCACATGGTCCAGATCAATGTTTGCGGATTGCTCAGCGAGATCGGGGCAACGACGCTGCTCATGAGCTTGATGACAGCCGGAATGAGGAAGGGGAGCAGAACGCCAATGCAGATATTCAGGCGACCATCACGTTGCAGGCGGGTGACAACATCGCCGCCCTTGGTGGGATCAAACAACGGCAGATTGGTCCATACGTTGAAGGCGCCATTGCCCGTGGGCCAGCCGCGCACTTTGACCGCATAGGCAAAGCTGGCGACGGTGACCAAGGCGGCCACATAGGCCACACTGGCTGCGATCCGAACCAATTCGATCAACGGCTGACCGGCATCCAAGGGTAGCATCAGCACGATCAACCGAACCGGGGAATAGGGAAAGTCCGCAACATTCGCGACGGCCAGACCTGCGGTGTAGGCGAACGCGGTCAGTTCAGTCGGCTCATAGGTGTTTTTGCAAACCAGCGTCAGAAAGGTGACCATCGACATCAGCCCGACAAACCGCAGACGGTTCACCGGCGGCGCATCGCGAAATTCAATAAAACTGGGAAAAGCAGAATTGTACTCGGCGAATGTCAGGATGAACGCGAGAATCGCGAGGAAGACCAGAATCTCGGTCCCGTTCGTCGATGATACAGGCAGGTACAACGCGGGTGTCAGCACCATAAGTGCCACAAGTATTCCGCGTATCGCCGCCCCTGTTGTGCGCGCAATCACTATCCGAACCCTTTTTCAAACCGGATAAGTCGATCTTCGCCGACTTACATTCCAACTTGTGCCCATCGTCTCGAGTTTTTGACGGATGCCTCTTTAGCGCCAACATGGACGATAAGCGGCATTTCGCTCAAGACAGGGTGCAGAAAACACGTGATTTCGGGCAAAATGATGGCGCAACTGGTGCGGGATTGCATCATTTTCGACGCAAATCCGACGTGTATCCCAATATGAGACCAAGATGTTGTGGTTTTGCGAAAATCAACCCCAAGAATGAGAACGGGGCCGCATTGGCGACCCCGTTAGGTTGAGTGTTCAAAGAATCGCTTGGGCCTTACACCCAGGGGCGGGCCTGGCTGGCGTGTTCCTCAAACTTGTCGATGTGGTGATCTTTCTCCATCGTCAGGCCGATATCGTCCAGACCGTTCAGCAGGCAGTGTTTGCGATGCGGGTCAATATCAAACTCGATCACGACACCATCCGAAGTGGTGATCTGCTGATCTTCCAGATGTACCGTCATGCGGGCATTCTCGCCTTTATGCGCGTCTTCCATCAGGATCGCGTGATGCTCTTCTTCGACCACGATCGGCAGGATGCCGTTCTTGAAGCAGTTGTTGAAGAAGATGTCGGCAAAGCTGGTCGAGATCACAACCTTGACGCCGAAATCCTTGATCGCCCAGGGTGCGTGTTCGCGCGACGAGCCGCAGCCGAAATTGTCTCCGGCGACCAGAATTTCGGCCTCGCGATAGGCGGGTTTGTTCAGGACGAACTCTTCGTTCTCGCGCCCGTCATCATGATAACGCATTTCGTCAAACAGCACGACGCCGAGGCCGGACCGTTTGGTGGTTTTCAAATGCACTTTGGGAATGATCATATCGGTGTCGATATTGATCAATGGCATCGGGGCGGCCACCCCGTGGACTTTTTCAAACTTATCCATGTTCACACTCCTGCGGGAGAGGGCCGCGCCCAGGCCCCGCGTTAAGCTTGTTTCGTTTCTTTTGGTGCGTCCTTGACGAAGAACGCCATGAAGACAAGGCCGAGCCCGTTAAAGATCATCTCGATCCCCAGCAGGATGCCCAGCAATTGCAGCAGCACCGAAGGGTCCATTGCGGCAAAGCGCCAGATCAGGATCGCCAGTACAATCGACATGATGCCCGAGACCAGCGTCGCCCAGAAATATTGCGTTCCGCGCATCTGGAACGACAGGATCACGCGGGCAATGCCGCCAGCCATGAACAGGATCAGGCAGACAGTTGCCAGTGTCAGCGTTCCTTGCAGTGGGTGATCCAGAAAGGACCAGCCCAGAAACAGCATCACGACACCCATGATAAGTGACAGTATCTTGTTGCCGGCCCCATCGACGGTGAAGCCGCCAACAACCTGTAACGCGCCTGAAATCAGCAGCAATACACCTGTGACCACCGTCACGGTGATTGATGCCACGACCGGTGCGCCCAGCACAAAGATGCCGAACACTATGGACAGAAGTCCAAGCAATAGCCATTTGACCCAGTCACTCATTTGTTCAATCCCTCAAATATCTAGATATGAGGGCACCTTACAACAATTCACGGACGTCTGTCAGCCGTCCCGTGATTGCCGCTGCGGCAGCCATTGCCGGGCTCAGCAGATGTGTGCGCCCGCCCCGGCCCTGACGGCCTTCGAAGTTGCGGTTCGAGGTTGCGGCACAGCGTTCGCCCGGTTGCAACTGGTCGGGGTTCATCGCCAGGCACATCGAACAGCCTGCCAGACGCCATTCGAACCCGGCCTCTTTGAAGATGTCGGCCAGGCCTTCTTCTTCGGCCTGAGCGCGGACCAGCCCCGAACCCGGCACCACCATGGCGCGCATCCCGTCCTTGATCTTCTTGCCTTTCAGGATCTCGGCCGCGGCACGCAGGTCTTCGATACGTCCGTTGGTGCAGGACCCGATAAAGACGGTGTCAATCTCGACATCGCTCAGCTTCTGACCGGCTTTGAGACCCATATACTCGATTGACCGGCGGGCCGCTTCGACCTTGCCGCCTTCGAAATCCTCGGGGTGCGGCACGGTTGCCGTGATCGGCAGAACATCCTCGGGGCTGGTGCCCCAGGTGACGACAGGCGCGATGTCTTCGCCACGAATCGTGACAACCTTGTCGAAATGCGCGCCTTCGTCGGTGTAGAGTGTTTTCCACCAATTCATCGCGGCTTCCCACTGCGCACCTTTCGGCGCATGCGGACGGCCTTTGACATATTCGAACGTGTTCTCATCCGGTGCAATCAGCCCTGCGCGTGCGCCACCTTCGATGGCCATGTTGCAGACGGTCATGCGGCCTTCCATCGACAGGTTGCGTATGGCTTCACCGCAATACTCGATGACATAGCCGGTGCCGCCGGCGGTGCCGGTTTCGCCGATCACGGCCAAGGTGATGTCCTTGGCGGTCACGCCCGGCTGCAATTTGCCGGTGATTTCCACCTTCATGTTCTTGGATTTCTTCTGGATCAGGGTCTGCGTGGCCAGCACGTGTTCGACCTCGGACGTGCCGATGCCGTGGGCCAATGCGCCGAATGCGCCATGGGTGGCGGTATGGCTGTCGCCGCAGACGACGGTCATGCCCGGCAGGGTCCAGCCTTGTTCGGGGCCGACGATGTGCACGATGCCCTGACGGACGTCATTTACCGGGTAATAGTGAATGCCGAAGTCCCGGGCGTTCTTGTCCAGCGCTTCGACCTGAATGCGCGATTCCGGGTTTTCAATACCGTTCACCCGGTCAGGTGTGGTCGGAACGTTGTGGTCCGGCACGGCAATGGTCTTTTCCGGCGCGCGCACCTTGCGGCCCGCCATGCGCAGGCCTTCGAACGCCTGCGGGCTGGTGACCTCGTGGACCAGATGGCGGTCGATATACAGCAGGCAGGTGCCATCATCGGCTTCGTGCGCGACATGGGCATCCCAGATCTTGTCATAGAGTGTTTTGGGGGACATGTGTCCTCTCCCGTATGTAATGAGAAATAGCTGGCGAGTTGGCTCAGGCGACGGGTAGGCGCGCCAGGACCGTGCGGGCAGCCCCAAAGAACCGTTCGCGCAGACGCGCGCGGTCTTCCAGATTCTGTTCTTGGGCCACATTGAGTCTCATGCGGTTCAGATATACCGCGCGTTTGCTGCAATCAAGGTTCAAAACCGGTGTCAGGCTTGCATCGCCTGGCATTGCTGTCCAAGCTGCCGTGCAGGAGGCGCGTATGAACCAAGACCTGATCCCCAGCTCGCTGACAGACCTTTACAACAACATGGTCGCGGGGTTCTCTTCCGAGCTTCAAGAACTGGTCGAGTTGGTGGTTACGCCGGGCTGGCGGCAGTATCAGTTGGTCATCATCCTTTTCCTTTGGGCGCTGGCTTTCCTTCTGAAAGTTCTGACACAGCCACGATGGGATGCCTGGACGCGCGCACGCACCGGATGGCCGAAATGGCGGCTTCGCACCATGGTACAGCTGATGCAGCGGCTGACACTGGTCTATTTCGTGCTGCTGTCCTGGTTCTTGTATCAGGTTATGCAGCATGTTACCTGGCCGTCGCGCAGTTATCTCATTGGGATCATTGCAACTCTGGCAACTGCGTGGCTGGCGATTGCACTGGTCGCGAGGCTTGTCCGCAACCGGACGCTGCGACGGATATTCAAGTGGGCAATGTGGGTCTATGCAACGCTTGTTGCTTTGAATCTGACGGATGACGTGGCCAAATTCCTTGATGGGGTCGCGATTTCCGTCGGTGACCTGCATATTTCCTTGCTGGGCATTCTCAAGGCCATCCTGCTGATCGGGGTCCTGTTGACGCTGGCCCGCATCGGCACCCGCGCGGCCGAGCGTGGATTGCAGAGCAATGACGACATCACCCCATCCATGCAGGTGTTGTTGGCCAAGGGAATTCAGGTGCTGCTGTACGGCGCGGTCTTTCTGGCTGCGATCCGCACGCTGGGCTTCGATCTGACCGGCATTGCGCTGCTGTCGGGCGCAATCGGCGTCGGCATCGGGTTTGGCCTGCAAAAAGTGGTGTCAAACCTCATATCGGGGATCATCATCCTGATGGATCGGTCGATCAAGCCAGGCGATGTGATCTCGCTGGGCGATACGTTTGGTTGGATCAATGCGCTGGGCGCACGCTATGTCTCGGTTGTCACGCGGGACGGGCGGGAATACCTGATCCCGAACGAGGACCTGATTACCAACCAGGTGGTGAACTGGTCGCATTCCGACAAATTCGTGCGGTTGGATCTGGATTTCGGCACCAGCTATGAGGATGACCCCCACAAAGTGCGGGCAACGGCGATCCGGGCTGTAAAGGCAGTGACCCGCGTATTGAGTGGCGGAAAACATGAACCGGTATGCCATATCACCGGTTTTGGCGACAGCAGCGTGGATTACGTTCTGCGGTTCTGGATCAGCGATCCGACCAAAGGGCTGACCAATATCAGGGGAAATGTCTATCTTGCGCTGTGGGATGCGTTTCAGGACGAAGGCATCTCGATCCCCTTCCCGCAGCGCGAGGTTCGGCTTTTGTCGGAAAACGCAAACATGCAACAAATCGCAGAAGAGTGATCACCCCTGCGCGGGGCCGGACGCGCTTTCATTGAAATGTTGCATTCCCCTTGCTACCTTATTAGTACCCTGGCGCCGGGGTTTCACGGCGCGCAGCAAAGGAGGACTATGTCCTGTCTCTACATACACAGGCGGGTTTGCCCGCCGAAGACGGGTCCCGTGTAATGGCCCACTCTCAGTCAATCAGCGATAAGCTGCTTGAGCGTATCCTTTCCTCACTTTCCGATGACAAGGCCGAAGACGTCGTGCAGATCAACCTGCAAGGCAAGTCGTCTGTCGCGGATCACATGGTCATTGCTTCGGGTCGGTCGACCCGTCAGGTCTCGGCCATGGCGGAAAAGCTGACGGATCGCATCAAGCAGGAATTCGGTTTCACCTCGAAGGTCGAAGGCAAGGATGCCGGCGATTGGGTGCTGATCGATACGGGCGACGTGATCGTCCATATCTTCCGCCCCGAAGTGCGCGAATTCTACCAGCTGGAAAAGATGTGGCTGCCTCAGGGCGGCAGCGCCTCGGCGAACTGAGGCGCCATCCCGGCCCGTATTAAAGGGCCGGAGGCGAGAGAGATATGCGTATCAGCATAGTTGCGGTCGGGCGATTGCGCGCCGGACCGGAGAAGTCCCTGCTTGATGATTACCTGACCCGCTTTGACCGGACCGGACGTGCGCTGGGCCTTGGTCCCGCGCGGGTGATCGAGGTCGAGGACAAGAAAAACGCAGGCATGGGGGCCGAAGCCGTGTTGCTGCGCAAGGCTCTGCCCAAGGGCGCGGTGATCTGTACGCTGGACGAACGCGGGCGCGTGATGTCCTCGCCCGATTTTGCCAAGAAACTGGGTAGTTGGCGCGATGCCGGGCGGCAGGATCTGGCGCTGATCATCGGCGGAGCGGACGGAATAGACCCTGCTTTGCGGGCGGAAGCCGACTTTTCCCTCTCGTTGGGGTCGATGGTCTGGCCTCATATGCTGGTCCGTGTGATGCTGGCCGAGCAACTGTATCGGGCCGCGACCATTCTGTCAGGTGGCCCCTATCACCGGGTCTGACATGGCGCAGCTTCTGATCGTTTACCATTCGCGCACAGGTGGCGCCCGGCAGATGGCCGAAGCGGCGGCTGAATCGGCGCGGGCTGAGACCGAGGTTGAACTTGTGCCTGCGGATCAAGCGGGGCCGGAGGATGTGCTGGCCGCCGACGGCTACATTTTCTGCGCGCCAGAGAATCTGGCGGCGATCTCGGGCTTGATGAAGGAATTCTTCGATCGCTGCTATTATCCGGTTCTGGGACAGATCGAAGGTCGTCCATATGCGCAGATGATTTGCGCCGGATCAGACGGAGAGAATGCAGCCCGCCAGATCGCACGGATCGCCACTGGCTGGCGGTTGAAAAAGGTCCAGTCGCCGCTGATTGTCTGCACGCATGCGCAAACGCCCGAGGCCATTCTGGCCCGGAAAACCATTCCTGAAGATCAGCTGGATCGGTGTCGCGAGATCGGCGCCGCGCTGGGTGCGGGCCTGGCCATGGGGATTTTCTGAAGGTCAGTTCAGTTCGACCAATGTCGTGTCTTCGTTCCAGCCATCCACATTGCACCGGGCCTGAATCTGCACCTGTGACACGTTTTCCGGAATCACCACGCCACCAAGCGAGCGGGTAAAGGGTTGTTCTGTCTCGTGCGGGTGGTGCAGCACCCGCATTCCCAGTTCATTCCCGTCCATGTCCAAAACGCGCCAGCCGTCGGCGTAATGATCCCACCCTGTATCGGGATGCCGGATCGTCACATCGAACCGCCATGTGTCACCGGTGGCACTGGCGCGGACCTGTTCGATTGTCGGCGGGTCGGCAAGGGCAGGTGCAGCCAGAAGGGCGCTGAGAATCACATATCGCATGGTTCGAACCTAGGGTTTAATGTCGCGCTTGGGGATCACGTCTCTGTGTTCGACGTTTGGGCCATGAGGATCGCGCGGGAATGCGATGCAAATTCGCGGCGATACAGGACACCGAATGTGATCATTGTGCCCAACACCAATGCCATCGGCCCGAGAAACCACGCCAGCGAAGCAAGGGCGAAATATGTGGCGCGGAGACCGCGGTTGAAGCTTCGGGCAGCGGTCACGCAGATCTCGGCCGCCTGACCGGCCCGAGGATAGGCGTTTGGGTCTTCAGGATCGTTTGGAACCGAGGCCATCAAAACGGCGCAATACCCAAAAAGGCGATGTGCCCAGACGTATTTCAGAAAGGCATTGGCCAGCAGCAGGACAACCACAAGTATCTTGATTTCCCAGACCATCGCCGGTGCGCTGCCGATGGCAAGATCCGTCGCCACCCCGGCCAATCGCTCGGTATTGCCCAACAGGGCTAGACCGCCCCCGATGGCAATCATCGTGGTTGAGGCGAAAAAGGTGCTGCCTTGCCGCATGGCAGCCACGACCTGAGCATCGAACATCCGTGGCTGGCGCGTCACCATCTCGTGCATCCAGTCGCGGCGGTAGCCATCCATCACAAGGGCGACGGACGGTTTCTGTGGTGACGGGTGTTCGATCTTCCATCCGATCCATAGCCACGTACCCAGCAATATCGCCATGGCAGCATAATCCAGAAGGGAAAACAGGGCGGCACGTTCGATCCAGGTCATGGCGCGACAGTAAGACCGGACATCGCAACTTGCCAGAGTGGTAAATTGGTAATATTATTTTACCAAAGGGAGGAAGGGGAGGGATGCCATGGAAATGCCAAAGCCAAGCCCGGACGTACTGAACCGGAAAAGCACGATCGTTTCGCGGCTGTCGCGGGTTCTGCCAGATACGGCAATTATCCATGATCCGGCTGAAACCCGAGCCTATGAGTGCGATGCCCTGACGGCTTACAAATGCCCGCCGATGCTGGCCGTGCTGCCGTCGAGCACGCAGGAAGTCTCGGATGTTTTGCGCATTTGCCATGAAGAAGGCGTGCCGGTCGTGCCGCGCGGTGCGGGTACGTCGCTGGCCGGCGGGGCATTGCCAACGGCTGATTGCGTCATTCTGGGCGTTGCGCGGATGAATGAGGTTCTGGAAACGGACTATGACAACCGTTTCATCAGGGTGCAGACGGGCCGCACCAATCTGAGCGTGACCGGCGCGGTCGAGGAAGAAGACTTCTTTTATGCGCCTGATCCTTCCTCGCAACTGGCCTGTGCCATTGCCGGCAATATCGCGATGAATTCAGGTGGCGCCCATTGCCTGAAATATGGCGTGACAACGAACAACCTTCTGGGCGTGACCATGGTGATGATGGATGGCAGTGTCGTCGAGATCGGCGGCGCGCATCTGGATGCACCCGGTCTGGACCTGTTGGGCGTCATTTGCGGCTCGGAAGGTCAGCTGGGCGTGGTGACCGAAGCAACACTGCGCATTCTGCGCAAACCCGAAGGCGCGCGGCCGGTTCTGATGGGGTTCGACGACAACGAAGTCGCGGGTCAGTGTGTTTCTGACATTATCAAATCGGGCATTCTGCCGGTCGCGATCGAGTTCATGGACACGCTGTGCATAAAAGCCTGCGAAAACTTTGCGCACGCTGGATACCCCGATTGCCATGCGCTGTTGATTGTCGAAGTGGAAGGGTCTGAAGCCGAAATTGACCATCAATTGGCGAAAATCACCGAGATCGCCAAACGACACAACCCGGTCGAACTGCGAGAAAGCCAGTCAGCCGAAGAAAGTGCAAAAATATGGCTTGGTCGGAAATCCGCATTCGGCGCCATGGGGCAGTTGAACGACTATATGTGCCTTGACGGTACGATCCCGGTGTCGGCCCTGCCGACGGTGCTGCGCCGTATCGGCGAGTTGAGTGAAGAATTCGGTCTGCCTGTTGGCAACGTATTTCACGCAGGGGATGGGAACATGCATCCGCTGATCCTTTTCGATGCCAACAAACCGGGTGATCTGGAAAAATGCGAGGCATTCGGGGCCGAAATTCTGAAATTATGCGTGGACGAAGGCGGTTGTCTGACCGGTGAGCACGGCGTGGGTATCGAGAAGAGGGATCTCATGTCGCATCAATATGCGCCTGCCGATCTTGAGGCGCAGATGGCGGTCAAGGACATTTTTGACCCCAAATGGCTGCTGAACCCTGCCAAGGTGTTTCCACTGAACGTTTCGGAAACCCGTCGCCACGCGCAGATTGCTGCCGAGTAACAGGCTCTAATAACGGATTTTGCCATGAAACCTGAATCAGAATCTGAACTGGCCGACATGGTGGCCGGATTGAAAGACCCTGTTTGCATCGTCGGTGGCGGCACGCGCGCGATCACCGGCCCCGAAGCGAATATCGAAACCGGGGCTCTGCGTGGCATTTCGCTTTACGAACCCGGAGCACTTACTCTTGTGGCCAAGGCCGGGACACCATTGGCAGAGATCCAGGCCGTGCTGGAGGCGGAAGGTCAGCAGCTGGCGTTTGAGCCGATGGATCACCGCAGTTTGCTTGAAACTCAAGGTGAACCAACGATCGGCGGTGTCGTCGCGGCCAATATCTCGGGCCCGCGGCGGATTCAGGTCGGTGCCTGCCGGGATTTCCTGCTAGGTGTGCGTTTCGTCGACGGGCGCGGACAGGTGGTCAAGAACGGTGGGCGAGTTATGAAAAACGTCACCGGTTATGATCTCGTTAAATTGATGGGTGGGTCTTGGGGAACACTGGGAATTCTGACCGAAGTGTCGTTGAAGGTGCTGCCCAAGCCGGAAAAAGCGGCGACTTTGTCCGTCGCCGTTCGGGATGCCGGCAGAGCGGTGGAAGTTCTTTCCGCTGCGTTGAAATCACCTTTTGAAGTGACGGGTGCCGCCTATGACCCGGCGGGTGGCAATGCCCTGCTTAGGGTCGAGGGGTTTGCAGAATCGGTGACGTACAGGATCGGTCGTTTGACCGCCTTACTGGCAGATTTTGGTGAGGTGATAGACGAGGGAGACGCCGCAGCGCCTTGGACCGGGATCCGCGACGTTCACCCATTTCAGGGAAAGGACGGGGACGTCTGGCGGCTTTCGGTAAAACCGGGTGACGCGGCAGAGATTTCGGCGCGCGCCGAAGCGGATCAAGCGCTGTTTGACTGGGGCGGCGGTCTTGTCTGGCTGCTGGTCCCGGCTGGCACGGATGTGCGTGCCCGGCTTGGCGCGTTTTCAGGTCATGCCACTTTGGTACGATCTGACCACGACACGATCAGAAAACTGGGGCGATTTCATCCGGAGCCCACATCAATATCGGCACTGACAAAGGGCTTGCGTGCGAAATTTGATCCTCGGGGTTTGTTCAACCCGGGGCTGATGGGATAGGGCGATGCAGACAACATTCACTGATGAGCAATTGCAAGACCCGGCCATCCAGCGCTCGAACGAGATTCTGCGAAACTGCGTCCATTGCGGATTTTGCACGGCCACGTGCCCGACATATCAGGTGCTGGGAGACGAGCTGGACAGTCCGCGTGGGCGCATCTACCTGATCAAGGACATGCTGGAAAACGAGCGCGTGCCCGACGAAAAGACGGTCAAGCACATCGACCGCTGCCTGTCCTGTCTGGCCTGCATGACCACCTGCCCGTCAGGTGTGCATTATATGCATCTGGTCGATCATGCGCGCGAATATATCGAGGCCAACTACAAGCGCCCGCTGACGGATCGCGTGTTGCGCTGGGTTTTGGCGCAGATCCTGCCTTATCCGATGCGGTTCCGTTGGGCCCTGATCGGGGCCAGGCTGGGCCGTCCTTTCCGGTTCCTGATGCCTGATGCCCGGCTGCGCGCGATGTTGGAGATGGCGCCCAAGCATATCCCGTCTGTCAGCCGCAACGATGATCCGCAGAGTTTTGCGCCCGGCGGTGAACGAAAAATGCGGGTGGCGCTGATGACGGGCTGCGCACAAAAGGCGCTGAACACCGATATCAATGACGCCACGATCCGCCTGCTGACACGGTTGGGGTGCGAGGTCGTGATCGCTGACGGTGCCGGGTGTTGCGGAGCTTTGACCCATCACATGGGCAAAGTGCAAGACAGTCATATGGCGGCAACCGCCAATATTAGAGCCTGGAAACGGGAAATGGACGGTGATGGGTTGGACGCCATCGTCATCAACACCTCTGGCTGTGGCACAACCGTGAAAGACTATGGGCATATGTTTCGCAATGACCCGCTTGCCGAAGATGCGGCGCGTGTGTCTGCAATCGCCATGGATGTCAGTGAACTTCTGATCCAGCTAGACCTGTCGGCGGGGGAAAACAAAAACCTGACCGTCGCCTATCATGCAGCCTGTTCATTGCAGCATGGGCAGAAGATCAAATCCTATCCCAAAGACTTGCTGAAACACGCGGGTTTCACGGTTGTCGAACCCGCCGACAGTCATTTGTGCTGCGGCAGCGCAGGAACGTACAACCTGATGCAGCCGGAAATATCAGGCCAGTTGAAACAGCGAAAAGTCAGAACACTTGAGGCGAAACAGCCCGATATCATTGCTGCCGGCAATATCGGGTGCATGATGCAAATCGGTTCTGGTACGCAACTGCCGATCGTTCACACGGTAGAGTTGCTGGACTGGGCGACGGGCGGGCCAAAGCCACCGGCCTTGCAGAGAACAGCGGATCCGGTTCCCGTCTTGCGGTAAATCATGCTGATGCCAGCGCGCATCATTTTCCAGGGAAATACCTTTGGTGCATGACCGCCCTATTTTCGCCCAACGCGGCACGTAGGACAAAAGCTTCAAAGTGAGTCTCGGAGAACCGCGTGCGTAACTGGATCAAGGCGATCGTGCTCTGTGTCTTGCCATTGGCGGCCACGGCGCAGGACACCAGGCTGGAAAGCCTGGATACGTCGGATTCCGGGCGCGAGTGGATGGCTGTCGGGCGGTTGGATATCGCCGGCGCAGGGTTTTGCACCGGAACGCTGGTGTCGCCGACGCTTGTACTGACAGCGGCGCATTGCCTGTTCGACAAAAGATCAGGACAACGGATCAACCCTGCGGATATCGAGTTTCTGGCTGGGTGGCGTTTGGGGCGTGCGTTGGCCTATCGGACCGCGCGCCAGGCTGTGATCCATCCGGACTACCAATATGGCGTCGATTCTACGGCCGACCGGGTAAGCGCGGACGTGGCTTTGATCGAGCTGTGGCAGCCGATCCGTAATACCGCCGTCATTCCATTTGAGTCGGGCGATCAGCCCAAACGTGGCGCTGAAGTGGGCGTTGTGTCTTATGCGCATGACCGGTCAGAAGCTCCGTCGCTGCAACAGGTCTGCTCGGTCATGAACCGGCAGGCCGGGGTTATGGTCATGTCCTGCGATGTTGATTTCGGGTCTTCGGGGGCACCCGTTTTTTCTTTCTCGGGCGCGCGCCCTCAGATCGTATCGGTGGTTGCGGCCAAGGCCAGTATGGACGGCCAGAGTGTTGCAATTGGAACCGCGGTTGAGCATTCGCTGCAATTGCTGCGTGACGAACTTTCTGCGGGGCGGGGATTTGGGCTTTCCTCGTCCGGATCGGGAACGAACAAGAACATAGGCGCAAGGTTCATTCGACCATGATGAGAGTCTTTTGGAGCTTGTTATTGGGCCTGAGCGTCTTGGCAACAGCGCCGCAAGCGCAATCCAACAAGCGCAAGCTGACCGACCGGGATGACCTTTATGGTTGGGAGGCTATCGGTCGACTGGATGTCCGCGATGCCTCGTATTGCACCGGCACGTTGATCGCGCAGGACATGGTACTGACCGCAGCCCATTGTGCGGTGGATCGTCGAACCGGGAAGACATATGTGCCCGAAGACATCACGTTTCGTGCAGGCCTCAGCAACGGCAACGCTTTGGCCGAACGTCAGGTCACGCAAATCGCCCTTCATCCCAGCTATGGGGCGCAGAACCCGCTGTCGCACGAAGGCGTCCAGTTGGACGTGGCCCTGATGCGGCTGAATGAGCCTATTCCGTATTCGGTCGCCGACCCTTTTGCGCTGCACAGCGGCCATGTTCCGGGCAACGAGATCAGCATTGCCTCGTATGGGCGGGGACGGTCCGAGGCGATCACCCGAGAACGGTCGTGCCGTATCATCGACCGCAGGCAGGGTCTGATCACCTTTGATTGCGACATTACTTTCGGGTCTTCCGGGTCTGCAATTCTGGCGAAAAACGGTGCGCGCTGGCAGATCCTGTCCGTGGTATCGGCGGCAGGCACGAACGGCCGTAGAAAGGTGGGGTTTGGCATGGAGCTTGACGGGATCGTCGCCGAGCTCAAGGCCATCATGCGGCGCGATGCACCTCAGCCCAAGGCTTCGATCCGCCGATTGCAGGTCGGGTCCGGTAAGTCAGGATCTGGTGCGAAATTCATCAGTTCTGGCGGGGGTTGAACTCGGCGAAATCGCTACCCATGTGATGTGTATCGGACCGCCACAACGGGGTCCGGTACCTGAAATCGCCCGTCCAGTCGGAGGGCGCTTATCGCAAATCGCTCAAGAATGAGGATATGACACATGCGTACGTTTGATTTTGCACCGCTGCACCGCGCCACCATTGGCTTTGACCAGATTGCCGACATGATGGATCGCGTTCTGACCAATGATGGGGCCCAGCCCAGCTATCCACCCTACAACATCGAAAAAACTGATGTCGACACCTACCGGATTTCGGTGGCCGTTGCCGGTTTTTCGGAAAACGACCTGACCGTTGAAGTGAAAGAAAATTCACTTGTCGTGGCAGGTAAAAAAGCCGCCGAAGACAAAGAGCGCACCTATCTGCACCGTGGCATCGCCACCCGCGCGTTCGAGCGTCGGTTTGCCCTGGCGGATCATGTCCGCGTCACCGGTGCTAGCCACGAAAACGGTATGCTGAACATCGAACTGAAGCGCGAGGTTCCAGAGGCCCTGAAACCGCGCCGGATCGAGATCACCTCGGCCAAAGCCATCGAGAAGGATGTGATGGACGCCAAAGCCGTGAACTGAGGCTTCTGAATATCCCGCGGCAGTTCACTCCTCCCGGACTGCCGCAACACACGCCCCGCGTTCCTCCAGATGCGGGGCGTTGTGTTTTTGGTGTGCTCGAAAACTGGTTCCCAGCAAATTATCCGCCTGATAGTCTTGGGCATTATGGAAAGCCGACCAAAACGTCGACTAGCAGCTATCCTGGCAGCCGACATCGCCGGCTACTCAAGATTGGTTGGTCTGGACGAAGAAGGTACCATCGCAAAGCTTCGCCTGATCCGCAGCGAAGTGATAGAGCCGGCGATCGCCCGGCATTCAGGGCGCATCGCGAACACTGCGGGAGACAGCTTTGTGATCGAATTTCGCAGCGCCGTCGATGCGGTTCACGCCGCCGTGGAAATTCAGGCCGACCTTGCAAAGAGAAACGCGGGCACCGATCAAGATAACGCCATCGCGTTTCGGGTTGGCCTGAATGTCGGCGATGTGGTTTCGAACGGGGATGACATCCTTGGCGACGGGGTGAACGTTGCCGCGCGGCTTGAGGCACTGGCAGATCCCGGTGGTATCATTGTTTCACAATCCATCGTCGATTATGCGCGCAACAAAGTGCCCTATGGTTTTGCCCCGATCGGGCCACAGAACGTCAAGAACATCGCAGACCTGGTTCAGGCCTTCCGCGTAGAAGCGGAAATTTTGCCTTCCCCGCGAAAAAGCCGCACGCAGAGGACATCCCGCTGGCTGCCACTGGCGGCTCTGCTGGTGATGTTGGCAGCTGTTGGGCTTTTTCTGACGAAACCGTGGAAGACGGGCCAATTGCGCGCCTCAGAGGCGCAGATGGTTTACCCTTTACCGGATCTGCCTTCCATCGCCGTGTTGCCGATTGCGAATTACACCGATGACGCATCCAAGGAGATGCTGATCAACGGTATCTCTGAGGATTTGATCACGGACCTGTCCCGAATATCCGGATTGTTCGTCATCGCCGGGAATTCATCCTTCGCATACCGCGACAGAAACATAGATATCGCACGTTTCGCCGAAGAACTTGGGGTTCGCTACGTCGTTGACGGCAGCGTGCGACGTGCGGATGAAGATTTCCGGATCAACATTCGACTGACCGACACATTGAGCGGGCGATTGATCTGGGCGGACAGGTTTGATGGCGCGATTGATGACGTCTTTGAAGTGCAGAAAACCATTGTTCTCGCAATTGCGCAGGAGCTGGATCTTCCGCTCGACCCTCAAAGCCGGCAAGCCATCGAAAGCGTGGAAACCCAGACCATTGCGGCACGCGAAGCCTTCCAACGCGGGTGGGAGTTGTATTCGCAGTTCAACGAACAGGACAACCTTGCGGCAATTCCCCATTTTGAAAAGGCCGTGGAACTGGACCCGGATTATGGGCGTGCCTGGGCGACGCTTGCCCTGGCGCATTTGCGGCCGCACATCTTTCATCATTGGAATGGGTTTGCAGAGTCAGGCGCGCAAATGCATATCGGCCTGTTTTACAGATATTACCGGGATGTGATGGAGCAGGATACCGCCCTGGTGCACGTTATCCGGGCTATTGTCAGTCTCAACCTTCCGGATTGGGACAGTAACCTACGGGTAGGTCGGGGGACGGAAGAAGCCAGACGAGAAGCAGCGAAAGCCATCGCGCTGCAACCCAGCGACCCCGAGGCGCATCTGACGATGGGATGGGCGCTGATTGCAGCCGGTGAGCCCGAGGAAGGATTGGCCTTTGTACAGGCTGCGACCCGGCTGGATCCCAATTATCCCAGCCACTACGCGCTGTTCGAAGCGGCGGCTCTTTACGCATTGAATGACCTGACGGGCGCGGCAGATGTGATCGAGAAAGAGTTGAACAGAAATCCGCAGGCAACCGAGCTGATGCCATTTGCAGCCTCGGTTCTGGCCCTGAATGGAGATCGCCGTGCGGGCAGGGCCATCATCGACCGATGGCAAAAGGGCAAGCATGCCGGTGTCATACAGGACGCTGTTCAGAATTACTTTTTCATCATTCGCTGGGTCGGTGAGAACCAGCATTTGAACGCCCGGCTGAACGACGGGCTGCGTCTGGCGGCGTTGCCTCCGGAAAAAACCATAGCAAGCCTGAGGGCGGATCTGTCACGGGGGGATGCCAAAGATCAGAGGACGGCAGCTCAATCGCTGGCCCTGTTTGGTCCCGAGGCAGAGCCAGCGGTGCCGGAATTGATCGCGCTTCTTGAAAGCCCGTCGGTGTTTGTCCGCAAAGAGGCAGCCATTGCATTGGGGAAAATAGGTGGCGCGGCGTCCTCTGCATTGCCCGCGCTGGAGGCCATGGTGGACGGTTCGTTGCAGGGAAAGTTCGCGACCCGTGCAATCGAACAAATCCGCGACAAATCCGCAGAATAGCCGTGTCAGCGTCGACTGGGCCGCCGCCATGAACAGTCAAAAGACGACGCGATTGCGTTTCCGGACGCGGGGTCTCTGCCCACCGCAATGGGACAGAGACCGTATTGGATCAGACCGACATGCAGACGTATTTCATCTCCAGATAGTCTTCCATGCCGTGATGGCTGCCTTCGCGGCCCAGACCGGATTGCTTGACGCCGCCGAACGGGCCCAGCTCGGTCGAGATGATGCCGGTGTTCACGCCGACGATACCGTATTCCAGCGCTTCGGCCACCTTGTAGACGCGGCTCAGGTCCTTGGCATAGAAATACGAGGCCAGACCAAAAATCGTGTCATTGGCCATGGCGATCACGTCGTCTTCGTCCTCGAACTTGAACAGCGGGGCCAGCGGGCCGAAGGTTTCGTCCTGCGCCACCAGCATGTCCTGAGTCACGCCGGTCACGATGGTTGGCTGGAAGAACGTGCCGCCCAGATCATGGGGCAGGCCGCCTGTCAGAACCGCGCCGCCCTTGTCGGTCACGTCCTTGATATGTTCTTCGACTTTGGCGACCGCGTCGGCATTGATCAGCGGGCCGGTGGTGGTGCCTTCGGTCAAACCGTCGCCGATTTTCAGCGCTTCCACTGCCGCTTTCAGTTTGGCCGCGAACGCGTCATAGACACCGGCCTGCACATAGATTCTGTTCGCGCAGACGCAGGTCTGACCGTTGTTGCGGAACTTGCACAGCATCGCGCCTTCGACGGCGGCATCCAGATCGGCATCGTCGAACACGATGAACGGCGCGTTGCCGCCCAGCTCCATCGAACACTTCATGACCTGATCAGCCGCCTGCCGCAGCAGAATGCGGCCCACTTCGGTCGATCCGGTAAAGGTCAGCTTGCGCACTCCGGGGTTCTCGCAGAACTCCTTGCCAATCTCACTGGCCTGTGACGAGGGCACCACGTTGAACACGCCCGCGGGTACGCCGGCCTGTTCCGCCAGCAGCGCCAGTACCAGCGCCGACAGGGGCGTTTCAGTGGCCGGACGCGCCACAAAGGCGCAGCCGGCGGCCAAAGCCGGGCCTGCCTTGCGGGTGATCATCGCGTTGGGGAAATTCCAGGGCGTGATCGAGGCCGCAACGCCGATCGGCTGCTTCATCACCATGATCCGCTTGTCGCGCTGATGGCCGGGAATAGTCTCGCCATAGACGCGCTTGGCCTCTTCGCCGAAGAACTCGATGAAAGACGCGCCATAGCCGATCTCGCCGATGGCTTCGGCCAGGGGTTTGCCTTGTTCAGCGGTCAGGATCTTGCCCAGATCCTCGGCGTTTTCCATCATCAGATCGAACCAGCGCCGCAGGATGGCTGCACGTTCCTTGCCGGTCAGCTTGGCCCATTCTTTCTGCGCGGCTTCGGCCTGTGCGATTGCTCCGGCGACCTGAGCGCGGCTGACGTCTGCCACCTCGGCGACCACATCGCCCCGAGCGGGGTTTGTGACTTTGAACGTGCCATTGTCACCGTCCACCCACTGACCGCCGATATAGGCTTTGGTTACAAGCAATTCGGGGTTCTTCAGGATTGACTTCAGATCGGTCGTTGCGTCCAGCATGATAAGCCTCCGGCGTGAATTGGGTTGTGCGCACCCAAACAGGTGATGTCTCAATTGTCTATGGCCACTCTGGATGTGGAATCAATCCAGATTTGATCAAAAAATTACTTAACAAGTTAATTTAATCGAGTCACCCGAAATCTGCGCGTTTCATTGTCCGGTCTCGCCTTTCTTTTTGCCAAGGAGTTTGCCAAAGTCTGGGTGAATTTTGAGACCCAGGGGATGTAAATCAGTGTAACATTTCCTATCTTATTGGGTAATAGAAGAAAAAAGGGATAGAAGCGATGTCGAACCAGCAATTCGAAGCGTTGATAGAAGAGACTCAAGCCAAAGTGCGCGAAAGCCAGTCTCAGATCGAAGGGCTGACCTCGCGCATTGAAGCGGCCCGCGCCAAGATCGGCACTGCCGAGGCCGATATCGACATCGAAAACGCCACGCTCGAAGATGTGCATGCCCATACCGAGGTGATGAATGCCAATATCGCCGAGCTGATCATGGGGCTGGACGACGTCACCAGCGCGTTTTCCAAGGATTTTGACGAGATGCGCTCGAAAACCGGGTGGGAGTCGTTTGTCGGCATCTTCTCGAAAGGTAAATCCGAGTCGATGCGGCAGGAGCGGATGCGCACCGCCAATATCGACGACAAGTTGCAAGACCTGATCGCCAAATCCGACGTGATCGTCAAACTGCTGCAAGGGCAGTTGGCCGTGCTGGAGGAACAGCGCGTCAAGGTCGAGGACAACCTGACCGTCACGCTGGACGATCGCGAGGCGACTGTGGCGGAACTCGAGGCGCTGCGCGCCGAGATTCAGGGTATGGATCCGACGATCATCACGCTGGAAAACAAGATCAGCGTCGAACAGGACGCCGCCGCGCGGACCCAGTTAGAGACTGAATTGGCAGAGCTGAACAAGCAATACAACGCCAAGGTTCAGGAAGAGCAGGTCAAGCTGGCCAAATCACAAACGCTGGAGCGCTATATCGAAAAGGGCAAGACTTGGGTCGATTCACTCCAGAACCAGGCGGCGACGCAGATGGTGCTGATCAACAAGCTGCAGACAGACACGCAGCAGCGCGTGGTGCTGTATGACGCCCTGACCAAATCACTAAAAACCGCGCAGCAGCAGGACGTGGCCCACCGTATTAACGAGATCGGCGTGCAGACCGACCAAGAGGCGCAGACGGCCATGGCCGCCATCGGCACCGCGACCAACCAGAAAATGGCTGACATGCTTGAGGCGCATGAGGACCACATGGTCTTTGCCCGCGACGTGCTGGAGAAAAAAGCCAAGGCGGATGAACGCTTTGCCCGCCGGTTTGCCTCGATTGTCGAGAAGCATGATAAGAATTTGTATGGCGGATCGTAAGGGACTGCTTGTCTTTGGATTGTTAGGTCTGGTTTTCGCTGCTTTGATAGCGGTCTGTGCCTTAGACTTACTCAATTGCCAAAGCGAAGCCGAAACGTGTGATTCCGTCGCCAGGTCACTTTGCCGAGGAACTTTTCGAGCATTCGGAAAAGCAATTATGGGCATTCTCAAAGGAATATGACTAGTCCTACCCAAGACCATGTCGGCCTGACCGACACCTTCGCCTCGCGCCGCTATTTCCGCAAATTCGAGGTGATCACCGTCCACCTCCTGCGCGTGGCCGCGACGATGGAGGCTGAGGGCGCGATCTCAAAGCAAGAGGTGCGGATCGTGTCGCGCTACCTTTCGGGGCTGCTCTACACCTTCCGCGCGCTGTCCATGAAATACCTGCTGGTCGGGCGCGATACGGGGCGGTTCTTTGGCAGCCTCGCCATGGACAAGCGCGACAGCGGGTTTCCGGTGGCGGCCGAGTTGTTGACCATGGCCAATGACGCGCAGCAGGCGCAGGTTCATCTGGCGAATATGCCCTCGGAAGACGACCTGAAAACCGACATGGTGCGGACAATTATTGGCGACCGGGAGATTCCCACCAAGCTGCAATTCGCGCTGTCCCAAAGGCTCTATTACGAGGAATTGCTGAAAGGTCAGCTGTTCTGGGCCCGCAACGATCCCGAATGTCACTGGATCGGGAATGAGGGCGAGCGGCGCAAGTTCCTGATCCATTGGGCGGTCTATGACAGCCAGATCAACCTGCCGGTCATTTACCTGATGCAGTTGGAGGACAGCGGCAAAACTGCCCTGCCCAAGGACCAACGCCGCTGGCCCGAGGTGCAGGCGCATCTGATGGCGCAAAGCTTAGGCGGTCTGAAACTGGTGACCATTGCCAAAGGCTTCGATCAGGATTTCGACGACCTCCATCCCAAACATTTGCGCCGCATCCATGTGGGCCCGATGTATTCCTCGGCCTATACCGAGCAATCCGGCCCCCTGCGGCAGGTGTTGGAGGACGCACAGGCGCCCGAAGGTCAGGATTGGGCGCTGGCCTGGACCACCGAGGAGCTGGAAAGCGAAGAGGTGATCGAAGAACGCGCCGGTTGGTTTTCAACCGTCGAGCGCGAGGTTTTTGCGCTGGACCCGTTCGGCGGGCAGGGGGCCGAAACCGGGGCTACGCGCACCCAGCGGTCGATCATCCTGCCACAGCGGCCGTTTCAGGTGCTGGCCGAGCGCAACCCGCCAGGCTTTGCCGATGTGCGCAAATTCGTGGTCAGCAAGTCGGGGCAGGTGTTGCGGTATTAAAGCGGGTGGCGGGCTAAAGCCCGCCCTACGCGACAAAAGTAGGCCGGGCTTCAGCCCGGCATTGCGAGGAAGAAAATGAATTTGACGTCAGATCAGATGGAATTGCGCGAGGCGGATATTCGCAAGCACTATCCGGCAGCGACCGCCTTGCTGAACGGGTTCGAGCACGCGCCACGGATTGCCAAACCGGTTGAAGCTGCGGTTGAACGGTCGCCCGGCGTGTCAACGGGGCGGCGGTTTCGGTCCACCACGCCCGGGCTGGTCACGCGCCGGGTGGCGCGGGCAGATGGCGTACATCTGGTCGACCGGATTGAGGCCGCAGATGATGGCGATACGCTGGTCTCTCCGCCGCAAGCAACCACGCAGCAGGCGATCCGACGCGCCATTGCCATCGCTCTGGCCGTGGCCGAGGCCTATGCGGAACAGACCCCGCTGGCGGATCTGAAACGGGCCAATCTGGCCGGGGATCTGCCCGCCGCCCGCAAGACGGAATTCTCGGAATTGCTGACGGCTGAGGCCCTGATTACGTCGCACGTGTTCGGCAATGCGCTGGCTTACCTGATGTCCTCGCATCTGGGCGAAACCACGGTTGATCTCGGTGAGATCGAAGAGGTCCTGACCGACAATGGCCAGCTTGCCCTGCATGGCGCGCTGTGGGAGCTGGATCAGGTGCTGGCCAAACACGCCCCCGACGACGCCCATCTGATCGCGGCAACCAGCGCTTATGCCGAACAACTGATGGAAAAGTCCGCCCTGCGCGCAGGGTCCGCAGGCCATCTGGCCCAGTTCCATAATGCTGCCTGGCATATCGAGGCGGATGATCTGACGATCCGGGGGTTTGAGCCGGCCTCAAAAGCCAAATCCACAACGCTCACCATGACGTTCAAGAAACCGAACGAGGTGGTGGGCAACCATATCGCCAAGTATCAGGCGATGAAGCTGGCCAAGATGGTGATGGCCTATGATTTCGACCGCCGCCTGAACCCGTTCGCGGAACTGGGCGGGTTCATCTTTACCTTCATGGGCGACGGCAAGCCGGGTACCGGCAAGACCACCCTGATCCAGATGATGGCCGGGCTGATCAACGATTATTGCCAGAACGCGGGCTATCCGTTCCGCTATCAGAACCTGAGTACCGACAATATCGACAGCTATCAGGGGAAATCCGGTCAGAACGCCAAGGCCTTTATCAACACGATCATCGACCCCTCGGTCATCGGCTTTGGCACTATCGACGATATCGACCAGCTGGCAGGCAAACGCGGCGACCGGCAATCGTCAGCCGGGCAGCTGGAAATCACCGCCGTGCTGATGGAGAGCTTTGCCGGTGCCAACACCGTCGTGCGCGGCAACTGCACCTTTGGCATGTTCTCGAACTACCCCGAGAATGTGGACGACGCCCTACGCCAGCGGGCAGGCGCGCGGTTTCTGGTGGACGGGCCGCAAACGCGAGAGGATTACATCGACATCCTGCACCTGCTGATGGGCCGCAACCACGACATCCCGCTGGGCGAGCACGAAGCCTATGCCGCGCAGGAGATCAAGAAGGCCGTCGCCGCCAGTTTTGAAAGCCACTCGCGCCCGCATGAGGATGCTTTGTTGCAGGTCTATGACCGGGTCTCCGGCGATATCGGCCAGATGGACACGATTGCTAAGCTGGGCACCTACCTCAAGGCGATCCAACAGGCGGATGAGCGTTTCACCGGTCGCGCGATCAAGAACATCACCGACGCGGTCAAGGTCCGCGCGATGGATTTCGAACTGCCTGACGAATGGATGGAAAACCCCGACCTGTTCCTGTTCCGCGACTACGACACCAAGAAAGCGATGATCGAGGACCTGCGCCAACCGATCACGGTCGAGATGGTGATCCAAGAGATCAACCGCTACGCCGACAGCGAGTTCCGCTATGCCGACAAGAGCGACGAGGTCGCCATCGAAAACGCGGTGCGTGAGATGGGCCGGATGGAAGAGGCCAAGCGGCGGTATCTGGAGGGGAAGGGGTCTTGATTGCTAACTTTGTGATCTTCGCACTTCCAGCCAGTCTGAGTTTGTCTGCGTGCTTTTTGATTGCTCAAAAAATTGTCCGCCTGCCATTCATCCCGCGTTCGATTGTAGCATGGATTACGGCGCTGGCAGTTTCGATCCTGTGTCTTTCTCTGATCGGAATGTTGTTCGATCTTGGCCTTGGCCATCGGCTTCTCAGCAATGATCGAACAACTTACGCAGCAACGGGTTGGGCTTCGTTTCTTCTTAGTTTTTGCCTATCTTCGGTTGTCTTGATCCTGATTGTAGTCAGCGAGGCCAAGCGGCGGTATCTGGAGGGGAAGGTGTGAGCAGTAACTTCGTAATCGTTGTCTTTTTTGTTTTCAGTATGGTGACTTCCGGTCTTGTCGGCTGGCGTGCAGGAAAGACAGCTTCGAACAGAGCTGGCTTCATTAGGTTTCGTGCGTTGATGATGACTATGGCGTTGTTTTTCACAGTAGTTCCACTCGCACCTGTCGTGGTCTCAACTATTTTGGCAGGTGGCGCGGAAAGCTTGAGCCACTTTTTGGACATGTGGACCGCGGCAATGTTCATAGTGGTTGGCGGCATCATTGTCGGATCGGCTATCCTTTGGGCAATATTGGTGTTGGGTATCCTGTTTTGCCTAGCAGCAGTGTCAATCAGCAGCCGTAATTCTGGCAATGGCGAAATATGCTCAGAACGACAATCATCCCAGTTGGCTCAGCAGGAAGAATTTTTGTGGAACGTTGAGGAAAAGAGCGCTCAACAGAAAGGAGGCCAATGATCCGCCTCATCAAAAAAGGCCTGATGTTCGGCAACCTCGTCCATATCTCCAGCCCGGCTCTGGTCGAGCGGTATAATCGCGCGTTGCAGCATCTGGCGGGCAAGACCACGGCGCTGACGGATTTTCATGTGGATATCTCGGGCTATTCGCCGGAGGTGGGGATTGAGCTGGAGGATGAGCTCTACCTCAATCCCAACGGGGTCAACCGGCAGTTCATCCTGCTGACGACCGAGCAGAAACGCGCGCCGCTGCTGAACGTCAAATTCTCGACCTCGCGCGATATCCTGCGGGAATTCATCGAGATGAACGAAGCGCAGTTGTTTGCCCTGACCGCCACCGATGCGGTGGCCGGAGAATTGGTGAACTCGGTCATCAAACTCAGCACGCCGCGCGATCTTCTGAACCTGCGCAAGATTGAGATTGAGGCTGACACCGCAGGCGGCACCCTGCGCAAGGCCGAACAACTGGCGGGCATGGTCGAGCGGTTCAAAACCGAAGAGGACGCCTGGTTCGACGATGTGCTGATCGCCAAGATGATCGAAACGGCCAGGGAAACCGGTGACGTGACCCGAAACCCCGTCCGCTTGCGCCATACCGCGTTCGAGCAGCGCAACTTCTGGACAGCGCATTTCGGTGGGCTTTATCTGTTCCCGGATCTGGATCACCCGGCCGCAATTTGTATGGAAGACGTACCAGACGATCTTCCGCTGAAACACGTCTTTCAAAAGGCGCAACGTAATCAGATCGCCAAATTCCTTGGGCTGAACAACCTTGTCGAAACGATCATCGAAGCGCGGGGCGTGAACTCGAGCGCGATCCTGCAACAGAAGATGGATTTTCTGACGGTTTCTGCTGCTGCGGATGCGGGCGTGGATATGGCGGGTCTGGATCGCAGCGATATGCGCCGGTTGGCGCGCAACCATGCCGACCGCCTGCCCGAAGCCTATCACGGCCTTGCGCAATTGCTGCGCTGGGCAAAGGATGGCGGACCTTGGCCGCGCATCACCTCGGATCACCCGGCCTACTTCTACACCTTGCGGGCGACCGATACACCGAACCGTGATCTGGTGAACATGCTGTTGTCCGAATTGGCCCCGCTGGACCCGCGCCAGATGTTCATCTGCCACAAAGAATTGTTCTACCGAACATATTCGGGCTGGCCCGAGAGCAAGAAGGCCTATGTGGCCGACTTCCTTGCGCGCGAATATCAGGTGGACAAGCAAGGCGCCCGCGCCGCCCTGTTCGGACATGAGCCGGATATGAGCGGCGACGATCGGGTCAGCGATGACATAATTGCCCGGGTTGGTCCGTGGGGTTCGGTGAGGAAAGGTTGAAATGATTGGATTATTGCGCCTTTTGCTGATCTTGCTGGTGATCCAGACGATTGCCTATGTCGGGCTGTCTTTCTATTCGCGCGGCATACGCCGGCGCAAACTGGAGAACTGGTGGGACGAAAAGGGCAAGACCGGCAACAAAGAAGCCTTTGTCGAACGCGGATTGCATGTGTATGACAACTCGTTTCGGCGTAAACTGATCCTGGGTGTCTATATTGTGCCGTGGGTGGCGATTGGCGCGCTGATCTACATCGTGAATTACATGTGAGGGTTTAGGCATGGCCTATGTGAAATGGGCGTTCATTATCATTTTCTGGGGTACGATTGCCGTGATCCTGCAATATTCTCTGCCCCAGCATGACATTGTGCGCATCGTCAACACCTATGAAGAACGGCAGGATCTGAACGACTGGACCCGGATCTTCTGGTCAGAGCCGGAAGATCAATCCACCAGCCTGTCCAACCGGGATGTGCAGTTCATTCAGGCAGTGCGGGCCAACGGAAAACCCATCGTGTACCGAAATGAGGATACCGGCTGGGGATGGCCCCCGTATTTCAAGTTCGACACTGCGAACCTGTACACCGAGGCCAATGATGCGAAATCCACCAAGGAAAACCCGAAATGGGTGGTCGTAACCCATTACGGGTGGCGCAACGAATTCATGTCGATCTTTCCCAACGCCATTTTCATCAAAGACGTTGAAGGGCCGGATGTTCGGATCATTCCCTGGTTCAATATCATCTTCCTGACGATCTTTGCGGCGTTCGTCTGGGCGATGTGGGTGCGTTGGCGCAGGTTCCGGCAAGCACGGATTGATCCGATGATCGAAAACGTGGAAGACGGCCTTTATGCGGCGGGTGACGCCATAGAAGAGCGACACAACAGATTTCGGCGCTGGCTGGACAGCTGGAAATCGAAATAGATACAAGCTTTGGCGGGCGTGCCAGCAGCACGCCCATCCAACTGGCGGCGCCCTTCACCTGACGATGAATTCCGCATGCAGCGCGCCTGCTGCCTTGATCGTTTTCAGAATGTCGATCATGTCCTGAGGCGAGATCCCAAGCGCGTTCAGACCTGCCACAACCTCGGACAGGGTGGTGGCTTCGGGGATTTCGGCGAGGCCGGTTCCCTCTTCTTCCTCGATCCCTGCGATTGTACGTGGCACGACCACTGTTTCACCTCTGGCGAACGGGTTGGGCTGCACCGCAATCGGTGCTTCCTGAACCGTCAGAGTCAGGTTGCCTTGAGACACCGCAACACGCGAAATTCGGACCTCCTGCCCCATGACAATGGTGCCAGAGCGCTGATCAACAACAACGCGCGCTTTCGATTCAGGTTCGACCAGAATGTTTTCGATACGCCCTATGGCGTGGGCTGTCGAAACCGCCTGCGTCGCCGCGACGTTGATCTCAACCGTGCCGGAATCTCGCATGATTGCCACGGTTCTGTTGAACTCGGTGTTTATCGCGGTTTCGATGCGCGCGGCTGTTGTGAAATCGGGCTCTCTGAGTGCAAGGCGCATCTGAGTGAGAGTTGACAAGTCGAAGTCAATTTCACGCTCGACCCTGGCACCGGATGGGATCACGCCCGAAGTTGGCACCCCACGCACGACCGAGGCTGCCTCTCCTTGAGCCGAAACGCCACCTGCAAGGATTGTGCCCTGCGCGACCGCATAAATTTGGCCATCGGCTGCGTTAAGCGGGGTCATGATCAATGTTCCACCCAACAGGTTGCTTGAATCGCCTATGGCTGAAACCGTTACATCGATTTGACCACCCACCCGTGCAAAGGGCGGCAGGCTGGCCGTGACCAATACCGCTGCCACGTTTTTGGGCCGGAAATCCTCACCTGTGACGTTGACGCCAAGGCGTTCGAGGATATTGGACATGATTTCTTCGGTGAAAGGCGCGTTGCGTAACCCATCGCCAGTTCCGTTCAAGCCGACCACCAGGCCGTAACCCACCAGATCGTTGCCCCGTACACCGTCAAAATCCACGAGGTCCTTGAGACGGATTGTCCCTGCCCAAGCCATGCCGGGAAGGAGAAGCAGGAGAAATATCAGCGCCCTCATCTCAGAAAGTTCACCAGCGACAGGTTCGCATTGCGAACGGTTACGGAATACAGGCTTTCCAACTGAAATTGCACCGTTTGCAGTTTCGCTGCCGTCTCATAAGGATCGGCCGCGATCAGTTCGTTCCGGCTGAATTCCAGGCTGGTTCGGGTCGAGGAATTGCGTGTTGCCGCCTCTTCGATGCGGGCTTCGGCCGCCCCGACCTTTGCCCGGAGCTTGACGGTGGCATCCTGTGAGTTGGCCAGATCGACCCCTAACTGCGTGAACAAAGCGGTGCGTTGATCGGGCGAAAGTGCCAATGCGCTGTCGGTGGCCAGCGCCGCAACGGCGACATCCTTGAGTGCGGCCTTGAACGCCGGGTCCGTTGCCGTGATCGGCAGCGTGACGCTTTCGTTTTCCGAAATCTGCATCGGAGACAGGGTGCCGTTTGACCCCTGATAAATCACGGCGTCGAAACCGGCTGGGTCATTGAACCAGTTTTCTGCCGCCAGCCTGATATCAGCGACCGTCGCAAGCCCCGTCAACTGCGATTTCAGCGCCGTCAAAAGCTCGTTCGAAGATTGCAGGGGCGACACATCGGTGGCGGTACCGGAAAACAGGCTGCGCCCTCCTACGCGCGTGTTCAGTGCCGAGATCATCGTGTCCAGCTCATTCTTCGCCTGTTGGGACGCTTGTTCATGATTGACGGGCTGATTGGCGGTTCCGTAAGCCAGCAAAGACGCGGTCATGTCTCCGACCGAATCTCCGAAGGTTTTCAGGCTCAGTTGCATGGTATCGGTGAACAGGGCCGCTTCGGACGTTGCGATGCCAAAGGCGTCGAGTCTGGCGAGGCTGCGGTCGAGATCCAGAATTTGCGAATAATCCCCGCCAAGCCGCCCCGAGACGTCCTGTACCCGCCCGGTGGACATTTCATAAGACAGGGTTTCGATCTGGGTTTTGATATCTGTTGCGCGGGTTCGTAAGGTCATTCCTCGCGCCAAATCGCCGATAGAAGTGATATTCATGGTCACAACCTCAGAAGAGTTTCCATAAGCTCGTCAACAACCGAGATGACACGAGCGTTTGCGGCATAAGTCTGTTCGACCTGCATGAGCCGCTGTAGTTCCTGATCGGTATCCACGCCCTGCGCGGCCTCGATCTGCGCCATTTGCTGCTGGAAGCTGTTTGCAAAAGTCTTGCGTTGATCTGCGGCATGGGCGTGTGCGCCCGCTTTCGACAACAGGGCCTCGGTCAACTCGGCAGCTCGCATGTTTCCCGTGCCGAACAGCCCGCCAGGTACCGGACGTGCGTCGTTCAATATGTGCCCGAACGCGCGCAATTGAGCAGCCTGCCCAGGGTCACCCGGAGTTGCGGCGCCCAGACCCGCGCGCAGTTTCCAACTGTCCCCGCCATTGTCAGGGTCCACGGTTGAATTGAGTGAGATCCGTGATGCAAGTCCGACAACAGATGCAGGATCAAATCGGTTGCCATCGTCGGTGAACAGACCAGGATCTGTCACAAGAGCCGACGAATCCAAACCGGGCGTTTCAAATCGTTCAATCAGGTCCCTTGCAACCGTATCGAGCTGAACCTGCGCCTCGACTGCCAAGTCGTCGCGGATGGTGAACTGCGCCATCAGTGCCCCGCCGCGGATTTGAGCGTTATCTCCGCTTGTCCGTACCGGGTTTCCGTTCATCTCCAGACCGGACAACAGACCATTTGCCACAGTCATATGAGGCTTTGTTTCGCCCGTCGTGGAAAAAGTGAACTCCGAGGCCGTGCCTTCCAACAGGATCAGCCCGCCCTCCGAGTACAGGGATACCTGATCATTGGCGCGAGGCACGACATTGACCGGGATCAGGGTATTGACTTGGTCGATCAGGACGTGCCGCTGATCCAGCAGGGCACCGATGTCACCGCCAGAGTTTTGAATGGCGGGAATCTTGGCGTTCAGGTCTTCGATATCTTTCAGAGTCTGATTCAGGGTATCGATCTGGGCGCCAATTTTTCGATCAGCATCCGAGCGTGCCTGGCGTACGCCTTCGGACGCCGCGTTCAGCTCGTTGGTCAGATCGCGGGCCGAGCGCGCAACCTGATCCAGCCGTTCGATCGAGTCAGGCAGACTGGCCGCCGTGATAAAGGCGTTTTCCAACGAGGACAGACGGGTAGACAGCGAAGGGCCGTCATCAGGAGACCCCACCAGTTGTTCGAACCGCGCGTGAAAATCTGAAACGTCCGACCGAAAGGCGAGTTCGGCATCAGACGAACGTCTGTTGGCGGTCAAAACCGGATCCTGATGCCGGATCACGCCAACGGTGCGTACGCCATTTCCGGATATAGGACTTGTCGCAAGTTCCAGGGACCGGCGCGCATAGCCGGGGGTTAGCGCATTCGCGATGTTCCCGGACACCACAGCGGCCCCGCGACTGGCCGCAGTCAGCCCGCCCAATGCGTTATTGAGTGCTGTCGACATGTTCATGAGGCCGCTCCTTTCTTTGGGTCAGAGCTGGATTAACGTTTCAGGTTTGTCGTTTCCTGCAACATCTCGTCCACTGTCTGGATCACCGTGGCGCTGGACGAGTAAGCACGTTGCGTCTGAATCAATGAGGTCAGCTCAGTCGCCACATCCGTGGTGGATTCCTCACGCGCGAAAGAAACAAGATCCCCTGTCGGGCCTTCGCCGGCATTCCAAAGAAAGAACGTACCGCTTTCTCGTGACGGCTCGTAGGTTTGGCTGTCCAGCGCGGTCAGGCCGTTAGGATTGGGAACGTCAGCAAGCGGGATTTGGAACATGCGGCGGTTGACACCTGTATCATAGCGCGCGTAGACATAGCCGTTTTCGTCCACCTGAACGCTGGTCATGGTTCCCACGGCAGAGCCATCGCGTGTGATTGAAACCGGCGCAAAGGTGTCGGATAGCTGGGTTATGCCGTCGGTATCCCCGATCTGGCCGATATTGATCTCCATCGGTCCACCGGCGACGTTGACCATGACACTGCCCGTTGCTGGATCATAAGCACCACCTGAAATAGGTGTCACGCTTGCGAGGGTTCCCCCGGCCGTTCGGTTGTCGGTGAATGTCAGCCTGTATTCCCCCACGACGGCCCCGCCAGAGGCTGAATCGCGCAATACCATCCGCCATTCATTGCTGCTGCCGGTTGCAGGAACGGTCGGAATCAACTGGATATCGACGCTTTCAGACTTGCCGAGATTGTCGAAATACTTGACCGACAAAGGCTGAATGTCGCCCGGCGCGCCCGCATCTGTTGCCGTGGCCGGAAGGTTCATACGCAGTTTCATTTCCGTGGTTGGAGAACCCGACAGCTGATTCACGCTGAGCTGAATGGGTACAAGCGCGGAGGGTGTGTCGCGCGAAACCGGTGGAATAGTGCCATCAGATGCCGCGGGCCACCCCAGAAGAACGAGGCCGGATTCGGTAACCAAATACCCTTCTTCGTTGGTGCGGAACGACCCGGTTGTTGTCAGCAGCATCTCGTTCGAATTATTCCCGATCTGCGAACTGGGGCGCACAGGCAACATGCCGCGCCCACGAACTGCCAGATCGGTTGAGTTGCTGGTTGTGACCAATGGCCCGCGTTGATCAATCATGCGCTGGCTTGTCGTCCGCACGCCGCCTGCCGAATAGCTGCCACCCTGGCCCGACGTGACCATTGAATGAAAATCCGTCTCGACCCGTTTATATCCATAGGTTGAAGAGTTCGCGATGTTGTCGGAAATCGTCGCCAACCTGTTGGCATTGGCTTTCAGCGCCGCCACACCGGCATTGAGCGAAGAGGAAATGGTCATGGGTGCGCCCTTCTGTTGCGTCCGTCTTTGATGCAACAGGTAACGCGCTGCCCCTTAACAGCGCGCTAACATGTAAAATACGCTCTATCATTTAGGGCTGGCGCAGAAAGATCACTTCGATCCTGTTGTTCCGCGCAGCCATGGGATTTTCGGCGAACAGTTCTCTGTCGGCATGGCCCGTAACACGATCCATCCTTTGTGCCGCAACGCCCTTGTCTTGCAGCAACTGGCGCAATTTTTGGGCCCTTGCCGTGGACAACTCCCAGGCTGTGTTGCGCGCCTGTACGACCGGAGATGCGCTGACATGCCCTTCGACAGCGATCGAATTGACGACAATATCCGAGGCTCGGGCGAGGATCAGGGCCAGGGAGCGCAGAAAGCTGGTTGGTTTGTCAGAGCCCGATTCGAACAATGCCTGATCGTCGGTGTCGAACAGTTCCACCACCAATCCTTCATCTGTGACCCGTGTGACGATATGCTTGAGCAGCTTGTCCGAGACCTCGCTTTCACCCGTGCGCCCCAACAGTTGCGCCTCCAACGTAGTGAAGTCTTCCTTGTTCCCTTTGCCGCCGCCCTCGGCATTCACTCCGATCGAGCCACGGGCCTGATGCGATTCGGTAGGGTGTGTGGTCGTGGCACCCTGACCGTCCCGCAGCAGCACTTCTTCAGACAGCATGCTGTCGCCGCCAAACGCCCCGTCTCCGCCGCCGGATTCCGGGCTCAGCGGGATTGTTGGCGCGAAATAATCCGCCAACCCTTTTCGTTGCTGTTCCGTTGTTGCGTTCAGCAGCCACATCAACATGAAGAAGGCCATCATGGCCGTCACAAAGTCGGCATACGCGACTTTCCACGCGCCACCGTGATGGCCATCGCCACCCGATACACGCTTCTTCTTGATGATGATTGGCGCCGCATTGGTTTGCGCACCCATCTCCACCACCTTTTTATCACCCGACTATCGGGATAGCAGCGCAGGTCTTAAGGTGGCCTTAACACTTAAAACTGTTCAGAGTTCGCTAACGCGGCAGGCCGGCCGAAGCACGGCGCAGAATCAGGGACAGCCGGTTAAAGCTGTTTTCAATCCCTTCGGAATCGGGTTTGCCGAAAAATGCGTCCAACTCCTCATGAACGCGCACGGCCTGATCCAAGAGCGGGTCTGATCCTTCTGAATACAGCCCGGCCTTTATCATGACTTCGGATTGTTCGTAGCTGCCAACAAGTTTGCGGGTTTCGTTGATCATCTGGTTCTCGGCCTCGGACGCGGCTTCTGGAAGGCTGCGGGATACGGATTTGCTGAGGTCAATGGCCGGGAAGCGCCCGCGTTCGGCAATCTCGCGGCTGAGTACGATATGCCCGTCCAACACACCGCGCAGTATGTCGGCGATGGGTTCATCCATGTCGGAGCCCGCAACCAGGACACTGAATACGGCGGTGATATCACCCTGCTCCTGCGTGCCGGGGCCTGCGCGTTCACACAGATTGGCAATCAGGGGGGTGACAGAGGGCGGATACCCTCGGAGCGACGGGGCTTCGCCCATGGCAACGGCGATTTCACGGTGCGCTTCCGCGAAACGGGTTACCGAATCGGCCAGAAACAGGACGTTCAGCCCCAGATCCCGCAGAAACTCTGCCGCCGACATGGCCGACCACGCGCACCGTCTGCGCGCCAATGCAGACTGGTCGGACGTCGCGGCGACTACGATAGTGCGCTTCATGGCTTCCGGGCCTATGGCGCGGGCAACAAATTCGTTCACTTCACGCCCGCGTTCGCCGACAAGAGCCACCACAACCACGTCAGCCTGCATGAAGCGCGCCAGCGTCGACAGCAGCGTTGATTTCCCCACACCCGATCCCGCAAACAACCCAACGCGTTGACCGCGCACAATCGGCAGCATGGTGTTGAGAACGGATAGTCCGGTGGCCATCCGCTTTCCCAATGGCTTGCGCGCCACCGCAGGCGGCGGGGCTTGCATGATGTCGCGATCCTGTGGCCCGTTCAGCAGAGGTTTTCCGTCCAGCGGTTTGCCAAACGGATCAATGACGCGTCCAAGCCAGTGCAATGCGGGCGCGAAACCCGGCGAGGGATCAAGGTACACACGATCCCCGAGGCTGACACCGTCAGGGGCGGAACCCGGTATCATGTGGATATGGTCTGCACCGACATGCAGCACTTCACCGGCCAGATCGGGCCCTGCGCGCCGCCGCAATGTAAGCAAGTCCCCGATTCGCGCATGTTCGTTCAGGCCACTGATCTCGATCAACCCTTGCGCGACGCCGCTGACCAGGCCCACGTGGCGGATTGAAGTCATCCGATCGAATTCATGTTTCAGAAGCATCGGGTCGAGATCAGACATCTTGGGTTCTCCAATTGGGTTCTGAAAACGGTTTCTAAAGGAATCGGGGTTAAGCCTTGATTGAAATTGATCGAGGGAGAAGCCCCGATGTTCTATGACTTGAACGTCCTAAAGACCGCGTACGCAATGGCAACCCATGCCGGGCAACGGCAGGCAGTGATTGCGCGCAACATGGCCAATGCGGATACGCCGGGCTACCAGCCGCGCGATATCGAGCCCTTCCATAAAGCACTTGAAACCTCGGGACGCGAAGTGACCATGATGGCCACGCGGCAGGGTCATCTGCACGGCGGTACAGGTGCGCAGCCCTGGGCAGAGCACCAGGCCGCTTCGTCGGGTGATCCAAATGGCAACGGCGTATCGCTTGAAGAAGAAATGCTGAAATCGGTCGATGTCAAACGACAGCACGACCGCGCGTTGGCGATCTACAAATCCTCGATGAACATCCTTCGCACCAGTCTGGGGCGTGGATAAGGAGGCCGGGGATGAGCGATTTTTCCCACTCACTTGCTGCATCCGCCAGCGCCCTGCGTGCGCAGGCAGCCCGTCTGCGTCACGTGTCCGAAAACATATCGAATGCGGATACACCCGGGTACCGGCGCAAGACGGTGCCGTTTGAGACCATGGAAAAAGAGGGTCGGAACGTGGTGAAAGCTGGCCGCGTAAAGCTTGATCGACGCGACTTGACACGAATTTTCGACCCCGGTCACCCGTTGGCAGATGCCAGTGGTCACTATCTGGGATCGAATGTCGATCTGATGATCGAAATAGCCGACGCGCGTGAGGCGCAGCGGAGCTACGAAGCCAACCTCAAGATGTTCGATCAAACACGGCAAATGTCGTCGTCATTGATGGAACTGCTTAGAAAATAAAGGACAGCCAGAATGGACATCCGATCCTTGACTGCCGCGCAGAATTATGCCGGCGCCCGTCCTGCAACCCAGGCCGACCCAGATCACTCGGGCATGGTGCAGGGGCTGAAGGCAAGTTTTCAGGACTTTGCGTCCACGTTGAAACACAGCGAGCAGATGTCGCAGACCTCGATGGTGGGGCAGGCCGACCCGCACGCGCTGGTGCAGGCGCTGGCACAGACCGAACTGGCCGTCGAGACAGCTGTGATCGTGCGCAACAAGGTGGTCGAGGCCTATCAGGAAATCCTTCGGATGCCGGTCTGATACCATGCTGAGCGAAGGTCTTTTCTATGACATCGTGCGTCAGGCTCTCTGGATCGCCGTCATCACATCGGTCCCGATTCTGGCAGTTGCTCTGGTGTCAGGCCTGATCGTTGGTCTGTTTCAGGCCCTGACGTCGATACAGGAAATGACACTGACCTTTGTTCCCAAACTGATCGCCATCGTCGTCGTGTTCTGGATCTCGATGGGGTTCATGACTCAGACCCTTGTTACGTTTTTTACCGGTACGCTTGTTCCATTGATCGCAGGAGGTCGCTGATGGACACCGCCTATGTCACCCTGTCCCGCCAGTCCGGGCTGATGAATGAAATGCGCCTGGTGGCGAATAACATCGCAAATGCCAACACGACCGGCTATCGCCAGCAGGGGCTGGTGTTCTCGGAATACATTCGAGATATGCCGAACAGCCCCTCCCTTTCCATGAGCAGGGCCGAGGCGCGAAATTCGTCAACGCAGCAGGGTGTGCTGAAGCAAACCGGCGGGCAATTTGATTTTGCCATCGAGGGCGACGGGTTCTTCATGGTCGAAACCGAGAACGGCAACCGGCTGACGCGGGCTGGTAGTTTTTCTCCCAATGCCGATGGCGATCTGGTTTCAATGGATGGTGCGCGCGTGCTCGATGCCAATGGCGCGCCTGTGTTCATCCCGCCTGATGCCGCGTCAATCGATGTCGGCAGCGACGGAACGCTGAGTGTCGATGGTCAACTTCTGGGTCAGTTGGGCGTTTTCAACGTCGCCGACACGAACGAACTTGTACGCGAAGGAAACACTCGTTTCCGCACCGACGGTGCAATCGAGCCGGTCGACGAGCCGGTGGTTTTGCATCGCTTTCTCGAAGGGTCAAACGTGAACGCGATTCAGCAAGTGACCCGTTTGGTGGAAATCCAGCGCGCCTATGAGCTGGGGCAAAGCTTTCTTGAGAGTGAAGATGAGCGCGTGCGTGGAGCACTCAAGGCGCTGATGCGCTGATTTGGATGAGGAGAGTTAGACATGCGGGCCCTTAAAATTGCCGCCACCGGGATGACAGCGCAACAGATGCGGGTCGAGACGATCTCGAACAACCTCGCGAATATGAACACCACCGGCTACAACGCCCGACGGGCCGAATTCGCCGACCTGCATTATCAGCAGATGGCGCGGGCCGGCACCGTGAACGCGTCGGACGGAACGGTTCTGCCCACGGGTATTCAACTGGGTCTGGGTGTGCGACCGGCAGCGGTAACAGTGCAATTGGAACAAGGCGCCTTGTCAGCCACCGGGAGCGATCTGGATGTTGCAATCGAAGGTCGCGGATATCTGGAGGTGACCTTGCCCAGCGGTCAGGCCGCTTATACGCGCGACGGCAGTTTGAAGCGGTCGGCAGAAGGTCTGATCGTCACCTCTGAGGGGTTTGCGGTTTCGCCGGAAATCACCATCCCCGACGATGCGCGTTCTGTTTCGATCAATGCGTCGGGCGAGGTCTATGCATATTTTGACGATTCCCCCGAAGGTCAGTTGCTTGGGGAGTTTACGCTGGCCAGTTTTTCGAACGCAAAGGGCCTGGAAGCCGTCGGAAGCAATCTGTTCAAGGAAACCGAAGCTTCCGGCGCTCCGGTACTAGGTACGCCGGGCGAAGACGGTCTGGGAACTTTGCGGCAGGGTTATCTGGAAGACAGTTCGGTTGACGCCGTTCGCGAAGTTACCGAGCTGATCGAAGCGCAACGCGGCTATGAGATGAATGCCAAAGTCATCACGGCGGTGGACCAGATGATGAGCGCGACAACGCAGGTACGGTGATGCGACATCTGGTTCTTTCTCTGGTGCTGCTGGCGCCAATTGCCGCACAGGCTGACATTGTGGTGCCGACACGCACGATACGGGCCAAGGAAGTCATTTCTGCGGCCGATCTCGAGCTAAAGCCAACAGATGTTGCCGATGCAATTTCAGACCCTGATCTTCTGATCGGACAAGAGGCCCGGGTGGCGCTCTACCCCGGTCGGCCAATTCGCGGCTCTGATGTCGGGCCACCTGCCATCGTGGATCGAAACGATCTGGTCGTGCTGGTGTTCAGTAGCCAACCCTTGTCGATCACCACAGAGGGCCGGGCCTTGGGGCGCGGCGCGGCGGGGGATCGCATTCGGGTCATGAACCTTTCATCCCGAACAACCGTAACAGGCCGAATCCGTCTGGACGGTCAAATCGAGGTACAGTGATGCACGGATTGCCAAAAACCCTTATCCTGACGGCTTTTGCCTTGTCCGCATGTGGTCGAATGGATCATTTGGGCAAACCGCCAAGTTTCACACCCAACGAGGATTCCCCGGAACAGGTTGCAATGTTGTGGCCGGGTTTGCCATTGCACACCCAACCCCAGCGAAACGTCGACCGATCCTCTTTGTGGAGCGGCGGGCAGCATTCATTGCTGGGCGACCAGCGGGCGATCAAGAAAGGCGACATCCTGACCGTTGTCATCGAGCTGGACGAGAAGGCAGAAATTTCGAACAACACCAGACGATCCAGATCTGGTTCCGAGAATCTCGAAGTACCCAGCCTCTTCGGCCTGCCTCAGCGCGTGCAAAAGAACCTGCCCCAGGGCGCGTCACTGGATGAAGCCGTTTCGATTGAGGCGGATTCCTCGAGCTCTGGCCGGGGATCCGTCAGGAGAAACGAAAAACTGACTCTGCGTGTTGCCGCAACAGTGCTGGATGTGTTGCCGAACGGAGTTCTTTCAATATCGGGATCCCAAGAGTTGCGGGTCAACTTCGAACTGCGAGAGCTTCTTGTGACGGGATATGTCCGCCCGCAGGACATCTCGCGGCAAAACGAAATAACCTATGACAAAATCGCGTCAGCGCGCGTGTCATATGGCGGCAGAGGGCAGATAACGGATGTCCAGCAACCCCGCTATGGTCAGCAAGTTCTTGATTCCCTATTGCCGTTCTGAGGTGAGATCGTGGTCGCGAAATTGATGCCCGTGATTCTTTTGATTGTTGGACTCGGCGCGGGTATTGGCGCGGGTCTGGTTCTTGCACCTGCAAAGAAACCTGAAACTGCCGTTGCCGAAAAAGAAGCAGTCAAAGAGGACAAGGCGGCCGGCAAAAAAACAGGGAAATCAAAGGAAAAAGGCGAGGGGGAGAGCTTTGGTTATCTGAAAATGACCAAACAATTTGTCGTCCCCGTTGTAAAAGATGACCAGATCGAAGCCATGGTAACGCTGTCGCTGAGCCTTGAGGCGAATCCAGCCATTACAGAAACCTATTATGCAATCGAACCTAAACTCAGGGATGGATTTCTTCAGGTTCTTTTTGACCATGCAAACACGGGTGGTTTTGACGGGGCTTTTACAGAATCCGGGAACCTGGATGTATTGCGGAATTCCTTGTTGGAAGTGGCGCGCAAAGAATTTGGCGACGACGTGTCCAAAGTGCTGATCCTGAGTGTAAACCGACAAGATAGCTGACACTAATCGGCCCGATACTCCGGGTCGGTCAAGCTATGGCCCGAAGTGTTTTCTGGTTTTTGCTTTTCGGTTTGCCTGCTGAACTTCCTTCCGCAATGTTTCCACCGCTTGTTTTCGCCCAAAGGCAGCACGTAAAGCTTCCATTCCGGCCAGTTTCTGCGCGCGCGTTCGTGCCAGTTGCAGGTTCAATTGTCTCCGGGTCGCGGACTCCCAACTATTCCAGAGAACGTCGGTCCCTGAAACCTGATAGCCTTCGACCTTGGTGCTGTCCTGGCGCGCCTGACGGAGTTGACCGTCCAATCTGGCAAGTTGCTGCTTGATCCGTGCCTCGGCCTCCAAGATCGGTCGCAGCGCTTGAAATTGCTTCTGAAACGCTGCGTTGGTCACTTTTTCCAGATCGGGTAATTGCGTATGAGTCATCGAACTTGCTCCTTCGCGCGTTTTTGCATCGCTTCGGCAAACCGGATCGCGGCGGCAACAGGACGATAATGCTCTTCGGCGATCTCCTGACCTATGTCCACGGTCGCGTGAAGGGCGCGAGCTGTGGGAGGGTCTGAATGGATCGGAACGCCTGCTTCTCCTGCGGCGGATCGGATGGTGGCGGCGATTTCGTCCACCCCTTTGGCAACGCAAACCGGGGCGCTGCCCGCAACCCGTGTCCATTTAAGCGCCACAGCATAATGGGTGGGGTTTACGATCACGACATCCGCGCCTGGAACACCTGCCAATATTTGGTTGGTTGCGATTTCCTGTGCGCGCTGGCGCCGGTGTTGTTTGACATGAGGGTCGCCCTCGGCATCCTTGGTTTCATCCATGATCTCCTTGCGCGACATACGGTTCTTGCGCATGTGTTCGGCATATTGCCAAAGGAAATCGACAACCCCGATGGCCAGTGCGATAGCGATCACGATGAACAGAAAGCGAAACAGCAGGTTCATCATCAGCAGAATGGATGACTTTGCCGGCGCCGCGCTGGCAGACAAAATTTCGGTTAGATTGGCTTTCAGAAAAAGCGCAAGGCAGGTGCTGTAGATCAACAGTTTGGTGGTGCTTTTGGCAAACTCGAACAGGCCGCCCCGCCCGAACTTGTTCTTTGCGTTCGAAATCAGAGAGATACGCGAAAGTTTTGGTTTCAATTTGCTTGGGGCAAAGATCAGCGCGCGCTGGGCGATCAAGTTCAGCAGAACAGCCGCGGCAGGAAGGCAGAACAGCAAAGCAACAGGCAGCAGGGCACTTTTCAAAACCCCTGCAACCGGAGCATGCGATGGCCCATCCGTCAGAAGCCGTGCAAAAGCGTCGGACTGATCGATCAGAACCATGAACCCGGTGCCCATATGCTCGACGCTGTATTGACCGACTGTAAGCAGGGCGATCAGAAACCCGGTATATGCCGCCACGACCGACAAGTCGTTGGATTTTGGAACCTCACCCTTCTCGCGCGCCTTCAGCAGCTTTTGCGGTGTCGGCTCGTATGACTTGTCGCTGTCGTCATCACCTGCGCTCATCTTTGCGCTCCCATCGGGTTGGTGAAGAAGGCGACCAGCGCGTCCGCCCACACGGACAGGATCAGCGGTGTGCCTGCGAACAGCAGAAACAGTCCGGCGAAGGTAATTGCAGGAGCACCCACGAAGGCCACCATCAGCTGGGGCATTGCCCGGTTGATGACCCCAAGTGCCAGGTTGTAAATCAGAGAGGCAATGACGAACGGCGTTGCCAGTGCAAAAGCCAGCCCAAAGCTGTTGGCGACCTGATGCAATCCCCAGCGCGACGCATCCGCGGCACCGGGTGCCAGCCCTATTGGGAACAGGCCATAACTCTGGATCAGGAACTGCGCGACCCGGATGTGCAGGTCCATGATTACGGCAAGTGTCAGCCCTGCCAGGGTCAGCAGGTATCCCATGGCGGGGACCGGATCGGCCGCCGCGCCACCCAACAGTTGCGACAATGACGTGGACTGAGCCGCAATAGATCCCGCGGTTTGCAGCGCGAGAACGAACAGGCGCAGGCCTATCCCCAGGACAAGCCCGATCAGGACTTCGGTGCCGACCAGTTGCACGGTCGCCCAAAGGCTGGGATCAATTCTGACGGGGGGCGCAGCGGGCAGTATGATCAGCGTGAAAGCAACGGAAGCACCAAGCTTTACCCGTGTCGGAATACTGCGCTCACCGAAAGCTGGAAGCAGCGAAACAAGAGCGGAGACGCGCAGAAACACGACAAAGGCCTGCCAGATTACTTCGGCCAGCTGCGACAGCATTTCTGGCGGCAGGGCAATCACGCTGCAACAGTTCCGACCAAGGCAGGTTTGGCTTCCAGCCCGATTTCTTCGAAGGACAACACCGGGTTGGACACGCCGCGTGCCTGCATGACTGTGCGCAGCAACCGACGGCGCCGGGTCGAGGTCACGACGGCCGGAAACAGACCGTTGTCAGCGGAATTGGCGATGGTGCTCACAACTCCGTCGGCCAGTTTGTTGAACACGTTTGGGGGCAGCGCGACATCCATGCCGGTATTTGGGGCGTCGATCTGGTAAGAGGCGAATGTGTCCTCCCATTCCGGGGCCAACTGTATCAGAGGGATCGAACCATCCTCGCGCTTCATGTCCGCGACCAGCTGAAAGCCAAGACGCTGACGCACCAGTTCACAGATGCCTTCGGGCTGGGTTGTGGTCAGCCGCGCCTCGGCGACACTTTCAAGGATCAGCGCCATGTTGCGGATCGACACACGTTCGTCGAGCAACAGGCGCAGAACAGCGTGCAACGTGTCGATCGGCACTTTGTCGGGGATCAGTTCATCCAGCAGCTTGCGGTTGGCTTCGGCGCGTACCGGGTCGCTCAGGCGGGTCATTTCCGACAGCAGGCGCCGGAGGGATTTCAGTGTCAGCAGGCGCGAGAAGTTCTGTTTGATGATCTCCAGCAGATGGGTGGCAAGAATCTCAGGCGGTGAGACTATGGTGGCGCCGCTCAGCGCGGCGTCCTCCTGATCTTTCGGCAGGATCCAGCGCGCCGGAGCACCATAGACCGGCTCGGTCACGTCATTGCCCTCCGGCAGCAGGTCAAACCCGTCCTGCACGAGCGCCAGGATGAGATCGGGATGCAAGACACCGCGTGCCTGTTCGACGCCCTGAACCTTGATCACATACGTTCCGGTCGGCAGGTCGGCGCGGTCGGTCAGGCGGATTTCGGGCAGGATCAGGCCAAAGGTCGACGCCACATAGGTCCGCATATTGGCAATACGGGCGTCCAGCCCCGTGCCAGGGTTCAGAACCATGCTGACCAGATCCGGGGCGAACTCCAGATGGACATCATCCAGGTCCAGGATGTCGCCGATAGCCTGGGATGACGGCGCTTCGGTTTCGGTCGAGGGCAGGTTTGCCGATGCCGCCGCATCTTGCTGCTTTCGGTGAACATTGTAAGCCGCATATCCCAGAATGGCCGCGCCAAGGATGAACGGCAGAAAAGGGAGACCGGGCACCAGAGCGAACAGGACCATGAGCACCGCGACAGTCGACAATGCTGCGGGGTGGCGGCCAAGTTGAGAAAAGATGGCGTTGTCTGTGGCCCCTTGCGTGCCGCCCCGTGCCAGCAGCAGGGCAGACGCTATGGAAATGATGACGGCGGGAATTTGGGATACCAACCCATCGCCGACGGTCAGAATCGCATAGGTTTCGAACGCCGAGGCCACGGGCATTCCATGTACGACGACGCCCATGACCAGGCCCATGACGAGGTTCAGCAACGTGATCAGAAGCCCGGCGACGGCGTCACCTTTCACGAATTTCGACGCACCGTCGAGCGAACCGAAGAATGTAGTCTCCTGCTGTTCCAGCTCTCGCCGTTCCTTGGCCTGCTGATGATCGATTGCCCCGGCGGACATGTCGCTGTCGATCGCAAGTTGTTTGCCGGGCATCCCGTCCAACGCAAAGCGCGCGCCGACTTCGGCCATGCGGGCGGCGCCTTTGGTGATGACCATGAAATTCACGATCAGCAGCACGCCGAACACCACCAGGCCAAGAAAAATACTGCCGCCCATGACGAAACTGGCAAAACCTTCGATCACGTCTCCTGCCGCATTCGGGCCGGTGTGCCCCTGCCCGATGATCAGTTTCGTCGACGACACATTCAGCGACAGGCGCAACATCAAAGACGCCAGCAGAATCGTCGGGAAGGACGAAAAGTCCAGCGGGCGTTCAATGAACAGGGTCAGGGTGAAGATCAGGATGGCCAGGGCAAAGGAGGCCGCCAACCCCACGTCCAGAACCCAGGCTGGCATGGGCAGGATCATCATGACGATGACTGTCATCAGCGCAATCGCCAGCAGGACAGTAGGCGAAAACAGCGACTGGATGTTTACCTTGGGCACGCGAAACTCCTAGTTGAAGGCGATAAACGCGGTTGCGGCGCCTGCGGCCGGCACCAGAGACCCAAGCGCGCCGGTGCGGGGCGAGGCCGTCGGAATGGGGATCAAGGGGAGTCCGGCTCCGGTGAACGGATCCCGAGACGTGCCCGCAACCCGGGTTCGGGGGGCCCCTTCAAGCTGTGCCAGCACCTTTTGAAACCGCTCTTTGTAAGCTTCGGCAAGGGGTGTCGTGCGGGAATGATAAGCCCCCGCGGCTGCGGGCCACGATCCAAGCTCGGCATGGAGTTCATTCAGGAACCGGGCGGCGTAGGTCGCGTTCTCATCCGGATCGAACATCGCGTCGATCGAACGGAAGGCTCTGCCGTGCCAGCGATAATTGATCTGAAAACAGCCGACATCAAAGCTGCGGGCGCCCGATTTGAAGATTTTGAACGCATAGGCCTTGGCTTCGACCTCGGACTTGAACCAGTATCCCTGACCGCCGACGTTGATCGTCCAGGGCCAAGGCTGCAACCGGCCTTCCAGCCTGCGCCCGGTTTCAACGCGCGAGATGGCGCGCAGCACGTCCAGGGGCACGCCTTCGGACAAAGCGGCGCGGCGCGCGGCATGATCGCAGAGGTCACCGGTTTTGGCATCTGGCATGGCAAACCCTGCCTGCGCCAAAAGCACATGCACCAATATGAGTAACAGCGGGAACTTCTGATTTGGCATTCTGCCGGTCCGGGATTCTGATCTCTCCCGGCCAAGCTAGCCAACGATCGGTTTACAGAGAGTTATCGCCGTTTCAGTTTCGATCTATCCTGCGCCCGAAAACAACGCTGGTATTGGTGCGCAAGACACCGGGAATTTTCGCCAGGTCATCGACCAGAATGTCCAGATCTTCCAGCCTTGGGGCCTCTGCCGACAGCATAAGGTCGAATTCTCCGTTGATCGACAGGCACAGTTTGACTTCGGGGTAGGCTTCGAGCCGCTTGATGATCCGGCTGGTTTCCTTTTGCTGCACTTCGAGCATGACGATGACCTGCACTTTCGGCGTGTCTTCGGTGGACCCGAGGCGCACGGAATATCCTTCGATCAGGCCGCGCTGTTCCATCCGGTTAATTCGCTCGTGCACGGTTGTCCGGGCCACACCCAGCGTGGTCGCAATCTGCGTGGTCGAGGCGCGTGCGTTGGCTTGCAGGGCGGCGATGATGCGACGGTCAAGCTGGTCCATTGGGGCTCTGATTCATGGTCATTCCGGGTTGAGATCAGGTCGAAGCGCCCGCTCAGGGTTCGCGCGGGATGCGTGGGTGCAGATCGTCGATGATGATCGGATGCGCGTGCGGGCCTGACCCGGCCAGATGCGGATGATCGGGCGGCAGGTCGGGGTGATCATGGGTGATCGGTTCCTGGTCGAGGCGCGGCCACAGGCCGATTGCACCGACGACGCCCGCCACGGACAGCGTCGCCATGCTGCTGAGTGTGACGGTCGGGCCGAACACGGTCATCAACCACCCCGCCAGCGGGTAAAGAACCAGCCAGCAACCATGCGACAGGGTAAACTGTGCGGCGAAGACGGCGGGGCGATCCTCGGGGTGGGCCGACCGGGTCAAAAGGCGGCCCGAAGGTGTCAGGGTGGTGGAATATCCGAAACCGGTGAATGCCCACAACGCGGTCAGCAACCCGAGCGACAGAGGAGCAATTGCGGCCAACATCGCAGCGACGGCCATGGAGCCAGTGGCGAATACGGCGCCCGCGACCATGACCCGACGGTCCTCGATCCGATCCAGAAGGCGGGGCAAGGTAAAGGCTGCAAGCATCGACCCGCCCCCGAACCCGGCCAGGGCAATGGCCACCGCGCTTTCCGACAGGCCCAGATTGGCGCGCACGATGACCACAGTGTTCACGATTACCATCGAGCTCAGGGCTGCTGCGCTCCAGCTGAGCGCAAGCAGTCCGCGCAACCTGGGTGTTTTCAAATAGATACGAATGCCGCGCGTGGTGCGGTCATAGATGCCGCGGGGGCGGCTTGGCTTGGGTGACGGAAGCACGACCGAGACAACCAGCATTGCCGATGCGACAAAACCCAGCGCGGTACCCCAGAACAGGCTGTTGAAGCTGACCAGCAGCAGCAATGCGGCGGCGAACATGGGACTCAGCAGGCTTTCCATATCGTAGGCCAGGCGTGACAGCGACAAGGCACGCGTGTATTCAGCTTCGTCTGGCAGAACGTCCGGGATCGTGGCCTGAAAGGCGGGCGTAAAGCCCGCCGACGCCGATTGGAGCACGAAGATCAGCACGTAGATTTGCCAGATTTCGGTCACGAAAGGCAGGCACACTGCAACCGCAGCGCGGATCAGGTCCAGCACGACCAACATCTTGCGACGATCCAGACGCTCGGCAAAAGCAGCGGCGAGCGGTGCAACAGTGACGTAAGCCACCATCTTGATCGTCAGTGCCGTGCCTAGGACAAGGCCCGCAGCATTCCCGGCCAGATCAAAGGCGAGCAGCCCAAGGGCGACCGTGGCCAGCCCGGTTCCGGTCAGGGCGACGATCTGGGCGGCGAACAGGTGGCGGTAGGTGCGGTGTTTCAGAATACTCAGCATGGCTCAGAGGTACTTTGTAATCGCTTTGAAGTCTTCGATCCCGCCGCCATCGTCGTCAGCGGACAGGCAGTGTTCGATATGATCATGAATCAATGCGCGTTTGGCATTGGTGACGGCCTTCTCTACTGCAAACAACTGTTGGGCGATGTCGGAACAGGGGGCGTGCTCCTCGAGCATGGCAATGACCTTGGCGAGGTGCCCATGGGCCCGCTTCAGTCGGGCCGTGATTTGTGGATGTGACTGGTGGGCGTTGTCTGACATGACTTATCCATATCCCCCCGATGGGGATATGGTCAAGGATTCGGCATCGAACGGCCCGCGACTTTCGGACGGCGTTGAGTTTGGGGACTAAACCGCCTATCTCGGAGGCGATATCGCACAAAGGAATAGTCGGGTGGCGAACCATTTGTACAAAAACGATCTGCCGGATGGGTTGGATCTGGGCCCGGTTGTGGCCATTGACTGTGAAACCATGGGGCTGAACCCGCATCGCGATCGCCTGTGCGTGATCCAAATGTCAGGCGGCGACGGTAACAGCCATATCATCCAGGTGGACAAGGGCCAGACCGTAGCCCCGAACCTGAGTGCCATGCTGGAAAACCCCGATGTCCTGAAGCTGTTCCATTTCGGGCGGTTCGACATCGCCGCGATGTATCACACCTTTGGTGCCCTGGCCGCGCCGGTTTACTGCACCAAGATCGCCAGCCGGCTGGTGCGCACCTACACCGACCGTCACGGGCTGAAGAACCTGTGCCAGGAACTGATCGGCGTGGATATCTCGAAACAACAGCAGATGAGCGACTGGGGCGCTGAAACCCTGACCGATGCTCAGCTGGACTATGCGGCCTCGGACGTTCTTTATCTGCACCGCCTGCGCGACGAGTTGAACAAGCGGCTGGCGCGCGAGGGCCGGACCGAGATGGCGCAGGCCTGTTTTGATTTCTTGCCGATGCGTGCGAAGCTGGACCTCGCCGGTTGGCCCGAAACGGATATCTTTGCACACTCATGACCGACACCGAAGCATTCCTGAGAACCGCCCGCCAGGTCGTCACTGACGAGGCCCGCGCGCTGGATGTGCTGGCCGACAGTCTTGACGAGCATTTTGCCGAGGCCGTGCATCTGATCCTGAAAGCCACCGGGCGCATCATCATCAGTGGCATCGGAAAATCGGGCCATATCGGCCACAAGATTGCCGCCACTCTGGCCAGTACCGGAACGCCCGCCTATTTCGTGCACCCGGCCGAGGCCAGCCATGGAGATCTGGGCATGGTTTCCAAAGGCGATGTGGTGCTGGCGATTTCGAATTCGGGCGAAGCGCCTGAGCTGGCCAACCTGCTTGCCTTTACGCGCCGCTTTGGCATTCCGCTGATCGGGCTATCCAGCAAGCCAGAAAGCACGTTGATGAAACAGGCTGATGTGCATCTGCTGATACCGTCGATGGGCGAGGCCTGCGGTTTCGGCATGGTGCCTTCGATCTCGACGACGCTGACCCTTGCAATGGGCGATGCGCTGGCCATTGCGCTGATGAAGTATCGCGACTTCCGCCCCGAGGATTTTCGCGCCTTCCACCCCGGCGGAAAACTGGGTGCGCGGCTGAGTACGGTGCGCGACCTGATGCATACAGGCGACGCCCTGCCTCTGGTCGCGGCGAACACCGCGATGAGCGACGCGCTGATCGAAATTAGCCAAAAGGGCTTCGGCGTGGCCGGTGTAACGGATGCGCAGGGGCATTTGTCGGGCATCATTACGGACGGTGACTTGCGGCGACACATGGACGGTCTGCTGGACAAAACGACCGAGCAGGTCATGACCGCCAATCCGACCACCATAACACCGGACGCATTGGCCGAAGAGGCGGTGGCGATCATGAATGATCGCAAGATCACTTCGCTGTTTGTGGTCGACGAGGCTGCATCCGGGCAGGCGCTGGGTCTTCTGCATATCCACGACTGCTTGCGCGTCGGTCTGGGCTGAGGGAGGTCGAATTGGACAGGTATTCCCGCATGGTACAGTTCCTGAAGGTTCTGTTGCCACTTGCGGCCATTCTGATGCTGTCCACAGTGTTCCTGCTGTCTCGCAGCATCGAAACCAACGTATCGGTGCCATTCGCCGAAAAAGACATTGACGAGCGATTGGCGCAACAGGTGGTCACACAGCCGAAATATCGAGGGACAACCCGCAAAGGCGAAGATGTCCAGATCGAAGCCATCCAGGCCAAGCAGGGCGGCGAAGACGAAACCCCGACCGCATCCGAATTTCGGGGCCGTCTGGGGCTTCTCAGCGGTGGAACGATATTTCTGGATTCCAATTCAGGTTTGATCCGCCCCGATGAGGGCACGGCAACTTTTGTCGGCGACGTCGTGATTACCACTGCCGACGGACTTCAGGTCACGACTGACCTGCTCAACACGTCGCTGGACGAAATCCGGGGCGACACGCCGGGGCGGGTGAACGGAACCGGGCCGATCGGCAATTTTTCCGCCGGACGCATGACCTTTGGCACTGAAAAAAAGGACGGACCGGTCCATATTGTTTTTACAGACGGCGTGAAGCTGGTATACGAGCCTGAAAAAGCAGAAAGATAACCTGTGTTCGATTTTCGTTTTGTTCCTTTGTGCCTTGCTCTGTTTGCAGGTGCCGTAACCGCGACAGCGCAGGAGGCGCAGGTGGCTTTTGGTTCTGCAAATGCCGACCCGAGTCTTCCGGTCGAGGTCACGTCCGAAACATTGAACGTCAACCAGGAGGACGGTTCTGCCGAATTCCTCGGAAATGTCGTCGTCATTCAGGGCGAAATGCGGCTGACTGCTGAACGGGTTCTCGTGATCTATAACGAGGAACGCTCGGCGATTGAACGGATGGAAGCCACCGAGAATGTTGTTCTGGTCAGCCCGCCCGATGCGGCAGAGGGCGATTGGGCGGAATACACGATCGATTCCGGTGTGATCGTGATGAAAGGCAATGTCCTGCTGACGCAAGGCCCCAGCATCATCAGCGGCGACCAGATGAACGCCAATCTGACAACGGGCACAGCGACCATGACCGGGCGCGTCAAGACGATCCTTCAGCAGGGAAACAACTGATGGCGCGACCCGACCTGTCAGTGGCCGAAGGCAATTCCGGGCTGCGCATCGAGAAGCTGCGGAAATCCTACCGTAAGAAAACGGTGATCCGCGATGTCTCGATGACACTGGACCGGTCCGAAGTCGTTGCCCTGTTGGGACCCAACGGGTCGGGTAAGACCACGACCTTTTATTCCGTGGCGGGGCTTGTTTTCCCAGAGGCCGGCAAAGTCACGATTGACGGCCAGAATGTTACGACTTTGCCGATGTACCGGCGTGCGCGAATGGGCATCGGTTACCTGCCGCAGGAGATGTCGATCTTTCGCGGCATGAGCGTCGAGGACAATATCGCCGCGGTACTGGATATCACGGTTCCTCATGCTCACAGGCGGAAAGAACGGCTGGAAGAGCTGTTGTCGGATTTCTCGATCGAACATCTGCGTCGCGCGCCTGCTCTTGCCCTTTCCGGCGGTGAGCGCCGCCGCGTTGAGATAGCGCGATGTTTGGCCGCAGACCCGAAATATCTTTTGCTGGACGAACCATTTGCGGGTGTTGATCCGATCAGCGTCGGCGATATCCGGCATCTGGTTGCCGACCTTAAAAAACGGGGGATCGGTGTTCTGATCACCGACCATAACGTGCGGGAAACGCTGGAAATTGTCGACCGCGCCTATATCCTGCATGACGGGCAGGTTCTGATGTCCGGCACACCTGACGAAGTCGTCGAGAACGAGAATGTCCGCCGTGTCTATCTTGGCGAAAACTTCCGTATTTCATAGGCTTGTTATGGTCTGCGTCGGATGCATGGCGGAAATCGCGTATATACACACCTGTTTTGATTGACTCTTCCGTCGTCTCTTGCCTCAATTGTCCCATGGCATTTACCCGGTTCCAGTCTGGAGATCGTTGTCCCTTCGTTGAAGGGCTGGAGTTAAGACAACCGCGGAAAGTGTCTCGACCCCCCACCCGATAAAAACAAGTTCGTCGCGTAACGTGACGTCAGAATGGGTGTGAATTGTGAAGGAGATCACATGCGTTACCAAATCAGCGGAAAACAGATCGACATCGGTGCGGCGCTTCAGACTCACGTGCAGACCGAATTGGGCGAGGTTGTGGGCAAATATGCCCAGCGGCCTACCGACGCCAACGTCGTCTTTTCCCGTTCAGCGCATGAATATGTATGCGAAACAACAGTGCACCTGTCCACCGGGCTGACCGCTCAGGCCAAGGCGCATGCAACCGAAATTTATGCGGCGTTCGAGGCATGCTGCGACAAAATGGAAACACAACTGCGGCGCTACAAACGTCGTTTGAAGGACCACCACAAGGATCGGTCCGAGCCGGTTGAACTCTTTGGGGCGTCCTCTTATATCCTCGCCTCTGACGAATCGGACACGGCCGATGAACCCGAATCGCTACAGCCCATGATTGTGGCTGAGATGGAAACTAAAATCCCATCTTTGAGCGTTGGTGAAGCCGTGATGCAAATGGAACTTGCCGGTGCCCCGGTGCTGGTGTTCAGAAATGAGAACAAGGATGGATTGAACGTCGTGTATCGTCGCGAAGACGGTAATATCGGCTGGATTGATCCTTAACAGGCAAGGATACGGGGCGGCACCCGCCGAGGCGGGTGCGGTGCCCATGGAGCGTGATCATGGAGCTTTCGAGCATACTAAAGCCCGAAGCAGTACGTGTACTATCCGCCGCTTCCAGCAAGAAGCGGTTGTTTCAGGAAATAGGCGATGTAGCAGCCGCCAATCTGGGGCTCGACTCGCAGGCCGTCGTCGACTGTCTGCTCGAACGGGAAAGCCTGGGCCCGACCGGCGTGGGGCATGGCGTTGCGCTTCCGCACGCGCGTTTGCCCGAGCTGGATTCGGTTTCGGGCGTATTCGTCATGCTGGAAAAGCCCATCGACTTTGGATCGGTTGATCGTCAACCCGTGGACATCGCCTTTGCACTTTTTGCGCCGGAAGAGGCCGGCGTCGATCATCTCAAGGCGCTGGCCCTTGTGTCACGCACGCTGAGGGACACCTCGGTGTGCACCAAGCTTCGGGCGAACCCTGATCCGGTCAAGCTTTATGCTATCCTGACTGAAGCGCAATCCATGCAAGCAGCGTAATCAGAAAAAAAAGCCCCCGGATTTCGGGGGCCTTTTTTTTAACGGTGATCGGGGTCAGCCGCCGGTTCCCATTTCCAGCGTCCACCAGATTTTCCCGCCTTTTTCCTGATGCCAGGCGAACCCCATCTGCGTGGCCTTGGGGTCCATGATCACGGCGCGCGGTCCGGGTTCCTGCATCCAGGCGGCAAGGGTTTCGGTTTCGGTTTCGTATGTCTCGGAAATGGCTTCACCGAGGAACGTGCCGAAATATCCGACCCGTGCAGCCCGATCGATCGGCGAGGAACCGTCGGACCCAAAGTGCCAGGGCCGGTTCTGTCTGGCCATGTCCTTGGAATGGGTCGCCGCTGCTGCGTTCAGCTGCGCGTTCAGCTGGACAGGCTGCAATCCCTGAGCCTGGCGCAGGGCATTGACCGAATCAACCATACGGAACTGCAACTTTTCCGGGTTGCCGCGAATTTTGTAGACCGTGGGCAGCGGGCGACCGTCTGCACCAATGGTCGTGGTGCCGGTGTCTGTACATGCCGCCAGCGCGACAAAGCAAATCAAGAGTAAAGAAACGATACGCGTCATGATCGACCTGGTTATTGTGTCTTTACAGGGCATAGCGCGCCTGAAGGCTCTGAGCAAACGCGCAATGGCCCTAACTTGCATGATTCTGCCGGTTTGATTTGCGACTGAAGCATTCTGGCAATAGAATGTCATAGATTTCAGACCTCATCTAAACACAGGACCCGTTGTCATGGTCAAAAAGCGTATTCATTCGCCCACACGCAGGGGATTTCTGGCAGGGGCCACTGCGACGCTGGCAACCCCGGCACTGGCGCAATATATCCCGGGCGACCCGCTGCGCCCTGCACCCGAGACTGAACCGGCGGTTCGCCGCAACGTATCCGGGTTCCGGGCATTGGATTGGCAACCGTATTTCTCGAACACCAGAAATGGCGCCATTCTGGTCGATACCGTCTCAAGAGCGCTGCATTATTGGTCGGATGATCAAGCGGTGTACAAATTGTACCCGTCGTCGGTTCCGCTGACCGAAGAACTCACCCGGCGCGGGCGTACCAGCGTAATCCGCAAGGTCGAAGGGCCCAGCTGGTCTCCGACGCCGTCGATGAAAAAACGAAATCCGGAATGGCCGGACTATATTCCTCCGGGGCCAGATAACCCGCTGGGAACACACGCTTTATACCTGAGCTGGAAGTATTACCGCATTCACGGAACGCACGATACGCGAAAAATCGGACGTCGGTCGTCGAATGGCTGTATCGGTCTGTTCAACGAAGACATTGCCGAGCTGTTCTCGATGGCGAAGGTCGGCACGCAAGTGTTGCTAATTTGACGACATTTTCGTGTGGGAACCCGCTTAGCGGTCAAGTTGCAATTGCATTCCAGCGTCAATGCTGATTAGAAAAAACCACGAGGTAAGTCTTAGATGTGTGGTTCCGGGCATTGGAACTGCGCAAATTCTGGAGGTTAATATGAAGAAACTCGTTCTCGCTGCTGCACTGACTGCTGCCGCTTCGACCGCTTATGCTGGTAACCTGGAAGAGCCGGTTGTTGAAGCACCTGTTGTTGTAGAAGAAACTCAGGGTTCGTCGCAGGGCATCCTGCTGCCGCTGATCCTGCTGGTCGTTGTTGCTGCTGCTGTTGCTGCAAGCTAATCCGACACGGAATTCATGAAAAAGGCGGTGGAGCAATCCACCGCCTTTTTTGTTTTCACAAGGCTGTGCCGGTCAGTCCAGCCAGCCGCGCAAGTTTTCTTCGATCACCGTGCCCAATGCAGCAATGTGCGCCGCATCGTCATTGAGGCATGGAATATAGGTGAAGGTTTCGCCGCCTGCTTCTTCGAAGCTTTCCTTGATCTCTTCGTTGATCTCTTCCAGCGTTTCGATGCAGTCGGCCGAGAATGCCGGTGCGATGACTGCTATGTTCTTTTTGCCCTGCCTGGCCAAATCCGCCACATGATCCACTGTATAGGGTTTCAGCCATTCCTCGGGGCCGAATCGCGACTGGAACGTCGAAACCAGTTGATCGTCTGACCATCCCAGCCGTTCCTTCAGCAGCCGTGTCGTCTTGGCGCACTGGCAATGATAGGGGTCACCCTGTTGCAGATACCGTTCCGGCATCCCGTGATACGAGCAGACCAGAATATCGGGTTTTGTCTCCGCCGCTGCATAAGCACGTTCAACGGATCGCGCCAGGGCGTCGATATAGGCCGGTTGGTCGAAATAGGCCGGTACGGTTCGCGTGGCGGGCTGCCAGGCCTCATCCATCAGTGCACGAAAGAACTGGTCATTGGCGGTGGCTGTGGTTGCGCCCGCGTATTGTGGGTAAAGCGGGAAGAACAGAACACGGTCACAGCCCGCGGCAACCATCTCGCGCACTTTGGACTTTGTTGAGGGGTTGCCGTAGCGCATACAGAAATCGACCATCACCTGATCCCCGTACCGATCCTGCATTGCGCCGCGCAGCTTGGCAGTCTGGTCCTTGGTGATCGTCATCAGCGGGCTTTCGCCCTTCTCGTGATTCCAGATCGATTTGTAGGCTTCTCCCGAACTGAATGGCCGTTTGCTGAGGATGATCGCCTGAAGAATCGGTTGCCATTTCCATTTCGGATAGTCGATGACCCGTTGATCCGACAGAAACTCGTTCAGATAGCGACGCATCGGCCAATAGGTGTAATCGTCCGGGGTGCCCAGATTGGCCAGCAAAATGCCAACACGGCCCATCTTGACCTTGGGATGGTCGGCAGGAGCATGAGCGGGACGAGTGGCATCAAACATTTGAGCATTCCTGAGTTTTCGTGTTCCGACCTGAGATAAAGGGATTTGGTTGCGCGTCAATCCGGCAGTTTGCCCTCTTTCGTGCGCAGGGCATCTGCCAGGCGCATTTGGGCTGACCCCGGGCGCAGCGGCTTTGGTTGGCTGTCATCGGGGGACCAGCCGGTCAGGCAAATCAGTTCGAAGGTTGTGGCAAGGCGGCCTGTTTCCGTCGAAAAGTGATCCGAATAGACGCGCTGTGCGGCTTCGAACACTCTGCGTCGGGTTGGGCATTTCAACCGGGCAGCCAAAGCGTTGGTCTCACCCATGTCCCTCAGATCGTGCATCAGGTGCCAGATATCGCGGTATTCTGCCGTCAGCGGTACGGCATCGGCCACTGGCAATGCCAGACCGGCCCGCTGCAACAATCCACCGAGGTCGCGCAGTTCGGCCATGGGGGCGATTCGGGGGCTGAGCCCGCCCGTGACTTCGATTTCGGCCTGACCCAGCGCGGCGCGCAATTCGTGAAGGGTCTCACCCCCAAGGCATAGAACAAGAACCAGCCCATCCGGTTTCAAAGCCCTTTTGCATTGAATCAACTGGCCGACCGGGTCATTGGCGCAATGCAGCGCCATCGCATGAATTACCAGATCATGCGCACCGGGTTGAAGCGACAGCACATCGTCATCCGCGACAATGGCGGCATCCGGAAAAACGTCTGCCCAAAGCTGTGGAAAAGGGGTCACAACCGCAGGTGCCGTAAAGGTTCTGTTAACCATGGAGAGCCGATCCTGAACCTCATCAATGGCGGCGCGGTGCAAGAACAAGGCGTCGTCCTTCGCGCGGGCGCGATGATGCAGAATGGCGTTACGGTCGAAAAGAGAGGGTGCGGTGGGCTCGGGCAGTTTCATAGGTCGCAAGTATCGCATTGCGCAGCGGATTCAAACTGCCCTTGCTCTGATCTACCCGCCGCGTTGCATGGGCTGCGGAGAGCTGACGGAATCCGATTTCGGCCTGTGTGGGGCGTGTTGGCGGGATACGCCGTTCATCGGTGGCACGGTTTGCGAAAGCTGTGGTGTGCCCGTGATCGGAAGCGCAGACAGGTTCCGGACCGAGTGCGACGATTGTCTGAAAACCCCTCCGCCCTGGAACGCGGGCCGCGCTGCGCTGATGTATGATGGGAAGGCGCGGTCACTTGTTCTGGCTTTGAAACATGGTGACCGTACCGAACTGGCCCGCCCCGCTGCGCGTTGGATGGCGCAGGCCGGGCGCGAGCTGTTGCGTCCCCGTATGGTGATTGCTCCGGTGCCGTTGCATTGGTCACGCCTGCTGAAACGGCGATACAATCAGTCTGCGCTGCTGGCACGCAACCTTGGGCGAGAAACCGGGTTGGACTGCGTGCCGGATCTGCTAGTGCGCAAACGGCGGACCCCGGCGCTGGACGGAAAGACCGCGCGGGAAAGGGACGAAGCCTTGGCAGGCGCAATTGACATCCACCCAAGGCGGGCACTGCATTTGAAGGGGCGCGATGTCCTGCTGGTGGATGACGTGATGACATCCGGCGCGACGTTGGCGGCGTGCACGCGTGCGTGTCAGGCCGCTGGGGCAAATCATATTTTCGTGTTGGCACTGGCGCGCGTTGCCAAGGATGCCTAATTCGCCCAAGATCGCACGAAACCCAAAGGGACCGGAACATGAAGCCCGTAGAAATCTATACCTCGCCGCTCTGTGGTTTTTGCCACGCGGCCAAACGTCTGCTGAAGCAGAAAGGCGTTGAGTTCAAGGAAGTTGACATTCTGATGCACCCCAAACGCAAGCCCGAGATGATCCAGCGCGCAGGCGGCAAACGCACCGTGCCTCAGATTTTCATCGGGACACAGCATGTGGGCGGCTGCGACGACCTTTACGAGCTGGAGCGGCAAGGCAAGCTTGACCGTCTGCTTGCGGCCTGATGAAGACCGCGCTGCTGCAAATCACCTCGTCGGATGATCCGGTCGAAAACCTGGACATGGTGCGCGCCATGGCGGCCGACGCGGCAGGGCAGGGTGCGCGGTTTATCCTGACGCCAGAGGTCACGAATTGCGTGTCAAACAGTACGACGCGGCAAAACGAGGTTCTTCAGCACGAAGAAGACGACATCACCTTGGCCGGCCTGCGGGAACAGGCCGCCCGACTGGGCGTGTGGGTGTTGATCGGGTCACTGGGGATCAAGACTCATGACGCTGACGGGCGGTTTGCCAACCGGTCTTTCATGATCGATCCGCAAGGTCAGATCGTGGCGCGTTACGACAAGATTCATATGTTCGACGTGCAAGTCACCGAGACCGAGACGTTTCGCGAATCAAAGAACTACCGCCCCGGCGAAAAGGCGGTCATAGCCGAAACCGATTTTGGCAAGGTGGGTTTGACCATCTGTTATGACATCCGGTTTCCATACCTGCATGTGGCTTTGGCGCAGGCAGGCGCGCGAATCCTGACCGTTCCGGCAGCGTTTTCACCTGTTACGGGCGCCGCGCATTGGGGATCGCTGTTGCGGGCCCGGGCGATCGAGACAGGCTGTTGGGTCTTGGCCCCCGCGCAAACGGGGGAACACCCATCAACGCGCGGAAAGACGCGTTTTACCCATGGGCACAGCATGGTTGTCGCCCCTTGGGGAGAGGTGCTGATCGACGCAGGTACCGATCCGGGCATTCACATTTTCGATTTGGATGATAGTTCTGTGTCAGAGGCACGCCGCCGCGTGCCGTCGTTGACACATATCCGGTCTTTCACTGGACCCTGACAGAACTGAACAATGACGGAAGACACCAACGCCCTTGCGGTCACGCTGTTCAGCGAGATCCTGACCGCGGATCAGTTGTTGCGCAACCGGCTCAGCCGGGTGCTGCCCAAGGGTATGGAAATTTCGCATTTCTCTGTGCTGAATCATCTGGTTTTCGTCGGGGACGAGCGTAGCCCGGCGCAACTGGCCAACACATTCCACGTGACCCGAGGAGCGATGACCAACACCTTGGCCAAGCTGGAATGGGCCGGATACATCCACATCCGCCCCGACTGGGACGACGCCCGCCGCAAGATGGTCGCGATCAGCCCCGCCGGTCGCCGTGCGCGGGATCAGGCGATTTCGTCGATCGCGCCGCTGATCAACCGTGTCGTCGGAGAGCTGGGGCTGGAACGGGTGCGCAGCACGTTACCCGTGCTGCGGGATTTGCGGTTGCAGTTGGAGGGGGAGTAACCCCCTACTGTGGCTTCACACTCGCCGTCACATAATTCACGCTCAAATCCCGGTCCGAGATCGACCAGCTCCACAGGATCGGGTTGAACACAAAACCCTTCCGGTCCACCGATTCCAACCCGGCTTGGCGCAGCAGGTCGAACAGCTCATCGGGGGTGATGAACTTGTTCCATTCATGGGTGCCGCGCGGCAGCCAGCGCATGACGACCTCGGCCCCGAAAATCGCCATCGCATAGGATTTCGGGTTGCGGTTGATGGTGGAGCAGATCAGCAAGCCACCCGGTTTCAGCAAGTCTTGCGATGCGGTCAGAAAGCCAAGGGGATCGGCCACATGTTCGACCACCTCCATGTTCAGCACCACGTCGAATTGTTCGCCTGCTGCAGCCATGTCCTCGGCGGTTGTGTGGCGATAATCGATTTGCAGCCCCGATTGCTCGGCATGGATGCGGGCCACGGGCAGGTTGCCCTCGGCGGCGTCGGCACCCACAACTTCAGCACCGAGCCGCGCCATGGGTTCGCTCAGCAGCCCGCCGCCGCAGCCGATATCCAGCAGGCGCAGGCCTTCGAACGGCACAGGCGACTTTAGGTCGCGATCGAATTCTCCGGCGATCTGCTGCGTTATATAGTCCAGCCGGCACGGGTTAAGCATGTGCAATGGTTTGAATTTCCCGTGCGGGTCCCACCATTCGGCGGCCATCGCCTCGAATTTTGCGATCTCGGACGGGTCCACCGTGTTCGGATGCGCTTGCATTCCTGTCTCCGTGTGCTCTTTTACGCTTAAGGACTATATAGGGCCATAATGGACAAGTACCCGGACCAAAAGCGCGCAGTTCAATATCTGTACCCGCCGATCGACCCTTTCGACCAGCGGATGGTCGATATGGGCGATGGGCACCGTATTTATGTGGAACAATGCGGAAATCCTGACGGCATACCCGTCGTGATCCTGCACGGGGGGCCGGGTGGGGGGTGCAGCCCGGCCATGAGGCGATACTTCGATCCTCAGGCTTACAGGGTGCTTCTGTTTGACCAGCGCGGATGTGGCCGGTCGCGCCCCACCGCCTCGGTCGAGGACAACACGACGTGGCATCTGGTGGCCGACATAGAGCGGCTGCGCAAACTCTTCGAGATCGAAGAATGGATCGCTTTTGGCGGAAGCTGGGGGGCGACTCTGGCGTTGATCTATGCCCAGACCCATCCCGATCGCGTCAGTCGACTGGTGTTGCGCGGGGTGTTCCTTGCGACTCAGGCCGAGCTTGACTGGTTTTACGGCGGTGGCGCCGGGCGGTTTTGGCCCGAGCAATGGCAGAAATTCACCTCGCTGCTGCCCGAGGTTGAACTGGACGACACCATTGCCGCCTATAACAAACGCCTGTTTTCGGGCGACCGCGCGACAGAGATCCTGTATGCGCGGGCCTGGTCGCATTGGGAAAACGCGCTGGCCTCGATCCACACCAACGGATCGGTTGGCGAAAGCCCCGGCGAATACGCGCGCACCTTTGCGCGGCTCGAGAATCACTATTTCACCAACAAGGCGTTTCTGGAAACGGACGGGCAGATTCTGGATCAGATGGACCGGATCGCGCATATCCCCGGCCATATCGTGCAGGGGCGCTATGACATGATCTGCCCGCCGCAGGCCGCCTGGTCGCTGGCGGAACGCTGGCCGAATGCCGAACTGAAAATGGTTCGTCAGGCGGGGCACGCCCTGTCCGAGCCGGGCATCAGCGCTGAACTGGTGCGAATCATGGACCGTGTGGCGGAGGGTGTCGCATGACCCGCATCGATCGCCGTGCTCTCTTTGCCTCTGGTGCCGCTGCCGCATTGCTGGCGGCGACAGGAGCATCCCTTGCTGGTACGCCCAAGAAAGGCGGGACATTGCGTCTGGCTGTTCCGCGCGATGACAGCCTCGAGCAAGTGGCGCGTGGGGCCGTTTTCGACACAATGACCGAAATCGCCCCGGATGGTACGTTGCGCGGTGAGCTTGCGACCGGCTGGCAAACCGACGCCGACGCACGGGTCTGGAACTTTGATCTGCGTGATGACGCGGTCTTTCACGATGGCGAACCCTTGCAGATTGCCGATGTCCTGGCCGTTCTGGCCGAAATCGGAAGGCCCGAGGCGCTTGCCCCCAACCGCCTGCGGCTTGAACTTGCCGAGGCAAATCCGGGATTGCCTTTCCTGTTGGCCGACAGCCGCTTTGTTGTTGCGCGCGCCGGTGAAACCGTATCCCCGTTGCGCAAAGCCTACGGCACCGGCTGCTATCGTGTCGAACGGGCAGAAGATGGCCGCCATTTTCTGGGCCGCCGTGTCGAGGGGCATTACAAAGATGGTCAGGCCGGATGGGCTGACGCGGTTGAAGTCATTGTAATCCCGGACCCAGCCGTGCGCGCCGAGGCGCTGCGGGACGGGTATGTCGATATCGCGGCGCTTCCGGATCGGGCCGGAATGCGAGGCACGCGCGGTGTCCGGTTCCACCCGTCCGAGGCCGACATGGCCCTTGCCGTATCGGATGCTGTCGGGATGCCGCGGCAGATTGCCGGGAACGGTGCGCTGGACGATGGCCGCATCGCCGAACGGTGGTGGATGGTGTAAATCCGAATGCGAATCCCTCAGGGGGTTGCAGACTCGGGCCATCCTGCGTATATGCAGTTTCAACAGCGGCGCGTTGGACTTCTGGTCCAAGGCTCCACCGGAAAATTCGACGGGCCGCGCGCCCGTTTTTTTGTGCCCGACTGACAGGGTAGAGTACCAGATGACAAACGACCTGATAGCAAAAGCTGCCATTGACCGGCGACTGGCCGAGATCATCACGCCCGTGATCGAAGATCTGGGGTATGAGCTGGTCCGTATCCGCCTGATGAGCGGCAAGCAGACTACGCTTCAGATCATGGCCGACAAGCCCGATGGCGGTATCGAAGTGGATGATTGCGCCGAGATTTCCAACGCGGTCAGCGCCACGCTGGATGTCGAGGACCCAATCCTTGATGCCTATACGCTTGAGGTGTCCAGCCCCGGTATCGACCGCCCTCTGACCCGTCTGAAGGATTTCGAGACCTTCGAAGGCTATGAGGCCAAGATCGAGACCGCCGAACTGATTGACGGCCGCCGACGCTTCAAGGGCGAATTGGCGGGGATCGAAGGGGACGAGGTTCTGATCAACATCCCCGAGGGGGATGAAACCATCACCATCGGTCTGCAATTCGACTGGCTGAGCGACGCCAAGCTGGTCCTGACCGATGACCTGATCAAGGAAATGCTGCGCCAGCGCAAAGACGCCGGTGCCCTGAACGAAAACGCTTTCGACGAGATTGAGACCGAAGGGTCCGAAGAGGAGACGAACTGATGGCAATCACCTCAGCCAACCAGCTGGAGCTGTTGCAGACCGCCGAGGCCGTGGCCCGCGAAAAGATGATCGACCCCGGTCTGGTTGTCGAAGCGATGGAGGAATCGCTCGCCCGCGCCGCCAAGAGCCGCTACGGCGCCGAGATGGACATCCGCGTGTCGATCGACCGCAAGACCGGCAAGGCGACCTTTACCCGCGTCCGTACCGTGGTCGAAGATGAGGAGCTTGAGAACTATCAGGCCGAAATGACCGTCGAGCAGGCCAAGCAGTATATGGAAGCGCCCGAGGTTGGTGACGTCTTCGTCGAAGAGGTCCCGCCGGTTGAGATGGGCCGGATCGCGGCTCAGTCCGCCAAGCAGGTGATTTTGCAGAAGGTGCGCGAAGCCGAGCGTGACCGTCAGTACGAAGAATTCAAGGATCGCGCCGGTACCATCATCAACGGTGCGGTCAAGCGCGAAGAGTTTGGCAATGTCATCGTCGATCTGGGCGGTGCCGAGGCGGTTCTGCGCCGCAACGACAAGATCGGCCGCGAAAGCTATCGCCCGAATGACCGGGTGCGCGCCTATATCAAAGAGGTTCGCCGCGAAGTGCGTGGCCATCAGATCTTCCTGTCGCGCACAGCGCCGGAATTCATGGCCGAGCTGTTCAAGATGGAAGTGCCGGAAATCTATGACGGCATCATCGAGGTCAAGGCCGTGGCCCGTGACCCCGGTTCGCGCGCCAAGATCGCCGTGATTTCCTATGATGGTTCGATCGACCCCGTCGGTGCCTGCGTTGGTATGCGCGGCAGCCGTGTTCAGGCGGTCGTGAACGAGCTTCAGGGTGAAAAGATCGACATCATCCCGTGGAACGAAGACCAGCCTACCTTCCTGGTGAACGCGTTGCAGCCTGCCGAGGTTTCCAAGGTGGTTCTGGACGAAGAAGCCGGCAAGATCGAGGTTGTCGTGCCAGAAGAACAACTGTCGCTGGCCATCGGTCGCCGCGGTCAGAACGTGCGTCTGGCCAGCCAGCTGACCGGCCTGGACATCGACATCATGACCGAGGCCGAAGAATCGGCCCGCCGTCAGAAGGAATTCGAAGCCCGTACCAAACTGTTCATGGACAGCCTGGATCTGGACGAATTCTTTGCTCAGCTGCTGGTCTCGGAAGGCTTCACCAACCTCGAAGAGGTTGCCTATGTCGAGATTGAGGAACTGCTGGTCATCGACGGCGTTGACGAAGGTACCGCGCAGGAACTGCAAACCCGCGCCCGCGAATTCCTGGAAGCACAGGCCAAGGCGGCACTGGATGCGGCGCGTGAATTGGGGGCCGAGGACAGTCTCATTGAATTCGAAGGTCTGACACCCCAGATGGTAGAGGCGCTGGCCAGGGACGACGTGAAGACTCTGGAAGACTTTGCAACTTGCGCCGACTGGGAACTGGCCGGTGGCTGGACGACCGTCGATGGTGAGCGTGTCAAGGATGACGGTGTATTGGAGCCTTTCGGCGTAACGCTGGAAGAGGCGCAAGATATGGTCATGACGGCGCGTATCCTGCTGGGTTGGGTTGATCCGGCCGAGCTGGAACAGGCGGAAGAAGACGTCGACGGCGATGCAGCAGACGAGGAGGTCGAGGCCTGATCTCGGGCTTCGGGTGGCGTGTATGAGTCGCGGTGGCGCCCATAAGGATCGGTCCGACGGACCCGAGCGCAAGTGTATCGCCACAGGCGAGGTGCAGCCCAAAAACGGGCTGATCCGCTTTGTGGCGGGGCCGGACGGTCAGGTTTTTCCGGATGTCGCGGCGAAACTGCCCGGGCGGGGGGTCTATGTGGCGGCGGATCGTGCCGCCCTGGACAAGGCCGTTGGCAAGAAACTGTTTGCGCGGGGGTTCAAGGCGCAGGTGTCTGTGCCCAAGGACCTGGCGGAAAAGGTTGAACAGCAGATCGCGCGCCGCGTTGTCGAGCTGCTCAGCCTGGCGCGCAAGTCCGGCGACGCGGTCGCGGGGTATGAAAAGGTCAAGACGTGGCTGGACCGGGAAGAGGCGCAGGTGCTGATTCAGGCCGCCGATGGATCGGGGCGCGGCAAGTCCAAACTGAGCACGCCGCACTTCGGGAAATACATAGGTTGGCTGACGGCAGACGAATTAGGACAGGCATTTGGGCGCCAAACGGTGATTCATGCGGCCTTGGCCTCTGGCGGACTCGCCAAACGTGTTGTAGAGGAAGCGCAGCGCCTGCGTGGCTTGCGCGAAACGGATGACGGCGGCAGGGGCCGCGCGGAAGGGTAAAGAGCTTTATGAGCGATAATGACGGCAAAAAGACATTGGGTCTTCGTGGCGGGGCACGCCCCGGAAATGTGAAACAGAGTTTCAGCCACGGACGCACCAAGAATGTCGTGGTGGAAACCAAACGCAAACGCGTGGTGGTTCCCAAGCCGGGCGCAGCAAAGCCGGGTGGCGGTGCTGCACCTTCGGGTGATCCGTCGCGTCGTCCTGCGGGCATTTCCGATGCGGAAATGGCGCGCCGCATGAAGGCGTTGCAAGCGGCCAAAGCGCGTGAGGCCGAAGAGGCCGCGGCGCGCGAGGCTGCTGAAAAGGCGCGCGAAGAAGAGCGCGCCCGCCGCCGTGCGGAACAGGAAGCCAAAGAACGCGAACAGCGCGAAGCCGAAGAGCGTGCGCGTCAGAAGGCTGAGGAAGAAGAGCGCAAGCGCAAAGAGGCGGAAGAAGCCGCCAAACGCGCCGCTGCCGCGCCCGCACCTGAAGAGCCCAAAGCGGCTCGCGCCCCGGCCAGCAAACCTGCGCCGGCAGCCACGCCGCGCAAACAGGATCGCGAACGTGAGCAGCGTGGTCGTGGCAAAGGTCGCGACGACAACCGCCGTTCGGGCAAGCTGACTCTGGGTCAGGCGACCGGTGGCGAGGGCAACCGTCAGCGCTCGATGGCCGCGATGAAGCGCAAGCAGGAGCGTGCGCGTCAGAAAGCCATGGGCGGTGCCGTTGAACGGGAAAAGGTGATCCGCGACGTACAGCTGCCCGAGGCGATCATGGTCTCGGAACTGGCCAACCGTATGGCCGAGCGTGTGGCTGACGTGGTCAAATCGCTGATGCAGATGGGCATGATGGTCACGCAGAACCAGACCATCGACGCAGACACCGCGGAACTGATCATCGAAGAATTTGGCCACAAGGTCACTCGCGTATCCGATTCGGATGTTGAAGACGTCATCAAAGAGGTCGAAGACAGCGAAGACGATCTGCAGCCGCGTCCGCCGGTCATCACCATCATGGGTCACGTCGACCACGGCAAGACCTCGCTGTTGGACGCAATCCGCGACGCGCGCGTTGTGGCGGGTGAGGCCGGTGGCATCACCCAACATATCGGCGCGTATCAGGTGAAAACCGATGGCGGCACCACGCTGACCTTCCTGGATACTCCGGGCCACGCGGCGTTTACGTCGATGCGCTCGCGCGGTGCTCAGGTCACGGATATCGTGGTTCTGGTCGTCGCGGCTGACGACGCGGTGATGCCGCAGACGATCGAAGCGATCAACCACGCAAAAGCGGCCGAAGTACCGATGATCGTGGCGATCAACAAGGTCGACAAGCCGGATGCAAACCCGGACAAGGTCCGCACCGATCTGCTGCAACACGAAGTGATCGTCGAGAAAATGTCCGGTGAAGTCCAGGATGTCGAAGTGTCCGCAATCACGGGTCAGGGTCTGGACGAATTGCTGGAAGCCATCGCGCTTCAGGCCGAGATTCTGGAACTGAAGGCAAACCCGAACCGCGCCGCCCAAGGTGCCGTGATCGAGGCGCAGCTGGACGTGGGTCGTGGCCCGGTCGCCACGGTTCTGGTTCAGAACGGCACACTGCGTCAGGGCGATATCTTCGTTGTGGGTGAGCAGTACGGTAAGGTCCGCGCGCTGATCAACGACAAGGGTGAGCGCGTCAAGGAAGCTGGCCCATCGGTTCCGGTCGAGGTTCTGGGCCTGAACGGTACGCCCGAGGCCGGTGACGTCCTGAACGTGACCGAGACCGAAGCGCAGGCCCGCGAAATCGCCGCTTATCGCGAACAAGCCGCCAAGGACAAACGTGCCGCCGCTGGTGCCGCAACCACCCTTGAGCAGCTGATGCAGAAGGCAAAAGAAGACGAGAACGTGGCCGAGTTGCCGATCCTCGTCAAAGCCGATGTGCAGGGTTCTGCCGAAGCCATCGTTCAGGCGATGGAAAAGATCGGCAACGAAGAAGTGCGCGTGCGCGTTCTGCACTCGGGTGTGGGCGCGATCACCGAAACGGATGTCGGTCTGGCGGAGGCTTCCGGCGCGCCGGTCTTTGGCTTCAACGTCCGTGCCAACGCATCGGCGCGGAACACGGCGAACCAAAAGGGTGTCGAGATCCGCTACTACTCGGTGATCTATGACCTGGTCGACGACGTGAAAGCGGCCGCATCCGGCCTGCTGAGCGCCGAGATCCGAGAAAAGTTCATCGGCTATGCCGAGATCCGCGAAGTCTTCAAGGTTACCGGTGTCGGCAAGGTTGCCGGCTGTCTGGTGACCGAAGGTGTTGCCCGCCGTTCCGCAGGCGTTCGCCTGCTGCGCGACAACGTGGTGATCCACGAAGGCACGCTGAAGACCCTGAAGCGCTTCAAAGACGAAGTGGCCGAGGTCCAGTCGGGTCAGGAATGTGGTATGGCGTTCGAGAACTACGACGATATCCGCCAGGGCGACGTGATCGAGATATTCGAGCGCGAAGAAGTTACCCGTACCCTGGATTGATCCCAAGCGGGATGGACACAAAAAAAACAGCGGCACCGGTCGGGCCGCTGTTTTTGTTTGAAAAATGCCTCATTACGTGTCGGGCAGGAATGTTCCGGAATGCAGGATGATGTCGAAATGGTGCATTCCGTGTTTCAAGGCAAAGCTGACCGAGTGCCCGGCCTTGCGCAGCCGTTCCGCATAGTCGCGGCCTTGACGAATGAATTCGCCGGTGTCCCGTTCCCCCACTGAAACATGATAGCGGGGGCCCGGTGGGGGCAGGTTGCGGATCGGGGACAGATCGTTCACTTCGACTGGGGTCAGGTGCAGAGGATCATTCACGGACGTCAAACTGATGGGTTCCAGATCGTAGACGCCGCTGATCAGAAGCACGTCACGCACACGCAGCCCGGCGCGGGGCAATGCGCCGGCCGAGGTCGCCATGACCATGCTTGCCAAATGGGCGCCGGCACTGTGCCCTGACAAGGTGATCCGCGTCGGGTCAAAACCCAGTGCCCCGGCTTGTGACGCAAGCCACAGAAGGGCGTCGCGACATTCGTCGACCATTTGATCCAGCCGCGCATCCGGGGCGAGCGTGTAGTTCAAGGTGGCAAAGGATTGCTCGGCTTCGATCAGCGCCGGGGCCATCATGGCCGATTCGCGCTGGCTGAGATCCTGCCAATACCCACCGTGAATAAAGACATGCAACGGGGCGCCGGCCCCCTTCGCAGGAAAGAAATCCAGCACCTGGGCCGGGGTGTCGCCATAGGCCAGGTTGGCCTGAACGGGCAGCTCGGCACGGGCTTGCGCACTCAGCGTTTGATAGCTGGCCAGATAAGGGGTCAAGTCGCCACCGATCATCGAACTGGGAGAGTATTCCCGCTCCAGTTCGGCTTGTGAAAATCCGCGATACAGCATGGCTCAGCCCTGCCCGCTGTACATGAGTTCTGTCCGCACATCATAGAGGTCATGGAAGAACCGCAACTCAAGTGCTTTTCGCAAGAAAGCCACGCCGCTGGAACCTCCGGTACCGGGTTGCATTCCGATCACACGTTCAACCGCCGTGGCGTGGTCAAAGCGCCAGCGTTGAAACAGGCTTTCCACATCCATGAGCTTTTCTGCCAGCGCATACAGATCCCAATATTTGTCCGTGTTGCGGAACACGTCGACCCAGATCTGAACCACGCGCGGATCACCGGAATAGGGTGCAGAGTAGTCCCGCTCGATCAAGTCCTTTGGAACGTCGAACCCCTGTCGGGCCAGCATGTGCAACACTTCGTCATACAGGGACGGTTTGGTCAGGGCGGCGTTCAGCATCTCCATCACCTCGGGGTCATGCTCGTGCACTTTCAGAGTCGAGGCATCCTTATTGCCCAGAATGAACTCGATCTGCCTGTACCCAAAGCTTTGAAACCCGGAAGAGTTGCCGAGGGCCTGCCGAAACGTCATATAGTCGGCCGGCGTCATGGTCAGCAGGGTTTCCCAGGCCGCAATCAATTGCCGTTGAATGGCCTTGATGCGGTCGAGGTTTTTCATGGCGGGCCCGAATTCGTCTTGTTGCAGGAACCGGCGGACCTCGACCAGTTGGTGATGCATCAGTTTCAGCCACAGCTCACTGACCTGATGAATGATGATGAACAGCATCTCGTCAGGTTGTGCGGGGTCCTGAAAGGTTTTTTGCAGGTTCAGCAGCGTCTTCAGTTGCAGGAAGTCGCCATAGCTTTTGCGGTGCGTTTCGGCGAAATCAGTGACTAGGGTGTCTTCGACCCCCCGTTGCAACAGACGATCGTCTTTGTTCTCGCCCATCTCATGCCTCCCTTGTGCAAGTTCTGCACCTGTCTAGGGGCTGAACATGCAACTTTCCAGCGCGTTAGGCCCAGTCCAGAACAACCTTGCCGGACAGGCCTGATTTCATCGCGGAAAACCCTTTGGCGAAATCATCAACCGCAAAGCGATGCGTGATCACGCGGGACACATCCAGACCGTTTTGCAGCATGGCGATCATCTTGTACCACGTTTCGAACATCTCACGCCCATAGACCCCCTTGATCGTGATCGCCTTGAACACGATGCGCGACCAGTCGACCGGAGATTTGCCCGGTGGAATCCCCAGCAACGCGATCTTTCCACCCATCACCAAGGCTTCGACCATCTGGTCCAGGGCGGCTTGCGAGCCGGACATTTCAAGCCCGACATCGAACCCTTCCTTCATCCCAAGCTCGGCGATGACGTCCCGCAAGTCCTCGGTGGAGACATCGACGGTCCGCACCGAAGGAACCACATGTTCGGCCAGTTTCAATCGGTCTGCGTTGATGTCGGTGATGACCACGTTGCGTGCACCCGCGTGACGAGCGACGGCAGCGGCCATGATACCGATGGGGCCCGCACCCGTGATCAGAACGTCCTCTCCCAGCAAATCAAAGCTGAGGGCAGTATGCACCGCATTGCCCAGCGGATCGAGGATGGCTCCGATCTCATCCGGTATGTCGTCGGGCAAGGGAACCACGTTGAAGGCAGGCAGTTTCAGGTATTCGGCAAATGCGCCCTGTTCGTTCACTCCAATGCCCCGGGTTCCCGGATCCAGGTGAAACTTTCCGGCGCGGCTCTGGCGGCTGTCGGTGGTGATCAGATGGCCCTCGCCCGAGCATCGCTGGCCGATTTCAAGCCCGGTCACGTTGCGCCCGATCTCGACGATCTCTCCGGCAAACTCATGGCCAGTGATCATCGGAACCGGCACGGTATGAGACGCCCACTCGTCCCAGTTCCAGATATGGATGTCGGTGCCGCAGATACCCGTCTTGTTGATACGGATCAGCACATCATCGGGGCCAATTTCGGGGATCGGGGCCTGCACCATCCACAACCCTTCTTCGGGTTTGGATTTTTCCAGAGCTTTCATTGTGTTGGGTCGCATATGTTTACTCCCACAAATCGGTCGACAGGTATTTCAGGCCGCTGTCACACATGACGATGGCGACACAGCCGCCTTCTTCGGGGCCGCGCAGCAGTTCAATCGCCGCGGCAAGATTCGCGCCTGCCGAATAGCCGGCGAATATCCCCTCGGTCCGGGCCAGAAGTCGGGCGCAATCCCGCGCGGCCTTCCCCGAAACAGCAAGATGTCCGGCCAATCGGCTATCCTTCAAATGCACCAGATTACCCATGGCGTAACCGCCTCCCTGAATGGGATGGTCCGGGGTCGAAACCGGCTCACCGGCCAAAGCGCGCGCGCCCGCAGGTTCCACGACATAGCACCGCACGGCGTGCCGGTTCAGATACTCTGCCGCTCCGGCAAGCGTTCCGCCCGATCCTGCAAAGTCGCAGAATGCCGTGACGGTGCCTTCGGATTGCGCCCAGATCTCGGGCCCGGTCCCGGTTTCGTGAGCCTTGGGGTTTCCCGAATGGCCAAACTGATCCGCACGAAACGCGTTGCGTGCGGCCGTGATGCGTTTCGCCTCGACATCGACCAGTTCAAGATCGGCCCCAGAGACTTCGCCGGGTTTGCTGCCGGGGGCTTGGGGCACGATGACAACTTCGGCCCCCAGGGCCCGCATCATACGCGCGCGTTCGATCGAGTTTCCGGCGCTCATGACAGCCACGAAAGGATGGCCCAGAATACCGCAGACAATGGCCAGCCCGGTGCCCATATTGCCCGAGGTCAGCTCGACCACCGTTTGCCCCGGTGACAAAGTCCCGTCTGCGCGCGCCGTTTCGATGATGGACTTCGCCGCGCGGTCCTTTTTCGAAAACCCCGGCAGCAAATAGTCAAGCTTGGCGATGATCCGCCCGTTCAGCTTCTGATGGGCACACACGCGCGACAGTTCGACCATGGGGGTGTCGCCGATCACGTCGATGACCGATGGAAGGATCATTCGATGACCCCCAGCTCTTTGCCGACCTTGCCAAATGCGGACAGGGCGCGGTCCAGTTCATCCCTGGTCAGAGCCGCATTCATCTGCGTTCTGATCCGCGCTTGCCCGCGTGGGACGACCGGAAAGAAGAAGCCCGAAACATAGACACCTTCGTCGAACAGCCGTGACGCCATGTCCTGTGCCAGCTGAGCCTCACCCAGCATCACCGGGATGATCGGGTGTTCCCCGGGCAGCAGGTCAAAGCCAAGCTTTTCCAGCCCGGCGCGCCAATATTTGGCGTTGCCGAAGAGTTGCGCGCGCAGCATGTCGCCTTCTTCGACCAGGCGGATCGCTTCCAACCCGGCGGCGACGATCGAGGGCGGCAGCGAGTTTGAGAACAGATAGGGCCGCGCCCGCTGCCGCAGCAGGTCGATCACTGGCTGCGGCCCGGCGATATAGCCGCCGATTGCCCCCCCAAGTGCCTTGCCCAAGGTTCCCGTCAGAATATCCACATCGACGCCGAAATGATCGGGTGTGCCGGCCCCGTTCGGCCCCATGAAACCGGTCGCATGGCAATCGTCCACCATGACAATTGCATCGTATTTATCGGCCAGTTCCCGGATTTTTGGCAGGTTGGCCAGATAGCCGTCCATCGAGAACACGCCATCGGTGGCGATCATGATATGCCGCGCCCCGTCTTCGCGCGCCTGTTTCAGCCAGGCTTCGAGGTCATTCATGTCGTTGTTCAGATAGCGATAGCGTTTGGCCTTGCACAGCCGCACGCCGTCGATGATCGAGGCGTGGTTCAGGCTGTCCGAAATGATGGCGTCTTCCGGTCCCAGCAGAGGTTCAAACAGCCCGCCATTGGCGTCGAAACAAGCGGCAAAGAGGATGGAGTCGTCCTTGTTCAGGAAATTGGCAAGACGTTGTTCCAGTTCGCGGTGAATGTCTTGCGTGCCACAGATGAACCGAACCGACGCCATGCCGAATCCTTTGGGCCCCATCGCTTGTGTCGCGGCCTCGATCAGCGCCGGGTGATCCGCCAGACCCAGATAGTTGTTGGCACAGAGGTTGATCACCTGCTTGCCGCCCACAGTGATCTCACCGCCCTGAGGTGAGGTGATCATTCGTTCGCGTTTGTAAAGACCCTCAGATTCGATCTGCGCAAGTGTGTCCGTGATATGGGACAGGAATATATCTGCCATGGCGACCTCCGTTCAACTGAGTCGCACATCTAACATAGCGGATGAAATTCCCAAATGGGGGAAATTCAATATGAAGGAAAAATATCCGTGAAGGCGGAATTTCGCGGATGTCAGGCGTTTTTTACGATCAGGAATACTCGGGCTGGCCCTTGGGCACAGATGGAATGCGCAATGTCGGCGGCATATCGGGCCGTGTCCCCCTGGTTCAACTCGGTCACCGCATTGCCTGAAGTGACTTTGACCGCGCCTTCCAGCACGGTGAGCTGTTCACGGGCACCGCGGGCGTGGGGTTGGCTGTTCAGGGCCCCGTCCTTGTCAAATTCGATATCATAGACTTCATGACCCCCGGCCTCTTCCGGCGGTGACAGGATGCGAATTCGGCAGTTCTGCCCCATATTGTCGATGCTGGGCACTTCGGAGTTTCTGAGCACCTCGATCTGGTCCGTGGTCTTTGTGCCCTCCAAGAGACCGGCGAAATCCACCTGCAGGGCGCGTGTCAGGTTCCACAAGGTCGAGATCGTCGGGCTGCTTTCGCCGCGTTCGATCTGACTGACCATGGACCGGGACACACCGCTGAGATTGGCGACCGCTTCCAGGGACAGGCCTTTGGCCCGGCGTGCCTCTTTCAGGCGGGCGGGCAGGAGGTTCAGGATATCGTCTGTGTCTTCCGTCATGACGGAATCCATGGGGGCTGCGCAACGCAATGTCAATTCCCGCCGTGACGGGACGTCTGGGGCGACAGTGCCATTCTGCGCATGCATAATGCAGCGAAATTCAGGAGGAGTAGCTCATGAGCGATATCGTTATTCTCGACGGTGCCCGCACCGCAATTGGCACCTTTGGTGGTGCGCTGGCTTCAACCGCGCCGATTGATCTGGCCACTGTCGCGACCGAAGCGGCGCTTGAGCGATCGGGGGTTGAGGGGGCACAGATCGGGCATGTGGTGTTCGGTCATGTGATCAACACTGAACCGCGTGACATGTATCTGTCGCGCGTCGCCGCCATGCAGGCGGGCATTCCCAATGGTACGCCGGCCATGAACGTGAACCGCCTGTGCGGATCCGGCGCGCAGGCGATCGTGTCAGCCATGCAGTCCCTGATGCTGGGCGATGCTGACTTTGCGGTGGCAGGCGGAGCAGAAAGCATGTCCCGAAGCCCCTATATCGTTCCGCAGGCGCGCTGGGGCGCAAAGATGGGCGACGTCACCGCGCTGGACATGATGCTGGGCGCGTTGAACTGCCCCTTTGGCACCGGACATATGGGGGTGACGGCCGAAAACGTGGCGGATGAGCATCAGATCAGCCGCGAACAGATGGATGCGTTCGCATTGGACAGCCAGACACGTGCGGCGGCGGCGATCGAGGCCGGTTACTTCGACAGCCAGATCACTCCGGTACAGGTCAAGGTCAAGCGGGACATGGTCGATTTCAAAGTCGACGAGCATCCAAAGGCGACGACCGCCGAAGCGTTGGCCGGTCTGCGCCCGGTGTTCAAGAAGGACGGGCGTGTGACAGCCGGGAATGCCTCGGGCATCAATGACGGCGCGGCGGCGATGGTGCTGGCGACAGCGGATGCGGCCGAAAGGGCCGGTTTGAAACCGAAGGCGCGTGTGATTGGTTATGCGCATGCAGGCGTGCGGCCGGAAGTCATGGGCATTGGCCCTGTTCCGGCAGTGCAAAACCTGTTGAAGAAGACGGGCTTGTCAGCAGAAGATTTCGACGTGATCGAAAGCAATGAAGCCTTCGCCGCGCAGGCTCTGGCCGTGAATCAGGTGCTTGGATTGGACGCGAGCAAGGTGAACCCCAACGGCGGTGCGATTGCGTTGGGGCATCCGGTGGGGGCCACGGGTGCGATCATCACGCTGAAAGCGCTGTACGAGCTGGAACGCACCGGTGGGTCCAAAGGGTTGATCACCATGTGCATCGGGGGCGGTCAGGGGATTGCCATCGCCATCGAACGGCTCTGATCCGCAAGTGGTGCGGGGGGCTGTCTGCCCCCCATCGCGCAAGGCGCGATTCCCCCCGAGGATATTTTTGGCCAGATGAAGCAGGTAGGTTGGTTTTAGTTGAGCGCGCTGATCAGCAAGACCAGTGCTGCACCTGCTGCGGCTCCGAACGTGGCAGGCAGAACAATGGACCACAGGGTGGACGTCTGCGGTTCGTCTTTCTGGGTTTGCGCAATCAGTGCGTTTTCGACCAGGGCCGGCAGACGCGGGCCGAAGCGGGCCAGCACCATTGCGGTTTTCCCAAAATCACGCAGGGCCGCCCGAGGGCCGATGGATTGTTTGATGTAGTCTTCGACCACGGGGCGGGCGACTTCCCAGATGTTCATATGAGGGTCGAGTGAGCGCGCAACGCCTTCGACGACAACCATGGTGCGTTGCAGCAGGATCAGCTCGGTTCGGGTTTCCATCCCGAACCGTTCGGTCACTTCGAACAGATAGCTCAGCAACCGCCCCATGGAAATATGCGTGGCATCCATGCCGAAGATCGGCTCGCCCACGGCACGCAGGGCGCGGGCGAACTCGTCCACGTCCTGGTTGGCGGGAACATAGCCGGCTTCGAAATGCACCTCGGCCACACGTTTGTAGTCGCGGCGGATGAAGCCAAACAGGATTTCGGCATAGACCCGGCGCGTGTATTCATCGATATGCCCCATGATGCCATAGTCATAGGCAATGATGTCTCCGTTCGCGGCGACCTTGAGGTTGCCCTGGTGCATGTCGGCGTGGAAAAAGCCGTCGCGCAGCGCATGGAGGAGGAACAGGCGCAGGACACGTTCGGCCAGATCATTGCGGTTGTGACCTGCGGCATCCAGAGCATCATTGTCACCCAGCGCGATCCCGTCCGCCCAGCTGAGCGTCATGACGCGCCGCGCGGACAGTGACCACACAACGGGCGGCAGCCAGAAGCCGGTGTCGTCCTTGGTGTTGGCGGCATATTCGGAGGCCGCCGCGCTTTCCAGACGCAGATCCAGTTCGCCGCGCACTACACCGTCGAAATGCTCGATCACCTCCACCGGTCGCAGACGGCGCGCGCCGGGGGCGAAAAGCTGGACAATTCCGGCGGCGAAATAGAACGCATCGACATCTTTGCGGAACGCGCGTTCGATCCCCGGGCGCAGGACTTTCACTGCGACATCCTCACCCGTGCTGGTCAGCTTGGCCTTGTGAACCTGCGCAATCGAGGCTGCGGCAATCGGTTCGCTGAATTCGCTGAACATGTCCGAGATCGGCTGACCCAGTTCTTTCTCGACTTCGGCCATCGCGTCGGCTTTGGAGAAAGGGGGCAGCTTGTCTTGCAGAACGCGCAGTTGCTCGGCCAGTTCATTTCCAACGACGTCAGGGCGGGTCGAAAGCACTTGCCCGAATTTGATATAGGCGGGGCCAAGCGCCGTCAGGGCGCGCGTTGCTGGTGGCATACCGGGGTCGCCTTTGTAGCCAAGCCATTGAAAGGGTTTGCCCAATGCGTGGGCCAGGATGCGTACGGCGCGCGGGGCTTCGAACGCATCCAGTACCACGTTCATGGCGCCTGTGCGCTCGAGCGTGGCGCCTGTGCGGATCAGGCGGATGATGTTATGGGGACCACGCATGTGTCAGATCTTCCAGCCGGAATGCAGCGCGGCGATACCCATGCTCAGGTTCCGGTATTTGGCGTTTTCGAAACCTGCTGTGCGAACCATGTTCAGGAACGTTTCCTGATCGGGAAATTTTCGGATCGATTCGACCAGGTACTGATAGCTGTCATAGTCATTGGCGATCAGTTTTCCCATGCGCGGGATGACGTTGAAGCTGTAAAGGTCGTAGAGCTTCTGCAGCCCCTCATTGGGCAGCTGGCTGAATTCCAGCACCATCAGGCGGCCGCCGGGTTTCAGCACGCGGTAAGCCTCGTTCAAAGCTTCTTGCGGGCGGGTGACGTTCCGAATGCCGAACGAGATCGTGTAAACATCGAATGTATTGTCTTCGAAGGGCAGGGCCATGGCATCGCCCACGACCCAGTTCAGGCTGCCCGACATCTGATCTGCCTCGGCACGTTGGCGCCCTTCGATCAGCATCGGCTCGGTCAGGTCCAGGACCGTGGCGTGGCCGTGACCCGCGCGCTTGAGGAACCTGAACGAGATGTCGCCCGTGCCACCGGCCACGTCCAGCAGCCGCTGGCCGGGGCGTGGCGCCAGCCAGTCCATCATCGCGTCCTTCCAGACCCGGTGGATGCCCATCGACATGACGTCGTTCATCACGTCATATTTCGAGGCAACCGAGTTGAACACGCCCTGTACGCGCCCTGCCTTTTCGGCCTCGGGGACGGTTTCGAAACCGAAATGAGTGGTCTTGTCGATGTTGTCGGACATTTGCCTTGCCGTTTGTCGATTTTCGCCTCTGTTATAGGGCCAAGAGAGGCGGGCACAATGCGGCCCTTTGAATTAGGAGCCCTGTAATGCCCGAATTACCTGAGGTCGAGACAGTAAGACGCGGCCTGAGTCCTGCCATGGAAGGGGTCGTGATCGAACGGGCTGATGTGAACCGCCCCGATCTGCGCTGGCCGTTCCCCGAACGTATGGCCGAACGGCTGACCGGGCAGCGGGTAGAGCGGCTGCGGCGGCGGTCGAAATACATTCTGGCGGATCTCAGCAGCGGTGAGACGTTGCTGATCCACCTGGGTATGTCGGGGCGGATGACGGTGTCGGGTGACCCGTTGGGGCAATTCGTCCATGACCATCCCGCCGTGCAAAAACATGACCATGTGGTCTTTCATATGGCCAACGGCGCGCGCATCACCTTCAACGATCCCCGCCGGTTTGGCGCGATGGACCTGTTGCAAACGGCCAACGCCGAAGATCACAAGTTGCTGTCGGTTCTGGGGCCTGAACCCTTGGGCAACGATTTTCACGACCAACACCTGATCAAGGCGTTCAAAGGCAAGAACACCCCTGTCAAATCCGCCCTGCTGGATCAGGGAATCGTTGCCGGTCTGGGCAATATCTATGTTTGCGAAGCTCTTTATCGCGGCCGAGTGTCGCCACGTCGCAAAGCCGGACAGATTTCCGCACCCCGCGTGGCGGCGCTTGTTCCGATCATCCGGCAGGTGTTGCAGGACGCCATCGAAGCCGGTGGGTCTTCGCTGCGGGATTTCCGCCAAGCCGATGGAGAACTTGGATATTTTCAGCACAAGTTTGATGTCTATGGCCGCGAGGGCGAGGCCTGCCGGACCGAAGGGTGCGGAGCGCCGATCAAGAGAATCACCCAGTCTGGTCGCTCATCCTTCTATTGTGCGCAATGCCAAAGATAGCTTGATCCAAGTTTTTCGCGTGGTAAGGAATCGTACCTGAACGGAACAACCGGAAGCTTTCTCCTCATGGCTTTTGAGACGATCATCGTCGAAATCGAAGACCACGTCGCACTTATCAAACTCAACCGACCGGATGCGTTGAACGCGTTGAACACCCAGTTGCTGGGTGAGCTCTGCACTGCGCTGGAAGATGCGGACAGCAACGACAAGGTGCGCTGCATCGTGATAACCGGATCGGACAAGGCCTTCGCCGCCGGCGCGGACATCAAGGAAATGTCCGAGATGAGTTTTGTCGACGTCTACAACATCAACCTTTTTGCCGATGCGAATGATCGTGTGACCGCGATTCGCAAGCCGATCATCGCGGCCGTTGCGGGCTATGCGCTGGGCGGTGGCTGTGAACTTGCCATGCTGTGCGATTTCATCATCGCGGCGGACACCGCGAAATTCGGCCAGCCCGAGATCAATCTGGGCGTCATTGCCGGTCTGGGTGGAAGTCAGCGTCTGACGCGGTTCGTGGGTAAATCCAAATCGATGGACATGAACCTGACCGGGCGTTTCATGGATGCCGACGAAGCCGAGCGTGCGGGTCTCGTCAGCCGGGTGGTGCCGGCCAAGAAGCTGATCGAAGAAGCCGTGAGCGCAGCACAGAAGATTGCCGAGAAATCGCAATTGACTGCAATGGCCGCGAAAGAAGCGGTGAACCGCAGCTACGAGCTTCCGCTGAGTGAAGGTATGTTGTTCGAGCGTCGTGTCTTCCATTCGATGTTCGCGACCGAAGATCAGAAGGAAGGCATGGCCGCGTTCCTGGAAAAGCGCACGGCGCAATTCCGCGACAAGTAAAGCGCGGGACCTCTGAGGCGGGTGTTTCAAGCCCGCCCCATATTCTTGGCCATGGTTCCAAGAATCAACTTGGCAATCCCTTTGAACTTGGCTAAAGACCCCCGTTATACATGCGCGTGCGGCCCGCTTGGCCCGACTCACACTCGTGATTTCTGATCCGGTGCGGATATGTCCGTGGCGCGCAACCCTAGATTAACGTACCTAACGAAGGTCAGATTCACATGGCAAACTCGCCTCAGGCAAAAAAACGCGCGCGTCAGAACGAAAAGCGTTTCGCAATCAACAAAGCGCGTCGTTCGCGCATCCGCACCTATCTGCGTAAAGTCGAAGAAGCGATCGCATCCGGCGACAAGGACGCGGCGACTGCTGCTCTGCGTGCGGCTCAGCCCGAGCTGATGCGCGGCGTTACCAAGGGTGTTTTCCACAAGAACACCGCCGCCCGCAAAATGTCGCGCCTGTCCGCGCGCGTCAAAGCACTGGGCTAAGCTTTTGGGTGACCCAAGGTCACGTCAGAAAGGCTGAACCATTCTGAAAAGGCGTCGTGCATCACGGCGCCTTTTGTCGTGTTGCCAGAAAACCGCGCCTTCACAAAACCGAGAGATTCTTTCGCCCAAAGACCCGAGTCAATATCAGAGTTTCGTTGCCGCGCCCCTCTCTGAATTGCTACGACTGATGTCAGCGATTCACTCGCTTGGGGGGACAGGCTGTTTTCCCGATCGAACTGACGGGCATCAGAGCGATCTGGGGACAATTGTCGACGACTGGCTTGAGCCAGGCTGCCGATCTGCCATGGAAGCCGGAATAAATCCGGTGATCTTGGCCCTGTCTAAAAATTGAGATTGCGACGTGCAACCCGATTTTCGGGACGTTCCGTTATTGCTGAGCGTCATAATTAGGGGTTGCCGGGCTATTCGGGATGGTCCCGCCAAGCCGACTGGTTTGGCGATTGGATACCTATTGCGTGTGAATACAACACCGGGAAACCGGCTTCGTATGAATAAGGCTGACAGGCCAATAAGAATGGGATGCGTGAGGCGCTTAATGACACAAGAAAAATGGGGACTACTGCGTAACAAGTTGCTGAAGGCCATCGGTCGGAACAATTATACGACCTGGATCGAGCCTTTGGAATTCAAGGAGCTTCAGGACGGCGTGGCGGTTTTCTCGGTGCCGACCAATTTCATGGGCAATTACGTCAGCCAGAATTTTGCCGACCTCATTTTATACGAGCTGAACACCGCAGGTGAAACTGTGCAGCGTCTGGATTTCCGCGTCGCTGCAAACTCGCCTGCACGGCCTAAGCCAGCTGTCGATACGCCGCCGGTGGCAAAGCCTGAACCTGTCGCCGCGCCGAGCGAGGACCCGGCGCAGGATACATTGGAATCGCTTCAGGCTGCCCCGTTGGATTCCCGCTTTACCTTTGACAGTTTTGTCGTCGGCAAGCCCAATGAACTGGCCCATGCGGCCGCGCGCCGAGTATCCGAGGGTGGGCCGGTGACCTTCAATCCGCTGGTTCTGTACGGCGGCGTGGGGCTGGGTAAGACCCACTTGATGCACGCCATTGCATGGGAGCTGAAAACCAAACATCCGGAACTCAACGTTCTGTACCTGTCAGCGGAACAGTTCATGTACCGGTTCGTGCAGGCCCTGCGCGAGCGTCGGATGATGGATTTCAAACACCTGTTCCGTTCGGTTGACGTTTTGATGGTTGACGACGTGCAGTTCATCGCCGGCAAGGATTCCACTCAGGAAGAGTTTTTCCACACGTTCAACGCGCTGGTGGATCAGAACAAACAGATCATCATCTCGGCCGACCGCGCCCCGGGTGAGATCAAGGATCTGGAAGACCGGGTGAAATCCCGCCTGCAATGTGGTCTGGTGGTTGATCTGCACCCGACCGATTATGAACTGCGTCTGGGCATTTTGCAGAACAAGGTGCAGCAATACAGCTCATCCTATCCGGACCTGGCGATTGCCGATGGCGTTCTGGAATTCCTGGCGCATCGCATCTCGACCAATGTTCGGGTGCTGGAAGGTGCCCTGACCCGTCTGTTCGCTTTTGCCTCGCTGGTTGGCCGCGAGATCGACATGGAACTGACGCAGGATTGTCTGGCGGATGTGCTGCGCGCCTCGGAACGCAAGATCACCGTTGAAGAGATCCAGCGGAAGGTGTCCGAGTATTACAACATCCGGCTTTCTGACATCATCGGCCCGAAGCGCCTGCGCTCTTACGCGCGTCCGCGTCAGGTGGCGATGTATCTGTGCAAGCAGTTGACCAGCCGGTCGCTGCCCGAGATTGGCCGCCGTTTTGGCGGGCGCGATCACACGACGGTCATGCATGGCGTCAAGCGCATTGAAGAGTTGAAGCTGACCGACGGTCAGATCGCTGAAGACGTGGAAATGCTGCGCCGGTCGCTGGAAGCCTGATCCGCGCCTTTAATGCAGGAAACCGCCCCGGTTCCTTGGGTCCGGGGCGTTTCTTGTGCGCATTAGTCCACGGTTGGATCAGAACTGGTGCCTGTCAGGCACGCTGCCCTTGACGCTGGACGCAATCCAACCCAGAAATCCGTAAAAAATCCTTGTGCCTCAGGGTGGAACCGCTAACGTGCCAGTCCCGCCCATGTCGGTACGCAAGTCAGAGGAATTGAGGGTATGAAGATCAGCATCGAACGCGGCACCCTTCTCAAGGCCGTTTCGCAGGCCCAATCCGTAGTGGAACGCCGCAATACCATTCCCATACTTGCGAATGTCCTGATTGAGGCGGAAGGCGATCAGGCGCTGTTTCGCGCGACCGATCTGGATATCGAAGTGGTCGACAAAGCCCCGGCGCAGGTCGAGAAAGCCGGTGCCACCACCGTGGCCGCGACCACCTTGCACGAGATCGTGCGCAAACTGCCCGACGGAGCGTTGGTCACGCTGACCGCGGACAGCGCGGCAGGGCGTCTGACGGTTGAGGCGGGTCGGTCGAATTTCTCGCTGGCGACGCTGCCGAAAGAGGATTTCCCGGTCATGGCGTCGTCGGAGTATCAATCAAATTTCACGGCTTCGGCTGCCCTGCTGCGACGGTTGTTCGACAAGTCGAAATTCGCAATCTCAACAGAAGAGACCCGGTATTATCTGAACGGTGTCTATATGCATGTGGCCGACGGATCCGATGGCGGCAAGGTGCTGCGCTGCGTGGCCACCGACGGCCACCGGCTTGCTCGGATCGATGCCGATTTGCCGGATGGTGCAGAGGGTATGCCGGGCGTTATCGTCCCGCGTAAAACCGTAGGCGAACTGCGCAAGCTGCTGGACGATGATGAAATGGATATCGCGGTTTCGGTCAGCGAAACCAAGGTGCGTTTCGCCACGCCGGATATCACGCTGACCTCGAAGGTCATCGACGGAACCTTTCCCGACTACACGCGCGTTATCCCGCAAGGAAATACGCGCAAGCTGGAAGTGGATGCTGCCGAGTTCGCACAGGCCGTGGACCGGGTGGCAACGGTGTCTTCCGAGCGTTCGCGTGCGGTAAAGCTGCAACTGGATGGCGACAAGCTGGTCCTGTCGGTGAACGCTCCAGACAGTGGCGCCGCCGAGGAAGAACTGGCCGTCGCCTATGGTGATGAGCGTCTGGAGATCGGGTTCAATGCCAAATATCTGCTGGAGATCGCGTCTCAGGTGGATCGAGAGAATGCGGTGTTCATGTTCAATTCAGCTGGCGATCCGACCCTGATGCGCGAAGGCAATGATCAGAGCGCGGTTTACGTCGTCATGCCAATGCGCGTCTAATCGCGCGGACGCGCCATGCCTCCGGCGGGAGTATTTTTGAAAAGATGAAGGGAGGGGTCATGGGATTGGCCCTGACCGAGCTTACGGTCTCGCATTTTCGGTCTCACAAGCTGGCGCGGTTGTCTCTGGACGGGCGGCCGGTGGCGATTCACGGGCCGAACGGGGCTGGCAAGACCAATATTCTGGAAGCGGTATCCTTGTTTTCACCCGGTCGCGGAATGCGGCGGGCAAGCGCGGCCGAGATGACGCGGCGGCCCGAGGCGTTGGGCTGGAAACTGTCGGGACTGTTGCAATCGCAGGGTCAGAATTTCGAAATCGAAACTTGGTCTGAGGGTGGTGCAGCACGGCAGGTGAGGATTGACGGAAAATCCGCCACCCAGATTGATCTGGGTAAACTTGCGCGGGTGGTCTGGCTGGTTCCATCCATGGACCGCCTGTGGATTGAAGGGGCCGAAGGCCGGCGCCGGTTTCTTGATCGCATTGCGCTCAGTTTTGATCCGTCTCATGCAGAGGCCTCGCTGGCTTACGAAAAAGCGATGCGCGAACGGAACCGTTTGCTGAAAGAGCAGGTTCGGGACGCGCATTGGTATGCTGCGCTTGAGGGTCAGTTGGCCGAGATGGGGCATCGTATCCACACAGCGCGATTGGCGGCGTTGAGCCATCTGAGGGTGGCGCAGGATCAGGCGGAAACGGCTTTTCCGTCTGCCGAGTTGGAATTGGTGCAAACCGAAGGCGCGATGCCCGAAACGGCAGAGGATCTGCGCGAGGCTTTGAATGAAAGCCGGTTCAGGGACTTGGCTGCGGGTCGGACTTTGGTTGGGCCGCATCGGTCAGACTTGTATGGCGTCTTTGCTGCCAAGGGTGTTCCCGCCAAGGATTGTTCGACCGGTGAGCAGAAGGCGCTGCTGGTTTCATTGATCCTGTCCAATGCCCGAGCTTTGGCTGCAATGGTGGGTGCGCCACCGATCGTTTTGCTGGATGAGGTGGCCGCTCATCTGGACGCGGGCCGGCGCGCTTCACTTTATGACGAGATTTGTGCGTTGGGTGCTCAGGCCTGGATGACGGGCACCGGGCCTGAACTGTTTGAGGAGTTGAGTGACCGGGCCCAGACGCTGATCGTGACCGAAGGCGATGAGGGGTCGGTCGTGGCGGTTTAGGCCGGTTCGTTGACTTTGCGCTCCCACAGGAAACCGCGCATGACTTCATCGACCGGTGTTTTGGCCATGTGGTTGACGTAGTTTGACATGGTTTTTTGTGCCAGGCCCAGCACCACGTCCAGAACCGCGCGATGCGAATAGCCCGCGTCGAAGAACGCCTGAAGCTGTTCCTCGGTCGGGTTGCCACGGGTTTCCATCACTTGCAGGGTGAAGCTGCGCAGCGCTTCGAGTTTGGGCGAAGGCAGTGGGGTTTCATTGCGCAGAGCCTGGGAGATTTCGTCTGATACCTTCATCATCTTTGCGATGCCGGTGTGCGCGGGCACGCAGTAATGGCATTCGTTTTCCACATTGATGGTCTGCCAGACGACGGTTTTCTCATCGTTGTCAAAATCGGTCTGCAAGAACAGGCTGTGCAGAACTTGATAGCCTTCAAGGTGCTGTGGGCTTTCTGCCATCACCTTGTGCAGGCCCGGCAAACGGCCAAAAGCGGTCTGGGACTTTTCCAACAGTGGTTTGGATGCTTCGGGTGCGGATTCTATGTCATGAGACGGGAAAGTGGCCATGTCGGAACTCCTGTTTCTGGCGCGATGGGTGGTATTTAGGGTTTCTTGAGTGATCACTCAAGTATATATTTGAGCGAACGTTCAAGAATTGGTGATGCCGATGCCCCGCAAACCCGCATATGATCGCGACGCGTTGATCGAGAAGGCCCGTGACATCTTTTGGCGTCAGGGTTGGGCTGGTACGTCGCTGAAGGACCTTGAGCGGGAATTGAAGCTGAAACCCGGCAGTTTCTACGCGGCTTTCGGGTCGAAGGACGCGCTCTATGCGTTGACGCTGGAAAGCTACACGCAAGAAGGTGTGGCGCGCCTGAAAGCCCTTGCTGAAAGACTGGGGCCGAAGGAGGCGCTCAAGGCGCAACCACGTCTGGTCATCGAAGCGGTCGAGAACCCGGCAAAGGCCTGCATGCTGGCAAAGACATATGCCGAGTTGCAGGCGAAGGATCATGCGCTTGCGGATCAGGCCGCGCGTCACATGGCGGAAATGAAGGCGTGTTTCGCCGACCTGTTCCGCAGCGCCCAGGCCGCCGGTGAAATCCGGCCTGAACATGACCCGGATCGGCTGGCGGCCCGGTATCAGTCGGACATTCTGGGGCTTCGGTTATCGGCCGAACGCAAGGACGTCGATGCGCTGGAAATCGCGGCGGATATCGCTTCTGACATCGACCGGTTATGAGGTGGATTCAGATGGGCAGAAAACGACTTGAGCACACACAAAATATTGGGGGATCGCGTGACAATCCCCACCAGAAAACGTATAAGGTACCAAAATAATATAGGTACTGACTGAATGTCCGAAGACGCACAGGCTCCTCAAGAATACGGCGCAGATTCAATCAAAGTTCTCAAGGGTTTAGAGGCCGTTCGCAAACGCCCCGGGATGTATATCGGGGACACGGATGATGGATCGGGCCTGCACCACATGGTGTATGAGGTTGTCGACAACGGAATTGACGAAGCGCTGGCGGGTCACGCCGACCATGTGACCGTGAAAATTCACGCGGATTCCAGCGTTTCGGTCAGCGACAACGGCCGCGGAATTCCGGTTGATATCCACCCGGAAGAAGGCGTTTCAGCGGCAGAGGTCATCATGACCCAGCTGCACGCGGGCGGCAAGTTCGACAGCAACTCTTACAAGGTGTCGGGCGGCCTGCATGGCGTGGGTGTTTCGGTAGTAAACGCCCTGTCGGACTGGCTGGAGCTGCGCATTTGGCGCGCGGGCAAAGAGCACGTGGCGCGATTTGAGGGCGGTGAAACAGCAGAGCATCTGAAGGTTGTCGGCGAATGCGGCGATCGTACGGGAACCGAAGTGCGGTTTCTGGCGTCGACCGACACGTTCTCGAATCTCGAATACTCGTTCGAGACGTTGGAAAAACGGCTGCGCGAACTGGCATTCCTGAACTCGGGCGTGCGGATCATCCTGATCGACGAACGCCCTGCCGAGCGGCTGGAGACCGAGCTGTTCTACGAAGGCGGCGTAAAGGAGTTCGTCAAATACCTCGACCGATCCAAAACGCCGGCCATGCCCGAGCCGATCTATATCAAGGGTGAGCGCGACGATATCGGTGTCGAGATCGCCATGTGGTGGAATGACAGCTACCACGAAACTGTACTGCCATTCACCAACAACATTCCGCAGCGCGACGGCGGGACCCATGTGGCTGGGTTCCGGGGGGCTTTGACCCGGACGATCAACAACTATGCGCAGTCCAGCGGGATCGCGAAAAAGGAAAAGGTCAGCTTCACCGGCGATGATGCGCGCGAAGGTTTGACCTGCGTATTGTCGGTGAAAGTGCCCGACCCGAAATTCTCGTCCCAGACCAAGGACAAGCTGGTTTCCTCCGAGGTCCGCCCGGCTGTCGAAGGTCTGATGAACGAAAAACTGGCCGAGTGGTTCGAAGAAAACCCCAACGAGGCCAAGAATATCGTCGGCAAGATCATCGAGGCTGCGTTGGCCCGGGAAGCTGCGCGGAAGGCACGCGAGCTGACCCGACGCAAGACGGCGATGGATGTGAACTATCTGGCGGGCAAGCTGAAGGATTGTTCCGAGAAGGATCCATCGAAAACCGAAGTCTTCCTGGTCGAGGGTGACTCGGCTGGTGGTTCCGCCCAGACCGGCCGGGACCGTCTAACGCAGGCGGTTCTGCCCTTGCGGGGGAAAATCCTGAACGTCGAACGCGCCCGGTTCGACCGGATGCTGTCGTCTCAGGAAATTGGCAACCTCGTCATGGCGCTGGGCACTGGCATTGGCCGCGATGAGTTCAACATCGAAAAGCTGCGCTACCACAAGATCGTCATCATGACCGATGCGGATGTGGACGGCGCGCATATCCGGACCCTGTTGCTGACCTTCTTCTATCGGCAGATGCCTGAGCTGATCGAGGGCGGGTACCTCTATATCGCGCAACCGCCGCTGTACAAGGTTTCCCGCGGAAAGTCAGAGGTTTACCTGAAGGATCAGGCCGCTCTGGATGACTATCTGATCAATCAGGGCGTCGAAGGCGCGGTTCTGAAACTCGGCTCGGGTGAGGAAATCATCGGCCAGGACCTGACCCGCGTGGTGGATGAGGCGCGTCAGCTGAAACGTGTGCTGGACGCGTTTCCAACGCATTACCCGCGTCATATTCTGGAACAGGCCGCCGTTGCAGGAGCCTTTGTGCCTGGCGCTGTTGATGCTGACCTGCAAGGTGTGGCTGACAAAGTCGCCGCACGGCTGGATCTGATCGCGTTGGAGTACGAACGCGGTTGGCAGGGTCGTATCACACAGGATCACGGGATCCGGCTGGCCCGTATCCTGCGCGGTGTCGAAGAGGTTCGCACGCTGGACGGCCCGATGCTGCGCTCGGGCGAGGCGCGCAAGACCGGCAGCTTTACGCAGAGCCTGCAAGAGATCTACAACTCTCCGGCCACTTTGAACCGCCGTGATCGCAGCCAGATGATCCACGGTCCGCTGGACTTGTTGCGCGCCATTCTGGAAGAGGGTGAAAAGGGCTTGTCCTTGCAGCGCTATAAAGGCTTGGGTGAGATGAACCCTGACCAGCTGTGGGAAACGACACTGGACCCGGATGCGCGGACGCTGCTGCAAGTGCGCGTGGATGACATGGTCGAGGCGGATGATCTGTTCACCAAGTTGATGGGTGACGTCGTGGAACCTCGTCGGGAGTTCATCCAGAAAAACGCCTTGAGTGTTGAGAATCTGGATTTCTGATCATGTGTAGGTTTGCGAATAACACTTCGCGCACCCCATAAGTTTGCATAGTTTGCCCATAGTTTTGCGCTGCGCGATTGTCTGCCTTAGCGATGAATTCAATCAGTTTTTGGCTTAGTCGTTGCGGTTATGGTCCTTTGCGTTGCTCGATCACGCAAAGGGCCTTCCTAAGGAACCTTGGGTTCCATGCGGCCTTTTTGCTTGGATTCTCGCGAACGTCTGCGACGCGCAGAAAGCAGACTTTGCAAAGTTTCGCGGACGGCCCTTTTCAAGTTTTATGAAGTCTACTTTGATGCCGCACTGGGGCGATTCGAAGCTGCCGTTCGTTGCATGCGCAAATACTAGTGCCTGAATTTTCTGCCTCCACGGCACTATGCACTATAAGTCTATCTCCATCTGTCAGGACGACTGAACGCCAGCAACGAAAAAACACCGCACTGCGCAATCGGGAACAAAGTCGCGGCAGAGCTGATGAAATTGCCAGACGCGTTCAGCCCGTTTGTGTGATCAAAGGGCGGAAAATCTAGGCGCGAGTGTGGACACTCCCGATAGCACAGCACAAACCCATGGACTTTCTTTGTGAACGAGCTGACCTGGGCGAGAGGCCACCAAAACTCAGAAAATAGGATGCAATCCTACGGACGCAACCAACGCGACATAGCAATCACTATATCCTTAGTTGCCAGAAAGATTGGAGATTTCCGATTTGCGGTTAAACTGAATTATGAAAGCGATCACAGGGAAGCAAATGAGAACTTGGCTGTTTAGGATAATTGGATTCGTTGCGCTACTCGCTTTTGCAGCAATCGCTTTTGTTTGGTTGCTACTTGCTGCGCCGTTGTTCTCAGATATGCGACGCAACCTTGTGGAAAAGGCTCTTTCGGAACAAATTGGGCAGCCGCTTCTGGTCAACGACGATGTGAGCGTCGCACTAGGTCGCATTACCCACATCTATGTCGGCGGCGTGGTCATCCCGAGCGAGACACTGCCAGAGACCTCTCTTGCAGAATTGAAACTGCTTGAACTGGAACTGGACGTTGCCGCCTTGGCCAACGGACGTCTGCACTTTGACAACCTTTTGGTGGACGGTCTTCAGGCTAACTTTCTTACAGCCACGGATGGGACAACAAGCTGGCGAAAAAGCCGACCAATGCCAACGCCTCAAACCAACGGATCGCTTGCAGAGGACAATCAGGATGCTGAGGCCGAACTCGAAACGTCCGAAGTTGGTGGCAAAGAAAACAGTGGGATTCTTACTTTTCTCAGCGACAAGAACGTCAATTTCACATCAATCGGGTTAAACATCGACGACAAGGTCTCGGGCTTCTCATTTGTGTTTGACCTTCAGTCGCTTGCGCTTGAACAAGTAGATAACGGAAAAAGAACAAAGGTCTCTGGTTCCGGCTCGGTCAACGGTCAAGGTTTTGAAATCAAGGGCGACTATCCCCATGACGCGCCGTTTACGACGAGAGCCAACTTTGGAGAAATGACTGTCCGCTACGATGGCGAGCCATTCGCGGAAGACGAAGGTGGCGGTTACCGGGCTGTGCTGGAGATGGATACTGGCGAATTCGGTGACTTTCTCGATGTCATGGGATTGGAACGCGTTCTGGAAGGTAATGGCCAGTTGCAAGCTGAGCTTGTGTCTCAGGACGCCCTAAAGATCGAAGCATTTACTACAACCGTAAGCCTTGAAGATGGGCAAAAACTCGAAGCTGAAGGTTCGATAGATGACCTCTATACAGCTAAAGGCGTCGATCTGCTTTTCAATGCGCGCCTTCACCCAGAGGGGCAGCCGCCTCAAGCAGCAAAGAGTATCCAAGATCTGAAGTTCACTGGCTTTGAAATGCATATGGTTGGATCCCTCGCCTCCTTCGAATTCGAGAAGCTACTGTTCGAAACCAACGCCTTTGACCAAGGGTTGGACGTGATCGGCCCAGCCTCTATTGAGAGCATTCGCCGCATGCCGGATGGCCGCCTCGCGATGTTGGGCATTACCTTGCAAGCCGGCCCAATTGAGGAGCCGGTGCTAAAAGCCCAAGGCGAAATACTCGACCTGCTTCAGCTTCAGGACGTGAGCTTCGATGGCATGCTGAATGGGCCTGCCAAGTTGATTTTGCCCGATCTCGACGAAGGTTTTGTCGACCAGTTTGGCGGTATTAAGGCGGACTTCAGCATATCCAATGCGGGAGGCCCGGTATCACTAAATAGGTTCAACGCGACCAGCTATGACACCGATCTTTGGGCGCTCGACCTTGCGTTGTCGGTCAATGAGCTCAAAGGGCTGGCCGGGCTTGATTTCGACGTGAACCTGGATGTGGGCGATGGTGCTCAATTTCTGAACGCGCTCAACCTGCAACCTATCGAAATTGGCGCACTCGGCATTGATGCTGAAACCTCAAAGCAGGGCGAGGACTTTAATGCTGCAATCGAGTTCGAAGCTGGCTCCTCGCAGCTTCTAGCGGCTTTCGATGCAAAATTTCCGGATGGCTCTTCTGTTGTTCGCGGCAACGTTACCAGCGAGAGGCTCGATCTCAACGACCTGAAGAACCTGACTGCCGTGCTGGACCAATTGAAAAGCCTGGTAGGGGAAACCCCAAAAGAACCTGAAGCCGAAGTTCAGCCTTTGGTTTTGTCGAAGGAGACAAACGTCCAGCCCTTGGTGTTGCCAAAGGAAAAAGGGAAGCCTGCCGATCTTCTGGATGTGCAACGCGTGCTGCGAGAAGCTGGCGTCGAGGTACAGATCGAATTCAAAGAGATTGTAGGCCAGCAAGGCGTAACATCTGTTTCCAGCCAATTGTCTGCAAAAGACGGAATCGTGGATTTCGGACCTCTTCAGATGGCTTATGGCGGCGGAACCTTCAGCCTGCGGGCGGTCATGGATCTGATTGACTCACCTGATTGGCTTTCATTGTCGGGGTCGACCTCAGGGTGGGAGTTCGGTGAGATCCTTGATGAGTTAGGGATTGGAATTGATGCCTACGGGCGTTTGAGTGGTGAATTCAACGTTTCGGGCAGTACCGCCTCGGGCAAGGCCTTCATCAACTCCATGCGCGGCAAAGCGTCTTTGTCGATGTCGCAAGGTTACATTAGTACCAGTCTTCTTGAGTTGGCCGGGCTAGGTATTTTCCCTTGGCTGTTTTCAGAAGAGTTCAGACAAGGCTACACCGACATCACTTGCGTGGTTGCTCCGGTTGATATTCAGGCCGGGCGGGTCAGTTCAAACTCCATCGTCATTGAAACAGCATCTGTTCAGTTGGTGGCCAGGGGACAAGTGGACTGGCTGAACGATACGATTGCAATACGAGCGGAGCCACGGCGCGTGGGCAAACCCCTTTCCCGCAGCGCTTGGCCGTTTGATGTGACAGGTCAGCTTTCATCACCGAAGTTCAAGCTGGACGTGGGTGGGTCTAGGAACAAGGCTCCAGAGGGCGCTGATGCAATGCCAGTAAACAGGCAACCTTGCGTGCCAGACATCAACCAATTGCAGTAATCGGTCGCGACCTAATTCTTCAGCGGATCTGGCTGCTCCGCCTGACACGCCAGAACGGCCTCAATGGCTTTTGCGGATCCGCTTAAATCGAGTTCGACTTCGGCTCCGCTTTCGCCAATGATCGTAACGCTTTGGCGTTTTCCAAACTCGGTTACAAATGCCGGATTGTCGAAAAATGCGTAGCCACCGGGCACGCCATTCTTGTAGACACCTACGGCCTCACCTTCGAACTGCGCATCACCAAAATCAAATCTTACTATGCCTGTCGCACCGTCCTCGACTTGAACCCAGGCCGGATTGTAGGCGGCAAAAAAGCCGCCAGCCTGGTTTGGTGCAGCGCCAATTTCTACTGTCATATCGTCTTCAAAGGCTCTCCACGCGAGACAACCGTTGCCTTTTTCTGGATCGATGAGAATTGCCCAGTCGCCGGACTTACCCCACTGTTCCATCCCGGCTGCGTGAACAAACCCAGGCAGAAGCACTACAGTTGCGGAAAGTACCCACTTGATCATCCGGAGCCTCGCTGAGTTCTGAAGATTTCTTGTTTGATTCTAATCATTGCTCAATATCAATCAATCCAATCCGACGACGGCGGTGTTGCGTTTTTGAAGTTTCATAGATGACCCTGACGAGTTGTTAGTCAGATATGTGAGCAAGCTCACACTCAAGCAGCTGAAGGTATTTTGGGTTCCGGTGGGTCAGCGATGTAAGACGGAGTCATTATTTGAGTTTCGTTTTCATTAAAAACATCGACAATGTTCTCGCGAAGATCCGACAAAATTTTGGTAAACTCGATCCACGAGAAGTGTACGCGTTGATTTCATAGTTGATCGCGTAATCTGCCAACTGGGTCCAAAGCAAAAATGGCTCTGGGCTCTTTCTCAACCCTCGCGTTCGGTGTGCCGCCTCAATCAGCATCGCTTTGATTTTCTTGGGAGGCTCCTCGTAGCCAATCCCCACCGTCGTATGCACCAATAGCCCCCGACCATCCACTTTTCGTGAGTAGTTCACAACTTCGGAATTGAGCAGCTGGCCTTTGGAATACATATCATCTCGTTTTTGATCGATTTGATGAGTGTTTCCATCAGTTTGATCTCTGTTACGTCGCCGATCTTGTCACCGACCTTAAGCCACAGGAGCCGGTTTGTTCGATGGGTTCTCTGTGGCACGCAAACTTATGGGCAAATCGTGCAAAGTTATGCATAGACAAAGCGCAGAGTTATGGGCAATCTTCCAAGATTTTCTTCAATGAAATAAATGTTGGGAATGCAGCGTAATGAGCGGACCTACACATGCTTAGATGCGCGCATAGCACTGCGGATACCCCATAGTTTTGCGGTATCCGCCCATAGTTCTGCGGGTTAGTTGGTTGGTTTTGAACGGGTGGCTCGGCGTTGGCGTGTCTTCATCGAATCGGCCATACTGTCATGCAGGCGGGCCTGCTCAAATCGAAAAGTGGCTACAGGGAAGCCACCCGATATCTACCTGATGGTACATCGCCCGCCGTTCTTCATGGGAAGCAAGCTCGGTGTGAAGCTGGAATGGCGCTTGAGGAAAACAAAGAACTCGCCCAAGGGCGAGGCACTGGCCAGGCATCTTCTGGCAGAGTGGGATCTGGAACTTGGTCGGTTGATCGTCTTGATGAAAGCCGGGTTCCATTGGATCGTGGGCTCTACTTCTCCTGCCGCCCCGGCGATCAAGACAGGGTCACGGTGAGAATTTTCATGAAATGGCTCAAATCGTTTTAAGCTCTGGTTCCGGCCCAAGCCTCGGGAATGCCGTTATTGGTCAATGCCTTGCGAACGCCCGTCTGGTTTGCATATCGGAAATTGCAAGCCTGCTTGCGGGGCCTCTATGGGCTGCAATCGGTCACTGTGTCAAAACAGGCAGCTTAATCCTTTGGATCTTTCCAGATGGACCCTTTGGCAAGTCTTGCAACAAGTGCACCTTATCAGGTGATTTGAAGGCACCCAGCCGTTGGACGCATATCGCGATGAGTTGGTCGGATGAAACGCTTGACCCGGTTCGCAATTTGACGGCGGCCTCGACGCGTTCACCGTAGGTTTTGCAAGGGCGTGCAAATGCGGCAGCCTCGATCACGTCAGGGTGCGAATATAGAGCTTCGTCGATTTCACGAGGGGCGATGTTTTCTCCGCCCTTTATGATCAGCTCTTTCAAACGGCCGGTCACGAAGAAGTACCCGTCTTCGTCCATATGCCCTAGGTCTCCGGTGCGCAGCCAGCCATCGGGCGTGAATGTCGCGCGCGTGGCATCCGGGTTCTTCAGATATTCTCTCATCAAATTGGGGCCGCGTACGGCGATTTCGCCCTTGGTGTTTGGCGGCAGGGGGGTCAGATCTGCCGACAGGATACATGCCTCGTTGCCGTAAGCTTTGCCCGGCGACCCAATCTTGCGGACGCCCGGCGGCAGCGGGTTGGACAAGATCTGTGCGGCTGTTTCCGTCAGGCCCATTGTTTCGACGATGGGGACTTCAAAACGGGTTTCAAACGCGGTTTGTACATCTGGTGCAAGCGGCGAGGATGCCGAGCGGCCGAAACGAAGGCGTGCTCTGGTTTCCTGCGCGGGTGTCAATTCGGAATGCAGCAAGTGCGAAATGATGGTCGGCACCACCGAAAACCACGTGGTTTTGGCGCTCTGGCACTGGTCCCAGAATTTGCGCGTTGAAAACTTTTCGGCCACGGCCAGGGAACCGCCGGAAACAAGCGCGCTCAGCACGGTCACGCAGAGCCCGTTGATGTGATAGATCGGAAGCACGCAAAGACCACGATCCGCCGGTGTCAGCTTGTGCGCAACGGTAGGGGTCCATCCGCCTGCCAGCAGGCTGAAGTGACTGTGCACGACCCCCTTCGGGCGACCGGTTGTCCCTGAGGTATACATGAGCAGCGCGTCGTCATCGGGACCAAGCGCATGGAGATCAGGGGCCTTATCGAAACGAGAGGCTGAATACCGCGTCATCTCTTTGGGGCGAACTCTGTCGAACAGATCGGCCTGCGCGTCGCCGACAAACGCAATTCGTGCGTCGCAATGGCCCAGCGCATATCCAATGGCCTCGTCCCCGGCGACAAGGTTGATGACCGTTGCGCGGAACCCGCCATAGAGCACGCCGTAAAGGCATTCGATCGCCTCGCGCCCATTTGGTTGAAGGATGGCAACGCTGGCCCCCTTGTCCAATCCCTGCGCGGTCAGATTTTCGGCCAGTTTTCGTGCCCGATCCCTCAGGGATGACCAGGTTAGCGCAGCTTCTCCGTCGAAAAACAGATAAGCATCACGATCACCGATGGTGCTTGCGCGTTCGTCCAGCCAGCTGCGGATTGTCCCTCCTGGGGGCGTCTGATCGTCCATACTCATGTCCCCGCATCAGCCCAATAATCCGCGAAGATATCTTCGACGGAAGGTTCGATTGCCGGGATTTCACGGATGACTTTGGTGCTTTGGACAAAGTGTTTCCAATGCAGGTTCTCATCAATCGCATTGCCACCCCAGCTGCCACACCCCATCGAAAGCGAGAAAGGCATGCCGTTGTTGAATGACCCTCCGGTCGCAAAGGTGTGAGCCTGATTGACGATTACGCGGCAGGTGGGCATCGAGGCACCCAACGCCACCGCACGGGCATCATCGGCGGTGTGTATCCCGATGGAATGCCCCGCGCCCTGATACCGCAAGATTTGAGCGGCTATGGCTTGGGCGTCCTCGAAATCGTTTGCACGATAGAGCGCAGCCACGCGGCTTAGTTTCTCACCCGAAAGCGGATGATCCGGACCGATCCCCTTGGTTTCAACTGCAAGGAACCTTGTGTTTTCAGGCACCTGACCAACCATGCCCAGTGCCTTGATCATCTTGTCGGCGTCCTGTGCGATCACTTCGCGGCTCAGATGCCCATCCGGCCAAAGCTTTGAGACGATCTGGTTTTCGTCCTTCACCAATGTGCCTCCTTCATCGGCAAGGGCTGCGACGAAATCATCATAGATTGCGTCGACGGCGATGATTGCGTTCTCGGACGAACAGGAGGTCGCATTGTCGAAAGTCTTGGAGGCCGTGATCTTCCGGGCAGCGGCCTTCAGGTCAGCTGTCTCATCGACGATCACGGTGACATTGCCCGCACCGACGGCCACCGCAGGGGTGCCGCATGTCTGTGCGCGGTGCACATTGTTTTGACTGCCGGTGCAGATCACCCGGTCGCAGAGCTCCATCATCGCCTGAGTCTTGGCCTTGGAACCCGGCGGGGGAATCATCTGGACCAGATCGTGATCCAGCCCCAGTTTGTCGAACTCGGCATGAATGTAACGCAAAAGCAGCTCGCAGCTTGCAACGCCTTTGGGTGACGGGGCGACAACAACCGAGTTGCCGCATTTCAACGCGTTGATGATGTTGTTGGCGGGTGTGGCTGCCGGGTTCGTCGACGGCACCACGGCGCCAATCACCCCGATTGGGCGCGCAATCTCGGTGATGCCGGTACTTGCATCCTCATGGATGATCCCATGGGTTCTGACGTCTTTTATGTCGCGCATCAGGCCAAGGGTCTTGCGATGGTTCTTGATCACCTTGTCCGGCACGTTGCCCAGTCCTGTCGTCTTGACCGCAAGTTCGGCCAAAGCCCTGTTGCGTGAAGGCTCCATGATCGCCCAGGCGGCGGCAGCTGCTGCGCGGTCATAGCGCGTCTGGGTGGCGCCGGTTTCGTATTCTTTCTGAGCGGTGCGCGCACGGGTCATGATCAAACTGACTTGGGCGATGTCATCATGTGCATTCATCATTGAATTCCTATTGGTGGGGACAGGGCGGAAACCGCCCCATCCTGTGCCACTGCTCAAATCGTTACAGACCCGCCAGAAGCTCTTGCAGGGTTTCCTGACGTGCGGCCCACATCTGTTGAACCTCTTCGCGGGACATGACGTGCATGGGTGATCCACCGGCTTTCATTTTTCCTGCCACCCGCGCGTTTTTGAACATTTCCGGGACTGTAGCGGCCAGTTTGTCGATGACCTCTGGCGGGGTGCCCTTGGGGACCATGACGCCGCGGAAATTCACGCTGGCATTGTCGATGTCAAAGCCTTGCTCTTTCAGTGTGGGGACGTCCGGCAGGAACGCGCTGCGTTCCAGATCGAACACGCCAAGGATTTTGACATTTCCGGCTTCCTGTGCGCGGAACGCATCGGACAGGTTGTTCACGCCGCCCATGACGTCGCCTGCAATCACGGCTTTCATGGCCGCCGCACCGCCGCCCTTGGTCGGGATGTACGCCATTTTGACCCCGGCTTCCTTCTCAAGCTGCAAAGCGGCGATGTGGTGCCCGACGAACAGGCCCGCACCCGAAAAGGTCAGCTTCCCCGGGTTTTCCTTGGCATAGTTCACCACCTCCTGCATGGAATTGAAGGGGCTGTCCTTGGCCACGACGAATACCGCAGGATCCGCCCCCCAGTTGGCGATGGGCTCAAAGCTGTCTGCCGAATATTCAACGCCGCCCTTGATCGACTGGGCGATGAAATGCGGGATGTTGTAAGCCGCCAGCGTATAGCCATCAGCCTCGGCCTGTGTCGCAAACCAGTTCCAGCCGACACGGCCACCGGCCCCCGGCTTGTTGATGATCGCGATGGGCATTCCAAGCGCGTCTTCATTTCCCGCAGTCATGGTGACGATGCGCGCCTGAAAGTCGGTGGCGCCACCCGCACCGTAACTGACCATCATCATGATCGGGCGTTCGGGGTAGTCCTGCGCGACGGCCGCGCCACCGGTCAGGGACATCAGCGCCAGTGCAGCGCCTGCCAGTAGATGTTTCATTTCAGATCCTCCCTTGGATTTGCGTAAGCCGCTTTTCGCGCGGTCTTTTTCAGAAAAATACTTCTCGTGGCGTGTAAACTTTGAGGAGCATGGCGAAGAGCCCATACATTACGGCCAAATACCCGATCGTGATGATCACACGCCTAGTCCAGGTTTTGATTTCGCCATGCGGTGCAGGGTCATAGAAGCTGAGCAGCAAGAAGAATGTGATCGTTCCGGCGGTGTAAAACCCAAGCGCCTTGGCGGCCCAAAAGATGTAGATGAGCGCGATAATCAGTCCTGGCAGAAGCCAAATGAAATCCTTGCGCGAGACGCCGTTGCCCACCTTGGTCCAGCCCAGAAGCGCCTTGGCAAACGTCCACAGGGCCAGAACGACAAACACAGTCGAAATCAGGCGTGGGAACAAGAAAGCTTCGGCCGGTTGCTGGGTATAGCTGACCCATGCCACCCAGATCCCGACGGCAGCAATGACGCCGGACGCCACAATATGTTGCGCGCGTGGAAGACTGACGGAACTCATGCCATGATCTCCTCTTTTGATGTGTAGCGACGATTGCGAAGCTCCATCCAGACCGAATAGGCGATCGAAGCGATGACGATTGCGATCAGAACGATATTCAGCGTTCCGGTCAGGAAATAGCTGGCCATCCCTTCGCTGGCCCCTGCAATCATCGAACCTTGAATGAAGTTCGCCTCGGCAATCGGGCCAAGGATCAGGCCAAGCACCAGTGGCGCAGCTGAAAAGCCAAAACGCTCAAGAAAGTACATCATGATGCCAAGTGCCGCCATGACATAGACGTCGCCCATGCTGGACTGTACCGAATAGCTTCCGAAGACAGCCAGGCCCAGAACAACTGCGGCCATGACGCTCTGCGGTACCTGCGCCACCCGGGCGGCAAGGCCCGCGACATAAAGACCGAAGATGCACATCAACACCTGCCCGATCAGCATCGAATTTATGAAGGTCCAGGCAACATCCGGGTGGTTGTCGAAAAGGTCCGTGCCGGGAAAAATCCCGTGGATCAACAGGCCGCCCAGCAGCACCGCCGCAGTCGGCGACCCCGGGATCGAGAGCGTCAAAAGCGGAACAAGGCTGGGGCCGACCATGGCGTTGTTCGCGCTTTCCGCTGCGATCACGCCTTCGCTGTGGCCCTTTCCGAATTTCTCGCGCTCGGGACTGAACTTCTTGGTCTGGTCATAGGCGACCAAACCCGCGATCTGTCCACCGACGCCCGGGATCAGCCCGATGACCGAGCCGGTAATGGTGCCGATGCTCAGCGCCCTCGGGCGGCGCAGAAGCTCACGCACCGCATCCATGATCGAGTGCTTTTCGACTTCGATCACTTCGGCATTTGCCGTGTTGCGGCCCTTGGCGAACATGGTCAGGACCTGAGGAATTGCAAAAAGCCCGATGAGCGCGGCGATGATGTTGATGCCGCCACCAAGCGCCGGGTGGAAGATGAACCGTTGCGCGCCCATGATGTCATCGAACCCAATGGTCGCAAGCCAAAGACCGATGCATCCCGACAGCAACCCTTTGACAACGGATGCACTATCCAGCGATCCAATGACGGTTACGCCCAGGATGGCGAGCCAGAACAGGTGGCTTGGTCCAAAGGCCAACGCCCATTGCGCAAGAACCGGTGTCAGGAAGATGAGCAGAAGCACTCCGATCACCCCCCCAACGGCAGACGCCAGAAAGCTCAGCTGCAACGCCTGTGCGCCCTTGCCCTGCTTGGCCATCGTATGCCCATCCAACGTCGTGGCGATGTTTGCGGGCGCTCCGGGAATTTTCAGAAGGATGGCGCTGACCGCGCCGCCGGCGACCGTCGAGGTATAGGCCGCGCCAAGAAGGATCAGCCCCTGAACGGGTGCCAGATGAAACGTGAATGGGATCAGCAGGGCCACGGCCATGGTGGGTGACAGTCCGGGGGTTGCCCCCAAAATCAGCCCGCCAATCGTTCCCAAGAGCAACAGCCCGAACGAGACCGGTGTGAAGACATCTCCGAAGTAATACAGAAATTCCACGTTGCATCCCTGTGTTTGTTTGCGCGTTGACATTTTAGGCTAAGAGATGAAAATAGTTTTGCAAATGTTTTCATAAATAGCCTCGATCGAATGAAAGTTGTGAATAAAAAACATATGGATAAGCCGGATATTGTCGCTGTCGCAAAGGCTGCCGGTGTTTCCATCTCGACGGTTTCGAGAAGCTTCAATCACCCGGAATTGCTCAAGCCGGCGACTCGGAAAAAGATTGACCGGGCGGTGCAGAAGCTTGGTTATATTCGCAACCGAGCCGCGCAAGTCATGCACGGCCGACGCAGCGGAACTGTCGGGCTGGTGGTGCCGACAATCGACAACGCCATCTTCGCTGAACTGATCCAATCCTTTTCGGATGGGCTGGACCAGCATGGTTTCACGATGTTGATTGCTTCGCACGGGTTCGATCTGGAGCGCGAATACAAGATGCTGCGCAAACTGATGGAGCATCGCGTTGACGGGCTTGCGCTTATCGGGCTTGAACACTCGGAATCGACGTATCAATTGATCGAACAACAGGGTGTTCCGACGATTGCAATCTGGAACTATGACGATGAAGCGCGATTGTCTTGCGTGGGTGTTCAGAATTCTGAAGCTGGCCGTTTGTCCGCACGCCACTTGCTGGATTTGGGACACCGCGACATAGGTTTGATCTTTCCCGACCCTGCCGGGAATGATCGCGCATATGACCGGTTGCACGGCGCCTTGGAAGAATTGGGATTGGAACGGATTGAGGTTCCCGAACAATGGCGCCTGGAAGCCCCCTATAGCATTTTGGAAGCCAAACGCGCCTGCATAAGCTTGTTGGATCATTCACCACGTCCTACCGCTATTTTATGCGGCAATGACATTATCGCTCAGGGCGTGCTGTACGCAGCAAAACACTGCGGTGTGCGTGTTCCTGAAGACCTGTCCGTCATGGGAATCGGAGATTTCAAAGGCTCAAGCGAAATCGAACCGTCCCTCTCGACCATTCGCATCCCAGCCAAGCGCATTGGCGCCCTGTCCGCAGAATTGATCACAAGCATTGTCGCAGAGCATTCCGAAAAGATCACGACGACCAAGTGCGACCTGAAAGTGCTGACCAGGGCATCGACGTCCACCCCATCAGGAGCGCCGTCCAGATAAATCTCGGGACTTCCTTAACCGAAACAAGTTCCGAGACCTGTATTTTGGACCGGGCGGTGTCGAAACATCAGCGCCGAAAGTCTGTTCTTCTGGTTTGTTGCCAATCAAATACCGATTTTGAGAAGGTCGGTATTCCGCGTCGACCGTGTTTTGCGCTTGTCGAAATACGCTCAAAGAAGTCCCTTGACCGAACATCTGGATCGCAGCATCGCCCATGACTCTTGAACGTTCGGCGCGGGGCTGTTCCGAGGCCACTTGATCTTTCTGAAGCGGCCAATCCATCAATCTTCGATCAGTGAAGAATCGTCGCCGTCGTTCGATGTTCTTTCGCGGCTTCCTGCCTTTCTGGATCGCCGTGGGCTCTTGGGAACATAGTCGTCGTTCAACGCTTTTTCGACCAGCCAAGTCGCGTGGTGATCCGGGAAACCATGTGGGTTTCAATGCGCCCTTTCTGGATATGAAAAACCGTTGGCCGTCGTCCCACTTCTGACAAAAGTCTTCTTGGTCGTTGATCAGATATGATGGGGCTGACCCAAAGGCTGACAAAGCTCGGATTACTTTGGCGTCGAACTTGAGATCAAGAAGAGTTTCGGCCGAAATCTCATAGTCGACAATCAAACTGTTGGTGACGACAAGCAGCTTACCGTTGATCAGATGAACCCATTCCTCGACGGGATTCCCTTTTCGCTTCACAAAAAGGGAGCAAGAAGCTGAGGCCCTTGATCAAATCCGACGGCAAGGGAAACCTCTCTTCTCCCAGTCAAATCGACTGGACAGGCTGAGAGTACGGAATCGTGTTTTCCCACCTACTGAGCAAAGATGCCCCCTGTACGGCGGAACGCTAAAGCCCTGATGTAGCGGGATTTTGGCGCACCCTGGAAATTTTTCACTGAGTCGCCGGCACGTTTAAACGACGGGGCAACGAAACCGCGAACGTTAGAAAAACGTTTGAAAATTCGAAACGCACATCGCCGGCGATGCGAAATTATTTGTTCATTTTCAATGATTTCAAGTGGTGCCCCCACACGGACTCGAACCGCGGACCTACTGATTACAAATCAGTTGCTCTACCAGCTGAGCTATAGGGGCACTGGCTGTCGATTACTTCCTCTGGCAGTGGACTGCAAGCCTGAATTTTAGCCCAAACTTAGACATTGCCCGATTTCCTGAGAACGTGCAAAAAACGCTGAATTCATCCGTTGCAAATATCTCGCGTGTGGTAACGGACGCGGCTATGCAGAAAAGCCAAGGGGTAAAGGAAAAAATGCAGGTTGCCATCCACGCCGGTGTTGCCTTTTCGGATGAAGGGCTGGTGATGTCCTCGCTTGGTGCGAACAGGAGCGTACTGGCCAAGTACCGAACTGCGGTTCTGGGGCCGCGTCGGTCCCGGCTATTCGTCAAAGTGATGTCTGAATCGATTTTGCAGGATGTATCTGATGCAGACGCACGGAACAGATTGTCCGAGCTTGTTGCCGGAAACCAGAATCTGGACCGCGTTGTTGTGTCGAGCGACAAGTTCTTTGGCCCCAGGCGCACCGCGCTGCAAGACGGCCAGATCTATCCGTTTGCGGGGAATAGAACGGCCCATGCGGACACTCTGCTGGACGGCGTGCAGGTTCAAGTGTTTGCAGGGCTGGTGAACCCCGGGGTTTTTATTCCAAAGATTCTGGCCTCGATCCATGAGGACCATCGGCGGGACATTCTGGCCAGCACCGATTTAAGCTGCCTCAGCTGGCTTGGCATGATCGAAGACCTGCGGGATCTTGCGCCTCAGGTTCAGCTCACCTTGTGGGAACACGAGAATTCGCCGCTTATCTGGGGCGATATCATCCGCGCCATAGCGGGATTGCCTGATGAGGCTGTGCTTCATGAAGAGTTTGCATTCCTGTCCTCACTTTTGACAGAAGCCGGACAACGTCATGTATTGGACATCGTGAGAAAAGGGGACGCCATCGATCCCGGCCGCCGACGTGAAGAGATGGCAAATATTCTGGACGAATACGCCCGACCGGAGCAGATCGAAGAAGAGCTCGACTTGCCGGGCTGGAATTCCGATATAGTTGAAGCGTTCACAGAGCTTTACGAGCAAGATCTGGCCACGATCCGGTCCATGCCGGACGTCCGTGTTTTGCAAATCTGATCGATTTGCGCAGTGCCGTTGGATTGGGTGCACAACTGCGCGAAGGAAACTTTTTCGACGATTCAAGCGTGAGGGCAGGAACGCATGCCAATTTGAGGCCCTGCCGAATATCAGGCCAGGAACTGGTGGTCTTGCGGCGACGCGTTGATATGTAAAATCCGGCCGATCAACGGATTAATCTGACGGACCATGGCGTTCGACCAAATCGATCATCCGGTTTGCCGCGGAATGGCAACATCTGACCGGTTCAATTGTTTGGCGCAATTCATCAGGCAGCAAAGTAGTCTCGCAATATCCCGTTGAACAGCTCGGCTTTTTCCAGATGCGTCGCATGTGCAGAGTTTGGTATCACCGCGAGGTTTGCATTCGGGATGGATTGCCACAACTGTTCCGTCTGACTCCATGGGTAGGTGCGATCACGATCCCCCCAGATAATCAGCGTCTTGGTCTTGATTGCCGGCAGGTTTTCAGCGCCGCTCCAGGAGTGCATCGCATCCAATCCAGCGAGCATGGCCTTCAGGTTGCTTTTCTGGGCTATCGTGGCGCAAAGTTCATATTCCAAAGCATTTTCGCGTTCGAGAAACCAGGTTGCCGCAATCCGCCGCGCCGTCACTTTCGGCCCGTCTGCACAGGCACGGGTTTTCGAGGTGTCGATGGTCTCAAACCGCCCGGGCAGCACACCGACGGAGCCGGTGCCATAAAGAACCAAACGGTCAATACGCTCGGGCGCACGGGCAACCATTTCCTGCGCGACCATTCCACCCATCGAGTGACCAACCAGGTGGAATGTCTCGATGTCGCGCATCGTCAGCTCATTCAGAGCCCAGTCCGCGAATCCCGAGATGCTGCAAAACGCGTCACGTTGCGCATTTTCGCCAAAACCCGGCAGATCCAGCGTGATGACATCGTAACCTTTCAGGGCCTCGACCTGCCGCTGCCATTGCCGACTGCCGCCCAGGAACCCGTGAACAAACACGATGGGTGTCATTTCCGGCCGCCCTGTACAATCCGATCGAGGATCATGGCACAGAACAGGATTGAGAACCCCGCAAGAATACCCTGGCCCACATTCGCGTATTGCAACGCTTCAAGAACATCCTCGCCCAGCCCTTTGGCACCGATCAGAGACGCAACAACAACCATTGCCAGTGACAACATGATTGTCTGATTGATCCCCGCCCGGATCGACGGGCTTGCCAGCGGCAAGTCGACTTTGGTGAGCAGGTACCATTTGTTGGCGCCGAAACTGATCGCCGCCTCGCGCACGCTTTCGGGCACGCCACGCAAGCCGAGAACGGTCAGGCGCACCACGGGCGTACCACCGAAAATCATCGTGACCACAACCGCCGCCGGCTTGCCGACACCAAAAAACGCGATCACGGGGACCATGAAAACAAAGGCGGGCATGGTTTGCATGAAATCCATGATCGGCTGGATGAAAGCGTAGAACCGAGGGCGACGCGCCGCGAACATGCCCAGTGGAATTCCGATGACAATCGACAGGCATGCCGCTGTCCCCAACAAGGCCAGCGTGGTCATTGCGCCCTCCCAAAAGCCCAACAGCCCCATATAGGCCAGAAACGCGCCCGAATAGATTGCCGTGCTGACACCCGCAGTCAGCCATGTCAGCAGAATGATGAGACTGGCGATCACGATCCAAGGCGTCTGCACCAAGATGACCTCAAGCGCGTCCAGCAGGGTACGGATGCCGAATGTCAGCCCGTCAAAGAACGCTTCGCTGTTGCGCACGCACCAGGCGATGAAATCTTCCACCCAGGTGATGCTGGTCAGGCGGATATTGGGGTCTGTCGGGAAATGGCTGAGCAACGAGAAACGCCCAGGAAAGCTGTAATGCATCATCGCCGCAGCAACGATCAGCGCCATGAAGATCGCGCTGAACACGATCTGCGATACCGGCATTGCAGATCGGATTAAACGATCTGACAGCCATTCCGAGAAACGCGACTCGAGCGCCCAATTTGCCACCTGAGACTGAACAAGCTTGACGATGATCAGAATGATCAGGCCGGTCAGAACAATGTAAGGACCTTCAGCGGCCATTGCTTCGGCTTCGGCGCGGATGCCGCCTATGTTTTCCTCGAGCGAGTCCACCGTTCGCTGATAGACATCGATCTTGTCCGAGTTGTTTTCGATGGCAGCGGCCAACTGCTGACGGCGCAGCTCAAGCGTCCCTTCAATTGACGCGATGCGTTCCATTGCCTCGGCCGCCAGGTCGCCGAACAACCCGCGCGCGATCTGCACATAGGCTATTGTTTCCAGGATCAGAAATGGCAACGCCCATGACCACAAGCCCCGCGCACCGAACCAGACCGGGCCAAACAACCCGGCCATCAGATTGAAAGTCGGCGTAAAGCGGGACGACGCGCCGATCTTGTCGAAGTTGCGGATGTAATAGTCGGGGCTGGTGCGAACAAAGGCCCGGATGTTTTCGCGCCGCTCTTCGGCATATGCCTGGGCTGCTTCGCTCTCGGTATCTTCCAGCGGGTTCACATCTGAAGACCTCATGACACTTCGGTTCCTTCGATCACGGTGCGCAACAGATCGGCACGGGTTATGACGCCAACATCCTCGCCGCCGTCCTCCACAAGGATCGCGCTGTCGGTGTCGATTGCCAGATTGATCAGCGTGCTCAGGTTTTCGCCTTCATTCACACGCGGGGCATCCGAGGGCAGAGGACCGTGGGTCGCGACATATTCCGGTATGGGCCGCATGACCGCGTGGGCACGCACCACCTTGAGCCTTGAGATACCCGCCACGAAATCGGCGACATAGTCGTCGGCGGGGTTCATGACGATGTCTTCGGCCGTCCCGATCTGCACCACCTTGCCGTCGCGCATGATTGCGATCCGGTTCCCGATGCGGACGGCTTCATCCAAATCATGGGTGATGAAGATCGTCGTCTTTTTCAGGATTTTGCTCAGTCGAATGAACTCATCCTGCAATTGCCGACGGATCAACGGGTCCAACGCCGAGAACGGTTCGTCCATCAACAACACATCCGGGTTCGCTGCCAGTGCCCGGGCAAGGCCCACACGTTGCTGCATACCCCCGGACAGCTCGTGTGCGAATTTCGATCCCCAGGCTCCGAGTTCGACGATATCCAGAATAGCCGCGGCCTGACGCATGCGTTCATTTTTGCTGACCTGCCGGATCTCCAGCGGCATTGCGACATTGTCCAGCACAGACCGATGCGGCATCAGCGCAAAGTTCTGAAACACCATGCCAATCTTGTTGTTGCGAAACTGCTGAAGCTCTTTCGGGCCCAGGGCCATCACGTCAGTGCCTTCGATTTCGATCTTGCCTGCGGTGGGTTCCAACAGCCGGTTGAAATGGCGAACCAGAGTGGACTTCCCGCTGCCTGACAGGCCCATGATGCAGAATATCTCGCCCCGGTTGACCGAAAGACTGACATCCGCGACGCCGACAACGCAGTTGTATTCCGCCAGCACCTGGGCCTTGTCCAATCCACGGTCGCGGATTGCCTGCAGCGCCACCTCGGGCCTGCCCCCGAAAATCTTCCAGACATTTGAGATTTCAATAACGGTGTCGTCGCTCATAAGTCCCCCAGAGGTGCGCATTTGGGTGGCGCCGTCCATTGCCGCCACCCTGTTTTGGGACGAAAGATCAGAGACCCAGCCAGGCGTCGACACGATCCGGGTTTGCTTCGACCCATTCACGGGCAACGTCCGCCGGGTCGCGGCCCTTGCCGCTGATCTCATAGGCGAACCCGCTGACATCATCCGCCGTCAATGCGAAATTCGCCAAGAAATCGGCAATCGCCGGAGAACGCTCTGGCAGCGTGTTGGACCACGCAATCTGCACGTTCTTGAGCGCGTCCTTGGTCGCAACATTGGATTTGTTGTACCAGTCCGGGTCATCAGACGGTTGGACCATCACGTATTTTGCCGGGTCGAATTGTGGCTCGGTCAACATCTGGACGTCGAACATGTACCAGACAGCATGCGGCTTGTAGCAATAAAAGGCGTAGCCTTCGCCCTTGGCGATGCTGTCCTTGATCCGCGCGGTTTTCACGCTTTCCTCGGCGCGTATCGGCTCAATGAAATCAAGCAGGCCGTAATCGCGGGTTTTGACTTCGTTCACGTTGGCCGAAGCCCAACCTGGCGCGCCAATCCACATTTCACCTTTGCCATTGCCGTCACTGTCCATCAATGCGGCCACATCCGGGCGGCCCAGATCGGCGATGTCGGTGATGTTGTTGGCTTCACCAAAGTCTTTGCTGACGCAGAAACCCTGATTACCCTCGTAGGGGTTCGATGACAGAGTGACGGTGCCCGCTTCGTCCACATATTTCTTGGTGAAGCTTTCCTGGTTGGGCAGCCAAACGTCGGGATGAACGTCGATATCGCCCTTGCCCTGATCCATCGCCTGAAAGATCGTGGCGTTGTTGCCGGGCACATATTCCACTTTGCCCCCGATGCGCATTTCCACTACCGCGCCCAGCACATGGGCAATCGCTTGTGCACCGGTCCAGGATGGCACGCCGATTTTCACCTCTTCGGCTGCGAAAGCCGGTACAGCGCAGACGCTGACCACAGCAGCCATCCCCAGCTTTTTCAGATTGGTTCTCATGGTCTTCTCCTCTGTTGAATTGCGCCGTGGTTCGGCGTCGTTCTTTCCGTCGTTCGATTTTCCCGTCGCGCAATAGGGGGGCGCCAACATGCCTTTGGCGACACATTCGGACGGAAGGCTGAAACAAGACCAACCGCCAGACCCTGCCCGGAAGTCTAGAACAGGAGCTTTTCCGAGAGCCAATTCGAACATTTCATCAAACTATTCTTTTTCTGCATAATTTTCTGTATCCTTGCTGAAGATGCTCTTTCACAAGCGGGGATACGCATTGGATCTGAATTGGTTACGCGATTTTGAATGCCTCGCCCGGACCTTGAACTTCACCCGTGCGTCTGATGAACGTAACATCACGCAATCCGCATTCAGTCGCAGAATCAAAGCGTTGGAAAGCTGGGTGGGGCTGCCTTTGGTCAATCGGGCAACCTATCCGGTGCAATTGACCGAGGCCGGCAAACAATTCCTGCCTGTTGCCCAGGCGGCAATTTCACAGCTGTCTGAATCCCGCCAATCCCTGCGGGACGCCGACCGGGGCGACAGTCGGTTCATCCGGTTTTCGGTTCTGCACACCATTGCGGTTAATTTTTTGGCGACCCGCATAGAAGAGTTGCAGAAGCAGATCCCGGAATTGCGCACGCGCGTCCTGTCCGATTCTCTGAGCACCTGCTGTGATCTTTTGGTCGAAGGCGCGGTGGATATCCTGCTGTGCTACTATCACCATACTGTCTCGCCCATGATCGACGAAACCGCGTTCGAGCGTAAGGATCTGTTGAAGGACCGTCTGATACCGGTGGCTGCCGCACAGCCGGTTCGGACACTGGGTTGGGATTTGTCCCGGCAGGATGGCCCGCCGATCCCTTATCTGGCCTATGACCGATCGTCCTTCTTGGGCATGGTCGTTGAAAACACCGTTGACCGGAAACCCCAGAATACCGAAACGATATATGTCGATAGCCTCGTCGAAACGATCAAGCGAAGATTGATGACCGGCAGCGGATTTGCCTGGATGCCCGAAACGTCGATCTCGGCGGAGCTGGATCAGGGGTTGCTGGTGCCGATCGGTGACGATGCATGGTGTGCAACGTTGACGATTTCAGCCTTTTCCAATCCGGCCAGCTTGGATCAGATCGCGCACCAGCTTTGGCAGCGTTTGTGACCGGACGGATTCGTTTTGGAGCACCGACCGGCCGTTGAACGGAAAATGCGCCTTTACCTCGTATGCCGGCCCGTCTGAGAAAAATTGACGATCGCGCGGACCAGCAGATCGATCGTATCCACTGCATTGGCGTCATCCGCGACGCTGTCGGCAATGAGAGAGAACTCTGAGCAAGCGACAAACTGCAAGCCCGCCCCCGCCTTGACCAAGGCCCTTGAGGACGCTCGCAACGTTTCGCGCGCCTTGTCGCTTTGGCCGTTGACCTTGATCGCGCGGATCGCCGCCAGCATCGCGTTGTCATCCGTTGGCCAAACGGTTGACAGCCCGCGCGCGTGCAGGGCTGTTTCGAAAAGACAAGTACGGCGCACCGCCGGAGAAGCGAGCACACCAACGCACCCACCCTTCCCGAGTGTCCCGACGGCGTGATCCGCGGCCAGTTCAACCATGTTCAACAGCGGAACGGTCACGGCATCGGTGATCGCCTTGGCATAGTGATGCGCCGTGTTGCAGGGCATTGCCAGCGCCACGGCGCCGGCATCCTGAAGACGTCGCGCCATCGCCGCCAGTGTCGGCCCCGGATCTTCGCCCGCCCCTTCGATCAAATGCGCGATCCGTGACGGGACCTGAGTGTTCATGTCGATCAAAAGCGGAATGTGGTCCCGGTCGTCGCTCACCGGCACAGCCTCGACCAGCTTGCGCTGGAGGAGGATCGTTGCCTCAGGGCCCATGCCGCCAAGAATGCCGATGGGGCGCAGTGTCATTGCTCAGATATTCACCCAGCGGTATTTGTGATCGAAGGCAAAGTCATACCCCGCCAAGGCCGCCGCGCCACCCGTGTGAAGGAAAACGACCCGCTGGTCTTTGAATTCGCCTTTGCGCGCCAGATCGATCAGGCCCGCCGCACCCTTGGCCGAGTAGCAGGGATCCAGAAGGATACCTTCCAATTCGGCAAACATCTGGATCGCTTCGATGCCGCTTTCAGTGGGCAGGCCATAGCCTTCGCCGACATAGTCGGTATTGGCCATGACATCTTCACGCTTTACCACGCCCGCGCACCCCAGCTTTTCGGCGGTCTTGCAGGCGAGGTCGTACACCATCTGTTCCTGCTTTGGCCGAGGTGCCCTTGTCCCGATGCCAAGCACCGGCACCTGCGCATTCATGGCGCACATTCCCGTCACCAAACCTGCCTGCGTACCGGACGACCCGGTTGCATGTACCAGCCGGTCAATCCGCAATCCGCTGTCATTGGCCTGACCCAACAGTTCAAAGGCCGCGTTTACATAGCCCAGCGCCCCGGTCGGGTTCGAGCCGCCGCCAGGAATGACATAGACATTGCGGCCTTTTGCCCGTTTCTTCGCGGCAGCCTTTTCCATTTCGCCCGGCATATCGTGACCCCCGGGAAACTTCTGGGTGGTCGCGCCGTGCAAGTGGTCCAGCAGGACATTGCCATTTGTATTGTAGTTGCCATCTTGATAGCCGGTGCGATCTTCCAGAAGAATATGGCAATCAAGGCCCAGCTTGGCGGCAAACGCTGCGGTTTGTCGACCGTGGTTGGTTTGAGTGGCACCTTGCGTCATCACCATGTCGGCGCCCTGCGCTTCCGCTTCGGCCATCAGAAATTCCAGCTTGCGGGTCTTGTTGCCGCCGGTTGACATGCCGGTGCAATCGTCGCGCTTGATCCAGATTTCCACCCCCAGTTCTTTGGAAAGCCGCTTCATCGGTTCAAGCGGTGTCGGAAGATGGGCGAGGTGAAGGCGGGGAAAGCGCGCAAGATGCATGTCACAATTCCTAATATTTATTTTCGTCAATTTACGCTGTGTGTTGCCGCTCTTCCAATTCGAAATTCAGTGAGTATGTTGCAAAAATTGCATATTAGTGAGGTCTGGGCTATCTGATTCACATGCGTTTGGAATGGATCGATGACATATTGGCCGTGCTGGACAGCGGATCGCTGACGCGCGCCGCGGAAAAACGGCTGCTGACCCAATCTGCCTTTACCCGTCGGGTGCGGCTCATCGAAGGCAGTATCGGAGCGACCCTGTTTGATCGTCGCCGCAAACCCGTATCCCTAATGCCGGGCGTTCAGGCGTTGGAACCTGAACTGCGCGAGCTGAGCGCGCGTCTGCACAAACTGCGTCACAGTTTGAAAACAGAAAGCGATCAGGCCAGCCAGTCTTTGTCGCTCGTGTGCCAGCATGCGTTGACGACAACCGTCTCGCCGAAAGTGGTCCGGATGTTGACCGAAAACAGCGATATCTCGGTTCAGGTGCGATCGGGGAATCAGGACGAATGCCTGTTGCAACTGATCTCGAAAGAAGTCGATTTCGCGATCATGTACGCGGCATCGGACGGTGGGGTGCAGAACCTCGAAAGTGCGTTCGAGGCGAGGACGCTTGGTGCCGACACATTGATCCCGGTATGCGCACCGGCAATGCGCGGGGAATTGGATGGCAAGACTATTTCTGCGATTGTCTACCCGCCTGATGTTTTTCTTGGGCAAGTGTTTTCCCGATTGATTGCACCGCGTTTGCCCGACGAAACCAGACTCGTGGCCAAGGCCGAGACGGCCCTGACGCTGGCGATGCTGCAATATGCCGTGAATGAAATCGGCGTTGCCTGGTTGCCCTATTCTTTGGTCGCCACGCCGCTTGCTCAGGGGCAGCTTGTAAGCGTTGAAGAGGTTCTGCCTGCGCAGGCGCTGACAATAAGAATGGTCCGTTTGACCGAAGCGAAGCCAGAGTTCAGTGAACAGATTTGGCAACGTCTTGCCGGGCAATCGCAAAGCTTTTGGTTGTCGCCGGATCAAAGCGACGAGGCGACTTGAGCAGTTCACCGAGAAAGGCGCCGAGTTTGCGATCAGCATCGAAAGAATACGCAACGGAATAGTGGCAAAACCGAGCTGGATGTATCTAACCTGTGCTGAAAAGACAGCAAAAGGGCAGGTCAGCGGATGTTCAGTAAGGTATTGAAAACGGGTCTAGGTGTCGTGGTTCTGGGCATCGTGGGGCTGCTTGGTTATCTGCTGATCGCCCCGCCCGATTTGTTGAAAGTGGGCACGAATTACTCGGCTAAGATTGTCTGTTCAAACGTTTTCATTGCCGGACGTGATCCGGAAGAGGTCCTTGCGGTGGATGTGCAGGCCCCGGGGCATCCGCTGCTCAAACATGTTTCGATTGAGGTCGATCGAGAGGCGCAGACTGTTCATGCGCGGCTCTTTCGGTTCTTCGCGCCCGCCAGGTCGCAGTTCCGGCAGGGGCTTGGCTGCACCAACGTGCATGCTACATCCCTGAGTGCGCAAGGGCTTGAGGCTGCCAAGCCCGCGCCGACAGGGCTTTGGCCAAGCGGAAACGACGTTGCGCAGTCTCATGATTCCAAATTTCAGGCCGTCTTGTCGGATGATACGCTGCTTGGCGAAGGATACCGCGCCGTAGTGGTGGTTCAAGGCGGGCGTATCGTGGCCGAACGCTATGCGGAAGGGTTTGACGCCGACACACCGTTGCTGGGCTGGTCCATGACCAAGACGGTGACGGCCGGGCTGATCGGAACGTTGATCAAAGCGGGTCAGATGAATGTATCGGACACCCTCGTCGACAGTTTTCCCGAATGGGCAGAAGACGCAAGGCGAGACATTACTGTTGCGGACATGCTGGCAATGACAAGCGGTCTGCAATGGAATGAAGAATACGGAGACGTGTCAGACGTGACCAGGATGCTGTATCTCAGCGATGACATGGCCGGTTTCGCTGCCGACCGTGCACTGGAAGCCGGCATTGGAACCGACTTCAACTATTCCTCCGGCACGTCCACCGTGTTGTCCCGGGTGTGGCAGGACAAGCTGCCCGATGGCGGTTTGAGCTATCCTCGGGATGCGCTTTTTGAACCGCTTGGCATGGCTTCGGCGATCATCGAGACAGATGTCGCCGATACATTCATCGGATCCAGCTATATGTACGCCACGGCCCGAGACTGGGCGAGGTATGGCCAGTTTCTGCTGCAAAAAGGGGTTTGGGACGGCGCACAGATTTTGCCCACAGGTTTTGTGGACTGGATGTTCGGACCCGTTGCGGCGTCTGGCGGTGAATATGCCAAGGGTCATCTCTGGTTGAAATCGCCGGGCGACCTGCCACCGTTTGAAGACGCGGTTTGGTTGCAAGGGCATGACGGTCAGTCCATCGGAATTTTCCCGTCGCGTGACATGGTCGTCGTGCGGATGGGGCTTACACCTTCACGGGTGGGCTATTCTTCTTTGCCCTTGGCGAAAGCGCTTATTGCGGCTTTCGGGGGGTAGGGGATCGAACATTCCCATCGACGCACCGCCCGACATTGCGGCGGGCATCGCCCGTAGGGCAGGACACTGGGTCGCAGATCGGCATCTTGCACGTCGGTACGCTTTGGTATACCGCCGCATACAAATTCAAGGTGCCGGGCTTTCACGTGGCCCGGTGCATCAGCTAAATGGTCGGAACCGTCATGAGCCTTTACACAGAATACCTGAACGAAATCGAGACGCGCAAAGAACAGGGTCTGCACCCCAAACCCATCGAAGACGGTGCCCTTTTGCAGGAAATCATCGGGCAGATCAAAGATACGGGTCACGCTCATCGCGCCGATTCACTGAACTACTTCATCTACAACACGCTTCCGGGCACAACCAGCGCCGCAGGTGAAAAGGCGCGCTTTCTGAAAGAGATCATCCTGGGTGAAGCGACGGTTGAAGAAATCTCGCAGGATTTCGCGTTTGAATTGCTGTCGCATATGAAGGGCGGCCCATCGGTAGAGGTTCTGCTTGATCTGGCGCTGGGCGATGACGCAGAGATTGCGCAGAAAGCGGCGGCAGTTCTGAAAACCCAGGTGTTCCTGTACGACGCAGATACCAACCGTCTGAAAACAGCCTTTGAGGCCGGGAACGCCTTTGCCAGTGACATTCTGGAAAGCTATGCCAAGGCCGAGTTCTTTACCCGGCTTCCCGACATCGAAGAAGAAATCAAGGTTGTGACCTATGTGGCGGCCGAAGGGGATATTTCGACCGATCTTCTGTCGCCCGGCAATCAGGCGCATTCGAGGTCAGACCGTGAATTGCACGGCAAGTGCATGATCTCACCCGAAGCACAGGCCGAGATTCAGGACTTGCAAAAACAGCACCCGGACAAGCGCGTCATGCTGGTTGCTGAAAAAGGCACGATGGGCGTTGGATCGTCGCGCATGTCCGGTGTCAACAACGTTGCATTGTGGACCGGAAAGCAAGCCAGCCCTTATGTTCCTTTCGTGAACATCGCGCCGGTTGTTGCCGGTACAAACGGGATTTCACCGATCTTTCTGACCACCGTCGGCGTCACCGGCGGGATCGGCATCGATCTCAAGAACTGGGTTAAGAAAGTGGATGCCGACGGCAATCCGATCCTGAACAATGACGGCAATCCTATCCTCGAGCAGAAATATTCCGTCGAGACAGGAACGGTACTGACCATCAACACCAAGGACAAAAAGCTGTACAATGACGCAGGCGACAAAGAGCTGGTCGATCTGTCATCATCCTTCACGCCGCAAAAGACCGAGTTCATAAAGGCCGGAGGATCTTATGCCATTGTCTTTGGCAAAAAGCTTCAGACATTCGCGGCCGAGACGCTCGGTCTCGAGGTGAAATCCGCTTTCGCGCCGTCCAAGGAGATTTCGCATGAAGGGCAGGGCCTGACGGCGGTTGAAAAGATATTCAACAAAAACGCGGTTGGCGTGGCCGAAAGCAAAGTTCTGCATGCGGGCTCGGACGTTCGGGTGAAGGTCAACATCGTCGGTTCGCAAGACACCACCGGCCTGATGACGGCGCAGGAACTGGAAGCCATGGCGGCGACAGTGATATCGCCCACGGTTGACGGTGCCTATCAGTCTGGCTGTCATACTGCTTCGGTTTGGGATTCCAAGGCGCAGGCAAATATCCCAAAACTGATGAAATTCATGAACAACTTTGGCCTGATCACCGCGCGTGACCCCAAAGGTGTTTATCACTCGATGACAGACGTCATCCACAAGGTTCTGAATGACATCACCGTGGATGACTGGGCGATCATCATCGGTGGCGACTCGCATACACGTATGTCCAAAGGCGTCGCGTTTGGTGCAGACTCGGGTACTGTTGCACTGGCGCTGGCCACTGGCGAAGCTACCATGCCGATCCCGGAATCCGTCAAGGTGACGTTCAAGGGCCAGATGGCGGATCACATGGATTTCCGCGATGTGGTTCACGCCACCCAGGCGCAGATGCTGAAGAAATTCGGCGACAACGTGTTCCAGGGGCGGATCATCGAAGTTCACATCGGCACATTGCTGGCGGATCAGGCATTCACCTTTACTGACTGGACGGCCGAGATGAAGGCCAAGGCGTCGATCTGCATCTCAGCGGATGACACGTTGATCGAATCTCTGGAAATCGCGAGAAGCCGTATTCAGATCATGATCGACAAGGGAATGGATAACGAAGCCCGGACACTGCAAGGTCTGATCGACAAGGCCAACGCTCGGATCGCGGAAATCAAGTCGGGTGAAAAGCCGGCCCTGAAACCGGATGAAAACGCCAAGTATTTTGCCGAGTTGGTGGTTGACCTAGATGAAATCAGCGAACCCATGATCGCCGACCCGGATGTCAATAACGCCGATGTATCAAAACGTTACACCCACGATACGATCCGGCCGGTTTCCCACTACAAAGGGGAAAAGAAGGTCGATCTGGGATTTGTTGGATCGTGCATGGTGCACAAGGGCGATCTGGTCATCGTCTCGCAGATGCTGAAAAACATCGAGCAGGAGAAGGGCACAGTAGAATTCAAGGCCCCGCTGGTCGTTGCTGCGCCCACCTACAACATCATCGATGAGCTGAAAGAAGAAGGCGAGTGGAGCATTCTTCAGAAGTATTCAGGCTTTGAATTCGACGATCTGTTCCCAAAAAGCAAAGCGCGGACGGAATACGAGAACATCCTGTATCTGGAGCGTCCGGGATGTAACCTCTGCATGGGCAACCAGGAGAAAGCGGCAAAGGGTGACACTGTGCTGGCCACGTCCACACGACTGTTCCAAGGCCGTGTTGTTGAGGACGCGGCGGACAAGAAAGGCGAATCCCTGCTGGCATCGACCCCGGTGGTCGTGCTGTCGGCTGTTTTGGGCCGAATGCCGACCGCCGAGGAATACAAATCGGCCGTGAAAGGTATCGACCTGACCAAATTTGCGCCTCCGATGGAAAAGCCCGCAGTTACGAAGTCAGCGCATTTCTAAACGCAAGGCACAAAGTTGATTGCCCGGTCATCCCTTCAGGTGGCCGGGCGATTGAGTTCCGCTGTGTTCAGGCCTGGTTGCAGCGCACGCCGCGAAAAAGCGCGGCATGGGAATGCCCCGGACCTTTCGCACGACTTCGCGTGGACTGCTGGGGAAAATCCATGATCCACGGTCATGCGGTCGCTGTTTGGCGTCAGGCTGACAGCTCTTTATACATGTAAGTCGTGGGTTCCAGTCTGGTTTCGAACGGGTTCCGGCAATAGTTCGGAATTTCCCCGGCGATCTGAAACCCCAGGTCCAGATAAAGCAATCGAGAAGGATCGGTGCTGCGGGTATCAAGAACCAGCATCGTGCGCTCCAACTCTGTCGCTCGTTGAAAGAGGGCTTCCATCAAGGCGCGGCCAAAACCGCGCCGTCTGGCGTTCGGGTGCACCAGAAGTTTCGCAACATCAGCGCGGTGCGGTTGATTGGGCATGGTCGCGGGGATCAGTTGCACCGTGCCCTGAATGCGCCCGTTGTCGTGGAGGGCAAACAGCTCCAACGCACCGGATTTCAGCTCAGGCGGAACATTTTGCAGCCAGTAATTTCGTGCGTCACTCTCGGTAAACGGAAGGACAAAGCCTATGCTGGCCCCGTCATGCACACAGGCGTGGAGGATTTCCGCCAGATCATCCACTGCCGCGCTGAAATCGAGATCGGTCAGACGCGAGATCATATCAGCACCAAAAGATAACGCGCACCGCGAGATGCCCCGGTTTCGAACCGGGTTGGGCCCGACAGGTGATAGCGCAGGCAATCTCCGGCGCTCAGCGCATGGGGGGTTCCGTCAACTGTCAGTGTCAGTGCGCCGTCGATCAGGATCAGATGGTGTTCCTGCCCGGATTTGGGCGGCGCCTCGTAAGTGATGACCGTATCGCGCGGCAGGTGGCATTCCACGACCTCGGCGTTCAAGCCGTTTGCTGGCGGTGAAACTGCACGGCGGGTAAAGCCGGTTTCGGGATCACGCCATTCGGTCTGGCGTTCAAACGCCACCTTGGGGTCAAAGCTGTCTTCGACCATCATCAAAAGCCGGGACATCGGCAGGTCATAAGCGGCACAGAGGCGGCCAAGATTCTCAGCGGTGGGGCTGACCTCTCCTTTCTCCATGCGGGACAGCGTGGCGCGGCTGATTCCGCTGTGGGCGGCCAGTTGATCCAGGGACCACCCGCGCCCGTGGCGGAGATCGTTCAAACGGACGGCAAGGCGGTTTGAGAGGTTGTCGAGCATGGGTCACAAATGAGAAAAATTTTCAATTTGGGGAAAAGTTAAATACAAAATTCGATTTTGTAAATGAAAAAGGCGCAGAAACTCCGCGCCCTTCGCAAGCTCTTGATGAGGTGGTGGATTATTTCCAGCCGACTTCGTTAAAGATTTTCTGTGCTTCCGGGATGTTCTTTGCGACCTCCGACAGGTTCACGTCGTCAGCTTTGAACTCACCCAGGGCCTTTACCGATTCCGCCAGCTCAACACTCTGTACTGCCGGGAATTCGTCATTGCCCGCCGAGAAGTACTTCTGCGCCTGATCGCTTGCCAGATACTCGAGGAACAGGATTGCGTTTTCCTTGTTCGGCGCGTGTGCCGCGACGCCACCGCCCGACAGGTTCATATGCGCACCATAGCTGTCCTGATTGGGGAAGACCCAGCCGATCTTGTCGAGGTCAGAGGACAGGCCTTTGACGTCTTTGCGGATAGCCCGTGCATAGTAATAGGTGTTCGATACAGCGATGTCGCATTCACCCGAAACGATGCCACGCAGCTGGTCGGTGTCACCTCCCTGCGGGTCTCGGGCCATGTTGGCGACAACGCCTTCCGCCCAGGATTTTGCAGCTTCGGTACCTTCATGTGTGATGATCGAGGCGAGCAGGGTCTGGTTGTAGGTGTTGGTCGAGGACCGGATGCAGATCAGGCCCTTGTATTCCGGCTTGGCGAGGTCTGCGTAAGTGGCCGGCGGATTGGCAACGTTTTCTTTGTTGTAAAAGATGATCCGACCGCGCTGTGAGAAGCCGAACCACTGGTTGTCTTCGTCCTGAAGGTTGGCGGGGATGCGCTCCTCCAGGGTTTCGCTGTCGATGGCTTGCAGAATGCCCGCATCTTTGGCACGCGCCAGGCGAGACGTGTCGACCGTCAGCATGATATCCGCCGGAGAGTTCGCGCCTTCGGCTTCCATGCGCGCGATCAATTCATCCGCCTTGCCTTCGATCCGGTTGATCTTGATGCCGGTCGCTTCTTCGAAGTCCGTGTAAAGACGTTCGTCAGTGTCATAGTGGCGCGACGAATAAAGGTTCAGCTCGCCTTCAGCTGCGGCTGATGTTGCGATCAATGCCGACAGAGCGGCGGCCAGGCAGGTTGTGGATTTCAGCATAGTTTGCCCCAACAATTGAATTTCGCGTCGGTTGATAACCCGACTGATTTGCTCAATTATACGATTCTCAGCGAGATGCAAGAAAATCCGACAGATTTACTCGGTCAAATGAGCGCAGGCACCCTTGCGAGCCTTGTTGGGGGCGGGCGCGAGTTGTGTTGAACGGAAAGATCCGCGTCACACGGCAGTGTCTGGATCACTCACGATCAAGCACCTCAACTGCAAGGATCGTGGGTAAATGGCGCGCGACTTCCGTCCATGTGTCCCCTTCATCAACACTGGCAAAAACCGAGCCGCTGTTGGTCCCGAAATAGATACCGGCGGGGTCTCGGCGGTCTCCGGCCATGGCCTGTCGCAGAACAGTGAAAAAACAGCTTTCTTGCGGCAAGCCACGTCGCTGGTCTTGCCATGTTGCGCCTCCGTTTGTGGATTTCCAAACTGCCGCGGCGGCATCCGGTGGATAGCGCCCGATGCTGTCTCCGTTCAAAGGCAATGTCCAGATCGTGTCCGGATCACGTGGGTGCACATGAATCGGAAATCCAAAGGTGGATGGCAGGCCTTCGGTGATGTCATCCCAACTGCGCCCTCCGTCGGCCGAGCGCCAAACACCGTGATGGTTTTGCTGGTACAGCAAATCCGCGGTTCCCGGAGCTTGAACCATGTTGTGGACGCAATGACCGGTTTCACCATCCCTGGGGGCAGCGGGATGATCATGATGCGTGCAAGATTCGGCGTTGGACAATCTGTTGCGCCGCTCCCAGCTTGCGCCACCATCCTCGGTTGCAAACACACCCGCAGCGGAAATGCCGACCCAGAGCTTTTTCGAATCATTTGGGTCAGTCACGATTGTATGCAGGACCAGCCCCGCACCGCCGGGATTCCAATCGGGTGCCGAGGGGTGGTTTGTCAGGCCCTTAAGCGTGTCCCATGTCCGACCATTATCGTGGCTGGCTAGCAGGCGGGCCGGTTTTGTGCCTGCGTACAACGTTCCATGTTGATAACGCAAAGACCAGACCTGCGAAAACTCATCGGCGAATGGTGCGGGTTCTCCGGTCCAGCCGATCATCTGGGCAAAATCCTGGTCGTTGGCGGCCCACTCGTCCATTTGACCCTTGGTGAGTTTTGCGACCTGCCAAGTCACACCGCCGTCTTCGGAACACCAGACTCCGGCGCCATGCCAGTCACCACCGCCCCCGGCCCAAATCGTGCCCGTTTCCTTGTCGCCGATGACGTGGTTGATCGGCCATCCTTCACAATGCGGGCCCGTCACTTTCCAATCTGACCTGTTCTGATCACCAGAGATAATGAACGTTCCCTTGGTCGTTCCCACCAGTACGTCGATGCCGTGTTCGCGCATGGGTTTCACACTCCGCAATGTCGAAGCAAGGGTAGCACGTCGGGCGCACAGGTGCAGAAAACAAAAAAACCGCGCTCAAGAGCGCGGTTTTCTAAAACGGTGTTTTGCTGTTCTCAGCCCTGGCGAGCTTTGAACTTGCGCTGCGTCTTGTTGATAACGTAGACGCGGCCTTTGCGACGCACAACACGGCAGTCGCGGTGCCGATTCTTGAGCGAGCGGAGCGAGTTCTTGACCTTCATGGTCTGTCTCCAATCTGCGGCGCCTTCATCAAGGACGTGGCCAGCGCCTGGGTTACTCGGGTGTCCCGGATCTCCGGAACAGTGAAATCATGGTGGGCGGTACAAGGATCGAACTTGTGACCCCTTCGATGTCAACGAAGTGCTCTACCGCTGAGCTAACCGCCCACTTTCCCTTTGCGTGCCCAGCCCCATAACGAAATGGGGCGCGGAACCCCGCGCCGGTAGCGGGGTCTATAAAAGGAGTCGCAAAGGGGTTCAAGGGGTTTGGTAGAACTATTTTCCGGTCTATGTTGATTGCGAACATGGAGGGATCATGCAGAACGCAGCCTTTGTATTGGATATGCCGGAAAACCGCAGTTCATGCGTGGTTTTTTCATCTCCTCATAGCGGGCGGAATTATCCCGAAGCGTTTTTGAAGCGGTCCGTTCTGAATCAAAGCGTGATTCGATCCTCGGAAGACGCCTTCGTGGATCAATTGTTTGCTGCCGCGGCCGAGAATGGCGCGCCTTTGATCAAAGCGACCATGCCACGCGCCTATCTGGACCTGAATCGCAGTCTGGACGAACTGGACCCGGCGCTGATCAGCGGTGCCCGCAGGCATGGGCACAACCCCAGAGTCGCATCCGGGTTGGGTGTGATTCCCCGCGTTGTGGCCAATGGACGGGCAATCTACAGCGGCAAGCTGACCATGGACGAGGCGCGGCTGCGCATCGACACCTATTGGCGCCCCTATCATGCACGTTTGAAATCCCTGCTGGCCGAATCACACGAGAAATTCGGCCAGGCCATACTGGTGGATTGCCACTCCATGCCGCATGAGGCGGTGGCCATGGCTGGTACGACCCGAAACAAACGGCCCGAGATCGTGCTGGGTGATCGGTTCGGTGCGTCGGCCTCGTCTGAAATCGTGGACCTCATCGAATCGGCGTTTGCTGCGGCAGGTCTGAATGTGGTGCGCAACGCCCCGTTTGCCGGGGCCTATGTGACACAGACTTACGGCCGCCCCACCCGCCAGCAACACGCGATCCAGATTGAAATCGACCGGGCCTTGTATATGGACGAAGAAAAGATTGCGCCGAACGCCAATTTCATGACGTTTTCGAAACTCCTTCGGCAGGTGGTGCGCGACATATCCAGAATCGGTTCAAAACCTCTCCGTCTGGCGGCGGAATGAAACTAGCGCAAAGCGCGGCCCTTCACGATTGCTTCCGGGCCGAATCTCTGGCGGATCTGGTCGGTGGCCCGCTCGGCCTGTGATCTGCGGACGGCGCCGGGATCAAGCAGGTCGCCGGAGATGTCAGCCTGATCCGCCGGGCACAGGTCAGACAGGCCACACCCCAACAGGCGGTATGGCCCCTGATCCCCCACCTGATCGAAAAGCCCTTTTGCGGTGCGATAGATTTTGTCCGCGATCTGCGTTGCGTCCCGCAATGACACGCGCCGTGTCAGAATCTTGTGATTGGCTTTCTTCAGCTTCAGCGTAACGACCCGGCCAGCCAGATCCTTGGCCTTGGCCCGGTCCGAGACCTTCAGGGCCATGCGCCACAAATGTCCGTCCAGAATATCAATATTGGCGGTGTCCTCGAAAAACGTGGTCTCATTGCTGATGGATTTCATCGGTTCATGGGCTGAAACGCGTCGTTTGTCCTGACCCCGTGCCAAATGCCACAGGCGATACCCCATCGAGCCGAAACGCACAGTCAAAGCCTCCTGATCCCAACGCAGCAGGTCGTTGAAGGTTCGAATCCCTGCCCGGTCCAGAGATTCCTGCGCAGCGGGGCCAATACCCCAGATCAATCGTACGGGTTTGTCATTCAGAAACTCAGCCGTCTCGGCCTTGCCGATCACCGAAAACCCACGGGGCTTGTCGAGGTCCGAGGCAACCTTGGCCAGAAACTTATTGTGACTCAGCCCGATGGATCCTGTCACACCCAGTTCATCCTTCATGCGTTTGACCAGGCGCGCCAGCATGACGGCCGGGGGGGCTCCGTGCAGGCGTTCGGTGCCGGACAGGTCCATGAAAGCTTCGTCCAGGGACAGGGGTTCGACCACTGGTGTCAGTTCGTCCATCATGGCGCGGATGTCCCGTGACACCTGGGCATACACGGACATGCGTGGTTTGATCACGACGGCATCGGGGCACAGTTGCAGCGCTTTGAACATGGGCATGGCGGATCGCACACCGCGAATTCGGGCCACGTAGCATGCCGTGGATACAACACCGCGTTTGCCGCCGCCGATGATGACAGGCTTGTCTGCCAGTTCCGGATTGTCCCGCTTTTCCACCGAAGCATAGAAGGCATCGCAATCCATATGTGCGATGGACAGATCAAACAGTTCGGGATGAGACTTTACCCTGGGGCTGCCGCAGGCCGTGCAGCGCCGTTCGTTCGTCAAAGGGGTCAGGCAATCTCGGCAAAGACCGGGCATCTGCGTCCTCATGTGTTCCGCAGTTGTCTTGGGGGTCCCTTATATCATCCAGTGATATCGATCAAAGATCATTCAGAGAAAAGAACCCCCCGCGCTTCGCGGGGGGGAAGTAACGAACCTCAGGAAGAGTAGGTTCGTTGGGGAGTAAATCCCGTTGAGAATCGCTAAGATTTTCCGGTTGAGATAGGGTTTGGCGCGCTTTTCAGAAACTCGCTTTTTGAATGTGTGTTTTCTGGCACAGGGACGATTTGGCGCGGATTCGCGAAAAACTGACGTAAGGTCAACCTGTTGCGGCGGTTTTTTCAGCGTGAATCCCTGTTGAAACGATGATCCTGCTCATCACGTTTTCAGAGAATTTAACTCGGTCAAAACGGCCGCGGCCGCGGATTTTGGATCTTCGGCCTGATAAATGGGGCGGCCAACTACGATATGATCCGCCCCGTCCTGGATGGCGCTGGCAGGTGTGGCCACACGTTTTTGATCGCCCAGTGCCGCGCCTGCCGGACGCACGCCGGGGGTTACGATCAGCCGGCCCGTCGCCTGGGGCAGGGCGCGGATCAGGGCGGCCTCCTGCGGGCTGGCGATCACGCCGTCGGCCCCGGCCTCGAAGGCGTGGGCGGCGCGTTCCACCACCATGTCCTGAACGTCGCCGGCCTTCATCATGCAGGCATCCAGGTCGTCGCGGTTCAGCGAGGTCAGGATGGTCACCGCCAGGATTTTCAGATCCTTGCCCGCCGCGCCTTCCTTGGCGGCGCGCACCACATGCGGGTCGCCATGCACGGTCAGGAAATCCAGATCGAACTGCGCCAGCCCCCGCACCGCGTTTTCCACCGTGTTGCCGATGTCGAACAGCTTCATGTCCAGGAAGATGCGCTTGCCGTGTTCCTGCTTGAGCTCATTGGCCAGTGCCAGCCCGCCGCCTGTCAGCATGCCCAGGCCGATCTTGTAGAACGAAACGGCGTCGCCTAGCGTCTCGGCCAGCTTCAGCCCTTCCAGCGCGTTGGGGACGTCGAGGGCGACGATCAGGCGGTCATCGGCGGTTTGGAGCATTGTATCGACCTTTCAAGCTTGACGGGATCGGCGCTTCTGTAGAGCGTGTGACGCATTGAGACAAGAAAAGACGCAGGAAAATACGGGATGATACGGTTGGGTGTGGTGGCCTCGGCGGCTGTTCTGGTCGGGGCGGGCGCGGTCTGGGCCGATGAAACGGATTGCGGCGAGGCCCGACTGGTCTGGGCGGACGTCAAGGACAGCGGGTCGGCGACGGCGATCGAGAGTTTTTCACGGATCTACGCCGATTGCCCGATCTATTCGCAGCTGGCGCGCGATCTGCTGGTCGGGCTGACCGGCGAGGCCTCTGCGCCGGCAAAGGCCGACGACCCCAAGGAACCGCAACGGCGCCTGCGGGTTTCCGACCTGCGCCCCCGGCCGGAACCCAACCCCGACGATCCACCGCAGGACCCCGACTATTCGGACGGAGAGTATGACTGCCTGATGGCCGCTGCCGCTCCGGGGCAGTCGCCCTATTTCGACGGGGTGAAATGGGCCGACATGGACGCCGAGAATGCGATGGCGATCTGCGCCGATCTGCTGCTGAAAGACCAGGATGTCGATGCCGAGGTCGTGGCCGCCTTTGGCCGGGCGCTCATGAAGGGCGGCAAGCTGGAAATGGCGCTCGAGTTTTCGGAACTGGCCGCGATGGAGGGCAGCGGGCTGGCGATGAACACGCTCGCTTCGCTCTATAGTGATGGCGAGATCGTTCCCGAGGACCACGAGACCGCGTTTGCCTGGTACATGGCGGCTGCAGAAAGCGCTCTGCCGATGGGCATGCACAACGTCGCGTATGGCTTCGAGAACGGGAAAGGTGTTGCGCCCGACATCGACAAGGCGCTTTACTATTATGAAAGGGCTGCGTTCTTCGGATATGAGCCGTCTCTGCTGCACCTCGGCGTAATCTATCGCGAAGGAACGCATGTCCCGCGCGATATGCAGCGCGCGGTCGACTATCTGAAGATGGCGGCCCGAAACGGCAGCGCCGATGCCGCGGCGCGATTGGGCTACATCTACGAGATCGGCGAGAACGGCTACTCCAAAGACATCGAACAGGCGCTGGATTATTATTTCCAGGCCGCCAAGCAGGACAATGTCGTGGCGCTGCACAATCTCGGGTCTTTGACCTATCACGGGCGGGACGGTGTGCCTCAGGACACGGAAGCGACCGTGTTGTTCTGGGGCAGGGCCGCAAAGCTTGGCGATGTGAAATCGCAGCGCAAATTCGGCCGGTTGCTCTATGAAATCGGCGATGTCGAAGAGGCGCTGAGGTTTCTTCGCCTCGCGGCCGAGCAGGGCGATGACGAGGCGCAAAAGCTGATCCGGCAGATCGAAGGCGGTTGACGCCCACAGCTGACAAAGGAGCCAGCGGTGTCCTCGCTTTGTCCCAACTGTGCTATGGTGCTGCCACTCTGAAACGAAAATTGCATCAAAGGGACAGACCATGAAGCACCTTGTTCCGCTGGCCGTCGTCGCCACGCTGGCCGCCTGCGACGACACGCCGCCACAGACCGAAACCGGCGCCGCGCCGCCCCCGACCAATGATGATTTGTATCTTGTTCGGGGCTATCGGTCCGAAGATGACTGGTGCCAGTTGACCGGAGAAACCACCTTTACCGGCAATTTCCTCGACCACACCGCCGATCTTGTATCCTGCCCCACGGGCAGCGCCGCCGCGCAGTCGCTGGTCGAGACGAACGATGCCCAGCAGGTGGCCGAAACCGGGGGCTACACTGTCTATACGATTCCGCGTGGTTGAGGCGTTTTTTCACTCTCTAGCCTCTTGAACCGGCAAAGGTATTTCCCAGATTGAATGTGAGGCTTCGACCGACGCGTGCCGCCAGGCGGGCGCATCAAAACGGGGCGCTTGGAAAAGGAGAATATCATGGACTTGAACAAGTTCACTGAACGGGCACGGGGGTTCGTGCAGGCGGCGCAGACCATTGCGCTGCGCGAGGGGCACCAGAGGCTGGAGCCCACACATATACTCAAAGCACTGATGGATGACGATCAGGGGCTGGCAAGCAATCTGATCACACGCGCGGGCGGCGCGCCGAACCGCGTGGTCGAGGCGCTTGACGCTGCCATGGGCAAGATCCCGAAAGTCAGCGGTGATGCCGGCCAGATTTACATGGACGGCCAGACGGCCAAGGTTCTGGACGAGGCCGAAAAGATCGCCACCAAGGCGGGCGACAGCTTTGTGCCCGTTGAACGCGTTTTGATGGCGCTGTGCATGGTGAAATCCAAAGCCAAGGAGGCTTTGGAGGCCGGTGCGGTATCTGCCCAGAAGCTGAATGAAGCGATCAATGACATCCGCAAGGGTCGCACTGCTGACACAGCGTCGGCGGAAGAGGGCTATGACGCGCTCAAGAAATATGCGCGCGATCTGACTGAAGCTGCGGCTGAAGGCAAGATTGACCCGATCATCGGGCGGGATGAGGAAATCCGCCGCTCAATGCAGGTTCTGTCGCGCCGCACCAAGAACAACCCGGTTCTGATAGGGGAACCTGGCGTCGGTAAAACCGCGATTGCCGAGGGCATGGCGTTGCGCATCGTCAACGGCGACGTACCGGAATCGCTGAGGGACAAGAAGCTGCTTGCGCTCGACATGGGTGCGCTGATTGCCGGTGCGAAATACCGTGGTGAATTCGAAGAACGCCTCAAGGCTGTTCTGACCGAGGTGACCGAGGCCGCGGGTGAGATCATCCTGTTCATCGACGAGATGCACACGCTGGTTGGCGCGGGCAAATCGGATGGTGCGATGGATGCCGCCAACCTGATCAAGCCCGCGCTCGCCCGGGGTGAGCTGCATTGTATCGGTGCGACCACACTGGACGAGTATCGCAAATACGTCGAAAAAGACGCGGCCCTTGCGCGCCGGTTCCAGCCGGTGATGGTTCAGGAACCGACGGTCGAAGACACGATCAGCATTCTGCGCGGCATCAAGGAAAAGTACGAGCTGCACCACGGCGTGCGCATCTCGGATTCGGCGTTGGTGTCGGCGGCGACCCTGTCGCATCGCTATATCACCGACCGGTTCCTGCCCGACAAAGCCATCGACTTGGTCGATGAAGCCGCGTCGCGGTTGCGGATGGAGGTGGATTCCAAGCCTGAGGAACTCGATCAGCTGGATCGCCAGATTCTGCAAATGCAGATCGAGGAAGAGGCGCTGAAGCTGGAAGACGATGCGGCATCGAAGGATCGCCTGGAAACCTTGCAGAAGGATCTAGCAGAACTTCAGGAAAAATCCGCCGAGATGACTGCGCAGTGGCAGGCCGAACGCGACAAGCTGGCTGGCGCGCGGGATTTGAAGGAACAGCTCGACAAGGCGCGGGCCGATCTGGAAATCGCCAAGCGCGAAGGCAACCTCGCCAAGGCGGGTGAGCTGTCCTATGGCATCATCCCCGAGCTTGAGAAAAAGCTGTCCGAGGCCGAGAATGCCGAAAGCAACGCCATGATGGCCGAGGAAACGGTGCGTCCGGAACAGATCGCCAGCGTTGTCGAACGCTGGACGGGCATCCCGACCGCCAAAATGCTGGAAGGCGAACGCGAGAAACTGCTGCGGATGGAAGAAGAACTGCATTCCCGCGTGATCGGGCAGGATGCGGCGGTCACCGCCGTGGCCAATGCCGTACGCCGCGCGCGCGCGGGCCTGAACGACGAAGGCCGCCCGCTGGGCTCGTTCCTGTTCCTCGGGCCCACCGGTGTGGGTAAGACCGAACTGACCAAGGCCGTGGCGAACTTCCTGTTTGACGACGACAACGCGATGGTACGCATCGATATGTCCGAGTTCATGGAGAAACACGCGGTCGCCCGTCTGATCGGTGCCCCTCCGGGCTATGTCGGTTATGACGAAGGCGGTGTGCTGACCGAAGCCGTGCGGCGCAGGCCCTATCAGGTCGTGCTGTTCGACGAGGTCGAAAAGGCGCACCCGGATGTCTTCAACGTGCTGTTGCAGGTTCTGGACGATGGCGTTCTGACCGATGGTCAGGGCCGCACCGTGGACTTCAAACAGACGCTGATCATCCTGACGTCGAACCTTGGGTCTCAGGCGCTCAGCCAGCTGCCCGAAGGTGCGGACAGTTCACAGGCCAAGCGCGACGTGATGGATGCAGTCCGGGCACATTTCCGGCCCGAGTTCCTGAACCGTTTGGACGAAACGATCATCTTTGACCGCCTCAAGCGTGCCGATATGGATGGCATCGTCGATATTCAGATGGCACGTCTGCAAAAACGTCTGGCCGCCCGCAAGATCGAGCTGGCCCTGGATGACAGCGCTAAGGAATGGCTGGCCAATGAAGGCTATGACCCGGTCTTCGGTGCCCGCCCGCTGAAACGCGTCATCCAGCGCGCCTTGCAGAACCCGTTGGCCGAAGCTCTGCTGGCCGGGGAAATCAAGGATGGTGACGTCGTTCCGGTCACCGCCGGGCAAGATGGTTTGATCATCGGTGATCGTTTGGGAACTTCCGAGCGACCGCGCCCGGACGATGCCGTGGTGCATTGATCTGACACCGTGAACTGAAAGGCCCGCTTTTTTGGCGGGCCTTTTTCATGTCGGTTTTCCATAGCCTTTGTTCAGATAATCACTGAGGACCTTCATCCAGACCTGCGCTTTCTCCATTGGAAACTGGGCCGTGAACCTCAGCTTCACAATACAATTGTCCACGACGCCGACTGCCAGAAGTTCGGACAGGCCATCTGATGCTTTGGCCTCGGCCCGATACGGCAACACCTGCGACGGATCACGCAACTGATAGGCGTTGATTTCACCAAGCTCGGCACCGCGCCGCGCAGCTATTGCAGCGATATCGCGTGCAGCTTGTTTAAAGCTTTCAAGGGCCATTTCAGATGAGACGTCCCTTTGTTGATGGTCATAGAAGAAAACCGTGATCTTGGAAGATGGGTCTGCAAAAGTGGCGGAATAGCCGAGGCCCGGATGGCTGTCTTCATAAACTTCAGACCCGATCTGATTCAGATCGCTCAGGACCTGCGGCGCGCGCTCAAACAGCTTTTTGCATGATTGCACATCAGCCAATGCCGATCCGCACAGCAAAGACAAAAAAACAACAAGGGGTCTAAGCAACATGAAGGCAGGTGTCCCGAACAGATCAAGAATGCACGACGTCTTGGTCTGGAACTGTGGCAGAAGTTTGGCCCTACCGGAAAGATGGCCGGGCGGGCGCTGGTCGGCCGCCCGGGCATTTGTCAGATCAATGCAAAGATCCGCGCCGGCCCGCCGGTGCCGCCTTGGTGCTTGGGTGCGCCGATCACCAGCGTTGCACCCGACGCAGGCACGCGATCCAGCCCAGCCAGACATTCGATCCCGAACCGGCCTGACGGCAACCACGCGTAATGTGTCGCGAAATCTGCGGACATGCCGTGATCCAAGGACAGGGTATCAACGGCAATTGATCGTGCTCCGGTCTCCTCCATCAGCATCTCCGCGGCTTCAACGTGGAAGCCCGGGTAATGCTGCGCTTCGCCGTCGAAATTGCGGAACTCATCCGTGGCGGTTTTGCCTGCCCATCCGGAATGCATCGCCACGCAGGCACCATCAGGAATATCACCATTGGCCGCAATCCAGGCTTTCAGATCGTCCGGGGTGACGCGCGTGTCAGCGTCCTCGGCCGCTCGGGCGGCGATGTCCACGACGCATAAGGGGGCGACCAGATCCGTGACGGGGATTTCATCAACCGACGTCCCATCCGCCGAAAAGTGAAGCGGCGCATCGATATGCGTGCCCGTATGTTCGTTGATTGACAGGTTGAACAGATTGAAGCCGTGATCAGCAAAGTTGAAAGCCTGCTCGGCCGAAATGCCGGGTTCGCCGCCCCATGTCGGGAAATCCGGGCTCAGCGTGTGGGTCATATCTTCGACACCGCCATGCCCGGCCGCCAGTGCTGCCGGCGCGACGGCTCCGGTTGCGGCTGCTGCAACACCCGAAGCTGCGGCAGCTTTGAAGAACCCGCGACGAGACAGCATCTTGTCTTTGACGGCATTCATTACGCAGATATCACACATTTTTCTTCCTCCCATTGCGGCCAAAAGGCTGCAGTTGCAGCCTTGCCTCGCGTTCGGCTTGGCGTGGCACCCATCTGACAGAGTGCAGCCTTGCGCCCGCAGTTGTAAAGTTTTGTGCCCGAGTTCTGACGGTAATCCACGAAAACCGCAGTTTTCCGCCGGGCTCCAAAAGTTCTCGAGTCTATGGTTTTCGGTGCTGAAAACGTTACTCGAATTCCCTGTTACAATGGAACGTTACAATCACTTCGCTCAATCGTTACGCCTGTTTCCATGGCTCTGTGCTATCAGCACACTACGTCAATAGCGACCACTGAAGATGACGGAGACCCATATGGCGCATCGCTGGACCAATACTTTGACACATGCAGACGTCACCCCCCGGGCGGCGTTCCTCAACCGGCGGCAGGTTATGGCCGGCCTGGCTGGTGTCGGCCTGACTGCGATGGCCAAACCGGCGGCAGCACAGGATGGGTTGGAGCCGAACACGTGGGAAGAGATCACCACCTACAACAACTACTATGAGTTCGGGACCGGAAAAGATGACCCGGCGAAATATGCTCATACGCTGGTGACCGAACCCTGGAGCGTCACAATTGATGGTCTGGTCGACCACCCCGGCGACTATGATTTTCAGGCCATCCTGTCCGAGATGACGATAGAGGAGCGGATCTACCGCTTTCGCTGTGTGGAAGCCTGGTCGATGGTAATTCCGTGGAACGGATTTGAGCTGGCCGACCTTCTCAATATGGCGGGCGTGCAAGACGGCGCGAAATATGTGGCTTTTGAGACGGCCTATCGCCCGGATGAAATGCCGGGAACGCGGTTTCCCGTTCTCGATTGGCCGTACCGAGAGGGATTGCGCCTGGATGAGGCGATGCACCCCCTGACAATCATGGCAACCGGAATTTACGACCGCCCGATTCCCAACCAGAACGGTGCGCCCTTGCGTCTGGTCGTTCCTTGGAAATACGGCTTCAAATCGATCAAATCGATTGTTCGGATCACGCTCACAAAGGATGAACCGCCCACCAGCTGGAACATGTCCAATCCACGCGAATACGGGTTCTACAGTAATGTGAACCCCAACGTGGACCATCCACGCTGGTCTCAGGCTTCAGAGCGCGAGATCGGGGGCGGGCTTTTCGCGTCACGTAAGCCGACCCTGATGTTCAACGGCTATGAACAAGAGGTCGCCAGCCTTTATGAAGGCATGGATCTGGCCAAGAATTATTAAAACCATGTCGGCGATGAACCAGACACTCCGCCGTATTCCGGTATGGGTCGTTTATCTGCTGGGGGCGTTGCCCGCCCCCTGGCTGTTTTATCTTGGCCTGACCGGTGGTTTGGGGGTCGAACCGATTGAGGCGTTGGAGCACAGATATGGGGAACTGGCCCTTCAGTTGCTGATTGCCGGTCTGGCGGTCACACCCCTGCGCCGGCATGTCGGCCTCAACCTGATGAAGTTTCGGCGCGCGATCGGGGTGCTCACGTTTGTATACGTCGCGTTGCATCTTCTTGTGTGGCTGGTTCTGGATGTGCAGCTTCCCAGCCAGATCTGGGCGGATATCCTCAAACGCCCGTACATAACAGTCGGCATGGCGGGGTTTCTTCTTCTGCTTCCGCTGGCGTTGACCTCCAACAACTGGTCTGTGCGCCGACTGGGACCGCGCTGGCGCAAGCTGCACCACCTCGTTTACGCGGCCGCATTGTTGGGGGCGATGCATTACCTCTTGCTGGCAAAAGGATTTCAGATCGAGCCGCTTGCTTACCTGGCTGCCATTATCGCCCTGCTTGTCCTGCGCCTGCCGATTCCCAACCTGTCTTTCCGGTCCAACAGGGCCGATTCCGCCTGACTCGGACGTGAGGCTGTGGGTAATCATGTGCATAACGCGCTGAACCGGGAATTCTGACCTGCCTTTACATAGTTATCGGCGGCAGTGTGCTTGGTTGATCTGAATTAACTATCTGTAATTCTTGGATAAATTAACTTTTCAAGAATTTCTTCTGTTTTTGTGTATTTTCCGCTTGCGGGATTTGTTTGTTATACTTAGAACCCCCTTCACCGGCGCTGCTGAGGCGCTGGGACGCGGCGGAAGCGGCGGTTACGCT
>NZ_WVQU01000004.1:0-314329 GCF_013110575.1 Ruegeria sp. HKCCD7559
GCGCGTGTTCTTCATATCCCAACTCGGCAACGCGGCTTTGGTTGGGCAGTTCGATGGAATAGTCGACGGGCGGCATCCGTTCGATGATGCCGGTGAAGTCAATCCAGCCTTCGCCGGGATAGAGCCGCGCATCGCGGGCCAGTTGGATCATGCCCTCTCGCGTATCGGCGATCCCGGGCAGGCAATCGGAGATATGCAGGAAGTGAAACAACTCCGAGGGGACGTGCAGAAGCTCTCCGAGATCAACGCGACTGAGGTGCAGATAAAGCGTATCGACCAGAATACCGCCATTCGGTTGATCGGAGGCGCGGACAATATCCAGGGCCTCATCCAGAGTGCGCAAGCGAGAGAAGCTTGGGAATTCCAAGTCCACTGTTAGCCCGTAGGGCGCCGCCAGTTCGCAGGTTTCAGAGTAGACGTCGATCAGAAAGTCACGATCATCGCGGGTGTTGGTCCACGCGCTCATGATCATGCGTTTGGCGCCCAGTTCCCCACCGATCTCAAGAGAAGGTTCAAAACTGCGCGGATCGACATCTTCGGTGATGCGCGCAATCTCGATATCCAGAACCTTCAGGCCAGTGGCAGAAAGAGCAGTTTTGGTGGCCTGCACTTGCGCCTTGTCGATCGGGGATTGGGTGAATTCACCGGGCACATGCATCGGAATGAACCGGGGACTGACGGCATCGTAACCGGCCCGCGCGGCGATATAGACCAGCTCGGGCGGCGTACAGCCAATCAGCGTCAGATGCGCCAAGGAATAGAGAGAGGGGCCTGCGCCAGCCTCTTCGGGTTTCACCATGAACGACAGCTCCACGTGTCTGCGAATCTAAAATTCATCACACGTAGTAAAAAATATCTGATATTTTTTAAAATATCAACTTTTAATACCGAGCAGGAAATGAAAATGCCCGGGCCCTAGCCCGGGCGTGCTTAACCTTCGTATTGGCAAAGCTTTAGATAGTGACCCAGTCGCCTCCGGACTGGTGAGAGCGCACAGAGGCATCAATGAATCGAACACCGTCTGCGCCTTGATCGACACTGGGATAAGAGAGCCAATCGGCCGGAACGGTAACGCGATCCCGACGCGCGGCGACAGCCATGGCAAATTCCGTATAGAGATTTGCCCAGGCTTCGATAATTCCTTCGGGGAAGCCGCGCGCCGTACGGATCAGACGTTCCGCACCGGGGCCGATGCCATGCCCGTGACCTCGGCTGATGATACGATCCGGCTCACCGAACCGATTGAACTTCAGCTGTTCCGAATTCTCCAAGTCCCACTCGAGGCCTCCTTCGCTACCGAATATCCGCAACCGCAACCCACCCCGATTTCCGGGGGCAAGGCGCGTCGCCATCAGGGTTCCTGGAACCTCGTTTTGATAGCGGGTGAACATGAAAACCGTGTCTTCCAAAGGCTTTGGCGCACCGCAGACATGAAACTCGGCCCGTAGGTCGGTCAAGGGCAGGCCCGAGACAAAACTGGCGAGATGAGCTGCATGGGTACCGATATCGCCGACACAACTCGTTGGTCCTGAAATCTTGGGGTCCAGCCGCCACTTTACATGAGGCGCATCAGCCACATCTTCGGGCGTCATCCAGTCTTGCATGAACTCAACATGGATTTGGTTGATTTTGCCGATGCCTCCTTCGGTGACAATTTGCTTGGCCTGCCGGATCACTGGAAAACACGACATTGCATAACCGACAGCAAATACCTGCCCCGTACGCGCGGTGATCTCCTCAAGCCCCTCGGCTTCGGCGACTTCGTTGGTCAGGGGCTTGTCGCACAGCACGTCAATGCCCGCCTCAAGAAACGCTTTGGCAGCTTCGAAATGAACGTGGTTCGGGGTCGTGATCATGACGGCATCTACGCCATCCGGGCGCGCCGCCTCGGCCTGCGCCATCTCGTCGAACGACGCATAGCACCTGTCTGCCGGCAGGAACCACTCGGCCCCGCGCGCCTTGCTTCGCGCGGCGTCAGAACTGAGCGCGCCTGCGGTGACCTCCCACCGGTCGGTCATCCGCGCGGCCGTTGCCTGCGTGACAGAGATCCGTCCGCCGCCAACAACGCCCAGCCGCAAACGGCGAGACAACCGGGGGAAAGGTCCGTCAAAGTTCAGGTCTTTGGGTAAAAGTCTCTCAGCCATTCTGAACCTCTATTTCCGGGGCCCGTACGCCTTCTGGCAGTATTTCCACCGCCATGAAGATGCTGGGGGTAATCGTCTCGTATTGATGCCAGGGATAGTTGCCTTCAGCGTCATACATCGGTTTGTGCGTCGTGCCGGGGGCCATGAATTCTTCGAGGTAAAGGGTTTCAACATCCCGCTCACGGCATTGCTGCATTTTGCCAAAGCCTACGATTTGTGTATGCACTTCGCGAAACCCCGGTACCGGGCAGAACGGATGATCCTTGTGCAATCCGACATTCAATGGGACCGAACCGGAATGGTACATGGTCAGTCCAACGTTACCCACGAGAACCTTTGGCGACATGTAGTGGCTGACACCGCGCAAACGCTCCTCTTGGCGAACATCAAAAGCAGATGGCCATGTATCTTTCACCCATGCGAACAACTCGTTCTCATCCGCATGGGCGTCGAAATCGTGGACAATGACTGCACGTTCCACGCCGCTAAGCGTGCTGTCTTGCACGATCACAGACGAAAGCGGTGCAATGGTCTGATCCTCGACAGAGAGATTTCGCCCCCCAAGGTTAAGGACGATGGCGCGACCCTCTATGGAAATTCTGCGCTCGTCAGTTATGTGCTGGACGCGAAAGAATGGCTGAGCAAAGTCGAGTGTCTCAATCGGCATGGACCAACTCCTTCCTCTCATCGTTCAGGAAATCGACCGGCAAAGGTTCCGGAGCCTCGCAACGGCTTTCTATCGTCTGATAGGCACCAAATTTCGGCGCCCGTTCAATCGCGTCCATGACCTCGAATACATGGTAGGCAAGCGCTCCACTTGCACGGGGTTGGCGTCCTTCTTGCGCCGCCAGGGCCAGATCCAAAAGGCCGAGCCCGCGGCTGTCTTCATTGAACCCGTGTTTGTTTTCGACCACCTGCCAGTCTTCGCGACCGGTTGGACGAGGCTGATGAGACCAGCGCGAGGTCTCCCGCGTTTTCAGCCAGACATCCCCTTGAAAGATATTGGCACCATGAACCGGGTCTGGGTCTGGGATGCTGATGGTGCCGTTTTCACCGTAGATCTCGAACCGTGGAGTTTCGCTGTCCCAGACGTCGAAGCTCATGGTCATCGACCCTATAGCTCCGGAAGAGAACTGCAGCAGGCTTAGAGAGTGCGTGTCGACCTCGACATCTATCCATTCGCCGTTGCGAGGGCCGTTTTCGATCATCCTATTGTCGAACGTGCGCCGAGCCATTCCGGCAACCCGGTCAACGGGACCAAGGCAGCAGATCATGGCGGTCAGGTAGTACGGCCCAAGGTCCAGCAATGGCCCACCACCCGCCTTATAGTAGAAATCCGGGTTGGGATGGTGGCGCTCCGTCCCGTGGGTCCCGACATGGGCAAAAGCCCCTGTCGGTTTGCCAATGGCACCCTCGTCGATCAAGCGCCGAACGGTCTGCCAGCGACCGCCCAGAAATGTGTCGGGTGCGCAACCGACCAGTAACCCCTTTTCAGAGGCCATGTGCAGGATCGCCTTACCATCCGTTCGGTTCATGACCAGTGGCTTTTCGGAATAGACGTGTTTCCCCGCCTCCAACGCGCGCAAACTGATTTCCGCATGCGCCGCCGGGATTGTCAGATTCAGAACACAGTCAATCGTCGGATCGTCAAACACCTCATCTGGCGCACAGGCCTTGGCGACACCGTATTGATCCGCTTTGGCGCGGCTTTCAGAAGGGTCAAGGCTTGCGCAAGCCACGACCTCAACGTTTGAGAATTTGGATAGTGTTTTTAGATAAATATCGCTGATACGACCACAGCCGATAAGGCCGACCCGGAAGGATTTCGATGTCTCACGTGTCATCATTCCTGTCTTCGTAGAGGGGTAAGTAATTTGGGGGCATAGGCCCTTTGTTCCGACCGCCCTGGCTCGTCTGCTCCCAGGCGTGGGCAAGTATTCCGACCGAGCGGGACAGGCAGAACAGCCCCCGCGACAAGGGCGCAGGAAAGCCAAGTTCGCAGAAGATCACAGCTGTCGCGCCGTCGATATTCATGGCAATTGGCCGACCGCCGCGTTGACGACCGAGTTCGGCGCGAACCTCTTCTCCGATATCGGCAAACCGGCCAGATACTGTGCCTTCTGCCGCCGCATCACGAACAAGTTGCATCAATCGTGGTGCGCGTGGATCGACAGGCTTGTGAAACCTGTGACCAAAGCCCGATACGATCTTGCCGTAGGTCTCGCGCCAGCTGTCCAAGCCATCCCGAACAGCGTCATTCAGCGAAGCTCCCGCATCCATGCGGACTGCGGTATCATTGTACAGCTCTGCACACTGCTCTCCTGCCCCGCCGTGCACGTCGCCCAGCATGTTCACCGCAGTCGCCATCGCATTATTGAGACCTACCCCGCAGGTGGCGGCCATACGCGCAGCCGCGATTGAGGGAGCCTGTGGGCCGTGATCCACGCCTGCGACCAAAGCGGCTTCGAACAGGCGCGCTTGCGCGTCGCTGGGTAGATCGCCCCGCACCATAAGCCAGATCATCTGCGGGAAAGATACGTTTCCGATCAGGTCCTCTATGGCGTTTCCACGAAAAGAGATCTGTCCGGGTTTCATGTCGATGATGGAGGTACGCCACCATTGGCGAACGGCGCGCTCATCGTCTTTCATCTGCGCGGTCATTGCGTCTGCACCTCTTTCACCGTCTGGGTTTTGCTTTGCGCAGCAAGGCGAATGGGTGCATTGCGCGCGCCATAACCGGCATAGCCCATACGGCGTTCAACAATTTCGAAGAAGAAGCCGTTAAAGATGGGGCGGCTGTAAATCTGAAAATACTCAGCACCCGCCGCCCGATCGTAGAGAATGTTCCCCCTGCGCAATTGGGCGACCAAATCGTCATCCAATCCGAATGTCGCTTGCAGATCAGCGTAGTAGTTCTCCGGGATGGACAGGCTGGGAAAGCCGGACTTGAGCAACTGGGCTGAAGTTTCAAAAATATCGTCCGATTGGAAGGCAATGTGCTGAACACCGGCGCCAAAGCCATCTTCAAGGAATGACGCCGCCAGAGTTCGGCGCCCAACGGCCCCGTTCAGGTTCAGGCGCACTTCGCCTTCTGGACTTTCGATAGCCTGGCTTTGCACGACGCCGGACGGATCGGCGACGTTCACAATAGGAGACTTTGCCATCTCAAAAGTCGAAATGTAGTAGAGCAGCCAGCTCTGCATCTCATCGTGACGCATCGTCTGTGCCAGATGGTCGATGCGGCGCAGACCGGCGGGCTGGGTCGCTTTGGTCTTGGCGACTGGCTCAAACTCGATGTCCCAAACCCGATGCAGATCGGATTTCTCATCGATGAAATGAACGACGTTGCCACCAACACCCCGAATGGCCGGGATATCCAGTTCCCCTGTTCCCACCGGCTGTGAGAAATTCGGCGCGCCCAACGCGGTCGCCCGCTGAACCGTCTGATCCGCATCTTTGACACGCAACCCCATGTCACAAACGGAGGGACCGTGACCCAGGAACGCCGAATGGGCAAAACCTTCCTTTTCGGTATTCACAACGATGTTTATGGCACCCTGCCGCCACAGCTCGACGGACTTGGTGACGTGTTTTCGCTCCATTCGAAAGCACATTGCTGACAGCATCTCTGCAAGCTGCGCGCCGCTTAATTCATCAGCTGTAAATTCGACGAACTCAAAGCCTGATACATAGACGCGTTCCGGCAGGTCCGGGATACCGAAATCGGTTCCCGGTTCGGTCCGAGATACCTCATCCAGGAGGTTCACCAGCGACCTGTAGCTGTCTCGGGCCAGCGTCCTGCCTCCGGGTTGCGGCGCCGCTTCGTTAACGCGCGCAATGGACCAAGGCCCCTTGTAACCGGCGCGCGACAACACCCGCACGAAGCCCGCAAGGTTCAGCGATCCGAGCCCGGGCAAAAGCCCGAAATGCCGCTTGAGCCTGCGGATATCCATCTCAAGCCGGGGTGCATCGGACAGTTGCACATGGAACAGCCGCTCTCCGGGAATGTCCCGAAGGCGGGCTGGTTTGGACCCATCGGCAAGCGAGAAGAAGGAATTCAGGGCCAGCCCGAAATGGGGGCTGTCGATGGCTTCCACGACGCGTAACGCCTGCTCATCCGAGCGAGTAAGATCCGACCATGGCAAGCCCATATAGGCCAGACGCATCCCTATTTCTTTAGCGATTTGGGCCGCCTCGCCAAGATCTGCGATTACCTGTTCTTCGGTTGCAGCGGCATCGACGTCGAAGGCAGACCCGATTAGCAGTAATTCCGTTCCCAACTCGGTCATCAAGTCGAGTTTGCGTTTCAGCCGATCAAAGGCGCGCTCCCGTCCACCGCCGGACTGGCCTTCAAGGTTATGGAAGGGTTGCAGCAGGCAAATCTTAAGGCCGAGATCTGACGCAATGTTCCGGATCTGAGATGGCGACCCGTCAAAAGCAGTCAAATCCGGCTCGTGTAATTCGACACCCCCGAATCCCGCGTCAGCGATAGTACTCAGCTTTTCAGCCAGATCACCGGGGATCGACGTTGTCGAAACCGAGAGGCACATTATCCCTGATATCCAAACATACGCGGCAACCACAGGACCAGATCCGGCATCAGCATCATGATCACCAAGGCGAAGATGAGAACCGCCAGGAAGGCCCAGATTTCCGAGATGATTTCACGCAGCGGAATGTCCGTCACGGCGTTGATCACAAAGAGTAGAATGCCATAGGGAGGCGTGATCAGACCGATCATCGAGTTCACGACGACCAGCACTCCGAAATGCACCAGATCAATTCCAAGCGCTTCGCAGGTTGGAATGAACAGGGGCACGATCACAAGAATGATCGTTGTCGCGTCCAACACGCAACCCAGCGCGAGGATCAGCAGGTTAACCAGGATCAGGAAAACAATCGGACTAACATCTGAACCCTCCAGCAGTACCGAGATCGACTGTGGAATCTGTTCCTGAATGACGATGAAGTTCAGAATGAACGCGCCGCCAATGACCACCCCGACGGCGGCGGAAGAGCGCGCGCTGTCGACGAACACTTGATACAGGCCACGGAAAGTCAAGGCACGATAGAACAGGGCGGCGAGAAGCAGCGCATAGAAAGCAGCCACTGCTGCAGCCTCGGTCGGAGTGGTGACGCCGCCGTAGATTCCGTACAGCAGGATTGCAGGCATCAGCAGCGCCGGAAACGCGTTGGCGGTTTTTGCGGGCAACTCGCGCAGCGGAACAGGTTCTTCCAAAGCAAAGTTCCGCTTTCCGGCCAGATAGTAGTTCATCGCCATCAGAACGACGCCCATGATCAGACCCGGCAGAATACCGGCCAGGAACAGCGACCCAATAGAGGCCTTGGAAACGAGCGCGTACAAAACCATCGGGATCGAGGGTGGAATAATAGGGCCGATCGTTGCCGACGCCGCCGTGATTGCAGCTGCGTAGCCTCGGCTGTAGCGGCCATCTTTGGTCATCATTTCAATGATTATCTTGCCGATCCCCGCGGCATCCGCGACAGCCGAGCCGGACATACCGGAAAAGATCAGAGACGCTACCACATTGACGTGCCCGAGGCCGCCCTTGAAACGACCGACAGCGGCTACGCAGAAGTTCAGCAGACGGTCCGTGATCGACCCAGCATTCATGATATTCGCGGCGACGATGAACAAAGGCACGGCAAGCAGGATCGTGCTTTTGTAGAAGCCTTGCAGGATTTTCTCGCCCGCGAGGGCGACGTCCAATCCGGCCGTGCCCAGATACACCAATGAGGCCAAAAGGATGGAATAGCCGATAGGTGTCCCGATGCCTGCCAGAAGAAAGAGAGCGAGCAGGCAGGAAAGAAGTTCAAAACTCATTTCTTAACTTCCTCGCCCTCTTCGACGTCGACACGCGGATGGTCGTCAACGACGTTGTACCCAACGACCAGTTCCAACTCTGTCTTTGGTGGGCCATTGCGCATGACGTCGAAGAATAGCCACGCGTACCGCGCTGCGACGACCAGCATGAATACCGCGTAAATCGAGAATACTGTGCGCAGCGGTATCTTCTCGCCGGAGAACGGATTGCGGACAGTCGATGTCTTGCGGATTTTCATCCAGTCGATGTAGTCCCACGTCGGAAGGAAGCTGTAGAGCATACCGACCACGATCGCTGCGGCCGCCAGCATCGCAAAGACCTGCCGCACGCGCATCGGTACGGAAAGGTAGATAATGTCGAACTTCACGTGATCCCGTTCTCGCACTATGAAAGCGCAACTGAAGAAGATCACCCAGACCCACAGAATGCCGATGAGTTCAAGCGTCCATCCGGCGGGGGTAAAGAAGTAGCGCAAGAGTATTTGCAATAGGAAGATCAGGAAGATTGCCGCCAGCATCCCGCCGGCAATCGCTTCGGTCAGTCGGGAGAACCCCTTCATAAAGGCTTTCATTATGGTTCTCCCTCCCTTCTTCAGACGACTTTAGTTGCCCAGAGCGTTGATCTGCTCAAGCACACCGTCCGGCCATGATCCGGCGAATTCACTTTCCAGGTACATAGACTGTACCTGATCGCGGAACGCAGCGAGATCGGGTTCGTAAATCTCCATGCCCTGCTCTTTCAGGAAGCTGACAAGATCCTCTTCTTTCTGAAGCTGTTTCTGGCGGCCTGATTCAGCTGCTGCGTCCGCAGCTTCCTGAACCTTGGCTTGCTGTTCCGGTGTAAGCCCGTCCCAAACCTCTTTGCCGATGGCGATATAGTTCAAGTCGACCAGATGCGATGTCAGGACGATCTGATTGGTCACTTCATAAAACTTGGCGTCGACGACGGTCGGCAACGGATTATCCTGCCCGTCAACGGCACCGGTCGACAGCGCGGTATAGACTTCGGAGAAGGCCATCGGTGTCGGCGCGGCACCCAGCGCTTTGCCAAGGAACTGCCATGCGTCGGTGCCCGGCATCCGCAGATTCACGCCTTCCAAGTCTGCTGGCGTCGTGACTGTCAGCTCATCCTTGGGCTGGCGCAGGTTCACCTGACGACGGCCCAGATACATGACCGACAGCAGTTTGACGCCTAGTTCTTCTTCAGCCTTCTGCTTAAAGGCATCCATCAAGGGATCGTTGAAGACAGCCACCTGATGCGCAGCGTCCTGGTGGACATAGCCTGCGGTAAAGATCGAAAACTCGGGGAAGAACTGGGCCAGTTCCTGCGCCGAGGTGATCGACATTTCCAGGTTACCCCGGCTGATGGCGTCCAACTCGGTGCCTTGGGCGAAGATGGTTCCATTATAGCTGGGCTCGTAGCTTGCGAAATCAGCGACCATGGGCGCGAAAACCTCGGCCATAGCGACCGAGCGCTGATCGGTCTCCGATCCTGATGTTGCGAGGCGAAGTTGCACTTTGTCTTCCGCCAGCGCACCACTTGTTGCGCTAAACAGAACACCGGTTGCGACCAGGGCCGATACAGCAGCCCGGCGGGTAAGTTTGGTAATCACTTTGCTCCTCCCTGAGACATCATGATGCTTCTTTTTTGCGATTCAGAGTTTTGACCTATTTTGGACATTTTGCAAGATGTTTTGCAAAATATCTGATATTTTAGACTGCCGTCATACCTGCCATTGGTGTTTTTTGTAAGTTTTTGATCTTGACCGTATCACCTGTTCTGCAGGAATTCTGAATAGCTTCAATAACTTGAAGTGTTCTGAAGCCTTCCCAGCCGGACACAATCGGATCTGCTTCGTGCCGAGCAACGTCAACAAAGTGCCCGAGTTGATTGACCAGTGGGTCAGAGGAACCCTTCTTCAGCGCGGTTGACGAAATTGGAATCCACCAATCCCTTTCCTCACCCTGGTAGGTCCATAATCTTAGATCAGGGACAGACAACGACCCATGAGAGCCACCGATCATGTAGCTACTCTCAGTGGTCGACGGATAGATTGGATATTCCTGAGACGTCATCTCCCAGCTCCACGGAGCAACAATGCTGTCGGATACGCTAATGGTCCCAATCGCTCCGCTTTCAAACGTCAATAGCGCTCCGGCGACATCTTCGTTGTCATAGCCGCGTTGCGAGGTAGCCGACTGCGCCTGTACGGTCACGACCTCTCCGGCCAGGTACCGCAGAAGATCGACATCATGGACAAGATTGACCGAGATGGGCCCCGCACCGGGTTTCTTACGCCAGGGTGCGGCGTCAAAATACTCATCGGGCTTGTAAAACCAGCAATTCGCATGGACAGCGCGCACATCTCCAATCTTCCCGTCGACAATGGCTTCCTTCGCTGACTTGATCAGAGGATTGTGCCGACGATGATGTCCGACCATCAGTGGCACATTGGCCTTTTCCGCTTCTTGGACAAGCTCCAGTGCAGCGGAGGCTTCCACGGCGATCGGTTTTTCGACGAGTACGGGACAACCATGCCGAACACATGTGAGCCCTTGTTCGACATGAAGCGTCGTGGGCGTCGCGAGCACAGCTCCGTCCGGCGTCTGATTTGCAAACATATTCTCGAGGGTCTCGTAACACGCAACGCCATGCTCCGCAGCGTAGGTGCGCCCTTCGTCACTGGGATCAACAACCGCAACAAGATCGACATGACGCAACGCGCGGATCGCGTCTGCGTGGCGGCGTCCAACAAGGCCAATGCCGACAATGGCAATGCGAAAGTTCATTGACACTTTGCTTCCTTCCAGAGGGTTCGGAAACTCCGAAACCAATGTTTATGACTGAGCTGCTTTGCCCAACTTGAATTCGACCGTATTGGGGTTTTTGCGATTCCACAATAATGTATGATATTTTTATTTCTACCATACATCAGATTGGATTGCTGATAACTCTATAAAGTGGTATTTGAAGGAGGAATCTAAAAATATCGGGTGAAACGCATGGCGAAACAGCCGTCTACGATAGGTGCAAGCACCTATCAGCGCATCAAGCGGGATATCATCTTCGGAGAGTTGCAACCCGGCTCCAAACTGAAGCTGGACGCATTGAAAGAGCGCTACTCAGCAAGCCTTTCAACACTTCGTGAAACCCTGAACAGGCTTGCCAGCGACGGTTTTGTCGAAGCTCCCGAACAAAGAGGCTTCCTGGTTACGCCGGTCTCTCGCGAAGACCTGACCGAGATATCAGAGTTGCGTGTCCTGCTGGAATGCCACGCGTTGGAGTTGTCCATTGCGAATGGCGACACGGACTGGGAAGGCAACCTCGTTGCCGCGCACCACAAACTGCACCTGATGGAACAGCAGCTTCTCAAGGGCGACGAGTCCGAGAAAGAAACCTGGAAACGATATGATTGGGAGTTTCACCAAGCGATGATCGCGGCCTGCAACTCCAAGAACCTTCTGTCTCTGCACTCGATCATCTACGACAAGTATTTGCGGTATCAGATGCTCGTGCTGACCTATCGCGGCGAAGAGGCAGTCAAGGAGCATAAGGGCATGTTCGATGCCGCATTGGCCAGAGACGCGGGCACCGCTAAGAAGCTGTTAGAAGATCACATCCGAAACGGTCTTTCACATACGCTGGAGGCTATGTAGCTCGCTGTTGTTGCCGCCTATCTCCATCACCTGAATCAACGGCACGGGACCTGAAAGGCAAGTTTAATTACTGTGCTTACCAGACGAATTCCGTAAGTTTATGATTCGACATCCGAACCCGCTACATCAGGCAGCCGTTTAAACAGAGATGAGAACGCTAAGCTTCCGCAACCAAGGGTTGCTTTGCACCACCACAACAAACCGCGAACATTCTTGAAACGGTTTTATGTGAAGCGATCTCTGGTTGAGTAGTGGCCCTTCAGCGGAACGAGTACATAAGGCATGTTCGCGAGTTGATCCCAACGCTTGATTGGGAGGGCGGTTCCCTCGGTGTACGTCTTCGCTTTGAGCCAAGCGACGTCGAAGAGCTATTTAAGGACTTCATATCTGCAACAAGGGATGCAGAAGAACTCAAAAGCGCCGCAGAAACGAAGCACGTAGATAGCTCCGAGACTACGGACACAAAACAGCCTGCACCGAAGCTTACCCTCTGGCCGAGAACCTTGACCGACTTTCTTCGAAAGCGACTATCAAAATACTTTATTGTCCGCGTCTATCCGCTTGACCCTGCAAAAGCTGCCGACCCTGTACGTGGACAAGCGGCCTTGCAGGAATTGCCGTCAAACTGTCTTCCTTACGAAGGTGAGCCATTGAAAGGGCTAGTACGAATTCACGATATCCCTGCGCAGCGTGGATTCGGTGAAGAAGCGGCAGGCGAGGAAGACGACGACGCTCCCGCAGGATCTCCTGGTAGCAAGCTTTCGGATCAACTCCGCAGCTACTATTCAAAACACCTCGATCCGGCGAAAGGACCTGATGCAAATGATTTAGGCGCGCTTCAAGCCATTGAAGCGGCGCAAGACGCGTTTGATCAAAAGCTAACCGAAAGCTTCGCAGCTGCATTTAGTGAAGTTGAAGAAATGAGTCACCCAAGCGTAACAGACCCGAAACCAAAGGTTTCTACGAGATTAAAGGCAATCGACGGGTTAAATCACTCTTCGGCTGTAACATTTGTCGTTGATGTGGCCCCTACGGAAAGTGAAGATATGGTGCCGCTGCTGCGGCTTCCAGAAAACAACAATGGGCTCGGATACCAAAACCTAATTTCGATGATTTTCAGGTTGATGAGCTTTCGCGACTCTTGGATGCGCGTCGGCAAGGCTGCCAATGCTAACGATGACGTTCAATACGAACCACTACATCTGGTGCTGGTTGAAGAACCGCAACCCTATTAGACAACACCGTGTCCTCGCCTGAGCCTGCGGGCCGCACCACTATTGTCGAATAGCATTGCCTCGCCCCCATCCGCGTTCGCCACGTGGCAGATCAGCAGGAACAGGTGCCTTCGGCGTCTGATCTGCAAATCAGCCCTGATTTCCCAATAGGGAAGTCAGGATCATTGAAATCGGTCTAGGTGCTAGATGAAGGACGTGAGGCGAAAAAGGCAAGGTTCTGTCGCTGGTGGCAGAACTATGTGTCGCCTGACAAGGAAATGTGGAACGTCACTGATATTTGACTCAATCGACAGACAAAACCTCAATAAATCGGCCAATCGCGTCATTCATTTCTGACCCAATCGTCAAGCATTTCTGACCCAACACAAAAACCGCCCTCTAATCGTGGCCACGGCCCTTGTCTAAGAACAGCCCAACTCCGCCACTTTGAACTTATGTTGCCCACGCACGCGGCATTAGATTTGCTGCCAGATGCGCTTTTGGTGAACATCGTGACCAAGTGGTGGGCACCTATGCTTGCCTTAGACCAACCAAATCGGAGTAAGAACGCTCACCGCGAGTGATTTGACGTTTGAGGGTGTTCGTTGCTGCTTTTACTTTACCCTCGTCCAATAGCGATGTGATCGCTTGATGTTCCTTGAAAGATTTCTTCGTTCGATTGGAACGTTTGGACAGGTGTGTCCGCATAGTTTGGACGATATCACTGACTTTTTGATATCCATCCCGCAGGTAACTGTTTCCGCAGGACCTGAAAAACGCGTCGTGAAACTCGGCGTCAAGTTCCAAGTACTGTTCGAATTCATCCGTTTCCTGCGCTTCCGACATCTTCGAAACAATTTTAGACAGCTCATTGATCAGAACCGAAGGGTTCTTTTCAAGCGCCTGCTCCAAAGCTGCAGATTCTAGGATTAGCCGATACTGGCAAAGCTGCACCACGTCCTCATGAGAAAGAGAGAATACAAAGGCTCCTCGATGAGGAAAGATCTGAACGAGGCCCTGAAGATTCAAAGCTGATAGAGCTTCGCGAATCGGAGTTTTGCTGATGCCCATGGCATTTGACAACTTCACTTCCGGCAACGATTCACCCAATTGAAACGTGCCATTGATTATACCTTTTCGGATATGCTCTTCAGCAGTTTTACTCAACGAATCCGGGCGCTTAATCGGCAAAATCTCGGTCATTTTCACTTCGTCCTATTTCGTCTCTCTAACACAATAGCACATGTAAGCTTGATTTCTATATTATATCTGATATCTCAGATAATAGATCGTAAATTACTAAATCCGTGGGAGGATACCTTGTTCAAGAAATCAACATTGGCGCTTGGCGTCGTCATGTCAGCCGGGCTTGCTTTTGCAGCATCCGCTGAAACAGTCATTAAGGTTGGGCATGGCGCAGCAGAAGCGTTTCATATGCATCGCGCGCTACTGAAATTTGAAGAACTGGTCGAAGCTGGCTCGAATGGTGAGATCGACGTACAGATATTCCCTTCGTCGCAGATGGGCCCTGATCGCGAAATGATCGAAGGTGTTCAAACCGGCGTTCTGGAAATGGCCATTCCTCCTTCCTCTTTCTTCGCGGGCTGGGATCCGGCTTTTGCAGTAATTGAACTGCCCTACATGTATTCCTCCAAGGACATCGCCTTTGATGTTCTTGATGGTGATGCTGGTGATGGCATGCTTGCACGGGTCGAAAACCAGGGATTGGTAGGTCTTGGCTGGCTTGAATTGGGTGTACGCAATGTGACCAACAACGTCCGCCCGGTTGCAACCCCCGCAGATCTCGAGGGTGTCAAGCTACGTACCATGAAGGTTCCGGCTCATGTGGCGACATTCGAAACGCTCGGGGCCAACCCGACGCCAATGAACTTTGGTGAGGTCTATTCTGCTCTCCAGCAAGGCGTGATCGACGGCCAGGAAAACCCACTGGCGATCATTACCTCACAGCGTTTCTACGAGGTTCAGAAATACCTTTCGACCACGGGCCATGTCTTTGCGGTCTATATGCCCGTCATCTCCAAACCGTTCTTTGACTCGCTGTCCGCAGAGCATCAGCAACTGGTCCGGGACTCGATGGCCGCCGCACGTGAATATCAGGCTGAACTGGTCGCGAGCGAAGATGCGGAACAACTGGAACAGATTCGTGCTGCTGGTGTCGAGGTTCTGGAACTGACTGCAGAGCAGCGACAGGCCTTTGCCGACAAAACTGAAAGCGTCCGTCTGCAGTATCGCGACGAGGTTGGCGCTGAAGCCTATGACGACTGGGTAGCAGCGGTTTCCGCAGCGAGCGGAAGCTGACACTCGGACTACTCAGCCAATATGGGCACCCGCGCCATGAAAGTTCGGGCGCCCCTTTCGTTCAAGGGGAGGTGAACGGTGTCGGTTATCAAATGGATCGATATGAATGCCGAAAAGGTCTTAGCCAGTGCACTTTTGGCCGCGATTGTCTTGTTGATCTTTGGAAATGTGTTCATGCGCTACATTCTGAATGCCTCTCTTTCATGGGGCGAAGAGCTAACGCTTTGGCTGTTTGTATGGTTTGTCTGGCTAGGCGTCAGCTATGCGTTCCACACAGGTGATCATGTGCGTATCACGGTCCTGCGTGATGTCCTAAGCGAGCGCGCAAGGCTTTACGCGGATTTTGTGATCGCGCTTCTTGTCCTTGGATTTCTGATCGTTCTGACAATTGAATGCATCAAGCTTATCCGACAGCCTTTTGTCGCCAGCCAGACTTCGGTCGTTTTGGGGCTACCGATTCCGATCCTTTATGCTTCGGCTCCGATTGGCGCTGGCCTGTCCGCGATCCGCGTCACTCAACATCTGTTCCGAACCCTGCGTCTGATCGCAGGAACCAAAGCGTGAGGAACCCGGCATGCTTGCAACAACGCTTTTCTTGACGCTCTTTGCCCTGTTGCTCTTCAGCGCGCCTATTGGCATCTGTCTGGGCTTGGCCACTATGATCGTGATGGTCTTTGTAGATGGCACACCACCCATGGTTCTTCTGGCACGGTCGGTGGTAACAGGCGCGGACTCCTTTCCTCTAATTGCCGTCCCTCTGTTCATATTGGCAGGCGACCTGATGCAACACGGCGGAATGTCTCGCCGACTAGTTGGATTTGCCAATGCGCTGATCGGTCATATCCGGGGTGGGCTGGCTTATGTGAACGTGCTCGCCTGTGTGTTTTTTGCCGCCATATCCGGCTCATCTCCTGCGACCGTAGCCGCCATCGGGTCGAACATGATCCCAGAGATGGAAAAGGTCGGCTATACGCGCAAATTCAGCGGCGCATTGACAGCATCCTCAGGAATGATCGGTGTAATGATCCCGCCAAGTATTCCCTTCATCATCTATGGTGTTACTGCCGAGGTTTCGATCGGCAAACTGTTTCTTGCAGGCGTTGTTCCTGGCATCCTTTTTGCCCTCATGTTCATGTTGGTCGCTCGTGTTCTGCTGCGAAAGGACGAGGTTGTTCAGCAATCGACAACCACGTTCTCAGGCCCTGGCGTCTGGCAGAGTTTCCGGTCTTCCATCTGGGCGCTTCTCGTGCCCGTGATTATTCTTGGGGGTATCTATAGCGGCATCTTTACCCCAACCGAAGCCGGTGCCGTGGCCGTAGTCTATGCCGCTTTCATCGGCATCTTCGTGTATGGCGACATCACCCTCAAGGACCTGCCAGAGGTTTTGGCGGGCAGTGCAAAGACCAGCGGGACGATTCTGATATTGGTGATCATGGCGACCGCCTTTGGCAGGTTGATCACGCTCGCAAGAATCCCGACAGAGCTCGCAACAACGATCACCAGCCTGTCCGACAACCCAATCATCATCCTGTTGCTGATCAATCTGCTGTTGCTCGTGATCGGAATGTTCATGGAGACGATCTCGTCGATCATCATCATGACGCCTATCCTGCTGCCTGTTGCAACCGCGCTGGGTGTCGATCCAATCGTTTTTGGTGTCATCTTGACGGTCAACCTGGCCATTGGGTTCTGCACACCTCCGTTGGGTGTAAACCTATTCGTGGCCAGCAGCATTTCCAAGGTTTCCATCGAAAGCCTCAGCCGGGCGATCCTGCCATTCTTTGTCGGCATGCTGATCTTGTTGATGTTCATCACCTATGTGCCCGCAATTTCCTTGGCCTTGCCATCCCTTTGGTGACCGACTGAGGAGCTTCAACCGTTAGACAACGAACAGAGGACCCGGATGGATCTGGACCTATCCCACCCGTCGATAGAAGACCTTCGGAAAACCGCGCAAAAGCGCATTCCGAAGTTTGCTTTCGAATACCTCGACAGCGCGACTGGCCGGGAGCTGGGGTTGAAGGTCAACCGGGACGCACTTGATGCCATCGGATTCATGCCGCGTGTACTATGCGGCCGAACAAAGGCCGACCTGCAGACTACATTGATGGGTCAAACTTACGATCTGCCATTCGGGATAGCACCGGTAGGTATGTCCGGCCTGATGTGGGCAGGAGCAGAGCGGATGCTTGCAAAGGCAGCAGTTGCTCACAACATTCCGTTTTCGTTATCCAGCGTGGCGGTTGCTTCACCGGAAGATGTGGCACCTTACATTGGCAAAAACGGATGGTTTCAGCATTACCCGGTGAACTCCAGCGATTTGCGCCGCGCGATGCTCCCGAGGATTAAGGCAGCGGGATTTCATACGCTGATCATCACGGTGGACGTTCCAGAAGAGAGTCGGCGCGAACGACAACGCCGCGCCAATCTCACGGTGCCTCCAAAAGCTGACCTGCGCACGCTGACTGAAATGGCATCACGACCCGCCTGGTGCCTTGCACATCTGCGCGAGGGCATCATGCCACGTATGCGGTTCTTTGACGATTACGTCCCCGCGCGTGGGCGAGAAAGCTTTACTCATGCAGGCGCTCTGATCCGTGGGATTCCAGATTGGGACTACCTGCGCGAACTGCGGCGGGAATGGGAGGGTCACCTGATCGTCAAGGGTGTCCTGCGGCCGGAGGACGCGCAAAAAATGGTGGCCGAAGGCGTGGATTGCATCTGGGTCTCAAACCACTCCGGGCGTCAATTCGAAGCCGGGCCCGCCGTGATTGACCAACTCCCGAACATCCGCGAGGCGGTCGGAATAGATGTGCCACTGATCTACGACTCTGGCGTTGCCTGGGGATTGGACATCATGCGTGCCCTGGCGAAGGGTGCAGATTTCGTCATGGTCGGACGCGCCTTTCAATATGCTGTTGCAGCGTTTGGAGCACGAGGGATCGACCATCTCGTTCACATCCTGAAAGCTGACATTGAGGCCAACATGAGCCAGCTTGGTAGCGAAAACCTCGGCAGTCTGGCAGAGCACCTTCTGAGAACTGGCTGATCGGCGCTTGCGGCGCGTGGCGTATCACCCAGGCGCGTTGTCATCCTCGTCAATCAGCCCCTTGACGATCAGATCCGCGGTTGAGCGCGAACATGCCATTGGCAGATCATATACCGTGGCGAGACGGGTCAGAGCCTTAACGTCGACGTCATGTGGCATGGGTGAGAGAGGGTCGACAAAGAAAATCAATGCATCCAGTTTCTCTTCGCAGATCATGGCGCCGATCTGTTGGTCGCCTCCGAGTGGTCCGCTTTTCAGGCAGGTCACATCCAGTTGTGGATAGGCTTGCTTAATGCGACTGCCGGTGGTCCCTGTCGAGAAGATTTGTACTCTGGACAGGCGGGCCAATTGCAGACCCACCCATTCAACGATTTCGTCCTTTCGCGCATCATGGGCCACGAGGGCGAAACGCGGCGCATCACCGGATGAACTGTTCAACGTAATCTTCTCCAAGACCGACTTCCGCGAAGTGTTTTCGGCACAGATCAATCTTGGTAAAGACATCTTCGTAGCCAGTGACCTTGCCCCACGGATCAACATAGCACATCACGCCATTGACCTGGAAATAGGTGACCATCTCTTCGACATCGTCGGGAACGACCAAAGTATGAGTCTCACCTGGCGGCTCAAAGACATATCCCCCTTCTTCCGCGACCCAATCATGTTCCAGATAATGCCAGCGCCCTTTCAGGACGAAGCCATGGACTGGCTGAGGATGGCGGTGCCGCGAAAGAACACCAGCTTTGCGCACTTTGAGAAGGTTCATCCAATAACCTTGCGAGCGGTTCAAGCAGAGCGGTCGGAACCAGACGTTCTCTGCCTGCGGAACCCATAGTCTGTCGTCCGCACTCACGGCATTCGGGATCACGATTTCGTCTTGCGCATCCTTGGGGAATGGCAATTGATATGGCATTCGGGCGGTGTCATCGTCATTCATAGATTTTCCTCACATAGCGAGATAGCCGCCATCGACCGGATAGATCGATCCGGTCACAAAACTGGCGTTTTCACTCAAAAGCCATTGCACAAGCGCGCCGATCTCTTCGGGTTTTCCCCAGCGTTTCATCGGCGTACGCGCCATGATCCCCGCCGTTCGTTCAGGGTCTTCCCGAAGGCCATTGGTCATCTCTGTCTCGATCCAGCCCGGCGCGATGGCATTGACCCGGATACCGTCTTCGGCCCAGCGACCTGCCAGTGCCTTGGTCAACTGTGCCACGCCGCCCTTGGAAGCGGAATAGGCCGGCACCAAAGGTCCACCAAAAGTGCTGAGCATAGAGGCGGTGTTGACGATGGCCCCACTCGCTTCAGCCAACAATGGATGCGCGGCAAGACAGCAGCGCATGGTGCCTGTCAGATTCACATCGAGCACCTTGGCGAAGACGTCGATGTCATATTCTTCGCCACGCAAAAGAATACCTGCGCAGTTCACCAAGGCATCGAGACCCGTGAGTTCGCCGAATACATCATTGATGGACGTCTGGTCGGTGACATCCAAGAGCTGCACCTTTAACCCGTCCCGAGGCTCGAATGCATCCAGTTCGGATTGGGAGGCGGATGCGGCAATGACGGACCAACCTGCGTCTGCCAGAGACCGTGCAACACCCGCACCGATTCCTCGCGTACCGCCCGTAACAAGGGCCTGTTTCATCCAAGTTCCTCCAATACACTGGTGAAGGCGCGCGCGCGCCTGCCGATATCATCCAATGTATAGCTCGGTTTGAACAGCGCGGATCCCAGCCCATATCCATTTGCACCCGCGGCATGATACGACGCCATCGTATCCGGCGTTATGCCCCCTACCGCAGCGATGATTGCGTCTGCAGGCAATACGGCGCGCATGGCAGCGATGGCAGCTGGTGGCACCATTTCCGCCGGAAAGAATTTGAGGACCGATGCCCCGATATCCAATGCCGTAAAGGCCTCGGAGGGGGTCATGACACCTGGACACCAATACAGATCCCGTGCGACAGCCGCGCGCCCAACGTCCGGGTTCATATTGGGCGACACGATGATACGCCCGCCTGCATCAGCAACCGCCGCGACCTGATCCACAGTCAATACTGTGCCAGCGCCGACGATGGTCTGAGCGCCATGCTTCACGGCGATCTGCCCTATCGATTCCAGCGGGTCCGGTGAGTTGAGCGGCACTTCGATTATCCGAAACCCGGCATCGAAGAGCACATCAGACACCGGGCGCGCATTTTCTGGTGCCAGCCCCCGCAAAATCGCAATCAGCGGGTTCTCGGCAAGAGCTGCGGTGAGGTCAATCATCCGACCAACCCCGCAGCACGAGCAATCAGAAAATGCCCTTTCGCAACGATATCATCCGGAGCGCGACGGCTGTCGAAACCAGCAGTTCGAAGCGCTATTTCGTATCGGTCGGACAAGTCGCTGCGTCCAACAACAGTGATCGTGCCGACGTCTTTTACTTCGTCAGTCGCAGCGGCAACCTCGGTCCCGATCAACAAGCCCGACAAGTAGTCGGCCGTAGCAACCTTCGGGATTTTGCCCATGAGAGGAAGCGTCCGAACATGGAACAGGCTGTGCAGCAAGTTCGCCTCACCACTGAGGCCCGCCTTGACGCCCATCACGAACGCGTCTTCGCTGAAGGCGTCCTCCTTCATCAAGGTGCCAAGGATCGTGTGTTCTTTCAGTGCCGAAAAGATTTCACCTGTCATGTAGGTCGAGAAATCCACGATCTTCCCATCCGCAACCTGAACCCATTTGCTGTGCGTTCCCGGCATCACGAACATACCTTCGCTCAAGCCTAGCGAAGATGCCCCGATGATCTGGGTCTCCTCGCCGCGCATTACGTCGGGTCCTCCGGCATGTTCTGTCGAAGCACCAGTCACAAAATGAATACGCGCTCCGTTGGCCGCTTCGTGGGGGACTAACGCCCGCGCAAGACCGCCAGCACCCAGAGGCATTTCGGCATATTGCGTTTCTACCCAGCCGTTGCGGCTGGTGATCATGCCAGATGCCAGGATCGGCAGGTTAGCTTTGGCGACCCAAGGGCCGATGAGACGATCAAGGACCGCGTCAAAGGTTTGCCCCGCAACCTGCATGATACCTTCAGGCGACGAGACCCCATCGATCACCTCGCCCTCCGCACCAATGAGAAATGCACGGAACGATGAAGTGCCCCAATCTACGCCGATCAGCGCTGGCTCAGATGCGACCGAATTCATTCAGCAGATCCTCAACGGTTTTGCCTTGGGCCACCCATTTACGGGTTTCTTCCTCACGGTCAGCTTGCTCTTGAGCAAGGCGCACGGTTTCTTCTGCAATTTCCTGTGGAACCACGACGACGCCCATAAGATCAGCTACAATGAAATCTCCGGGGTTTACGACGACGCCCCCACAGGCGATTGGCACATTGATCGAAAGTTCTTCTTTACGTTCTGAGAACATCGTGTGCGTTCCACGCGGCGTGATCGCACGCGTCCAGATTGGCCAGTTGATGTCTTCCAACTCATCTGTGTCACGCCCTGTGCCATCTACGATCATACCGCGAATGCCACGGTTCTTGGCCAGACCGCCCATCAAACCGCCGCAGACTGACGTTTGACGATCACCACCCGCGTCCACAACAATCACGTCCCCGGGTTGTCCCATTTCAAGCGCTCGCAATGGGTCGACCAGATCGCCTTTTGAAAGCTGAACCGTCACGGCCTGGCCTGTCACCTTGGCGCGGAAAGCGGGTTTGATGGCGCTGTCCATCACGCCTGTTCGGTACTGCACATCCGCAAAAATGGCAGCGGCAGAGTACGCCTCCAACACCTTGTCGAATTTTTTGAGAAGTTCCGGGTTTCTTTCAAAATCATTGAAAACCCTGAGGTCCGTGCTGACGTCTGGCATTCTTGTCTCCTGTTATGCGGTAGATACGGCCAATGCGTCGGCATTGACTGTGTAGTCGGGTTTTTGTCCTGTCAGGACCTTGGCCACCTGAGTGGCCGCAGTGACCCGCGCTGCGTGTATGGATTCCTCGGAATAGTAGGCCGCATGTGGCGTTACGAGGACGTTGGGCAGTTTGAACAACGGGTTGTCATCAGGCGTCCAGTTGGCGCGCTTGGCCGGTTCTTCTTCGGGGTCGTCGAGCCCTGCGGCTGCCAGATGGCCTTCGGTCAGCGCCCGGAACAGGGCTTTGTTGTCGACCGTTGGTCCGCGTCCAGTGTTCACGAGTATCGCACCGGGTTTCATGACCGAAAATTCGGCATCCGACAAAAAGTGATGCGTGTTCGGCGTCATCGGCGCCTGCATCAGGATATAGTCGGACCTTGCCAGCAATTCAGGCTTGCTCACCAGCTCGACCCCAATCTTTGCCGCGACTTCTCTTGGCAAATACGGATCGAAGGCGATGACCGTAACTCCGAAAGATTGCGCTCGCGCTACGATGGCTTGCCCTATTTTTCCCAGCGAGACGACACCCATCGTCCGCCCGCGCAACCGGTAGACCGGCTGCCCGCTTTGCCACTTCCAGACCCCTGCATGAGTGGCTCGATCATAGTCGGGCAACTTGCGCGCCAGGGTCAGCCAAAGGGCAATCGCGTGGTCGGCGACTTCCTCGGTGCAATAGTTTTGCACATTGGTGACGAGAATGCCCTTTTCCGTCGCCGTGCCGACATCCACGATATCTACGCCTACGCCATAACGCGCGATGACCTCGCAGTTCCGCATCCGCGCAATCGTTTCCTTCCCGATCCGGGCATATTGGTTCATCATCGCTGCGCAATGCGGCGCGACATCGAACAGGTCTTCCTGGCGCTTGGCCTGAAGCGCAATCACCTCGGCTCCTGCGGCTTCCAGGATTTCCGTCTCAACGGCAACATCACCAAAGTCGTAATCGGTTATCACGACCTTGGGTTTGTCCGTTCTGGGGGGAAAGGCGGCGCGATCAGTCATAAGCACCCGCCGAATAGGTCAATTCGTACGAGTGGCTGTAGAGCTCGAAAATGTTGCCAAAAGGGTCTTCCATATAGACCATGCGATAGGGCTTTTCACCTGGGTAATACTTGCGCACTTGGCTCATGCGCTGGCGCCCGCCCAGGTCTTCGATAACCTTGACGCGGCCTTCCAGATCCTCGTCCTGTACGCAGAAATGAAACAAGCCACGCCGCCAATATTCAAACGGGCGTTCTTCTTCGACGGTCTTCGGGAACTCAAACAATTCGATGCCAACACCGTCGCCCATCGACAAATGCGCGATGCGGAAGCTTCCCCAACCTTCCCCAAATACATCGTCGCACATCTGACCGATGGCGCTTTCGTCATGCAGGATTTCAGTTGGTTCCATCAGCACGTAGAGGCCGAATGCCTTGGAATAAAACTCCACGGCTTTTTCCAGGTCGGGAACTGTGATGCCGATGTGAGAGAAAGTGAGAGCGGCCATGTAGGGCTCCTCCAGTTAGAAGTTAAAGAATGTTGCGAACGATGCCGCCTTCGATCCGGTGCGCAGAACCATTGGAGGCCGTGCTTGCTGAGATCGTGACGATCATGCGGGCGACTTCGTCTGGTTGGACAAAGCGTTGTATGAGCGATGTGGGCTCATCTGATTTGAAGTAATTGTCGACGATCGTATCGAGCGGCTCACCCTTTTGATCCGCGAGACCGTCAAAGTAGGCTTCGACACCTTCGGTCCAGGTCGGACCAGGCAGGATCGAGTTAACCCGGACTTTCGTGCCCTTTGTCAGTTCTGCCATGCCGCGTGTCAGACCTAACATGGCAGTTTTAGTGACAGAATAATGCACCATCTGAGGGAGCGGTTTCACTGCCGCTTCGCTGGCCATGTTGATGATAGATCCCTTATCCCGGCCAAGCATGTCAGGCAGGAAAATTCGGCTCATCCGAACGGCGGACAGGACATTGATGTTGAAGTAGTGCATCCAGTCGTCATCCGTGAGATCCTCGAACGGTTTGACCGAGAAGATGCCGACATTATTCACAAGAACATCCACCGCCCCGCGCGCGCGGGCAAAATCCGCCAGTGTTTCTGCATCTGAGGTCTTGGTCAGGTCGGCCGCAATGCCTTCGACCTTGCCCAGAGATGACAGGTCGTCGACGCAGTCGGACACTTCCGTCTGGGTCAGGCCATGCACGATGACCCGCGCGCCTTCTTCAAGATAGACCCGGGCAGTGGCTTTGCCGATGCCGGAACCTGAACCAGTCACCAGGACCAGCTTATCCTTAAGCCCCAGATCCATCTCAGGCCTCCTTCTTTACGTTAGACGACTGCTGCGATGAAGTGCGGCCGAACATTCGACCCATCAAGCCCGAAATCTCTGCACGCCACATGTCTATGCCGACGGCCAACAGAATGATCAGGCCCAACACGATGTTCTGAACCGAAGATGGCGCAGCGTTCAGGTTCAAACCATTCTGGACGATAACGATTGTCATCGCCCCCATCAGCGTGGCGAGGATGTTGCCACGACCGCCTGCAAGGCTGGCTCCGCCGACAACAGCAGCGGCAATGGCCTGCAGTTCCAACGTCTGGCCATAGTTGGGCGAACCAGAGTTGAGGCGCGCTGACATCAGGATCGCACCAACAGCCGTCATGAAACCAGCGATGACAAATGTCGTCGTCTGAACTTTTCGTACGTTGATACCCGTCAGAACGGCAGCGGCTGGGTTACCACCCACGGCATAGATCTCACGCCCAAGTTTCGTGAAGTTCATGGTGAACGCAGCAAGGACGTAGAAAAATACGAGGTAGAAGAAAGGCATCGGAACGCCGAACAGCTTGCCGTAGAAGATTGGCTCCAACGCCGGATCCAGCGAGAAGATCGGAGACCCATTGTTGAAGGTCAGGGCAAGGCCCCTGAAGGCAATCAACGCCGCCAATGTCGTGATAAACGACGGGATACGCCCGTAGGCTGTTATCAGCCCAATGAACAGACCAAGCAATCCGCCCATGAAGAGTATGAGGGGCAGCGCCAGAACCAGTGGAATGCCGACAAATTTCAACATTTGCGCAAGGATCATGGTCAGCAAAGCCACCATAGACCCGGAACTCAGATCGATGCCCGCAGCGAAGATCACGATAGTAGACCCGATTGCGATCAAGGCCACGATGCTTACCTGTAGCGAAAGGTTAGAAAGGTTGCCCGGGTTCAGGAAGCGTTCGGTCGTAAGGGCCACGATCAGTGCGACAATCACCATTGCTGCGAATGGCCCGATCAACTGGGTGTCAAAGATCCGCTTCATGCGAAAGCCTCCTTAGGCTTGGATTGGGGGGTGTCGGCGGACGCGCGAACAAGATCGTCATGCGTAAGGTCGGATGCATCGACCGTGCGCACTATCGTTCCGTGCTGCACGACGGCAATCCGATCGCTCATCGCAAGCAACTCATCATGGTCTGAACTGATTAGAATGATCGATTTTCCCGCCCGCGTGAGCCTGTTAATCAACTTATAAACAGCGATCTTGGCGCCGATATCGATCCCTTGCGTCGGTTCATCAAGGATCAGGATGTCAGAGGCTGAGAACAGCCAACGTGCAATCACGATCTTCTGCTGATTACCACCAGACAAGAAGTTGACCGTCTTTTCCTCGGCCTGGGTCGAGATTTCCAGATCGCGGATCAGGTCATGGGTGGCTTGCTCTTCCGCCTTAAGATTCAACACGCCGAACCGGCTTAGCCCGCCAAGGGACGCTGCGGTGACGTTCCCGCTTGCGCGGAAATTGAAGAACAACCCGTCAAACTTACGGTTCTCCGGAACAAGGGCCAATCCAGCACGGATCGCATCAATTTCCCGACGAAAGCGAACCGGTTTGCCGTTCAGTGATATCTGCCCGGCGGTTAGCTCATCTGTCCCGAATAGGGCGCGGGCAATCTCTGTGCGGCCACTGCCCAATACACCACCCAAGCCCAGAACTTCACCTCGGTGCAACGAAAACGATACATCTCTCACGCCCGAATTGGTGGCCAGACCCGCCGCCTCTAGCACAATATCCTTGGTCGCGTTCTGCTCCTTGGGATAATGCTCACCAATGTCCTCACCGACCATTGCGCTGACAATCTCAGAGACGTTGATCTTGGTCTCGCCACTTGCACGCACAACACAGCCGTTGCGCAAGATCGTCACTTCATCAACGATCCGTTCAACCTCATCCAGCCTGTGCGACACATAGAGAATAGCGGTGCCGCGCTCGCGCATATTGCGCAGTAGCTCGTGCAGGCGCTCGATTTCATCTTCACCCAATGCCGCCGTCGGCTCATCCAGGATGATCATGCGGGCGTCCATCGCGACAGCTTTCGCGATCTCGACCAGTTGTTGCTCGCCTACCGATAGCGAGCCGGTTATGGTTTCGGGTGAAACATCGACATCCATTTCCGCCAGAACCCGAGCGGCTTCGTTGTGGACCTTGGCCCAGTCGATCACGCCAAAGCGGGACCGAGGCATATTGCCAAGGAAGATGTTTTCGCCAACCGACAAGGTGGGCACGATAGAGAATTCCTGAAAAACTGTTGCGACGCCCAGTTCACGTGCCGCCTGCGGGTCGCTGATCGTGACCGGCTTGCCATTGTGCAGGATTTGACCGCTATCGGGTTGCTGCACGCCGGACAGTGTCTTGATCATAGTCGACTTGCCACAGCCGTTTTCACCCAGCAGCCCATGAATGGAACCGGGCAAAAGCCGGATGCAGACCTTGTCATTCGCCAAAACCCCAGGATAGGCCTTGGTAATATCGACAAACTCCCAAAGGGGCGTTGCGGGTGTCATCGCGATTGCCTCGACAAAAGTGAAACTCGGTTGAGTTGCGACCCGGCAGCACGCGCACGCGCCACCGGGAAGCGGGGAGAAAGCTCAGTACTCTTTGGACGGCTGCGGGAAGAGCTTTTCTGGCTCTTGCAGCACGCTTATCGCTCCGTCTTTGTCTTCAATCGATGTGGGCGTTTCGATCCAACCGCCGGGATAGGACCCGTTGAGCGCATCAATGGTTGCGTGCATAGCCGCTTTACCCATCAAAAACGGTGAGGTGTTGACGGTTGCCGTGATGTTGCCAGCCGCAATTTCTTCAAGGCCGGACGTGTCGCCATCGTTACCCAAAAGAACGATGTCATTGCGGCCAAGTGCCTTCGCAGCAAAGGATGCCCCAATGATCATGTAGTCGTTCGCTGCGAAGATCATGTCGAGATCGGGGTTCGACTGCAGGATATCCATACCAGCAGTGTTGCCGCCTTCAACGTTCCATTTACCATCAATGGATACCACAACGTCGAAGTTATCATTGCCCTCGATACCGTCGAGGAAGCCGCCCACACGTTCGGTCGAGTGATAGCCAGGCTGCCCTTCGATAATGCCGACCTTCAGCGGTCGATCACCATAAGTTTCAATGGCCCAATCAGCGATAGCATGCGTGCCGTTACGCTGAGAGTACCCGACAACGCCATGAATTGGTGTCGGAAAGTTCGGGATGTCCGAATTGATCATCAGAACTGCCATGCCCTTGTCTACTGCCTGCTTTAGCAGTGGTGCGGCAGCAAATTCATCGTGTGTCCCAAAGATGATTGCATCCACATCCTGCGTCAGCACATCCTGGATCATTCCCATTTGGCCGTTGATGTCCGCACCGGACTGGGGCGCAAGCATGAAGACTTCGACCCCGGCCTCAGCAGCAACCGCTTTGATGCCTTCACCAATGGCAATGTAGTAGTTGAACTCGGTCGCCGGCGGCATATACGCGATCCGGAACGTCTCGTTTTTGGGTTCTATTGCATCGATTGGCGCTTGTGCCCCGTCCTCAAGTGGAACCGGTGATGGATAATTTTCCGCCAGAGCGACCGTTGCTAGCGTGGCGAACCCCGCGGCAAGCGTAGTGGTCATTAGCGTTTTCAACATAGTTTTCTCCTCCAGAATTTCGTTGGTTATCCTTTGAATGGCGCGTCGATCACGCCACGAACGCCGGGTTTCACAGCAAAGAGGCCGCCGGATTCCGGTTCTTTTGTTAAAGCTGCTTCGTCACTCATCAGCCTTGAGCTCGTGATGAACAGCGTATCGAGATCAGGCCCACCGAAAGCGCAACAGGTAGGCTTCCAGACCGGCACCTCGATCACTCGATCTATCGTGCCGTCAGGTGCGACGCGAACAACGCGATGGCCTTCCCATTCGGCGTTCCAAACGCCCCCTTCGGCATCGACACAGGACCCATCAGGCAAGCCAGGTTCATCATTGAAGGAAGCGTGCTGCCGACGGTTCGAAACGGTTCCACTGCGGGTGTCGTAGTCAAACGCGACGATTTCCCGATCCGGGGTATCGGCGAAGAACATCGTCTCACCGTCGGACGTAAAGCAAGTCGAATTGGCGCAAGACACTGCTTCGATAATCGTCCGTACACTCAAATCCTTATCAACGCAGATGACCGATGAATCGGCGTTGCCAGACACTTCGTTCATGCCTCCAACAATCAATCGCCCCTGTCGATCGGTTCGCCCGTCGTTCAGCCGTGTTTCTGGGTTGTTCGGCTCGAATCGTGCCACGATGGTTTGCTCGCAATTGGGCGAATCGAACAAGACAACTCGATCCGCATAGGCAACGATCAGACCGCCAGACGCGCGCGGCGCGAAGCAACACACGCGCTCCGACATCTCATGAGAGGCAGTTTCTGACGTTGCAGGATCAAATGACCAAAGCGCACAGCCTTCAATGTCGGTCCACCAGACAAGACCATCGGCGGGATTCCAGAAAATCCCTTCCCCGTGCTGGTTCTTACAATCGACGACCAACTCTGCGCGCACTTTTTGATCTCCCAAATACATTCTGATATCTGATATACCAGCTTGCCTAATCTGGTGTATCAGATATCTTGCATCTGGCAACACCTTTTTTTGGAGATATCCTCAGATGGCGCTTGAGAGACCCAAGTCTTTGCGTGAACTCGCACTGGAACATTTGCGGAATAGTATTATCGATGGCTCCCTGAAAATGGGTCAGGTTTTGTCGGAGCGAAAAATCTCCGAAGAGCTGGGCGTATCAAAATCGCCAGTACGCGAAGCACTCGCTCAATTACGTGACGAAGGGTTGGTCAGTATCGAGCCTCAAAAAGGCGCACGCGTTTTTTCGCTGTCTGAGCCGGAAGTGACTCAGATCTGCGATTTCAGACAGGCTATCGAAACTGCCGCCTTTGAACTTGCATTGTTGCGGAACCCGGAAGGTCTTGCCAGCGACATGCAGCGTGTTGTGAAGGACATGGAGAAAGAACGCAGGCGAGGTAATGAAAAGGGCTACCTTTCACTGGATACCACATTTCATCAGTTGATTTTTGAACATGCCGGTAACGATTATCTGACGGCCAGCTATACACGCTACATCGGTAAGATTGCCGCATTGCGAACCCATTTGGCGAAGCTGCCACAGCATACTGAGCTCTCCTTCGACGAGCATTCGAAAATCGCTATTGCCGTTCGCGAAGGTGACATGGCCAAAATCAAATCTCTTCTCACAGCGCATATTGACCGCACCAGACAAGCCTACAAAAGCGCCGCCATCGTCCTCGAAGGAGCGACCGCATCCTAGCAAAAAACGTAGCTTCGTTGTGACGGGGGCCGGGCCAGAACGGCGCCGCCCCTTTCTTTTGGGCACCTCACGGTCTTTTCTTTTTCAGTTGACATCTGAGATATCAGATGCCAATCAAAAGGCGGGAGGAAGCTTGTATGACGCCAGCAATGAAACCTGACTCACCGGGGCTACAGCCACTGATCCAGCTGGATCGGGTTGGCAAAAGCTTCGGCACGAACATTGTTTTGGATGGCGTCGACTTTGAATTGAGACCCGGCGAAGTTCACGCGCTATGCGGGGAAAACGGCGCCGGAAAATCCACTTGTCTCGGCCTGTTTTATGGACTTCACCAACCTTCTGCTGGGCGTATCCTCTGCGACGGCAAGGAACAGCGAGTCGAAAGCCCATCGCACGCGCAATCCCTGGGCATCGGCTGTGTTTTTCAAGAACTCAGCCTCGCTGGCGCGCTCTCTGTTGCGGAAAACATCTATGCGGGGCGCGTACCCACCCGGTTTGGCGTAGTTGACTGGCCTGAACTGCGCCGCCGTGCGGAGGCGTTACTGGCGGAATTCGGTCTGGATATCGACGTCTCAACACCCGTGGAAAACTTGCCAATAAGCTCCCGCCAGATTGTTGAAATCGCCAAGGCGCTGTCGTTGAATTCCCGCGTCCTTTTGCTGGATGAACCGACATCAGCATTGGCACCCGACGAAGTAGACGCACTATTCGAAGTCCTAAAGTCCCTGACAAAGAAAGGGATTGGCATCGTCTATGTCAGCCACCATATGGCCGAGATTTTCCAGATCTCGGATCGCATTACCGTTTTGCGAGATGGGCGCCACATCAGCACTTTACCGGTTTCGGAAACTTCTCAGGAACAAGTCGTCGCCGAGATGATCGGCGGTGCTCACCCCGGTGATGTCACGCGGTCAGGTAAGGTTAACGGCGAAGAGGTTTTGCATGTCCGAGAATTAACCCATCCAGATGAATACGAAGACATTTCTTTCTCCATTAAAGCCGGAGAGATTGTAGGGATGGCAGGGTTGATGGGCGCTCGCCGCAGCGAGATTGTTCGATCGATTGTCGGGTTGATGCATGGCGCGACCGGGGAGATCAGACTGCACGGCAAGCCTGTTAACTTTGCGTCCTTGCGGCAGGCGATGCGTGCTGGGGTCGGGTTTGTTCCCGAGGAACGCAAGACTGAAGGCCTCTTTCTGGAACAATCACTCAGCGACAACCTGATCGCGGCCAGTCTTTCCGATCATGCGTCTGCTGGGTTCATGCGTTCGGGCTCGATCAAAGAAGCCAGCCAAACAGCCATTGACGCATTCAGTGTCAAAACCAGCGGGATCAACGAACTTGTTGGTGATCTCTCAGGGGGCAATCAGCAAAAGATAATGTTGGCCAAGTGGCTCAAACGCGCGCCAGCTCTTCTGATCATTGAGGAGCCCACAAAAGGGGTCGATGTCGGAGCCAAATTCCAAATCCACACGGAACTTTTGCGTCGAGCAGCCGAGGGAATGGCCATCCTCGTCGTGTCATCCGATTTTCCCGAACTGGTCTCTCTCTCGACCCGCATCCTTGTCGTCCACGACGGTCGCCTCATGGGAGACATCGCAGCCGCTGAGGCAACCGAAACCACGCTTCTTCAAATGGCCGCTGGAAATTCCGTTCCTATTGTGGACGCACCCCAAACCAATCAATCAGGAGTCGCGACGTGACCATGACCGCTCAAGCCAACTTGCCCATGAAGCGTCCGCTGCTGCGCCGTGTTCTACAAGCTTTTGTCGATATTCGTGAACTGACGCTGATCGTTCTGATCGCCGCCATCATCATCGTGATGTCCAACGTTAATCCCTATTTCCTCAGCTTCTCGAACTTTCGAGCCGTGGCCGTGGGCATGGCCCCCACCGCGATCATCGTGATCGGTATGGCGATCCTACTTGCATCCGGCGGGTTCGATCTTTCCGTTGGATCGGTTATGGCTTTGTCTTCTACCGTCGTAGCCATGCTGCTTTTGACTGGCATGCCAATTCCGCTCGCTGTGGTATGCGGATTAGTGTTGGGTGGAATTGTCGGGGTAGTCAACGGTTTGCTCGTGACCGGCCTCGGGATCAATCCGCTTATCGCGACCCTCGGCACGATGTCGATTGCGCGAGGCATCGCTCTTGTCCTGACGGAAGGTTTCTCTGTCTCAAGCCTGCCGGCATCATTTGCCTGGATCGGCAAAGCTGACATAGGCGGCTTTCCGGTAATCGTCTTGTTCACCATTCTGCTCGTCGTTCTGTTTGACCTGGCCGTCCGCCATACGCGCTTTTTCCGTCAGGTCTATTTCATCGGCGCCAATGAAAAGGCCGCGATGTTGTCAGGCATCCATGTCACACGCGTGCGTATCATTCTGTACGCACTGACCGGTATTCTGGCTGCTTTGGCGGGTGTATTGCTGGCCTCCCGTCTGATGAGCGGCACGCCCACGGCAGGAAACGGTATCGAACTTCAGGTTCTGGCAGCGGCTGTCATCGGTGGCGCATCCCTACGCGGCGGCGAAGGTACTATTCTTGGTGCTTTCCTCGGCGTCGTTTTCGTCGCGTTGATCAACAACACTATGACGATGCTGGCCGTATCGATCTACTGGCAGATGATCGTCATCGGCGGTGTACTCGTTACAGCGGTCGCCTTGGACATGCTGATCCGAAGCAAACGGGGCTGAGCCCGAAGCTTTCCAAAACTCAACAACAACTAAAGATCCAAAACAGGGAGACTACGATGACTGAATTGAATGTGAATCGGCGCAGGCTGCTGACAGCGGGCACCACCGCTGGATTGGCCGCAGCGTTCGGACTGCCCATGCTGTCCAAAGAAGCCATGGCGCAAGCGGCCGGCAAGGAGTATGTGTTCCTGTCCATCGTCACGCAGGTGCCGTTCTGGGTGGACTATCGAAATGCGATGGAAGACCTTGAGGAACTGATGGGCATCAAGGCCACATTCACGGGCCCGTTGGATTTCGACACGGCCGCACAAGCACGCCAGTTGGATGAACTGATCGCAAGACGTCCCGCAGGCATCCTTATCTTCCCCGGTGATCCGGCCACTCTGGCTCCCGGCGTCGAACGTGCGGTCGAGGCGGGCATTCCGGTCACATGTTGTATTGGCGATATTCCCGACAGTCCCCGGTCCACATTCCTTGGTATCAACGGCGTTCAGGCAGGACGTGTCGGCGGTGAAATGCTCGCGCAAGCGATTGGCGGGAAAGGCAAGGTTATCCTCGGCACTTTCCCTGCCCCCTCCACATTGGAGCGGGTCGAGGGGTACAAACAAATCTTTGCTGAGAAATACCCAGATATCGAGGTCGTCGACGTCGTCAACGATAAGGCCGATCCGTCCTATGCGCCGACAGCCTACCTTCAGGCAATTCAGGCGAACCCGGATATTGTTGGCATTGGCGGCACGGACGGCGACAGCGGCAAAGGCGCGGCAATTGCCGTCAATGAGGCAGGACGCAAGGACATCAAGATCGTCGCGATGGACCGAAATGATGATATGCTTCCCTATATCGAAGACGGCACAATTCACGGCGCTGTGGCTCAGAAATCCTATCTGGAGATCTTTCTCGCCTTCCACATGATGCATTGGCAGAACACTGATGCGCTGAAGGTCTTGCCCGATTGGAAGGCGGCTGGCATCAATCCTCTACCCGAGCGCGTTGAAACCGGGGTTATGCCGATTACTGCCGAGAACGTCGTCCAGTTCAAGCACACCTAAGGGATTGTCCCGGCGCATTCGATCGCGCCGGGAAACCGATAGGAGGGGGTTAAATGTCGGACAGATGGAGCGTTCTTCACCTGCAGCAAAACGATCTGCAGCTGGCACTCCTGCCCGGCATCGGGGGCCGCCTATGGGATATAAACTTCCAAGGTCGCTCCCTCCTGTTTAAGAACGCAGATCTCGACGGTTTGGATGTCGATGACACACGGCTTACTGATCTGCCCACACGCTCTCCACAATTTGGTTTTCCGCTCTGGGGCGGAGAGAAGACGTGGATCGCCCCAGATGCATCCTGGGTAAACGGCGCTCCGTTTCCCGTGTTGGACAGCGGCTCTTACCAGATCACTTCAAGAAGCAGCACTCGTATCGACATGACCAGCGCAGTATGCCCGACCTCGCACTTGTCAGTGTCGCGCCGCATCACGCTAACCTCGGCGGAAAGCTTGGAAATAGAACACATCGTGGTCAACCATGGGACCTCCTCGCGCCTGACCGGCATTTGGTCAGTCATGATGCTTAACACCCCCACCAAGGTCGGTGTCGAATTGGAAGACCCTGCATTTTATCCTGTTTTTGGCTCTGCCGAAGGGATGATAGCGACGCACGGCAAAAGCATTGTCGTGGATTGCAACAGACAGCAGGAATTCAAGGTCGGGCTACCGAACCCCAACGGTCGTACATTGATACGGTGCGGCGCTGATGCCCCGTTGCTAATGTGCTCGGTACCAGAACCTCAACAGGGCGATCAATTTGCACACGACTATCCGTTTGAGGTCTTTAATTCAGCCGATTACGCCTATTGCGAAGCGGAGTGGCACTCCCCGGCACGCAAGCTTGCACCAAATGAAACGCTGAGTTTTCGGCAGACGTTCTGCGTCTTGACGGATGAAGATGCAACCCAAATGCCATTGGGGCTCACAAACAACAAGGAGTTCCTGTCATGCATGTCTTGATTACAGGCGCAGGCGGGCATCTCGGCCGCAAACTTTTTGACGCGCTAGAAAGCGACCCCGACTACACCGTTTCTGGCATCGACATTCGCCCCGTTGACCATCCCGACATTCACACCGCAGACCTGTCCGACGACAGCAGTTGGGTCAGTTTGCTTAAGGGAGTGGACGTTATCGTGCATCTTGCCGGAGACCGAGAGCCCTCCGCCACTTGGGCCTCCGCGATCAAACACAATATGGATGCAACGCTTTCTCTCTATCACCATGCGGTAGCCATGGGCGTCAGCCGCGTGGTTCTTGCCAGTTCCAACTGGGTCCACGGCGACAAAAGATTCACGTACGACGTTCTCAACAGTACGACACCACCAGGGCCAGTAAACGCTTACGGCATGTCAAAGCTGTTCTGTGAACGGACAGGGGCCTATTTCGCCGAGCATCACGGACTGTCGGTCATCTGCTTGCGCATCGGCTGGACACAATGGACCCACGACAACCAACCCGGCACACACATGGCGATGGGCCGGTGGGGTCAGGAAATGTGGTTGAGTGATCGGGACTTTCTAGGCGGAATGCGCGCCGCAATAGATGCCGAGGATATTTCCTTCGCAGCCCTGAACCTAATGTCAGATAACCCAGGTATGCGCTGGGACATCACCGAAACACGACAAGCGATTGGCTATTCTCCAAAGGATGGAAGCCCCGCGAAAATAACATTGGGCATTTCCTTGAGATCCATGCTGCAGCGGCTGTTTACAGTCCGGTTCCCTAGTTATTTCACGACACGTTTTCCAGATTGGTAGAGTATAATGCCCGGACATTGTTGCGTCTCGCATTCAGTTTCCGAAATCTCGCACGGAAGTAAGCGCTGAAAAGGTCATCTTTGTCCGCTTCGCGGTAGACGGAGAGCGACATAACGAGCGCCAGATTTGGCAACCATTGATGTTTGATACTTCGATGACGACTTGCGCACATCGTTGAAGCGGTTTTATGTGAAGCGATCTCTGGTTGAGTGCTCAGCCCCCAAGCGGACCAAACGAACCACTACTTCAATCGCCGGATTGCAGTCATTGATCCTGTTTGCAGAGAAAGTCAGCGAAGAGCCCAAGGCAGTCATAGTGACTTTGTGCTGTGCGCACACGCAGCGCGAAAATCGCTGCGCCTGCGTGGTTCTCGGCGCTGCTAGGCAGCGGAAAAACCTGCCATTCGTTCGGGGCGCGGAGAGCTACTTAGAGGGCGAAGATAAAGTAGCGGACAAAGGGGCAATTCGCTGCGGGAGTATCAATGTCTCCTATCAAAAAACAGTGGTTCTCGGGAAATTGTCTGGCTTCAGTCAGACCTGTCATACGCTTCCCGTGCGGCATCAATCTCGCTCAAGTGTTCCAATGCCCAATAGCCCAAAGCGCTGACCGGCTCGCGAAACGACTGCCCCATCTGAGTCAGATTATATTCGACCTTGGGCGGGATCGTTGGATATTGGGTCCGGTTCACAAGCCCATCCCGTTCCAACTCCTTCAGCGTCAGGCTCAGCATACGCTGCGAAATGCCCAGGTTTCGCTTGATCTCGTTGAAGCGCATGGTTCCGTATTGAGCCAGCGAGATGACCACCAGAACGCTCCAACGGTCGCCCACTCGTGACAGGACCTCGTTGATACGCTTGCAATCGGGGCATTGTTTGTCGTCCAGCATGGCAGTTCCCAATTTGTGACCAAGGGTCAAAAATGTGCCTTCTTGCGGCAGAAATCAGTTCTCATTAGTTAGTCAGTCACAAATATATACTGCTCATCTCGGGCCCTGACAATGGGATCAACAACTGTGACCGCAAAAACACTGAACGACCACCTGAACTGGCGCTACGCCACCAAGAAAATGGAATCTGGCAAAGCCGTTCCACAAGACCAAGTCGATGCCATCGTCGAAGCTGTTCGCATGGCGCCGACGTCAAGCGGCACACAACCATTTGAGCTGATTGTGGTCACAAACTCCGATATCCGGGCAAAGATCGCCGAAGCGGCGTCAGGTCAGGCACAGATCACAGATGGGTCGCACCTCTTGGTGTTTGCCGCTTGGGACAATTACACCGAAGATCGTGTTGATACAGTCAAGCAATTAAATGTTGCGGCCCGAGGCGACCTGCCTTTGATCCATGGCTACTACGACAATCTGAAAGCCAACTATTTGCCGCGCGAGGCCGAGGTGAACTATGCCCATGCAGCGCGTCAGGCTTATATCGCATTGGGCATTGCCCTCATTGCAGCCGCAGAACAAGAGGTCGACAGCACGCCGATGGAAGGGTTTGACCCCGATGCTGTTGACGACATTCTTGGTCTTAGGGAACGTGGTCTTCGTTCCGTCGTTTTGATGCCATTGGGTTATCGAGAAGAGGCCAGCGATTGGCTGCTGCCGATGCCAAAGGTCCGCAAGTCGCGCGATGCTATCGTGACAGAAATCAAATGAGCGCGGACGGAATCACATGAGCTTTCTAAGAAATCTGTTCAAAGCAGCCCCCACGCCCACAGAGGACGGTGCCTTTCATCCGTCACCCCTTGCCTTGAAACTCGCGACCGCATCCAAGACGGATTATTATGGCGGGGCCTATGCCAACCCTTACAGGGGCGGTGACAAGCGCGTGCTGATGATCTGCACCGAAGAGCGCAACATGACCATGGCCAATGGCAAGAAATTTTCGACCGGGAACCACCCGGTCGAAATGGGCCTGCCGATGTTGCACCTGCTGGCCGCCGGTTTCCAGATCGACATTGTCACACCCACGGGTGCCCCTGCCGTTATTGAAGACTGGGCCATGCCGCGCGAAGACGAAGCCGTTATGAAGCTGTATCGCGACTATGCCGATGCCTTTGCCAACCCCGGCAGCCTCGCCGATTTCGTGGCGAATACAATGACTGATGATGCGCTTTACGTGGGGGTCTATCTGCCGGGTGGCCACGGGGCCATGTTGGGCCTGCCAGAGAACGAAGACCTGGGAAAACTTCTCCGGTGGGCGCACAAACAGGACCTTTTCACGCTGGCGATCTGCCACGGACCGGCCGCCCTGCTTGCTGCGGGCGATGGCCCATCGTTCATCTACAACGGTTACAAGATCGCGGCCTTTCCTGATGCGGTCGACAAACAAACGCCGATGATCGGCTACATGCCGGGCCATATGCCGTGGAAGTTCGGCGAAAAGCTGAACGCTCTCGGTGTGGAAATCATCAATTCCAAGGCCGACGCCACATGCCACATCGACCGCCGTCTCGTTTCGGGCGCAAGCCCCAAAGCGGCGAACGCATTTGGAAGGTTGGCGGCGGAAGCGCTGTTGAAGAACGTGCGGTAGACGGAAGCAGGTGCGGCGTGCATGCGGACATTCGTGCATCACGCAGCATCGGCAATTCCGGGCTCTCCTGGCACCTTCGCCGCGATCTGCGCTAAGGGCGGGTCTGATATGGATCGACTTTCGCTACACACCGCATGAACAAGCAAGACGCAAACAAATTCGCCATCGGCAAAATCGCAAACAATGGCGGTTGTCCAGCCCACAGCAGGCATAGTTTTTTTGACGCCGAGCAGTTTGCCAGCATACGATAGGGCGATTGTGAATACCACAACCGATGGCGAGACATTTGACCAATCATTCACTCAATTTTCGTGGCAACCACGTAGCCTTGGCAACAAAACAATGGGAAACAAATATTTAGCTATTTCCTCTCAACACACTCATAAATTTTTCTGGTACGCCCCCGGTCAATTTGAATTTGAGCGACCGTGGTTGGCTGACACAGTATTATTTCCAATCAACTTAATAAGCTGACCCATTGGATGAACTGTTTTAAGTTTGATCAATTTCCATTTTTTCGTCTGATTGCCAGCGCTTCCCGGCTCGGGAAAGTGGATTGTCTTGAACTAGGACTGTATCTTCATCACTCTATGAAACCGTCTATTCATTTGCCAATCGGCTTTCCAACAACTGTCCACTTTCTTTCAAAAGCGGATAGGCGATCATCGCGAATGCCGTGTTTAACATTTTCAGGGCGCGCAACAGATCAAGGTGAATTGCACTGGTTTCGATGGTTTCGGACACCCCAGCACGCAGCCGGGTAAGGTGCGCGCGCTCCAGCTTTCTCTCGATCTCGCGGATCATTTCCTTTTGCTGCACCAGTTCCCGTGCTGCCCCGGCATCCTCAGTCATCAGTACTGCGATTCCGTGCTGAACGTTGCGCAACACACGGTCATAGAAATCAGTCAGTTCCTGCCAGCCCTCGTTCGAAAAATTCACGTTTTCCGCACTCTTGCGCTTGGCCAATTCGACCATTTTCCGCGCAATCGTATCCGCCCCGGCCTCAAGGTTCACCGCCACGCCGGACAGATCAAATGCCCGCGTACCGGTGTCCTCTTTCGGATTTTCGCTTTTGACTCCAGACAAATAAACCCGCAGGTCGAGCGACATCCGGTCAATGTCGACCTTTTCCCTTTTCAGTTGTTGAGCAATGGCATCATCGTAATTGTCAAAAAGTGTCATTGAGTCCCGCACCATGATCTCGATCCTATTGCCCATTTCGACCAACTCACGATGGGCACAGGCAAAGGCGCGCGACGGCTGGTTCTGAACCGAAGGATCCAGGGCCGTACGTCCGTTGGTCTTGGCGCTGTTTTTATTGTCATCAGCGATTATACTCTCCGCCAAACGCATTATCGGGCCAAGAAACGGAATACAGACAACAAGTAGCGCAAGGTTGAACAGAAGATGCAGGTTCAAAACCTGCTGAACGGGGCTGGCCCCGGGAACGAGGTCAACACCGTCAAGCCGGTAGAGCAAAAACAGCACCAGCCCCGCCCCACCACCACGCAGGAACAAGTTGCTAGACACGACCCGCCGCACCGAGACATCGGCCTGCAAGGTCAGAACAAACGCAATAAAGGCACCGCCCAGATTGGCCCCAAGGACCATGGCAAAAGCCGCCGACAGGGGCAGAACGCCCTGAGCCGCAAGGGTTGCAAACAACAATATCGCTGCAACGCTGGAATGCACCAGCCAGGCAAAAAAAGCGGCCAGCAAAAAGGCCGTCAACGGATCAGCAGACAGGTAAATCAAGGCCCCCGAAGCGGCCTCGCTGTTTGCCAGCGGCGCGCTGGCATCGCGAATAAGGTCAAGCGACAGAAAAATCAGGGCCAACCCAATAAGGATCCGACCAACTTGGCGCACGCTGCGTCGGGAACTGCGCAGGAAAATCAGCACCCCGATCAAAAGTAGCAAGGGCGTCAGCAAAGCAATCCGGGAATTCATGATCTGGGCTACGATGGCAGAGCCAAGGTCCGCCCCCAGAATAATGGCCAACCCGGCGGTGCCGCCAACCGAACCCGCGGCCATGAATCCGGCAAGCAGCATTGCGACGGCAGTGGAACTTTGCAGCAGGATCGCAGTCAGCGTGCCGGTTCCCGTCGCGGCCAACCGGTTTCCCGTCGACCGACGCAACCAAAGCCGCAACTGGCTTCCAAAGGCTCTCTCAAAACCGGTGCGCACGAGGCGAACAGCCCAGATCAGAAGTGCCGCAGCAGCAGCCAAATTCAAAACAATAATTATGGGTGAGCTATCCATCATCACCGGGTCTTTGGTTTCCGGGCCAATCCGGCCACTTCAGAATGAATACGGTCCCTCGGCAGCGTCTAGCGAAACAACGCTCCATATACCGCTCTTTCCGGTTTCGAGAACTGCACAGCCCGTAGGACCAGAAAAAAAACCAGCAGGAGCCACCGCGCGCCGGTCCAGTGCAAAACCGCTGCAAAGGCCCGGCGCTGTCATGGCAACGTGACCGCCAACGCGACCAATGTGAACGCCGTGGACATGCCCAGCCAGCACCGTGATATCCTCTGAGTGCATTGAAAGAATTTCTGCCAGATCGGAACGGTTCTCCAATCCGATAACATCCATGAAATCAATCCCGATGCTAAACGGCGGATGGTGCAACATAACGACAACCGGCCCGTCAAACCCAGAGAGTTCCCGCTCCAAAAGATCAAGACTTTCCCGGCGCAGCCTGCCACCGCCCTGTCCTTCGACCAGCGTATCAAGCCCGATAACACGCGTATCGCCCACTGTATCCGCCCAGTCGACAAGCCCGTCCGGCGGCATGATGCCAAGGCCTGAAAAGGCCTCTTGCATTGGCTTGCGCGCATCATGATTTCCAGGAACAACGTAAATCGGCAGGGCAAACCGCTCCAGTTGAGTGCGTGCGAAATCGTAGCTGTCCGGGCTACCATCTTCGCTGACGTCACCAGTGACTAAAACCGCGTCGAGCGGGCCAAGAGCTTCGCCTTTATCGATCAATCGGTCGATGGCCCCGATCAGGATCGCGCGGGTATCAAGCACGCCTGAACACAGATCGCCATGCCCTACCGCGTGCAAGTCACTTAGATGCAGAAATGTCGCCATGACTATTTGATCCCCGCGCGCAGGAAGGCCTGAACGAATTGACGCTGGAACACGAGGAACGCGATCAACAAGGGCGCAACCGACATCATCGTAGCCGCCGAAATGACGCTTATATCCACACCATTTTCCGGTGCGCCAAAGATCGACAGGCCAACCGTCAGCGGTCGTGTGTCGGGAGAGTTGGTCACGATGAGCGGCCAGAGGAAGTTGTTCCAGTGGGTCGATACCGACACCAACGCATAAGCAAGATATGTCGGGCGCGCCAAGGGCACATAGACTCGCCAAAGAATTCCGAACCAGCCGCAGCCTTCGACGCGCGCTGCCTCATGCAGTTCTATAGGAACACCCTTAAACGCCTGCCGCATTAGGAAAATGCCAAAGGCAGAGGCCATATAGGGCATTCCGACGCCAAGAATCGTGTCAAACAACCCGAGGCGTGACACCATTGCATAGTTTTCCACGATCAACACTTCAGGCAGGATGAAAAGTTGCATCAGCACGAGGATGAACACGAAATCCCGACCCGGAAACTGGACCTGGGCAAAGGCAAATCCTGCCAGCGTCGTGACAAAGAACTGACCAATAAGGATCACCGTCACTAAAAGGAAGGTATTGAGGAAATAGCGTAGCCACGGCGCCCCCTCCCAAGCTGTGCGGAAATTGTCGAGCGTCCATGGCGACGTGATGTTAAAGTTGACCGCGTCAGAGGTGCTGTGGAACGCCGCCCAAAAGGCAAAGACCAGCGGGGAAATCCAGATCACGGCCAACAATAGTGCGCCAAAGGATTCGATATGCCTGGAAAATCCGCTCATTGGTAGTGGGTCCGCTTGTCGAGTATGGTGAACTTGACGCCGGCAACCACGCCAAGCACGACAAGCACCAGGATGGTCATTGCCGCTGCGTGGGGCGCATCAAAGAAGGCAAAGGCCATTTCCCAGATGTAATAAAGGATAAGCTTGGAGGCGTCGTTGGGCCCGCCCTTGGTCAGGATGAACAAATGATCGATCAATTTCACAGAGTTGATCAACGCATTGACCATGATAAATAGCGTCGTCGGCATCAACAACGGCAGCACGATCCGGCGCGTATAGGTCCAGCGGCTGGCGCCTTCAATGTCGGCAGCTTCCTTGAGGTCCTCAGGGATCGTCTGCAAGGCCGCCAGATAGAAGATCATGAAAAACCCAGCCTCTTTCCAGATCGTCACGATGATTACAGCCCACAGCGCAGTTTCAGGCTGTCCCAGCCAGTTGATTGAGGGAAGGCCAAACAGACCGCCGATCTGGTCAAGCACACCCAATCCGGGAGTATAAAAAAACAGCCAAAGGTTTGCCGCTGCGATCATTGGCAGGACCGTGGGCGTGAAATAGGCGGTGCGTACAAACCCGCGAGCCGGGATCTTTGAGTTCGCCCAAAGCGCCATCGAAAGCGCAATTGCAATAGAAATAGGGATGGTCGCGCCCGCATAGATCAAGTTGTTCACAACAACTTTCCAAAAGGTTGGGTCGGCAAACAGGTCAGCATAGTTCTCACCGCCGACAAATTCGCTGGGGCGTCTTCTGGTTTCTCGGCTGAACAAACTCGACCACAAGGTCGCAAGCGAAGGATAAAATGCAAACGTCGTCAGCAGGATTGCCGCTGGTGACAACAGGATCCAACCGTAGATGGCCTGTCGACGACGCTCGATGTTCACATGCTCTGCCATATAGCGACCCTCAAGGTTGGGCGCGTCGGGCATCTCTGCCCGACGCCAGGGAGTTGAGGTTACTGGTAATCACGCAGCAGGCGCACAGCCGCCGCCTGGGCTTCCCCCAGCGCGTCTTCAGCCGATTTTGTGCCGGTCAAAGCCGCCTGAATTGCGTTGTTCAGACCTTCGCGCACGCGTGCGGTTTCAAAGGTCGAGAATTCGGCAACAGCATTTTCCAGTTGGTTTCGGGCAACGAGAGCGGGTGGGAACTCTTCTGTATAGGATTTAAGAGCCTCGGTTTCATACGCTGCCGGAGACACGCCCATATATCCGGTCGCGATGGACCACGCTGCCGCTTGCTCGGGCGAGGTCATGAATTCGATCAGCTTCATGGCAGCCGCGCGCTCTTCGTCCGATGTCTCCTTGAAAACATAGAAGTTGCCGCCGCCGGTAGGCGAACCCAGCCGCACATTGGCCGGAAGCTCGGCGACGCCAAAGTCAAAACTGGCGTTGTTCTTCACAGCCGTAAGGTTGCCGGTCGAATGCCACATCATCGAGGTCTGACCTTCGAGGAACGCCTGCCGCAGGGTACCCCATTCAACGGTGCCAGTGGGCATGATGCCATGCTCCTGCGACAGCGACTGCCAGAATTCCAACGTATCGACAACAGTTTCGTCATCGAAATAGGTGGTCAGGCCGTCATCGGACATCACCTCCTTGCCGTTCTGGATCGCCAACGCCTGGAACATCCAATAGGGATAGCCTGTCGATGGGATCATCAGGCCATAGGTGTCGTCGTTGGTCAGTGCCTTGCCCATGCTGATCAGCTCGTCCCAGGTCTTGGGCGGCGCCTCGGGGTCAAGACCTGCCGCACGAAACTGGTCCTTGTTGTAATAGGCAACGATAGTTGAACGCTGGAACGGAATGCCCCAAGTTTTACCCTCGATCCGGCCATTGGCCATCAATGCAGGATAAAAGCTGTTTAGCCAGTCCGGGTTAACCCCGTCGATATCTTCGTAAGCCACGATCAGATCCTGCTCGATCAGATCATAGGCATCGATTGAGAACATCACCGCCAGCTGAGCCGGTTCACCCGATGCAAGTGCAGACAAGGCACGAACGCGCGTGTCATCATAGTTGCCTGAATAGATCGCGTTGACCTTGATGTCAGGGTTGGCGGCTTCAAAATCGGCAACGATGCCATCCACTACCTCGGTCAGCGCGCCGCCAACCGCGATAGGATAATACATTGTTAGTTCCGTCTCAGCCGCCGCCGCCGATGTCAGCGCAGTGGCCGAGACGGCAGCCAAACTTATTTTCTTAATAACGTTCATTTTTTCCTCCCAGTGATGACAGTTATTCTTGTCTTTCCAAAGTTCAGTTGCTTGACCTATCCGGCCAGTCGCTTGCCCATGTCGTCAAAGAAATGCAGGTCTTCATCGGCAAAGCTGATCTCCAGATCTTCTCCTGCCGGAATATGTTTTAGTCCGGGCATGGATACGGTCAGACCATTGGCAGCAGGATGTGACAGGCCAATGAAGGTCTCGGAACCCAGGAATTCGCATTCCGACACTTTACAAGTCAGCCTGCCCTTGCCCGATTCCACCACCTTCACCGCTTCGGCGCGAAGTCCAATTGTCGTGGCGCGCTCAAATCCCGGCACGCCTTCAGACTTGATCAGCGCCATTGGCGGGGCACCGACAAACTCGGCGACAAAGGTGTTAGCAGGCTTGTAGTAAAGCTCTTCCGGTGAACCTGTCTGCTGGATATGGCCGTCTTTCATCAGCACGACCATGTCGGCCATGCTCATCGCTTCGGTTTGGTCATGCGTGACGTAAACTACGGTGATGCCCAAATCGACCTGAAGTTTTTTGATGTCCTTGCGCACAGAGGCGCGCAGCTTGGCATCAAGGTTCGAAAGCGGCTCATCCATCAGGCACAGCGGCTGGTTTGCCACGATCGCACGTGCAAGCGCCACACGCTGGCGCTGACCACCCGACAATTCCCCCGGCTTACGCTGCTCATAGCCCAGCAAGCCAGTGATCTCGAGCGCCCGGGTCAGTTTCTCGCGCCGTTCCGCCGCACCGACTTTCCGCACCTTGAGGCCAAAAACAACGTTTTCCGCGACACTCAGATGCGGGAACAATGCATAAGACTGGAACACCATCGACAGATTGCGTTCTGCAGGGGCAGAAGTAGTGATGTCACGCCCGTCAATGACGATCCGCCCCTCATCCGGCAATTCTAGTCCCGACAGCAATCTCAGCGTCGTTGACTTGCCGCAGCCCGACGGGCCAAGCAGCGCTACGAACGAACCACGCGGGATCGAAAGATCAATATTCTCGACGCCAAGCTGCCCATTCCAGCGCTTAGCAATATTGTCGACGTGAACAAACGGTTCTGCCATATTCAGCGCTCTCCTTGTGAGTAAGTAATGGCTTCGCCCAAACTGTCTGCGAGATCGGAAAATTCAGGGCCCGGAGGACGGTCGCACACGACAACGTCGACATCCGAGATGTTGCCGCCCAATGCTGGCGCAATGCGACCAAATTTACTGCTGTCTATTACGAGAATCGATTTGGCTGCGTGCTGCTGCATTTTCATTCTCACCCGAACCTCAGCTGGATGAAATTCTAACAACCCACCATCATGCGCCACACCGGCAACGCCAAATATTGCGAACTCGGCACGAAACCTGTCAAAGAAGTCGGTTGCTTCTTCGCCGATAAAATCACGATCGGGCAGGCGCAGCTCGCCTCCTGGCAAAAGGATACGGTTTGAGATTTCATTACTCAGCGCCATCGCGGCACTTAGGTTGTTCGTGATGACCGTTAACTCCTGGTGGCCGGACAGTGCCTTAGCCACTTCGAGCGGAGTCGACCCAATTGAAAGGAACACGTTCGCCCCATTGGGAATCATGCTCGCAACAAGTTCGGAAACCGACCGTTTGCCACGTAAGTTCGTTCCGGCTCTCTGATCAAACGGGGTATTCAAACAGCTTTCAGCCAGCTCGATCCGCCCGTGCGCGCGTCGCAGGTTTTCACCGTCGCACAAAATGTCCAGATCACGGCGGATGGTTTGCGTCGAGACCCCTAGCATTTCCGCTAAGGCCCCCACACTGACACCGCCACGCTCTTGCACGATCTGCTGGATAAAATCCCTCCGTCTGATCTTCTTTGACGCCATTTATCCCCCTTCAAGTTGCCAAAACCATACCACCAAAAAACAACAAAACAACATTTTTTAGTCAAAACCACATGGAACGTTGAAGGGTGACTTAATCGCAAGTGTCGAAAAATTATATTTTTCAAAGATTTGCGCGCAAAGCTTCAAAACCCGCTAGTGGCGACTTGCTAAAAATGTTGTTTTTTCTTCCATTTTATTTTGTTGATGTTACATTCCGAATTGCGTCAAACCTGTCGGGGACGCCCATCAAAAAAGGACATTTGGACACATGCTTGACGCCAACTCGATATTTTCGCGTTATCAGTCCATACGTCCCAGACTCCCAAAAGCAACATTCACCGCAGCCACTCTGGATATCGAGTCACTTCTGGATATTGGCAACGAAGTAGACGCCTTTGTTTTTGATGCTTTTGGCGTTCTAAATGTTGGCGAAACTCCGATTCCCGGCGCGGCAACTCGTTTGAAAGAGCTCAGGGAGGGAGGGCACCAGATTCGCATTCTTTCCAATGCTGCCAGCTATAATCACGAGGGCGCGACTGCCAAATTTCAAAAGCTCGGAATGCAGGTTGATTCAGATGAGATTGTAACCAGTCGCGACGCAGCCTTGGCAAACCTGAACGACGTTCTGTGGGGCTGCATCGCCTCTCCGTCTGACGATCTGACGGACATCTTATCCGAGACGATCAGGCTTGAGGCAGACCAGACAGACTTTGACCGCGCTGACGGTTTCTTGTTTCTCTCGACCGAAATCTGGCAACAATCTCAACAATCCATGCTTTGCGACAGCTTGTTGGCGAACCCGCGCCCAGTGGTGATCGCAAATGCTGATCTGGCAGCGCCACGAGACTTCGGATTCTCACTGGAGCCCGGTCACTACGGGCATTTGCTGGCAGATGAGGGCCTTCAAGACATCAAGTTCTTTGGCAAGCCATTTCCGGAAGTATTTGAAATGGTCGAAGCCACGCTTCCAGGAATTCCGCCCGAACGCATCGCGATGTGCGGTGACACTCTTCACACCGATATCCTCGGTGCAGCAGCACGGGGTTGGCGCACAGTCCTTGTCGCGCAAGATGGAGTGTTTTCGGGGCTGGATACTCGCACTTTTTGCGAGCAATCGAGCTTGACACCGAGCTGGCGCCTACTTCGCATATAGAAAACATCGTGATGCTCCCACTTTTGGCGAAGTATCAGACCGAAAATTAGCCTTGGTTCGAACGGCGGCTATGTCCCAAACAGCGGTCGACTTCGAACCGCGTCTCGAATGGCAGTTTTCTGCAACCAATGCACGAATTGCAGCGTCATAACAAACCGCGAACATCACTGAACGGGTGTTATGTGAAGCGATCTCTGGTTGTATCATCGGCCATCTGGGTCGTCATCACTCCAGTGCCCCAATTCATAAATGCCCTGTTTTTTCATACGACGTATAAAAGCAAGGTAGTTTATCACTTGATCGACCTCATCCATGTCTCCGGTGGCATAGGCGACTGCAATCATCTTGAACTGAGCTTCAGGATCCTCCGCTACTTTTTCGTCACACCGATCCGCACTATTTTCAGTCCCAAATGAAGCGGTCCGTACTTTGTCCACTTCACCCTTCATCTCATTGAGATAGGCCTTCTTACTGAGTTCGGGGGCGTTCTCGCCCAACTTAACCACGGCCTCCCAAATTGGATTGAGCCGTTCAAAAAGATCATTTCGACCATCAGTCATGTCTCTTCACCTCGCAGTTTAACAATTGCTTGTAGTTGGCCTATAGGGAAAACTGACAGCGGCCTACGCAATGAAATACTTGTAACGATCCATTGCCTGCAGACTGCCCTGGCTAAAGGGCTTCTCTGGTTACCTGACCCGACGCACGAATCCCTATGCAAAGCCGTCCTATTCCCTTCGATTGATTTTGAAGACCCAATCCGATATCCAGTCTGGCTGCGTGTTTAGTGTCAAAGCCGAGCCCAGCCCAAAACCAAAGAAGCAACCGATGGAGGGTGCCATGTAGTTCTGAAACTGCATGAAAGGCCACAAACATGGCCCACTACAAACGCAAACGTCCCCGCACCGCGTCTGGGAATGGGTACTCGCGCCTGGGTCTGAGCCGTCGTCTCGGAAAAGACCCGGATGATGTCCGGTGGCTCGGCAATTGGCCGCGCGGCCACAACATCATCTTTCACACACGTCCAACAAGACGCAAATCCAAGGCCCTTGGGCTTGGCATCCTGAAAGGCGCTGATCCTGATGACATTGCTTGGCCGGATAGCCGCAAACCCCATCACTACTACTGGTGAGCATGCACGGCGGAGCATCAGCTTGGCTCCGCCACTTGCTTTTCTTGGCTCAAACAGTCGTTGGTATTTTCGGGTTGGTCTGACGTGTAACCCCTCATCGTCAATTCCCGAACAATATCTCGTATCTCTCTCGGATACGCGCGAACAAACCCGTCGTCACAGGGGATTGTCTCGATTTCTCTTCGGTCCAACGCCCGAGCCAAATGGATCGCGGTAAATTCAAACTGCTCTGCCATTTGACCCAGTGTTACATAACGCGCCTCAAACGCTTGCAGGCTTTGGGCCGTGATATAGCACCGGTTGTGCTGCGTGTCCGGGTTTCGCACCATGACCTGATTAAGAAAGCCACCATTCCGCAACCGTCGTATCGATATCACATTCATTTTCAAACGTGCCGCCGCATCCAAGAGCGGCAGGTCGCCAGAAAACGCACGCTCCTGCCTTTCTAAGCCTTCGGCTTGATCGATCAGCATACCAGCCAAACCATCGACTTCTGGATCACGCGACACGCCGGTCAATCGACCTGCCGCCCAATCGGCGACAACGCGTGCCAAAGGAACCCTGCTCTTTCGGCTGAATTCCTTGAGTGGCAACCTACGACGTGTCGGTGATGCTAACTGCAGATTCTCAAGACGGGTCATCAAAGTTTGCACAGAAGACGATGTCACGTAGCGCAGAGACGTTCCAAAACGATAGGCTTCCAGAACATTCTGTCGGATCAGCGCCTTCACCTGGACCGGATGGATATTGAGCTGGACCGCGGTGGCTTTGATATTCTGTAATCCAGACCAAAAGTCGAGCACGGCAGCCAGATCTTCATGGCTGACATCTTTCATATTTGAAAGGTCGCTCGCGTTTTGACCGCGAAGATGGGCGAGAATGCCTCGCACCCGAACCTCGCCGACTCCATGTAGCTCCCGCGCACGTTCAAGCGTGATGAGTTTGGGTGCTGAAATTTCCGTACCCAGAACTTTCGCGCCGGTCTGCAGCGGATAGTTCTCCCGTACAAAATCCTGCACGCAAGCCCTGAGCTCGGCTGTTGCCGGGTCCTCTTCAGTGTCTTTCAGCCAGGTATAGAATTCGCCCATATCTGACGTAAAATAAGACCGCTTGGAGGAAGGTCGGCGCCTGGCACGCGCCAGCTCAGAATTCAGGGTTTCCGGTCCATTCTTCAAAACCTCGAATCCAGTCGACATGGCGGTACGCTCCTGGTCGAAGTCCAAATCCGAACGACTAACGCCTCGATCCATGGCAAGTGTCATGCCTAATGTAAGAGCGGCTTGATGAAGATGTGTCAGGTCCAAAGAGTCTAACCAGTCACCACAAACTCCATTCTTGATACGGCGGCTCAGGTAAGTTTCAAACGAGGATCGCCCATGTGTTTTCGCGACCTGAGCGGCCTCCAAGATCAGATCCCTATGACGCGCCACTTGTTCAATCACGTCATAGGTGAGATGTGCATGCGGTGCATTGGGAAGCTGGAGTAACGGAACGCCGTGTTTGGCACAGGTCCCGATCGGCAGCACCAACCACTCGAGAAGTTGAAACGCGCTCCCAGGACCAGAAGCCTCCATAGCCTCCACAATACATCTCGGACAAATGCGGATGGTTGCACGTCGTAGCGTACCATTGGTGGCTGATGACAGCCCGACGAGATACCGGCAGGGACCAATCAACCTGGCCGCTCCTTGATCCAGTGTGTTAAGCGGCACACTGGTTAGCAGTGACAACGTCTCCAACTGGTCCAAATGCGCCGAGCAGATATGGGGCCATCGCATTCCAAGATCCGAGCAGAAATCACGGGGCGTGCTCGTGAACAGTCGGGCCAACCGAGCAACGTAACTTGACGGGGTCTCCCCTTCTGTGAAGGGGAGAATTGGGTTCAGCAGGGGCTTCATGCGTCTTCTCCATCTTCAGGCCCGTCTCCGTCGTCCAGGAGCTTTCTGGGATTGATGCGCCCGTAGTCCTCAGCGATGAAGACATTCATCCAGGCTTCAGCTCCATTCCGTTCGCTGTAGACCTCAGCAAAATGCCGAATGCCTAGTTTCGCTTCGAACCCTTCTGTGAACAGCGCACGCGAAACCGCGAGGACAACAATCTCGGCCAAAAGCCCAAACTGATCGTCCGCCGCATGAATCAACCGCATGGCAAATGCTTCGTTCCTAACCGAAGCATCTACATCGATCTGCGCCCGATCCGCGTATCTTTGAACGATCTTGATGACATGCTCGACATCGCGCACCGCGTGCAATCGTTTGAATTCGATTGGATCAACCCGCCGAGCGAGCTGTGCATCCTGATTTACGATTTTCTTGAGATCCGGCATCCCCGACAGCAGCAGTCCTACCGGCCAGACGGAGTTCTCCATCAGGGACTTCAGGGTGTTGACCACTGACTGGCGCTCTTTTTCGGTTTGGTAACGGGCCAAATCTTGCGCCTCGTCGAAACCAAGAAAGAGCGTCCGCCGCAATTTGAGTTGCACTTTGACCTGATCCCAGATCGCCGGACCTTGCTTGTTGCCAGCGTAGGGGTATCCCAGCGCCCGAAGCGTAGCTGCACCAACGAACTTCATAGTTGCCGGGCTTGGCACCTGAAGGTCAACAAACTCGCAGAATTCCTTCTCCGGGTCCGTCGCCAACGCGTGCCTGTATTTATGCTTGAGATACCGCACGGCAGTAGTTTTTCCGCTCCCGGATGGCCCCACCAGCATGATGCTTCGAGCTTGGAATGCGACACCATCGGCCTCATCGGCGCGTCGCTGTTCAAGAATGTTGCCAAAACGCGCATCTAGCTTGTCGTATTCTGATAGCGGGATGTAGAGCTGCCTCAAGCTTTGCACGGTTTTGCGAATGATCTTGTCAAACTGAAACTTTTTGCTGTGCTTATTCATCGCCCTTCTCCTCGGTTTCCTGGGAATCGTCTGATCCGCTCCGATCTCCATCGTCGTCCTCGAGTTCATCACTGAAGAGCCATTCCCTCTCGGTCTCCTCTGTCAGTATTGGCTCCTCCTCGGGCAGCGGGCCGGGAAGGTAGGGAATTTCATCTGATAGGAAACCAACGTCCGGATCAGGTATTGCCGCCTTTTTGTCAGAGGCAATGTCCGGATCAGAACCTAAAGACAGACCCCAAAACGTCTCTTTCTGCGCACGTCTGATCTGATCGCTGGTGAGCTTGATCGGGCCAAGCTGCCGCACTGCGCATTGCTCAGCGTCGATCTCCTTGATCCTGCGAATGGCACGGTCCACCACACTCTGAGTCAAACTGGCGGCCGCGCGATTGTTCTGACGCAATTCAAAGACTGACCGCTCCCAGGAGGCGAACGATACCCCTTCGAGCCCTTCGATTCTTGCGCCCAGCGTAGACCACCCACTGTATTTTCCGCGCTCTAACCAGACAGAAATGTGCCCCATATTTTCGGGATCGATACTGACTTCGACACTCTGCTGACCGTATTTTTGGAAATGTTCTGCCAGACGTTTGGAATGATAGTTCACGCCGTTCATCAGGACACCGTGCCGGCCAGTCTCACGATTGAATTTCAGCCCCAGGATATGACGGAGCTTGTGCTTGCTCATTGGGGGAGACCAGCCGAACTCGCTGACCAGCTTGTCCCACATGTTGTTTGGTGTTGCGTACTCCAATCCCCGGTGATTGCGATTGTGGTAGACATCGACGGTGAACCGCACCAGCAACTCCAGGATACTCTCGGCGGTATGCACCGCGTATTTTTCCGATGGATAATCCCCCCTTTGCTGCGGGTTGGAAAAAGTGCGCCCCGTCAAATATGGCATCAACAAAGTCGCCATCGAGCGGAACAAACGCTCGATAACCCCTCTCAATTTGGGAACCCCAGCAGGTAGGACAGAATAGTCGATCGCCAAGTCCGAAAGCGCTGCCTTGAAATCTGCGTTTACAAAAGCCGGACCGTTGTCGACAACAACATGACAGACATGTCCATGCTGCGACCAGGATGTTTCACACCCCAACTGGGACGCGAGCATGGTCTTGTCTCGCATGGCCATCCAGACAACTGCTTTCGCATCTTCGGCACTTGGCTTGGTCGAAAGTTTGAGACCGAGTATCGAGCGGCTAGCGACATCAATGGCGGCGCATACCCAGTAGCGGCCAAGCTCAAGATCACGCAGGCTCGGATGGGTGACATCGGCCCCAGCACCTTGCAAGATCGACATGAGATCAATTTCCCATTCATCCATTTCGACGCGCAGCAGTGGTGCGTGAAGCTTGATGCCGCCAGTATGGGCGCCCAGCTTGTTCTTGGCATGCGCGACGCCGTTGCGCGCGGCCTCGACTTCAAACCGATCCAACTCGTTGATGCGCCGTTCAATCGTGCTCTGGGAGGCTTCCAAAAGAAGGTCTTCGCCAGCAAAGCCAAGGGCAGTGTTCTTTCGCCGCACTTCAGCATTTACGGCTTCCAACACTTGAGAAGGGTAGATCTCGTTGGGGTGAAGGTAGTTTGAGAGCTCAAGCTGAATGATCGCTTCAACCTGGGGCTGGACGCGCTTTCCGTTTTGACCGTTAAAGATCGATTTTTTGACGAAGATCATCGGATCTCTGGTCTTTTCCCACTCACGGTGTTTTTTCATAATGCTACTGCGACCGGGCACATAGGAGAGCAATGCGGGATCAACCCCCTCGCCATTCATGCCTTTGAGCAGCCCATCGCGGAGCTTCTGCTGTACGCGTTCCTGCAGCTTCGGCAGAAACTCAGGCCACCGCTTTGATGATCTGTTGAACCACTCTTCGTCTTCACCCTCACTCATCGATTCACACCAGGCCTCGCCAATAAACGCCCTGAACTGGGTCTTCAGAGACAAACGCGAGAGCAACGCACGCCCAGCCCGCGCCCGGCGTGCAGCCTGTCGGTCGGAGAAATAGCCATATTCGATTGAGAAATGCCCATCTTCGAGCAAACTCGCGAGCTCCGCATGGGTAAAGGTCAGAGGTACAGCTCCCGTTTGCTTTGCCAGCAGGGTCAGCGTGTAATCCGAGACCTTTTGAACAAAGTGAAGCTCACCCTTTCCAAGCACGGCATCTTCATGGCTGATGTTGAGTTGAAACTGGATATCCTTCATGGCTGATCCTTTCCGGGGGCAACGATTGTGTTGATGGAGATGAGTTCACGCGTGTTGGCCTGCAGCAGCCCCGCGTAGATGGCTCGGAAAGCCGCGCGGAACCCGCGCGCACCAAGATCCAAGGGATCAAGGAGTTCACCGATGGACAGTTGGTCTGTGAGCCCAATCGTGCAATCGGCAACTAGCTCATCAGCTTCTTGGTCCGGGCAACGTCGAAAGAAATTCAGCAGCTCAGCGTTTTGGACTTCTTTTGGGTGGTGGTTCCGCTCTGTGATAAGGCAAACTTTGTCAGCAAATCCTTTAGGCAGATCGCGACGGATGGCTGTTAGCGCGCTTCGGAAGTTTAGCTTTTCGACCCGTTCCGCAGGTTTGACGGCCATCGCAACCTTGGATCCGTCCCGATACTCGGCCAGGTAGTCAAAACGGTGCGAACGCTGTCGACCAACAGCGTCAATGTAGCTAACGGGACGAGGCTGATCATGCAGGTTCCAAAGATTGGGATTTGCCAGCGCAAGAAGGCAGGTTGCCCGCTCATGTTGGCTAGCAGAGATAATCTGCCGCCAGTACATTTCGGCAGGCGTCATGGCCAACGTAAAACCGCGCACAGTGAATTTTGAGCGTGCAGGAAACATCAGCCCAGCCGTGGTTGGCTCGGGGGGACGATAGAAATCGTCGTCGTCATCTTTAGACATATCTCTTGCCGTGGCTGCGAGCTCTGCCCGCGCCATTCGGCTCCTCTTCATTTGTGGAGACAAAAGGCGACCCGCCCGCTGAAACGGTCAGCGCGGTTGACGGGTCACAAATTTTGGGTCATGAATGAGGTGCAAAGAGTTCCTATTCATTTGCATCAAGCCCCTTGAGAGCTGCAACTCTCGGGGGCTTTGCTTTTTCTAGGGGCTCATTTGTTGTTCTCCTCTATTTGGAGTGCTTTAAGAAGCTTTGAGATGCGCACGCCAACGCATCCGCCAACGCCTGTTCAATCCGCGCATTCTGCAAACTGCGCAAACTGGCAAGAACGATTGTAGTTCTGAAGGCAGCGAGCTTACGAGTCAGGACTGCTAGTCTGGCGCCGCTCACCCGCCTGATAGAAGGAAAGTGGTCTAACATTTTTCATTGTGATGGACACAATCCAAAGAGTCTTGACCAACGAATTTTCGAGCTGGCCTTGGATTGCCGCTCAGATGGTTTCTATCTTCTCTGCTCCGTTCCCTTTTTGACTTTGATGTCATATGCATAACATTCACGCTTTCTTTGAAGGATACCGCTCAGGATACAGCTCTTCGACCGGCACTCCGAGCTTACCGGCAATGGCAGCCTCAATGCGCGCCGAACGTCGATAGCCCTGTGAAACAACAGTCACAGATGAATGGCTGACCCCAACTTCTCGCGCGACGTCAGACATTGAAGACTGCGCTATCTTCAGTCTCGCTTTCGTTAATTCGTGCCGAGTCAGGTCAATAGTCATGGTTAGTCCAACTTTGTTACCTGAAAAAAGACCCTAAGGCACTGATCGGTCAACATAGGTTCGGCTTTAGAAGATTGAAAACAAGATATAAATATGGCACATGTCTAAAATAGTGAGATGCCAATTAGTGAGATATCATGTCGTATTTTTGTGAACACGTACTAGAAAGGCATCTCGAAGAATATCGGGCGGCTTCGATAACGGAGGAGGCAGCCAAACCGCCTTCAATGGGGAAGATCAACCATTGCGGGTGCCCCGACCTTTTTCCAGAACACATGCCTAGCCAGGCTTCACGACGATCCAGCCAAAGAAACGAAATCCACGCAAAACTGAAGAAGTGGGTCCGCTCGGGACGTGTAGTCTCCCATGCTGACGTCTATCGCGCGTGGAAGGTGCACAGTACCTTGCGAGAGTTTGCAAAGCACTTTTCCATACGTACCCCGTTCGCTGCCCGCGTCCTTGATACGTATGGTATTTGCTTTAGCGAGACACTTGCTCAACGGTTTCGTTTGGGCGAGCTGTTGCCGGACTTAGCCAATGAACAAGGAATATCGCAAAAACTCCTCGTCAAAATAATTCAGGTGACCGGAACAACAGTATCCAAGGGACGCCGCCGCCCCATGTACGACGAAGCAAAAGTTGCACTTCGATACGCCGAAGTAAAATCCGTGCGCAGAATTCAGATCGAATTTGGCATGTCTTGGGCGACCGCAGATAAGATCGTAAGAGAAATAGGCCTCAAATAGACGGATACACTTTCATCGGCGCTCGCGCGAATTCCAGCAGTTTAGTCGGGCGGGATTTCAGACGTTCGCCGCAAGTACATAAAACCAGTGTCAGTCTTCCGAAAGCTGACATTATGGTGGTGATCCAAAGCACTGAAACCAAAAGAATTAGCCAACAACGCGGTATTACTGTGCGCCAGGATTAATCCGTGCAAGATAAAACCATGAAAATTTGTAGATAGAATTATCAGAAATGCCTCAACCAAGTAACTCAACAGAAATGTTGATCGGAGCGATGAACGACGCCGGAGAATTCGAACGGCTTGCAACAAACGTTCTGAGGATCGCTAATCCTCTGTACCAAAGTATTGTTCACACGGGGGTGAACACGGCAGGTCAAACGATTGTTGACCCGTTGGACGGGATTTCGATTTGCGAGATCTCAGATGGAAAGAGATATGCAATCGCTTGTGAACACACGATCACGGCGCGGTCTAATCTCGCAGAGAAGTGGCTTGACCCCATTAAGGGGGACTTAGTTAAAGCCATCGGGAAACTCAAATCCTTCAAACAGGAAAATCCTGAGTCTCTTCTCAGAGTCGTGCTAACGAGCAAGAACCCTCCATCATCAGACTTGGTTCAAAAGGCCCACAGCGAAGCAACAAGAAATCTGGTCGAGCTAGACATTTGGTCAAGTGATAGGCTCTCCACGGTTCTAGATGTCGATCCGAATGGGCAGTTCATTCGTTCAAAGTTTTTTGGCACTCACCAAACAAGATTGTCTCGCGATTTGGCAGTCGAGATTTCCAAGAGACAGTTGGCGAGGTACGCTCCATTAGTCTCGAGTAACCAGTTGGTAAAAAGAGACGTGCGTACCGCATGCCCCGCTCTTGACGCGATGTCATCGCCAGTGGTTTTTCTGAACGGCAACTCGGGATCTGGAAAATCCGCGTTCTGTCACTAGTTTTGTAGTACGCTGTTCAATGACGGGGGATTGGCATTTGTAGTTAGCCATAACGCGTTAGAAAGATGCTCTTCGATTTCCCAAGCCATTCGTGAGAGCTTAGTGGCAGAGGTTCCCTCCTTAGGCTTAGAGGATCCGATACCTGATCTACTTCGCATTGCTCAAGGGCGAGAAATCCAAATTTGGGTCGAGGATATTAACTCTTCTGCGTCGCCTACCGATTTGATTTCCAAAGTTGATCGTTCCGCCAATGAGCTGAGGGGGGCAGATAGCGATCTGCAGGCGAGCACATTGAAGGTTCTTTGCCCCTTGTGGCCAGAGAACCTTCGCGCACTTCCGAGCGAATTGAACAAGGTCGTGCAAAGCCGGACCGTCGATCTTTTGGATTTCAGCGATGAAGAAGCCAGAGAGGCCATCAAGAAACGAAGTTTTGCCGTTGGTTTCGAACTGACAAACTTCGAAGCGGATAACGTCCGTGAACATCTCGGTAACGATCCTCTGTTGATCGGGCTATGGACGGGAGAAGAACTTGGCCGCGAAAGTGAGGTCCTTGCATCATTTGTTGCTAATGCCTTGACGGAAGTCAGTAGGTCTCAATTTGGCTCGGTCTTTTCACTTCGTCGATCAGCGATATCAGTCGCGGCTTGGATGCTTGAAAACCGTACGAATGAACCCTTGTTTGATGTGCTGTTCGCCGAATTTCGTTCGTCAGACGTGTTCTCAAATTTGGAAGCGATTTCGAATGCAGGACCCCTGTTCCGAGAAGTTATCCAAGATGGCCAGTCGAAACTTGGCTTTCCCCATGATCGTGTGAGGGACTATCTGTTTATTGAAGCGATTGCGAACGAATTGTCCGCAGGCCACTATTCTCGGGGATACCTCGCTGATCCCTACTATACGGATTTGGTGGCACGTGCTGCTATCCAAACGAGTACATCAGAGGATTTCTGGGACTTCGCAAAGATCAACATCCCGTTGGTCTGCTTTAGCGCATTGAAACACTCTCAAGCAGGGAATTCGTCTGCAACCAAGCGGCTGTTAACTATCTGCGAAGAGCTGGTTGACCGGGGGGTGCTCCAAGACGTGCATGAACAAGTTCGTAGGGAAATCGAATGGCAGATAGCAGGTCTTCGAGGTCCGCAGTTCGTGGAACTGATTGAATCCATTCGAGCGAATACACATGCTGGTCGGGAAGCGAGAGTTATAAACGGGAATGTCGAAGCAGCGGCGAATCTTTGCTTCTATGCTGAGCCATATACCAACGCGCCGTTTCGTGACCGCCTTCTCGCGCACGCTCGCGAGCGACATGGAGAAAAGTGGTTAGAAAACATAGCTGTGTTGGTCAGCGACACCACTGGCACGACGCAGCAGAATGAAGCAGCCCTCTATCTCGCCGGTGAATGCGCCGACGAGCGATTGGCAGGTGCAGTTGCTGAGCATTGGAGAGTCGCGAAGGATCGTGGAGATGAGTTAACTCATGGGATGTTGTTTGCTGCCGTTTCCTGTCTGAGTGGGCACGATGAAGAGACCTTATATGATGTCTTCACAGCGTGGGAGGCGATGCCAACCGAAGACCCAGAAGGCAAAGACAAGTCAGGCCTAAGTGATAAACGATATTATGTAGGAAAAGACTGCCTCTCCGGTGGTTTGCGAAGAGTGAAAAGCGAAAGAACGCTGAAACCACTAGTCCAGCTAGCACAAACCAACGAAGACATGGGGCACGTGGTTTACGGTTGCCTTGAAGGGGTAGATCATCCGCTTGCCGCTGTTTTTGTTGCGTCTCGCATTGCCGAAATTGACAATCGGATCGAAGGCGACGACGACAAGTCTAACTTCCTTGCAAGTTCGAGATTTTCATTCTTTGGCTCAGATATTGAACGTAATGTTCGTTATTCAGAGCCTGCTTTGCGGACGCTCCAAGCCGAATGGGAAAACACTGAGAATGAATTTTTCTTTCGAAAACGCTGCTTTCAGCTTTGGAGGGAGTCAATTAGCATGAAGCATTTGCGGCGACTTGCGGAAAGTCCGCCCAAAGGGCTCGAAGAAGAGCTACTTTTTACGCGATGCCGCCTGGGAGATGTCACTGCGGTTGCTGATCTACGAAAAAAGATCGAACAAGGCAGCACGGGCAACATTTATTGGTTTCAGCTCATTCGTCATTTTGACAGCCGTTTGTTCGAAGACCTTATCCTGAAGGCGTTGGAAGAGTATGCCAGCGCAATAGATAGGGGAGAAAAACCGGACTATTTCGCGGACTCCGTCATCACAGATATTCTTGCAGATCGCCGCGACAAATTTGCTGTGAACACGATGATCCAACATTGGGATCAATTAAAGCACCGCTACAACTACCCTCACGTGCTACTGAGTATCGCTGCCCCAGAGACACTCAGTCTTCACGCGCGCCACTTTGAGACCATCGAAGACAAAAATGAGTACTTTAAGCTTCTCGGATTTGCATACGGTTTTCGCAATCCTGACAGACCGGGTATTACTGACGTGCAGCAACTGGAAGCTCTCGAACCCTACCTTGAATACTTCGAGAGTCGTTTGATCGATCAGCTTTGGGATGAATGCAAAGACAAAGGTTTCGACGACTGGCGTCGTGAACATTTGGATGGGAGGCTCTCGCAAGAGAGCTGGGCGTTCAAGCAAATCAACGACGAAGCAGCGTTCCGAAACCTTGACGAAGAGCTGGCGAAGAGAAGCGATATAGAAATGGCTGCTTATTTGTGGTCAAGCATACGGCGAGACAATTCCATCTCTCCTCGGACGCTTATCAATAGGGCTGTTCGGTATGCGGAAAGTAGAGCAACCAATGAGGCGGCTGAATTTTTTGCTGAGTTGCTCGCTTTGGTCGGGACACGGGCCGACTTGCAACTTCTTTCAAAGCCCATTCTCGCAGGGCTGCTCACCAGAAAGCAAGTTGATGGCGCCACCTTTGCTGTTCAGAAACGGTCTTTGATCTAGGATTTTGCTATGTGGGAAAAGCGTGTTCATCGCACAATAGAAGGGACAGCAAGACCGCTGCGAGTAGCTTATCTAGTCGATTTAGAGACGTGCGAAGACCTTTTGATTGACGAGATTATCGCAGAGAGTTTCAGTCGCTGGTCCGGTCGAAGAACGCCGATAATTCCGGCTTCCCCAGATGGGGTCGACCCCGCTTATGAGTCGTGGCTGCACGCATACGATGCGGATGTAATCTATAGCTTTTCCGATCTAACCGATGACGCCATTGCTTCGTTAGACGAAGAGTTAGCACCCGGAATTCTTCACCACCACGAGGATAGGTACAGGGAGCCCAACGGCGACCGGCGGTATCGCATTGAGCTTCCGATTCAGGGTCTGTCATGCCTATCTGTTTTGCCAGTGTTTGCTAGCCGTCGCTGGGGTTTTGGAGATAAGCCCAAGGACATTTTGAGTTTCGACAGATATTGGGATGGTTCTGACGATCCCTTCATTCGCGAGAATTTTGGCTTCATCTCGAACAGCTTTGGTAACGGCCAATTGGCTGATTCAGCTCCCGAATTGTTTAAGTGTCTGACGTTGATTTCAAAGGAAGCATTAGAAAATCGCCAATACGGAAAGAGTGAACACGCCAAGTATGAAAGTGAGCCTCTGGCTCTGTTGGAAGCCCTTGCTGAACCGCAAGTAATTCTACCCCCCAGCCAATTGTCCGAGTTGTTTTGTCATTATCTTGAGCCGAAAAACTCTTTGAAAAGAGGTGGCGTGAACGTCGTTGTGGGGGACGAAATAGCGGATCGCTTGGTGTGCTGGAACGGGCACAACCGATTTCCCCGCAATGAGTTTACTGGAACATCGTCTATTCGCATATCGGTCGCGCAGTCAAAAGATACTGAATTTATGCAGTTGATAGGCCGGATTTTGGACCGTCGTGGTGTGCGAGGCGAACAAAGCTCTCCGACGGCTACAATTCGGTCAACCTCACTCGATGAAAGTGCACTTGCCGAAATTGCCGAGCGTATCAAGCCGGAAGGTATGACGTGGAAGCGCTTCGAGACTGAAGTCATTTCAGATGCAAACTGGTCGATTCCAGAGTTTTGGGAGGAGCGAGCCCACTTCACAACAGGTTCGGTGGCCGTGTCGAGAGAACCAAAAGGGCGGCAGAGCAGCGAACTGGTGGATGGTCGCGCAGAACTCCCTCTAGCAACCCCGTGGCACTTATCAGAAAACTACTTGCCGCCTAGCGTGCGAGCAGGACAGTGGATGGTGGATCTGTCGATTGAACGGGAAAACGATCACTGCGAAGCAATAAATGTTGTTCACAAGTGGGTGCTGCCTCGTAGACTTCGCATTGATCCATTCTTTTCGATCAGTCGGGACAATTCGTCCTCTCAGATGTATCCGCGATACTGCCAAAGACCAACGAGATCAGGGAATTTGAGCGCTTCGATTGAACTGACCATCCGTCAAGCGTCCATTGTTGTACCAACTGATGATGATGCACTTTTTGGTGGGCTGCAGGACGTTCAAAGAGATCATTTCCTTCGGACGTTAACGGGTGCGGATGGCCAACAGATACCGCCTCCTCCGAAGGTTATGGATGCGAAGTATTCCGATAAGGGACGATATCTGTTGGGAACGCTTCAACATTTCGGCAGCTTGCCTGATGCCTTTCGAACTTTGATGCATAATTTTTGGCGGGATACCCTACGCAAGTTAGGGGCGGACCCCTCCCACTTGGATGAAGAGCTAGAGGCGCGGTTTCAAAAAATCATGGCTAGGAGATTGAGAGCAAACGGGGAAGAATGGGAGGTGAACAACCCACAAGACCGGCAAGTAGTTGCACGAGAAGCGTTAAGGATCGCCTCTCAGCTTCGCCGTCCGGAGCGCTTCGTACAGTATGACAAGCTGGCCTCGCGTTACAGTAAACTGGTCTCAAAATTCATTGAAGAGCACCCGCATGTTCAAGAGGGTTCCGTTGGTGAAAATTTTTCAGCAGATGAGTTGGACGCGTCCATCCAATATCTCTGCGAGCAAAAAGTTCTGTTTCAGGGTCACGAATGGCAGTGCAGGAATTGTTTCAATAGGAATTGGGTCTCAATTGATGACTTGTCCAGCAAGATGACGTGCAATGTATGCCAAACCAAAGAACGTCCGCCCGTTTCAGGGGGATGGCAGTTCAAATCTAGCGGGTTCATTGTCGAAGCTTACAGCGATCACGGAACTGAACCGGCTATTTGGGCACTTTGGCAACTTGCCGAACGCGCGCGAACATCATTCTATTTCTTGCCCTCTACGTTGATCTGGTTTGACAAGTACAGGGAAGATGGAAGCAATGACTGTGAAATTGACCTTTTGACGGTGGTAGATGGCGAAACTATTGCGGTTGAAGCGACGACTTCCAAAACGCTGAAAGAAACAGAAATCCAGAAACTCTCGGCGTTCGCGGAGAAGGTTCGACCGAACAAGTTGTATATTGTCTGCGGAGCAGATGGCGAACGTGCGCGTGACAATCTAGCAGCAAAGATTCAAGAGAGCCTGCCAGATGCAGTAAAGGTCGAGGTCGCGACTTATCAGGTTGCAGATGATCAAAGCGACCCGTACTTGCCTAGTTAGTCTGGGAGCCAATTTCTAATATTTTTAGAGCGTGTACTTGGGTTGCACTTTAGTCTTATGCCAACTTGTCTAAGTTTGAGCAGTTCTAGACAGTTTGATTTTAGCTAAGGCCTGCAAAAATTGGCCCTCACACCTAGTCAAAAATTCACAGGGAATGGATGTCTGCTTCGGGGAAACCGCACGGCAGCGTGGATAAGCACGGTCAATGTCCGTATTGGGCCGACTGTCACTATTGCTGTATGACAGAATGTAGCAATCGCCAATAGTGGCGGGTCATCCTCCCCGCCGCTTTACTTTCGTGGGCCAGCGGGATTTGGACAAGCCAAACGCCCCTGGCCGTCAGGGTTAGGGCGCGACCCTCCCCCTCGGGCAACCCCATTAGACAGAGCCGTGTCCTCGGCTGTGCCTGCGGGCCGCACCACCCCTGTCGAATAGCATTGCCTCGCCCCCTCCCGCGTTCGCCACGTGGCAGATCAGCAGAAACAGGCAGCTTCGCTGTCTGATCTGCAAATCAGCCCTGATTTCCCAAAAGGGAAGCCAGATCAACCGAAACTCTTAGCGGGAGAATTAAAATGGGAGATTTGGGTCAGTTTGAGACGCAAAGGTCAAATTCAACTGATGTCCAACGTTGGGGGTGCCTTCCGATGTCGAACGTTCACCCTGTTTCTGGTCCAACTGTGACGGTTGGGTCAGGTTCGTGTGAAGTTCAACAGGAAACCAGTGGCGGACCGAGGAGGATTCGAACCCCCGACCCCTTGATTCGTAGTCAAGTACTCTATCCAGCTGAGCTATCGGTCCGCGTTGGTGAGGCGGTGTTTAGACCTGCTGCCCGAGACGTGCAAGCCGATTCTTCAAAAAAAAATCAAAAAGTCATATCCCCGCGCGGAAGGCTGATTTCAAAGACTGTTCCCTCGGGTCCGGTCTCTTTCAAAACCAGGTCCCCGCCATGGCCGCGCACCAGCTCCTGCGAGATTGCCAGCCCCAGACCCGAGCCACCCTTTCGGACCCCACCCTGAAAAGGTGTAAACAGGTTTTCGCGCGCCTTGGGGGGAAGACCCGGCCCCGTGTCGCGGATTTCGATGCACCAAGCATCGTCGTATTCACACCCCGCAATCGTAATCCGGCCAGGTTTTCCCGAGGCAACCAGAGCCTGTCTTGCGTTGCGCACGAGGTTCATGATGACGCGGTACAATTGTTCGGGGTCGGCGCGGGCCACAAGCGCGTCCGGCACTTCGTTCACGATTTCGACGCAGGCATCCGCGACGGCGAGTTGTTCGCTGGCCGCGACATCCGCCGCGATTGCGCGGATCGGAACCATAGTCAGAGTGGGCGCGGGTTCTTCCGCGCGGCCAAAGGCCAATGTGCTTTCACAAAGGGACACGGCCCGGGTGATGGAATTCACCAGTTTCGGCGCCATCCGCCGCACCAGCGGATCATCGCTGGCCTCGATCCGATCGGTAAACAGCTGCGCCGACGTCAGGATATTGCGCAGGTCATGGCTGACTTTGGCGACGGCCCCCCCAAGCTGCGCCAACCTTTCCCGCTGTTTGAGCGCCTGGGTCAGGTCCGTTTGCAGCATCTTCAGTGCCTCCTCGGCCTCTCGCAACTCCGTCACCTTCGAGTTCGGCGAGATTATGCCACGCGCGTCCTCTGGCGCACTGGCATAGCGTTGCATGTAGCCGACGACGCTTTTGATGGGCCGCACAAGTACGACGCGCACGGCGAGAAACAGAAAAAACGCTGTGATGATGGAGATCACAAAGGACAGACCGAGAATACGCAACCCGTAGTCAATCATCGCCGTTCGCAACGGCATGCTATCCATGGTGACTTCGATCAGAAGGCCCGCCCCCTTGACCGGTTCTCCGATGACCCGGATGACTTCGTTTTCGGGTTTGAGAAAGCGGCTAATCGCATCCCGGATCAGAATCCAAGGGCTTGCATCCCGCAAATCGAACGTGTCGGCGATTGGATCGGGAATCGGCGACGACAGCATCAGTTGCCGAACCTCATCCCGTCGCAATACGACATTGTAGACGCCTGCGTTTTCCAGCAGTTCTGCCTCAAGATCTTCGGCCAGCATGTCGTCCGCCAGCAAAGCCAGCGAGGCGATCTGCGCGCGTTCGAGCCTGTTCAGCAGAAAGTCCTCGCGGAACCGGGCGATCGACGGGACAAAGATCAGAACCTCGGCCAACATGACGAAGACCGTCGTCAGGATCAGAAATCGGCCCGAAAGCGAGTTCAATTTGCGCCCCTCCTCAGGTCAGGGAATCCAGCGCTGGACGAACCGGACCACTCGTTTAACTGTCTGATTCTCAAACAGCCTTGGCGAGAAATAAGCACCCGCCACACGTTTGTTAAGCTCTCCGATCGTCGGATAGGGTGAAACCATGGCGGCGATCTGCCCCATCTTCAGGTTATTGGCCAAAGCCAACGACCACAAGTTGATCAACTCACCCGCCTGATGCCCGACGATTGTGGCGCCGACGGGTCGGCCTTTCACGACCATGACCTTGACGAAGCCTTTGGTTTTGCGCTCGGCAATCGCCCGGTCATTGTGGAGATAGTCAAAGCGCGCGATTTCGAGCTTGTCTCCATGCGCCTCGCGGGCCTGAGCTTCGGTCAGTCCGACCTGGGCCAGCTCTGGATCCGTATAGGTGGCCCAAGGGATATGTGCCGTTTTCGCCCTGGACGGCAGACCGAACAGGGCCGAACGAATGATGACACCTGCATGATACCCTGCAACATGGGTGAATTGCAGGCCACCCGTTACATCTCCGATCGAATAGACGCGGCGATTGGCCGTGCGCAACGCGTCATCCGTTCTGATGCCGGTTTTTGTGCGTTCAATTCCGGCTGCTTCCAGGTTCAGACGCTCGATATTGGCTTTGCGACCGGCAGCGATCAAAAGATGAGAGCCCCGGTGAATTTCACCGTTTTCGGCAACGACCTCCACAGCGCCCTCTGTTCCGCGCACCTGAGCGATCATGGCGTTTTCCCGGATGTCCACGCCTTCACTGCGCAGGGTATCCAGCACCACGGAGGCAGCCTCGGGATCGTCTTTGCCCAAGGATTTGAACCCTTCGACGACCGTCACCTTGCTGCCGAGGCGTATATGGGCCTGCGCCATCTCCATCCCGATCGGGCCGCCCCCGATGATCAGCAGATGATCTGGCCGCTCTCTCAAGTCAAAGATGGTTTCGTTCGTATAATAGGGCACCGTGTCCAACCCCGGAATCGGCGGCACCAGCGGTGATGAACCGGTCGCGATGACGATGCGACGTGCACAGATGACATGATCCCCGGCCTGCACCTTTTCAGCGGATATGAACGTGCCATATTCGCGAATGACCTTCACGCCGAAGCCTTCGAACCGCTGCTGGCTGTCCATCGGTTCGATCTGCGCGATCACATCATGAACATGATCCTTTACTGCGGCGTAGTCGACCTGAGGGATTGTATCAGCGATGCCAAAACGAACGGAATGCGCCTGAGCATGGGCCGCTTTGCCGCTTGCGATCAGCGCCTTCGACGGGACACAGCCGAAATTCAGGCAATCCCCACCCATCTTGTGCCCTTCCAGCAGGACAACATCCGCGCCCATCTGGCTGGCACCCGCGGCGACGGACAATCCTCCGGACCCGGCGCCAATGACCAGGAGGTCGGTTTTCAACTCTTTCATGGTTCAGGTGCCTCTTTTCGCGCGCAGTGCTTTGAAAACGATGGGCAAGGCGGCCAATATACACAACCCGATAATCGGCCCGATCACGAACGGTTCCCACAGCAACGAAACATCAGGCGTTTCCCCACGGTCGAATACACCGCCCAAACCGACCCCGATCCAAGTGTACACGATACCTCCGGGAATGATGCCCAGCGCGGTCGTCAAAAGAAAATTGCGGAACTTCACACCGACCAAAGCCGGCACGAGATTGGCAACAAAGAACGGCACCACCGGCACCAGACGCAGCAGAAACAACACCGAGATTTCGTTTTCCCGCAGACCGTCCTTCAGTTTTTTGACCGTGCCTTCTGATGATTCCAGGCGCGACGTCAGGGCTTCGCCCAAGCCCCAGCGCGCCGCCAGAAAGATCGCCGACGCACCGATGGTGGCGGACACGACATTGAAAACAGTTCCCGCAAAAAGACCGAAAAGAAAACCGCCCGTCATCGAAGCCACCGCGGCACCGGGCAGTGAAAAGGCCACTATGACGATGTAAGTGGCGACAAAAGCGGCTGCCATGATCCAATAGTGACCGTCCCGCCACGCCAGAAGCGCCTCGCGATTGTCCCGCAAGGTCTCGAAAGTCAGGTAATCCCCAAGTGTGAAAAAGCCGACAACGGCAACGCTCAGGATTACAAGCAGCGGAATGTGGCGTGCGAAACCGTTGCGCGGCGCCTGGCTTGTGTCGGACATCAGATTTTCCGGTTCTTTGTGCTTCATCTTGTGCCCAAGATGCGCTGACTGACGGGCCAGCAACAGTGGGATCACGGGGCCTTGATCTTTGTGGCACCGAATGTGAGGAATTTCGGCGATAAACGGGTATTTTGAAACCTTTTGCCGTTGCCGGTTACAGAATTGTTGCAAAAGCTGCGAAAACCTGGCCGTTGGGGTTTGACTTACCCCCCGCTTGGCAGTAGAGGACGGGCTTCGAACACCACGGGCAGGCGAATCCGCGCCGCACCCGACCGCATAGATTGGAGACGGAGCGATGAAACGCACCTATCAGCCTTCGAACCTGGTTCGCAAACGCCGCCACGGTTTCCGCGCGCGCATGGCCACTAAGGCCGGCCGCAAGATCCTGAATGCACGCCGCGCACGCGGCCGCAAATCGCTGAGCGCGTAAACCGCTCACCGATCAGGTTATGAACATGACGCCGCCGGAGGCCCCTGAGGTTGGTAGGAACCACCCCGGGAACAAGCCCCCGGCGGCGTCCGTTTGTGCATCTGCACCCCTGACCGTTCTCAAGAAACGGTCCGACTTTCTGAAAGCGGCGCGTGCCCGCCGACAAGGCACGTCTTCGATGATGGTGCAGGCCCGCAAGCGTGCCCCCGGCGAGGGCATCGGGATTCGCGTGGGGTTCACCTGCTCGAAAAAAGTGGGCAATGCCGTGGCCCGCAACCGCGCCAAGCGCCGTCTGCGCGAAGCCGCGCGGGCCGTGTTGCCCGAAGCCGGCCGCGACGGGTGGGATTACGTTCTGATCGGCCGTGCCGAAGTTACCGCCAACCGCCCCTATGACGCATTGTTGGACGACCTGCGCTATGCGCTCCGCAAGGTGCATGCGGCGGAAAAATGACCTTCCTGTCCCATATCGTCGCCCTGCCTGTTCGGGCGTATCGGCTGATCTTCAGCCCATGGGTCGGTTTCAACTGTCGCTACCAACCCACCTGTTCCGCCTATGCGCTTGAGTCGCTGGAGAAACACGGGGCGGTCAAAGGATCCTACTTGGCCGCTCACCGGATCTGCCGTTGCCACCCTTGGGGCGGCGACGGATATGATCCGGTACCTGACGACAAGCATAACGACCCTTCGTCCTGACCCCTCGTCAGACTTGACCGGCTAGTGCCGCGCCTGAACAGTTGGACCAGCACAACCCGAGGTCCCGATGAAATCCCCAGCGCGCGACACCCTGCCAACCCACGATGTCCTGAACCAACCGCCCACGCGCGGCGGCACCGATCTTTGGCTGTCCGATCCGGTCCTGCAAGACGCAGCAAAGACAGCGGGCGCGCGCGCTTTGGAGCTGGCGGCATATGGCAAAACACTCGGAACCGAAGAAACGCGGGAACTGGGTCGGGAAGCCAACCGGCATCCGCCAGAGCTGCGGCTGTTCGATCCCGGCGGCAGGCGCCTGGACGAGGTGCGGTTTCACCCGGCCTATCATCAGATGATGCAGATCAGCCAATCGGCGGGCTATGCCGCACTGGCCTGGGATGGACAACCCGGAGGGCATGCGACCCATGCGGCGATGGTCTATTTGGCCGGACAGGTCGAACCCGGGCATTGCTGCCCGATGACCATGACCTATGCAGCAATCCCTGCACTGGCCGCCAATGAACACATTGCCTCGCTCTGGCAGCCAAAACTCATGGCCCGCCACTATGATCCTTCGAAGGAACCGATCGGTCAAAAGACCAGCGCGACGCTGGGGATGGCGATGACCGAAAAACAGGGCGGTTCGGACATACGCGCCAATACGACCATTGCGGCACGCGACGGGGATCATTGGCGCTTGCGAGGGCACAAGTGGTTCTGTTCCGCGCCAATGTCGGATGGGTTCCTGACACTGGCGCAGGCGCCCGGCGGGTTGACCTGTTTTCTGGTGCCCCGCTGGCTCGAAGGCGAACGCAATGCGATCCACCTGATGCGCCTGAAAGACAAGCTGGGCAACAAATCCAACGCATCCTCGGAAATCGAGTATCATGACGCGCTGGCCTATCAGTTGGGCGAAGAAGGCGCGGGCGTGCGCACCATACTGGAAATGGTGCACCACACGCGGCTTGATACAGCCATGGCACCGGCCGGGCTGATGCGTGCCGCGCTCAGCGCAGCGCATCATTGGGTGGAACACCGCAGCGCGTTTCAGCGCCGATTGATTGATCAACCGCTGATGCGAGCGGTCCTGTCCGACCTTGTTCTGGACTGGGAAGGCGCAGTGACCCTGGGGATGCGTGTGGCACAAGCATTTGACGGTCAGACACCCGAAGACAAGGCCTTTGCCCGGATCGGCGTCGCATTGGCCAAGTTCCTGAACAACAAGCGTTGCCCGGTCGTCGTCGTCGAAGCGATGGAAGTGCTGGGCGGCATGGGGTACGTCGAAGACACGCCCTTGCCCCTGATCTATCGTGAAGCGCCCCTGAACAGCATCTGGGAGGGGTCAGGCAATGTGATCTGCCTCGATATCCTGCGCACCCTGACGCGTGAGCCGCTGGCCGCCGAGGTTCTGGGGGCCGAGTTGGATGCGGTACGAGGCACGGACAGAAGGTATGACGCAGCTTTGACCGCGCATCGCAACCGCTGGCCCGGTCTTCCGCCCGAGGCCGAAGCGCGTTGGTACGCTGAACGTACGGCACTGCTGCTGACGGCCTCGCAATTGCTGCGTCACGCGCCGGGCGCTGTGGCTGACCGCTTTGTTGCCACACGCCTTTCCGGCGATGGCGGCCGCATTCCCGGAGCAGTAGCCGGGTTGGATACCGGCGCCCTGCTGGCGCGGCTTGGCTGACCCGCCACTTGCCCGGTTGCGCCATCTGCTGTAGGGGCAGCGCATGTTTGATGATGCAGACGATATCCACCCGCTCTTTGCCGGCGCGCCCTCGACCACCGAGTTCAAGAAACTGCGCAAACGCATCGTGCGCCAGACCCGCGAAGCGATCGAGCAATACGGGATGGTGGACCCGTCCGCCCATGACAAGGACGGCACACCGCCGCGTTGGCTTGTCTGCCTGTCGGGCGGCAAGGACAGTTATACGCTGCTGGCTGTCCTCTACGAACTCAAATGGCGCGGATTGTTGCCCGTCGATCTTCTGGCTTGCAATCTGGATCAGGGACAACCCGGATTTCCGGCAACGGTCCTGCCCGAGTTTCTGGACCGCATGGGTGTGCAACACAGGATCGAGTACCAGGACACATACTCTGTTGTGATGGACAAGGTCCCGCAGGGCCGAACATATTGCGCCCTGTGCTCGCGACTGCGCCGCGGCAACCTGTATCGCATTGCCCGGGAAGAAGGCTGTTCCGCCGTCGTGCTGGGACACCACCGCGACGATATTCTCGAGACGTTTTTCATGAACCTCTTCCACGGAGGCCGACTGGCCACCATGCCACCGAAACTGGTGAATGAAGAGGGAGATCTTTTTGTCTTTCGTCCGCTTGCCCACGTCGCCGAAGCCGATTGCGAGAAATTTGCCAAGGCCATGCAGTATCCGATCATCCCCTGCGATTTGTGCGGCAGTCAGGACGGGCTGCAACGGCAGCAGGTCAAACAGATTCTCGATCAATGGGAAAAGAACAGCCCGGGTCGGCGTCAGGTTATGTTCCGCGCGTTAACAAACGCGCGCCCGTCGCACCTGTTGGATGCGAAACTCTTTGATTTTGTTAATCTTTCCGTAAACTCTGACGAAAAATCGGAAAATTTGGAAGAAATACCGCTGCTGCGTTAACGACTGACTCAGACTGGTTTCCTAGGCTCGGCATACCATTCATGCCCAAGGTCAGGACCCGATGCGGAATCATCCTTTCGTCGACCGTATTACTGAAGCTTTTAGAAACGTGGCATACGGCCCAGCCTTTCTGGCCTTTGTTCCGGCAACAAGCCTGGGGGCGTTCTGGCTTGGCGGTGAACGCGCTTTGGTCGCGGTGGCCCTGGGCTTGCCCCTGATGATTGCCGGTATAGGGGCAATGGCCCCCAACCCGGCAGACAGGAAACGGCAACAGGGTGGCCTGCTGCCGAATGACCAGTTCGAAACCGTTCTGGCTGAGGTGCTCTGGGATAGTCGCCGCAAAGGTGAAACGTCGGCCTGTTTCGCTGTGATCCTGGACGACTATATGCAAATGCTCGATCTGCATGGCCAAGCAGCAGCGAACCATGTGGCGCAGCAATTCTGTTTGCGCATCATGTCCATGATCCGCTCCAGTGACACCGCAACCCGGATCGATGGAAACAAGATGATGGTTGTTCTGCACCCGACGCAACAGCTTGATCTGGAAACCTGCATTCAGATGTCGGGACGAATACAATCCGCGGTCGAAGACCCCATCATGCTGAACGGAACCGGAGTTTACATGTCCTGCTCCATCGGTTTCTGCCTCAGCAGCAATGTCCCCGACGGCACCGCGAAAGACTGGTGCAACGCTGCTAACAACGCGCTGCAAGAAGCACAGCAAAACGGGCCGTCAACGATTCGTGCCTTTTCGTCCGAAACACGTCGCCGAGCTCAGGTCAGAACCAATCTGCGCAAGGAATTTGATGCGGCGCTGGAAAGCGGTGAAATTAGACCATGGTTTCAACCGCAGATCTCGACGGATACCGGGCGTGTGTCCGGGTTCGAGGCTCTGGCCCGCTGGGAACACCCGGCAAAGGGAGTGCTGGGCCCCAATATCTTTCTGCCCTTTGCCGAACAGGCAGAGTTGATGGGCAAACTGGGACAGGCGATGCGGCATCACGCCTTTTGCGCAATGCGCGAATGGGATCGCGCCGGTCTGACCGTACCACGCATCGGCATCAACTTCTCGTCGGACGAATTGCGCGACCCGGGGCTGATCGACCGCCTGAAATGGGAATTGGATCAATGCGATCTGACCCCGGACAGATTGGCGGTCGAAGTATTGGAGACCGTGTTTTCCAGAGGACCGGATGACGTAATCACCCGCAATGTCACGGGCTTGGCCGCGATGGGGTGCTGTATCGATCTGGACGATTTCGGCACAGGGCATGCCTCGATCGCTTCAATCAAGCGGTTCAACGTGTCCCGGATCAAAATCGACCGTTCTTTCGTGACAAAGGCGGACCAGGACCCAAGCCAGCAGCAGTTGGCCAGCGCAATTCTGACCATGGCAGAACGGCTGAATCTGGAAACCCTTGCTGAAGGCGTCGAGACGCCCGGAGAACACGCCTTGATGGCGCAATTTGGATGTGACCATGTTCAGGGGTTTGGCATCGGCAAGCCCATGCCTTTCGAAAAAGCCGAGGACTGGATCACGTCTCATCGCGACAAGATCGACGGAATGCCCAAAATCGGGCGGCAAACGGGCTGAAGAACCGGAAACTGCGCCACAGAAGACCGATCCGTAGCGAAATAACGAGCGATTCCGCTTGACCTTTGGGCCTGCACTCTGTTGAACCCTGCGGGTGTCTTTCACTGCTCAAGGTGGCTGTCCCAGATGGACGATCAGAACAAGAATCTCATCCTCGCAACCGCGCTCAGCTTTCTCGTGATCCTGGTCTGGTTCGTGCTGTTCCCTCCGCCGGAACAGACGCCAACCACGGAACAGGCTGAAATCGCCAGCATCGAAGGGAATGAGGTTCAGACGCCCAGCGCCGCTGATACCGGAACGGTCGGCGAAGCAACTGCAAGCGCCACTGAAGCCGAAGCCGAGGCGCCCCGCGTGAGCATCGACACGCCCCGCCTGACGGGCAGCCTGTCGCTTGCCGGTGGCCGAATTGATGAGCTGTCGCTGAAGGATTACAAGGTTTCACTGGCTGAGGATTCTCCGATCGTCGAACTTCTGTCCCCGGTTGGAAGTGACTCTGCCTATTATGCGCTTTATGGCTGGGCCCCCGGCGCGGGCCTGTCGGTCACGGACGTTCCCGGCCCGAACACTCTTTGGACGCTTGAGCAGGGCGAAACTCTGGGTGTTGACACTCCGATCACGCTGGCTTGGGACAATGGTAACGGCCTCACCTTCCGCCGCACCATTGCCGTGGATGAAGACTATATGTTCTCGGTCACCCAGTCGGTCGAGAACACCACCGACGCCGAGGTCGGCATGGCCCCCTACGGCATTCTGGCACGCCACGGCATGGGCGAAGACGGTGACCTGCCGGGCCTGAAGAACTTCTTTATTCTTCACGAAGGCGTCATGGTCATGGCTGACGGCGTTCTGGATGAGATCGACTATGGCGATGTGCGCGATTTCGATATCGACCCCAATGAACGCGCACAGGCCGAGGTCTATCAGGTCAAAGAAGGAGGCTGGATTGGGTTCACGGATCACTACTGGATGACCACCCTGATCCCGGCCGAGGGTGCAGCGTTCAAGGCCGCTGCCAAATACGATTCACGTCGCAACATTTATCAAACGGAAACGGTGCTGCCGACACTGACAGTCGCGCCCGGTACAACGGAAGAGGTCACGACCAGACTGTTCGCCGGTGCCAAGGAGTGGGAAACCATCCGGGAGTATCAGGCGGAAGGTGTTCAGAAGTTCATCGACAGCATCGACTGGGGTTGGTTCTACTTCCTGACCAAGCCGATCTTCTGGCTGCTGCACAACATCAATGCCCTGATTGGAAACATGGGCTGGTCAATCATCGGCCTGACACTGATCATAAAGGCCATCCTGTTCCCGCTTGCCTTCAAGTCCTACGTCTCGATGGCAAAGATGAAGGAACTGCAGCCGCAAATGGAGGCCCTAAAAGAAGCCGCAGGCGATGATCGCCAGAAAATGCAGCAGGGCATGATGGAGCTGTACAAAAAGGAAAAGGTGAACCCTGCCGCAGGCTGCTTGCCAATTCTGTTACAAATTCCGATCTTCTTCTCGCTGTACAAGGTGATTTTCGTGACGATCGAACTGCGTCAGGCCCCATGGTTCGGCCCGTTCCGGGACCTGAGCGCACCTGATCCAACCTCGATCTTCAACTTCTTTGGCTGGCTGCCATGGGCCGGGCCGCAACCTGACAGCCTGATGGCGCTGATCTTCATCGGTATTCTGCCGCTGCTGCTGGGTATTTCGATGTGGTTGCAGCAGAAACTGAACCCGGCGCCAACCGATCCGACGCAGGCCATGATCTTTGCCTGGATGCCTTGGGTCTTCATGTTCATGCTGGGTGGTTTCGCCAGTGGTCTGGTCGTGTACTGGATCGCGAACAACACGATCACGTTCACACAGCAATATCTGATCATGCGCAGCCAGGGCTATAAGCCGGATGTATTCGGAAACATAAAGTCCGGTTTCAAGCGGACGCCAAAAACGGACAACAAATGAGCGGAACGGTCTCAAGCCTTTGGCGCCACCCGATCAAAAGCCATGGGCGAGAAGCCCTGAGCCAAGTCACACTCATCCCCGGGCAGACCATGCCCGGGGATCGCGTTTGGGCGGTCGCTCATGAGGCCGCCAAAACCGATGGTTCGGAATGGGCACCCTGTTTCAATTTCAGCCGCGGTTCAAAAGCGCCTCAGTTGATGGCCATTTCGGCCGAATTGCAGGGCGACCGGGTTACATTGCGCCACCCGCAGCGACCGGATCTCAGCGTTGCGCCGGACACCGAACAAGAAGCTTTTCTGGACTGGGTAAAGCCACTTATGCCGGCGGACCGCGCTGCATCTGCCCGGATCGTTCGGGTTCCGGGGCGCGGTATGACGGACAGCGACTTTCCATCGATCAGCCTGTGCAACATGGCATCGCATCGCGCAGTCGAACAGAAGCTGGGCCAGACTCTGTCCATTGTTCGGTGGCGCGGCAATATCTGGTTCGAAGGTCTGCCGTTGTGGGATGAGTTTGACTGGCTGGGCCGGGACCTGCGCATTGGCGAGGCCGTGCTTCGCGTCCGCGAGCGGATCACGCGATGTATGGCCACCACCGCCAATCCCGAAACCGGTGAGAGGGACGCAGACACCCTGCGCGCCCTGAACAGCTGGGACCATCAGGATTTCGGCGTTTACGCCGAGGTCGTTCAGGGCGGCGAAATCCGCGTCAACGATGAGGTGCAGGTGCTATGACCACGCTTCCCTTCCCCCTGGCCGAAGACCCGGATGAATTCGCCCTGGAGCGAGGCCGCAAGCTGTTTGCAGGCCCGTCCGAGTTCGTCAAAGGCGTTGTCGCCATGAATGGCCTGCCCGCACCTGACCGGTTGGAAGTCTGTTTTGCGGGGCGTTCGAACGTGGGCAAATCCAGCCTGATCAATGCCTTGACCGGCACGAAGGGTCTGGCCCGCGCATCCAACACGCCCGGCCGCACGCAAGAGATCAACTTTTTCACCCAAGGCCCTGAACTCTATCTCGTGGACCTGCCGGGCTATGGCTATGCAAACGCCCCGGTGAAAGTGGTCGAGAAGTGGCAGAAGCTGCTGAAACAATATCTCAGCGGGCGCCAGACACTGCGCCGCGCCTTTGTCCTGATCGACTCGCGCCACGGGGTGAAACCGGTCGATGACGAAATTATGAAGTTGCTGGACACCAGCGCCGTGACATTTCAATGCGTTCTGACCAAGGCAGACAAGGTCAAAGCCAAGGATCGTGAAAAGGTTCTGGAACAAACCCGGGCCGTGTTGTCCAAACATCCCGCGGCATTTCCGGAAATCGTGCTTACCTCTTCCGAAAAGGGTGACGGCATCGCGACCCTGCGGTCCATCATTGCGCATCTGGAATAGCTTCACCCTTGGCAGCGTGGGGCAAAGGTCCTAACACGGTTTTCCAGAAGGACTTTAGCAATGAAGACACGAGATATGAACCGGGACTGGATCGCCACCGCAGCCACACTCAACAGCGCCCTGCCCTATCTGCAGCGCTATGACGGAGCCATCGTCGTCATCAAACTTGGCGGACACGCCATGGGCAGCGACGAGGCGATGGAGAGCTTTGCCCGGGACGTGGTTCTGATGCGCCAGGTGGGTGTAAACCCGGTGGTCGTCCACGGCGGTGGTCCGATGATCAATGCAATGCTGGGCAAGTTGGACATTCAATCCGAATTCGTGAACGGCAAGCGAGTGACCGACAAGGCCACGGTTGAAGTGGTCGAAATGGTTCTGTCCGGGCTCGTGAACAAGCGCATCGTACAGGCGATCAATGATCAGGGCGGATCAGCCGTAGGCCTGTCTGGCAAGGACGCAGGCCTGATGGTCTGCGATCAGACGGATGCGTCGCTGGGCTTTGTCGGCACTCCTGCCGAGATGAATCCGAAGATCTTGCATGATCTGTTTTCACATGACGTAATCCCGGTCATCGCCCCGCTTGGTGCAGGCCGCGACGGTGAAACATTCAACGTCAACGGCGACACGGCAGCCGGAGCAATCGCTTCTTCGCTCAAGGCAGACCGTCTGTTGCTGCTGACGGATGTTTCCGGTGTCAAGAACGCGGCGGGCGATGTCGTGACCGAACTCAAGGCCGGTCAGATAAGGGAAATGACCCGCGAAGGCACCATTGCAGGCGGTATGATACCCAAGACAGAAACCGCACTGGACGCCCTGCACAGCGGCGTTCGGGCTGTCGTCATACTTGATGGGCGCGCACCCAATGCCGTGCTGCTGGAGCTGTTCACCGAACATGGGGCCGGGTCGCTGATACGCCCGGACTGACCCCGCAAGAGAGGAGGAGACATGACACATCTTGCACAGCCTTCCTCTGATCCTGACGCGACGCCCTATGAACAGGTTGAAAACGCCGCCCTTGATACTGGTTTGTTGGTCATGGGCGCACTGCATCCTCGCCACGTTGCAGCCAAAGACCTCGAAACCGGCACGCTGATCCTGTTGGGGGCCGGGCCGGGATTCTGGCCCGTACTGAAAGCCTCACCGGAATGGCACCAGGCCGACCCCGTTGACCGATGGTCGCAAAGGGTCGTCGATCAGATGGCCGAAAGGCTCGGCGCACAGGCGTATTTCCCGTTCGGCGGCCCTCCGTACACGCCATTCATTGACTGGGCACTCAAGTCTGGGCGAACGTTCAGCAGCCCGGTCGGGGCATTGGTGCATGATACCGTTGGGATGATGATTTCCTATCGGGGCGCACTGCATTTTGCCAAAGAGTTCGCCATCCCAACACCTTCCGGCGTGTCGCCTTGCGAAACCTGCGCCGCGCCTTGCACGACGACCTGTCCGGTCAGGGCGCTGAACGCGCAGGAGTTCTATGACGTCGCTGCATGCCACGACCATCTGGGCACTGCTGAAGGTCAGACCTGTATGGCGGGCGGGTGTCTGGCCCGCCTTGCCTGCCCTCTGAGCGCGGGCGCAGGACGCAACCCGGAACAATCTGCCCATCACATGAAAGCCTTTCATCCGTCATGACCCGAATTCTGATCCTGACACGTCATGCGAAATCCAGCTGGGATAGCCCGGGTCTTGGCGATCATGACCGCCCGCTGAACAAACGTGGACGAAAGTCGGCCCCGGCCATCGCTGCTTGGTTGCGTCACCACGGCTGGTTGCCGGATGAAGTCCTAAGCTCTACATCAACCCGCACCCGCGAGACATGGGATCGCATGGGTTTGCAGGCCGATAAAGTCAGCTTTCACAGCGCGCTCTACCACGCTGATTCAAAGGTCATGCTGCGGGAACTTTCAGGTGCTACGGAACCGGCTGTTTTGATGATGGGCCACAATCCCGGGATCGCCGATTTTGCCAACCGTCTGGTGCGGCAACCGCCAAATCATACACGCTTTTTCGATTATCCAACCTGTGCAACAACCGTCATGTCGTTCGAAATAAACAGCTGGGCCGAGGTCCGATGGCAAACCGGGACAGTGCTGGGGTTCACCATCCCGCGTGAGTTGATCGAATAGAAAAAGGCGGGGCAATACCCCGCCTTCATTCATTCAGCCTTTGTGCAGGTCAGTGACCCAGAATCTGGCTCAGGAACAGTTTGGTCCGCTCGCTTTGCGGGTTGTTGAAGAACTCTTCGGGTTCATTCTGTTCCACGATCTGACCGGCATCCATGAAGATCACGCGGTTGGCGACCTGACGGGCAAAGCCCATCTCGTGCGTCACGCACAGCATGGTCATACCTTCTTCGGCCAGTTCGATCATGGTGTCGAGCACCTCTTTGATCATCTCGGGGTCCAGCGCCGATGTCGGTTCATCGAACAACATGATCCGTGGCATCATGCACAGTGAGCGGGCAATCGCGACACGCTGCTGCTGACCACCTGAAAGCTGACCGGGATACTTGTCGGCCTGTTCAGGGATTTTGACCTTTTCCAGGAAATGCATCGCCCTCTCTTCAGCCTCTTTCTTGGGCGTCTTGCGCACCCAGATCGGGGCCAGCGTACAGTTTTCCAGAATGGTCAGATGCGGGAACAGGTTGAAGTGCTGGAACACCATTCCAACCTCGGACCGGATCTTGTCGATGTTCTTCAGGTCATTCGACAGCTCGATCCCGTCCACCACGATCTTGCCTTGCTGGTGTTCTTCCAGTGCGTTCAGGCAGCGGATCAGGGTGGATTTGCCCGACCCTGACGGGCCCGCGATCACGATCCGCTCGCCCTGATTGACAGTCAGATTGATGTCGCGCAGCACGTGGAAGGACCCGTACCACTTGTTCATGTTGTTGATTTCGATAGCGACCTCGTCGCTCACCTGCATCTTGGAGCGGTCGATTTCGCGGTCAATTGCAAGTTCAGACATGTGTTGAACTCCTTAACGATGATCTGTGGCAAGGCGACGCTCGAGCCACTGAGAATATTGAGAGATGCCGTAACAGACGACGAAGAACAGAAGCGCGGCAAAGCCCAGAAGCTCCCAGTAGACGCCGTTCCATTCGGTCGACGCCAGGATGGGTCCCCGGATCATACCCACCAGATCGAACATCGAAATTACCGAGACCAGTGTCGTATCCTTGAACAGGCCAACGGCCACGTTCACGATCCCGGGGATCGAGATCTTCAGCGCCTGCGGCAGGATGATAAGCCGCATCGCCTGCGGATAATCCAACCCAAGACTGTCTGCGGCCTCGTACTGCCCGCGCGGAAGCGCTGCCAGACCGCCGCGGATCACCTCGGCGATATAGGCGGACGAGAACATGGTGATCATGATCACAACGCGCAGGAACAGGTCGACCGTGCTGTCAGGCGGGAAGAAATAGGCCAGCATCACCGAAGCCACGAACAGCAGCGTGATCAGAGGCACGCCGCGGATGAACTCGATGAAGATGACGCAGACCCACTTGATCAGCGGCATGTTCGACTGTCGCCCCAAGGCCAGTGCGATCCCAAGTGGTACCGACAGCGACACACAGGTCACGCCCAGCATCATGTTCAGCATGAAACCGCCCAAATCACGGCTGGGAACGGCCGTCAGCCACGCGTTTTCTGATGCGCCTTCCGGGATCAGGGCCCCTCCGACGTTCCAGATGACCAGTGCCGTCACAATCGCTCCGAAGAACCCGGCGGCAAAGTTGTTGTTGCCCAGCTTCTGGAAGACACCACCGGCGGCCATGCAGCCAACAAGCGCAACCAGAGGCACGAGGATCGTGCCACCCCAGATCAGCCAGAAAGCCAGGAAGGGATAGACCGCAGTGAACAACAGCATCTTGCGAGGCAAGTCAAAGAACAGCACCGGCGCAATCGCCACCAGCATCAGCACAAAGGCCAGGTTCGGCCGCCAATAGGCATCGACGGGGTACTTGAACCCATAGATCAGCTGCGGCCAGCGTTCCGTCAGAACTGCGAAACAGGCTCCGGTCTTGTCCCCCAGAATCTCGCGGCATTCCGCGAGCGAGTTTGCATTCCACACTCCGTTCAGAATCCATGGCAAGGTATTCTTGAGAAGAATGTAGATCAGGATCAGCGACAGAACTGTCAGGATCGAATTGACGACCCCTGAAAACAGATTCTCGCGCAGCCATTTTATAACGCCGGTCTCATTTGCCGGCGGCGGTGAGGGCGGGATGGTGCCTTCGGCCACGAAGGCGATCGGGTTTGTTGCTTGATCACTCATGGCTCAGCGCTCCTTCAGCTTGACGGAAGCGTTGTAGATGTTCATCCCCGTCGAAATCAGCAGCGAGGCCGTGAGGTAGAACAACATCAGCAGAAGAACGCATTCAATCGCCCGGCCGGTCTGGTTCAGAGTAATACCACCCAGTGTTGCGGTGATATCCGCATAGCCAACGGCAATCGCGAGAGACGAGTTCTTGGTGATATTCAGATACTGCGAGATCAGCGGCGGGATGATGACCCGCAATGCCTGGGGCAGGATGACCAGTTTCATGATCCGTCCCTGACGCAGGCCCAGCGCGGCGGCAGCCTCGGTCTGACCTTTGCTGATCGCCTGAATACCCGCACGCACGTTTTCCGCGATAAAGGCACCGGTATAGATCGACAGGGCAAACCACAGCGCAATCAGGGGGCCGCCGGCATTCATTCCACCGCTGAAGTTAAAGCGCTTCAGTTCGGGGACATCCCAGGTCAGGCCCATGATGACCATCAACAGCACAAAAGGCACCAGCCAGATTGCCAGTTTCGGCAACAGTGTCGCGGGGCGCTCGCCGGTTTCTTCCTGCTTCTTGGTTGCGCGTTTTTCAACTTCGCCACTGACGAACCACGATCCGATCAGGACGGCGATGACCAGCAACCAGTTCAGGGCTGTCGATGCAAACAGGCCATTGGCGAATTCGGGACGCGGAAAATAGATGCCCCGATTGGTAAAGGCAAAGGACCCAAACAGCATTGAAGACGTCGGGTTTTCCCCCCGGAACGCGCTTGGCGCCGGCAGCACGGCCGTCATGATCGTGAAGATGATGATGATCCAGATCAGAACCGGGATGTTCCGGAAGATCTCGACATACACGGCCATCAGCTTCGACACGAGCCAGTTGTTCGACAGTCTCAGAACGCCCGCGATCACACCGAAAACAGTTGCGGTGATACAGGCCAGAAAGGCCACAAGCAGTGTGTTCAGCAAACCGACAAGTGCCGCGCGTGCATGCGATGACTGACTGTCATATTCAACAAGACGCTGGTTGATGTCGTACCCGGCTGAATCGCCGAGGAAAGAATAGGAAATATTGAGCCCTGCGGCCCTGAGGTTCTGGATCAGGTTGTTGCCCAGATACCAGATGGAAAGCGCAATGACGATGGCCGCAATCACCTGAAATGTAAGAGAGCGATAGCGGGTATCGTTTATGAGCATAGACAACCGAAAATCAGCTTTCGGTGGGTCAGTCATAGTCGACATATTTTGGAATCCCCGTGGCTTGCGAGCTGTTTCATTTCGGCGAGGTTTTCCCCGCTCTGCATCTGCCCGCAGCAATTTATTGTAGAAAAGGGCGCAGGTTGCCCCGCGCCCTCTTCCATTGATGCCTTAACGGAACGGCGGCGAGTACAGCAGGCCGCCTTCGGTCCACTGTGCGTTCAGGCCCCGCGCCAGACCGATCGGAGTTTCCTCACCGATGTTCTTGGCAAACACTTCACCATAGTTGCCGCCAGCTTTGATCGCTTTGGCCGCCCAGTCAGCGTCCAGACCCAGCATTTCACCCAGAGTGCCTTCTGTACCCAGCAGGCGGTTGATTTCCGGGTTGTCGGTGCCGGCGCTCAGTTCGTCGATATTTGCCGAGGTCACGCCCAGCTCTTCAGCCGAAATCAGTGCGTTCAGCGTCCAGCGGACAACGTCGCCCCACTCGTGATCGCCATGACGGACCAGCGGGCCCAGCGGCTCTTTCGAGATGATCTCGGGCAGCAGGATGTGCTCGTCCGGCGCTTCGAAGGTGGCGCGGGTTGCGGCCAGGCCCGAAGCATCGGTGGTGTAAACGTCACATGCACCGGCCAGGTACTGCTGTTGCGCTTCGGCGTTGGTTTCGATCGGAACCGGCTCGTAGCTGATGTTGTTGGCACGGAAGAAATCGGCCAGGTTCAGCTCGGTGGTGGTACCGGTCTGGATGCAGACACGGGCGCCGTCCAGTTCCTTGGCCGAGCTGACGCCCAGCGCCTTGGGAACCATGAAGCCCTGCCCGTCATAGTAGTTCACACCGGTGAATTCGAACTTCAGGTCGACGTCGCGGCTGAAGGTCCAGGTGGTGTTTCTTGCCAGCATGTCGATCTCGCCCGAGGCCAGAGCGGTAAAACGTGTCTTACCAGTGGTCGGAACGAATTCAACGGCGTTGGCGTCACCCAGAACAGCAGCAGCAACGGCGCGGCACAGCGATACGTCAAAGCCCTGCCATTCGCCATTGGCGTCGGGCGCAGCAAAACCAACCAGACCGGTGGTCACACCACAATTCAGCTTGCCGCGTGCTTTAACGTCGTCAACGGTCCCTGCCATGGCTGCGCCAGCAGCAAGACCGGCAATCGTTGCCGCGCCCAAGATTACGGATTTTTTCATTTTTACCTCTTCCTGATTTTCCGCCCCGTCCGAGACGGCTCTGCCCGGCAAGTGGATGCCGGATAGGTTACCCCAAAGGTGTCTCCCCTTTAGTGGCACTGAGTTTGGGCGTATTCATAAACAAACGTCAAGGGCCGGATCATCGAAAACGATGGATCAGGCCCCAAGCTGTTTACAGATTTGCTCAAAAAACCGGAATTTAGGATCAAACCGATATGTCAAAGAAGCGTTTGGCATGCATAAAGGCCGCTTTCTTGGCCTCGGCAACCTGATGGGCTTGTTCGTCATGGCCCCATTGTTCAATCTGCCAGGTTTCATCCAATCTTGAAATGCGCCATATCTCGTCCGGTTTGCGCCAATTCATGGCGGCCGCAAAGCCAAGAATCAATGACCCCGACAAGCTGACAAGATCGTGAAAAGCGGCCAGTTGGAACGCATCCAGCCCGTGCACCCGAGAACGCAATGTCGCCAGGGCGGATTCCGGCTGCGGTTGATGCAGGACGCCCGCAACCGGAACCAGACGGGCAGACAGCGCGGTCTCGGCCCAATCCAGGGCGGGATCCCATTCGGAGCACTGACGATCCTGCAACTCCTGCGGGTGGGTTGCGCGATAACACAATAAATCGGAATCGCCGTAATCGGCCAGCATGTCGGCCACTTCCCCGTGCTGGATGCGGACTTTGTCAATCGCTGCATTGGCAGAACGGGTGAACGGCATCACGGCAGGATCAACCTCTTTTTCCTGCGCATCCCATTCCCCTGCCACCGCTTCGGCCATGGGGCGGGTTGGCAGGATCAGGTCTGCCTTGGCGGGTGTTTTGACCCTGCGGCCATCCAGTTCGACGGTGAACCCGCCATCAACCGCGACAACGGTGCTGTCCTTCCAGAAGCGTTTCGGTTTCCAGTCACTCATCTTTCAATCCCACATCTCAGCCAGAGCATTGGGCAACTGGTCAAAGGTTTCGACAATGCAAGAAGCTGCGGTCAAAGCCGATCGGTCATGATAGCCCCAAGTGACGCCGATGCCGCGAACACCGGCAGCCGCGGCCATATCCATGTCAAAGCTCGTGTCGCCGATCATCACTGCACAACCCGGATCGACCCCGGTTTCCGCCAATGCGGTCTGCACCATGGACGGATGCGGCTTTGACGGGTGGTGATCCGCGACCTGCCGGGTCACGAAATACGGTTCCAGCCCATGGGCTTCGATCAATGCGTCCAACCCGCGCTGCGACTTGCCGGTTGCCACGCCAAGAAGCACTTCGGGCACGGCATGCAACGCTTCAATCGCCTCGCGCGCACCGGGGTACAGCGGCGAACTTGCCGCGCCCAATTCAAGACGATGGGCGTGATAGGCCTCTTTATACCCGTCGACCAGATCGTTCTGGACCGAGAGGGGCTGTTCCGGCGCCAACCGGGCGATGGCATGCGGCAGCGACAAGCCGACAATGGACAGGATCGCCTTTCGCGTCGGAACCGGCACGGAGGCGGCCTGAAAGCTGGCGGTCATGGAATGAACGATACTGCCCTGACTGTCGACCAGAGTACCGTCGACGTCGAACAGGACCAGCCGCAAGGGTGCGCTCATTGCAGCGCCTCAAACGGGTCATCAGCCGCCAGATCCTCGCTCCATCCGAACGTGTCCCAGCTGTGCTTCATATGCTCGGGCAAGGGCGCCGTCACGGTCACTGGTTTCCGCGTCACCGGATGCAGGAAGGACAGCCGCCGTGCGTGCAGATGCAGCTTTTTGCTGATGATCCCACCCAGTTGCGCACCCCATCCGTCGCCAAGGTTTTCCTGACCCGAACCGCCGTATTTTCCGTCGCCGATAATCGGATGTCCGATTGCGGCCATATGCGCCCGCAACTGGTGCGTACGTCCGGTGATCGGCTCCATCGCGACCCAGGCGGCGCGGCCGGCAACTCGATAAAGGGTTGCGTAATGCGTATGCGCGCGTTTCGCGCCCGGAGTTCTGTCAATTTCGTTCATATGCACGGGGATCATCTTTTCGCCCTCGCCGTGCTTGCCATGACCAGGCGCCTTGACAAGGCCGGTCTTGATCTCACCCAGATACGGTGTCGGCACCCCGGCAACCAGCGCCCAGTAGATCTTGCGCGTATCGCGGTGGCGGAAAGCGGCCGTCAAACCCTTGGCGGCTTCGCGGGTGCGGGCCAGCAGCAGAACACCTGACGTGTCCTTGTCCAACCGATGGACCAGCCGAGGGTTCTCGTCATAGTCGAACCGCAGCGCTTGGGACAGGCTGTCAACATGCCTTGTCTGCCCGCTGCCGCCCTGCACCGGCAGACCATGCGGCTTGTTCAGCGCCAGAACGTGATCGTCACGGTGGATCACGCAGGATTGGATCATCTTGGCATCCGCATCCGAGATGTGATGCTTGACCTCAGCCGGTTTGTGATCAGCGTCCGGCAAGGGCGGCACGCGAACCACCTGCCCTGCCTCCAACCGGGTCGAAGCTTTGGCGCGGCTTCCGTCAACACGCAATTCTCCCTTGCGGCACATCTTTTCAATGCGCCCCTGGCTGACATGCGGAAACAGGCGGCGCAGCCAGCGATCCACGCGCTGGTCCCCATCACCTTCAGCGACTGTAATCATCTGCACGCCACTCATGCCATTACCCCTTGTTCCGCGCGGGTGATCCGCCCGGATTGCGTGTTTATCCGTGTCCCAGAAATCATGGGCGTCTGTCGCGCGCAACGCGGCAAGAGTCAAGGTATCTGGCTCTGGATCTCAGATGTTCGAGAAGTCGCCGTGCCGCCCTGCTCCGTCCCGGAAACGGGTCGCACCAGCGGTTCCTGCGCGGCGAATGGCATCCAACCCGTTGGCCCATTCAACCTTAAGCGCGTCACAAACCGGTATTCCACGCGTTTCGATGATCGACCGGCATATCAAGTCCTCCGCTGCAAGCGTTGACCCAGGGGAAGCGCCCAATTTCAATCCAGTTGCCTGTGGCGCCGCGGAACCTTTACGATTGACCTCGCGTAACTAGCTGTTCCGCTGTGTCCGCAGCTTGGCAAAATAATCGAGGCGTTTCTTTAGCTCACGCTCGAAACCGCGCTCGACCGGCTGATACAAAACCGGGCGTTTCATCGTCTCGGGGAAGTAGTTCTGACCGGAAAACCCGTCCTCGGCATCGTGGTCATAGGCATAGCCCGCGCCGTAACCCTGTTCCTTCATCAAAGAGGTCGGCGCGTTCAGGATATGCTTGGGCGGTGGCTCGCTGCCGGATTGCTTGGCCAGCCGCATTGCCGCCTTGTAGCCGACATAGGCGCCGTTGGATTTTGGCGCCAGGGCAAGATAGACCAGCGCCTGAGCAAGCGCCAACTCGCCCTCGGGTGAACCCAGACGTTCGTAGGTTTCCCACGATTGCAAACAAATGGCCTGCGCCTGCGGATCGGCCAGGCCTATGTCCTCGACCGCCATGCGTGTGATCCTGCGCGCAAGATACCGCGGGTCTTCGCCCCCGGTCAGCATGCGCGCGAACCAATACAAGGCCGCATCGGGATCAGATCCGCGCACCGACTTGTGCAGTGCCGAGATCAGGTTGTAATGCTCATCACCAGACTTGTCGTATTTTGCAGCCCGCCGCATCAAACGCGTAGACAGCGCATCGGGGCCCAGCGGCGCATCCACCTTCCACGCCGAAACCTGTTCGATCAGGTTCAGCAAAGCCCGACCGTCGCCATCGGCCATCTCTTGCAACGCATCGCGGGCGGCAGGCGTCAATGGCAACGCGTGGCCCAGCTCTTTCTCGGCCCGCTGGGTCAGACGCTCCAGATCGGCAAGGCTCAGCCGTTCCAGCACCAGCACCTGCGACCGGCTAAGCACAGCGGCATTCAGTTCGAATGACGGGTTCTCGGTGGTTGCGCCGACCAACAGGATTGTCCCGTCTTCCATATGGGGCAGAAACCCATCTTGCTGAGCCTTGTTGAAGCGGTGAATCTCGTCCACGAACAACAAGGTGCCCTGCCCGTTCTGGCGGCGTATTTTCGCGGCCTCGAAGACTTTCTTCAGATCCGGCACACCGGTAAAGATCGCACTGATCTGAACGAAATGCAGATCGGTTTCCTGTGCCAACAGCCGTGCAATCGTGGTCTTTCCAACTCCGGGTGGGCCCCAGAAGATCAGGCTGGACAAACTGCCTGCCGCCAGCATGACACCCAGAGGGGCCTCGGGGCCCAGCACCTGCTCCTGCCCGATCACCTCGGCCAGGGATCGAGGCCGCAACCGGTCAGCCAGAGGCCGGTGAGGAGAAGCGGCGGGTTCTGCCGCCCCGGTATCGAACAGATCACTCACAGGTCACAGCCGGAACCGCAAAGAGACGGACCGCCCCCCGCGCACCAGACCTATCTGCACGTAACGGCCCGGATCGGTCAGCGCGGTCTCAACGTCCCGAGGGCGCTGGATCTCATCGGCATTGATGCTTTCAAGAATATCACCGGTTCGCAATCCCGCCCTTCCGCCATACGGGCCGGGATCCACCACGACGATACCGGTCAGCGACAGCGGCAATCCCATCCTGGTGATCACCGCGGGGTTGACCCGGGACACCACCAACCCCGGAAGAACGGTTCTGTCGTTCAACGTCGTTTCTTCGGCGGCCGGAACATCGGGGGCTTTGATAAGCGCCACCTCAACCTGGTCACTTTGGTCGCCGCGCAGACGGGTCAGAACCGAGGTTCCGCCCACTCCGGCGACCGACATCCGAAACTTCATCTCGGCGGGTGAATTGACCTCATCCCCGTCCACATGGGTTACCACGTCTCCAACTCTGAACCCTGCGTCGCGCAAAGGGCTGAGTTCATGCAGGTCAGAGATCACTACGCCCAACGGGATAGCCAGACCGAGGGATTCCGCGATATCCGCGCTCATGTGTTGACCCGACATACCCGCCCACGGGCTGACGAAACTGTCATTTCCCTGCTGCGCCTGCTTGAGGAATTGCGCCACCAGATTGGCAGGGATGGCAAAGCCGATGCCATTTGATCCACCCGATCGGGTCAGAATCGAGGTATTGATCCCGATAAGTTGGCCATTCACGTCGATCAGCGCCCCACCGGAGTTGCCGGGGTTGATTGCAGCATCTGTCTGAATGAAATACCCGCGGCCATTCCCGGTTGCCGTGCCCGTGCGCGCCAGCCCCGAGATGATGCCGGACGACACCGTCTGCCCCACCCCGAATGGGTTTCCGATGGCCAGGGCCAGCTCTCCGACTTCGACCTGATCTGAATCGCGAAGGGTCAGGAAAGGCAGGTCTTCGGCCCCTTCCAGACGCAGGATCGCGATATCGCTTTCCTCATGGCCCAGCACAACCTCAGCCGAAAACTCGCGCCGGTCCGTCGTGACAACCCGGATCTCGGTCGCGGACCCGACCACGTGATAGTTGGAAACGACGTACCCATCGTCAGACAGAATAACCCCGGAACCCAGCGAGTTTTGTACACGCTGACGGGGTTCGCCAAATCCCCGGCCAAAGAAATCCTGAAAGAACGGGTCCGAGAAAAACGGGCTAGCCCGGCCCTGCCGGACGATCTTGGCATAGATATTCACAACCGCCGGCGCAGCCTGTTTTACGACCGGGGCAAATCCCAACGAAATCTCGGCCTGTGACTGCGGAACTTTCGTTTCGGCCATTCCTTGCGTCGCGCAGGTCAAGGCAACAAGGGTCAGCATTACGCGGATCATGGTGGCTCCGTTTTTTGCGATTGGCCCAGATATGCTGACACAAAATCCGAATTGCAAGTCGGCGGTCGGGTATGCCCCGCAACATGCCGGCATGCCATAACGAAAAAACCTCCGTCCGGTTTCCCGAACGGAGGTTCGACCGTGACCCTGGGTCAGATCTTATTCTTCGTCTGCTGCCTCTTCGGCGGCAACGCGGGCTTTGTCGGCCGCGCCCTTGGCGTCGACGTCACGATCAACGAATTCGATGATCGCCATCGGGGCCATATCGCCATAGCGGAAGCCAGCCTTCAGGATGCGGACATAACCGCCCTGACGCTCGGCGTAGCGGGGGCCCAGAACTTCGAACAGCTTGGCGACGTCTTTGTCTTCCTTCAGCTGTGCTGCGGCCTGACGGCGGGCGTGCAGGTCGCCGCGCTTGCCCAGAGTGATCAGTTTTTCAACGATCGGGCGCAGTTCTTTTGCCTTGGGCAGAGTCGTTTTGATTTGCTCATGCTCGATGAGCGAGCCAGCCATGTTCGCAAACAGCGCCTTGCGGTGCTCATGAGTACGGTTCAGGCGGCGGTAACCACGTGCGTGACGCATTTTCTAGTTCCTTCTTTCGCGTTTTGCTTTGTCTGGCCGGCGATGCGTGTCACCGGCTCTCCTTGGGGCGGAAATGCCCATATTGTCCCCGGATATTCCCACTTCGGGCCGGGCATTGGGGAAGACGCGCTTAGAACGCGTCTTCGAATTTCTTCGCCAGATCTTCGATGTTGTCGGGCGGCCAGTCCTCGACATCCATGCCCAGGTGCAGGCCCATGCCGGAAAGAACTTCCTTGATCTCGTTCAGCGACTTGCGACCGAAGTTCGGAGTGCGCAGCATCTCGGCTTCGGTCTTCTGGATCAGATCGCCGATATAGACGATGTTGTCGTTCTTCAGGCAGTTTGCCGAACGGACCGACAGTTCCAGCTCGTCCACCTTCTTCAGCAGCAGCGGGTTGAACTCCAGACCATCGTCCTCGTCCTGACGGCTTGCCGATTCCGGCTCGTCGAAGTTGACGAAGATCGACAGCTGATCCTGAAGGATACGAGCGGCAAAGGCCAGCGCGTCTTCCGGCGTGATCGAACCATCGGTTTCGATCTTCAGGGTCAGTTTGTCATAGTCCAGAACCTGACCTTCACGGGTCGGCTGAACGTCATAAGCGACCTTTTTGACCGGCGAATAGATCGCATCAATCGGGATCAGGCCGATAGGCGCGTCTTCAGGCTTGTTCTTCTCGGCCGAGACATAGCCCTTGCCGGTGTTGACGGTCAGTTCCATGAACAGGTCAGCGCCATCGTCGAGGTGGCAGATGACGTGGTCGCGGTTCAGAACCTCGATACCGGCGCTTTCGCTGATGTCACCCGCGGTGACGACTGCGGGGCCTTTGGCATTGATCGACAGGCGCTTGGGGCCTTCGACTTCCATGCGCAGGGCAACCTGCTTGAGGTTCAGGATGATGTCGGTGACGTCTTCGCGAACGCCTGCGACGCTCGAGAACTCGTGCAAAACGTTGTCGATCTGGACGCTGGTGATGGCCGCGCCTTGCAGCGAGCTCATCAGGACGCGGCGCAGGGCGTTGCCCAGGGTCAGACCAAAGCCACGCTCCAGCGGTTCGGCAACCAGGGTGGCCTGACGTGCAGGATCATTGCCCGGCTTGGCTTCCAGCTGGGTCGGCTTGATCAATTCTGCCCAATTCTTGTGGATCATGTAATCCCTCCATTCCTGTCCGCGCCCCATGACCAACAAGGTGCAGACGCCCGAGGTTCAAAATGACGTGCTGGGGCCGTGCAGAAACACAGCCCCAGCTCAATTCAAAATCGCTTAGACGCGACGACGCTTCGGCGGACGGCAGCCGTTGTGAGCAATCGGTGTCACGTCGCGGATCGACGTGATGTTGAAGCCCACTGCAGCCAGCGCGCGCAGTGCCGATTCACGGCCCGAACCGGGGCCCTGAACTTCGACTTCCAGCGTCTTAACGCCATGTTCCTGCGCCTTCTTGCCTGCGTCTTCGGCAGCCATCTGAGCGGCGTAGGGGGTCGATTTCCGCGATCCCTTGAAGCCCATGGTACCGGCAGACGACCACGAGATGGCGTTTCCCTGTACGTCCGAGATCAGGATCTTGGTGTTGTTGAAGGTCGAATTCACATGGGCAACGCCCGATGCGATGTTCTTGCGCTCTTTGCGCTTAACGCGAGTCTTGTCACGTGCCATCGGTCAGACCCTCCCTTATTTCTTCTTACCAGCGATGGCCTTTGCGGGGCCTTTGCGGGTACGAGCGTTGGTGTGGGTACGCTGACCGCGAACCGGCAGGTTGCGGCGGTGACGCAGACCGCGATAGCAGCCCAGGTCCATCAGACGTTTGACGTTCATCTGAACTTCGCGACGCAGGTCACCTTCAACGGTGAAATTTGCATCGATGTGCTCGCGGATGGCCAGAACTTCGGCGTCGGACAGTTCGTTGACGCGACGGTGCGCTTCAATGCCCACGGCTTCGCAGATCGCTTTGGCCGAAGTGTTTCCGATACCGGTGATATATGTGAGGGCGATAGGTACCCGCTTTGCAGTCGGGATGTTTACGCCGGCAATACGTGCCACGTGTCACTTTCCTTTTCGTTGCGGTTCCGTAACTCCAGAACCTTTTTTCACAACGCTTTACCGTGGCAGTGTGGCCAGAGGGTTCAGCATTATTCGAGGTGGTCGGGGCGGTTGGGACGAATCCCGCACGCGGTCTTGATTCCCTTTAGGGATGGGGGTCGATATGGGCTTTTGGCGGTGCCGTCAAGCCCATATTGAAATCAGCCGAGAATGGCCTCGATCGACGCCGTGACTTCCTTGATGTCCGCCAGCCCGTTCACGGGGCGCAGATCGCCCTTGGCGTAGTAATAGCCGATCAGCGGAGAGGTCTTCTTGTAGTACTCCATCAACCGCGTGCGCAGACTGTCTTCGTTATCGTCGGCGCGACGAACGAAGTCATTTTCCTTGCCGCAGTTGGTGCACTTGCCGTCAGCCGGGATCGGCTTGGTCTTGTCGTTATAGACCTCACCGCATCCGCCACAGGTTGACCGTGCGGTAATCCGTTCCACCAGAGCATCGTCATCCACGCGCATCTCGATCACGGTATGCAGGGACTGGCCCAGCTTGGTCAGCAGAGCCGACAGCGCGTCGGCCTGTGCCAAAGTGCGAGGGAAACCGTCAAAGATGAAACCGGCGCCTTTTTCGGTGGTCAGTTTCTCTTCAATCAGGCCGATCACGATCTCATCGGTGACCAGCTTGCCCGCGTCCATGATCGCAGCAACCTTCTGGCCCATTTCGGTTCCGCTGGTCTTGGCCTCGCGCAGCATATCTCCGGTGCTGAGCTGCACCATCCCGCGTGTTTCCACCAGATGACGCGCCTGCGTTCCTTTCCCGGCCCCCGGGGGGCCCAACAGAATGATATTCATCGACGAGAGGGTCCCTTCCTGCCGCGTTTCTTGCCTTTGCCGCGCAGCTGGGACTTTTCGATAAGCCCTTCGTATTGATGCGCCAGAAGATGGCTCTGAACCTGCTGGATCGTGTCCATGGTCACAGAGACGATAATCAGAACCGAGGTGCCACCGAAATAGAATGGGATGGCAAATTGGCCCCGCAGGATTTCAGGCAGCAGACACACGGCGGCCAGATAGGCCGAACCCAGAACCAGCACGCGATTGACCACGTATTCCAGATACTCGGCGGTTTTCTTGCCGGGGCGGATACCGGGCACGAACCCGTTCTGCTTTTTCAGGTTGTCCGCCACATCGTCCGGCTTGAACGACACGTTGAACGTGTAGAAATAGGCGAAGAACACGATCATCGACGCGAAGAACAGCAGATACAGCGGCTGTCCGGGGCCGAAATTGGCCAGCAGCCACGACATGACCGGCCCGTTGGCAGCACCGGACGAGAAGGTCGAGATCGTGACCGGCAGCAGCAGCAGCGAGCTGGCGAAGATCGCCGGAATGACACCCGCAGGGTTGACCTTGACCGGCAGGTGGCTTGAGCCGCCTTCGTAGATTTTCATACCGGCCTGACGACGCGGATACTGAATGTGGATCTTGCGCAGGGCACGCTCCATGAACACCACGAAGGTGATGACCGCGATTACCATGACGATCACGCCAACGATCACGGCAGGGCTGATCGCTCCGCTGCGGCCGCTTGCAAAGAACTGCGCCAGAGCAGCCGGAACCTCGGCGATGATGCCGACGAAGATGATCAAAGAGATACCATTGCCGATCCCGCGCGCGGTGATCTGTTCACCCAGCCACATCAGGAACATGGTGCCGCCAACCAGCGTTATCATGGTCGACATGCGGAAATAGAGCCCCGGATCAGTCGCCAGATCGCCCGATTCCAGCGAAACGGCCAGACCGTAGGCCTGAACGGTGGCCAGAGCCACGGTGCCGAACCGGGTGTACTGGTTGATCTTCTTGCGCCCCTGCTCGCCCTCTTTCTTGAGCTGTTCGAGCGCGGGAACCATGGATGTCAGCAGTTGAACGATGATCGAGGCCGAGATGTAGGGCATGATGCCGAGGGCAAAGATACCCATCCGCCCCAGCGCCCCGCCGGTGAACATCGAAATCATGCCGCCGATGCCCTGCCCCGCCTGCTCCATGAATTCGCGCAAAGCTGCTCCGTCAATCCCCGGCACCGGAATAAAGGTGCCCAGACGATAGACGATCAGCAAACCCAGCGTGAACAGGATGCGGTTGCGCAGATCGGTGGCCTTGCCCAAAGCAGCCCAGCTTGTGTTGGCTGCCATTTGTTCTGCTGCTGATACCATAAATCGGTCTCTCTTATGCAAACGCCGCCCGGAACCGTTTTCCGGCTCGGACGGCGTCTTGGAAAACTCTGAGGTCTATGTAAGCGGGTCTTTGCCCGCTCACAAGCGATTACTCTGCCGCAGCAGCTTTTGTGACCTTCAGTGAACCGCCCGCTTTCTCAACTGCCTCGACGGCAGATTTCGAAGCACCGGTTACTTCAAGGTTCACCTTGGCGCTGATTTCGCCTTTGGCCAGAACGCGGATACCGTCCAGCTTGCGGCGCACCAGACCGGACGCAACCAGAGCGTCTTCGGTGATCGCAGCCGAAGCGTCCAGCTTGCCGGCGTCGACGAATTTCTGGATCAGACCCAGATTGATAACGGCGAATTCCTTGCGGTTCGGCTTGTTGAAGCCGCGCTTGGGCAGACGCTGGTACAGCGGCATCTGGCCGCCTTCGTAGCCATTGATGGCCACACCCGAACGGGATTTCTGGCCTTTGATACCACGGCCACCCATTTTACCTTTGCCGGAACCGGGACCACGGCCAACGCGGGTGCGTTTCGGTGCGGCGCCAGGATTGTCGCGCAGTTCGTTCAGTTTCATATCGCTTCTCCTAAGCCGGATGTGACCCCGAAGCGTGATGGGCCAAACACGGCATTTCTTGGTTTTGATTCTCGTGGCGGAAAGCCACCGCAGGCGTATAGGCCCGATGACCGCACTTGACAAGCCTGTAGATTGTCCTGCGCCGCGAAGTGTCGGCATGAGGTCTTGAGCCCAGTGTTACGCAAAGGGCACCTCTGCTGGCATTTGACCGAAAAGTGACCGTGAAATGCAGCGACCTTTACAAAAACCGCTTGCTATGTCGGGGGGGTCGTCTATCCGGTGGCCTGCAAACACTTGACTGGCAGGCATATGACTGAACCCTCTCTCTCCCTCCGCGACAAGCCGGAGACCACCGCCGCACGTGACTGGGTAACAACGCTTGCCAAATATCGCGAACCGGACCAAATGCGCAGCTCTTTTGAACTGGGCGTAAGCATTGTCCCCTTTTTCGGGCTGTGGGCTTTGTCCTGGATGTCGCTGTCAGTCAGCTATTGGCTGGCCTTTGTGATTTCCGTCCTCAATGCTGCCTTTCTGTTGCGCTTGTTTGCCATCCAGCATGATTGCGGGCACGGCGCGTTCTTCAAAAACCGCGCCGTCAGCGACTGGATCGGGCGCGGCATCGGAGTTCTGACACTGACACCATATGATGTCTGGCGCCGCACGCATTCCACGCATCACAACAGTTCCGGCAACCTGGACAAGCGCGGGATGGGCGATATCCACACCCTGACCGTGGCGGAATATCGGGCCAAAACACCACTGAACAGGTTCTGGTACCGCGTGTACCGAAACCCGATCACCTTGTTCGTGCTTGGCCCTGGCTATCTGTTCCTGTTTCAAAACCGCCTTCCGCTGGGCCTGACAGACAGCGTCAGGTTCTGGGTCAGCGCCATGGCGACGAATCTTGCGATTCTGGTTGCCCTTGTGGCCATCTACTATTTTGGCGGGCTGATGCCGATGTTGCTGATCTTTCTGCCGTCGACTCTGATTGCCGCAACGGCCGGCGTTTGGCTGTTTTATGTACAACACCAGTTCGAGAACACGCATTGGGACGCCGATGCAGACTGGCAACTGCATGAAGCGGCGCTGCACGGAAGTTCGCACTATATCCTGCCCTCGGTGTTGCAGTGGTTCAGTGCCAATATCGGCATCCACCATGTACACCACCTCTACAGCCGCATTCCGTTCTACCGTCTGACCGAAGTGCTGCGCGATCATGAAGAACTGGCAAACAGCAACCGAATGACCATCCGGGAAAGCCTCGCCAATGCGCGGCTTCACCTGTGGGACGAGAAGAACCGTCGTCTTTTGTCCTTCGCCGAGGCCCGCGCACTTTATGGGTAACAGGCATGCCCGGCGCTTTCATTTCTGAAATCAAAGCGCATGCCTTGCGTCAACGGCAGGCGTGTGGCGCGGGACAATCTCCATCCATCGCGACGACTTTGGTGGGCGTTATGTTGACAGAGAATGCGCGCGTCACAAACCAGTATTCAGCCGAAGCAAACGCAGGCGAGATAAAGACATCTTCATCCGGATCGCGGCTGGTTTGGTCGCCGACGCCTGGACGGGACAGCGATCAAGATTGCCGCAAACCGCATCGCGCCCTGCATTGCTGCGAAAAGGTCGCGTGACCATCTGGTGACATGAACACCACTCTGCACGGCATTTGTGATGACCAAATGCGGCCGTTCAACCCGTTCGTCGACACTGGGCAAGGCGTGGGCACCGTAAAAGAATACTCGCCCCCCGCGCATGTGGGCACGGCAGAAATCGGTCATGCCCTTGCACAAATCGAACGAAATCCCTTGTCACACCCCCGCCCCGATGCCATATGCAAAGAGCTTACGTTTTTCTATTCGACCTACTGTCTCCTTCATCGGCAGTCAGTCTATCGATACAGACCGACGACGCCAGGCTGCCGCAACTCCGTGGGCAGCACTCAAACAGGAGACACGGATATGCCAGCAGGCACCGTAAAATGGTTCAACACCACCAAAGGCTTCGGCTTCATCGCACCGGAAGAGGGCGGCAAAGATGTATTCGTACACATCTCGGCTGTCGAACGTTCGGGCCTGACCGGTCTGGCCGACAACCAGAAAGTCACGTACGAGCTGCGCGCCGGTCGTGACGGCCGCGAAAGCGCCGACAGCATCCAGCTGGCCTGAGCTTGATATCGGGTGAGGGGATCCCCCTCGCCCCTTTCTCGCCACAACCTCGGGTGGCAGACAGGACACATCACGTCCACGTGATGACTGCCCTAGAATTGACCAAATATCATATGATGATGAAATTGGTTTCAGTTTCATTGGTCATTCGACGAGGGTTTCGATGTTTACACGCCGTATTTTTCTGGCCGGAACAGCAGCAAGCATGTTGCCGGGCATCGCCCGCGCCAAAAAGGCGGTCGAGTATGATCCGACGCCGCAATTCGTGCGCATCAAGAAACAGTTCGTACCAGGACAGCTGCTGGTCGCGCCCCGGTCGTTCTACCTTTACTTCGTCACGGAACCTCGCAAGGCGATCCGCTATGGATGCGGCGTCGGCAAAGCGGGGTTGGAGTTTACCGGCACGGCCACCATCGATGTGAAAAAGGAATGGCCGACCTGGCGCCCGACGGATGAGATGATCGAACGTGATCCCGTCGCTTACGCCAAATTCAAGGACAATGACTATGTCCAACCCGGCGGCGGAGATAACCCGCTGGGCGCGCGCGCGCTGTACCTGTTCCAGAACGGTGTCGATACCTATTTCCGCATCCACGGCACGACGCAGCCGCAGACCATTGGCCGGGCAGTGTCCAACGGTTGCATACGGATGCTGAACGAGCATGTGATCGATTTGTACAACCGGGTCCCGATCGGAACAGTTGTCACGGTCGTCTAGGTGCCCATGGATGGGCGCCTATTCCGCTTGACCCGCCTGATCAACAAGCTTCAGAACGGACGGCCCCAGTGATTCAACGATCTTTGCCACCCCATCCGCGTTTGGATGTATTCCGTCCGACTGCATGAACTGCGATACCGCACCGGGGTCGCCCTCTGCCGCAAGACCTTCAAAGAAACTGGCGGTGAAGAGGACGTCGAACTCTTTCGCCAGGTCTGGGTACATCCCGTCGAAAGCTTGCTTGTAATCGGCCCCGTAGTTGCCCGGCGCCTGCATACCGATTAGCAGAACCGGTACATTCACGCCCTGCGCCACGTCCAGGATCCTGCGCAGATTGGCCTTTGATACGGTAGGGTCGATCCCCCGCAGCAGGTCGTTGCCGCCAAGGGCAACGATCATGCCATCCACATCCGGTGTCAGGGTCCAGTCCACACGCGCGGCCCCGCCCGCCGTCGTGTCACCCGAAACGCCTGCGTTGATGACGCGGACATCCGCGCCCTGCGTCTGCAACCAGCGTTCAAGCTGCGGAACAAACCCGCTTTCCTCCACCAGCCCATAGCCCTGAGTCAGCGAGTCCCCCAATGCCGCAATCACCACTTGTTCGGCTGTGGCCGCAAAACCGCACCACGTGAAAAGGCCTGCTATCAAAGCCTTGCGCAATGCGGTGATCGCTCCATATCCCAAAAGACCGCTCCTTTTTCGGGTAGACCCATGACGACTGCTGTTCTCGCCCTCCAAGATGCCTCTTTGTCCCTGGATGGCAATGCCGGGCGGGTCGATATTCTGCATGACATTACGTTGACTGTGGACAAAGGCGAGACTCTGGGGCTTATCGGGCCTTCTGGCTCGGGCAAGTCTTCGCTGCTGATGTTGATGGCGGGGTTGGAACAAGTGACGCGCGGTCAAATCATGGCGCTGGGTCAGGAGCTGACCGACATGGATGAGGACGCTCTGGCCCGGTTTCGACGCGATAGTATGGGGGTGGTGTTTCAGAACTTCCACCTGATCCCGACGATGACCGCGCTTGAAAACGTAGCAACCCCACTGGAACTGGCGGGGCACAAGGATGCGTTCGACCGGGCCAAGCAAGAGCTGGACGCCGTTGGCCTGTCGCACCGTCGCGATCATTACCCGGCGCAACTGTCGGGCGGAGAACAACAGCGTGTTGCCTTGGCACGAGCATCTGCGCCGCGCCCCAAAATCCTGTTGGCTGATGAACCGACCGGGAATCTGGACGAAACCAACGGGGCCGCAATTGTTGATTTGCTGTTTGGTTTGCGCCGGAAATACGATGCAACCCTGGTTCTGGTGACACACAGCCATTCATTGGCCGAAAGATGTGACCGGGTCGTTCGGTTGCGTGACGGCAGGATCGCCGAAGAGACCCGGCAGGAGGCCGCGGAATGAGCCTGCGGATGGCCGGGCGGCTCGCCCGCCGCGAGCTTCGCGGAGGCCTGAGTGGTTTTCGGATCTTTCTGGCCTGTTTGGCGTTGGGGGTCGCCGCCATCGCGGCCGTCGGGTCGGTGCGGCAAGCCATACTGGCTGGGCTTGCGCAAGAAGGGGCCTCGCTGCTGGGGGGCGATGCCGAACTTGAATTCACCTATCGATTTGCCGACCCGGCCGAGCGCGCCTGGATGCAACAGACATCCGTCCAGATGTCCGAGGTTGTTGATTTCCGCTCGATGGCCGTTGTGCCCGGCGCGACAGATCCGGAACGAGCACTGACTCAGGTCAAGTCGGTCGACAACGCGTACCCACTTGTCGGCTCGGCACGGCTGGAACCAGAGATCCCGCTGGAAGACGCCCTGAACGGCAGTTCCGGCTTGCCCGGGGCCGTGATGGAACCTGTGCTGATGGACCGGCTTGGGGTGTCCGTCGGTGATCGGTTTTCACTTGGGACGCAAGAGTTCATCCTGACGGCTGCCTTGCTGGACGAGCCCGACAGTGCGGCGGATGGGTTTGGTCTTGGGCCGCGTACTCTGGTACGAACCGAGGCGTTGCAGGCGTCCGGTCTGCTGGAACCCGGAACACTGTTTTCGACCAAGTACAGGATGATCCTGCCCCGGAACGCAGATCTTTCGGATGTATCCGCAAAGGCTGATGCGGCATTCGAAGGCACCGGGATGCGTTGGACGGACGCGCGCAACGGTGCCCCCGGGATATCCGAGTTTGTCAATCGCCTGAGTGCCTTTCTTGTCCTTGTCGGGCTGTCGGGGCTTGCCGTCGGCGGCATCGGCGTGTCTGCCGCCGTGCGTGCTTATCTGACGCAGAAGACGGAAACCGTTGCGACGCTGCGCACCTTGGGGGCCGATCGCGCCACCATTTTTCAAACCTACATGATTCAAATTGGCGTTCTGTCCGTCTTCGGGATTGTGATTGGCCTGACGCTGGGTGGGTTGGCGCCGCTTGTTCTGGCCCCGCTGCTGGAAAGCCAATTGCCAGTTCCCGCAGTGTTTTCCCTGTATCCACAGCCGCTGATCGAGGCAGCAATATACGGTCTGCTCACAGCGTTCCTGTTCACACTCTGGCCTTTGGCCCGCACCGAAGATGTGCGCGCCGCGACGTTGTTTCGCGACGCGTTGAGCTCGGCCCGCCCCTTTCCACGTCTGATTTACGTCGTGGCAACGGGTGTCGGGCTGTTGTTGCTGATCGCCCTGGCATCATGGTTCAGCGGCTCGACGCGGCTTACCGTCTGGACCGGCGGCGGGCTTGTCGGTGCACTGGCGCTGTTGGCCCTCGCCGCTTATGCCATTCGCAAACTGGCTCGGGCTGGGGCTTCGTTGGCCCGCGGGCGACCCACAGTCAGATGGGCGTTGTCGGCCATCTCGGACCCACGCGAAGGCGCAGGGTCTGTGGTTCTGTCACTGGGGCTGGGCCTGTCGGTGCTGGCTGCGGTCGGGCAGATCGACGGTACCCTGCGCAACGCCATTTCGGGCAACCTGCCGGATGTCGCGCCGTCGTACTTCTTCGTGGACATCCAGAAAGATCAAATGCCCGGCTTCACCGAACGCCTGCAAAGCGACCCCGCGGTCAGCCGCATTGAAAGCGCGCCGATGTTGCGCGGGATCATCACGCAGATCAACGGCCAGCCCGCTCGGGACGTGGCCGGAGATCACTGGGTGTTGGAAGGGGATCGCGGCGTGACCTATTCGGTTCAACCGCCACCGAAGGCACGCCTGACCGCAGGGGAATGGTGGGCCGAAGATTACGCAGGTGCACCCCAGGTCAGCTTTGCCGCCGAAGAAGCCGAAGAGATGGGCCTGAACCTGGGCGACCAACTGACCGTCAATATCCTTGGGCGTGACATCACGGCAGAGCTGACGTCCCTGCGCGAGGTAGATTTCTCTACCGCGGGAATGGGCTTCGTCATGTCGATGAACCCCACTGCGCTGGCCGGTGCGCCGCACAGCTTTATCGCGACGGTCTATGCCGAAGAACAGGCCGAGGCGGCCATCCTGCGGGATCTTGCAGGCCAGTTCCCCAATATCACGGCCATCCGGGTGCGCGACGCCATTGATCGTGTCTCGGGCCTGCTGGCAGGCATCGCCGCAGCGACCTCGTACGGTGCAGGAGTATCGCTGCTGACCGGATTTCTGGTTCTGATCGGCGCAGCGGCGGCGGGCGAACCTGCCCGCAGATACGAAGCAGCCATCCTCAGGACATTGGGTGCAGATCGTGGCCGTATCCTGCGCAGCTTTGGCCTGCGATCCGTTCTGCTTGGGGCCGCTGCGGGATGCGTCGCGCTGTTCGTTGGCATTCTGGGCGGCTGGGCCGTTGCCACCTACATCTTCGACACAGAGTTCACGGTCATCTGGTCATCGGCCTTCGGCATCGTTCTGGCCGGGATAGGCGTCACGTTATGTGCTGGGCTGGCATTTGCCCTGCGTCCACTTTCGGTGCGTCCGGCGCGCATATTGCGCGCGAGCGATTGAAATCAGCGCACGCAGGCCACGGGCTGCAAGAGCCTCAGCAGCGGATCATTGTCACATACCAGCGCATCCAGGGTAACATCGTCCAGGGACGCATAGAACACCTCTGCCGCGTCCTGAAGCGCAAGCCTCAGCCGGCAGGCATCCGTAAGAGGGCACGTGTTGTCCGCGTCGGCGAAACATTCGGCAATGGGCAAAGCCCCTTCAACATGCCGGAACACCGCACCGATGCGTATCTGATCCGCGGGGCGCGCCAGTGACATGCCACCGTTACGACCGCGCTGCGTGCTCAGATAGTTCAGCTGGCTCAGCTGATTGATCACCTGCGCCAGGTGGTTTTCCGAAATGTTGCACACTTCGGCGATTTCGGATTTCGTGACCAGCCTGTCCGGGTGAGCTGCGCAATACATCAACAGGCGCACAGCGATATTCGTCCTTTTGGTAATCCGCATGAGGGCCTCCCTAAATTCAAGATGCAACCTTATTGCATGTCCGGAAAAAAAGCGGTTTGACATACATCAATCGACCCAAAGGACACTTCTTGGATGGCCGACCCCTATTTCTTTGGCTATGGCAGCCTCGTGAACCTCGCGACGCATGATTTCCCCGATCCGCGCCCCGCGCGACTGAAGGGTTGGCGGCGGGCCTGGCGGCATACCGATCTGCGACCCGTGGCGTTTCTGACTGCCGTGCCCGACCCGAAGTCAGAGATCGAAGGCATGATTGCGCATGTTCCCAATAATGACTGGGCCGCGCTGGATGAACGGGAATGGGCGTATGACCGGATTCCTGCAACGCAGTCGGTTTCACATCCCCTGACGCACGACGTCGAAATAGCTGTCTACGCCGTCCCGCAGGATCGGCACAGCCAGCCCAGCAATCACCACCCGTTGCTGCTCAGCTATATCGATGTTGTCGTGCAGGGTTACTTGCGGGCATTCGGCGAGGACGGCGCGGATCGATTCTTTGAGACGACAACAGGCTGGGACGCCCCGATCCTGAATGATCGCGCCGAACCGCGTTACCCACGCCACCAGCAACTCAAACCTGTCGAACGTGATTTTGTCGATGACCGCCTGACAAGTTTGTCGGTTCGGTTCGTACAGCCGGCGTAACAAAAAAAGGGCCACGCCGATGACGTGGCCCAGAAAATTGGTGTGCCACCACGTTAGCCGCGCGCGCGGATCACCTGTAGCAACGGCATCAGCGCAGCCATTTCCGGGCCGCGCTCCATGCCGGTCAACGCTTTGCGCAGTGGCATGAACAGGCCTTTGCCCTTGCGACCGGTTGCCTCTTTCACGGCTTTGGTCCAGGTGCCCCACGTGTCACCATCGAACGGGCCTTCGGGCAGCAAAGCCATCGCCTGGGTAATGAATTCCCGATCTTCATCGGCGATCAGGGGATCGGCCCCGTCACGGCACAGTTCCCACCAGCCCTTGAGATCGGCCAGGTTGGTGATGTTTTCACGGGCCATGGCCCAGAAAGGTTCTGCCAATTCATCTGGAACACCTGCATCCGCAACGGCACTGGCCACATCGGACAGCGGCAGCGATTGCAAATGCCTGGCGGTCAGCGGAAACAGGTCCTGTACATCGAACTTGGTCGGCGCGGCGCCAAACCGGTTTACATCGAACCCTTCGATCAGCTCGGCCATTTCCGAGCGCAGCTCAACCGGATCAGACGAGCCCAGACGCGCCATAAGGCTCAGCAATGCCATCGGTTGCACACCCTGTTCGCGAAGATCGCGCAAGGCCAGCGTGCCTAGCCGTTTCGACAATGCCTCACCCTGCGGACCAGTCAGCAGAGAATGGTGGGCAAAACGCGGACAACGCCCGCCCAGCGCCTCGATGATCTGGATCTGCGTCGCCGTGTTGGTCACATGGTCCGAACCCCGTACGACATCCGTCACGCCCATTTCAGTATCATCCACAACCGACGCAATCGTATAGAGAACCTGGCCATCGCCACGGATCAGAACCGGATCGGAAACCGAAGCCGCATCAATCGAGATGTCGCCAAGAATGCCGTCATTCCATTCGATACGTTCATGATCCAGCTTGAAGCGCCAGACGCCGTTGCCACGTTCGGCGCGCAGCTTCTCTTTCTCGGCCTCGGACAGGTTCAGCGCAGCGCGGTCATAGACCGGCGGCTTGCCCATGTTCAGTTGCTTCTTGCGTTTCAGATCCAGCTCGGTCGGCGTTTCGAACGCTTCGTACAAACGACCCATCGCGCGCAGCTTGTCGGCCGCTTCGGCATAGCGGTCCAGACGGTCCGACTGACGCTCGACCCGGTCCCAATGCAAACCCAGCCATTCCAGGTCCTGCTTGATGGCATCGACATATTCTTCTTTCGACCGCTCTGGGTCGGTATCATCGATGCGCAGGATGAACGTACCGCCTGCCTTGCGGGCAATCAGATAGTTCATCAGGGCGGTGCGCAGGTTGCCCACATGGATGTAGCCGGTGGGCGACGGGGCGAAACGGGTGGTTGTCATGGGTGTCTCCTGTTGGCGCGGCTCTTGTCACATGGGGGCGTTTTTGTCCAGCCGCCGCTTGATCCATCAGGTGATTCAGAAAGGTTTCACCGGCCACACCCTGTCGAGGTCGTCCAGTCCGGCGCGAATGAGTTCGCGCAAAACGCCCGTGTCGATATCCGCCAGTTTGTTGACGTAAAGACAGGACTTGCTCAGCTTGTGCTTTCCCAATCTGGCCATGAGATCCGCAAAATCTGCGTAACCCGGCATGATGTAAATCACCAAAGCTGATTTGCGCGGCGAAAAACCGGTTGCCAGAAAGTCCCCTTCACGACCCGTTTTGTAGCGATAATGGTAGCGGCCATACCCGACGATCGACGGGCCCCACATGACCGGTTTAAACCCGGTGGTGGCGCGAAACAACTTGTCAAGCTGGTGCGCGTCTTCAGCACGGCGCGCCGGTTGAACCGTTTTCAGGAAATTCTCGACGCTTTGATCTGTCGGAACTGTCTTATTGTCTGATCGCGCCATGAACAAAAATTAACACGTATTATTCATCCATGCACCCCATCTGAATGGCGTATAAACTGGCAAGAAACTCTCGACGCCCTAACTGCAACATTGATGTCCTGACAGGGAGAACGAAGATGACAATAAAACTTACACGCCGCGCCGCTTTGGGAAGTGCCGCTGCCTTGCCGTTTGCAGCTGCGGCCGCACCGGTTCTGGCCGCCAGCCCGGAAACCAAAGCAAACTCGACCATCGCAAGGTCATTTCATATTGGCGACTTCACGGTCACGACCCTGCTGGATGGCAGCTTTCCACGCGACGGAGCCAAAGAGATTTTTGGGGGCGGAGCGACGGACGATGAATTTGCCAAGGTTTCGGCTGAAAACTTCATTCCGGCAGACGTCGCACAGTTTTTCTTTACCCCCTCACTGGTCAACACAGGATCAGAGCTGGTTCTGTTTGATACCGGTCTGGGGCAAGGTGGCATACAGGCCGCGCTGGCAGATGCGGGTGTGACCCCGGATCAGATCGATGTGGTCGTGATTACGCATATGCACCCTGACCATATCGGTGGCATGACCACCGAAGGCGCGCCCACCTTCGCCAATGCGCGCTACGTGACGGCGTCTCCGGAGTATGATTTCTGGGCTGCGCAGGACGCAGGCAATCGCGTGGGCGATCTGGTCGCTGAAAAAGTCACACCGCTGGCCGAGAAAATGACCTTTGTCGAAGACGGGGGCGAGGTTGCCTCGGGCATTACCGCAGTGGCCGCTTATGGCCACACACCGGGCCACACGGTCTACCATCTGGAAAGTAACGGGCAACGTCTGGTGCTGACGGCGGATTTGGCCAACCACTATGTCTGGTCTTTCGCCCATCCCGAATGGGAAGTCCGGTTTGACATGGACAAGGCCGCAGCCACTGCCGCACGCCGCGATGTTCTTGGCATGCTGGCTGCCGACAAGGTACCTATGGTCGGCTATCACATGCCATTCCCCGGCGCCGGGTATGTTGAGACCCGTGGAGAAGGCTTTCGCTTTGTCCCGGTCAGCTACCAGATGATGGGCTGAGCGTTCAGTACCCCGGATCTGGCCGCACTTTTGAACCGTCACTAAACCGCGACAAGCGAAAGGCGGCCGGGTCCACGCAAGGCGTTGTTTCGGCAACCAGATCGGCCATCAGCCGCCCCGCCCCGGGCCCGATTCCGAAACCATGGCCCGAAAACCCCGTGGCAATGTACATTCCCGGCAGATCATCCACGCCCGAGATGACGGGAATGGCATCTGGCGTCACATCGATCATACCTGCCCAGCTTTGTACGATCTCGCCTGTTTGCACAGCGGGGTATCCCTTGCATGCACTGGCCCAGGCGCGTCGCAACGTTTTTTGAGACGGCTCAGGGTCCAAGATCCGGCACTGTTCGAATGGTGTCACATCGGTTGGCAGCCATCTTCGGTTCTGTTGTGCTTCGATCGTCCAGCGTTTGGACAGGCGAAAGCGCAGAGATTTCCACTCCTGCACAAAAGCCGGCAGGAACTGAATCGCCAATCGAAAACTGTCCGGCACGATGTCCACGGTATTCTCATGACCGGACGCAATAGTGTACCCGCCATCTGCCCGTTTTCGGATCGCAAAGTCATCCGACCACAATGCCGCCTCGGGCCCCTCTGCGATAGGGGATGTGCGCAGGACCGTATTCAGAACCTTCAACTGCGGCAGCTCGATCCCAGCATTTCCTGCAAACAGGCGCGACCACGCACCCCCGGCCAGAACGACGCGGCCGCTGGCAACTTTGCCGCGCTCGGTGAAAACACCGGCGATACGTCCAGCCTGAATGTCCAAACTGCGCACGGCGCAATTCGTCATGATCACCGCGCCCCGAGCCCGCGCAGCTTCGGCAATGGCGGGGGCTGTCCATTGAGGTTCGGCACGACCGTCCTGCGGCATGTACAAAGCGGTTTCAAAGCCCGATTGGTTGCCGTGCAAAAGGTCTGCCAACTCACCGCCCGAAACCATCCGCGCGCCGGTCTGCAATCCTTCGACATGGTGCAGCCAACGTTCCATGTTGCCGGCATCCCGCTTGCCGGATGCGCCAAAAAGGATACCGGATCGGGTGTAACCTGTCTTGCGGTCCAGCCGGTCATCGAGCGTCTGCCAGATGCGCGACGATTCCTGCATCAGGGGTATCTCTCTGGGGTCCCGCATCCCAAGACGGACCCAACCCCAATTGCGAGAACTTTGTTCGGCTGCAATCTGCCCTTTTTCGCACAAAAGAACCGAAGCGCCCCGCTCTGCCAGTTCCAATGCGGTTGAAACGCCGATGATTCCGCCACCGATGACCACGACATCCACGGTTTTGGGCAGGGCAAGATCAGGTTCTACAGGAGTCGGTTTGGGCGCGGTCATCAATAAGCCTTACTCTGTCACTTGGACCGCTATGGAGACCAAAAGACAAAGCATGGGCAATACAAACTGCCACCGCAACATACGATTTTCGGCTTCTGTGACCCAGACGCCTGAGGTTAAAAGCGCGGGGCCAAAGGTTACGCTGCGCCGGACAGTTCCGCCCATTTCTGGCGCAAGATCGCGGACAACCGGTTTTCCTTCAGCGCCGCTTGCGCGGATACGTCTTCCTGTGGAAGCAATTGCGGAAACTCTGGCCGCAACATGGCCGCTTTCTGATCTTCCGACTGCCGCTGCTCATTCAACAGATCGGCAATTGCTGCATCCAGCTTTTCTTCATCCAAATCTTGCGGCAAAGATTCCATTGTGCGCCATTTCAAAGGCGCATGAAGCGATCTTTCAACATTCTCGTACATTTTAACACCAAACCATTTACTCAGACATCCAACCCCGGATACGCCGCGATCACCACGGCTGGCCGTCGCCATCAACAACAATGCGTCGCATCCGCCCCACATTGGGCAACTTCCAAGCAAAAATGTGTCAGAAAAATGTCACCCAAGCAAGCCAGAGATGGCCTTTTTCGCCCCGTTGCACGGGCTTTGCCCCTCGATCAGGGGACAATGCGCAGCGCGGAAACTTCACTGTCTCCGATCTGACGGGTTTGGCTTCGATTTCAGTGACGATCACGCCAGCGATTTACGATCGGGTACCGCCGGTCCAGCCAGAATGCCCGCTTGCTCAAGCGTGTGCCCGGAGCGGACTGGAACCGTTTGTACTCGCTGATATAGATCAGGTGCTCGACCTTTCGCGCGTCCGCCTCGTCAAATCCGGCGGCGACGCAATCCGCGATGGAGCCATCCTGATCGACCAGAATGTCAAGTATCGCGTCCAGTATGGGATAGTCCGGCAGACTGTCACTGTCCTTCTGATCTTCGCGCAGTTCGGCGCTGGGGGGTTTGTCGATGACGGACGGGCGAATGACCTCTCCGTCAGGCCCCATCATCCAGTCTCGATGATTGGCGTTGCGCCAGCGGCAGGTTTCGAACACGCGGGTTTTGTACAGATCCTTGATCGGGTTGTAGCCGCCATTCATATCGCCATAGATCGTGGCATAGCCCACCGCGACCTCGGACTTGTTGCCGGTGGTCAACAGCATTTCGCCGAATTTGTTCGAGATCGCCATCAGCAAAAGCCCGCGCAGGCGCGACTGAATGTTCTCCTCGGTCAAGCCTTCGTCCAACCCCGCAAACAGCGGAGCGAGCGTGTTGGTGACGGCAGCCCGGCTTTCCGAAATCGGCACATGGTCATAGTGCACACCCAGCGCCTTGGCGACGGCCTCGGCATCGTCCAATGACGCTTGGCTGGTATATTCCGACGGCAACATCACGCAGCGAACATTGTCGGCCCCGATGGCATCCACCGCGATGGTCGCCACCAACGCGGAATCGATCCCTCCGGACAGTCCCAGAACTGCTTTTTTGAAACCGGTCTTGCCCATATAGTCCCGCAGGGACTGCACCATCGCGCGATAATCCTGCTCCCACACATCCGGCTGGGGCACGATTTCTGTCGGCACAATGCGCCAGCCATCGTCGCCACGCTCAAGATCCACCTGCGCAACCACTTCGTCGAATACCGGCATCCGGAAGGCCAGCTCTCCGCCCGGGTTGAGACCGAAGCTGGCGCCGTCAAAGACCTGATCGTCCTGCCCGCCGACCATGTTCAGGTAGATCAGCGGCAGGCCCGTTTCGACCACGCGCGCGACCATATGGTTCAGACGTACATCGTATTTGTTCCGAAAATAGGGCGACCCATTGGGGATCAGCAGAAACTCGGCCCCGGTTTCCTCAAGCGTTTCGGCGACGTCAGTGTGCCAGCTATCCTCGCAGATGGGGCTGCCGATCCGGAAGTTGCCAACCGAATACGGACCGCCCAGAGGACCCGCATCATACAGGCGCACTTCGTCGAAAACAGTCTCATTCGGCAAGTGGTGCTTCAGAACCTTGCTGGTGATCCGCCCCCCCTTCAGGATCAGATAGGCATTGTACAACTTGCCATCATCGACCCACGGACCACCCAGGGCAATCGCGGGCCCATCGGCGCATTTTCCGGCCAGAGACTCGACCGCATCCATGGCCGCGCGATGAAACACCGGCTTCAGCACCAGATCCTGCGTGTTGTATCCGGTGATGAACATCTCGGGGAACGCCACCAGATCGGCGCCCGCCACCTTGCCCTGTTCCCACGCGGCAACGACCTTGGCCGCGTTGCCGTCGATATCCCCTACGGTCGGGTTCAGTTGCGCCAGAGTGATGCGGAAACGGTCGGCCATGCTGCCCTCTTGCCTCGTCAGTCCTACTGCCATTTAGCAGATCACCGCGCGAGTAAAAGGCCAATGCGGCAAAACCCGTTGCCCTGCCCTCGACGGTGTCCTAGTTTTGCGCCCAGGGATGCAACCAACGATGATCCGGCAGGCAGGACCAAAATGAACGTGATCCGAAACTCAATTGGGGCTGTGGCCATGAGCCTGGCAGCTGCGACCGCTGTTGCGCAGGACGGCACGATTATCGTCAAGGATGACGAAGTGGGCGGCGTCTACGAGGGCACTTATGAGAATGGCCTGCGCCACGGGACGGGTACGTATCGGCTGCCCAACGGGTTCGAATACACCGGCCAGTGGGTGGAAGGCGAAATTCAGGGCCAAGGCGTCACCAAGTACCCGGATGGATCGGTTTATGAAGGCGCGTTCGTCAAAGGTCAGCCGGACGGGCGCGGCAAGATCGTTTACGCCAATGGCAGCAGCTATGACGGTGAATGGTCCAACGGATCCATTAACGGCACGGGCATCGCTGAATTTGCCAATGGCTCGCGCTATGAAGGTGAGTTCAGGAACGCACAACGGCACGGCAAGGGCAAACTGACCTTTCCCGACGGATACGTCTACGATGGCGACTGGGTGGACGGTCAGCGGCAAGGCAAGGCCACGATCACCTATGCCGATGGCAGCGTTTACGAAGGCGATGTCAACGCCGGCTTGCGCGATGGCACGGGCACCCAGACAATGCCTGACGGAATGGTATACGAAGGCGAATGGACGCAGGACCAGATCACCGGGACAGGTCGCCTGACCTATGCCAATGGCGATGTTTATGAAGGCGAGCTGGTGCAGGGGCGCCGTCAGGGCAAAGGCAAAGTAACTCACGCGTCAGGGGACGTCTACGAGGGCGATTTTGTCGATGATCGCCGCCATGGCACAGGTACGTTCACCGGAACCGATGGTTTTGTGTACACCGGCGACTGGAACCAGGGTCAGATAGAAGGCCTGGGTGAGCTGACCTATCCCGACGGTTCGGTCTATGTGGGCGATTTCGTGGCCGATCTGGCGGAAGGAAACGGCCGCATCACCTATCCCGACGGCTCCACTTACGAGGGTGAGTGGATCGCCGGCGTCATCGAAGGCCAGGGTACGGCGACCTATGCCACCGGCATGATCTATAAGGGTCAGTTCAAAAACGCACAAAGCCACGGCAAGGGTGTGATGACCCGCGCGGACGGTTCGATCTATGACGGAGACTGGGTCAACGGGGTCCGTCAGGGAAAAGGCAAGGCGACCTACTCTGACGGCACGGTCTACACCGGGGACTTCGTGAACGGAAAGCGTCACGGCAAAGGAGAAATCGTGACCCCTGCCGGGTTCAAGTATGTCGGCGACTGGTCCGAAGGCAAAATCAACGGTGAAGGCATAGCGACCTATTCGAACGGCGACGTCTATGAGGGCAACTTTGTCGACAACAAGAGGCAGGGCAGCGGAACCATGCGCTATGCCAACGGACAAGAAGAAACTGGTATCTGGGAAAACGGTGTTTTGCCAAATCAAACCCCGGACCAGCAGGGCGGCGCAGACGCTCCGGCACAGCAGACAGACCCGGATTCAGAGGCGGCACAACCAGATCCGTCTGGCGAATGATCGCTCACCAAGGAACAGGTTTTCCGGCCCAGTCAAAGAACCCACCGGTATCCGCCGGGCGCAACCCGCCGATCACGGACATCAGGTTGCGCGCGGCTTCACCGGGTTCAACGGCAGGGTGCCGTCCCAGATATTTCCGAGTAAACTCTGTCTTGACCGTGCCGGGATGCAGCGCAACACATATCGCCTGTTTATGGGTCCGGGCCAATTCAATTGCCGAAGTATGGACGATTTGATTGACCGCGGCCTTGGCCGCGCGGTAGCTGATCCAGCCGCCCATCCGATTGTCGCCAATGGACCCGACCCGCGCGGACAATACAGCAAATACCGAACGCCGCTGTCGCGGCAACAACTGATGGGCCCGGCTTAGCACCAACGCCGGACCTACGGCATTCAGAGCAAACTGGTCCATCATTGCCCTTGCCGAAACAGATCGAATGGTCTTTTCGGGCGCATTGCCTGAAATTTCCAGCGCCCCGGAAGCGACAAGAACAAGATCGAACGGGCCCGATAAGCGATCAAGCATCCGGCTCGCTTGATCTGGCTCCATCAGATCGAACCCCTCGACAGAGCGCGAGAGGCACGTCACCGCAACGCCCTGTGCCTCCAATTGCTCGCGTACGGCCGCACCAATCCCGCCGGACGCACCAATGATCAAAGCAGTATCCATCTGTGACCAGCTAGCGGCATGGACGGATCAATCAAGGGACGGGAATTTCCAACCCCCTGCACCGCAACTTGTCGAAAATTGGTTCTTTTCATTCCCGGCGGCGTCTGTATAACCTCAGACCCATGATCAACTGCGCAGATATCCCTTTTGCCAAAGCCGCCCCTCGCGGCGCGGTTCTGCGTGGCCTACTGATCCTAATCCGCCTCTGAGCGTGCCATCCGGCGCGCCCGCTCAGAGGAGGACGCCAGCGCGCCAACAGGCTTTAGGACAGACAAGAAAGAGATTCCCATGACCAACGTGACCGACCAAGACCGCGTCTTGATCTTCGATACCACTTTGCGCGACGGCGAGCAGAGCCCCGGCGCGACCATGACCCATGACGAAAAGCTCGAGATTGCCGAACTGTTGGATGACATGGGCGTCGACATCATCGAAGCCGGTTTTCCGATCGCATCCGAAGGTGACTTCAAAGCGGTAACCGAGATCGCACAACGATCCAAAAACAGCCGCATCTGCGGTCTGGCCCGCGCCAATTTCGCCGATATCGATCGCTGCTGGGAGGCGGTCAAACACGCGGAACAGAACCGCATTCACACCTTCATCGGCACCTCTCCACTGCACCGCGCCATTCCGAACCTGACACAGGACGAGATGGCTGACAAAATCCACGAAACGGTCAGCCACGCGCGCAACCTGTGCGAAAACGTGCAGTGGTCGCCGATGGATGCAACCCGGACCGAATGGGATTACCTGTGCCGCGTCATCGAAATCGCGATCAAGGCCGGGGCAACCACCATCAATATCCCCGACACCGTGGGATATACTGCGCCTCTGGAATCCGCTGACCTGATCAAACGCCTGATCGAAACGGTTCCGGGCGCAGATGAGGTGATCTTTGCTACCCATTGTCATAACGACCTTGGCATGGCGACAGCGAACTCGCTGGCGGCCGTCATCGGTGGCGCACGCCAGATCGAATGCACCATCAACGGCCTGGGCGAACGCGCCGGTAACACTGCGCTGGAAGAGGTCGTGATGGCGATGCGCACGCGCAATGACATCATGCCCTTCCACACCGGGATCGACACGACCAAGATCATGCATATCTCGCGCCGGGTCGCCACGGTTTCGGGCTTCAACGTGCAGTTCAACAAGGCGATTGTCGGCAAGAACGCATTTGCCCACGAAAGCGGCATCCATCAGGACGGAATGCTCAAGAACCGCGACAATTTCGAGATCATGCGCCCCGAGGATATCGGCTTGTCGGGCACATCCCTGCCTCTGGGCAAGCACTCGGGCCGCGCGGCCCTGCGCGACAAACTTGAAACGCTGGGCTTTGAAGTTGGCGACAATCAACTCAAAGACATCTTCGTGCGGTTCAAGGATCTGGCGGATCGCAAGAAAGAAGTGTTCGACGACGATCTCATTGCGCTGATGACCTTGGATGAGGCGGACGACTATCTGCAATTGGTGTCGATGAAAGTCACCTGCGGCACCGGCGGCCAGGCGGAATCGACTGTCGAGCTGGAAGTCGACGGCAAGGACGTCATCGCAACTGAACACGGTGACGGGCCGGTAGACGCAACCTTCAAGGCGATCCGTGCGATTTACCCCAACACGGCCCGTTTGCAGCTGTATCAGGTTCATGCGGTGACCGAAGGCACCGATGCGCAGGCCACGGTTTCGGTCAGGCTGGAAGAAGATGGCATGATCGCCACGGGTCAGTCGGCGAACACGGATACTGTCGTGGCTTCGGCCAAAGCCTATATCCACGCGCTGAACCGCCTGATCGTGCGCCGGGAAAAGACCGGCCCGGGCGCGGATGCCCGCGAAATCAGCTACAAAGACCTGACCTGATCATAATTGGCGCGGTGAGGGGCTCCCGTACCTGCGGGTGCCCGGCTGCGCCGAGCACCCTTGCAGCTTTGGGCCCGGCAGCGCGCCTGCGGCGCGCTGCCGGGCCCAACATGTTTGACGGCATCTCTGATGCAGGTAAACAGGGCGGGAGTATCGGTTGCATTTCTTTGGCTGGCCTCAGAGACCTGCAAATAGCTGCGACAGGCGTGTCGTCTCTTCCTCGATGCCGAATGGTGCGTTCAGAATGAACATCCCTGACCCCACCATCCGATGCCCCTCGCGCACCGGTGGGAATGTCACCTCATGGCAAATGGCCTTGGGGAAGTTTTGCGCTTTTAGCGTCGCGATCATCCGGGCGTGGCGTTTGTCCGTCAGAACCGGGTACCACAGCGCGATCACCCCGACATTCCATTTCCGGTGCAGTTTGGCAATCGCTGCCGGCAGTCGATCGTAGTCGGTCTTCACCTCATAGCTTGGGTCAATCAGCAATAGCCCCCGACGCGGCGTCGGAGGCAGCAGGGATTGCACCAGTTCAAACCCGTCCTGCCGATACACCTTCGCCCCGAACGGCGACATAGCCAAAGACAGCGCGGCATGTTCTTGGGGGTGCAGCTCGGCAAAATGCAGACTGTCTTGATCCCTCAACAGATGTGCTGCAATCATCGGCGATCCCGGATAGGCCGCGTCGCCGTGCCGGGCCCGTGCGTTTTCCAGAACCCGCGCCATCGGATGTCCGGGGCCGAACCACCCTTCTCGTTTCGCGCGCTCGATTCCCGCCGCCGCCTCGCCCGTCCTCATGGATTCGTCCGCGTCCAACTGGTACAGCCCCCGCCCGGAATGCGTTTCGACATAGCTGAGCGGCTTGTCCTTCTGCGTCAAATAATTCAGCACCCAGGCCAGCAATGCGTGCTTTTGGACATCAGCCAGATTCCCGGCGTGGTAAATATGTTGATAAGAGAGCATTTTGCCTTCTAAAGTCCCATTCAATAAGGCGGAAAGGTGCTGATTGTCGCGGAATCAGCCCTTTTACCGGGCGTGATGGCACCCTATAAGTCATCCGTCCCGGAACCGTCGAGTCGCGGGCAGTAGAAAAACCGACATACAGGATCAGGGGAAACATGGGGATCTTTGGCAATCTGGGCGGCCTGTTCACAGCGGACATGGCCATCGACCTTGGAACGGCGAACACGCTGGTTTACGTCAAGGGGCGCGGTGTCATCCTGTCTGAGCCTTCGGTCGTAGCCTATCACGTCAAGGACGGCGTGAAGAAAGTTCTGGCCGTCGGCGAAGATGCCAAGCTGATGCTGGGCCGGACGCCCGGTTCGATCGAAGCCATCCGCCCCATGCGTGAAGGCGTGATCGCCGACTTCGACACCGCCGAGGAAATGATCAAGCACTTCATTCGCAAGGTGCACAAACGTTCGACCTTTTCGAAACCCAAGATCATCGTCTGCGTACCTCACGGTGCGACCCCAGTCGAAAAACGCGCAATCCGTCAGTCGGTTCTGTCCGCTGGTGCCCGCCGCGCCGGCCTGATCGCGGAACCGATCGCCGCCGCCATCGGCGCGGGCATGCCGATCACCGACCCGACCGGCAACATGGTCGTCGACATCGGCGGTGGTACGACCGAAGTGGCCGTTCTGTCGCTGGGCGACATCGTCTATGCCCGCTCGGTCCGCGTAGGTGGCGACCGCATGGACGAAGCCATCATCTCGTACCTGCGCCGTCAGCAGAACCTGCTGGTCGGTGAATCCACTGCGGAACGCATCAAGACGACGATCGGCACGGCGCGGATGCCTGATGATGGCCGCGGCCAGTCGATGCATATCCGGGGTCGTGACCTGTTGAACGGCGTACCAAAGGAAATCGAGATCAGCCAGGCCCAGGTCGCCGAGGCGCTGTCGGAACCCGTCCAGCAGATCTGCGAAGCGGTGATGACCGCGCTGGAGACCACTCCGCCCGATCTCGCCGCCGATATCGTGGATCGGGGCGTCATGCTGACAGGCGGTGGTGCATTGCTGGGTGATCTGGATCTGGCCCTGCGCGAACAGACCGGCCTGGCCGTGTCCATCGCGGACGAAAGCCTGAATTGTGTGGCTTTGGGCACCGGCAAGGCGCTAGAATACGAAAAACAGCTGCGCCACGCGATTGACTACGAAAGCTGAGGCGCGCACCTTTTAGGGGCAGTCTGAATTCGGCACGAGCAGCACGGGAAGGTAACCTGTGGCAAAAGACCGATCACAGCGCGATGACTACACGACCCCTCTGCGCCGCTTGTTGTTGGGGATCGTCATCCTGTGCTTGCTGGGTATCTTTCTGGTTTGGCGGATCGACAGCCCGCGCGTCGAGCGGTTCCGCGCGCAGGTGGTGGACGCGGTCGTACCGTCGATGGATTGGGCCATGGTGCCCGTGACCGCCGCTGTGAACCTTGTGCGCGATTTCCAAAGCTACCAGCGTCTGAGCGAGCAGAACCGCGAGCTGCGCAGCGAACTGCGCCTGATGCGTGCCTGGAAAGAGGCCGCACTGCAATTGGAACAGGAAAATGCGCGGCTGTTGGATCTGAACAATGTCCGCCTCGACCCGCGCCTGACATACATCACGGGTGTTGTGATGGCCGACAGCGGATCACCCTTTCGGCAGTCCATCCTGTTGAATGTGGGGGAACGCGACGGGATCGTTGATGGCTGGGCCACGATGGATGGAATCGGGCTGGTTGGCCGAATTTCCGGCGTCGGACCAGATACGGCTCGGGTGATCCTGGTGACGGATGCCACCAGTGCCATTCCGGCAACGATTCAGCCTTCTGGCCAGACCGCGTTGATCAAAGGAGACAATACTCCGGCCCCAGTGGTCGAGTTCCTGGAAAACCGAGAGCTGGTCCGCCCCGGTGATCGGGTGATCACATCCGGCGACGGAGGCGTTTTTCCGGCAGGCCTTTTGATCGGCCAGATCGCCGCGGATCCGGGCGGCCGTCTGCGCGTTCGCCTTTCAGCGGATTTTGAACGGCTCGAGTTTCTTCGTGTTCTGCGCTTCCATTCGCCCCCGCCAATTCAGGATCCGGGTGGGATCGTCGGGCCAACTCGGCCCGAAACTGCGCTGGTACCGGATGAGGTAAGCGATGGATAGGCCCGCCTCATACAACTGGGCCATGCGCGGCCTTTACGTTGCGCTGGCCTTTGTCGTGCTGTTCATGCACTTGCTGCCGCTCGATGCGCAACCGGATCGCTGGCCTTTTCCTGATGTATTGGTTGCGCTGACCTTTGCCTGGGTATTGCGGCGCCCCGATTATGTGCCCACCCTGTTGGTCGCGTTTGTCATGCTGATGGCGGATCTGTTGCTGCAACGCCCGCCCGGCCTTCTGGCTGCGCTGGTGGTGTTTGGCACAGCCTATCTGCGCTCTGCCGCTCCGGGTATGAAGGACACTGGGTTTGTCGGAGAATGGATGTCTGTCGGTGTGGTGATTGCCATGGTCTTTTTGACGAACAGAGTCGTTTTGTCGATCTTGTCTGTGCAGCAGGCCGCTTTGTGGCCAGTCGTTATGCAACTTGTGCTGACAATCGCCTTCTACCCGTTCATCGTGCTGTTGAGCCAAAGCGTATTTGGCGTCCACCGCCTGTCTGCTGCGGATGCCGGAGCCGTAGGGGGCGGAGCATGAAACAACGCAAACCCAAGTCGCAGGGCCTTGCCTATAAACGCCTGCCACGCCGGGCGCTGCTGCTGGGCGGTTTGCAGGCGGCTTTTATCGGCGGGCTGGCCGCACGGATGCGTTTCATGCAGGTGGATCAGGCCGACGAATACCGCCTGCTGGCCGAAGAAAACCGCATCAACATTCGACTCATCCCGCCAACCCGTGGACGTATCTATGACCGCAATGGTCAAATCATCGGTCAGAACTCACCATCCTATCGCATCGTCATCGTGCGTGAAGACGCAGGTGACGTCGACAAGGTGATTGCCAAATTGTCGGAACTCATCCCGCTGAACGATGATGAGATCGAACGCGCCCGGACTGAAATGCGCCGATCAGCCCCGTTCCTGCCGGTCACTCTGGCGGATCAGGTCACTTGGGAAGACATCTCGAAAGTCGCAGTCAATGCCCCGGCCCTTCCGGGTGTGACGCCCGAAGTGGGCCTGACACGGCAATACCCACGCTATGAGGATTTCGCCCATATCGTCGGCTATGTCGGCCCGGTCAGCGACTACGATCTCAGCAAGCTCGAAGACCCCGAGCCGGTTTTGCGAATTCCCAGGTTTCAGATTGGCAAGGTCGGGTTGGAAGCCAAGCAGGAAACAGCCCTGCGTGGCAAAGCCGGTGCAAAGCGTGTCGAAGTCAATGCCACAGGGCGGGTCATGCGCGAGCTGGACCGGCAGGAAGGTCAGCCGGGTGCGGACTTGCAATTGGCGATCGATGCCGACCTGCAACAATATGCGCAAGCGCGGCTGGCAGGAGAAAGCGCGGCGGCAATTGTTCTGGATTGCGAAACCGGGGACCTGCGCGCTGTCAGCTCTACACCCAGTTTTGATCCAAATCTGTTTGTGCGCGGTATCTCGGTCGCGGATTATCGGGCATTGACGGGGGACAAGTATCGCCCTCTGGCCAACAAGTCCGTACAAGGCACTTATCCTCCGGGGTCGACGTTCAAGATGGTCACTGCATTGGCCGCGCTGGAGGCCGGCGTGATAGGCCCTGGAAACACAGTGTATTGCCCCGGGCACCTTAAGGTCGGCAGCCGCAGGTTCCACTGCTGGAAGCGCGGCGGGCATGGCACGGTCGATCTGAACCTGTCGCTGAAACGCAGCTGCGACGTCTATTACTACGACGTGGCTTTGCGGGTCGGGATCGACAAGATATCCGAAATGGCTCGTACTTTGGGCCTGGGCGTCAAACACGATATTCCGATGTCGGCGGTCGCCGCTGGACTTGCCCCCAATCAGGAATGGAAGCAGCGGACACACGGTCAGGATTGGCTGGTGGGCGACACGGCCAACGCGTCCATCGGGCAAGGGTTCATGCTGGCATCACCGCTTCAACTGGCCGTCATGACGGCTCGTATCGCCACCGGCCGATCGGTGACACCGCGCCTTGTACGTTCGATCGACGGTGTCGAACAGCCCTCGGGCGCAGGGGAACCGCTGGACATCAACGCCTACAATCTGGAACAGGTGCGCAAGGCCATGTACTCGGTCTCGAACGATCGGCGTGGGACGGCCTATCGCAGCCGCATCATCGCAGACGAGTTCCGCATGGCCGGCAAAACCGGCACCAGCCAGGTCCGCAACATCACCAAGGCCGAACGTGCCGCCGGCGTGATCCGCAACGAAGACCTGCCATGGGAGCGTCGCGACCACGCCTTGTTCGTCTGCTTCGCGCCCTATGACAATCCGAAATACGCGGTTGCCGTGGTCGTTGAACATGGCGGCGGCGGGTCCAAGGCGGCGGCACCGGTCGCCCGCGATATCATGCTTCAGGCGCTCTACAACGGTACCCCGCCGCTTGAGGCATATCCGGTTGCCGACCGCGAGCGGATCAAGGAACAGCAAAAACGGCTCGAGGGCGACCGTCGCCCCAAAGCGCGTCCCGACGGAAAGGACCGCGCATGAGCTATCTTGAATATGCCGTGAAATCCACGCCGTCGGGGTTTCGGAAATTCCTGTACATGAATTGGCCGCTGACCCTGTTGCTGATCAGCACGGCCAGCGCAGGGTTCCTGATGCTGTATTCGGTTGCAGGCGGGTCGTGGACACCCTGGGCGGAACCACAGATGGAGCGGTTCGGGCTTGGCCTGATCGCGATGTTCATCATTGCTTTGGTTCCGATCTGGTTCTGGCGCAACATGTCCGTGCTGGCCTATCTCGGGTCGGTCGCGTTGCTGGTATTCGTGGAGTTGTTCGGCACCATCGGCATGGGCGCGCAGCGTTGGATCGACCTTGGGTTCATGCGCCTGCAACCCTCAGAAGTCATGAAGGTGGCCCTGGTCATGGTTCTGGCGGCGTATTACGACTGGCTGCCATCGCACAAGACCTCCCGCCCTCTGTGGGTCTTTGTTCCCGTGGCCCTGATTGTCCTGCCAACCCTGCTGGTTCTGAAACAGCCGGATCTCGGCACGTCGATCCTGCTGTTGGCTGCCGGTGGCGGGCTGATGTTTCTTGCGGGTGTCCACTGGGCCTACTTTGCAGCCGTCATTGCCGCCGTCGTGGGCCTGATCGCCGCCGTGTTCAACAGTCGCGGGACCGAATGGCAGTTGCTCAAGGATTATCAGTTCCGCCGGATCGACACGTTTCTTGACCCCTCTACCGATCCTTTGGGTGCCGGGTATCACATCACGCAATCCAAGATCGCCCTTGGTTCCGGGGGCTGGAACGGGCGCGGTTTCATGCAGGGTACGCAATCCCGGCTGAACTTCCTGCCCGAGAAACACACCGATTTCATCTTCACCACCCTCGCAGAGGAATTCGGATTCGTCGGTGGCATCACGCTCTTGATTCTCTATGCCCTGATCCTTGTGTTCTGCATGGCGACCGCACTGGCCACCAAGGATCGATTCTCGTCACTGGTTACTCTGGGCATCGCGCTGAACTTCTTCTTGTTCTTTGCCGTCAACATGTCGATGGTGATGGGCATGGCACCGGTTGTGGGCGTCCCACTGCCAATGGTCAGCTATGGCGGATCGGCCATGCTGGTGCTGATGGCCGCGTTCGGCATCGTCCAAAGCGCTCATATCCATCGTCCCCGCTGATCCGAAAGGCCCCCGATGCCCGTAAACGTTCTGTTTTCCGCGCGCCCTGCCCTGTGGCCCGTGTATGAACCGCTGCTCACTCGATACCTTGCGGAGGCCGGCGTTGAGGCGCGGCTCGGTACGGAATTTGACCCGGATCAGGTCGATTACGTTGTCTACGCTCCGAATGGCGGGTTACTGGATTTTTCGCCCTTTACACGCCTGAAGGCGGTTCTGAGCCTCTGGGCCGGGGTTGAAAAGATCGCGGACAATGACACGCTGACCGTCCCCTTGGCGCGAATGGTGGATCACGGGCTGACGCAAGGTATGACCGAATGGGTGGTGGGCCATGTGCTGCGCTATCATCTGGGAATGGATCGCCACATCACCATCCAGGATGGCGTCTGGGCCCCGGATGCCCCACCTTTGGCGCAAGAGCGCAAAGTGTGCATTCTAGGCCTCGGCGCGTTGGGCGAAGCCGCGGCCCGCACCCTGGCCTCGCTGAATTTCACGGTCACAGGCTGGAGCCGCACCGCCAAGGACATCCCCGGCGTAACCTGCCTGCATGGTCCTGACGGTCTGCGTGACGCGCTTTCCCGGGCCGAGATACTGGTTCTGCTGCTGCCTGACACCGCTGCCACCGAAAACGCGTTGAATGCTGAAACGCTGGCCCTGCTGCCCAAGGGCGCGCGGATCATCAACCCGGGTCGCGGACCCCTGATCGATGACGATGCGCTGCTGGATGCCTTGAACGCGGGTCAGGTCGGTCACGCGACGCTGGATGTGTTCCGGGTCGAGCCCCTGCCCCCCGATCATCCGTATTGGGCACATCCGAACGTGACGGTGACCCCTCATATCGCGTCCGAGACCCGCCCGGTCACAGCCGCGCAGGTCATTTGCGAAAACATCCGGCGTGGCGAAGCCGGAGAGCCCTTCGTGCACCTGGTGGATCGCGCTTTGGGCTACTGATTTCAGGCCGCGATCAGACCGCGGCCTTTCAACAGGGCGTCAACCCCCGGCAATCTTCCCCGGAACGCCAGATACAGGTCTTCTGCCTCGCGCGAACCGCCAGTGGACAGGATGTTGTCCTCCAACGCTTTGGCGCGTTCGGGGTCAAAGGCACCTCCCGCCTCTTCAAAGGCGGCAAAGGCGTCGGCATCCATCACTTCGGACCACATATAGCTGTAGTACCCCGAGCTGTAGCCATCGCCTGCAAAGACATGCGCGAAATGCGGAGTAGCGTGGCGCATTCCAATGGCTTTCGGCATCCCCAACCTGGCCAAAACTTCTGACTGTTTCGCCATCGGATCTGCCGGTGCCTCGCCATCGTGGAAGGCCAGATCAACAAGGGCCGAGGCGACATATTCCACCGTCTGGAATCCCTGATCGAAATTGGCCGCCTTCAGCACCTTTTGCAGCATTTCCTGCGGCATCGGCTCGCCCGTTTCCGCATGGGTCGCAAACTCGGCAAGAACCTCGGGCACTTCCAGCCAGTGTTCGTAAAGCTGGCTGGGCAATTCTACGAAATCGCGCGCCACGGACGTGCCCGAGATGCTTTCATATGTCACGTTGGACAGCATCTGGTGCAGGGCATGGCCGAATTCATGAAACAGGGTCCGCGCGTCATCATAGGACAGCAAGGCGGGATCCCCTTTGGCAAAGTTGCAGACATTGATGACAACCGGTGTCTGCTTCTTCGGGAATTTGGCCTGCGCCCTCATCGCGCTGCACCAGGCGCCTGACCGCTTGGACCCTCGTGCAAAGTAGTCTCCGATAAATACGGCAATATGCTGCCCGTCGCGGGTAACGTCCCAAGCCCGGCAATCCGGGTGATAGAGGGGTACGTCCAACGGTTTGAAATCCAGCCCGAAAAGCCGGTTGGCGCAGGCAAACGAAGCCTCGATCATACGATCCAGTTGCAGATAGGGTTTCAACGCAGCCTCATCCAAATCGTGTTCCGCCTTGCGCCGCTTTTCAGCATAGTACCGCCAATCCCAAGCTTCCAGCGGGCCGTTGATGCCGTCTTCCTGCATCATCTGCGTCAGAACATCCGCGTCGGCGTCTGCGCGGGACTTGGCCGGTTCCCAAACCTGCATCAACAGTTCACGCACCCGATCCGGCGTGCGCGCCATCTCGGTTTCCAGCTTGTAGTCGGCGAACGTGTCATAGCCCAGAAGCTTGGCACGTTCTTGGCGTAAGGCCAGAATCTCGGCCGCGATGTCTCGGTTGTCTGTCTCGCCCCCATTGGCGCCGCGTGCGGCCCAGGCGCGATAGGCTTTTTCACGCAGGTCCCGGCGGGGCGAGAATTGCAGAAACGGCACGATCAGCGACCGTGACAAGGTGACCACCGGCCCCTTGGCTTTCTTCTCCTGCCCCGCGGCACGCGCCGCGTCCACGACGAAATCCGGCAGGCCGTTCAGATCCCCTTCGGTCAGATCCATGTACCAGTCCCGCTCATCCGCCAGCAGGTTCTGGGTAAACGAGGTGCCCAGCGACGCAAGGCGCGACTTGATCTCTTGCATACGGGTGTCTTCGTCCCCTACCAAAGCCGCACCGGCACGCACAAAGCCCCGGTGGGTCAGCATCAGCACACGCGCCTGTTCCTCGGTCAGGTCAAGATCATCGCGCCGTGCCCATAGGTCGGCCACACGCTTGAACAGCGACTTGTTGGAAGAAATGCCCGAAAAATGCGTCGAAAGCTTGGGGGAAAACGCGCGTTGCAGTTCTTCCCGCTTGGGGTTGCTGTCCGCGCCCGCAATCGTGAAGAAGACCGACAGAACCTTGTCCAGTTGCCCGCCCGCAGCCTCGAGCGCCTCGATCGTGTTGGCGAATGTGGGGGTATCCGGATTTGCCGCTATCGCGTCAATTTCGGCGTTATGCTCTTTCATCGCCTGCTCCAGTGCCGGCGAGAAATCATCATCCGAGATATCGGAAAAAGGGGCGATTTCAAACGGTGTGGTCCAGTTGGACAGGATCGGGTTGGTCATGCGGATCTCCTTTGATCCCATAGCTATGTCGCCACGGCCGGGTGTTCCAGAACACCCAACCCATGTGAAGAAAGGTTAATCGTTTCTCATGCCACAAACAGGGCAATCGCCCCGGCGGGTCAGAACAATCTTGCGGCTTTCACCGTACAGCGCGTCATAGATCAGCATCTCGCCACGCAGCGCCATGCCGGCGCCCGTTATCACCTTGATCGCCTCGACCGCCATCATTGATCCGACGACGCCCGGCAGCGGGCCGATCACACCGGCCTCGGAACAGGACGGGGCCAGACCGGGGGCCGGGGCCTCTGGGAAGATGCACTGATAGCAGGGGCTGCCATTGGTGGGGGCAAACACACTCAGTTGACCTTCCCACTGCGACAAAGCCCCCGAAATCAGCGGTTTGCCCAGCGCGACAGCGGTTCGGTTTGCCAGATACCGGGTCTCAAAATTGTCGGTTCCGTCAAGAATCAGATCGAAGTCTGCAAACAGGTCGGTGGCGATTTCCTCGCTCAAGCGGCGGTGATAGGGCAGAACAACGACGTTCGGGTTTTGCGCCTCCATTGCCCGCTGGGCCGAAAAGACCTTGGGCATTCCAATATCCGCGTCCCGGTGAATAACCTGTCGTTGCAGGTTGGCATTCTCGACGACGTCATCGTCGATGATCCCGATCGTGCCGACACCCGCAGCCGCCAGATATTGCAGCGCAGGTGCGCCCAGACCACCTGCGCCGATCACCAGCACGCGGGCTTTCTTAAGTTTTTTCTGACCGGGCCCACCCAGTTCGCGCAACACGATATGGCGGGCATAGCGGTCCAGCTCGGCCTCGGTAAATCGGTCCGAGGGCATGTCGGGCTCCGGTTCCGAAGTTGAAACTGCGCGGTTGCGTAAGGCTTTGAGTATTCTGCCATACAGCAAAGCCAGCGCCGCGAAACCCACGAGGATCAGCCAAAGCGCCGCAGACCCACCCGTTGCTTCGCGAAGAGGGTGCCCATCCGGTAAGATCAGATGGGACAGTATGACGCCGGCCAACAACACACTCAAGGAAACCACCCGCGCTTTTGGGGACGTGCCGGCGAAATAACCGACGCCCCAAAGCCCCGCAGCCAGGATGAAAACCAACAGCATCAGCCGCGCCCGGTCGAGCCGAAACCGCCAGCCCCGCGATCGGTTTCGCCCAGCGCCTGAGCCAGTTCAAACCTGGCCTGCACCACCGGCGCGACCACAAGCTGCGCGATACGATCTCCGTGGGCGATCTCGAACCGTTCCTGGCCCGCATTCATCACGATCACGCCCAAGGGCCCACGATAGTCGCTGTCAATGGTGCCCGGCGTGTTGGGCAGTGTAATCCCATGTTTCAACGCAAGGCCCGAGCGGGGCCGAACCTGCACCTCATACCCTTGCGGGATTTCAATGCGCAGGCCGGTCGGCACCAGCGCCCGCTGACCGGGGTCCAGCGTAATCGGCGCGCCGTCGGGCAGATTGGCACGCACGTCCGCGCCGGCCGCCCCCGAGGTTTCGTAAGAGGGAAGCGCCACGGCGGGGTCTGCCCCGTCTTCGCGGATCACCCGGATTGCAACCATGCCCTTGCCTTTCCTTCAGCCTGCCAACGCGTCCGCGATTTTCGCCGCCAGACGCCGGGCAACTTCGTCTTTCCCCATACGGGGCCATTCCTCGGCCCCGTTGTCCGAAATCAGGATGACCGCATTCTCTGACCCGCCCATAATGCCTGTTGCAGGGCTGACATCGTTGGCGACGATCCAGTCACAGCCTTTGCGCAGACGCTTGGCCGTGGCGTGTTCAATCACATTGTCCGTCTCGGCAGCAAAGCCGACAACCAATGGCGGACGGTTCGCGCCCATCCCGGAAACACGTTTCAGAATGTCCGGGTTTTCGGCGAATTCCAGTACCGGCAGGCCATCGCGACTTTTCTTCAGCTTCTTGTCCGACGCGCTGGCGACACGCCAGTCCGCGACCGCAGCCGCGAATATTCCGGCATCGACGGGCAGAGCTGCATCAACCGCATCAGACATCTGTTGCGCGGTTTCGACAGGTACGACCCGCACACCCGCCGGGGGCGGCACGTCTGCCGGGCCAGTCACAAAGGTTACTTCGGCCCCCAATTCCGCCAGCGCCCGGGCTACGGCGGCACCTTGGGCCCCGGACGAGCGGTTGGCTATATACCGGACCGGATCTATCGGCTCATGCGTCGGGCCGGACGTCACCAGCACCCGCTTGCCCGTCAAAGGCCCCGCAGACAACCGAGCCTCAATCGCCGCGACAATTTCCAGCGGCTCGGACATGCGCCCCGGGCCGTATTCGCCACAGGCCATGTCGCCTTCGTTCGGGCCCACAAAGCGCACGCCATCCGCTTGCAGCTGCTTCAGGTTTCGCTGTGTTGCCGGGTGGGTCCACATCCGCACATTCATCGCGGGCGCACACAGAACGGGTGTGTCCGTGGCCATCAGAAGGGTCGAGGCCAGATCGTTGGCCAACCCTGCGGCCATCTTGCCCATCAGATCCGCCGTTGCGGGGGCCACGACGATCAGATCCGCAGAGCGGGACAGTTGAATATGCCCCATCTCGGCCTCATCGGTGAGATCAAACAGATCGCGATAGCCTTTTTCACCTGCCAGAGCCGATACGGACAGCGGCGTCACAAACTCTTCCGCAGCGCGCGTCAATACAGGGGTTACGTCCGCGCCACGCTCGCGCAACCTGCGGATCAGGTCCAGCGATTTGTAGGCCGCGATTCCGCCACCGATAATCAGCAGAATGCGTTTGGATGACAGCATGTTCAGCCCTTCCCGTCCCGGTCGGCCCCGACATTAGGCAAGGCCCGCAGGTAGTTCCAGCGATTAATTCTGAACCTGAAATGCCGCACAGGGGTCTTCGCGCTCGGCCGTGGGGCTATCAATCACGATATCGAATTCTCCGTCGATCGCTCCATCCTCGGATTGTCCGACGGCCACGACTTTCCAACCTGGTCTGAGGCGCGCTAGATAGGTCGGTATGCCCCGATCCTTTCGCGCGTGACCATTTCCAGTTATCACGGCAACCGGACCCCCGGTTTCGTCCATCGCACGGACCACGGCACGGGCCAGCACAGCATCGCGCAATCGTTGGATCGCAACCATCTGGGGCAACATTTCAGCCGGAAGCGCATCGCAATGCGCCGCCAACTGGTCGGCTTCGCGCGCGGCCTGTTCTTCGGGCGATAGAGGCACCGTCAGGCCATAACGCGCCGCGTCTGCCCCCAACGCCGTGGCGGCACCGCGTTCCATCGCGGCACGCGCGGCAGCACGCGGAACCATAGCCCCGTAAACCGGCGCGCCTGACGCCTCGAACACCGGATAATACATGCTGAGCGGCGGCCAGCCACTTTCAGCCCATTTCAGAATGCGGCTCAGTTCTTCCGGGTTTGACACAGCTTTCTGAGCGAGTCTCTGCGCGCCCTCTTCCGTGACCATTTCCCAGACGACGGCCGAAGGTGAAACAGCTTCAAGCGCCTCGGCCTGCACCAAATGATGCGTCGGGTTGTCGTGAACTTCCCCCAATATCAAGACATCGGCGTCCCGCATCGCGGACATGGCATCAGCGGGAACAAGTCTATCTGCCAGCCCCGGTCGCGCTGCCGCAACCGTAAGACCCAGAACAAACGCAAGAATCGCAAACTGTTTCATGCGATGAAGTGTTGCACCTCGCGCGACTGGGCTTCAAGGTTCTTGCGCATTTTCGCAAAGGCTGCGGCTTCAAGCTGTCGTACACGTTCTTTTGACAGACCCAGCTCGGTTCCCAGGCTTTCCAGGGTTCGCGCAGGGTCTCGCAGCTTGCGCTCGCGCACAATGAAACGCTCGCGATCATTCAAGGCATTCATCGCCGTCAACAGCCACTTGCGCAACTGTTCGGTATCATGGCTGTGTTCAACTGCTTCGGCTGCCTGCTCGCGGTCATCTTCCAGGGCATCGATCCACTCGCGCCCATCCTCATCAGCGGATTGCACCGCATTCAGCGAAAAATCAGAGCCGGACAGACGACCTTCCATCATCTCGACGTCGCGCAGCGGCACACCGATTTCCGTGGCGATCATCTGGTGTAACTGATGACGGTCCAATTCCTGCCCTTCGGTGGCGGCTTCCCGTTCCAGCCGGGCCTGAACGCGACGCATGTTGAAAAACAGCGATTTTTGAGATGAGGTTGACCCGGTCCGAACCATGGACCAGTTCCGCATCACATAGTCCTGAATGCTTGCCTTGATCCACCATACGGCATAGGTCGAAAACCGCACGCCGCGATCTGGGTCGAACTTGTCTGCGGCCTTCATCAGGCCAAGGCCTGCTTCCTGAATGAGATCATTCATCGGCGCGCCATAGCGCTTGAACTTGGCCGCCATCGAAATCGCCAGACGCATATAGGCGGTGATCAGACGGTGCAACGCCTGTTCATCACGCTCATCACGCCATGCATAAGCCAGTTTCAGTTCGGTTTCCGCATCCAGCAGCTCGGCCTTCATTGCTTGCCGGGACATCGAAAAGTCCGTCGCATTATCCAGTGCCATAAACCTCTCCCCTGTTTGCAGGTACTGGTCAGACTTGCTTTGCCGACCTATGACCATTACGCAAAACAGCACCAAACGGATCAACTATAGGTAAGTACTGTGTCGCCGGATTTAACCTTGGTTCTGGGCGGGGCCGCGTCGGGCAAGTCGGTTTTCGCCGAAGAACTGGTTGTTTCTCAGGGGAAAAGCCGAGTTTACCTTGCGACATCACAAGTGTTTGATGACGAGATGCGCCAGAAGATTGAGCGCCATCTTGAACAGCGCGGCGACGGTTGGACCACGGTTGAAGAACCCTTCGACCCGGGGCCGGTTCTGGCCACGTTGTCGCCCGATCAGATTTGCCTGATTGACTGCGCCACCATGTGGCTGAGCAACCACCTGCTGGCCGAAACCGATCTGGAAGCGGCACAAACCGCCCTGCTTGACGCCCTTCGTGCATGCCCTGCGCAAATCGTGATCGTCTCGAACGAAGTTGGCCACGGCATTGTCCCGGACAACACCCTGGCCCGCCGGTTTCGCGAAGCACAGGGGCGGCTGAACATCGCGCTTGCAGCGCAGGCCGATCTGGTGGTGCAGATCACTGCCGGGTTGCCCTTGGTTCTGAAAGGGCAAATGCCGTGATGCGCCTTCACCTTGTTCGACACGGGCCGACACATGCGAAAACCATGGTCGGCTGGTCCGACCTGCCCGCTGACCTTAGCGATACAGCCGCACTGAAACGTCTGCACGACCATTTGCCGCCCAAGGCGCTTGTGATCTCGTCCGATCTGTCACGGGCGGTTGACACCGCCACGGCCATACAAGGTCAACGTCAACGCCTTCCCCATAAACCGGGCTTGCGGGAAATCCATTTTGGCGACTGGGAGTTGCGCGGATTTGCCGAAATCGAAGCCGAAGACCCGGAACTGGCCTTTTCATATTGGGACAACCCCGGCGATGTCCGCCCGCCGCAAGGTGAAAGCTGGAACGACATCCGCAATCGGGTTGATGCGGCGATCGACACGCTTGTTTCAGTACATTCAGGCCGCGATCTGGTCATCGTCGCGCATTTCGGCGTTATCCTTACTCAGGTGCAGCGCGCCCTTGATCTGGACGGACAACAGACCTTTTCACACCGAATCGACAACCTGTCGGTAACGGATATCCTGATCGACGCAGGCAGGTGGTCCGTCGGTACGATCAATCACCTTCCGTGAACAGACCCCACACAAATCACTGTTTTACCGGGTTGCGAACCTGCGGCATCGTCTGCGTATGACATATGATTTGCATATCGGCGACCGCCTCTTCTCCAGCTGGTCAATGCGTGGCTGGTTGATGCTTGAGAAATTCAACCTTCCCTACAGAAGCCACATGATTGGCCTGTATTCGGGCACCATGGCACAGGATATGGAGCCCTTGGCCCCAGCGCGACTTGTGCCTGCCCTGCGCCTGCCGGAAGGAACTGTGGTGGGCGAAAGCCTGGCCATGGCTGAAACCCTGGCCGAGCGCCACCCTGATGCCGGGTTGTGGCCATCAGATCCCGCCGCCCGGGCAACCGCCCGCTGGCTATGCGCCGAGATGGTGGCAGGGTTTGGTGCCTTGCGGGATGAATGCCCGATGCAATTGCTGCACGTCTGGCAGGGTTTCGACCCCTCAGATGAAACACTGGCAGATCTGGCACGCATCGCAATACTCTGGGACCATGCACGCAAAGTGTCCGGTGCGGGACAAGGCCCGTTGTTCGGCGCGTATTCGCTGGCGGACGTGTTTTACACACCTGTCGCAGCGCGGATCATCGGATATGGGCTGCCAGTTTCCAAGGCGAACCGGACCTATTGCCTGGACCTGTTGTCAGACCCCGCCGTCAGACAATGGCGCGCAATGGGCCTGACTGTCAGATACGACCCTTTTCCCTATCGTCAGGATTTGCCGTCCAAGCCCTGGCCGATCGGAGGGGTTTCAACCGCCAAGCCGGTCTCCGGCCCGTCAATCAACCAAGTTTGCCCGTATTCCGGCAAACCCGTTGCGGAATTTCTGGAGTTGGATGGAAAATGCTGGGGCTTCTGCAATCCATTCTGCCGCGACAAAACAATTGCCGATCCCGACGCGTGGCCAAAATTCGCTGCATTGCGCGCAACCGTTAACGACTCTTAAACCACAATCATGGCAGCAACACCCTGTTAACCAAGAACAGGACTGCCATGGTCGCCCGCGCCCACACTGTTGCCTTTCACGGCGTCGAAGCCCGCCCGGTCGAGGTGCAATGTGCCGTATCGCCCGGCTTGCCGGCCTTTTCCATCGTTGGCCTTCCCGACAAAGCCGTGTCCGAAGCCCGCGACCGCGTCCGCAGCGCGCTGAGTGCGATGGCCATCGCTCTGCCGTCGAAACGAATTACGATCAACCTGTCTCCTGCGGATCTGCCCAAGGAAGGCAGCCATTTCGACCTGCCCATCGCAGTCGCGCTGTTATCGGCACTCGAGGTCATCCCAGCCGATGCCGCCGAAGGAACAGTTGCACTGGGAGAGTTGTCGCTTGATGGATCTCTGGTGCCTGTCGTCGGCGCCCTGCCCGCGGCCATGACGGCCGCGTCAGAAGATCGCATGTTGCTGTGTCCCAAAGCCTCCAGCGCCGAGGCTGCATGGGTCGACGCCACTCAGGTTATCGGCGCGGGTTCCCTGGGCGATGTTGTCCGCCATTTCTCGGGACAGTGCCCTTTGCCGGCGGCACAACCCGGCGAGGTGAATCTGGCGCCCAGCGTGCGGGATCTGCGCGATGTAAAGGGGCAGGAACGCGCCAAGCGCGCCTTGGAAATCGCGGCAGCCGGGCGTCACCATCTGATCATGATCGGCACGCCGGGGTCGGGCAAATCCATGCTGGCCGCACGGCTTCCGGGCATCTTGCCACCGCTGACCGCAGTCGAAGCGTTGGAAACTTCGATGATCCAGTCCCTGTGCGGGTTGCTGGATGAAGGCGGCATCAACCGCACGCGTCCATTTCGGGAACCGCATCATACGGCCTCGATGGCAGCCATTGTCGGCGGGGGCAAAGGTGCCAAGCCCGGTGAGATCTCATTGGCGCATAACGGCGTGCTGTTCATGGATGAGTTCCCCGAATTTCCCCGTACGGTTCTGGAGACCCTGCGCCAGCCAATAGAATCCGGAGAAGTCATGGTGGCGCGTGCCAATGCCCACGTGAAATACCCCTGCCGTTTCATGCTGGTGGCCGCCGCGAACCCGTGCAAATGCGGCTACCTGACGGATCCATCGCGCGCCTGCTCTCGCGCACCCGGCTGCGGCGAGGATTATCTGAACCGTATCTCGGGGCCCCTGATGGACAGGTTCGACCTGCGGATCGAAGTTCCGCCTGTGGGCTTCACCGATCTTGATCTGCCCCCATCCGGCGACAGCTCGGCGACAGTTGCCGCGCGGGTTGAAAACGCCCGCGCCATACAGGCAGAGCGGTTTCGGGGAATGCCGGACCTGCGTCAGAATTCCGACGCCGAAGGCAAAGTTCTGGAACAGATCGCAACACCCGATGCAGAAGGAAAAGCCGTTTTGCTGAAGGCCGCAGATCGGTTCGGCCTATCGGCGCGTGCCTTTCATCGGATCCTGAGGGTGGCGCGGACGATCGCCGATCTGGACGGTTCAGCCGACATCCGCAGGCCACATGTTGCAGAGGCGCTGAGCTTTCGCATCAGCGCCCGGGTCATGGCCTAGATCTTGGCTTCAATCGCCTGCCAGATCTTCTCGGCGATGTTCACGCCGTCGAACCGTTCCAGCTCTTGAATGCCGGTGGGCGAGGTCACGTTGATTTCGGTGAGATAGTCGCCAATGATGTCGATCCCGACAAAAATCTGGCCTTTTTCTTTCAGTAGCGGTCCGATGGCTGCGCAGATCTCCAGATCACGCTCTGACAACCCGACCTTTTCCGGGCGTCCGCCCACATGCATGTTTGACCGCGTTTCGCCCGCGGCTGGCACCCGGTTGATTGCGCCAACCGGTTCACCGTCCACGAGGATCACCCGCTTGTCGCCATTGCTGACATCCGGCAGGAACTTTTGCACGATCAGAGGCTCGCGCGAGAACCCCGTGAACAGCTCGTGCAGAGAGGTCAGGTTGCGGTCATTGGCATCCAGTCGGAACACGCCCGCACCGCCATTGCCATAAAGCGGCTTTAGGATGATATCGCCGTGCTTTTCCTTGAACGCCTTGATCGTTTTTATGTCACGGGCAATCGTTGTCGGCGGCGTCAGGTCAGGGAAATCCAAAACCAGCAGTTTTTCAGGATAGTTCCGCACCCAGAACGGGTCGTTGACCACCAGCGTTTGCCCTTTCAGGCGGTCCAGCAGATGGGTGGACGTGATGTAATGCATGTCAAAGGGTGGATCCTGACGCAGCCAGACCACGTCGAAATCGGCCAGGTCAACTTCACGTTCGGGGCTCAGAATCGCCGGATCGCCGGCGACCCGCTGCACGGTCATGTCATGGCCGCGCGCCGTGATACGACCTTCCTGATAGGCCAGCTGATCCGGCCCATAGAAAAACAACGAATGACCGCGCGCCTGCGCCTCCTCCGCCAGACGGAATGAGCTGTCGGCGTTGATGTCCACGGCCCCGATCGGGTCCATTTGAAAGGCGATTTTCATGTCGTGTCCCTCAGTTTCACGCAAGATACATGGCCCAGCAGGCCTGAGGGTTCAATGGGGCTTAGGCGTGACCGAAGGCGTTTTCGATGATTTGAACCGCGCCAGTGCCATCTACCAGTGCCGCGTCAAATCGGACATTGGTCAATTGCCCACCCGGTTCGTTTTCCAAGTATTGCGCGGCCGAGGCACAGATTCGGTCAATTTGTCTTTGACTGATCCGGGCTGCAGCTTTTTCGAAACTGGAGCTTTTCTTGACCTCGATGAACACGAGCCCGTCGCCATCCCGCACAATCAGATCGATTTCACCACCGGCACCCCGCCACCGGCGATGCGCAATTGCAAAACCCCGGCGCTCATAGTCCGAGGCGACCCGAAGCTCGGCCGACTGCCCCGCCTGATAGGAAACCGAGCCCTGAATTGCACGCCGCCCCATGTCATCCCTTTCCCAGTTTCAGAGCTTTCTGGTAAATCGGACGGCGCGGCAGATCATACATTTCTGACACAAGATCCGCTGCGTCCCGAACCGAGTGGGTTTCCAAAGCTCGCTTCAAAGCCTCTTCTACGTCGGATTCGTTAACACTTTGCGAATGACTACGGTCCACCAGCAGAACGATCTCACCCTTGACCGGTTTTTCCTGAATTTCTGCCGCCAGATCGGCCAGTCTTCCACGGCGGATTTCTTCGAACTTTTTCGTCAGTTCACGGCACAAGGCCGCCTGACGGTCTGCCCCCAGGCAATCCGCAAGATCTGCAAGGCTGGCCGAGACGCGTTTGGGGGATTCGTAGAACACCAAGGTGCCTGGTATGTTTTTCAAAGCCTCAATCCGGGTCCGGCGTGCGCCCGATGCATTGGGCAAGAAACCTGCGAAGAAGAATGAATCCGTTGGCAGGCCCGCCAGGGTCAGCGCTGTTATTGCGGCGGATGCCCCGGGCGCACAGGTCACCATATGCCCGGCTTCGGCCGCCTGCTTGCCCAGATCATATCCCGGATCAGCGATCAGTGGCATACCCGCCTCGGATGCATAGGCGACAGATTGCCCCTGCGCCAGGGCATCCATGAGTCTGCCACGCGCCCCGGCGCCGCTGTGATCATGGTAGGCCTGGATATGCCGACCCTCCAGCGGGATGCCATGGATTTCCATCAACCGCCGCAGGCTCCGGGTGTCCTCCGCCGCTATCACATCGGCCGAGGCCAGAACATCCAGCGCCCTGAGCGTAATATCGCGCGCGGTTCCGATCGGAGTGGCAACAAAATACAGGCCCGCAGCCAATCTGATCTTTTGGAAATTCAAAGCTGGACCCTCACAGCGTGACGTTTATTATCGCGGCTCAACAGAACAGAAGCATTCACAGCCGCCGGATCAGGGAGTTTTCATTTAGATGTTTACCGTTTGCAAGCCCGTAAGCAAGCTGGCGAAAGCCGCCATTGCCCTGACGACCGCAGCGTTTCTGGCCGCTTGTGAGCCCGGCGGCGTTGGGGGTGGCCCTTCGATTGACACGTCGAATCCTGTTCCGGTTGCTTTGCTGGTTCCCCGCTCGGGCGACGCCGCGCTGGCGCAGAGCCTTGAGAATGCGGCCCGTATGGCAATGTCCGATCTGCCTAACGTCAAAATCGACCTGCGTGTTTACGATACGGCAGGAAATCCGACCACGGCGACAGCGGTGGCCCAGCAGGCCGTTGCCGAAGGCGCCAAGATCATTGTCGGCCCTGTTTACGCCCAGGCGGCAAACGCTGCCGGGCTGGCCGTACTGAACAATAACGTGAATGTCCTGTCGTTCTCGAACAACACCAGCATTGCGGGTGGCAATGTATTTGTACTTGGACCGACCTTTGAAAACACCGCCAACCGGCTGGTAAATTATGCGGGCAGGCAAGGCAAAACGAACACGGTTATCGTGCACAGCAATGATGCTGCGGGACAAGTGGGGCAAGCTGCCATCGCCAATGCACTGGCAAACAGCCGGGTCAACAATGCGGGAACGGTCGGATACGACCGGTCGCAACAGGGTGTTATCAACTCGGTTCCCACCATCAAGGCCACCGTCGATTCGACAGGGGCGGACTCGATTTTCATGACGGCAACGACAGCGGGTGCCTTGCCACTTTTCTCGCAATTGCTGCCTGAGGCCGGCGTTTCTCCGGCGACGACACAATTCATCGGTCTGACCCGTTGGGATATCCCCCCGCAAACGCTGGAGCTGCCAGGCGTGCAAGGGGGATGGTTCGCCCTGCCCGACCCGTCCAAAGCCCAAGCCTATCGTCAACGGTATAACGCGACATATGGAGAAGCGCCTCATCCGATCAGCGGTCTGGCCTATGACGGCATTGCGGCGATTGGTGCTTTGGTCAGCCAGGGCAAATCCGATGCGCTGACCGGTGCTGCCCTGACGCAAAATGCCGGTTTCCAAGGTGTTGGCGGTATCTTCCGTCTCCGCCCGAACGGCACCAATGAACGCGGCCTTGCCGTAGCGACGATTCAGAATAAACAGGTGGTTGTGATTGACCCTGCCCCGCAAAGCTTCTCTGGTGCCGGTTTCTGAGCGATCGGGCGAGACCATGGCGCCGGATGGCGCGCTAATTTGCCCTGCCGAAAACATCTTTGACAGCGTCAGCGTCAATGATGCGCTGGCCGAGGTGTTCGAGACCTGCTCTGACAACAGCAAAATGCGCTCTGAAACAGTGCGCATTCTGCGCGACGCTCAAAAAGCGGGTCGCAAAGCCATTGCCGATGCCTTCAGCGAGCGTCCGTTCGACGCGCGCGCGCTGACCCGCTCCTATACCTACCTGACGGACCAGCTGGTCGGAACCGCGATGCTGGTCTCCAGCACGCGCCTGCACCCGCTTGCGACGCCAACGCAAGGTGAAAAGATCGCCGTACTGGCCGTTGGCGGATACGGGCGCGGTGAAATGGCGCCCTCTTCGGATGTCGATCTGCTGTTTCTGACCCCCTATAAAATCACCGCCTGGGCCGAAAGCGTCATCGAATCGATGCTTTATATCCTTTGGGATCTCAGGCTTAAGGTCGGGCATTCCTCGCGCACGATCAAAGACTGCCTTCGGCTGGGCACCGAGGATTTCACGATCCGCACAGCAATGCTTGAACAACGTTATCTGGCGGGTGACAAGGCGCTGGCCGACGAGCTTGAACGGCGCCTGAAAACCGAGCTGTTCAAAGGAACCGAGCGGGAGTTCATCGAAGCCAAACTGAACGAACGAGATGAGCGGCACCTGAAACAGGGAGAACGCTACAAGGTCGAGCCCAACGTGAAAGAGGGCAAAGGGGGGTTGCGCGACCTCCAATCCCTCTACTGGATCGCAAAGTACATCTATGGCGTTCAGGACGTGGCCGAACTTGTGCCTTTGGGTCTGTTCACCCCGGAAGAGTTCAAGACCTTCGTTCAGGCCGAAGAATTTCTTTGGGCCGTTCGTTCGCATTTGCATCTGGTGACGGGTCGCGCCACCGAGCAACTGACCTTTGACATGCAGGTCGAGGTCGCCGCGCGCATGGGCTATGAGGATCACGCCGGTCGCCGGGCGGTCGAGGTGTTCATGCAACGCTATTTCCGCGAAGCCACGCGTGTGGGCGAGTTGACGCGGATTTTTCTGACGAAGCTTGAGGCGCTGCACGTGAAAGGCGCACCATTGCTGGAGCGCATTTTCCGCAGACGCCGGCGGATCAAAGCGGGATACAGGGTTGTTCACGGTCGTCTGGACGTAGCGGACCCTGACAAATTTCTGTCCGACAAGGTAAACCTTCTGCGCCTGTTCGAAGAAGGCTTGCGAACAGGAATGCTGATCCATCCGGATGCCATGCGTCTGGTGGCGGCAAATCTGCATCTGATCGACGACGAAATGCGCAATGACAAAGAGGCGCGGCGCATCTTTCTGGACCTGATGCTGAAACACGGCAACCCAGAGCGTGCCTTGCGGCGGATGAACGAACTGGGTGTGCTGTCAGCCTTCCTGCCCGAATTCGAGCCCATCGTGGCAATGATGCAGTTTAACATGTACCACAGCTATACGGTGGACGAGCATACCATCCAGTGCATCGTGAACTTGGCCCAGATCGAACGCGGAGAGTTGATTGAATCGCTGCCTCTTGCCTCTTCGATTCTGAAAGGTGGGGTCAATCGCAAGGTGCTATATGTCGCCCTGTTGCTGCATGATATCGCGAAGGGGCGACCCGAGGATCACTCGATTCTTGGAGCACAGATCGCGCGCAAGGTGGCACCAAGACTGGGCCTGAACAAAGCAGATTCGGAAACGGTCGAATGGCTGGTGCGTTATCACCTGCTGATGTCCGACATGGCACAGAAACGTGACATTTCAGACCCCCGCACAGTGCGCGATTTCGCCAAGGCAGTTCAAACCGTCAAACGGCTGGACCTGTTGACCGTTCTGACCGTCTGCGACATTCGCGGCGTGGGACCGAACACCTGGAACAACTGGAAAGCCACGCTTTTGCGTGCCCTTCACGCCGAAACCAAGCGCGCGCTGGAGACCGGGATGGAGGACCTCAACCGCGCCAATCGCGGCGCCGAGGCAAAAAAGGCCCTGCGCACCGAACTGGCGGCCTGGTCCAAGGCCGATCTCAAATCCGAGACGGGGCGCCACTATGACCCGTATTGGCAGGGTCTCAATCTGGCCACACATGTCGAGTTTGCGAACATGCTGCGTGCGCTGGAACAAAGCGGCGACCCCGGCGCGATGGAGATCCGCCTGCAACCGGACGAGGATCGCGACGCAACCCGAGCCTGTTTTGCAATGGGCGACCACCCCGGTATCTTTGCCCGCATTGCCGGCGCGCTGGCCCTGGTCGGCGCGAATGTCGTGGATGCGCGCAGCTATACGACCAAAGACGGCTATGTCACCGATGCATTCTGGATTCAGGACGCCGAAGGGCACCCGTTTGAAGCCTCACGCCTGCCACGTCTTACGCAGATGATCCACAAGACGCTGCGCGGCGAAGTGGTTGCGAAGGAGGCGTTGAAATCACGCGACAAGATCAAGAAACGCGAGCGTGCCTTCAACGTTCCAACGCATATCACCTTCGACAATGACGGCTCTGAAATATACACGATCATCGAAGTGGACACCCGCGACCGTCCGGGTCTGCTGTTTGATCTGACCCGGACCCTCGCGGCAGCGAATGTTTACATCGCCAATGCCGTGATCGCGACCTATGGCGAACAGGTGGTCGATACGTTTTACGTCAAGGATATGTTCGGCTTGAAATATCATTCCGAAAACAAGCAACGTGGGCTTGAGGCCAAGCTGCGCAAGGCGATCACCGAAGGCGCCGAGCGTGCGGCCTCATGAAGCAAATCCGTTTGTTTTCAGGCCTGTTTACGGTCGGCTTCTGGACGCTGGCCAGTCGAATACTGGGGTTTCTGCGGGAAATTCTGCTGACCGCCTTCATCGGCCCCGGGCCGGTGATGGATGCTTTCGTCGCGGCCTTTCGCCTGCCGAACATGTTCCGCCGCTTTTTCGCCGAAGGCGCGTTTAACGCGGCTTTTGTGCCCATGTTCTCGAAACGGCTGGAGGCGGACGAGAACCCCCAGGGGTTCGCGCAGGATGCGTTCAATCTGTTGGCCGTGGCCGTTCTGGCGCTGGTCGGGCTGGCCATGGTTTTTATGCCGGGTCTGGTGTGGCTGACGGCCGAAGGGTTCCATGGGGATGAACGTTTCGATCTGGCCGTGGACTATGGCTATGTCGTGTTCCCGTATATCCTTTTCATGTCCTTGGCGGCGTTATTTTCGGGGGTATTGAACGCCACCGGCAGGTTCGCAGCGGCCGCAGCGGCACCTGTTTTGCTGAACATCTTTGCCTGCACCGCGCTGATCGCCGGGGCCATCTCTGGCGGTGAGGTGATACGATGGCTGATCTCGGTCATTCCGGTCGCCGGCGTCGCACAACTGGTGCTGGTCTGGGTGGCGACCGAGCGTGCCGGTATCCGTATCCGACCCGGCCTGCCCCACCTGACGCCCCATATGCGCCGGATGGTCCGCATCGCGGTTCCCGCCGCCTTGGCCATGGGGGTTACGCAGGTCAATCTGGTGGTCGGACAACTGGTGGCATCAAAGACTGAAAAGGCCGTGAGTTGGCTGTTTGCCGCGGATCGCCTTTACCAACTGCCTTTGGGCGTCGTCGGAATCGCCATTGGCATTGTCCTGCTGCCAGACCTGTCCCGCCGCCTGCGCGTCGACGACAAGGAAGGAGCCCGCAACGCGTTTTCCCGCGCCGGGGAATTTATGCTGCTGTTGACGCTGCCGTCGACCGTGGCGTTCCTGATCATCCCGAACCCGCTGGTTTCGGTGCTGTTCGAACGGGGACAGTTCAGTCCCGAGGATACCGCTGCGACAGCGCTGGCGGTCGCGATCTATGGCATCGGTCTGCCTGCATTCATGCTGCAAAAATTGCTGCAACCCCTTTTCTTTGCGCGCGAGGATACGCGTTCCCCGTTCCGTTATGCGGTGGTCGCAATGGTCGTGAACGCGGCCTTGGCGTTTGGCCTATTTCCGCTGGTGGGTTGGATCGCCCCTGCGATTGCCGCGTCAACTGCCGGCTGGGCCATGGTTGTTCTTCTGGCGATCGGGGCACGTCGCATGGGCGAAGAAGCGCGTTTCGATGACCGTTTCAGGGCACGTGCGGGACGGATCGTTCTGGCCTCGGTCGGCATGGGCGCGGTTTTGTTTGCGTTGATCCACTTCTTGGGTTGGACGCTGGACATTCCAGGCTGGCGCTATCTTGCGCTTTTGGTCCTGATCGTGGTCGCCGCCGTCTCGTATTTCTGTCTTGGTCATGTCCTGGGAGCGTTCAAATTGTCAGAGTTCAAACGCGCCTTGCGCCGGGCCTGATCAATCGCGTCGGATGCGCCCGACGATCCGGGCCCAGGCCCCCGGCGCCACCAGAAATGACATGCCAAAGCCGGTGGCAAACCCGCCCAGATCGGCGACCCATTCCGCGTTTCCGCCGAAGATCAGACCAAACAGGAACTGAATGCCCATCAGAACGGCGATCAGCTGAAACGCCCTCGCCTGATTTGCCCCCACAAGAGACAGTTTGCGCCACAACAACCACGTGAATGCTCCGATCAGGCCATAAACAGGTGGAAACCCTCCGATCAGGGGATAGCGCGGGTCCAGCAAAACGGCATAACTCAACGCGCCGCCAATCCCCGAGACGACGAAGATCAGCAGCATGGGGACACCACCGAAAACCTCACCAACCATTTTTCCCATCGCCAGAACGAAGACACAGACAAAAATCGCCTGCGTAAAGTTGGCGGATACAAAGGGATAGGTCACGAACCGGACCAGATGTTCGAACGGCCAACGCCCGTTCAGCACCATCCAATCGAAAATATCCGCCGAGAAGGCATAGTGCTGTATCGCGTCCAGACGCCAACCCACGGCCGCCGGTCCTCCGATCAAACCGCGCGATCCCAGCGTGAAGGCCAGTTCGACGCCGATGATGAACAGAACCAGCGCCACCACAACGGGCGGCAACGGGTTAACGGCGGGTGTGTAATGCTCACTGCTCATTGGGATGGCCTTTCGCGGCTGTTGACGTCCCTTTGCCTCATGGGTAAGCGACGGAGGCTGATTTTTCCAGACAGGAGTTCCCTTTGATGACCGAGACCCAGTTCACGCCCCGCGTGTTTTCCGGCGCACAGCCTTCGGGTAACCTGCACCTCGGCAATTATCTCGGTGCGCTTCGGAACTGGGTGAGAATGCAAAGCGAGGAATTTGAAACCATCTATTGCATGGTCGATCTTCATGCAATCACGGTATGGCAAGATCCAATCGAGTTACAGCATGCAACGCGGGAGCTTTGTGCCGGTTACATCGCTTCTGGACTAAACCCCGAAAAATCGATTTTGTTCAATCAAAGCCAAGTGCCGGAACACGCGCAACTGGCTTGGATATTTAACTGTGTTGCTCGTATGGGTTGGATGCAGCGCATGACCCAGTGGAAGGACAAGGCCGGCAAGAACCAGCAGAACGCTTCGCTTGGCTTGTTTGCCTATCCTGCTCTGATGGCTGCGGACATTCTAATCTACCACGCAACCCACGTACCGGTCGGCGAAGACCAGAAACAGCATCTTGAGCTGACCCGCGACATCGCCATCAAGTTCAACAACGATTTCGGCGTCGATTTCTTCCCCGTCACCGAGCCAGTGATCGAAGGTGCGGCCACACGTGTCATGAGCCTGAGGGACGGATCCAAGAAGATGTCGAAATCCGACCCTTCTGACATGAGCCGGATCAACCTGACGGATGACGCCGAAGCGATTGCCAAGAAAATCCGCAAAGCCAAGACCGACCCCGATGCTCTGCCGTCAGAAGCCGAAGGGCTCGAGGACCGCCCCGAGGCGCGTAACCTGGTCAATATTTACGCGGCCCTGAACGATCAAACCATCGAACAGGTTCTGTCCGAAGTAGGCGGCAAGCAGTTCGGTGAGTTCAAACCGATGCTGGCCGATCTGGCAGTGGCGAAACTGGCTCCGATCTCGACCGAAATGTCACGTCTGATGGGGGATCAGGCCGAGATTGACCGGATTCTCGCCCGCGGTGCCGAGCGCGCACGTGAAATCGCTGCTCCGATCCTGCAAAAGACCTACGAAATCGTTGGCATGGTCGGCGCCGCATCACGCTGATTGCACTGGACCTTCGCCTGACGCCCTCCTAGGGTTTGCCTGAATCAAAGGAGGGCGTCATGGCAACCGGCACGAACATCCGGACCTATTTTCAAGGCCAATGGCATGAGGGGGACGCACCCATCATGCGCGCGGCGGATCATGGCGCCTGGCTGGGATCTTCGGTCTTTGATGGCGCGCGGTATTTTGACGGGGTGGCCCCGGATCTGGAGGCCCATTGCGCACGGGTGAACCGGTCAGCCGAAGCCTTGATGCTGACGCCGACCATGACGACCGAACAGATGGTCGAGTTGGTACGCGAAGGGTTGCAGGCCTACAGCCCGGACACAGCCGTTTACATTCGTCCGATGTACTGGGGAATCGACGGTGACAGCACGGCAATAGTCCCGCAGGAAAACAGCACCGGTTTTGCCATCTGCCTGGAAGAAATCCCAATGGCCCCGGAAACCTCGTCGGTCACTCTGTCGACCACGCGCTTCCGCCGCCCGGTTCTGGAAAGCGCGGTCGTAAACGCCAAAGCGGGGTGCCTTTACCCCAACAACGCCCGCATGCTGCAAGAGGCACGCTCGAAAGGCTTTTCCAACGCTTTGGTGGCCGATGCGATGGGGCATGTAGCGGAAACGGCGACGGCCAACATCTTTATGGTGAAGGATGGCGAAGTCTTTACACCGATCCCGAACGGAACCTTCTTGGCCGGCATTACCCGGGCCCGGCATATCAAAAACCTGCGCGCGGATGGTGTGAAGGTCCACGAAACGGTTCTGAGCTTCGAGGATTTCCACGAGGCCGACGAGGTCTTCATGTCCGGAAACATGAGCAAGGTCACACCGGTAACTGCGCTGGAGGATACGCAATTTCAGGTGGGTCCTATTGCTCGCCGTGCCCGCGCGCTCTATTGGGATTGGGCTGCAAGCGAACGCTAGCGCAATGCCCCAGGCTTGCCCGAGTTGCCAGCGCGCGATCGGTCGGGCATGATCCCGGAAACCTAAAGAGGATACCCATGCGTAAGTTCCTAGTCGTTCTGGATGACAGCCGCGAATGCCTGAACGCGATGCGGTTTGCCGCAATGCGGGCTGCCCATACCGGAGGTGGTGTGACGGTCCTTTCCGTCATCCCGCCTGACGAGTTCAATCACTGGATCGGTGTGGCCGAAACCATGCGTGAAGAAGCCCGCGAACGTATCCACGCGCATTTCGAAGTGTTTGCCAAATGGATGCGGGACAAACAGAACGTGGAACCTGAACTGGCCATTCGCGAAGGCGATCCCGTGCCAGAGATCATCGAACATGTTCAGTCCGATCCCGAGATTGGTGTTCTTGTTCTTGGGGCGGGGACCGACAAGAAAGGTCCCGGTCCGTTGGTGACTCAACTGACAAAGAACTCGGGTAGCCTGCCGATTCCGATCACGATCGTTCCAGGTAATCTGAGCAAAGAGAAACTGGAAGAAATAACCTGAGGAGCGGCGATGGCGAAAACGATACAGTTCTGGTTCGAATTCGCCTCGACCTATTCCTACCTCAGCGCGATGCGGATCGAAGCGGCCGCGCAAGACAAAGGCGTCGCCATCGAATGGCACTCGTTCCTGTTGGGTCCGATTTTCGCGGAACAGGGATGGCGCACCTCACCTTTCAACCTGTATCCGGCCAAAGGCCGGTACATGTGGCGCGATATGGAACGTCTGTGCAAGGCGCGCGGGCTTCCTTTTGCAAAGCCCGATCCTTTTCCGCAGAATTCGCTCAGGGCAGCGCGTCTGGCTCTGGCCATCGAGGATCATCGGGAACGGGCGGCGTTTGTTCGGGCCGTCTTCAGCGCCGAATTCGGCGCCGGGCAGAATATCTCCGAGGACAGCGTTCTGGCCTCCTGCCTCGACGAAGCAGGGGTGCACAGCAGCGTGATGAACCGCGCAGGGGACACGGACATAAAACAGGCCCTGTTTGAACAATCTGCCCGCGCCAAGGCGCTTGGTCTGTTTGGTGCACCAAGTTTTTTGGCCGGGGAAGAGTTGTTCTGGGGCGATGACCGTCTGGATGACGCATTAGAATACTCTTCCACAATTTAGAATCGTTCCAAATCTTGACTTCCCGTGCGCCTGCGCGCATATCAGAAGCATATCAGACGGAGCGCCCACATGTTCATCCAGACCGAATCCACCCCCAATCCGGCCACGTTGAAATTCCTGCCCGGCCAAACGGTGCTGGAAGCTGGAACAGCGGATTTCCCAACTGCGGAAGCGGGCGAAAAATCGCCTCTGGCCAAACGCATATTTGCGGTCAACGGTGTGACTGGCGTGTTTTTTGGCAACGATTTTGTCACCGTTACCAAATCGGACGACGTACAGTGGGACCACATCAAACCGGCCATTCTTGGCGCGGTGATGGAGCATTATCAATCCGGCCAACCTGTTATGGGCGCAGATTCCGCCGGGGCCTCGGGCCATGCCGAGCACTCTGGTGAGGACGCTGATATCGTCAACCAGATCAAGGACTTGCTGGACAGCCGTGTGCGTCCTGCCGTGGCTCAGGATGGGGGTGATATCACGTTCCACGGGTTTGATCGCGGCGTGGTCTATCTGCACATGCAGGGGGCCTGCGCGGGTTGCCCGTCTTCGACATTGACCCTGAAGATGGGTATCGAAAACCTTCTGCGCCATTACATTCCGGAAGTGACCGAGGTTCGCCCTGTTGCCGTCTAACCCGACGATTCTGGCGTTTGACACATCGGCCGCGCATTGCGCGGCCGCTTTGTTGCGTGATGGCGAAATCGTGACGTCTCGTGCCGAAGCAATGTCACGCGGACAAGCCGAACGATTGTTTCCGCTGTTGGAAGACGTGCTGGCGGAAACCGGATGTGATTGGGCCAGTTTGGACGCGATCGGCGTTGGGATAGGGCCCGGTAACTTCACCGGCATCCGTATTTCGGTCTCGGCCGCGCGCGGTCTTGCACTTGGGCTTGAAATCCCTGCGGTCGGAGTTTCCGGCTTCGATGCCTTGCGTGAGCTGGCGGAAGACGGGCAGATACCGGCGATCCCTGCCCCGCGCGACCAGGTTTATGTGAAAATGCCCGGTGCCGATCCGTGTCTCTTGCCTCGGGCCGAAGCGGAACTTGGCGGGCCGTTGTATTCCTGCTCTGACCCTGCCTTGCTGGCACAAGCCATTGCCCGGCTGGCCGCACGGCACTGGGATCGCACCAGCTTGCCGCCTGCACCTTTGTACGTAAGGCCCGCCGATGCGGCTCCGTCCCGCGATACACCCCCTGTCCTGCTGAACGAATGACGCCGCACGAGATGGCATCGACCCATGCCGCAGCGTTTTCGCAATCGCGCGGCTGGACAGAAGACGAATTCGCCGCCCTTCTTAAAAACCGCTTTACTTATGCCGTCGGAGATTCCCGGTGCTTTGCACTGTTTCAGGTGATTGCGGGCGAAGCCGAGTTGCTGACAATTGCGACCCACCCTTCGTTTCAAAGGCAGGGCCTGGCACTTCGACTCATGCAGGAATGGCATGATCAGGCGATCGATTTGCTGGCAACCCGTGCCTTTCTGGATGTCGCGGCCGACAACATTGCGGCCATCTCCCTGTACAATCGATGCGGATATCGGCAGTGCGGGCTGCGCAAGGCGTACTATGCACGCGAAACGGGCCAAAAAACTGATGCACTTGTAATGGAATGCCGCCTGCCCCAACGGCAATCGCCCGTTTTTTAGACCATTTGGTCAGAATTCATTTGACCATGGTGGTTGCAAACCCCCTTAATACCCGCCATCACAACAGTTATGCTCGCTAAAAGTGGGTGAACGGGGCTAATCTGACCCTGTGCCAACAAAATAATATTGGGAGACTGAAATGACCCTGATGAAATCCTTGATGGGTGCTGCCGCTGCGGTCGCAATGTCAGCCGGAGCGGTTCTGGCCGAGCCGGCCGTGATCTTTGACCTGGGCGGCAAGTTCGACAAGTCCTTCAACGAGGCCGCCTATAACGGCGCGCAGCGCTGGGCGAATGAAACCGGCGGCAAGTATCTGGAAATCGAAATTCAGGCAGAACCGCAGCGCGAACAGGCCCTGCGCCGTTTTGCGGAATCCGGTGCAAATCCGATCATCACCATGGGGTTCGGAATCGCTGACGCCCTGGCCGCTGTTGCAAGTGACTACCCCGACACCAAATTCGTCGCTGTTGACGTGACTTGGCTGGACGCTCCAAACATCCGCCAGATTGGCTTTGCCGAGCACGAAGGGTCCTACCTCGTCGGCATGATGGCCGCCATGGCGTCGAAATCCGGCACCGTTGGTTTCATCGGAGGCATGGACATCCCGTTGATTCGCCATTTCGGATGCGGCTATGCCCAGGGCGCGAAGGCCGTGAACCCAGACATCAATGTTGTTGCCAACATGACAGGAACAACGCCTGCTGCCTGGAACGATCCGGTAAAAGGTTCGGAGCTTACAAAAGCACAGATCAGCCAGGGCGCTGATGTGATTTACGCTGCTGCCGGCGGAACCGGCGTAGGTGTTCTGCAAACTGCAGCTGACGAAGACATCCTGTCGATTGGTGTGGACAGCAACCAGAATCACCTGCACCCAGGCAAAGTGCTGACTTCGATGCTGAAGCGTGTGGACGTCGCTGTTTATGAAGCGATGAAAGCAGGCGAAAACGTCGAAACCGGCGTTTTCACCATGGGTCTGGCCGAAGATGGGGTTGGCGTTGCCATGGATGAAAACAACAAAGAGCTTGTTTCGGTTCGCATGAGCGACGCCGTCGACGAAGCCCGCAAGGCGATCATCAACGGCGACATCAATGTTGTAAGCTATTACGAGAACGACAGCTGCCCGGCACTGCAGTTCTGATTACGGGCGGGGCGGGAGAGTGCCTTCCGCCTCGCCACCCACTTCGCCATCCGAGCGGACAGCTGGATGGGTTTCTCGGCAGTTGAGGGCAAGACATGACCGTCCCAGCCATTGAGCTCAAAGGGATATCCAAGGCCTTTGGGCCAGTTCAGGCCAACAAAGACATCTCGATCAGCGTTGCACCCGGTACGATCCATGGGATCATCGGTGAAAACGGCGCGGGCAAATCCACGTTGATGAGCATTCTCTTCGGCTTTTACAAAGCCGACAAAGGTGAGATCTGGATCAATGGGACAAAGACCGACATCCCGGACAGCCAGGCGGCCATCGCCTCGGGCATCGGGATGGTGTTCCAGCATTTCAAGCTGGTGGAAAATTTCACAGTTCTGGAAAACATCGTACTGGGCGCCGAGGATGGCGGGTTGCTGGCGCCATCACTGGCAAAAGCCCGCAAAGAGCTGAAAGAGCTCGAGGAAGAATACGAACTGTTCGTCGATCCCGACAAGCGCATCGACGAGATCGGCGTGGGGATGCAGCAGCGGGTCGAGATCCTGAAGGCACTGTACCGCAAGGCCGAAATTCTGATTCTGGACGAACCGACCGGCGTGTTAACCCCAGCCGAAGCCGATCAGCTGTTCCGCATTCTCGACCGACTGCGGTCCGAGGGCAAAACAGTCATCGTGATCACGCACAAACTGCGCGAGATTATGGAAAACACCGACACGGTGTCGGTTATGCGGCGCGGGCAAATGACGGCCACGGTCAAAACATCCGAGACCAGCCCCGAGGAGTTGGCCGAACTGATGGTCGGCCGCAAGGTTCTGCTGCAAGTCGACAAAGTGCCCGCGACGCCCGGCAAACCCATTCTCGAGATCGAAAATCTCAGCGTTTTTGATTCGGCGGGCGTTGAACGGGTCAAAAATATCGACCTGACCGTGCGCGCAGGTGAGATCGTCGGCATCGCCGGCGTGGCGGGCAATGGTCAATCCGAACTGCTGGAAGTTCTTGGTGGAATGCGCCCCGGACAGGGCACGATCAAGCTGAACGGCGAACCGCTGGCACTGAGTGGGGCCGGATCAGATGGTCAGGCCCGCCGCGCGCAACACATTGCCCACGTGCCCGAAGACCGGCAGCGCGAAGGCCTGATCATGGACTTCCACGCCTGGGAAAACGTGGCCTTCGGGTATCACCGCGACCCGGCCTATAAACGCGGTATATTCATGGACAACGCTGCGTTGCGCGCCGATACCGAAGCCAAGATCGAGAAATTCGACGTCCGCCCGCCCAATCCCTGGTTGGCAGCCAAGAGTTTCTCGGGCGGCAACCAGCAGAAAATCGTTGTCGCCCGCGAGATTGAACGCAACCCCGACCTGTTGCTGGTCGGGCAACCCACGCGGGGCGTGGACATCGGCGCCATCGAGTTCATTCACAAACAGATTGTCGCGCTGCGTGATCAGGGCAAGGCAATCCTGCTGGTATCGGTCGAACTGGAAGAAATCTTCTCGCTCTCGGACCGGATCGCGGTGATGTTTGACGGACATATCATGGGAGAACGCCTGCCCCATGAGACAGATGAAAAAGAACTGGGCCTTCTGATGGCCGGTGTTGCGGGAGAGGCCGCGTAACATGGAAAAAATGCCTAAATGGGCCGATGTCGTTCTGATCCCGCTGATCAGTCTGATACTGGCCGCAATCCTTTCGGCGCTGGTCATCCTCGCCATTGGCGAAAACCCTGTCGAAGCCGTCAAACTGATGGTCACTGGTGCGCTGGGGTCGACCTATGGTTGGGGCTATACGCTCTATTACGCGACAAACTTCATGTTTACCGGTCTTGCGGTGGCCGTCGCCTTCCATGCCCGTATGTTCAACATCGGGGGCGAAGGTCAGGCGATGCTGGGCGGGCTGGGCGTGGCCATGGTCTGTCTTTATGTCGACTGGCCGCATTGGAGCATTGCCTTGCTTGCCGCCTGTGCGGCATCGATGCTGTTCGGCGCGCTCTGGGCAGCCATTCCGGCCTATCTTCAGGCAAAGCGCGGCAGCCATATCGTGATCACCACGATCATGTTCAACTTCATCGCCGCTGCTTTCCTGAATTACATGCTGGTCAATGTCATGCGCCCCCAAGGGTCGCAGGACCCGGCCACCGCGCGGTTCTCTGAAAGCGTGCATCTGCCCTCTTTCCAGGAAATGTTCTCGACCGCAGAGAACGTTGTTTTCCGCGGCGCCCCGGCGAACATCACCTTTTTCATCGCATTGCTTGCCTGCGTCGTTGTCTGGGCACTGATCTGGCGCACGCGTCTGGGTTATGAAATCCGGGCTTACGGCCATTCCGAGACTGGCGCTGTCTATGCCGGTATTTCACCTGTGCGCATCACGATTGTCGCGATGCTGATTTCCGGCGGACTGGCGGGGCTGATGGCCATCAATAACGTCATGGGCGAAGCCGAGCGACTTGTTATGAACTCGACCGAGGGCGCGGGCTTCATTGGCATCGCCGTGGCTCTGATGGGGCGTTCACATCCGTTCGGCGTGTTTCTGGCCGCGCTCTTGTTCGGATTTCTGTATCAGGGCGGCGCCGAGCTGGCGCTGTGGGCTTCGATTCCGCGGGAACTGATCGTGGTCATTCAGGCATTGGTCATCCTGTTCACCGGCGCATTGGACAATATGGTGCGCATGCCGCTTGAAAAGCTGTTCCTGGGTATGCGGAAGAGGGCTGAGTGATGGAATTTTTCGTAACCCTCATTCAGGTTCTGGATTCGACCATTCGCCTGTCCACGCCACTGCTGCTTGCCTGTCTGGCCGGTCTGTTTTCGGAACGGGCCGGGATTTTCGACATCGGTCTCGAAGGCAAAATGTTGATGTCAGCGTTCTTTTCGGCTGCAATCGCAGCTGTCACAGGGTCCGTGTGGCTGGGCCTGCTGGCCGGTATCGCATCCTCATTGTTGCTGTCGGGGCTGCACGGGCTGGCGTCGATCACATTTCGGGGCAACCAATTGATATCGGGCGTGGCCATCAACTTTCTGGCCTCGGGCCTGACTGTCCTGGTCGCGCAAAGCTGGTTTCAGCAAGGTGGGCGGACACCCTCCCTGTTTGGCGGGGGCCGGTTCGAACCGATCAACTTCCCATTCGCCGAGTCCCTCAGCGGTGTGCCGATTATTGGTCCCATCTATTCCGAATTGCTCTCGGGCCACTCGATCCTGGTTTATGTCGCGTTCCTGATGGTTCCGGCCACGTGGTGGATTCTGTATCGCACCCGGTTCGGTCTGCGCCTGCGGGCGGTGGGTGAGAACCCTGCCGCAGTGGACACCGCCGGTGTCTCGGTTGTTGGCCTGCGGTTCGCCGCCGTCGCCATCTGTGGTGTGCTGTGCGGTATTGCAGGCGCCTATCTGGCTACGGCCTTGCAGGCAGGATTTGTCAAGGAAATGACCGCTGGTCGTGGCTTTATCGCCTTGGCCGCGCTGATCTTTGCCAAGTGGCGCCCGTGGCATGCCATGTGGGCCTGCTTGCTGTTCGGTCTGCTGCAAGCGATCGCGCTGCGGTTCCAAAATATCGACCTGGGTGGCGTCGTGATTCCCGTGCAGGTGATGGACGCCCTGCCCTATATCCTGACGGTGGTGATTCTTGCCGGGTTCGTCGGCAAAGCCATCCCACCTCGGGCGGGCGGAGAACCCTACGTCAAAGAGCGCTGATAAGGCCAGTTCCGAACTGAGTTTCAGTCCTGTTCGCTGCGGAGCGGCATGCAGAGTTGATTTTGCATGCCGCAACCGTTCTAAGAGGGTATGCACGTATACCTTCCCATAGCAGAAGTTTCTGTCAGCCCATTCCTGCTTTTGGGGATCGGTGGGGCTGTCGGCATTCTGTCCGGCATGTTCGGGGTTGGAGGCGGGTTTTTGATCACCCCGTTGCTGTTCATTATCGGCATACCCCCGGCGATTGCTGTGGCCACATCAGCAAATCAGGTTGTTGCCTCGTCTATTTCGGGCTTGCTGGCCCATCTCAGACGCAAGACCGTGGACCTGAAAATGGGAAGCGTTCTGCTGGCCGGAGGGCTGTTTGGTGCGGCCCTTGGAATGGTGGTTTTCAATTTCCTGAAGCATCTCGGGCAGGTCGATCTGGCGGTACAGCTTTGCTATGTCGTGTTTTTGGGCGCCATCGGAACCCTGATGTTTATCGAAAGCCTTGCGGCCATCCGAAAGGCCAGCCAGTCAGGCAATGGTCCTGCCCCCAAGCGACGTCAGCGAACCTGGGTTCACGCCCTGCCGTTCAAGAAGCGGTTCCCGGCATCTGGACTTTACATCTCTGTCATACCTCCGGCGCTGGTCGGTTTCGGCGTTGGTGTTCTGTCGGCGATCATGGGAGTCGGCGGTGGGTTCATCATGGTTCCCGCAATGATCTATGTCCTTGGCATCCCGACAAAGGTGGTTATCGGGACATCCCTGTTCCAGATCATTTTCGTTGCCGGGTTCACAACGATGATACATGCGTCGACCAACTACAGTGTCGATGTTGTCCTCGCCCTGTTCCTGTTGCTGGGCGGTGTTTTGGGTGCGCAATTGGGAACGCAGATTGGTGCACGTCTGAAAGCCGAACAATTGCGTATCCTTTTGGCGCTTCTTGTCATGGGCGTCGCCGGTAAAATCGGGTTTGACCTTTTTCTACCGCCAGAAGAGATCTTTTCTTTGGCGGAACCCGGGGGAGTTTGATGTTGTTTGACCCACGGCACACGACAATTACCACCCTTGAAATCTCAACCCATAACAGGCAAGCCACGGCCATACGCAAAGTAACGGTACCATGCACATTTACCTGCCCATCGCCGAAGTCTCAGTAAACGCTTTCCTCTTGTTGGGGTTGGGCGGTATGGTCGGCATCCTGTCCGGCATGTTCGGTGTCGGTGGCGGCTTTTTGATGACCCCGCTGCTGTTCTTCATCGGTATTCCGCCGGCGGTGGCTGTTGCTACCGAAGCCAATCAGATCGTCGCATCATCCTTTTCCGGAGTTCTGGCACATTTCCGACGAAAGACCGTGGACCTCAAGATGGGAACGGTATTGCTGGTTGGCGGGCTTGTTGGGGCCGCTCTGGGCGTGGTTGTCTTCAACTATCTCAAAAGCCTGGGTCAGGTCGATCTGCTGGTGACACTCTGTTACGTTGTTTTTCTTGGCGTCATCGGCAGCCTGATGTTTGTCGAAAGCCTGAGGGCCCTGCGTAAAGCCAAGAAAGGCGGCGCGGCCCCTGCCAAGCGTCGGCAGCGGGGCTGGGTCCATGCCATGCCCTTCAAAATGCGTTTCCGCACCTCGGGCCTGTATATCTCGGTCATCCCGCCAGCTTTGGTCGGTCTGTGCGTTGGGGTTTTGTCCGCGATCATGGGCGTTGGCGGCGGCTTCATCATGGTTCCTGCCATGATCTATTTGCTGGGTATGCCGACCAAGGTCGTTGTCGGCACGTCGCTGTTCCAGATCATCTTTGTGACAGCCTTCACCACGATGCTGCACGCCACCACCAACTATACGGTTGATGTTGTTCTGGCGGTCTTGTTGCTGGTGGGCGGCGTCATTGGCGCCCAGATCGGAACCGTGATCGGAGCCCGCATGCCGGCGGAACAATTGCGCGTGCTGCTTGCCGCTCTGGTACTGGCCGTATGTGGCAAGCTGGCACTTGATCTGCTTATTGAACCTGCCGAGCTCTACTCGCTTGGCAGCGGTGGAGGGCACTGAGGATGTTGCGTTCGTTTATTGCCGCCCTGTGCTTGTTCTGCATGCCCGCTTTGGCGGCGGAAGAGCAGGTTGTCCTTGGTCTCAGCCAGGACCGGGTTGCCATCACCGCGACATTCGACGGATCGGAACTTCTGATATTTGGGGCAATCAAGCGGGAAACCCCAATCCCTTCAGGCCCTCCGGTCGAAGTCATCGTCGCGGTTGCTGGTCCGTCCGAACCTGTCACCGTGCGACGCAAGGAACGCAAGCTTGGGATCTGGGTGAACACCGACAGTGTTCTTGTCGATCTTGCACCCAGCTTTTACGCCGTCGCAACCAGCGGACCCTTTGACGACATCCTGTCCGACACCGAAGACCTGCGCTACCGGATTTCGATCGAACGCGCGATCCGCTCGGTCGGTGCCGCGATGCATATCCGGGGCGCACAGGATTTTGCAGACGCCGTAATAAGAATTCGAGAACACGAACACCTGTATTCGATCCGCGAAAATACCGTGGCAGTGGATGAACAGACCCTGTTCCGCACCTCGATCGATATGCCCGCCGACCTGACCGAAGGCGATTATACCGCCCGGATTTTCCTGACCCGTGGCGGAGAGGTCGTCTCGCAATATGAAACGATCATTGATGTCCGGAAAGTTGGCCTAGAGCGTTTTTTGTACAATATGTCCCGCCAGCAACCCGTCTGGTACGGTCTGATGTCGCTGGTTATAGCGATCGCGGCAGGCTGGGGCGCCTCGACAGCCTTCCGGCTGTTGCGAGAAAAGTAACCGTCATCCTCGGCCGATATAGGGCATGGTCGTGGCCATGACGGTCATGAACTGCACGTTGGCCTCGGGCGGCAGGCTTGCCATATGCAGAACCGAACGCGCGGCGTCTTCCACGGCCATCGTCGGGTCTGGTGTCTCACCCGCGGATTGCGCCGCGTCCACAAGGCCCTGAACCATCTGCGTGCGCGCATTTCCGATATCGATCTGCCCGCAGGCAATTCCAAAGCGACGCCCATCCAGCGAAAGGCTGCGCGTCAGCCCTGTAATGGCGTGCTTTGTGGCCGAATAGTGTACCGAATTCGGGCGCGGAACATGTGCCGCTATCGAGCCGTTGTTTAAGATCCGACCGCCCTGTGGATTTTGGTGACGCATGATTTTGAAAGCTTCACGCGCGGAGAGGAACATGCCGTTCAGGTTCACGTTGACGCTTTGGTACCAATCGTCCAGAGCGATCTCGTCGATCGTGCCGCCCGGCGCAAAGATCCCGGCGTTGTTGAACAGAACATCCAGCCGCCCGGTGCGGTCTGTAAAAGACCGAAAAGCCCGTCCAACCGCATTCGGGTCGGTCACATCCGCAGGCAGGACGATGGCTGCCTGATGCTCTTTTGCCAGAGCATCCAGTTTGTCTTTGCTGCGCGCCAACAGCCCGACCGTCCACCCTTGAGACAAGAACAGCAGGGCCGTTGCCCGGCCAATACCTGAACTGGCACCCGTTACGATGATGGATTTCATGTCTCTTCCGCCTCCAATGTCAGCGACGCCGCCGGAATCGCCCTCAAGTCATCCACACGCAGGGGGTGCGTGGGCTTTGACAGGCGATTTCGCACCACCCAGATCAACCGCTCTTGCGCGCGCGTGATCGCGACATATGCCAGACGCTTCCACAATGGCTGTCCGGCCTCGGTCCGGCCCATACGAGCGGCGGCATAGAGGTCCGGAGCGAACACCTGAACCGTATCCCATTGTGACCCCTGCGCCTTGTGGATCGTCACGGCCGCTCCGTGCAAAAAGGTCGCCCCCATGCGGGCAGCGTAGGGAATAAAAGGCTCTTCCTCGTCCGGTTTTTCGATCTGAACGATCGAGGCGGCACTGACCTGAGGGTCTTCGGCCCCCATCACGTGAAGACGCGAGAACCCCGGCTTTCGTCCCGGCCCCAGATATACCACCTGAGCTCCTTTGATCAGCCCACGCGCCTCAAGGTCCAGCCGTTTCTTGCGATGTTTCAGGGGCAATTCGATCCCATCACAAATGAGCGGTTCACCTGCCAGCAATTCTGTATCCGGTGCGCCGTGAACTTTCCGGAAGGCCTGTATCAAACGAATGCGCGTGGCGTTGCGCCAGACGAGAACCGGGCTTCGGGCCATCAGATCGACCTCAACCCGCTGGCCCCAGACAACTCGGTCATCCCTACGGGCTGTTTCTTCGATCAGTCGCTCGAAATCCTCGAAGCCCATTTCCGGGTCAGCCAGCGCATGCGCAAGATCCAGAATTGGGTTGTCCGCATCCTGGCGGTGCACGCGCTGAAGTGTCAGCTTCCTGGGTTCGGGCAAAGCCTCGAACACCATGCTGCCGGACTGATTTACCGGTGCCAGCTGAGCCGGATCGCCGAACAACAGAAGGGTCGGAAAAATCTCTTTGAGATCATCGAACTGACGGTCATCCAGCATCGACGCCTCATCGACGAACCCGATATCAAGCGGTTCATCACGGCGCTTCCACCCGGTGATGAAATCCGACCCTCGCAAACCGGCGGCGGCCAACGCCCCGGGGATCGATTTGTTGTTTTGGTAAAAAGCAGCCGCGCGATCCAAGGCTTCATCCGTCAAACCTTCGATATCGGGGCGTTCGTCATTGCCGGCCAGCCATTCCGCAATGCGCTCGTATTCCGGATCATAAACCGGCGTGTACAATATTCGGTGAATCGTGGTCGCAGGCACGCCGCGCAATCGCAGAACGCTTGCAGCCTTGTTCGTCGGGGCCAGGATGGCAAGGCTGCGCTTGTCTTTCGATTTGCGGCTTTCATAATCGCCGGACACGATCTGAACACCCGTCTCTGCCAGTGCCTTGTACAGCTCGGCCAACAGCAGTGTTTTGCCCGAGCCGGCTTTGCCGATCACGGCCATCACACCGGATTTTCCTGCGCCCGGCAGTTTCAGAAGGGCATCATCTTCCAGATCAACACCTGCTGCCCGCAGCATCTCGGCGATGCTGTCATACGCGGCGGCCTGATCATCTGAGAACGTTACATTCGGCAAGGACATGGCGCGACCCTACAGGGCCGCGCCAGCCATCACCAGATGTGGATTGGCGTTTTCCGACACTTAAGCGGACAGGGCGAACCGGTGCTGTCTCTTCGGCCCGAATGCGGCCTTGAACCACATCCGAGACAGGTCGCGCGGGATGCCCGCACGCTCTGCCACACGGTTGCAGTCATCCGCGGAATAGGGCCACAATCCGACTGAAATCTGATCGCGCCCGCTGCCCTGGGTTCCCAGAACCTCGGGCGATGACCCGATCAGGCGATAGATTCTGATCATCCGGGCATCGAATACACCGGCAATATGCGTCAGGCCGAAACCTTCCATCATTTCACCGCCGCTCAACATGATGGCGCCGGCAGTATGCGGGCTGGCTGTTCGGGACAGGCAGAACCGGGTGACCTCCCAGATCAGGGGGCTGCAAATCGGCTTGCCGCCATTCAGATGACCAAAAACCTCATTGATCATCACCCGACCGGTCGTAGGCAATACACGCATCGACCCTCCGTGGCTGCCATCCGGCTCTTCCCAGATGACATAAAGCGGATTGAGATCATCGTATTCGTCCCGTTCTTCGCCCTTCTCGTTGACGTGGACATCCCACCCCAACCGGGTCTTGAACTGATCCGCACGATCTTTGAACATCCCCTCTGCCAGAGTCGGAAATCTGTGTATCTCATCGGCATATAGATAACGCAACATGACTTGTTCCCCTTGTCGTCCTGTGCAGGAGCGAAGGGAGTACAGAGTCGTGGTTAATTTTGCGTGTGGAGGCCGTTCGCCTCTTAAACCACTATTAATCCCCGGCTGAGTGCCGTGGCGATTGCGTGGGTTGTGTTATGTGCACCCAGCTTTGAGCGCGCGCTTTCAATGTAAACGCGCAACGTATGCTCGGAAATCGTCAGGGAATGGGCCACTTGGGCGCGGCTGTATCCCAACGCCAAAAGTGTGATCGCGTCGATTTCCCTTGGCGACAAGCTGCGCGGGCAGTCCGGCTGCCTGTCTTTTTCAAACTCCAGCGCCTTGCGATTTATGTAATGCGCAACAAGAATCAAATCTCGCCCGTAAGTCGAGATAAAGTTCTTCCAGGTTTGATCATCACAACTGTGGTTGACCGTCACCAAGGCAAACTGACCATTTGGACCCCGAATTGGGATGGAATACCCCTGATTTCCAACGCCATGGTTTTGCGCATCCAGAAGGAAGGCCTTTGCCACCTTGCCGGACCAATCCAACGACTTCCAGTCAACCGGATGAAACCGCTGGAAACACCCCAAGATCACAGGGTCGATACGGTGATAGTTTTTTTCCCTGTAGCGCTCATCCCAGGCGTCTGAATAGGTGGTGTAGCCGTATTGATCTCCGGCACCGTCAACCCAGTGATACGTCAGGTGCTCGACCTTCAACGCGTCCCGCAAACGCTCAGCTACGGCGCTGAGTTCTTCAAGCGTGTTGGTGTTTTCCAAATCCTGAAGGATTTGACCCAAATCGACCTTCGTTGCCATTCGCGGGCGCTCGTGCCTCGTTCTTCAAGGACGCAATCTCGGCAGCCGCGATCAGTCTTGTGTCATCAAGCTGCTCTGCAAGCGCGCTCAAACCATTCGCAACGGCGAAAGCATTGAGGTCCGACAATACGTCCAATATCCACTCATTTTGCGCCATCAGGGTCTCTCTGAAACAGTTAACGAAGGGTTAACACAACCATAACATGTATGATCTTTTTTGGCCTATTCACCGGTTTCTACTCCCCAAAAATAGCGATGGGCAAAATTGCAAGCATTTGAAAGATTGTCAGAGGCCTGAAAAACGTAAAACACCCGCGAACCAGCAAAGTGATTCGCGGGCGTTTTTTGTCTACAACCCTGGCGCGTTATCAACCTGCGTCCAGGACTTCCTCGAGGGTACGCAGACCAGTACGCGGCGCCTGAACAAGAACGGACATATTGCCCGGCTTGTGCTCGTTCCGCAGCATTTTCATGTGGGCCTCGGGCAAGTCATTCCAGGTGAACACCTCGGACATGCAGGGGTCAAGGCGGCGCTCGACCATCAGCTTGTTCGCGGCTGCCGCCTGCTTCAGATGAGCAAAGTGCGAGCCCTGCAAACGCTTTTGGTGCATCCACATGTAGCGCACATCGAATGTACAGTTGAAACCCGATGTTCCGGCGCAAATCACGACCATACCGCCTTTTTTCACAACGAAGGTTGATACCGGGAAAGTGCTTTCACCCGGGTGTTCAAACACCATGTCAACATTGTTGCCTTTGCCGGTTATGTCCCAGATCGCCTTGCCGAATTTGCGGGCCTCTTTGAACCATTCGGCATATTCCGGTGTGTTGACCGTGGGCAATTGACCCCAGCAGTTGAAGTCGCGACGGTTCAGAACACCTTTGGCGCCCAGCCCCATAACGAAATCACGCTTGCTTTCGTCTGAAATCACACCGATTGCATTTGCGCCTGCGGTATTGATCAATTGGATTGCGTAGGACCCCAGACCCCCGGATGCGCCCCAGACCAGGACATTCTGACCCGGTTTCAGATCGTGTGGCTCGTGGCCAAACAGCATCCGGTATGCGGTTGCCAGCGTCAGGGTGTAGCACGCCGCTTCTTCCCATGTCAGATGCTTGGGGCGCGGCATAAGCTGCTGTGCCTGCACGCGGGTGAACTGGCTGAACGAGCCATCCGGCGTTTCATAGCCCCAGATCCGCTGGCTGGGCGAATACATCGGATCACCGCCGTTGCATTCCTCGTCATCGCCGTCGTCCTGGTTGCAGTGGATCACAACCTCATCGCCAACTTTCCAGCGCTTCACCTTGTCGCCAACGGCCCAAACGATGCCCGACGCATCCGAACCCGCGATATGGTAGGGTGCTTTGTGACCGTCAAACGGGCTGATCGGCTGCCCCAGAGCGGCCCAGACGCCGTTATAGTTGACCCCTGCGGCCATAACCAGAACCAACACTTCGTTGCTGTCCAAGGTTGGAACATCTACAACTTCCTGCCGCATGGCGGTGTTCGGCTCACCATGACGTTCTTTGCGAATGGCCCAAGCGTACATTTGCTTTGGGACATATCCCATGGGTGGGATTTCACCCATTTCATACAGATCTTTTTCAGGTGCCTCGTACGACGCGATACCACTTTCGGTGTCCAAAGCCATGCCGGCCTCCTCTGTTCAGTGCCTTTGCCGCGACGCAGAATCGCGCGCTTCACAGACTGGAATATTGGTCGATGAGTAATATTGCAACCGTTTTTGGTGCCATATTGTAATTTTATGACCCAGCGGTTGCAGAAAGCTATTTTGCGGCTGCAGAAACCTGGTAACTTGAATCCGTTGGGACGGATGCGGCGTAATAGTCCAGAAGATCGCCGCGCTGACCTGATACGGACAGCATATTCCCCTGTCGGTTCAGAACCCGGCGTTCAACCAGTTGATCCAGAGCATTTGATATGGCCTGCGAATTGTCCTTGGTCTGCGGATCATCGCGCTCCATCATCTGTCGGATTTGTGACAGCACGTCTTCTTCGGACATCGGGCCGTTGTCGCGCACCAGCAAACAGGCCGCTGGTGCCGGCACCAGCGGAATAGCATGCTGGATACGCTGCATCAGCGCCCGGGCCAAATCCGTCATCATGTCGTCACTGCCTTCAGCGCGGAATTCCCTGAGAGAGATCGGCCTGCCGTACCGGACGGACGCCAGACCGAACCGCTTGTATCGGCCGATCAAACGACGCCAGATCTGTTTCACTATCCAGCGCGTGATGACGCCGATCCGTGCGCGAAACCGTCGCTCTGTCCCAAGTGCTGCGCGGGTCAGGATGGTGTCTTCCAACACACGGTCGTAATTCAGGGCAACCGGGACAAACACCACATCGCGCCCCTGTGGCGATGTTCCGTCCATAATGTATTTGAGCAGTCCAAGCTTGGGGCGCGCAATAGCCCCGGTCAGGCTCAGCCCGCCTTCTGGAAACATGGCTTGAGTTACGCCGGCTTCGGTTGCGTGGCGCACATAGGTGGACAGAACCTGACGATAGAGTTCGCTGCCGGACTTGCGCCGGATAAAATACGCCCCCATCGCCCGGATCAATCGGCTGAGCGGCCAGACCCGGGCCCACTCTCCGACAGCATAAGACAGTGCAGAATGTCGGGCTGCAAGATACGTGACCAAAACGTAATCCATGTTGCTCCGGTGGTTCATGACAAAGACAACCGTAGCTTCGGGGTCAATGCTCCTGACGGATTCTTCGTCCTGATAGCTAAGCCGCACCTCGTAGAATGTGTTGCTCAGCAAGCGGGCCAACCGGATCGCAAAGCTGAAATAGGCGAAGGCCGAAAAGGACGGAACGATCTCTCGGGCATAACGACGTGCCTGCTCCGAGGCGACGGCCTCGGGCATGCCGGTTTCACGCGCATGTTGCTGAACCGCTTGGCCGACCTGCGGATCATAGATCAAGCGCTGGATCATGTCGTGTCGACGCGCCAGCTTGAAGGGCTGGATCGGGCGTTGAAGGCGCTGGTTCAGGCGCGCCACCGCGCGTTCCAGTCTGCGACGGAAAAACCAGCGGACGGACGGAAACAGGAAATGCGATGCGAAAGTGACCATGGCAAAGACCACGATCAGCACGAAAAGCCAAAGCGGAAGTTCCACGGTTTGCGTCATGGCGGCAGATTGCCACCAATCACAGCCGCCCACAATCTGAACAATTGCGACATGCCGCAACGCAGCGAATTGACATGTCCCGAAAATTGCGCTTTAGAACCTCAAGACGTAATTTTATTGCCCACTGAAACGCGAGGCCCCGCTATGACGCAGACGCAGAAAGATCGCCCCTGGCTCATCCGAACCTATGCCGGTCATTCCACGGCCAAAGCCTCGAACGCGCTTTATCGGGGGAATCTTGCGAAAGGCCAAACCGGTCTGTCCGTGGCCTTCGATCTGCCCACGCAAACAGGCTATGACAGCGACCACACCTTGGCCCGCGGTGAAGTCGGCAAGGTCGGTGTGCCGGTCTGTCATCTGGGCGACATGCGGGTTCTGTTCGACCAGATCCCGCTTGAGCAGATGAACACCTCGATGACGATCAACGCCACTGCGCCATGGCTTTTGGCGCTTTATATCGCCGTCGCGGAAGAGCAAGGCGCGGATGTATCCAAACTACAGGGCACAGTTCAAAACGACCTGATCAAGGAATATCTGAGCCGCGGCACTTATGTTTGCCCGCCCAAGCCGTCGCTCAAGATGATCGCGGACGTGGCCGAGTATTGCTATACCAATGTTCCGAAATGGAACCCGATGAACGTGTGCTCGTATCACCTGCAAGAGGCAGGTGCGACCCCAGAGCAGGAACTGGCCTATGCCCTAGCCACTGCCATCGCCGTGCTGGACGAATTGCGCCCACGTGTACCTGCCGAGGATTTCCCGGCGCTCTGCGGCCGGATTTCCTTTTTTGTGAATGCTGGCATCCGCTTTGTCACCGAAATGTGCAAAATGCGTGCCTTCGTGGATCTTTGGGATGAGATCCTGCAACAACGCTATGGCGTTGAAAATCCGAAATTCCGTCGATTCCGCTATGGCGTGCAGGTGAACTCTCTGGGCCTGACCGAGCAGCAGCCCGAAAACAACGTCTATCGCATCCTGATCGAGATGCTGGCCGTTACCCTGTCGAAGAATGCCCGCGCCCGAGCGGTGCAGTTGCCCGCCTGGAACGAGGCGCTGGGTCTGCCTCGCCCGTGGGACCAGCAGTGGTCGATGCGGATGCAGCAGATCCTGGCCTACGAAACCGATCTCCTGGAATACGATGACCTGTTCGATGGCAACCCCGCTGTCGATGCCAAGGTGAAAGAGTTGAAAGAAGGCGCGCGGGCCGAACTGGCCAACCTGGATTCGATGGGCGGCGCGGTCGCTTCGATCGAATACATGAAGTCCCGACTGGTGGATTCCAACGCTGAACGCCTGAACCGGATCGAACGCAACGAAACCGTTGTTGTTGGTGTGAACAAATGGATCGAAGGCGAGGCATCACCCCTGCAAACCGAAGACGGTGGCATCATGGTTGTTGATCCTGCCGTGGAACAAGAACAGATCGACCGCCTGAACACGTGGCGCGCAGGACGGGACGAAGCGGCCGTAACCGCCGCCCTGGCCGCGCTGCGCGAAGCGGCACAGACCGGGGCAAACATCATGGAACCGTCCATTGCCGCCGCAAAGGCCGGCGCGACAACGGGCGAATGGGCCGAAGAAATGCGCAAAGTCTATGGAACCTATCGCGGCCCAACTGGTGTTTCGGGGTCTGTTTCGAACAAGACCGAAGGGCTGGACGACCTGCGTGCCGCCGTTGATGCCGTCAGCGACAAGCTGGGCCGGCGTCTGAAGTTCCTTGTAGGCAAACCCGGGCTGGACGGCCATTCCAACGGTGCCGAACAGATCGCCTTCCGTGCCCGCGATTGCGGTATGGACATCAGCTATGAGGGCATTCGCCTGACTCCCGAAGAAATCGTTGCGGCCGCCCGCGAAGATGACGCGCATGTCATTGGACTGTCGATCCTGTCCGGCAGCCACCTTCCACTGGTCAAAGACGTCATGGAACGTCTGCGGCAGGCAGGGTTATCTCATATCCCAGTAGTGGTGGGCGGCATTATTCCGGACGAAGATGCCGAAAAACTGAAAACCATGGGTGTGGCCAAGGTCTACACCCCGAAAAACTTCGAACTCAATTCGATAATGGGCGATATTGTTACTCTGGCGGATCCTCGGAACCTCGCCGCAGAGTAAATTAGCTGCAAGGCACTTTTTCTCCTGTTTCCGTCTCTGAAAAATTCGGGATGGAATACGCTGATAATTGGAATTACGGTGCGCGCTCATGTGCACCGTAATTATTATCTGATGGAGAAGAATGATGGGGATCAATCTTGAGAATATGTCACGCAAAGACCTTTTGGCTTTGCGCAATGACATTGAAAAAGCTTTGGTCAGGGCAGAAAAACGCGAACGACAGGAGGCTTTGAAAGCTGCAGAAAAGGCTGCGGCAGAATTCGGCTTCTCTTTGTCTGAACTGTCCGAAGAAACGTCGCGCGGCGTTAAGCCCACAAAAACAAAGGCTAAATACCGTAATCCGGAGAATCCCGATCAAACCTGGACCGGTCGCGGCCGCAAACCTCAATGGGTGCATGACGCGCTGACGGCAGGCGCGGATATTTCTGATCTGGAAATCTAATCTGAGCGATTTGGAAAATGACAATTCATATTGGCGCCGAAAAAGGCGAAATAGCTGAAACCGTTCTATTGCCCGGTGATCCCTACCGGGCGAAATGGGCGGCCGAGACGTTTTTGGATGATGCCAAACAGGTCAATAACGTTCGGGGAATGCTTGGCTTTACCGGAAACTGGAAGGGTAACCCCGTAACAATTCAGGGAAGCGGCATGGGAATGCCGTCCCTTTCCATTTATGTAAACGAGTTGATCCGCGATTACGATGCGAAAACCCTGATCCGCATCGGATCCTGCGGGGGGATGCAGGACAGCGTCAAAATTCGTGACGTTATTCTGGCCATGACATCAACCACGCTGAGCACGCCGTCGCGCGGCATCATGAAAGAGCTTAACTTTGCGCCCTGCGCCGATTGGGGGCTTCTGCAAGCTGCCGCCACAGCGGCTGCCGCCAAGGGAACGCCGACCCATGTTGGTGGAATTTACTCGTCAGATGTCTTTTATGACGAACGTCCAGATCTCAATGAACAGATGGTGCGTCACGGCATTCTGGGGGTCGAGATGGAAGCGGCCGAACTCTATATCCTGGCGGCGCGCCACAAATGCCGAGCCTTGGCCGTTCTCACTGTTTCCGACCACCTGTTGACCGGAGAGGCCCTGCCATCGTCAGAACGTGAAAGCAGCTTTGGTGAAATGGTGGAAATCGCGCTTCAGGCTGCGTTCCCCAACAGCTGATGGTGGGCAGGCACGAGGAAACGGGTGCCTGCCTTTGCTAACGCCCGTGCGAGCGATCATAACCATTGCTCGCAGGGCTGTCCCACCCCTTCAAATCACCACTGGCAGGAGCGAATACCTCGACCAGCAAGGGGTGGCATGCAGCCGTGTCCGAGGAATGTTCCGAGGAACAATCCCCGCCCGGGCAGGCGCTGAGGTTTCCCAGCAAATCAATCTCGGCAAAAATTTCAAGAAAATCTCCGGGGCGCACGGGTGAGGCTTTCATGAAGTACTGACCCGTGTCGCGGGTGAAACCGGTACACATGAAGACGTTCAGTACGTCGTGCACCGCTGGTTCGGCTTCGGTCAGCGGAATATTGAGGTGATCCGCAAGCGCGCGAGTCAGGTTGGAGTGGCAACAATGATGGTATTGCGTACCGGACAAAAGGTTGCCCGTATACGGATCGCATCGCGTGCCGATGACGTCATGAACCGACCCCCCATAGGAATCGATCCCGTACCACTCCAGCGTATCCGCAATAATCGTGGCCATCGGGCGCAGATGAGGAAAACTGGACCACATCCGCTCTCCGGTGGTCAGATGCGTGCCATGCAGCGCCCGGGTTTTTCCGGAATAGAAGCGTTCCGACAGGTTGTTTCGGTTCCAGAGGTTCAGATCGCCAACCTGCGGCCCCTCGACGGAAGTGATGCGAAAGAAATGGCCGGCAGGCACTTCAAAACAACGTGCATCACGTGGCGGCACCAGCACTTCGCCCGTTTTGCTTGCGCGTTCGCGAAGGGACTTCATCCAAGTCACATCCGGTCGCGGCAATGCCTCGTTCGGGTAACAGATGACAGGGGAAACCGCGCGACGGGCTTCGGCATCTTCAGGCGGGTGGAGAGTGTTTTCTGAAACGGTCATGCCGGGCAGAGTGGCGCATTATTCAACCCTCGGAAAGCCCTATCTTTCAGGGGTCACGCGCCTTTAAACACTGCAAAGGTTGGTCCAGTGCAGTGATTTCGGCACCGCAGAAGCTGCACCGCCAGATGCCGTGGCTCTTGTCCTGCCGCCACCTGCAATCACGTGTCAGCCCGGTATGGCGCGAGCGCCAGAGGAAATAGGCAAACACGCCGGCCGCCAGAAGAAGCAGAAGAACAGGCATCCCTCTGCTTTGCCGATAAACCGTCAGTTTGCAAGCCTTGCAGCCTGTATCAGGCTGCGTTTGCGTATTCGAAAAGCTCTGGTTCCTTGTCAGCCTTCGCAGGTTCGGGCGTGTAATAGGCCCATGCCTGTTCAAGCAGTTCCAGCGCGTCTTGGGCGGCGCTTTTCCGTTTGGATGTGTCTTTGCTCATTGGAGTGATCCTGACTAAAGCTCATCACTCCTCCCTGCCAAAAAAATAAGGCAATGCAGCCGGGGCTGCATCGCCTATTTTTGCAAGATGGACATGCGAAAATCGCAAATCGGGCCTGTGTTTAGACCGCGCGCTCGACCATCATCTTCTTGATCTCGGCAATCGCCTTGGCCGGGTTCAGACCTTTCGGACAGGTCTTGGCGCAGTTCATGATGGTGTGACAGCGGTAGAGCTTGAATGGATCTTCCAGTTCATCCAGACGCTCACCAGTGGCTTCATCCCGGCTGTCGATGATCCAGCGATAGGCATGCAGCAAGGCCGCGGGGCCAAGATAGCGATCACCATTCCACCAGTAGCTGGGGCATGAGGTCGAGCAGCTGGCGCACATCACGCATTCATAAAGACCATCCAGCTTCTTGCGATCTTCGATGGATTGTTTCCATTCCTTCGCAGGGCGATTGGTCTTGGTCTCCAGCCACGGCATGATGGACGCATGCTGGGCATAGAAATGAGTCAGATCAGGGATCAGGTCCTTGACCACCGGCATATGCGGCAGCGGATAGATTTTCACATCGCCCTTGATCTCATCCATGCCATAGATACAGGCTAGCGTGTTGATCCCGTCGATGTTCATCGCGCAAGATCCACAGATGCCTTCGCGGCAAGACCGGCGGAACGTCAACGTCGGATCAATCTCGTTTTTGATCTTGATCAGCGCGTCCAGTACCATCGGACCGCACGTATCCATATCAACGAAATAGGTGTCGACACGCGGGTTCTGCCCGTCATCGGGGTTCCAACGATAGATTTGGAACTTGCGCACGTTCGTGGCGCCGTCCGGCTTTGGCCAGGTCTTGCCGGTGGTAATCCGGGAATTCTTGGGCAGGGTCAGTTGAACCATGTCAATTCTCCATTCAGCACAAGGCCGCCTTTCAGCCTGTCCGGGCGCATTCAGACGCCCCTCGGTTATAATGCCCCCAATGGGCGATGTTCACGTCGAAATCCGGCGAAAGCCAATCCGCAAGGCTTTGCGGATCGTCCCGGTCGATATCAAAGCGCAGAAAGCGCGGGTTGTCGTCAAAGAAAGCTTCGACCTCGGAATGGTGCACGTCATACATATGCGCCCAGCCCCGTTTTACCTCGTCGGCCGTCTGTCCATTGGCCTTGCAGCATCGCTCTAGGTACCTACCGCCGGAATGGTTGGCACGTGATGCGATCCAGTCATCGCGATTGCGCGTGTTCAGCAAGAAAAAGGCGTCGGGGTAAGCCGCGTGCAGCTCTCGAAAGAACCGCGCGCCGTCCAGCATGAAGCGCGAATTGACAAAGGCGATATCGGTGAAGGCCCGGACGGCACCAAACCCATCCAGCGGTCTGCGCCCCATGGCAATATTGGTTACCATCCGATGTGCAAGGTTTAGACCCTGTTCATCTTCCCAATGCACCGAAGGAATCCCGCTGTTCTGAAACAGCTTGTGAAACGAGGTCGTCGCACAGCGGTTCAAGCCGATCAGGATGATCTTGGGATCGCTTTGCCCGGATTTGAGTTTCTCGACCGTCATTGCGGGCACCAGCAAAGCATACGCCTTGGCACGCCTGGGATTTCACCATGACTTGCGCTTTTTTGAACGCCCCTCCGGCATGTGACATGATCAAAAGCGGCTTGTTTGGCTTCCCGGGTTGATATGGTGCTTGCGCCAGTCACACGTTCAACTCCGCTCGAACACTTTGAACGCGGCAAAGCTGTTCTTTGAGGCATGCGCATGCCCTTTGACGGCAAACGGGTTCTCTTCTTCACAATAGAGCTGCCAGCCGGGCATGAATTCTTCAACCCACAGGGAATACGGGCGATGGCGCACATGCTGATTGGAAGGGTTCTGGTCAAAATCAGACGAATAGATAACGACAAAACGCTTTGCCAGTCCGAACAACCGCCGCATGTAGTTTTCGAAAACGCTGTCCTCGGTCAGATGATAAATGACATCCAGCGAAAGAGAAACGTCATGCGGCTCAACCTCGGAATCGGCGTTTTTGAACACCCAATTGGGGCGGGATCGAAAAACTTCGTTGCAGCGCCGAACGCAGAGGTCCGAGACATCTAGACCGGTATAATTCGGGATATCAAACAATTGCGCCTGATTTCCGTCGCCCGATCCCAATTCTACAACCGAGTCCACGCCTTCCATCTCGACCATCGTGTTGATGAAATTCGCTTTGTAGACAGCAAGACGCCCGTAAGACCCCGCTCCCGAGGTCTTGCCGCGCTCATATCGGCGTTGCCAATAATCGGTCGAAGAAAACTCAGCCATCTCGCCCCTGTTCCTGCCCAGCCCTCAGAACGTCCGCGCTTTGGGCGCGATTTTCTGCAAGCTGATACCGCCTTGGTTCTCGGTCGTCAGCGGATCAACGATGACCGGACGATAGCTGAGCTCAACCTTGTTGCCCTCGACCCGGCTGACCGTGTGAACACGCCAGTTTTCGTCATCTCGCTCGCTGAAGTCCTCATGCGCGTGGGCCCCTCGGGATTCCTTGCGGGCCTCGGCGCCGACGATGGTGGCAAGCGCGTTTGGCATCAGGTTGGTCAGTTCAAGGGTTTCCATCAGATCGCTGTTCCAGACCAACGAACGGTCTGTGACCTTCAGGTCGTCCATCTTTGCGGCAATCGCCGTCATCTTCTCGACGCCTTCGGCCATGGTCTTGGCGGTTCGGAACACGGCCGCATCCGCCTGCATGGTCTTTTGCATCTCAAGCCGAAGATCGGCGGTTGGGATTGAACCGCTGGCGTTACGCACCGCATCAAAACGGTCAAACGCCTTGTCGACCGACGCCTGGTTCAGAACCGGGTTGGGGGATTCGGCGTCGACAACCTTGCCAGCCCGGATCGCCGCCGCCCGGCCAAAGACCACAAGGTCAATCAGCGAGTTCGACCCCAGTCGGTTCGCACCGTGGACCGAGGCACAACCGGCTTCGCCAACGGCCATCAAACCGGGAACGACCGCAGTCGGATCCTCGGCAGTTGGGCTCAGAACCTCACCCCAATAGTTCGTGGGGATACCGCCCATGTTGTAATGCACGGTGGGCAGAACCGGGATCGGTTCCTTCGTGACATCCACACCCGCAAAAATCTTGGCGCTTTCCGAGATACCGGGCAGGCGCTCCGCCAGAGCTTCGGCAGGCAAGTGGCTGAGGTTCAGGTGAATGTGATCCCCTTCGGCCCCTACGCCACGTCCCTCGCGGATTTCCATGGTCATCGAGCGCGAAACGTAATCGCGTGGTGCGAGGTCCTTGTACTGGGGCGCATAGCGCTCCATGAACCGTTCACCTTCCGAGTTTGTCAGGTACCCGCCTTCGCCGCGCGCGCCTTCGGTGATCAGACAGCCCGAACCGTAGATGCCGGTAGGGTGGAACTGAACGAATTCCATATCCTGCAAGGCCAGCCCGGCACGGGCCACCATGCCGCCGCCATCGCCGGTGCAGGTATGGGCCGAGGTGGCGCTGAAATAGGCACGGCCATAGCCGCCGGTCGCCAATACCACCATCTTGGCGTTGAAGACATGCATGGTGCCATCGTCCAGCTTCCAGCAGACGACACCCTGACATTGACCGTCTTCGGACATGACCAGGTCAATGGCGAAATATTCGATGTAGAACTCGGCGTTGTTCTTCAACGACTGCCCATACAGTGTATGCAGAATCGCGTGGCCGGTCCGGTCGGCAGCTGCACAGGTGCGTTGTACCGCAGGACCTTCTCCGAATTCAGTGGTGTGTCCACCGAAGGGGCGCTGATAGATCTTGCCCTCTTCCGTACGGCTGAACGGAACGCCATAGTGCTCCAGCTCGTAGACCGCCTTTGGCGCCTCGCGGGCAAGGTACTCCATCGCGTCGGTATCGCCCAACCAGTCCGAGCCCTTGACGGTATCGTACATGTGCCATTGCCAATGGTCGGGGCCCATATTCGACAACGACGCGGCAATGCCACCCTGCGCGGCCACGGTATGAGAACGGGTTGGGAAAACCTTGGTCACGCAGGCCGTACGCAGGCCTTGTTCCGCCATACCCAATGTCGCCCGCAGACCGGCCCCACCGGCGCCAACAACGACCACGTCATATTCATGCGTTTCGTATTCGTATGCAGCCATTTCTTTCAGCTCCGGGAATTAGAGGGCAATGCGCGCGATGGCGAAGATGCCGGCCGCAGCCGCACCGTAGGACAGGCAGGTCACCAGAATGATCAGGACCTTTTCAAGCGTGCCGTGAACATAGTCCTCAAGCATCACCTGCGCACCGTCTGCGAAGTGTTTGAAGCCAACTGCCAGCGTCAGTGCTGCCACGATGGCAGGGAAGGGCCGCGAATAGTATTCAAGTACCACGTCAAACGGCTGACCCAGAACCGGGCCGAAGGTGAAAACAAACAAAGGAACAAGGATCAGCAGAGCCACCGAGCTGACTTTCATCGCCCAGAAATGGGCGGTGCCGGATTTCGCCGAGCCAAGGCCAGCGGCGCGTTTGCGGTCGGTCAGATAACGCATGTCAGGCCTCCAATCACGCGACGATGACAAGGGTCAGAAGGGTCAGCACGACCGATCCGATGACAACGGCCCAGCCCAGCTTTGTCGCTGTGGGAAGGTCCAGCCCAATCGCATTGTCCCAGATCAGGTGCCGTACACCGGCCAGCGTGTGATACCAAAGACCCCATACGGACAGAGCCATCACCAGATCGCCAAGCACCGAAGTAATCACTCCGTTCGCAACGGCGAAGGCCTCGGGCGACGTTGCTGCGGCCAGAAACCACCAGACGATCAGCAGCGCCGCCAGCAGTAGCGCGTTTCCGGTGATGCGTGTCAGGATGGATGTGACCGACGTCAGCTGTGGACGATAGATCGACAGGTGCGGCGAAAGTGGGCGGTTGCCCCGATTTACATCGGCCATGGCGGCTCCTTTTCGGTTGGCTACCGAACGTTTTACTGTTTTTTGCGACACTGTCACGTGCTGCGGGTGCAAAAACCACTAAATTCAGCGCAATTTGACGGATTATTCCGGTATGTGATCACACAAAATATTGTCGTGATCACATTTAACATTCCCCTTCATCAATGTTAGCGATTTCAAGACCAAAGGCATGTGATCACGAATCTCCTGACTGTCATTTCAGGCCCGCTGTTTGCTGCGTCACTTCGCGCAGCAGTTTCTTGCGAATTCGTTCCGGGTAGTCCGCGAAGCCCGAAGCCGAAACGACAAAAGCGCCCTCGCCCACGATGACATTTTCGAAGAAATAGGCCGTCAGGTCCGGTTCACTTTCTTCGATGGCCAACGCATTGACGACAATGCCTCGGTCCCGCAAAGCCGCGTGAACTTGCGTCGGTTCGACGCCTTCATTGGATACGCCGTCCCCCGACAGATCGATCAGTCTCCGTTTGCAATCGGATACGGACTCAAACGCGTCCAGCGTCGTGTGCAGCGCCTCGCCAATCGCGGTCGAGAAGTTCCGCCAGATGCGTGGATCTTCGGCAACCTGATCGGCGAAACGATCCAGCGCCGCGAAACTGTCGACTCGAGTCCAGGGGATCGTGACCTGCTGGCGCGACGACCCGGTCCATTGAACCAGCATCAACTGAGCCTGACCACGAACCAATGCCTCGGACACGATCGGGTCGCGCAGACCAGCGGCCAACCCGTCCATCTGAATACGAAACTCGCTGGCGTCGACCGAGCCGGAAACATCAACCGCCAAGGCCAGCGCCAGATCGCAGGCCTGAGCCGCCGGCGCCAGACAAACGCTGGTCAATATCGCGCGCAGAATATGCATGGTGCAAGCCTAACACGGCTTGCACGCAAATGGCTCACATTACCGTCAGCAGGCCTATTGCGGCATGAGCGCCCAATAATCGAGATCCAGAAGCACATCCGGCAAATACCGGCCCTCGTCATTCTTCAACACGAACGGATCACCACCCTTTGTCGCCACCAGACGCAGGCGGATCGCACCCACGCCGGGAACACCGGTTTCCGCCTTATCCAGAACTTCGGACCAGGCCTTGATCGTGTCGCCCGCGAAGCATGGGTTGGCATGCGCGCCGCCATTCAGGCCGACAATCATCTGCGCGTTCGCAAGCCCATTGAACGACAATGTCCGCGCCATCGAGATCACGTGCCCGCCATAGATCAACCTGCCTTCCGGGCGGAACGTCAGGTCGAAATGCACCTTGGCGGTGTTCTGCCACAATCGCGTGGCCAGCATGTGTTCGGCCTCTTCCACGGTGACGCCGTCCACGTGGTCGATTTTCTCTCCGATTTCATAATCGCCCCAACGATGCGCTTCACCGGCCAAAGCGAAATCGTAATTCGAGAAATCCAGACCTTCGGGCACGATCAGATCCTGGGGCGTCAAGGCCTTCTTCAATTCGGGAACAACCGTTTCGGGCGCTGGCGCATTCACGTCTGCCTTGCGCACCATCACCCAACGGACATATTCGATGACGACTTCGTCTAATTGGTTCAATCCACGGGTGCGGACCCAGACGACACCTGTTTTCCCGTTGGAATTCTGTTTGACGCCAATCACCTCGGACACAGATCGCAGGGTATCACCGGCATAGACGGGTTTCAGCCAGCGGCCTTCGCCATAGCCAAGATTGGCAACCGCGTTCAACGAGACATCCGGAACCGTTTTGCCGAACACCAGATGAAACGCCGCCAGATCATCAAGCGGACTTTCCGGCAAACCGCAATCCCGGGCAAATTCGTCCGAAGAATACAGCGCGTGACGCGCGGGATAAAGCGCGTGATACAAACCGCGTTCGCCCTCGGTCACTGTGCGCGGCACGGCGTGATGCAACACCTGCCCTACAGAATAATCCTCGAAGAATCGGCCCGGATTTGTTTTTACCATTACTGCTGTCCCAGTTTCATGTCGGGGGAATAGTCGGCGTCGACCTCTTTGGTCACAGCCTGCGCACACCGCATTACATTGTTGGCTGAGTCAAAGGCATAGGACGGGTCGCCGTACAGCTCCCATCCCTTCGCCAGCGCATCTGACACTTTGTGGCAGAAGGCTGACGTGTCTTCTTCGGTCAACAAACGATAGAGTTTCGCCATGGGGTCAGGTCCTCATGAGCCAAACGGAGACGGACCGACCAGGCCGTGGATATATCCGATAATCCCCAGCAGCACGATCGACGCCACAAAGAACATGGCATCCTTGCCATAGGTTCCCGGCTCACTGGGCGTCCAGTCGGGTTCGGTCTTGTTGATCACAACAACTTCGACCACGGCCCATGCCAGAAGACCGCCGAACAGGATGATCGAGGCCAGATCTCCGTTCACCAGCAAATGCGCAAAGGCCCACAGCTTGAAACCACCCAGCATCGGATGGCGAAACTTGTTCAGCACCCGGCCTTTGGTGCCCGCGGGGCTCATCATGAAGATCGCGATCAGAACCAACAGATTATTGACGTGAATCAGGAAGGTCGGCGGCGCCCAGACATAGATGAAGTCGGTCATGCGATAGCCGAACGCCATCAGCAGGATCGACGCTACCAGCGCCAGGGCTACTGCACCCTTGCCCCCGTCGCCCATCGCGGCACGGCGTTCAGGCGCCACACGTTTGAACAGATGCGCGGCCCACCACAGTGCCACGCCCAAGATCAGAAGAACAAAGCCCATGCTGGCTTACCCCGCTTGCAAAGCTGAAATCGCCTCTGCTTTTGCCAGAATTTCACGGGCCGTTGCAACGTGCAGGTTTTCAACGATCTTGCCATCCACGACGGCAACACCCTGCCCTTGCGCTTCGGTCTCTTCGAATGCCGAAATTTGGCGGCGGGCCAGATCGATCTCGTCATCCGATGGTGCGAAGGCCGTGTTGGCCACATCGACCTGGGCCGGATGGATCAGTGTTTTGCCATCAAAGCCCATGTCGCGGCCCTGCGCACACTCGGCGGCCAGACCCTCGGCATCCTTGAAAGCGTTGTAAACGCCATCAATGATGATCAGCCCTTCGGCCTTGGCGGCCAACAGGCACAGACCCAGCGAAGTCATCATCGGCAGGCGATCGGGGCGAAAGCGGGTTTGCAGCTCTTTGGCCAGATCGTTTGTGCCCATCACGAATCCGGCCATCAGCGGATGCGCCGCGATCTCGGCAGCGTTCAGCATTCCGCGCGGCGTTTCCATCATGGCCCAAATCGGCAATTCTCCGGTGATCGCCGCCAGAGCATCCACGTCAGCCGCCGAATTCACCTTGGGCAACAGGACAACATCGGCATCCATGTCGCGCACCGCCTCGGCATCGGCACGCCCCCATTCGGTGTCCAGCCCATTGATCCGGACGATCTTGACCCGCGCACCATAGCCCCCAGCGGCCAAGGCCCCTTTCAGCGTTTCGCGAGCGTTTTCTTTTTCGTCCGCTGCAACTGCATCTTCCAGGTCGAAGATGATCGCATCCACAGGCAAAGATCGGGCCTTGTCCAGGGCCCGGTCCCTCGAACCAGGAATGTAGAGAACCGAACGATAGGGGCGCAGACGAGGATCCATGGACCACTCCCATTGAAATAAAGTTGCGCGGAATGGGACATTTTTTGCAGGAAAGTTCAAGCACAAAATCGCCGCACCGCAGCAAACCCTGCGCAACGTGCGTTCCCTTAACCGGATTTCGTCCCTTGCCACGCACCCTGATCGGCAGCTGGAATCAAAAAGGGTGCGGCATGCAAAAGACGGTGTTCAAGATGACGATGGGGCTTGGGATCATGGTCCTGGCCGCGCAACATGTGCACGCTCAGGGTCAAAACTGTGCGCCCAGAGAGGCTGTGCTGGAACGGTTGCACGAGGCCTATGGCGAAACGCGCAGGGGTTTGGGACTGGCCCGGAAAGGCGCCGTCATGGAGCTTTTTGCCTCGGACGAAACCGGCAGTTGGACGATCACGGTGACTTTGCCAAACGGGATCACCTGCTTTGTGGCTTCGGGTCAGGCTTTTGAAGAGGTGGTCGAGGCGCTGCCACCCAATGCCTGATCAGGTAAGCGCGTCCCAGATCAGCTTGCTGCCGGTGAGGGTCAACAGCACATAGGCAAGCCCGAAGAACAGGCGTTCGGACAACATGAAATGTGCCCGGACGCCCAGCCATGCCCCCAGGATCGCAAAGGGTGTCAGCAGCAAATCCGCCCATAACGTCTGCCATGTGAACATACCCAGATACGCATAGGGTATGAATTTCGCGATATTGATCACCCAGAAAACCAGTACCGTACTGGCTTGAAATTCGGTTTTCGTCAGGCGTTGCGACAAAAGATAGACCGCTGCCGGAGGACCGCCGGCATGGCTGACGAAACTTGTGAAACCCGCGACCAGCCCGGCAAACAAACCGGAAGACGGCGGCAATCGCCTGGCAAACCCGCGCACCCACCCTTTCGACTGCGCGATGTGCCAGATTACGAACGCGACCGAGATGCCACCGATCAGCAGACGCAACAGATCATCATCCGTTGCACGGTAAAGCCACGCCCCCACCGCCACACCGGGCAGCGCGCCAAGGATCAGCAGACGGGAATCCGGCCAGCTCCACCGCCTCCAATAGGGACCCAACGTGGCCACGTCGATCACCATCAAGATTGGCAGCATCAAGGCCAAAGCCTGCCCGGGCGTCAGGATCAAGGCCAGAATCGACGACGAGGCAAATGCCACGCCGGAACCGAAACCGCCCTTTGAAATACCGGCAAAGATCACGGCAGGGATCGCCACGGCAAAAAACATCAAGTTCAATTCGAACATGTGACAGTCCCGGTTTTGGCTTGTCTCAAAGGCCGTTTAGCGCAATCAAAGCGGGGCCTGCAAACAGTATGCGGTTGTATGCCACGTCGCAGAACTCTTGCCTATTGACGTTTTAACGACTAGCACGACCGCGATTTCAATACCGACCGGATATGGAGAAATTCCAAATGGCCAGACCCAAGATTGCGCTGATCGGCGCGGGGAACATCGGTGGCACGCTCGCACATCTCGCAGCTGTCAAAGAACTGGGTGACGTTGTCCTGTTTGACATCGCAGACGGGCTGCCTCAGGGCAAGGCGCTCGACATCGCTGAATCCGGCCCTTCGGAAGGGTTCGACGCCTCGATGAAAGGCACCAGCGACTATGCCGATATCGCTGGCGCGGATGTGTGCATCGTGACCGCAGGCGTGGCCCGCAAACCGGGCATGAGCCGCGATGATCTGCTGGGCATCAACCTGAAAGTCATGAAGTCGGTTGGTGAAGGCATCGCAGCCCACGCACCCGATGCGTTCGTGATCTGCATCACCAACCCGCTGGACGCGATGGTCTGGGCTTTGCGCGAATTCTCGGGCCTGCCGCACAACAAGGTCTGCGGCATGGCAGGGGTGCTTGACTCGGCGCGCTTTGCACATTTCCTGTCGGAAGAGTTCAACGTCTCGATGCGCGACGTCACCGCCTTCGTTTTGGGCGGCCACGGCGATACCATGGTGCCGTCGGTCCGTTACTCGACCGTTGCCGGTATTCCGCTGCCTGATCTGGTCGAGATGGGCTGGACCACGCAAGAGAAACTGGACGCCATCGTGCAGCGCACCCGTGACGGCGGCGCCGAAATCGTTGGCCTGCTGAAAACCGGTTCGGCCTACTACGCGCCTGCAACGTCGGCGATCGAAATGGCCGAAGCCTATCTGAAAGACCAGAAGCGCGTTCTGCCATGCGCGGCCTACTGCAACGGCGAACTGGGTGTAGACGGGCTCTATGTCGGTGTTCCGACCGTGATCGGCGCAGGCGGCGTTGAGCGTATCGTTGACATCAAGCTGAACGAAGACGAGCAGGCAGGGTTCGACAACTCGGTGAACGCCGTAAAGGGTCTGATCGACGCATGCAAGGGCATTGACAGCTCGCTGGCGTAAAACAGCTCTGAAGTCCGAATAACAGACCGGCCCGTTTCAGGGCCGGTTTTCTTTTGGTTCGCGCATGTCCCGGTCGCAAATGTTGGCGCAAACGCCGCAAATCCCTTTTTTCGAATGTGATTTTCTGACGCGGCGCCGTTTTTTCGAATCGTTTTGCCGCATCAGAAATTTTGTGATCACACCCTAAAAACCCGTGATCACAAATGTTGAAAATCTTCGCTAAAAACCCATCGAGCATCAAAAAACCCTTTAAACTTGCCCGCTAGACACCCCTATAACGATTAAACGCAGTCAGACGGGACAGTTTCGATGAACATTCACGAATATCAGGCCAAAGCCCTCCTTCGCAGCTATGGCGCACCGGTGTCCGATGGTCGCGCCGTGTTGCGCGCCGAAGAAGCCAAAACCGCAGCAGGTGAGCTGGACGGCCCGCTTTGGGTTGTCAAAGCACAGATCCACGCAGGTGGTCGCGGCAAGGGTTCGTTCAAAGAGGCCGACGCCGGTGAAAAAGGCGGTGTTCGTCTGACCAAATCGGTTGAAGAAGCCGCTGAAGAAGCCAAAAAGATGCTGGGCCGTACACTGGTCACGCATCAGACCGGTCCGGCAGGCAAGCAGGTCAACCGCATCTATATCGAAGCAGGCTCGGGCATCGAGCGTGAACTGTACCTGGCCCTGCTGGTGGACCGCCAGACCAGCCGCATTTCCTTCGTCTGTTCGACCGAGGGCGGCATGGACATCGAAGAAGTGGCCGCAGCGACGCCCGAGAAAATCCTGTCCTTCTCGGTCGATCCGGCCACCGGTTACATGCCGTATCACGGTCGCCGCATCGCCTTCTCGCTGGGTCTGGAAGGCCCGCAAGTCAAGCAATGCGTCAAACTGATGGGTCAGCTCTATCAAGCCTTCGTCGAGAAGGACATGGAGATGCTGGAGATCAACCCGCTGATCGTCTCGGACAGCGGCGACCTCAAGGTGCTGGACGCCAAGGTCGGCTTTGACGGCAACGCGGTCTACCGCCACCCGGATATTGCCGAACTGCGCGACACGACCGAGGAAGACCCCAAGGAACTGGAAGCCTCCAAGTACGACCTGAACTACATCGCACTGGATGGTGAGATCGGCTGCATGGTCAACGGTGCCGGTCTGGCGATGGCGACGATGGACATCATCAAGCTGTACGGGGCTGAGCCTGCCAACTTCCTCGACGTGGGCGGCGGTGCCACCAAAGAGAAAGTGACCGAGGCGTTCAAGATCATCACCTCGGACCCGCAGGTCAAAGGCATTCTGGTCAACATCTTCGGCGGCATCATGCGCTGTGATGTGATTGCCGAGGGCGTTGTGGCCGCGGTGAAAGAGGTCGGCCTGCAAGTTCCGCTGGTCGTGCGTCTGGAAGGCACCAATGTCGAAAAGGGCAAAGAGATCATCAACACCTCTGGCCTGGACGTGATCGCTGCGGACAACCTGAAAGACGGTGCCGAGAAGATCGTGAAGGCGGTTAAGGGGTGAACACAGCCCGTCGTATAAGCCTATTGCCGGGATTATTGGCCGCGAGCGCTTTGCTTTCTGCATGTGTTGAAAGCCCTTCAAGGCTTTCTTCTGGAGGAAGCGTTGCGCAACAAGCAGCCAAAGCATTCTCAAGCACATGCCTTGAGAGTTTGCCCGGCTTCGATCGCTTTCAGACTAACGCTCGCGCCGCATCACTGAAACCATCAGAGAACCTAGGCAATATTCATACTGTATACGTAGTGCCGAACAGCAAGGTTTTTGTCGGGCTTCAGAATCTACCAGGTGCATCTGACGTTGAAGTCTGCGGTGTTAGAGCAGTTAGTTCTGAGCCCTCGTCAGTCGTTGGAGATGCTATTCTGAATGCAGCTCGCTCATCGGTAGGTTCTGGAACTGAAAAAGAGTTTCCATCCGAAAGGTTCGAATACGCTATCCAGCTTCCGAACGGCAGCCTTCTTACACACGACGCAAAAGACATGGGAAGCACGACAAGCAACGTGTTTCTGATTTCTCAACCAGTTCCACAGGGAAGAGTCCCGTCGCTGATTTTCGACGGATAGGCGCTGCCCACAGAAATCCAATAAAGGAGAACGCCAAATGGCAGTCCTCATCGACGAAAACACTAAAGTGATCTGTCAGGGTTTTACCGGCTCGCATAACGGATTGCACTCGGTGTGGACTGTCTGATCTTTCTGGAAACTGAACGTAACCCATGACCATCCCCATCTTCCTCATAGGCCTAGAACGCGCCACAGGGCGTGCGCGTTTGATGGAGCAGGAGCTGCACAAAGCAGGCCTGTCAGCGACGCGCGTCAACGCTGTTGATTGCGATGCCGCCACCCGTGAGGATTTCCTGCGAGACTGCCGGGCGGAAGGACCTTGGGGCTATTTCCACACCAAGGACATGGCCTGCACCCTCAGCCATGCCAAAGCGTGGGAGGCGCTGATCGCCTCGGGGGCGGAACAGGCCTTGATCCTTGAGGATGATGTGTTTCTGACACCGGAATTGGCAGACTGGTTGAATGATGCATCATGGTGGCCAGAGGATGCCGACATCGTGCGGTTTGAACGCTGGCGCAGCACGAAGCTTTACGTGGCCCTTGGGCGCAAGCGGCTGCCCCATCTGGGGCGGGAATTGCGCCTGATGCGCTCGCGCCATCCCGGTGGTGCAGCTTATGCGCTGACACGCGAAGCGGCCCGGCACTTTCTGGCGCAGAAACCCTTTGACATCACGCTGGATGGTTTGTTGTTCAACCCGTCCGCCTCGCCGGCGGCGCGTCAGATCAACATCTATCAGGTGATCCCGGCCATGGTCGAACAGGGCAACGAAGCGCCCGGCGAATACAATATGGGTGCACCGCGCGCGCGGCCAACAGGCTGGCCCCTGATCCGGCAAAAAGTCAGGCGCGGCATCGCTGAAATCAGCAGCGGCCTGCGCACGACGGCCAATCTGGCGCTGGGACGCGCCACGCTCGAGAAAATTACCTATGCGCCGCAGGTTCTGCCGGCGACCGAACCCAATCAATCCAACACCGCCTAGAGAAAGGGACAAAATGGCAGTCCTCATTGACGAAAACACCAAAGTGATCTGTCAGGGCTTTACCGGCTCGCAGGGTACATTCCACAGCGAACAGGCCATTGCCTATGGCACCAAGATGGTCGGCGGCGTCACCCCCGGCAAAGGCGGGATGGAGCATCTGGGCCTGCCCGTGTTCAACTCGGTCCACGAGGCCAAGCACGTGACCGAAGCCAACGCCAGCGTGATCTACGTGCCGCCGCCTTTTGCGGCGGATTCGATCCTCGAAGCGATTGATGCCGAGATGGAAGTAATCGTCTGCATCACCGAAGGCATCCCGGTTCTGGACATGATGAAGGTGAAGCGCGCGCTGGAAGGCAGCAAGTCGCGTCTGATCGGCCCGAACTGCCCCGGTGTCATCACGCCCGACGCCTGCAAGATCGGCATCATGCCCGGCCATATCCACAAGCGCGGCTCGGTCGGTGTTGTGTCGCGTTCCGGCACCCTGACCTATGAGGCCGTCAAGCAAACCACCGATGTGGGTCTGGGCCAGTCCACCTGTGTGGGCATCGGCGGTGACCCGATCAAAGGCACCGAGCATATCGACGTGCTGGAATGGTTCCTGGCCGATGACGAGACCGAGTCGATCATCATGATCGGTGAGATCGGTGGTTCGGCCGAGGAAGAAGCCGCGCAGTTCCTGGCGGATGAGGCCAAGAAGGGCCGCAAGAAGCCGACAGCCGGTTTCATCGCGGGCCGCACAGCCCCTCCGGGCCGCCGCATGGGCCACGCGGGCGCGATTGTCGCTGGCGGCAAGGGCGGTGCCGAGGACAAGATCGAAGCCATGCGCAGTGCTGGGATCGTCGTGGCCGAAAGCCCGGCTCAGCTGGGCGAGGCTGTGCTGGAAGCGATTGGGTAAGCTGTGATTGCCCATAGCGCATATGTGCTGAGGGCAGCGCCCGACCGCGGGTGGGTGCAAAGCGCCCGCCCATGGGGGCGGTCGGGCGCTGCCCGGCGGTGTCGCCGGGCAGGTGGGTATTGATGGTACCAATGCAGGCCATATCGACCGGATTTCGGAAAACCTTTGTTTGCTCCGGCAGAGCCACACGCTCAGAATTCTGGTGGTTTGCACCGGTCGCGCTTGTCTTGCCGATCGTTACAGCAACACAGCTTAAATGGCAGAAAGCCGAGACTTGGGGCATCTGGCAACTGTTTGTCGTTATGGTAGCCTGTGTCCCTCTGCTATCGGCCATGAGCCGCCGGTTGCAAGATACTGGTGAGGAGGGTCGTCAGGCATTCTATCCATTCATGCCTTTAATTATTCTCTGGTTAGGTTATCAGGTGACATACTGGCTTGGGTTAGTCCTGCTAGCCGGTAGCGGTTTCGGCATCCTCTTTCTCGGGTTGTTCGTCATCGTGCTTATCACCGCAGCGCTCCTTATTGGATTTATCACAAGCGCACTGGTTGCAGCCAACGTTCTTGGCATGATGCTTGTAGCATCAGATCCGCAAAGCAATCGCTTCGGAGCGCCCGAGGGAGGAGTGACACCATGACCTTCTCCGACGCCATCCGCACCTGTTTTGCCAATGTCTTCACCTTCTCAGGTCGTGCCTCGCGGCCCGAGTACTGGTTCTTTTTCCTGTTCATCGTGATCTGGAACATCATTGCCGGCATCATCGACTGGCAGTTCTTCACTCAGGTCGCGATCACCGAAAGCGATGAGGTGAAGTCCGTCACCGCAACGTCCTCGGCTCCGGTGCAGAGCATCGTCGGCCTGATCGTCTTCTTCCCGCATCTGGCCGTTGCGTGGCGGCGGATGCACGACACCGGGCGCAGTGGGCTGTATGCTCTGCTGCCGATCCTGCTGATCCTTGGGGCCTTTGTCGTCCTGATCTTTGGTATCGGGATCGCCTCGAGTTTCCAGCATGGCGGAACGCTCGACATTTTGTTTACCCGCGCAACATTGCTGATCGTCATCCCGACACTTATCGTTCTGGTGGTGTCGCCCCTCCTGGTGCTGTGGTGGCTGACCCGCCCCAGCCAGCCAGGCACCAATCAATACGGTCCCAACCCACATGAGGTAGCCCAATGACCGAACACTCGCCCAATACTGCCTTTCACGCCTCCAGCTTCATGCAGGGGCACAACGCCGAGTACCTGGAACAGCTTTATGCGCAGTACACCAAGAACCCCGGTGCGGTAGACGCTGCCTGGGTCGAGTTCTTCAAGGCCATGGGTGACGCCGCGCCGGATGTGCAGCGCGAGGCCGAAGGGCCTTCGTGGGCGCGCACGGACTGGCCGCCCATGCCAGCGGATGATCTGACCGGTGCGTTGACCGGCGAGTGGGCCGAGATTGACGCCAAGGCCGCAGGCAAGAAGATCAAGGAAAAGGCCGCCGACAAAGGTGTCGAAGTCAGCGATGACCAGATCAAGCGCGCGGTGCTGGACAGTCTGCGGGCGCTGATGCTGATCCGGGCCTATCGGATCCGGGGCCATCTGGCCGCCGACCTTGACCCGTTGGGGATGCGCACGGCATCCAATCACCCAGAGCTGGATCCAAAGACCTACGGCTTCACCGATGCCGACATGGATCGCCCGATCTTTATCGACAACGTTCTGGGACTTCAGGTCGCCTCGATGCGGCAGATCGTCGAGATCGTCAAGCGGACCTATTGCGGCACCTTTGCGCTGCAATACATGCATATCTCGAACCCGGAAGAGGCCGCTTGGCTGAAAGAACGGATCGAGGGGTATGGCAAGGAAATCGCCTTCACCAAGGAGGGCCGCAAGGCGATCCTGAACAAGATGGTCGAAGCCGAGGGCTTTGAGAAATTCCTGCACGTCAAGTACATGGGCACCAAGCGCTTTGGCCTGGATGGCGGTGAGGCGCTTATTCCGGCGATGGAGCAGATCATCAAGCGTGGTGGTGCGCTCGGCCTCAGCGATATCGTGATCGGGATGCCGCACCGGGGCCGTTTGAACATTCTGGCCAATGTGATGGGCAAGCCCTATCGCGCCATTTTCAACGAATTCCAGGGCGGCAGTTTCAAACCCGAAGACGTGGATGGTTCGGGCGACGTGAAATACCACCTCGGTGCTTCAAGCGATCGCGAGTTCGACGGCAACAGCGTGCACCTGTCGCTGACGGCGAACCCGTCGCATCTTGAGGCGGTAAACCCTGTGGTTCTGGGCAAGGTCCGCGCCAAGCAGGATCAGTTGGGCGACACGGACCGCACCAAGGTCATGGCCATTCTGCTGCACGGGGATGCGGCCTTTGCCGGACAGGGCGTCGTGGCCGAAGGCTTTGGCCTGAGCGGTCTGCGCGGGCATCGCACCGGCGGGACAATGCATATCGTGGTGAACAACCAGATCGGCTTTACCACCGCGCCGCATTTCTCACGCTCCAGCCCTTATCCGACGGATATCGCGCTGATGGTCGAGGCGCCGATCTTCCACGTGAACGGGGATGACCCCGAGGCAGTTGTTCATGCAGCCAAGGTGGCGACCGAGTTCCGCCAGAAGTTCCACAAGGACGTGGTCATCGACATCTTCTGCTATCGCCGGTTCGGTCACAACGAGGGCGACGAGCCCATGTTCACCAACCCGATCATGTACAAGAAGATCAAGACGCATAAGACCACTCTGTCTTTGTACACTGAGCGCCTCGTCAAGGATGGCCTGATCCCCGAGGGTGAGATCGAGGATATGAAAGCGGCCTTCCAGGCTCATCTGAACGACGAATTCGAGGCCGGTAAGGACTATAAACCCAACAAGGCCGATTGGCTGGATGGGCGCTGGTCGCATCTTGACAAGAACAAAGACGAATACATGCGCGGCGAGACGGCGATCACGCCGGAAACCATGGCCGAAATCGGGGATGCCCTTACCCGCGCACCAAGCGGATTTGCCATGCACAAGACGGTTGGTCGTCTGCTTGAGCACAAGAAACAGATGTTTGAAACCGGTAAAGGCTTTGACTGGGCCACTGGTGAGGCGTTGGCTTTCGGATCCTTGCTGACCGAGGGCTACCCGGTACGCCTTGCAGGGCAGGACGCCACGCGCGGCACCTTCAGCCAACGCCATTCCGGATTCGTTCATCAGGAAACTGAAGAACGGTATTACCCGCTGAACAACATTCGCGCAGGTCAATCGCATTACGAAGTGATCGACTCGATGCTGTCCGAATATGCAGTGCTCGGCTTCGAATACGGATACTCGTTGGCCGAACCAAATGCGCTGGTCCTGTGGGAAGCCCAGTTCGGGGACTTCGCCAACGGCGCGCAGATCATGTTCGACCAATTCATCAGTTCGGGTGAATCGAAATGGCTGCGGATGTCCGGCCTGGTCTGTCTGCTGCCGCACGGGTTCGAGGGGCAAGGCCCCGAACACTCGTCGGCAAGGCTGGAGCGGTTCCTGCAAATGTGCGGTCAGGACAACTGGATTGTGGCGAACTGCACGACGCCTGCGAACTATTTCCACATCCTGCGCCGCCAACTGCACCGGACATTCCGCAAGCCGTTGATCCTGGTGACACCGAAATCACTGCTGCGTCACAAACTGGCCGTCAGCACCGCCGATGATTTCACCACCGGATCCAGCTTCCACCGGGTACTGTGGGATGATGCACAGAAGGGCAATTCCGACACCAAACTGGTGGCGGATGACAAGATCAAACGTGTGGTGATGTGTTCCGGAAAAGTCTATTTCGACCTGCTGGAGGAACGCGATGCTCGCGGCATCGACGACATTTATCTGATGCGGATCGAACAGTTCTATCCTTTCCCGGCGCATTCTCTGATCAACGAGCTTGAACGGTTTAAGAATGCCGAAATGGTCTGGTGTCAGGAAGAGCCCAAAAACCAAGGTGCGTGGACCTTTATCGAACCCAATATCGAATGGGTTCTGTCCCGGATCGGCGCGAAACATACCCGTCCGGCTTATGTCGGTCGCGCAACCTCGGCCTCGCCCGCGACGGGCCTGGCCAGCCAACACAAAGCCCAACAAGAAGCGCTGGTTAACGAAGCGCTGAGCCTCGAAGGAAAATAAGCGATGACGATTGAAGTTCGTGTTCCCACGCTTGGCGAGTCGGTCACCGAAGCCACTGTTGCAACATGGTTCAAAAAGCCCGGTGATGCGGTCGCCATGGATGAGATGCTGTGTGAGCTTGAGACTGACAAGGTGACGGTCGAAGTGCCCTCTCCCTCAGCTGGCGTGATGGGTGAGATTGTGGCCGCCGAAGGCGACACGGTTGGTGTCGATGCTCTGCTGGCGACGATTGCTGCCGGTGAAGGTGCGGCCGCGCCTGCCCCGGCAACAGCCGCAGCACCCCCCGAGGCCGCACCCTCTGCATCGGGCGGGTCGGTTGACGTGATGGTGCCCACGCTTGGCGAATCTGTGACTGAGGCGACTGTTTCGACCTGGTTCAAGCAAGTCGGCGACAGCGTCGCGCAGGACGAGATGCTGTGTGAGTTGGAAACCGACAAAGTCTCGGTCGAGGTACCCGCCCCGGCTGCGGGTGTTCTGGCGGAAATCGTCGCGCCGGAAGGTGCAACCGTTGATGCAACCGCCAAGCTGGCAGTCATCTCGGGCGCGGCCGCAGGCGCAGCCCCTGCACCGGCAGCTGCTGCTGCGGCTCCTGCTGCGGCAAGCACCGGCAAGGATGTTGCAAATGCGCCGTCTGCCGAAAAGGCGATGGCCGAAGCCGGGTTGTCAGCCGATCAGGTCACCGGCACCGGTCGCGATGGTCGCATCATGAAGGAAGATGTCGCCAAGGCAGTCGCGGCTGCTTCGGCCCCCGCACCTGCGGCGGCTGCGCCGGCGCCCGTTGCTCAGGTTCCGCGCGCACCGGTTGCTGCCGAAGATGAGGCTCGCGAAGAGCGTGTACGGATGACCCGTCTGCGTCAGACCATCGCCAAGCGCCTGAAGGATGCGCAGAACACCGCCGCGATCCTGACCACCTATAACGAGGTGGACATGACCGAAGTCATGGCCCTGCGCAATCAGTACAAAGACCAGTTCGAGAAGAAGCACGGTGTGCGCCTGGGCTTCATGTCCTTCTTCACCAAGGCCTGCTGCCATGCCCTGAAAGAAGTGCCCGAGGTCAATGCCGAGATCGATGGCACCGACATCGTCTACAAGAACTTCGTTCACATGGGCGTTGCGGCCGGCACGCCGCAGGGTCTGGTGGTTCCGGTCATTCGCGACGCGGACAGCATGTCCTTTGCAGCCATTGAAAAGGCCATCGCCGAAAAGGGCAAGCGCGCCCGCGATGGCAAGCTTTCGATGGCCGAGATGCAGGGCGGTACCTTCACAATCTCGAACGGTGGCGTCTACGGCTCGCTGATGTCCTCGCCGATCCTGAACCCCCCGCAGTCGGGCATTCTGGGCATGCACAAGATTCAGGAACGACCGATGGTCATCAATGGCGAGATCAAGATCCGTCCGATGATGTATCTGGCCCTGTCCTATGACCACCGCATTGTTGACGGCAAGGGCGCGGTAACCTTCCTGGTTCGCGTGAAAGAGGCGCTTGAAGATCCGCGCCGCCTGCTGATGGATCTGTGACCATGGCGACACATGTACTCTGGCAGGCCGATGTGGCCGATTTCGACGCCTGGCTGAAAGTGTTCCGCGAGGACAAGCCGATGCGCAAGGCCGCGGGTATCCGCGACCTGCATGTCTGGCGCGACCCCGATCAGAAGGACCATGCGATCGCGATGTTCGAGGTGATCAACCTGGACAAGGCCAAGGCATTTTTCGGATCCGAAGAATTGGCAATGCACCATGAACGAGGCGGCATTGCGCATATCTCGATCAAGCTGCTGGAACCCGTTTGACAAAGATATTCCCGACCCGCCAGATCGGGTCGGGAAAGCGCCGGATCGTCCGGTCGGTTTAGGAGAATGTAATGGCAAACTATGACGTCATCGTAATCGGCGCCGGACCCGGCGGCTATGTCTGCGCGATCCGCTGCGCTCAACTGGGCTTGAAAACCGCTGTGGTCGAGGGGCGCGAAACGCTGGGTGGCACTTGTCTGAACGTGGGCTGCATCCCGTCAAAAGCTCTGCTGCATGCCAGCCATCAGCTTCATGAAGCCGAACACAACTTTGCCAAGATGGGCCTGAAGGGCAAATCGCCTTCGGTCGATTGGAAACAGATGCAGGCCTACAAGGATGAGGTGATCGAGGGCAACACCAAGGGCATCGAGTTTCTGTTCAAGAAGAACAAGATCGACTGGCTGAAAGGCTGGGGCTCGATCCCTGCGGCCGGCAAAGTTCAGGTTGGCGATGAAATCCATGAAACCAAGAACATTATCATTGCGTCAGGCTCCGAACCGTCCTCGCTGCCCGGTGTCGAAGTCGATGAGAAAGTCGTTGTGACCTCAACCGGAGCGCTGTCTCTGGGCAAGATCCCGAAGAAAATGGTGGTGATCGGCGCGGGTGTGATCGGGTTGGAACTGGGTTCGGTGTACAGCCGCCTGGGCGCAGATGTAACGGTGATCGAATTCCTCAAGGACATTACGCCGGGCATGGACCCTGAGGTGCAGAAGACATTCCAGCGTATCCTCAAGAAACAGGGGTTGAACTTCATCATGGGTGCAGCGGTGCAGAAAACCGAAGCAACCAAGACCAAGGCCAAAGTGACATACAAGCTGCTCAAGGACGACAGCGAGCATGTGATCGACGCCGATACCGTGCTGGTGGCCACCGGGCGCAAGCCTTATTCCGATGGTCTGGGGCTGGACGCTCTGGGCGTCGAGATGACCCCGCGCAGCCAGATCAAGGTGGGTGCGGACTGGCAGACCAACGTACCGGGCATCTACGCCATCGGCGACGTGATCGAAGGCCCGATGCTGGCGCACAAGGCCGAAGATGAAGGTATGGCCGCGGCGGAACAGGTTGCGGGCAAGCATGGGCATGTGAACTATGGTGTCATTCCGGGTGTGATCTATACGTGGCCCGAGGTCGCCAATGTTGGTGAAACCGAGGCGACGCTCAAAGAACAAGGCCGTGCCTACAAGGTCGGCAAGTTCATGTTCATGGGCAACGGCCGCGCCAAAGCCAACTTTGCCTCTGACGGGTTCGTCAAGATCCTGGCCGACAAGGAAACCGACCGTATCCTGGGCTGCCACATCATCGGCCCCGGCGCAGGCGACCTGATCCATGAGGTCTGCGTGGCGATGGAATTCGGCGCATCCGCCGAAGATCTGGCCCTGACCTGCCACGCGCACCCGACCTATTCCGAGGCCGTGCGCGAGGCCGCACTGGCCTGCGGCGACGGTCCGATCCACAGCTGACAACCTTGACCCCGGCAGCGATCAGCCTGTCGGGGTCAACCAGGCATCCAGATAGGTCTCCAACCTGTCGGTGAAAGTCGTCGCGGAATGCAATGCGCAGAATCTTAGTGACATGGCCTGAATGGCAAAGGCCTGCACACCTTCGGCCAACAACTCGGGTGGCACAACCTTGCGCACCTCTGCATCTTCGAGCCACAGCATCACGATGCGGAAATATCGCTCAAAACAATAGGCCACCGGTCCTATTTCGGCGACAGCCGTAGCACCGGAATACCTGATCAACAAATCGAATACATATCGCTCGGACGTCATGAAACTGTGAACCGGTTCCAGCGCAGTGACGATTTCTGCAACAGTTTTGGGCGGTGTTCCGGCCTCGGCCTGATCCAGACAGGCGTTCAGCTTGTCTGCGATCAGAATTTCCATCAGCGCATCCTTGTCGTGAAAATGCGCGAAAAAGGTGCCCTTCGCGACCCCAGCGGCCTTCACGACCTCTTCCACCCGTAACGCTTCATATCCGCCATTGCGGATGACCTCTTCAGCGGCCGAGAGAAGCTTGGCGCGGGTCTTGATCGTACGTTTCTGAATTGTCTTTTGCATACGGCTCAATCGCATAATTTCTGACCGTGGTCAAATTTTTATTGACCGTAGTCATTTTTTGATTCTATAAATTGACCACGGTCATTTTTCAGGAGATACCCGATGCAACCGAAAAAGATTCTCATCCTTGACGGACACCCCGCAGAAAGCAGCCTGTCACGCACATTTGCCGAAACATACAGAGACGCGGCCCGCAAAAACGGGCACGATGTACGGTTGGTTCATCTGAGCGATCTGCAATTCGATTTTGACTTCGGTCAGGGCAATTATCACGACTTCAAACCACTTGAGCCGGTTCTGGAACAAGTGCTTCAGGACTTTGAGTGGAGCGACCACCTGGTCCTGACCACCCCGATGTGGTGGGGCGGCCTTCCAGCCAAACTCAAAGGACTGATCGACCGAATGTTCATTCCGGGACGAACCTTTGACACACGGAACACCACCAAGATCGGATTTCCGGCGCCCATGCTGACTGGGCGTACTGCACGCGTCATCCTGACGTCAGACACCCCGGGATGGTTCATGCGCCTGATATACCGGCAGGCGCTAATCCGTCAGGTACGGGACCAGATTCTTGGGTTCGTCGGCTTCAAACCAACCCGTTTCACCTATTTTTCCGGCGCAAGCTATCCCAAGCCCGGCAGCGTAGATCGCTGGGTGGAAAAAGTATCAAGGATCGGGGCCGCTGCGGTTTGAACCACAGCCGACACCCACATCTACCACATCGTTTTTGCGGCGCGTGCAGGCCATTCCTCGTCATATTGCGCGCCGCCTTCCGCGCCGTCTGATGCCTCGGACAGAAGCTGACCTATCGTGGGAAGATCGCCGCTGTCATCACCGCTTGACCAGATGCGCGCCCGGATCAAAGCACGGGCACATTGGCTGTATATCTCGGCGATTTCAACGACGATAACGGTCGCCGGGCGTTTGCCGACCTTCTCGAATTGGTGCCGCAGGGTCTCATCCGCCGTTACCCGCGCCAACCCGTTCACCCGAACGACGTTGTTGGCCCCCCGAACAAGAAACATCAGCGAAACACGTGGATCGCGCACGATATTGCGCAAACTGTCCAGACGGTTGTTGCCGCGCCAGTCCGGCAGAGCCAGCGTATTCGCATCCAGCTCTTTCACCACCGGGCCATCATCGCCCCGAGGGCTACCATCCACACCTTCAGGGCCAACTGTGCTGAGCACACACAGGCGCGATGCAAGGATCCACTTGCGATAGAGGGGCGTCAGTTGATGAACGACCTTTCGCAAGGACGGAGCACCGGGCCGACCATACAAAGATTCAAGCGTTTCGATGTCACGAATGTGCTCCATCCGGATCAAACCCCACTTCCCGCATCAACTCGTTGGAACGCGTTTCTATCACATCTTCCAGCCGGGCAAGGAATTCGTCCCGACCAACACCCGGCTCGATTGGGTCGAGGAAATCGACGATCGCAAGGCCCGGTTTGCGCATGACACCCGTTCGGGGCCAGAAGACGCCGGCATTCGTCGCGACCGGAACGCAGGGAAAGCCGAGCCCTTCGTAAAGAACGGCTGTTCCAACCTTGTAAGGTTTCTTCGCACCGGGCGCCACACGTGTCCCTTGCGGGTAAATCACTAGCTGCCCGGGTTCCGAAAACTCTTTCGATACATCCTTGACCATCTTGGTCACGGCAGCACCGCGCTTGCCGCGATTGACCGGAATACAGCCAAGTCGCCGCGCATACATTCCAATGACGGGTGTAAACAAAAGCTCGCGCTTCATGATGAACTTGCCGTGCGGAATGGCATCAAAAATTATGATGATATCAAGAAACGACTGGTGTTTTGCGGCTATGACCACTTCATTCGTTGGAACCGTACCCCGCACTTCACACCGAATGCCAACCATCCAACGAGCCAGCCACATGGTGCTGCGCGCGTAGGTCTTGCACGCCCTCAGGGCGCCAGCCTTGGAAAACAGTGCATAGGGCAGAAAGACAATGCCAAGGATCAGCATCCAGGCGTAGATCACGATCATGAAGATCAATGACCTAACCCATTGAACAGCCATCAACATCAGGAAAGCTCCTTCAATTTGCGTCGGGCCGCAGCCCAAGTAGCAAAAAACGCGACCATGGCACCAAGGATCGGGATAAGAACCGGCAACGCCCAGTCTTTGCCCTGAAAGCCGACGCCGGCCAGAAAACCACCCGATTCCGAGGCTTCGGGCAGCATCAGAACACCGGTCATGCCCAGCAATGTACCGACTGATGCCCCAAAGAATGCGCGATATGTAAACCGCCTTACGAATGCGCCCGCTATGAACCCATCGCGTGCACCGACCAGGCGCAGCACTTCGATGATCTGGGCATTTGCGGCAAGCGACGCATTGGCGGCAAGAGTAATCATGGCCGCGGTCGCACCACCGATCAGCAGGATCGAAATCCACCCCAGACGACGCAGGGACATCGCCGCATCAACCAAAGGCTCCCGCCACCGCGTATGATCATCCAGCACGGCGCCCGGCACCTCGGCCCCCAGTCGCAAACGCAACCCAGCCACGTCGATGCCCGGTTCGGTTTCAATGATCTCGATAAGCTGCGGCACGGGCAGCGTATCCAGCGGCAGATCCGGCCCGAACCAAGGGGCAAGCAACGCCGCCTGCTCTTCCTGCGTCAAAGCACGGGCCGAGGCCACGCCAGGCGTCTGGCTCAGAACGGTCAGCGCGGCCTCGGTCTGGGCCGCACGCTGTTCCACTGGCGCGTTGATGCGCAGGGTTGCAGCTCCGGCCAGTTCCGAGGCCCAGCGATCCGCAATGCGCCCCGAAGCCAGAGACAGGGCCAGTGCGAATACTGCAAGAAACGCCATCGCACCCGCGACAAACAGGGTCAGGTGTGCCGTATATCCCGTTGGGGGAACAACCCGGTCTGCCCGTTTGTCACCGCGCAACAGATTTTTGAGATCAGGAATGATCATAGATCCGCCCCCGCCAGTTGCAGCTTGCGCTGCGAAATACGCAGGACACGAGCCTGTACCTGGCTTTTGGCCGCGCGGATCAGGCTCAGATCATGGGTGGCGATCAGGACGGTTTTGCCCATCCGGTTCAGTTCGATCAGAAGACGCAGCAGCCGTTGCGACATTTCCCAGTCAACATTGCCCGTCGGCTCATCCGCCAAAACCACGTCAGGCGACAATATGACGGCACGCGCCAGAGCGGCCCTTTGCCGCTCGCCGCCGGACAGTTCAGGCGGGAGCGCTTCGAGCCTGGCGCCAAGTCCCACCCAGCTGAGCAGCTCGGTCAGGTTTTCCTGCTCGGATGTTTCCGAACGCCCGGACACCATCAGCGGCAACGCGACGTTTTCGGCAAGCGTCATGTGGTCAAGGAACTGACAATCCTGATGCACGACACCAACGCGGCGACGCAATACGGCCAGCTGGTCGCGATCAAGGGTTGAAATATCCTGGTCAAACACACTCAACCGCCCCGAGCTCGGCAGCAGGGCACCATAGCACAGCTTGAGCAACGTGGTCTTGCCCGCCCCGGAAGGCCCGGTCAGAAAGTGAAACGAACCCGGCTGCAATTGTACCGAGACATCACTCAGCAACTCGCCGCCACCGTAGGTGTAGCTGACATTTTCCAGCTCGATCACACGTGCCCCCGTTATTTTGCCGCTCTTCTTGCCCGAGCATGGTGATGGTTTCAATGGCTCTACCGGGTCCAATTGGTGACACTTGACCCGCGAAACCGAAAACGCTCTTTGCTGTTGGGTCTTAACCGAATATCATTCCTGAAAAAACTATTATCGGCCCTTCGCCCGGCCGAGGAGGCAGCATGCGTCTTACATGTCCGAATTGCAGCGCGCAGTACGAGGTTCCTGACGAGGTCATCCCCGAGGAAGGCCGCGACGTACAGTGTTCCAACTGTGATCAGACCTGGTTTCAAGCGAAGCACCCTGCCGAAGCCGCAGGCGCACCGGACAAAAAAGCGGAAACCCCCGAACAGGATGACACATCGCCCGACGTGGTCGACGCTCCGCAAGACGCCGAGCCGGGTCCTGTTGAAGAAGCGGTATCCGAAGACAAGCCAGAAGTTGAAGAACCCGCTGCGCCTACAGGGAATGTCGATCCGTCCGTTGCCAGCATTCTGAAAGAGGAAGCTGCCCGCGAAGCGGAATTGCGGGCGCAGGAAGGCAGCAGCCTTGAGAGCCAGCCCGATCTGGGGCTGGATACGCCACCAGAACCCAAGGTGCGCCCCAAGCGGCCTTCGGCTTCGGAAACCGCTGTCGATGCCGGGCAGAAAGACGCGCTGCCGGATGTTGAAGCCATCAATTCGACAATGCGATCTGACGAGTCGGAAGAAGTCCCGCAGCCACCCCGCAAATCGGGCGGATTCCTGCGCGGCTTCGCGTTGATGCTGATCATCGGCGTGGTTCTGTATCTGATCTATGGCAATGCCCAACAGATCAGCGAAGCGGTCCCTCAGGCCGACCCGTTGCTCAGCTCATACGTGTCGCTTGTGGATCAGGCGCGTATCTGGCTTGAAGCACAGGCTGGATCCGGTGCCCAGAACTGAGGTCTAGAACCTCTCCAACAAACGTTTCAGGTATTCCAGTTCGATCTGGGGGCGGTCCGATTCCCCGGTTCTGCGCCGGATTTCATCCAGCAGTTCCCGCGCCCGGCGATACACGTCTTCGCCTTGCAGCAAATTCTCATCTGTTGAAATCGAACCGGCGGCACCCGGATTTCGGCCCAGCGGATCGCGATTGTTGGCTTGCATGTCGCCATCCTGCGTTCCTTGCCCCGGTTGGTTCTGCTGGTTCTGCGCCATCGCCTCACCCAACGAACGCATCCCTTCGCGCAGGGCTTCCATCGCCTCGGATTGCCGGTCGATGGCTTCGGCCAGATCATCCCCACGCAGGGCCTGTTCCGCCTCGTCCATGGCGCGCCCGGCCCGGTCCAGCGCCTCGCGCGCGGCGTCACCTTCGGGCGTACCGGCGCCGGGCAAACCCTGTTGCTGGCGGCTCAGCTCATCTCTTAGCGCTTGCTGCCGATCCGCAAGTGAGCCTTGACCCTGCTGGCCTTCGCCAGCCTGATCCGAGCCTTCCCCCTGACCGCCCTGACCTTCGTGGCTTTGCCCCCGGCCTTGCCCGCCATTGCGTCCCTCATTGCCCTGGCTTTCACCGGATTGAGCACCTGGATTAAACTGTTCCTGCAAATCACGGAAGGCCTGATCGCTCAGACCTTGTTGCTCGCGCAGGGTTTCCGCAAGACCTTCCATGGCCTGCTGACCTTCGGACTGCTGCCCTCCGCCCTGGCCCTGAGTCACACGCATGTTTTCCATCATCTGCTGGAACTCTTCCAGTGCCTGCTGGGCTTCGGCCATCCGGCCCTGTTCCATGAGCTCCTGAATGCGGTCCATCATGCGTTGCAGATCATCCTGCGTCATTTGCAGGGACTCGCCGTTCTGGCCCTGCTGACGCTCACCATCTTCGCCGTTCGGCTGGGCCAACCGTTGCAGTTGTTGGAGGTAATCCTGCGTCGCTTCGCGCAATTCCTGCATCAGTTCCGCGATTTCCTCGTCGCTGGCGCCGTTCTTCATTGCTTCGGTCAGACGTTCCTGCGCGCGCCGCATCCGTTCCAGCGCATCCGCAAGCGTGCCGTCCTCGATCAACACGGCAAGATCCCAGAGCGCCTGGGCGATCTCTGCCTGCTGTTCGGGTTTCAGCCCGTATTGATCAAAGGTCTCAAGCCGCCGCAGCACGACCCTCAGACGCAAATAGGCAGTTTCCGAGCGAAACAGGTCCTCTGGCAGATGAGATACAGCCCGCAGCAGTTGCGCGATCCGAGGCGCATTGGACCGCGACCACAGCAGATCGCGCCGTTGTTCGATCACCGCAGCGGCCAGCGGATCAAAGAACCGGCGGGCCGGAAGATCGGTCACATAAGGTTCGGAAGACGATTGCTGATCCGCCGCGTCCGTGGCCATCAAGGTGATCCGAACCGGCAAATGCGCCCATGGGTGTTGCGAGAAATCCTCGATCAGATCTTCTGCAAAATCCACCCGGTCGCCGGTGATCGGCATAGGCAGTTCAACTGCGATCGCTTCGCGTGGTTCGGGCTCTGCCGCCAGACCATAGCGGCGATCAACGGCAGCCAGATCCAGTTCGATCAGGGCAGAGCCTGCAACCACACCATAGTCATCTCCTGCGACGAATGGCAGCTTCATCTGCCCGCCCGCCTCGGCCTCAGCCGATCCAGCCACGGCTATCTGTGGTGCCGTGTCGTCAATGATCTCAACGGCCCATTCCCGCCCCGCTGGCCCGTCGATGCGCAATTGGCCAGAGCGTTCTGCCACGAACTCCTGCTCGGGGTCGGTCGCCGCCTCGGCCCCCAGGGCCGAGCTGTTTTCCGTCAGGCTATGTGCGCCAACCTCACCATAAAGCCGCAAGGTAACGCGGCTACCCTTGGGAACGGCAAGCTCTGCATCCGTTTGGTCCGCAAGATACAGCGTTGGAAGGCCCGTATAGCGCGGAGGTTCGACCCATCCTTCCCAAGTCGGCCCCTGCCCGGCGGCAGCAGTGCCCGGGGCCATGTCCGCCACAGACCCCACGCGCCACAAAGAGCCGAAAACAAGCGCTACGACAAAAGCCAGCAACGCCGCGTAGCGCAGTGCATAAGGATCTCGCGATGCCAGCCGAAGGTCTGGTTTCACGGCCTCGGCCGTCGCGACCCGTTGCGCCATCCGGGCTTTGTGGGCTTGCCACAGCGCCACGGAATCCCGATCGGCCGCACCGATAGCCTGATCATCCATCAAGGCCTGAATTGGGCGTCCCGGCAAGGTCTCATCCAGCCGCATCAAAACCTCGGCGCGCGAAGGCAACTTGAGACCCCTCAGGCCAAGCACCGCAGCCGTCAAAAACGACCCCAAGGACAGCGCGCCGACCGCCCAGACAATTTCCACGGAAACAACATCTTGAAGCCCCAGCATCAAAGCCGCAAGCAGAGCAAGTACAATCGAGAACGCCGGCCAGAACGCGCGCAACACCTGTTCTGCCACCATGCCGACATGAGTCAGCCACACGGACAGGCGCGGAATGGGCAGGTTTGAACGGTCGGACAAGACGGGCCTCCGGGGTTAGGCCCGCGCGATCATCGCGTCAAAGCCATGAAGGTATGGTATCGCGGTTTATGATTTCGTCAAAGCTTGGTCGTTCACGAATGACTGCAAATTGATCACCATTGACCAGAACCTCGGGGATCAGCGGGCGGGTATTGTACTCGCTGGCCATCACCGCGCCATAGGCACCCGCGCTGCGGAAGGCGATCAGGTCACCCGATTTGAGCGGCGGCATGTTGCGTTGTTTGGCAAAAGTGTCACCGGATTCGCAGACCGGGCCCACGATGTCATAAGGGCGCTGTTCCACACCGGCGACAGGTTCCTGCACCGCGACGATATCGTGGTAAGCTTCGTACATTGCCGGGCGGATCAGGTCATTCATCGCCCCATCAAGGATCAAAAAATCGCGACCTTCGCCTGATTTCACGTAGATGACCTTGCTAACCATGATCCCGGCGTTGCCCGCGATCAGGCGGCCCGGCTCGATCTCGATCTCACAGCCAAGATGCCCCAATGTTTTCTTGACCAGCGCACCATATTCAATCGGCAAGGGGGGTGCGTTGTTCGACCGGGTGTAAGGAATGCCCAGACCGCCACCCAGATCGAGACGCCGAATGTTGTGACCTTCAGAACGGAGGCGTTCGGTCAGCTCGGCTACTTTTGTGTAGGCCAGCTCATAAGGCTCAAGTTCGGTCAGTTGCGAGCCGATATGGACGTCGATGCCGATCACCTCCAACCCCGGCAAGCTGGCAGCGTGGGCGTAAACTTCCGAGGCACGGGCAATCGGAATGCCAAACTTGTTCTCGGACTTGCCCGTGGCAATCTTGGCATGGGTCTTGGCATCGACATCCGGGTTCACCCTTACAGTAATCGGCGCAACCACACCCAATTCTAGTGCAACGGCGTTGATCACTTCCATCTCGGGCTCGGATTCGACGTTGAACTGACGGATGCCGCCGGTCAGTGCGGTACGAATCTCATCCGCCGTTTTACCCACGCCAGAGAACACGATTTTGTCGCCCGGAACGCCCGCCGCCTTGGCGCGCAGGTATTCCCCGCCCGAAACCACGTCCATCCCTGCGCCCGCCTTTGCCAGAGTTTTCAGGATCGCCTGATTGCTGGCCGCTTTCATCGCATAGCAGACAAGGTGGTCCGTGCCGTCAAGCGCATCGTCAAACAGCTGAAAATGCCGCAGCAAGGTTGCTGTGGAGTAGACATAGAACGGCGTTCCGACCGCGGCAGCGATTTCGGAGACAGGGACATCCTCGGCGAATAGCGCGCCGTCGCGGTAGAGAAAATGATCCATGTCTGCGCGCTTAGACCAGAAGATAGCTTCGGATCAATGGATTCCGAACCCATCGACCAAGTTTAATTTCGGGTCGAAACTCCAACCCGGCCATAGCCCGAGATCGAAACTCCGGTGCCCGATTGTTTGGGCTCTGCCGCAGGTTCCGGGCGTCTTGCCGATGTAGGTTCGCAAGCCGTCAAAGCCGCAAATACCAGAAACAGTCCTAGTGTTCTCATTTCAGTATCTTTTCTTTGGATGACATGCGCACCGACATGCCAACTCACGTTGGTGGATATAAAACCGATGCGCAATATGAAAGTGGTTTAGAATCCCAGGTAGATCCCCAGCGGGCCACGGCTCAGACCTACGCCACCGCCTACATACGCTCCGCCAGAGCCGACACCGACGGTTGCACTGACAGTTGGCTGAGCGGGCGCTGGCTGAACGGGCTCACCATCGGCTCCGCATCCGGCCAGCATCAGGCCGGACCCTGCAATCAGAATCGCGCGCAGCACGGTCATCACACCATTGCCTTCCATCGTTCAACCTGAGCACGCACCTGATCAGGAGCTGTGCCACCATAGGACTGGCGTGAGTTTACAGAATTTTCGACTCCAAGGACAGAGTAGACGTCATTTGTGATCTCGGCATGGACCGACTGCATGTCGTCCAGCGTCAGATCGGGCAGGTCGCAGCCCTTCTTCTCGGCCATGGCCACCAGCGATCCGGTAACATGATGCGCGTCGCGGAAGGGCAGGCCCAGCACCCGAACCAGCCAGTCGGCCAGATCGGTCGCGGTTGAAAAGCCCGAGCCGGCGGCGGCGGCCAGGCTGTCGCGGTTGGCGGTCATGTCCTTGACCATGCCTTCCATCGCGGCCAGCGCCAGCATCCAGTTGTCGGCGGCGTCAAAGACCTGTTCCTTGTCTTCCTGCATGTCCTTGGAATAGGCCAGTGGCAGGCCCTTCATCACCATCATCAGCGCCGTGTTGGCGCCAAAGATCCGACCCACCTTGGCGCGGATCAGCTCTGCCGCATCGGGGTTTTTCTTCTGCGGCATGATCGACGATCCGGTTGAGAACCGATCCGACAGGGTAACGAAACGGAACTGCGCCGAAGACCAGATCACCAGTTCCTCGGCAAACCGCGACAGATGCACGGCGCTGATCGAGGCCACGGACAGGAACTCCAGCGCGAAGTCACGATCGCTGACGGCGTCCAGCGAGTTGGCGGCAGGCCGGTCAAAGCCCAGCGCCTCGGCCGTCATATGGCGGTCGATGGGGAACGATGTCCCGGCCAGCGCCGCAGCACCCAGTGGCGATTCGTTCATCCGGGCGCGGGCGTCACGAACGCGGGACAGATCACGGCCAAACATCTCGACATAGGCCATCATGTGATGGCCCCATGTCACCGGCTGCGCCGTTTGCAGGTGGGTAAAGCCCGGCATGACCCAATCAGCCCCGGCCTCGGCCTGCGCCAAAAGCGCGCGGATCAGGGCCAGCAAGCCGCTCTCAGCAGCGTCCAGCTGATCACGAACCCAGAGCTTGAAATCGGTTGCGACCTGGTCATTGCGTGACCGGCCTGTGTGCAAACGGCCTGCGGGCTCTCCGATGATCTCTTTCAGACGTGCCTCGACATTCATGTGAATGTCTTCCAGCGCGGTCGAGAACTGGAACTCTCCGTTCTGGATTTCTGACAAAACGGTGAGCAGCCCTTCCCGAATGGCTTCGGCGTCACTATCACTTATGACGCCTGTGGCTGCCAGCATGGCCGCATGGGCGCGCGAGCCTGCGATGTCCTGGGCTGCCATCCGCTGATCGAACCCGATCGAGGCGTTGATTGCCTCCATGATCGCGTCTGGACCGGCGGCAAAGCGGCCGCCCCACATCTGGTTCGAGGATTGATCGGTCATGTAAGAAAACCCGGAGTTGATATGCGCCTATTTCGTCTGATCCCCCTTTATATGGCCCTTGCGCTGGGTGCAAATGCCGCCTTGGCGACCGATGCCGAGACGCTTGCCCCTCTGCGGGAAGAGAGCCTGAAACGTCTTATCCTGCACAAGGAACCGAAACCCGCCAAATCAATCGAATTCCAGCTGGAAGATGACGGCGGTGTCGGCACGCTTGCCGATTATGAGGGCAAGTTTGTGCTGCTGAATTTCTGGGCCACCTGGTGTGCGCCCTGCCGCAAAGAGATGCCTCAGATCGCTGAACTTCAGGAAGAGTTCGGCGGCGACAAGTTTCAGGTTCTGACACTGGCCACGGGCCGCAACTCGCCTGCCGGCATCAAAAAGTTCTTTGAAGAGAACGGCATCGCCAACCTGCCCCGTCACCAGGACCCCAGTTCAGCCGCTGCCCGTGAGTTCGGCGTCATCGCCTTGCCGATCACGGTCATCCTGAACCCCGAAGGGCAGGAAATCGCCCGGCTGATCGGCGACGCCGAGTGGAACTCGGACAGTGCGAAGGCGATTATCTCGACGCTTGTGGAATCCAATAGCTGACGAATGGCGCAGCGTCCGCCTGTTTGTGATACACTCGAACCGGCCCAATTGGGCCGGTTTTCGTTTGTGACCTTATAGGAAGGAGGCGACGATGAAGCCGGTGGTTCTTTTGATCGGACGGTTGCCAAATGTGATCGGTGATGTGGCACGGCAACTGGATCATCTGCCGATTCAGTGGCTGGGCGCACATGACACGGACGAGGTCCGGAAACAGCTGGATGCCGAGCCCCGAATTGCCTGCGCCATCTTGGGCGCGGGGCTTGACGACACGATCCGTGGTGAAATGGTGGGCATAATTGCCGCCCGGCGCCCGGATATCTGCATCCATCTGAAGGATCGTACATCCGGCCCCGAGGGGCTGGTGCCCTTCGTCGAACGTGTGGTGCAACACGAGATACTGGAACGGCTGGAAAACAGCTGACGCAACGCCACCTTTGACAGAGTTTCAACTCCTTTGCACTCTGCGCTCAGGAGGATGGAATGCCACTTGAAATTCTACTGACGCTGGTCGTCGGCGGCATAGCTGGTGTCACCCTGTTATTGCATCTCACCGGCAAATCGCAGCAAGTGATGCTGACGCCCGACATTGCACGATCACAATGGGCACGTCACTTTCCGGACGATGATGTGGTCGACGTCACGGTTTCCCATGATGGCCACGCCGCGATGGTGCGCACCAGTTCAGGCAATGGGTTGCTTTGGTCCTTCGGGGCCGACACCGTGGCCCGGCATCTGCTGGACTATGATCTTCTGGATCATCCGGAAGGATTTGAGATTCTGTTTCACGAATTCTCGGTGCCCAAAACACTCATCCGACTGGACGAATTCGAACGCCATCACTGGCGTGACCTGATGGAGCCCGCATGACAGACCAAATTAGTTTTCCCGATGCGGTGCAATGGGCCGTTCCCTTTTTCATCGCAGCAATTCTGGCCGAGTTTCTGTGGATCGCAGTCAAAGGCAAAGGCGGGCGTTATGAAACACGCGACGCGGTGACTTCTTTGATCATGGGGGCCGGAAACATCGCATCGGGCTTTTTGCTGGGCTTTATCGCCTATGCGTTTTTCATGTGGCTTTGGCAGATCACGCCGATGAACCTGGGTACGTCAATTCCGGTTATCATCCTGTGCTTTGTCCTGGACGATCTGCGTTACTACTGGGTCCACCGCTTTGGCCATCGCATCCGCTGGGTCTGGGCCAGCCACGTAAACCATCACAGCTCGCAGCACTACAACCTGACGACCGCGCTGCGGCAGACCTGGACTTATACGTTTACTTTCATGATGGTCGTACGCGCCCCACTGATCCTGCTTGGGTTCCATCCTGCGATGGTTTTGTTCGTCGGTGGCCTCAATCTTATCTATCAGTTCTGGATTCACACCGAGGCCATCGGCAAGATGCCCCGCTGGTTCGAGGCGGTAATGAACACCCCCAGTCACCACCGCGCCCATCACGGCCGCAACGCACGCTATCTGGATTGCAATTATGCCGGGGTGTTCATCATCTGGGACAAGCTGTTCGGCACCTTCGTCCCCGAGCAGGAGGACGACCGGGTGGACTATGGCCTGGTGCACAATATCGGCACTTTCAATCCCCTGCGGGTGGCCTTTCACGAATGGGTGGCCATCTGGCGCGACGCGACCCAGCCGGGTTTGACCCTGAAACAGCGGCTGGCCTACTGCTTTGCCCCACCTGGGTACAGCCATGACGGCAGCCGGGACAGTTCGGAACAGATCAAGGCCAAGCATCTGGCGCGCCACCCGGAAGACCGCGGAACGCCCGGTTTTGAGCATCTGGACAAAAAGCTGCCCAGCGGACAAGCAGAACAGGCTTGAAACAGCCGGCTGCACCCTGATTGTGCCTTGAATCTCGGCCATTGAGCGCCATATCAGACGACAGGCGCCGTGTGTGAGTGAGCGAGGGTCTTTATGAATCGTTTGACAACCATTTCAACCTTTTTCGGCCTGTTCGGCCTGTTGATGGCCATGCTCGCAGCCCTTGGGGGCGCCGTTGCAGCCCTGATCGCATTGGGTTTTGCAATGATGGCGCTAGGTGCGATGGGCGCGATACTTGGCGCGGCAGCTTCTTTGACACGCGCGTGGCAATCCACCCGCTGAGCCCGCGAGACGGAAATTTTTCCGAACCCTTAACCGCAGATTCATCTCTTTGCCCCGAGACTGTGACCGGACACCTGTCCCGGACACATGGGAATCCGCGCTTATGGGAAATAAAAAACTGGCACATCTGCCTGAGGGGTCGGAAAGTCCGTTGAATACGGCCGTTTCGACGCGGGATCGTTCGGTTGTGCAGATGGCAACCGATGCAGTGAAGCATAAGCAGTGCAAACTGGCTTTTCAGCCGGTGATACAGGCGCACGCCCCGTACCGAGTCGCGTTTTACGAAGGGTTCATTCGGGTTCTGGACGAAACCGGCCGCGTCATCCCGGCGCGAGAATTCATGCCTCAGGTCGAAAACACTCCTATCGGCCGCGATCTGGACTGCGTCGCGTTGGAGCTTGGGTTGCGCACATTGGCGAGGAACCCGGAAATACGCCTGTCGATCAACATGTCTGCGCGCTCGATCGGTTATTCCAACTGGTCCAGAATACTGGACAGATTCCTGAAACGAGATGCCGGATTGGGCGAACGCTTGATCCTCGAAATCTCCGAAAGCTCGGCCATGCAAGTGCCTGAGCTGGTTGTCGACTTCATGGACCGCTTGCAGGATCGCGGCATCGCTTTTGCGCTGGATGACTTTGGCGCCAGCAATTTCAGCTTTCGCCATTTTCGCGAGTTTCTGTTCGACGCAGCCAAAATCGATGGCCAGTTCGTGCGGGGCATCAGCAACGATCCCGACAACCAGACTTTGGTGCGGGCCCTGATCGCGGTGGCCCGTGAATTCGAAATTCTGGTCACGGCCGAATCGGTTGAAACGCAGGAGGATGCCGCTTTCTTGGTGGCAAGTGGCGTGGATTGCCTGCAAGGATTCTTGTATGGCGCACCCAGTGTTGCGGAACCCTGGAAGCAGGAAAACAGATCAAAAACAGGCAGTTGATTGCCTGTTCATCGACATTTTCCTACCATTTCCGACACTGAGACAAGCTGCCCGTTGCTGCATGTGCAGCGTTACGCTATTGCAAGAGTACTTGAGCGGGGGATCACGGGGCGCTCTTGTTTCGAGAGGACATCTTTCGACCTGCGCCGTCAGAAATTCCGCTGTCCCATGACGGTAAAGGACTGATCATATGACCAACGTAGTAATCGCATCCGCCGCACGAACAGGTGTTGGCAGCTTCAGTGGTTCGTTTGCGAACACACCTGCCCATGATCTGGGCGCTGCCGTTCTGGAAGCAGTTGTCGAGCGCGCCGGAGTGGAAAAAGGCGAAGTCAGCGAAACCATCATGGGGCAGGTTCTGACAGCCGCCCAGGGGCAGAACCCCGCACGTCAGGCCCACATCAACGCCGGTCTGCCGCAGGAAAGCGCGGCCTGGGGAATCAACCAGGTTTGTGGCTCGGGCCTGCGCGCCGTTGCTTTGGGCGCCCAGCATATTCAGCTGGGAGACGCGGAAATCGTCGCTGCTGGTGGTCAGGAAAACATGACGCTGTCGCCCCACGCCGCCGCGCTGCGCGCCGGTCACAAGATGGGCGACATGAAGTATATCGACACAATGATCCGCGATGGCTTGTGGGATGCTTTCAACGGCTATCACATGGGTCAGACTGCCGAGAATGTTGCAGAGAAATGGCAGATCAGCCGCGAGATGCAGGATGAATTCGCCGTTGCTTCGCAGAACAAGGCCGAAGCAGCACAAAAGGCCGGCAAGTTCGCAGACGAAATCGTGCCCTTCACCATCAAGACCCGCAAGGGCGACATCGTGATGGACAAGGACGAATACATCCGTCATGGCGCAACCATGGAAGCCATGGCCAAACTGCGTCCGGCCTTCACCAAGGACGGTTCGGTCACCGCTGCCAACGCCTCGGGATTGAACGACGGCGCGGCCGCGACACTGTTGATGTCAGCCGAAAACGCCGAAAAGCGGGGAATCGAACCTCTGGCGCGCATCGCGTCCTATGCGACCGCCGGTCTGGACCCGTCAATCATGGGCGTCGGCCCGATCTATGCATCGCGCAAAGCACTGGAAAAAGCAGGCTGGTCGGTAGACGATCTGGACCTGGTCGAAGCCAACGAAGCCTTTGCCGCACAGGCCTGCGCCGTGAACAAGGATATGGGCTGGGATCCGTCGATCGTGAACGTAAACGGCGGCGCCATTGCCATCGGCCACCCGATCGGCGCTTCGGGGTGCCGTGTTTTGAACACCCTGCTATTCGAAATGAAGCGTCGCGATGCGAAAAAGGGTCTGGCGACCTTGTGCATCGGCGGCGGCATGGGCGTTGCCCTTTGTGTGGAGCGCGACTAAGCGCGTTGGCAATCAAATAGAATTAGGCGCCCGGTGGGCGCCTTTTTTTGTTACATTGAGGTTCCAACCGTTGGATGCGACGATATTGCCGCCCGGAATCCAAGATTCAAGACGAAACAATATTGCGCACAACCATCTCTCAGAGTAACAGCATTACTAAGACGACTATAATTGAAGGAGTCATAAATGGCACGAACAGCACTCGTTACCGGCGGTTCCCGCGGCATTGGCGCAGCAATTTCCAAGGCGCTCAAAGCCGAAGGATACAACGTTGCGGCCACCTATGCGGGAAATGACGAAGCCGCCGCAAATTTCACTGACGAAACCGGGATCAAGACCTACAAGTGGAACGTCGCCGATTATGACGAATCCAAAGCAGGTATTGAAAAGGTTGAGGCCGAGGTTGGCCCCATCGATGTGGTCGTCGCCAACGCCGGCATCACCCGCGATGCACCATTCCACAAAATGACACCTGATCAGTGGAAAGACGTGATCGACACCAACCTGACCGGCGTGTTCAACACGGTGCACCCTGTCTGGCCCGGCATGCGAGAGCGCAAGTTCGGTCGTGTCATCGTCATCAGCTCGATCAACGGTCAGAAAGGCCAGTTCGCTCAGGTGAACTATGCAGCGACCAAGGCAGGTGACCTGGGCATCGTAAAATCCCTGGCGCAGGAAGGCGCGCGGGCGGGGATCACTGCCAACGCGATCTGCCCCGGCTATATCGCAACCGAAATGGTCATGGCTGTGCCCGAGAAGGTGCGCGAGTCCATCATTGGCCAAATCCCGGCCGGCCGCCTGGGTGAGCCAGAGGAAATCGCGCGCTGCGTGGTCTTCCTGGCATCGGACGATTCGCAGTTCATCAACGGTTCGACGATCTCGGCCAACGGTGCGCAGTTCTTCGTCTGATCCAGAGTTGTGAACTAAAAACGGGCCGGTCCCTTTGGGCCGGCCCTTTCTGATCCCGTAAGAACGCGCGCGCTGCGATCAGCGGGAACCGAATATCCATCCCCAAAACTGCCAGATCACCCTGCTGCGCTCTTGGTGGGCACGCAGAATCGCCATCTGGGCGGCGGGATTTGTTGTCATCTCGATCATGACAGCCTCCTTTTCAAATCAGTTTTATTTGACCTGATGTGAATATAGAGGCTAAAAACAAACACGACAAACGAGCTTTCTTGAGACATCAGTTAAGTTTTCCTTCACTATGAGTGACTATCTGCCTCCGCTGACCGCGTTGCGTGCTTTTGACGCCGCAGCCCGGCACATGTCTTTTTCGAAGGCGGCGGAAGAGCTGCATGTGACGCCAGCCGCCCTGTCCTTTCAGATCAAGTCGCTTGAAGAACACCTTGGGCGGCCGCTGTTTCGTCGTCTGAACCGCGCCGTAGAACTGACCGAGGCGGGCCGTGCCCTTGCGCCTGGTGCGGCAGAAGGGTTTGCCACCTTGCAAGCCGCATGGCGTGCAGTGCGCAGACAGGAAGATGACACAAGCCTGACCGTCACCGCGGGCCCAGCTTTGACCGCCAAGTGGTTAGCGCCGCGGCTTTACGAATTTGCTCGGGCGCATCCCGAGATCGATCTGAAATTCTCGGCCACGCTGCGCAACATGGATCTGGAGCGGGACGACGTGGACGTCGCCATCCGTTTCGGGAATTCGGCCGATGACGGGCTGTATTCCTTTCCCGTCAGAAAGGAATGGCTGACCCCGGTCATGACACCGGAACTTGCAGAACAATTCACCACGCCAGACAGCCTGCGCGACGCCCCGCTGATCCATGACGATTCGATCAGCTTTCTGACCCCGCCTTGCGATTGGCCCGCTTGGTTCCGTGCCGTGGGGGTGGATTTTACTCCGACCCATGGCGCGCATTTTTCCAATGCCGATCACGCGATTGATGCCGCTGTTGCCGGTGTCGGCGTGGCACTGGGGCGACGCGCCATGATTCTCAAGGACCTGACCGAAGGCCGCCTGATTGCACCGTTCAAGGTGGCCCTGGAAACACAAGGCCGGTTCCGGTTTCTGTGCCTGCCGGGGGCTGAAAAGAAACCTCAGATCGCGGCGTTTCGCGATTGGTTCCTGACCGAGATTGAAAAAACCGCGCATATATCGGATGAGTTCAAAATTGTACCGATTGAAGAGGTTTCCCGCCCATGACCAAAATGCGCGCAACGGCCATCGGTTTCGTGGCTGTCTTGCTATGGGCCTTGCTGGCGTTGTTCACTGTCGGGTCGGCGCCCACGCCGCCCCTGCTGCTGAACACGATCTGCTTTTCGATTGGTGGTGCGCTTGGGCTTGTCTGGGCAACGGCGACAGGTGGTTTGAGCGATCTAAAGCAAGTTCCCTGGACGACCTACCTGTTTGGCGCATTGGGCCTATTTGGCTATCACGCGCTGTATTTTTCGGCCCTGCGCATGGCGCCGGCTGCCGAGGCCGGGCTGATCGCTTATCTCTGGCCTCTGCTCATTGTGCTTCTGTCGGGCCTGCTTCCGGGTGAGCATCTGCGTATCGGCCACCTGATCGGGGCATGCCTTGGATTCGCAGGGGCCGCTGTAATCATTGCCGGGGGTGGCGGCGCGGGCTTTCAGGCCCAATACCTGCCCGGATACGCATTGGCCTTGCTGTGCGCACTGACATGGTCGGGCTATTCCGTTCTATCACGCAAACTGGAGGGCACGCCGACCAGTTCCGTCGCAATTTTCTGCCTTGCGGCTGCATCGGCTTCGGGACTGCTTCATCTGGCGGTGGAAGACACTGTACTGCCCGATACGGCACTGGGCTGGGCGTCGGTGCTGGCACTCGGCCTTGGGCCCGTCGGGCTGGCGTTCTACGTCTGGGACATAGGCGTCAAGCAAGGCGACATCCAAATCCTCGGAACCTCATCCTATGCGGCCCCGTTACTGTCGACCCTTGCTTTGGTAGTGGCCGGGATCGCGACCCCGTCCTGGGGGCTTGCGATCGCGGCCTTTCTGATCACCGGCGGGGCCTTGATAGCGGCCCGCGCCAGCCTGAAAACTTAAGCGGACAGGCGTTCGATCTCTTCTTTCAGCTTGAGCTTCTGCTTTTTCAACTGAGCAATATGGAGATCATCGATACCTGGCGAGCGTTGGGCTTGTTCCACTTCTAGACCGAGAGATTCGTGCTTTTTCTTCAGTTCCGTCAGATGTGCGCTCACGCTCATTGCGATCCTCCTTGTTTATGTGTCTGTATGTCACGTAAGAATTTGACCACATCGTTTCCACCCTGTCACGCTGCAGACGCACAGAATCTGTAACAAATCCGACAAATTCGGCTGGTCATTGCCGATGGCACAAGTCCCGAGGCAACGGAGCGGCCTGTCGAAGCACGGCTGAGACCGCCTCGGTATAGCTTTCACCGTCTTTTTCGTGGCGCTCACCGGCGTGCAGAATCAACGGCGCATGGAGGCGAAATGCCGCGCGTCCCCCTTTGCGGGCGCTCAGGATGACCAGTTCTGCCTCGCGGCCCACCCGCGCGCTGAGCGGCAGCACCTCGATTGAACCCAGTTTCCCCTCACAAGCCGTCAGCATATCGGGAAGACGGTCGGCTTTCTGGATCACGTGCAGGAACCCCCGAGGGGCAAGGCGTTTGGCCGCAACGGTGATCCAGTCGATCAGAGGCGTATTTTCGCCCAGTGCAATGCTTCGCCCTGTGTCGCTGGCGGGGCTATGCGCCCCAGAACGGTAATAGGGCGGGTTCGCGATTACGTGATCAAAGTGCCGCTGTCGGAGGTCATCAGGCAAAGCGTTCAGGTCAGCCTCGATCACGTCCAGATCACAGCCGTTGATTTCCGAATTGCGGCGGGCCAAATCCGCATAGGCCGGTTGCAATTCGATCCCAACCATTTGCAGCCCCGCCACCCGCGCGGACAGGCATAAAATGGCAGCCCCCGCGCCACATCCCAGTTCAAGCACGGATTGCCCGGCCTTTGCAGGGACCGATGCGGCAAGCAGAACAGGGTCTACCCCGGCGCGGTAACCTGACGCAGGTTGCAGCAATCGCACCCGGCCACCAAGGAAATCGTTGCACGTCAATTCATTGTCGTCGAAGCGCATCATCGGCCCAGCGGGATCTCGTTGTCGCGCATCACACGCTCGGCCCGGGTCAGGTCTTCGGACCGAACCATCAGCCGACGAGGGAAAATCCCGATACCACCTTCGAGGATGCTCATATTTACGTCCATCTGAAAGCAGTCTATATCCTCGCCCTCAAGGAGAGCGGATGCAAAGGCCAGGATTGTCGGATCGGTACTGCGCAACAGTTCTTTCATGGGGATGGATGTAAGGGCAAGGCGAGGCGAAAGTCGAGCCTTGTATCAGGAGTGTGATGACCGTCGACATGATCTCAAAACCGCATGAGCGTCTCGCTGAAATTCTGGCGGGCGAGATGGAGGCCGTGAACGGGCTGATCCGCACGCGGATGGCATCGGACCATGCGCCACGCATCCCGGAAGTGACGCGGCATCTGGTCGAAGCAGGTGGAAAACGCCTGCGCCCGATGCTGACACTGGCCGCAGCACGCCTGTTTGGCTATTCCGGCGACCATCACGTGCGCCTTGCCGCGACGGTCGAGTTCATTCACACCGCCACCCTGCTGCATGACGACGTCGTGGATGAAAGCGCACAGCGACGGGGCCGCCCGACCGCCAATCTGCTTTGGGACAACAAATCCAGTGTTCTGGTTGGCGATTACCTGTTTTCACGCAGTTTCCAGCTGATGGTGGAAACGGGCTCGCTGCGCGTTCTGGATATTCTGGCCAATGCCTCTGCAACCATTGCCGAAGGCGAAGTGCTGCAAATGACGGCCGCAACCGATCTGAGTACGGATGAAAGCGTTTACCTTCAGGTCGTGCGTGGCAAGACGGCGGCATTGTTTTCAGCCGCGACCGAAGTGGGCGGCGTGATCGCAGGTGCCTCGGAAGAGCAGGTCAAAGCGCTTTTCGACTATGGTGATTCACTGGGCATCGCGTTCCAGATTGCCGATGACCTGCTGGATTATCAGGGCGACAGCAAGGCGACCGGGAAGAATGTTGGCGATGACTTCCGTGAACGGAAACTGACCCTGCCCGTCATCAAAGCCGTGGCGCAATCCACGCCGGAAGAACGCGCCTTCTGGGAACGTACGATCGAAAAGGGCCGCCAACAGGACGGGGATCTGGATCAGGCGCTGGGTCTGATGAACAAATACGCCACGCTGGAAGAAACCCGGCAAGACGCTTTGGGTTGGGCAAACAAGGCCAAAGCCGCTTTGGATGTATTGCCTGACCACGATATTCGCAGTCTGCTGCGCGAATTGGCCGATTACGTGGTTTCACGTCTCAACTGAGCTGTGTGGCGCGGCACCACCAATCAGGATGGGCTGCGCCGATCTCATAGGCCGCAAAATGCGCGTCTTTCATCGTCGGATACAACGCAAAACAGGTTGATCCTGACCCTGACATGCGCACCATGAGCGCGCGATTGGTCATCTGCAACTCGTCCAACACCTGCTCGATCTCAGGTGCGATGTCCATGGCGGGCACCTGCAGATCGTTGCGTTGATTGCGCAGCCACTGGGCGCACTCATCAGCATTGTCAAACTCAGGCATGCTTTCAGGCATTAGCGGGTTGTCTCTGGACGCCAGCGCGTTGAAAACGGCACCGGTGGGCACCTGGACATTTGGGTTGACCAAAAGGGCGGGCAGGTGCGGAAGGTTCACCGCCTTCAAACGATCGCCAATGCCCTGCATTCTGATCGCCCGACCTTCCAGGCAGACGGGGACATCCGCCCCCAATGACAACGGCAGGCCCCGCGGAAGGTCGTGGCCCTGATCTGCCAGGGCCCCAAGCGTGGCCGCGGCATCAGACGACCCTCCGCCAATGCCCGCCCCATGGGGCAAGGACTTGGTCAGTTGAATATGACCGGTCCAACCGACAGCTTCTGCCGCCTTCCAGACCAGATTTCGGCTGTCCGTAGGGACTCCGCCGGCAAACTCGCCGCGCACGTCCATGGACAATTCGGGGCCGGGGGTGAATGTCAGCCGATCACCCAGATCGGCGAATACAACCAGCGAATCCAACAGGTGATAGCCGTCGTCTCGACGGCCAGTCACATGAAGGGTCAGGTTGATCTTGGCGGGCGCAAACGCCTTAATTTCCATTGGCGACTTTCAATGGCTCCGAACCTTCTTCGGCCAGAACGGCATCCAGCCCGACTTCGATCTTGCGCCGGATTCGATCCGGATCGGCTTCGCCGTCGGTGTCTTCCGGGTCGATGAAGGACAAGGCGCGGCTCCACTGGAACTCGGCCTCGCGCGCGCGCCCGACAGCCCAATAGACGTCACCCAGATGATCGTTGACCACCGGATCCACCGGCATCAGCTCAACCGCACGTTCCATGTGTTCGACGGCCTCGTCATAACGCCCCAGACGGAACAGTACCCAGCCCAGACTGTCCACGATATAGCCACTGTCCGGACGCGCAGCTACTGCGCGCTCGATCATATCCAATGCTTCATCCAGCTTTTCTTTGCGCTCAACCAGAGAATACCCAAGGTAATTCAGAACCTGAGGTTGATCCGGGTTTAGTTCCAGCGCTCGGCGGAAATCAGCTTCGGCCTGATCCCAGTGCTTCAGCCTTTCATGACTGATGCCACGTGCGTAATGCAGGAACCAATTCCCACCCGCCGCGCTATCCGTCAGCGCGATCGCAGTGTCATAAGAGGCCACGGCAGCGGCATAGTTTTCCTGTCGGCGCTGCAAATCTGCCAAAGCGACATGCACACCCGGAAAATCAGGGTCCTGCGCAGCCAGGTTCTGCAACACCTCGACGGCCGCATCGGTTTTTCCCGAACGGTCCAGAACTTCGGCGCGGCCCAATTCGGCCGCATGGTGATCGTTGCTGTCCGCCGGGACTTGGCGGTATGCCTCAACCGCCAGATCATATTGCTGCAAGTTGTCCAGCAGATCCGCGCTCAGCAAAATGGCATCCACATGATCGGGGCGCAGGAAACTGGCCAGGCGTGCGTACAGCAGAACGTAATCGGCTGATGCTTCGCTGTTCAATGCGGCACCGACGGTGAAAAAAATCTCGGCCATGCCGTCCTGAGCGGATCGGACATGGGTGAACGGCAATGTTTCACCCGCCGCCAACTGGCTCAAATACGACTCGATGGTCGGGTCACTGCCCGCCACAAACACATCGTCCAGAAACTGAACGGCGTCTTCGTTGCGATCCAGCTGCGACAGAATCTCGGTGCGGGCCAAAGCAGCACGACGAGAGAACCGGGCAACCGTTCCATCATTGTCGGCAAGTATCGCCTCGGCGCCTTCGAAATCACCGATAGACGCCAATGCCATCGCCTTGTGGTAAAGCGCGAACTCCCTGAGACCATCCTGTGTCGCGACAGAATCGAACTGTTCCATCGCCTTGGTCATCTCACCCTGCCCCAGATGGGCCCAGGCGATCATCAGGCCGTCAACAAGGGGGCCAACACCCTGTGTTTCAGGGTCACGGGCCAGCAGGTCGTCAAATTTCCCATCGGTGATCAGATTGGCCGAAATTACCATACGCGCAGCCTGGCTGGGCAGGTTTGCTTCCTCGATCTGCTGGGCGATCGGCAGCGCGCGCGCCACTTCCCCCAAGGCGATGCGTGCAACGACAACGCTTTCCTGCAACAGCGCATTTTGGGGATCAAACCTGAGAGCCTGAGCGTAGTATCTTTCAGCGGCAGAATAGTCGTTTTCGTAAATCGCCTGCCGCCCGGCCAGATAAGACCCGGCGCCCGTTTCCGAATAGGCCGGAACTGCGACCGACGACATGAACAGCACGGACAAAGCCGCGCGACGAACCAGGGAAAACACCGAAATCCTGCCTTGCTATCGTTGACTGAGGGGTAAGCTAGGGCTTCGGCAGGCAAGAGGCAATGGCAGAGCCTTCACAGCGCAGCCATTGCCCGTTTTTTGCTTACATGTTCGGATAGTTTGGACCGTCGCCGCCCTGCGGTGTGGTCCAGGTGATGTTCTGGCTGGGATCCTTGATGTCGCAGGTTTTGCAGTGAACGCAGTTCTGGAAGTTGATGACGAATCGCGGGCCGTTCTCATCCTCGACCACTTCATACACACCTGCCGGGCAATACCGCTGTGCCGGCTCATCGTATTTAGGCAGGTTGACCTTCACGGGGATCTCGGGATCGGCCAGGCGCAGATGGCAGGGCTGGCTTTCCTCGTGGTTTGTCGCTGCGAACGAGACATTCGTCAGACGATCGAAGGACAGCGTTCCATCCGGCTTTGGATAATCGATTGGCTGGTGCTTGCTGGCATCCTCGGTCGATTCCGCGTCGTTCTTGCCATGGCCCAACGTGCCGAACAGCGAAAAGCCAAACGTGTTGGTCCACATGTCCAGACCACCCAACATCAGGCTGGCGGTAAGACCCCATTTCGACCACATCGGCTTGACATTGCGAACCTTTTTCAGGTCGGAACCAATCGCACCATTGCGAACTTCGGTCTCGTAAGCCGTCAGCTCATCGCCCGAACGTTCGGCCTTGATCGCTTCGAAAGCAGCCTCGGCCGCAGCTTTGCCCGACAGCATCGCGTTGTGGTTGCCTTTGATGCGCGGCACGTTGACCATGCCCGCCGAACAGCCCAAAAGCGCCACGCCCGGCGCGACCAGTTTCGGCATCGACTGATAGCCGCCTTCCGTAATCGCACGGGCGCCGTAAGCGACCCGCTTGCCGCCTTTCAGCAGATCGGCCACCATCGGATGGTGCTTGAAACGCTGGAACTCCATATAGGGGTACAGATGCGGGTTCTTGTAATTCAGGTGCACCACGAAGCCGACATAGACCTGATTATTTTCAAGATGATAGATGAAGGATCCGCCGCCTGCGTTGCTGCCCAAAGGCCAGCCCATCGTGTGCGTCACGCTGCCTTCCTTGTGCTTGGCAGGGTCGATCTCCCAGATCTCTTTCATGCCGACACCGTATTTCTGCGGCTCTTTGCCCGCAGACAGGTCGTATTTGGCGATCACTTCCTTGGACAGCGACCCGCGCACACCTTCTGACAGGAAGACATATTTGCCGTGCAGCTCCATCCCCGGTTCGGTGTTGGGGCCGTAGGAACCGTCTGCCTCCAGACCAAAAACACCTGCTACCACGCCTTTGACTTCGCCATTGTCGCCATAGACCATTTCCGAGCACGCCATGCCCGGAAAGATCTCGACACCCAGTTCTTCGGCCTGTTCCGCCATCCAGCGGCACACATTGCCCATCGAAACGATGTAGTTGCCGTGGTTGTGCATCAGCGGCGGCATCGGGAAGTTCGGGATGCGGACCTGGCCTGCTTCACCCAGCATGTAGAACTTGTCGTCCTTCACGGGCACATTCAGCGGCGCGCCTTTTTCCTTCCAATCCGGGATCAGCGCGTCCAGACCACAGGGATCAAGAACCGCGCCCGACAGGATATGCGCGCCAACCTCGGAACCCTTTTCCAGAACGACAACGTTCAGGTCGGCATCCAGCTGTTTCAGACGGATGGCCGCCGACAGGCCCGCAGGTCCTGCACCCACGATCACCACATCGTATTCCATCGCTTCGCGTTCAATCTCGGCCATCGCGGGCTCCCTAGCTAACTTTCCGAATTGGCGCTGTCACCGCATGATCTGCGCAATTTTGTTTCACGGCTGATTACATGGTCGGAAAGACATTGGTCAATCGAAACACGGCGTAACAAGGGCGCTATTCGACACATCACCCCTCTGGTGCATCCCCCATCAGGTACCTGGGACCGCTACCATGCGATTTTGCCCGGTCATCGGGGTTGTAGAGCGCGCATTTCGGCAGGCTCAGACACCCGCATCCGATGCAGCCATCCAGATTGTCGCGCAACCGCATCAGGGTGTCGATTCGCTGATCCAGATGGGCCCTCAGCTGTACACTGATTGCCTTCCAGTCCTGGGGCGTCGGCGTGCGGTTTCCTGGCAGGCCCGACAGCACCTGACGGATTTCAGGCAGGGTCAGGCCGAACTGCTGCGCAATCATGACAAAGCTCAGTCGCCGAATATCGGCCCGCTGATAGCGTCGCTGTCCGCCCGCGTTGCGCCAGGGCGAAATCAGACCCTGCGCTTCGTAATACCGGATGGCCGACACGGCCAGACCTGTGCGCCGGGCCAATGCGCCAATCGCCAGCCCCTCTGATACCGCCATCAAACCCTCATGAAAAATTCCTTGACCTAAAGTTAGGTTTAGAAATTACGCTGAGTCGGGACAAGCCAAAAAACACAGGAGATCCCATGATGGCGACGCTTGAACACACCAACTTCACTGTCCGCGACCCGAAAGCCTCGGCCGATTGGATGCAAAAGGTCTTTGGCTGGAAGACCCGTTGGGAAGGCCCCGCAATTGCCGGCGGATACACTGTGCATGTCGGCTCGGCCCACACGTATCTGGCGCTTTACAAACCTGATGATCCGAAACAGTCGGATGAAAGCAGCTATGATGTGATCGGCGGGCTGAACCACGTGGGTGTTCTGGTCGAAGACATCGATGCCACCGAAGACAAGGTTCGCAAGGCAGGATTCGAGCCCCACAACCATGCCGATTACGAACCAGGGCGCCGGTTCTATTTTCGCGATGACAACGGGATCGAGTTCGAAGTGGTGCAATATGATTGAGATGATTTGGCTTTGCACTCCATCGCAGCGTTGGCGCAGGTCGCGGCATCCGGATCATCGGCACAGGCCCCACCCCAAACCAAAACGGCGCGAAGTCGCGAATTGACCGCTGCTGACGCTGTCACCTCTTGCAATTCACGTGGCATTTGGGTCAGGTAACTGCCAATCTAACATTCGCCCCGACGCTCCTGTGCGGCGGGGCGACTCAATTTATGCGTGGACGTAGAGAGTATGGAAAAGATCCCGATGACGCCTGCGGGCAATGCCGCGCTCGAGGCTGAGCTGAAGAACCTCAAATCCGTTGAACGCCCGGCGATCATCGAAGCCATCGCCTCGGCGCGCGAGCTGGGCGACCTGAAGGAAAACGCCGAATATCATTCTGCCCGTGAAAAACAGGGCTTCATCGAAGGTCGCATCAAGGAACTGGAAGGTATTCTGTCGCTGGCCGATGTCATCGATCCGGCAAAATTGTCGGGTGCGGTCAAGTTTGGCGCAAAAGTCACATTGGTCGACGAAGATACCGATGAAGAAAAGACCTGGCAGATCGTTGGTGAATACGAGGCCAATATCGAAAACGGCCTGCTGAACATCAAATCCCCCATCGCCCGCGCCCTGATCGGCAAAGATGAAGGGGACAGTGTCGAAGTGCGCACCCCCGGAGGCGTGCGCTCTTACGAAATCCTGAGTATCGAGTACGCCTGACCGGAGCGCATGTAATGTCGGGGCCAAAACCTGACCCGGAAACCGAAAAGCCGACGTCGCTGGGCATCTATGATCGCCCGAAGACTCCGGCTGTCACCGAAATCGAGATTGCCGCACTGGTGCTCAGCCTGATCTGGCTGGTGGTGTCGGTCGTCTTTCTCGTGCTGCCCGGTCAGGGGCAGAACGGCGGCTTTGTCGTCGCCTTTCTGGCCGTGTTCATGCCCGTGGCGATGATCTGGGTTGCGGCCACCGCGATGCGCGCCAGCCGGGTGATGCGAGAGGAAAGTGCGCGGTTGCAAACGGCAATCGACGCGATCCGGCAGGCCTATGTGGCGCAGCAGCAGCGCGCCTCCAGCACCTATGAACCTGCGGTGACAAAAAAGCTGGATGAAATCGCTGCGGCCACACGGAAAACCGAAGACGCCTTGGCAACGTTCTCGACCAAACGCACAGCGCGCTCTGCAACGGCCGCGCAGAGTTCCGCTCAGGGCGACCAGACCTCGTTGGAACTGGGCACACCTGCGGAAGAGATCACACCGCCGCTGAGTACCGAGGTTTTCATCCGCGCCCTGAACTTCCCCGAAACGCAGGATGACACCGAGGGGTTCAATGCGCTGCGTGTTGCATTGAAGGACCGCAAGACGGCACAGCTTGTGCAAGCTTCGCAGGATGTTCTGACGCTGCTCAGCCAGGAAGGCATCTACATGGATGACCTGCGGCCCGACAAGGCCCGGCCAGAAATCTGGCGCCAGTTCGCCCAGGGCACACGCGGGCGCGCCGTGGCGGCGCTGGGGGGGGTACGCGACAGATCCTCACTTGCGCTGACGGCAGCCCGGATGAAACAGGATCCGATTTTCCGCGACGCCGCGCACCATTTCCTGCGCCGGTTTGACAAGATGATGGCCGAGTTCGAACCCACGGCAAGCGATGCGGAACTGAGTGAACTGGGTGAAACCCGAACGGCCCGCGCATTCATGTTGCTGGGTCGCGTGGCGGGCACGTTTGATTAATCCGCCCCGACAATCCACGACATTTTGGTCACGCTGCTGAAATTGAACAGATACTTCAGCGGTCCGGTTTTTTCTTGACCCCGGGGCTGGAATCCCTCGCGCTCGTAAAGGTTGCGGGCGCGGGGGTTCGTGTCGATGACATCAAGCTGAACCTCTGAGATGTCTCGGTTGCGGGCCTCGGACTTGATGGCATTCAGCAATGCCGTGCCAACTCCTTTGCCGCGCGCCTCGGCAGCGACAAAAATACCATCCATCTGGAACACGCCCGGTTTCAGTTCGCGCTCCAGCACGCTCAGAACCAAGGCGCGCCAGGTCGCCCCGAACCAGCCATAGACCCGAGCCAGATCAGACATATTGCCCCCCGCAAAAGAGCCGTCGCGTGTCTTGAAACCTGCCAGCCCCAGCATCCGGCCCGCTTCATCCCGTGCAACCAGCGCGAAATCCGGGTTCAATGCGATTTCAAAGAAAGCCAGTCCTTTTTCGTCCGGCCCCATGACTTTGCCCAGCTTTGCCGCAAATGCCTGCCAGAACAGTACCGCCGCTTGCGCGCGTTCCTGATCGGCGAACCCTCTGGAAATCGTGACCGTCACAACCCGAAACTTCCATAAGGAAGGAACCGGACCATATCGCCCGGTTTGACATGGCGCGCACCGTCCTCGATTTCAACCAACCCTTCAGCCCAGCTGAGGCCACTGATCCGGCCTGATCCTTCCGAGTGGAAGACCTCGGCCCGCCCGTCCCGCATTCGGGCGCGCAGATATTCCCGGCGACCGGGCTTCTTGCGCTTTTCAAAGGCGGCAGGCACTTCGAAACCTTGCGGTTCAGCCCAGCCTTCGCCGGACATCAGCCCCAAGGCCGGACGCGCGAAGATCAACGTACAGACCATGGCGGCAACCGGATTTCCGGGCAGGCCAAACACCGGCACGCCAGACCACAAACCCAAAGCCAGCGGCCGCCCGGGCTTCAACGCAATGCGCCAGTGCTGCATCGCTCCGGCCTGACGCAAAAGGGCCGAAACATGGTCTTCGTCACCCGCTGACGCGCCGCCACTGGTCAAAATCACATCCGCCTGCTCTGCGGCCTGATCCAATCGATCCCGCAAGGCGTCCCGATCATCCGAAACACGCCCCATATCCACGGGTACGAACCCCATACGATCGATCAAGGACAGCAGCATCGGGCGATTGGCGTCGAAAATCTGACCCGGACCAGCGTTCTCTCCGGCTTCGACCAATTCATCGCCCGTAGAGACCACGGCCACGCGAAGCGGTTTGCGCACGTTGACTTCGGCAATCCCCACGGCAGACAGCAGCGCAAGATCGGCAGGGGTCAGCCTGCGCCCGGCAGGAAGGGCGATATCGCCTGCGGCCACATCTTCTCCCGCGCGCCGTGTGTTGGCGCCTTTTTTCAGCGGGCCGTGGAAGGCTATGTGGCCGTCCTTGACCGTGACATCCTCTTCCAGAATGACCGTGTCGACACCGGCGGGCAGCGCCGCCCCCGTCAGCACGCGCAAGGCCCGGCCTTCAGGCACGTCACCATCGAACGGGATCCCTGCCGCCGCGCGCCCGTCAACCAATGGCATGATCTGTGGGCCATCAGGGGCGGGACCGGCAAACCCGTACCCATCCACGGCCGTATTCGGTTGCGGCGGATTCGAGCGTCGGGCGACCACATCCCCGGTCAGAACGCGCCCGCATGCCTGGGTCAGCGCCATCGTCTCAGACGCGGTAATCGGGTGCAGCCTGTCACGCAAACAAGTCAGCGCCTCATCCACCGGTGTCCAGTTGACACCGGCGGGCAACGCGAAGCAATCGTTCCGCAACGGGGGCGGGGCTATGTTCGGCTTGTCCTGAGGTACACCCAATATCCAACCTTCCTCTGCCGCTGAGACGTTCAATTGCGCATCCAACTCCTGCTCTGTCAAACGCGACAGAGTCAAGGCGACCTGTTCAACCTGCCAGGCATCCTTGATCCGCCCATCCGGCGCAGCGCCAAGGGTCAAAGACGGCCAGATTTCCACGAAGGCAACAGGTTTATCCAGCGGCTCGAACGGCCAGACCGAGATTTGCCCGGCAAACCGGTGGCGAAGCCGGTTCAGAATCGGCAGCCCCATCATGACTTGGCCACCAACCGCGCCTGCCCCTGCCATCTGCCAGCAGGTGAAGCTTCCTTTTGCCAAAGTCTCAACGACACGACGGTTCGGGAACGGGTTGGAATAGTCCGATTTGGTACGCGGCAGGCCGTTAATATCTCGGCGCAATCCATTCATCCAGAACGGACCACGGCCGCCAAACTGAAGGTTGATCCGACCCGCCAGATCAAAGCGGTTGTTGGCCTTCGGAGAATCCTCGACTTGTTGGTCGAACCAATCCCACAACACCAGCGGATCGTCCGTTCCGGTCATCGCCCGTGCGAAGCCGCAAGGATATCCAAAAGGAAAATCGAACCCAAGAAGCAGACGGCGACCGGCCTTAAGCTCGGCCCGGATCAGAGCATCCAACCTCTGCTCGGCTATCCGCCTGTTGCGCAGGTATTCGGGGTCAAACGCTTTTCCGTTTCGTGCAATGCAGGCCCAGATCGCATCCTTGCGCGGGGTCGGCCCGGTGTCGTTTCCGCCAGACCAATCCACCATTGCAAAGGTCTGGAACAGGCTCACAAACCAACCTCTTTCAGGATGAAGTCAGCAATCCCAGCAGTATCGTCCAGATCATAGACCGGGCGGTCCAAATCCAGCGGAGTGTCGCTGGCCACGGCGCGGATGGTGCCATTTTCAGGTGCCATCAGCACATGGCCCGCCGCGGCGCGATACGCTTCGATCTTGGGGTGGACCTCGCGCTTGAACCCTTCGACCAACACCAGATCGACCGGCGAGAGCCGCGCCAACAGCTCGGCCAGCGGCGGTTCAGGCGCGCCCCGCAATTCCTGCATCAAAGCAATGCGTTGCCCCGAGGCAAGCAGCACCTCGCTGGCCCCCGCAACGCGGTGCCGGTGACTGTCGGTGCCCGGCTGATCCACATCGACACTGTGATGCGCGTGCTTGACCGTAGAGACCGTAAAGCCCCGGCCTGTGATCTCGGCCACCAGCCGTTCCATCAGCCCGGTTTTGCCGGCATTCTTCCAGCCCGTGACGCCATAGACCCTCATGCCTGCTCCAACAGTGTTCGGGCACGATCCAGATCTTCAGGCGTGTTGACGTTGAAAAACGGATCAAACGGGTCGGCGCAAAACAAAGCCTCGCGCCCGTCATGTTTGTCAGTCCACAACACCACCTTGCGCAACCCGTCCATCAGCGCCGCCCGCAGATCATCGCGCAGCGCCACGGGCCAAAGCCCGAATGTCGGGTGTCGGTTGACTCGCTTGCCGCCACCGGATTTGAGCGCCTCGTCGCCCGAACGCGGCGTGGTAGCCAAAACCAACGGGTGTACCTGCCTTTCCGCAGCTTGCGTCAGTCGCGCCACCAGATCGCGCGGGAAAAACGGCGTATCCGCAGCAGCTGTCACGATGCTGTCCGCCCCCTGCTCTGCCGCCCAGTCGAGCCCGGCCAGCACACCGGCCAGAGGCCCGGCGAACCCTTCGATCGTGTCAGGCAGGACGGGCAGGCCCAGATCAGCGAAGCGCTCAGGGTCGCCATTCGCGTTCAAGGCCAGCCCACTTACCTGTGGGGACAAACGGTCAATCACATAGGACAGCAGGCTCTGCCCCCCGATCTGCAACAGGCCCTTGTCGCCGCCACCCATACGTGTGGCCTGCCCGCCTGCAAGAATGATTCCGAGCGGTTTCGTCATGATAAATCCTCGATTTCCGGCCATTTTCGAAATTTCTCCAGCGGTGTGAAAATCCAAACCCCGTTGCCCGCACCCAGCAAAATGAAACACAGGCTCAAAGGAAGTCCGGAAAAGCCGGCCAAGACATGGCTCAAGCGAATGAAAGCGGAAAAGAGCACCAAAACCGTCACAGGCGCGAAAAACGCCCAGAACAAGCACCGATACCTGCGAAGTGATCGACTGATTTCGCCTGGCAAAACGACTGAGTCTGGCAAACTTTGAAGAAGGATACGTTGCAATACGGCGCGTTGTTTTTGCACCGCCAATCCCCAAGCTGCCCATCCCATCCGGAATGGGGCAAACAGGTCGAATGTGCCGATGTATTCTCTTGCCTCCCACCCCAATCGATCCAAAGTTTCTTCGTCCAACCGCGCCATCCCATCTACGATTGTCCGTTTGCTGCGTGCGTAGTTTCGTGCAGCAAGAATGCTCAGCGGCAAGATACTGACTGCAACAACAAACAAGAAAAAAAGTCTAAGGGTTTCCAAAATCATCCTGCACTTTTCCGGCGGTGTTTCCTGTCTTCGACAGCAACGGTTGACGGGTCCACGTCGCGCAGCAGGCGATCCTCACCCGACAGGCACACAAAGCGCTGGCCGCGCATCCGCCCGATCAGCGTCAGCCCGACCTCGCGCGCGATCTCGACGCCCCAGGCGGTGAAGCCCGAGCGGGACGCCAGTACCGGAATCCCCATCATCGCCGATTTGATCACCATCTCGGATGTCAGGCGACCAGTGGTATAGAGGATCTTGTCCTCGGCACTTTCTCCTTCTGACAGCATCCAGCCTGCGATCTTGTCGACGGCGTTGTGGCGGCCCACGTCCTCCATATAGACCAGCGGGCGGTTTTCACGGCACAGGACCGTGCCGTGAATCGCTCCGGCTTCGAGGTACAGCGACGGAGTGCGGTTAATCTTCGAGGCCAGATCATACAGCCAGGAAGTTCGCACCTGAACCTGTGGCAGTTGTACGTCTTCCAGGCCCTCCATCATGTCGCCAAACACAGTACCCACGGCACACCCACTGGTGCGGGTCTTTTTCTTCAGTTTGTCTTCATAAGATGTTTCGCGCGCGGTTCGGACGATCACGGTTTCAAGGTCCTCGTCATATTCCACGCGCGTGATTTCATCATCCGACAGCAGCATCCCCTGATTGCGCAGAAAGCCCAGCGCAAGATATTCGGGATAATCGCCAATCGTCATCGCCGTCACGATTTCCTGCGAATTGAGAAAGATCGTAAGCGGGCGTTCCTCGACCACAGATATCTGGCTGATTTCACCGTTCTGATCCACACCCTCGACCGCTCGGGTCAGGCGCATCGCAGCCGGATCAGGGGCGATAAGATAGTCCGACAGATCGAATTCCGTGGCCAATTGCAACCCCTTCCCAAGACAGTTACTGCTGCATGAATCACCATAGGATTTAGCCATGGCCTCTGCCACATCCAAGTCATACTTCTGGAAAGGTTTTCGGGATGGGACGCCGTTTGTCTTCGTCGCCGTGCCCTTTGGCCTTCTGTTCGGTGTTTTTGCGACCGAAGCCGGGTTGACCCTTGTCCAGACGATGGCTTTTACATCGACCGTTTTTGCAGGTGCCGCGCAATTCGCGGCGTTGCAATTGTTGCAGGACAACACCCCGACCGTGATCATCATAGTCTCGGCGCTGGCTGTGAATCTGCGTATGGCGATGTATTCCGCATCACTGACACCTTACCTGGGTTCCGCGCCCATGTGGCAGCGTGCCTTTGCGGCATACCTGACCGTGGATCAATCTTATGCCTGCTCGATCGTGCGGTTCGAGAAAGAGCCCGACCTGTCAGTGCCGCAACGGATGGCTTATTTCGTGGGCTCTGTCACGCCGATCACACCGCTCTGGATTCTGGGCACTTATCTGGGCGCAGTGCTGGGTGCGCAAATACCGGAAAGCTGGGCACTGGATTTTGCCCTGCCGATCACCTTTCTGGCCATGATAGGGCCGATGATGCGGACCTTTGCACATGTGGTCGCGGCCCTTGTGGCCATTGCGGTATCTTTGCTGACCGTCGTAATCCCGTTCAATCTGGGCCTGCTGATCGCCGGATGCGCTGGAATGATTGCCGGAGCACAGGCGGAACTGATCCTCGAACGTAGAAAGGCGCAGTTATGACTCAGCCCGATTCCGTCACCATCTGGGCCATTATCATCGGGCTTGCCATAGGCAGCTATGCGCTGCGCTTTGTCTTTATCGGTTTTGTGGGTGATCGCCCAATGCCGCCTTGGCTGCTGCGTCACCTGCGATATACAGCAGTGGCCATCCTTCCTGCATTGATCGCACCGCTGGTCGTTTGGCCCTCTGCCACCGAAGGGCAGCCTGATCTGCCACGTATGTCGGCGGCAGCCGTTGCCCTGGCGGTGGGAGTGATCAGCAAAAACGTGATAGCGGCCATCTTTTCCGGGGCCGCCACGCTCTATGGTCTGCTTTATCTACTGAGTTGAGACAGCGTCGAGCTGGTTGAGACGCGCATTGTTTGCCGCCAGCCCCTTTTGCAGATCCGCATCGTCATTTTCCCGATATTCTTCGGTCACGACGCCCGGAATCTGCGCGAACTGTTCCGACAGGTTCACCGGATAGAACGTCACATCAATCTGCTCGAACCCCGGTACCTGCTTCAACAGTTGGGAAGTCGAGTTGGTGCAGAACGCGCCAGCGACCGGACCGGATTGCTTTGCCAGTTGCAAGGCGATTTCAGCCTGTTGCGGGCTCACCTGAATGGTCTGTATGCGGGCATAATGCGTCTCGCGCGCGTGCGAGCTGCGATAAGCTCGTTCGACCGCCGGGGTAATGCCGTAAAGCACATCATCCTTCACCGGAACCACATCCGCCCGGAACGAACCGGCAGGGTCAAAGATCACCCGCTCGCTGCCCGAGATCATCAACGACGTATGCGCGCCCGATCCGGTGCGTGTGTTGATCATTGTGTACAGCGTCAGGGTCGCTGGCCCCGGATCACGGTAGGACCGGGACACGATTTCGTTCCGATCCGCCTGTGGTCGGTTCGAATTGGCGCAGCCCGCCACTGTCGCTGCCAGCAAGCAAGCAATCAATATCCTGAGCAAGTCAGCCCCCGAAACAATTAGGAGGCGAAAACCGCCAGGAACAGGCAAAGGAAGGCAATGGCGACCACACACCACGTGGTGGCTTTGATGAAACCGTTGAATGTCTTGGTTTGGACCGTGATGTCCATTTCGCCGTGCTTGTGTTCAGCCATGAGTCTCAGATTCCCAATTCGCGTGTTTGATCTGTTGGATAATAGAAAACAGAACGCCTGTCACCACGTCATTCGCGCGCAGGACGCTGTTACTTGAGAACCGAACAACCGGGATACCCGAACCCCCACCGCCAGGGCAGGCCGCTGCACGGCCCGCCACCGAATCGCACCGCCCCGTACATTGCATCCGCGGTGATCGCGTGCACGCTGCGAATCTGTTCAGGCGACATGTCGTACTGGTCGGCATAGTCCTCGGCATGGTTGTCTCCGTGCTGCACCACACAGGCGTGCAAGGCGTCATCCGCTGCCAGACGTGCCTCATAGCTTTCGCTGGCTGTCTCTGCACCGCCAGCATTGTGATATGCCCGGTCGTGGATGACGCAGCAGTACTCCCACGGCGGGTGCTCTTGATATAGCGCGCCAACCTGTGGGAATTGCTTTGCCACCCAGCGCCAACTGGCTGACAACCCGCCTGAACAGCCATCGGTTTCAAACGGCGTCAGTTCGGCGTCCTTGCTTTGCTCGATCAGGGCGCGGTGGCCCGGCATCTCAAATCCGCGCATCAGATCCTGTGCCCATGCCGACAGTGGCAGCAGAGACAGAAACAGCGCCATGTTAAGGACTTTCATCGCGCATTGCCTCTGTATCGACCTGCAATCCAAAGGTGGTTGCCAGCCACAGCAACAGCCGCTCGCCCGGCCCCATTTCAGCGCGGACGCGCAAAACCTCATTGGCCATGGCCGGGCGGTCGGTAATCAAACCATCCACACCCATCGAGGCCATCCTGGACATCTGCAACGGATCATTCACCGTCCAGACATAGATATCCTTACCAGCGTCCTGCACTTTGCGGATCAGCCCAGGTGTAACCATGCCTGCATTGACGGCGACAAATTCACCTTCCAGCCCCGACAGATCCCCAATGGCCGTGGCCGCCAGCACACCAGAGCGCCAGTCGGGCCGCAACTTTTCCATCTTTTGCACGGCCGGGTATTTCAGCGACATGGTGGCAACGTCGTTCTGCATCCCTAGCTCTTCGACAAGGCCGATCACCCGATTTTCCAGATCGACGTCGTGACCATAATATTTCAGCTCGATAAGAACCTTCGACTTGCCCTTGGCCGCTTCCAGAACCTCTCGCAGGGTCGGGGTCCGCTCTGCGGCGTATTCCGGTCCGAACCAGCTTCCGATGTCGATATCAGCAACATCCTGCATCGTCGCATCCCAGACCTTCAGGTTGACGCCGGCCAACTTCATGAAATCGCTGTCATGGGCCACGACAACTACATCATCCGCCGTTTCCTGAACGTCTATCTCAACCCAGTCCGCTCCATCCTCGATCGCTTTCAGGACCGAGGCCATTGTGTTTTCAGGTCGCAAGGCCGCAGCGCCCCGATGGCCGATGACCTCGGCTTGATCCGGCGCCTGCACGCGTTCCAGCAAGCTTTGCCCAAGCCAGAAGCCCACGCCCAATGCGGCCAAGGCCGTCGCGACAGTGACAAGAACCGGCACGCGAATCCTTCGGGGTTCGGGATGGGGAACGTCCTTGGTCTCAGCTTCAAAGAAGCCGTCCAGCAAGACCGCCAATGCGCCCAGCGCCGTCGCCGCCAGAACCAACCCCGCCAGGGACCAAAGCCCCGCAATGATCAGGCTGAGGATCAACGCCAGTCTGAGGCTGCCGCCTTCCTGCAAAGGCACAACTGCAAACAACAGACTGGCCACCGCCGCGATCAAAGCTGCAATCACAAGCCGCAGTCCAAGCCAAAGAGCAAGCTCGATCTTCAAACGCCCGCGCTTGCCTTCCATCTTTTGTTCGCTTTTCGCAAATGCTCCGCGTGGTGAGGCCCCCTCGAACAGGACCAGATGCAACGCCAGCGCCCATCCCGACAGACGGCGGATCAACACCCATGCCAACGCAAGAACGACAAGCCCGATCAGTACCACGGCCACCTGAAAGGCCGGAGGGTGGAATGTCAGGTAATAGTTGATGTCATATTCCGTCAGCGTCCACCATGCGATCAACCCCGCGACGGCCACAAACGGCAGGGCAAGCAGCAGGACGCGCAGGATGAACCGAACGGCAAATCCGAACAGCGCCGGAAAGCGGGACAGGTTCAGTGCCAGTGCCGCACTGCCTGCGCGCCAAGGGTCATTTTCTCCCATACGCAAGGACCCGGCCATGACCGCGAACACAATAACCTCAGCCAGCAAAAACAGACTGAGCACCGCAACACCCGCAATGAACCCTGCCGGAGACAGCAGGAACATCGCAATGTCCTGATCGGTCAGAGCGGTCTGATTTGACAGTGAGACCGCCAGATTGACCGCCACAGCCACACCCGGCGCGATCAGCGCCACCAGCAGCAAGCGAACAGCGACATAAATTGGCACAAAGACCCGGCGCCGTTCCCAGGCACCTGCATAGGCATGTGTTACTGCTTGAAAAAATCTTGTCACGTGGGCGCCTCCGGACTGATGCAGTCATTCAAAGGCGCGCAAGCGTGAATTGCAAGTCAGCTGTCTTCCAGATCCGCCGCCAGACGGAAACCGATGCGGTTGGCGGGTTTGTCCTCGACCGATTTGGGCAGGGCGCGCAGCATCACGTTCAACTGGCTGACATGCTGCACCAATTGCGTGCGGGCCCCGGTTCCGTCGGATCCGTAAAAGGTGATCATGTCGGGGTCGAAATACCCCATCCCTTCGATCCGCATGACGCCGGCATCGCCGCCGGTAAAGCCCATCGCGACTTCGTGATCACCGTCCAGCGTCTTTTCAAAGTTCTGGATATACATGATCAAACGCTCGTAAGCCCATTGCGCCGGGCTTTTGTTGGCAACAGGCTTTTTCAACCCCTCGGGCAGGTCCTTGGCTCCGGATTCGGCATTGGGATCCGCGTGCACCTCGTGACACCGCGGCAAAGCGGCGGCTTCGGCGGCCTCGGCCGAGGTTTCGATCTGGTCCTGCATTCTTCTACCCTTTGCGCTGGTACAGCCATGCCCCGTCAGCGCGTTGCGTCCGAGTTACCGCACCAATGTGGTAGAGATGATTCACATGCGCAACCGCCTCAACCAGCGCAAGCCCATATTCGCCTTCGCGGATCGTGCGTTTGAACAGGGGCAGAAAACAATCTGCGGCCGCTCTGGGTTGATCCAGATGTTTCAACAGGCGGCCCAACGCGCCGTGGTGGTTGTCGATCAGCTGTTTCATCCTCAGCGGCAGGCCCGAAAACGGCAGCTTGTGCCCGCCCAGAACCAGATGATCGGGCCGGGCAAGCGTCTGCAACCGCTCGCAGGCTTCCAGCCACGCTGAAACCGGATCGGCCATCGGTTCCGTGGCATAGACGCCCAGATTGGGACTGATCGAGCTGAGAATCTGATCGCCGCTCAACACCAGATTGTCGTCACTGCTCCAGAAGGTGGCGTGTTCCGGCGCGTGGCCATTGCCCATATGCACATCCCAGTCGCGCCCTCCCATTCGGATCACGTCGCCCTGCTTGATCCGGGCAAAGCCCAACGGCATGGGGTAAACCGTGTCGGCAAAGTTGAACGGACGATCCTTCATCCGCGCATTCAGAACCTCGGGTGCCATGCCGGCGCTGCGATAGAAATCAAGCGTTTCCTGCGGCCATGTCTCTTGCACATCCAGCGTCAGCATCCGCGCGAACAGCCATGAGGTGCGGCTTGTGACCAGCTCAGCCCCGTGTTCCGACTGAAACCACCCGGCATTGCCAACATGGTCTGGATGATGATGCGTCACCACAACACGGGTGATCGGTTTGCCTTTCAAAGGCCCGCCCATCAGGGTTTCCCAGATACGCCGCGTCTTGTTTGACGACAGCCCGGTGTCAATCACCGTCCAACCTTCGCCATCGTCCAGCGCGTAGATATTGACGTGATCCAGCGCCATCGGAAGAGGCAGGCGCATCCACAGTACACCCTCGGCAACTTCGACGGCTTCACCCGGCGCGGGCGGTTCAGCCCACGGATATCTGATCCCCGATACGCGATCCCCGTCCATCACGCCGCCAACTCATCCGGGCTGAGCGAAAAGAGGTCACCCGCACCGCTTTGCACCCGCGTCAGAAGCCCGGAATGCTCGGGCAACAAGGCGTTGATGTAGTAGCGCGCCAGTTTGGCCCGTGGTCCTTCCGGGTCAGCCAGAGCCGCGGACAGGTGATAATGCCCGCCAAGAACCCGGGCAAACGCCTGAAGATAGGACGTTGCGCCTGCAAATCGGTCGTTCATGTCGTCTTGTGCCACCAACCATTCGGTTGCCTCGCGCAGGGTTTCTGTTGCCTCCCACACTGGACCGGCCAGATCGGGCATCGTCGCGCGCGCGCGCTCGGCCTGTTCTTCGATCTCGTCCAGAAGGTTCGACGCCGCCTCGCCCCCGTCCATCATTTTGCGTGCAACAAGGTCCATGGCCTGAATGCCGTCGGTTCCCTCGTAAATCGCGGTCACGCGAACATCGCGGGAATATTGCGCCGCGCCTGTTTCTTCGACAAAGCCCATTCCGCCATGCACCTGTACGCCGGTTTCGGCCACGCGTATCCCGGTCCGGGCCCCAAAGTTCTTGCCGATTGGCGTCAACAACGCGGCCCGCGCGGCCCAATCGGCGTCGCCGGTGGCTTTCGCCATGTCAATCGCGGTCGCATTGGCCAGAAGAATAGCCCGAGCGGCAAAGATATCGGCGCGCATATCCATGATCATGCGACGCACATCCGCATGATCGATGATCGTACCAGAAGGCGTCCTGCCCTGCTTGCGTTCCAGCGCATAGGCCAAAGCGTGCTGATAGGCGCCTTCCGCAACGCCCACACCCTGGCCACCCACGCCCAGGCGGGCGTTGTTCATCATGGTGAACATGGCCGCCATACCGCCATGTTCCTTACCGACAAGCCATCCTTTGGCGCCGTCATATTGCATCACGCAGGTGGGTGAGCCATGCAGGCCCATCTTGTGTTCGACGGAAACAACCTTAAGGTCGTTGGCCAGGCCGGGATTGCCATCCGCATCGGGGATGTATTTCGGCACCAGAAACAAGGAAATGCCCTTGGTGCCGGGCACACCATCCGGCAAACGGGCCAGAACCAGATGGCAGACATTTTCAGCAAAGTCGTTGTCGCCCCAAGAGATGAAGATCTTCTGCCCGGTCACCGAGTATGTGCCATCACCATTTGGCTCGGCCTTCGAGGTCAGCGCACCCACATCCGATCCGGCCTGAGCTTCGGTCAGGTTCATGGTCGCAGACCATTCACCGGAAATCATTTTGGGCAGATACAGTGACTTCAAGTCGTCGCTGGCGTGGTGTTCCAACGCCTCGATCTGGCCCTGCGCCATCAGCGGAGCAAGTTGCAGCGACAGGCAAGCCGCGCTCATCATCTCGTTCACGGCAGTGGTGACAGCCATCGGCAGGCCCATTCCGCCGAATTGGGGATCAGCGCTGATCCCGATCCACCCGCCTTCGGCAATCGCCTTCCAGCCATCGGCATAACCCGGAGAGCTGCGCAGCACGCCATTCTCAAGCCGCGCCGGTTCCAGATCACCGGCACGCTGCAACGGGGCCAGAACCTCTTCGCTCATCTTGGCCGCTTCGGTCAGGATGGCCGTGACGACATCGGCGCTGGCATCTTCGAAAATCTCGGTGGCGGCGACCTGGTCGAACCCGACGACATGGTCCAGCAGAAATTGATAATCTGAGATTGGGGCGCGATATGGCATGATTTCTCTCGGGGTCTAACGGATCAGAATACATCGGCGGGCTTGGAATCAAATGCAAGCGCCGGTAAGCGTGTGGGCCTGAACCGATTACGTACCTTACCTCAAGTTCCAGGCAACCAAAACGCGGCGTCATCAGATATGATCTCATCCGGCACACAGGAATTGACGGCAGATCCCGGCGGCATCGCGCAGGCTGCCGATTTATTGCGCCAGGGTCTTCTGGTCGCTTTTCCGACCGAAACGGTCTATGGCCTTGGCGGCGATGCCCGCAACGGACAGGCCGTCGCATCGATTTACGAGGCCAAGGGACGGCCCAGCTTCAACCCGCTGATCGCCCATGTCGCCTCGGTCGAAGCGGCCCAGCGCTTTGTGCAATGGTCGGATCTGGCCGAGCAGCTAGCGCAGGCCTTCTGGCCCGGTCCTCTGACCCTGGTTCTGCCGTTGCGCGAAGGGCACGGGGTTTCCTCGCTGGTGACCGCCGGGCTGGACACTCTGGCCGTGCGGGTGCCTGCGCATCCGACGGCGCGTGCGCTGCTGGCCGACTTTGACGGACCGGTCGCGGCCCCTTCGGCTAATCCCTCGGGTCAGATCAGCCCCACGACGGCGGCTCATGTGTGGTCCGGTCTTGGCGGAAGGATCGCGGCAGTTCTGGACGACGGCCCCTGTGCGGTGGGGCTGGAATCCACCATTGTCGGTCTGGCCGGAGAGCTCACATTGCTGCGTCCGGGCGGCGTTGCGTTGGACCGGATCGAAAGCGTGCTGAACATGCACCTGCACCTGCATCAATCCAGCGATCTGCTGACCGCTCCGGGGCAATTGCAGTCGCATTATGCGCCCGACGCCCCGGTCCGCCTGAACGCCACTGCGCGTCACGGGGATGAGGTTCTGCTGGGCTTTGGAGCGGTGGATTGCGACCTGAACCTGTCTGTTGAAGGACGTCTGACCGAGGCGGCCGCGAACCTCTTTGCAGCCCTTCACAGATTGAACGAGACCGGCCGACCAATTGCCGTATCTCCGATCCCGAACACCGGATTGGGGGCTGCAATAAACGACCGGCTGCGCCGCGCCGCTGCGCCACGCGACAGCTGATCAGGCCCGGCCTGCGCTGGCGGACAACGTCAGAGGGTCCACCCCTAGCGTCGCCAAGGCAGCTTCCCATTTTTCGTCATCAGGCACGTCGAAGACAAGTTTCGTCGTCGCTTCGGTGGTCAGCCAGCCGTTCATCGCGATTTCGTCCTCAAGCTGACCCGGGCCCCAGCCGGAATAGCCCAGCGTCAGCATCGAATTCAGTGGTCCGCTGCCAGAGGCCAGATCTTCAAGCACATCCAGCGTCGCCGTCATGCTGAAATCCGCGGAAATATGCATCGAATGCAGATTGGCCTCATAATCGGCGCTGTGCAGGACAAATCCGCGCGACATCTCGACCGGGCCACCGAAATGCACAAGGCGCTCTCCGATCACCGGGATACTGCAGGCGATGTTCAGTTGCCCCAGCAACGTCTTGATTCGCAGATCCGAAGGCTTGTTCACGATCAATCCCATGGCGCCATCGTCGCCATGGCTGCACATATACACCACCGAATGGTCGAATCGCGGATCGCCCATTCCGGGCATCGCAATCAACAGTTTTCCGGTCAGGTCCATGGGCCTTCATCTCTTTGTCCGTTCACGTCAACAATGGCCCTGCCGCACCCCAGTTTGCAAGAGACCAACCCGTATTTCGACAGATTTCAGCGCGGTGACCGGATCGTGACTTGGAATCCGCGCCATCGACGCGCATTTATGGGGTATGAAGATGCCGATCAAACCCACCGCCGTCGCCGCGCTCGCGTGTCTGAGCCTGTCCGTTCCAGTTGCCGCGCAAGATTTGGACAACGTGGTTCGGCTGGATGTTCTGGATGGTGGTCGGACGGCCAACGGCACCTATATGTCCGCGTTGAAACTAACGCTCAAGGATGGCTGGAAAACCTACTGGCGCGCGCCAGGAGATTCCGGCATCCCGCCCGAGTTCGACTGGAAGCGATCCAGAAATGTCGGCCAGGTGGAAATCATCTGGCCCTCGCCCGAAATCTTTGATCAGAATGGCCTGCAATCGATTGGCTATGAAAATCAGCTGGTCTTGCCCATCAAGGTCACTCCGCGCAACCCGGCAAAACCGGTCCGTCTGAAAGGCAAGATGGATCTGGGGGTCTGCAAAGACGTTTGCATACCGGAACGCCTGGATTTCGACCACACGCTGGACGCCGAAGCTGATCGCAACCCGGCGATTGCCGCAGCGATGGCGCAAAGGCCCTATTCCGCGCGCGAAGCCCGTGTCACCAAGACCACCTGCAACCTGACGCCCACGAAAGATGGGATGCGGATCGAGGCGCGGATGACGATGCCGTCCGCGGGCGGTCGAGAAGTCGCCGTGATCGAACCCGGCAATCCTTCGCTTTGGGCCTCGCAACCCGTATCTCTAAGGCAGGGGGATACATTGGTGGCCGAAGCGGAAATCATTCACGCATCGGGTGCACCTTTTGCGCTGGACCGGTCCGAGATCCGGATCACTGTTCTGGGGTCTGACCACGCGGTGGATATTCTGGGCTGTAGCGCGGGCTGAATGCATGAGCCAATCCCCCAAGATCGGTGCATTGGCGGTTGTTCTGCATCAGGACAAGGTTCTTCTGGTTCAGCGCAGCAAACAGCCGGACAAAGGGCTGTGGGGGTTCCCCGGCGGCCACGTAGAGTGGGGTGAAACCGTTCTGCAGGCGGCGCAGCGTGAGTTGCTGGAAGAAACCTCGGTGATTGCGGAACCGTCTCATTACCTGAGAAATCTGGATCTGCTGCGTCACGACAAGGCGGGGCAGGTTTTGTCCCATTACCTGTTGGTCGGCGTTGCCTGCCGCTATCAGTCCGGCACACCACAGGCTGGTGATGACGCGCTGGATGCCCACTGGTTTGCCATCGAGCAGATACGCCGGGGCGACCTGCCGATGAGCGCGCGGGTCATCGACCTTTTGGAACACGCGATCCGCGCGGATCAGGCATCGGCCGATCTTGTCAGCCGCCCATAAAGCAAACCTGACAGGACCACGCTCAAGACCACGATCAGAATCGCCCCGGCCAGGAATGCACCCAACCCCATTCGCAGCACCGAAATGCCATCTCCACCCGCGTAGAGGCCTTGCAGCACACCAAGCGGCGCGCCGGAAACCGCGGGCCAAATCATCGTCAGGCCGAACCAAACAGCCAATGCGGCCCCGGTTGCCGCCAGCGCCCCGCGAACCACCCGGTCGGGTGCCCGCGCGGCACGGCGCATGGCTGTCATCGGACGCGCCACGTCATTGAGGATCGCCAGCAGGGCAGGCACCAGAATCAGAACCAGCAACATCCCGAACCCAAGCCCGTAAACCAGCGTGATCACGGTCGGCTTGAGGAATTGCGCTTGTTGCGAACCTTCATAAAGCAACGGTGCAAGTCCAAGAACCGTGGTCAAAGTGGTCAGCATCACGGGACGCAACCTGTCTGCGGTACCTTCGACAATGGACGGAACCAGACCACGGTCTTTTTGATACGCATCTATCGTCGTCACCAGAACGATCGAGTCGTTGATGATAATCCCCGTCATGCCCAGCAACCCGACCACCGTGAACATGCTGAGCGGCACATCCCAGATGTAGTGGCCCCAGATCGCACCAACGAGGCCAAAGGGTATGATTGCCATGACAACCACTGGCCGTGTCCAGCTGGCGAACACCCAGGCCAGAACAAGGTAGATACCTGTCAGGCACAGGATCAAACCGGTGCGGGCTTCGGCAAGGAATTCATTTTCCTGTTCACTCAGGCCCGACATGCGCCACTCGACTTGCCGTTCGGCAGCGATATTCGGCAGGATTTCTTCCTGCATCGCCCGTTCGATTTCAGCCGCGCGGGCCGGATCATCCTCGGAGATGTCGCCATAGACCGAAACAACCCTGAGGCCGTTTTCGCGCCGAACCGTCGAGAAACCGGATTCACGCTCGACCGAAACGATGTCGGCCAGCGGTACGTAAACCCCGTCAGGAGACCGCATGAGTGTACGCTCGAGGAAATCTGCCGTCAGTTCGCCTTCAGGCAGTTCCACACGGATCTCGGCACTGCGCGGCCCGTCCGGGAAAGTTGCCGCTTCGATACCGTTCAGGCGATTGCGCAGGGCGCGACCAAGCGTTTCAATCCGGAATCCCAGCGCCTCTCCCTGTGCAGTCAGGTCCAGGATGAACTCTTCCTTGTCATAAGCCAGGTTGTCTTCCAGCGCCGAGACTTCGGGAAATTTCGACAGCTCGGCCTGCAAGTCTTCGGACGCCGCCTTGAGAACGCTCACGTCCGAGCCAAAAAACTGCACGTCGATGGCGTCGCCACCCGGTCCAGAGCGCCACCCCCGGAAGCTGATCACTTCGAGCTTGGGATGGCGCGGCGCGAATTCCTGCAACTCTCCGACGAATTCGAAACTCGAATAAGGGCGCAGATCGGCATCGATGAGTTCGATCGAGATACCACCCAACAAACTGCCATCCTTGCCATCCGCAGCAGCCAGCTGTCGGCCTGCATTGCCGCCAACCTCGGCCAGGACATAGTCGATCGGATTGCGCCCATGACGCTCTTCATAGATCTGGCCCAGGTCATTGACCGCCTTTTGCAGAAGGCGCATCATTTCCAGCGTATCCGATCGCGCCGAACCTTCGCGCATGATAAAGCCGCCGGTCACGGAACTTCGCTCTGGTGCATTGAAGAAACGCCAGTTCACGTCGCCGCGAATGAACAGTGCAACCTGGCTGGCCAGTACCGCGATCATCAGCGCCACGACGACGTAGCGTGCCCATATCACCCAGGCGATCAAGGGGCGGAACAGGTGATCCCGAACCCAACGGAAACCACGGTTGACGACCCGGTTGGGCAGATCATACCAGTGTTCCTTGGCCGAATGCGCGATGGCGTGCGCCATGTGATTGGGAAGGATCAGAAAGCATTCGACCAGCGAAGCGATCAAAACGGCGATCACCGTAAAGGGAATGTCGCGGATCAATTCTCCGAATCGTCCGCCCACCAGGGTCAGACCGAAAAACGCGATTACCGTCGTGACAGTCGCAGCCAGCACCGGCATGGCCATCCGCCGCGCCGCACGTTCCGCAGCCACAACAGGCGGCTCACCCAAACGCCGGGCGCGGAAATCCGCGTGTTCCCCCACCACGATGGCGTCATCAACCACGATGCCCAGCGTGATGATCAGGCCGAACAGCGAGACCATGTTCAGCGACAAGCCCCCCAGATACATCAATGCGATTGCGGCCGACATCGCCACGGGGATACCCGCCGCAACCCAGAAGGCGATGCGCGCGTTGAGGAACAAGAACAGCAGGCAGACGACAAGGCCAAGACCCATCAACCCGTTGTTGACCAGGATGTTCAATCGGTCGGTTATGGCCTGGGCGCGGGTGCGGATCAGCTCAATCTTCACACCTTCGGGCAAGCTGGCCTGCATTTCACGGGCAACATCTTCGACCGTGTGCTGGATGTCTATCGCATCGCCCAGATTTGACCGATCAACCCGGATGGACATGGCCGGATCGTCGCCGACGAAATAACTGCGATACCGTGTGACACCTTCGACCCGAATCCTGGCAATATCACCGACCTTCAGCTTCGACCCGTTGGCAAAGGTCCGCAGCGCGATGTCTTCGATCTGCTCCGGGGTCCTCTTTTCGGTTCCGGCCCGGATACGCGCACCTGCGCCCTCAACCTCACCAGCGGGATCGGTGCTGACCTCGGCCGCAATCGCGGACGCGATCTCTTCCATGGTGATGTCATTGGCGATCAATTGCGCCGTTGTGATCTCGACAATGATCTGAGGCGCGGCAATGCCCCTGATTTCGGTTCGCGTAACCCCTGCCGAAAACAAACGGTTGATGAACTCATCCGTCAGCTTCGCCAGTTGATTGGTGTCGGTGGGACCACTGATAACGACATCCGTTACCCGATCCCGCCAAGCGCCGCGTCGAATTTCAGGTTCTTCCGAGCCTTCGGGCAGATCCGTCACACCGTCTATCGCGGTCCGGACGTCTTCGACCGCGCGGGACATGTCCCAGTTCGGTTCAAACTCCAGTCTGACGCGGGTCCAACCTGGGTGGGAACTGGCCTCGGTACTGGTTACCCCTTCAACGGCCAGCAGCGCAGGTTCCAACAACTGCACGATACCGGCATCCATGTCCTCGGGGCCTGCACCTTCCCACGAGACGGTCACATCAACGCGTTCCAGAATGACATCCGGAAAGAACTGCGCCCGCATGTTCGGGATAGCTGCCGCACCCAGAACCAGCATCACCAGCAACAGCAAATTGGCCACCGTCCGGTGCCGTGTGAAATAGCTGAGAAGGCCACCCGCTGCGCCAGGTATCTCGCGCATCATGACGCTCAGCCCCCGGCCTTGGTTTCAATGCGCCGCACCAGAGATGAAGGGACGCGCGCTTCGCGCAACTGACCGAGAACCTGAGTTTTCTCATCCTGAGGCATGAATTCGCTGGCCTCGACCCGGGCCACGAGTTCAGCGCGTTTCGCATCTGACAGTTCGACCATGCCCGGGTCTGCCCCGGCCTCAAGCCGCAAGGGGCGCACCCGCACGCCAGATCCAAGCAACGGCGTGCGTCCGATCACAACCTCGCGCCCTTCCAACCCTTCGCCCCGCAGCAAAACCTCGTCACCCTGTCTGCGGACAAGCTGCACCGGCAAACTTTCCAGGCGGTCATCCGCACCCAGCACCAGAACCGTTCCCGATGCATCCAATGCCGAAGACGGCAAGCGGAACACATTGGCAAGCGGTTGTTCCTGAACCGAGACGGTGACGAAATCTTCGGGCTTGAAACCGGACGCCTCTTGCAGACGCGCATAGATCAAACGTCCGGTCTGACCCTCGCCCGCAGAACCGCTGTCGCGGCTGATATGACCAGTCGCGGTCAGATCGGTGCCCGTCACCTCAAGCGAAACCGTGACCGGTGCGTTGATCAGCCTGTCATTCTCGTCCAACAGACGTACATATTGTGCCGTCGACACCCGGAACGCCACTTCAAGAGCGTTTGGATCAACCAGTTCAGCCAGTTTTTCATTCGCCGACACCAACCGCCCTTCCACAAGCGTCACATCGGTCAGCGTACCGCTGAATCCGGCCCGAATGGTCATATCGTCAAGATCGCGTTCCGCTGCCTCCAAGGCAATCACCGCGCGCGCCAACAACGTCGTTGCCTGATCGACGCGAGATTCAGCCTGTGCAAGCGCGATACGACGCGCCAGCACGGCCTGTTGTGCCGAAGCAGCCGCCAGTTCCGCCTCTTCCACGCTGGCAGCCGCGCCTACCCCTCGGGACTCCAGATCGCGTTGCCGTTGCAGCGCCCGTTCCCGCAGTTCGGCTTGCGCCTCGGCCGATTTCAATTCGTCCTGCGCCAGCAGCAAAGACCGTTCGGCATCACGTTCTTCAAATTGTGCGTCCAAAAGATCGGACTTGGCCCGATCCAGCGCGGATTGGGCATCCGCCGGATCCAGTTCAACCAGAACTTCCCCGGCAGTTACCGTTCCGCCATCCACGAAATCCTCTGCCAGGGCGACAACGCGGCCACCCAGTGCCGCGCGCAATTCCAGCCTGCGCCGGCTCTGGACCTCTCCGAATGCTTCGAGATATGGGATTACGGTTTCCGCCTCGGCCTGACGTACGGCAACCGCGAAGACCCGTTCGCGGGCCGCGGGCGCCTGGTCCTCACGCGTCAGGACGTCCTGAACGGCACCCATGATGATCTGCGCGGCAACAAACAGCAGAGCAAGCGTCAGGAACGCCAGAAAGATACCGACAAGACTCTGCCGTAGAAATCGCATCAAACAGTTACCCCGGTTGCACCAAGCTGCCGTCCACAACATGTAGCCGGATCACGAATTATGCCAAGCCACAAAGCGGTTATACGGAATTGAACGTACGACCAGTCTACTTCCGTCGCAGATGTTCGTCCAATCTGGGCATTATTTCCACAAAATTGCAGGGGCGATGCCGGTAATCGAACTGTTTTTCCAAAATCCCATCCCACGCATCCTTGCAGGCCCCCGGGCTGCCGGGCAATGCAAAAAGGTATGTTCCCCCCGCAACCCCCCCGGTTGCGCGGGACTGCACCGCCGAAGTGCCGATTTTCTCCATCGAAATGACGGTAAAGACAGTACCGAATGCGTCGATCTCTTTTTCGTACACGTCCCGATGCGCTTCGACCGTCACGTCCCGCCCGGTCAGACCCGTTCCACCGGTCGAGATCACGACATCGATCTGCTCATCAGCCACCCATGCCCGCAACTGATCGGCGATCTGGTCGCGCTCATCCCGGATGATCTGGCGGTCCGCAACCACATGGCCCGCTTTTTCGATCCGGTCCACCAATGTCTGCCCCGAGCGATCTTCGTCCATCGATCGGGTGTCCGAAACGGTCAGAACGGCAATTCTGACGGGGATGAACTCCTTGGTTTCGTCAATGCGCGACATCTTGCGTCAGGCCCTTTCCATCATGACAAGCCGGATCGCAAGGGCGGAAAAAATACCCCCCGTGATCCAACCAATAATACGCGCGGCGCGCGGGTTGCCGATTAGCACCTTGCCTGCCCCGCCGGCAAAAACCCCGACCAGCCCGTTCACCAAGAACCCGCCAAACGCGATGATCAGCCCGAAGATCAGGAACTGCACCAGAACCGATCCCGCCGTCGGGTCGACGAATTGCGGTATGAACGCCAGCACGAACAGAATGACCTTGGGATTGGTCAGGTTGACCAACATCCCATCCCGAAAGGCCATGCGCGTCGACCGCACAGGCGTATCCCCCGTCGAAGCGCCATGCCGGACCGCACCCCAAGCCAGATACATCAGGTAAGCGGCACCCATCCAGCGGATCACTTCAAAAAGCCAGGGCAGCGCCGACACCGCAGCGCCCAGTCCAAGCCCTGCCAGCAGCACGTGAATCATCGAACCCACGGACACGCCGGCGCTTGCCGATACCGAAGGCCACGCCCCGGATCGCAGCCCTTGGCCAAAGCAGAACATCATATCAGCACCGGGCGTCAGGTTCAGTGCCAGTGCCGCTGGAACAAAGACCAGCAAGGTCTGGAATTCGATCACGCATCCACCTCGAACCAACTTGGCATCGGGCCCAGATTGGCCAAATGCGTTCGCCCCAGGGAACCGCGATAGCCCCAGCTTTCATGCACATGACCGAAGAACGCAAATCCCGGCTGAAGGCGTTCCACCGCATCCCGTATGGCAGTCGATCCGACCGAAAGGCCTTGCGATGTCTGATCCCCATACCCTTTGGGCGGAGAATGAACGATCAGGACATCCGCCGTTTCACACCGGTCGAGCATCTCGGTCGCCTCACCTTCTGTCAGGTCACAGGACCAGTCTCCGAACGGGGTCGGTGGTACGCCATAGCCAAGACCAAACAAGCGCAAGCCGTCTATGGTCATGCCAGACCCATGCAGGACATGGACACCGTTCGGGGCCGCATTGCCCAGCTCTTCTGCACTTTCCGCGTTCCCAGGGATCAGGACCAGCGGCGTCGAAATGCCGGACAGCATCTGCATCGCCTCGTCCAGCCCCTGACGCGAATTGCAATAATCACCGGCACCGATGACAAGATCAGCCTCGGCGCTGGCGGAAACAAGATCGGCTGCCCGGTTGCGCGCCATGTGCAGATCAGAGAATGCCAGAACCTTCATGTTGCACCTCGCAGCCGCGCTTTCAGTTCCAGCAGATCCGCCCAGGCCTGCCGTTTCATCTGCGGTTGTCGTAGCAGATAAGCCGGGTGGAACATCGGAATCACCGGCAGATCCATTGCCTGATCCCATTTGCCGCGCAGGCGGGTGATGCCGCGTTTGCCCAGCACCGCCTGACAGCTGATATTCCCCATCACAACCAGAACCTCGGGTCTGGCCAGGGCCACGTGGCGTTCCAGAAACGGCTTCATCATCCCGATCTCTTCGGGTTTGGGGTCGCGGTTCTGCGGGGGCCGCCATGGCAGCACATTGGTGATATAGACGTTTTCGCGACGATCCAGATCAATTGCCGCCAGCATCCGGTCCAGCAACTGACCCGCACGGCCGACAAAGGGTTTGCCCTCGCGGTCCTCATCGCGACCCGGCGCCTCGCCGATGATCATCACGCGCGCGCCGGGGGTCCCGTCGGCAAAGACCAATTGCCGCGCACCGCGCTTGAGCTCGCAATGTTCGAACGCGTCCATCGCTGCGCGCAGCTGATCCAGCGATCCCGCGCCCCGTGCTGCGGATCCAGCGATTTCTACCGGGTCCACATCCCTTGGCTTTGCCGGGGCGGCGGGGGGCGTTTCCGGTTTCCTGGGTTTGGCTGAGGTGTCGGGCAACGCGTACCGGTCAACCGGCGCATCACCGATTGCCTCGGACACACCCAGTTCTATCTGCCATTCCAGCAGCGCCCGCGCAGAATAATAGTCCAAGCCCGATTCCATAGGGATAACTTACCCGCCTGAGGGCTGAGGGAAAGCGAATAGGGCTTGATCGGTCGCTCTGTCGCGCCGACCATCGGCATGCGATGCTCAGATTTCTGCGATTCCTCATCATTGGATTAGTGCTGGTTGTCACCGATGATCCGGCATTGGCCACGTTTCATGACAAACACGGGCAGTGCCGTGCGGGTCAGTTCAAATGTGGCAGCACATGTTGTTCGGGCGGGCAAAGATGCAGTTTTGATGGCCATTGCATTCCACTGGGCGGCACCTATTGCGGCGGCGGGCGCAGTTGCGGTCCGTTCGAACGCTGCGTTGCCGGTGGACTCAGATGTGCGCCCGCTGGCCTGAACAAATGCGCATCACGGCTGGATTGTCCCGGCGACAGTTTCTGCAATGGCCGTGGCGAGTGTGAACGAAGCGCACCCGAACTGGATACGACGCCACCGACCACATGCGCTGATGGCAGAACCTGCACACGCGGTTCGGCCTGCCTGCCCGGCGGGGGTTGCTCTCGTCCGGGGTGGTTCCTGTGCGAGGAAACCGGATCACAATGCCGCCCCGGTTTCAAATGCTCGGCGCATCAAGGCTGCGTACCGATCAAGGCCATCGACTGTGGTTATGGCAAGTGGTGCAAGCCGGGCGAGCAATGCCTGCCCGACGGCGGCTGCGAAAAACTGCCTGAGGGTACGGAACCTTAGGTTGCCTTGCGCCGCCCGGCTTCCTATAAGCGGCGCGATTGTCAGACAGGAGCCCGCCCATGCGTTTCGCCCATCGTCACCTTCTTGGCATCGAGCATCTGTCGCAATCCGATATCACCGACATTCTGAATCTGGCCGAGACCTATGTCGACATGAACCGCCAGTCGACCAAGCATTCCGACGTTCTGTCGGGGCTGACCCAGATCAACATGTTCTTTGAAAACTCGACCCGCACACAGGCCAGTTTCGAACTGGCGGGCAAGCGTCTGGGTGCGGATGTGATGAACATGGCGATGCAGGCCAGCTCGATCAAAAAGGGCGAAACCCTGATCGACACCGCGATGACGCTGAACGCGATGCACCCGGATCTTCTGGTGGTGCGGCACCCGCATTCCGGCGCGGTCGATCTGCTGGCGCAGAAGGTCAATTGCGCCGTTCTGAACGCCGGTGACGGCAAACATGAACACCCCACGCAAGCCCTGCTGGACGCCCTGACCATCCGTCGCGCCAAGGGTCGCCTGCACCGGCTGAACATCGCGATCTGCGGGGACGTGGCCCATTCCCGCGTGGCCCGCTCGAACCTGATCCTGCTGGGCAAGATGGAAAACCGCATCCGCTTGATTGGCCCGCCGACGCTGGTGCCCAGCCAGTTCGCCGAGTTCGGGGCCGAGATCTATGACGACATGAACGAGGGCCTGAAGGATGTTGACGTCGTCATGATGCTGCGCCTTCAGAAAGAACGGATGGATGGCGGGTTCATCCCTTCGGAACGCGAATACTACCACCGCTACGGCCTGGACGCCGCGAAGCTGGCGCAGGCCAAGCCAGACGCGATCGTGATGCATCCCGGCCCGATGAACCGCGGGGTCGAGATCGACGGTACGCTGGCCGATGATATCAACCGATCCGTCATTCAGGAACAGGTGGAAATGGGTGTCGCCGTCCGCATGGCGGCGATGGATCTGTTGGCCCGCAACCTGCGCGAGGCCGCATGAGCGATCTGATCGTCGCCCCCCACGAACGCGGCGTCTTGCGCCTGTTCACGCTGGACATGCGCCCGGAAGAGGCGAAGTTCCTGCGCGAACCGGGTGCCGCCGATCAGGTGCTTGGGGTCGACGGGCTGGATTCCAGCCATATCGATATTTTCCCGGTCTCCGACCTCGAAGATCTCGGGCTATACGGCTATCTGACCGAGGGCTGCGGCGTGTCTGCGGATCAGTTGGACCGGAACGCTCTGGCCTCTGTCGACGGTTGGGTCATGGTCCTTCGCAGCGCGGCTTTCAACGGACACCCGGCGACGCTGAACCCCGATCCGCGCCTGCGCCTGATCGGCCTGTTCACGGAAGAAGCCACGAACTGGACCGGGGGGATCATCGAAACCGAAAGCGCCAAACCCTTTTCCGCCCCGCAAACCGTCACAGCGGGTGACACCCCCCGCCGCGTAGGATCGGCCATTCTGGCACTGGTCGCGCTTTTGGTCATCGGAGGCATCTTATGGCTGATCCTGTGATCTTCACCCCGGACAAAGGGGCCTATATCCGCACAAATGCATGGCTGGCTGCTGTTGCTATGGCCGGTGCGATGATCGTTTTGTGGCTGATCGGCAATCCTTACGTCTGGACCGGAGCGCCTGCTGGCCTTGCCGCCATTGGCATACGCGCTTGGTATCTGGCCTCGGAAGAGATGGTCGCCAATTGGCAATTGTCAGACACCGCACTGACCGGTCCCGGCGGACGCAGCATGCCGCTGAACCAGATCACCGCCGTGAATATCATGGGCAGCTTCGTCCAGGTTGTCACCAAAACCGGCGACAAGCATCTGATCAAGTACCAGTCAGACCCGGCCGCCACCAAAGCCGCGATTGAAAGGGCCATTCCATGACCACCTTGATCTTCACCAATGCCCGCCTGATCGACCCTGATAGCGGCACGGACAGTCCCGGCTGGCTGCACATTGCCGACGGCCTCATTCAGGGCAAGGGCAACGGGGACGTGCCCGTCGCTGACGCCCAGGTCATCGACTGCGGCGGCAAGTGCCTCGCCCCCGGCATCGTCGATATCGGCGTCAAGGTGTGTGAGCCGGGCGAACGGCACAAGGAAAGCTACAAATCCGCAGGCCTCGCTGCCGCAGCCGGTGGTGTCACCACCATTGTCACCCGCCCGGATACACTGCCCGCGGTCGATACGCCGGAAACGCTGGAATTCGCGACCCGGCGTGCTCAGGCGGATGCGCCGGTCAATGTTCTGCCGATGGCCGCGCTGACCAAAGGGCGCGACGGGCGAGAGATGACGGAAATCGGGTTTTTGCAGGACGCAGGCGCCGTGGCCTTTACCGATTGCGATCACGTCATCACCAATACCAAGGTGTTTTCCCGCGCCCTGACCTATGCAAAATCCTGCGGAGCGCTGGTGATTGCCCACCCACAGGATCCGGGCCTGAGCCATGGCGCCGCGGCCACCAGCGGCAAATTCGCCGCCCTGCGCGGGTTGCCTGCGGTCTCGCCCATGGCCGAGCGCATGGGACTGGACCGTGACATCGCGCTGTTGGAAATGACGGGCGCGGCCTATCACGCCGACCAGATCACCACCGCCCGCGCCCTGCCCGCGCTGGAACGGGCCAAGCGTAACGGGCTGGATATAACCGCCGGCACCTCGATCCATCACCTGACGCTGAACGAGCTGGACGTGGCCGACTATCGCACCTTCTTCAAGGTCAAGCCTCCGCTGCGGTCCGAGGATGACCGGCAGGCGGTGATCGAGGCGGTGCGCACCGGCCTGATCGACACGATCAGTTCGATGCACACGCCGCAGGACGAAGAAAGCAAACGCCTGCCGTTCGAAGAGGCCGCCTCGGGCGCGGTGGCGCTGGAAACGCTCTTGCCGGCGGCATTGCGCCTGTATCATGCCGACCAGTTGGACCTGCCGACCCTGTTCCGGGCGATGGCATTGAACCCGGCCAAACGGCTTGGTCTGGAAAGCGGCCGATTGTCGGAAGGCGCCCCGGCGGATCTGGTTCTGTTCGACCCGGATGTGCCTTTTGTGCTTGATCGCTTTGCCTTAAAATCCAAATCTCAGAACACGCCATTTGACGGCCAGCGGATGCAAGGTAAGGTCATTTCGACCTATGTTGCAGGTAAAGAAGTGTTCCGGAGTTCCTGATGCCCCCGATCGACAACTCGACTAGCGAACTGCTCCAGTGGGCGGTGGTTGGATATCTCTTGGGCTCCATTCCCTTCGGCCTGCTGCTTGCAAAGGTCATGGGGCTGGGAAATCTGCGCGAAATCGGATCCGGAAATATCGGCGCGACCAACGTCCTGCGCACCGGCAACAAAGCCGCCGCGGCGCTGACCTTGCTGTTCGACGCGGCCAAGGGCGCGGTCGCGGTTCTGATTGCCCGTGCTTATGCCGGAGAAGACGCCGCGCAGATCGCAGCCCTTTTTGCCTTTCTGGGTCATTGCTTTCCCATCTGGCTGGGTTTCAAGGGCGGAAAAGGCGTGGCCACCTTTCTGGGCCTCTGGCTGGCGCTGGACTGGCGCGTCGGAGTTGCGTGCTGTCTCAGCTGGCTGGTGGCGGCGGCGATCTGGCGGATATCTTCGGTCGGCGCGCTGGCTGCGGCCGCGCTTTCAACGACCTGGGTACTGGTTCTGACAAACGGACACTCCTTTATCCTTGGGATTATCCTGACCCTTATGATCTACTGGCGTCACAGCACCAATGTCGCACGGATCAAGGCAGGAACTGAACCGAAAATCGGAAAGTCGTGACACCGCCGGACGCTTTCGTTTCCGCGTTTTTCGCACTGCCCGAAGGCAGTTTTACCGGTACATCGGGGGATCGGCGCTATGTCGTCGTGCGCCAACATTTGGCAAAGGGGAAATCCCACAAGCTGGTTGCGCACGAACTGGGCGGCACCGACTATATCAGCATGAACCTGTATCAGACACGCATCAGCGGCACGCTGCTGAGGCCTTGTGAAATGGCGGCGTGCAAAGTCATCGCGTTTGTTCTGGATTTTGAACCGGACGCGTAATGTCAGGCCTGCATTTTTGAACAGACGTTCCTCTCTGACGCACAATCACGATTCATTGTTTTGAACGTGATCCGTCTGCTTCCCAGATCGCTGTCGTGACGGTCAATTACGGGCCACACAGGACAACAATCCGGAGCCTTCGATCGGCACACAGACGAGGCTCCTTTCACGAAAGGTGGAACAATGAACAAGGTTAAATCTCTGATCGGTGGCGTCGCTCTGTCCGTTGCACTGGCAACATCCGCTCTGGCCGCTGGAGTGGACATCAACGCAAGCTCGACCGGTCTGGCCATGCAGGGTTATGACCCGGTTGCCTATTTCACCGTCGGTGAAGCGACCAAGGGTGACTACCGCATCACCACGCTGCACGACGATGCGCTGTACCGTTTCTCGTCCGAGGAGAACAAAGCCGCCTTCGAAGCCAACCCGGAAGCTTACCTGCCTGCCTATGGCGGCTATTGTGCTTTTGGTACAGCCATGGGCTTCAAATTCGACGGTGACCCGAACCACTGGAAAATCGTCGACAACAAACTGTACCTGAACTTGTCGGAAGACATCCAGGAACGCTGGGAAGGCGACATCCCGGGCTTTATCGAAAGCGCAAGCGCAAACTGGGAAAACATCGCGGACAAGACCCCTGCTGAATTGCAAAAGCAATAATCCGCCTAAATCTTCAGATGTGTCGGCGGCGGAATGTTCCGCCGCCGTATATCGTTTGAAGACCTCTCATCTCTACCTATCTCATCAGTATCAGAAGTGCCCGACTTCAAAGGTCCCCGGCGTGTCTTTTCACGTTTCAGAGGCAGAATTCGGGCAGGGGTTCGTAGGTATCACTGATCCGATGACGTTCGCGGATCGTAACTGTCTGCATAAGTGAACCGAATTTCACTGGAGCAGAGTGACAATCGAAAGGAAATGAGATGACTTTGAAATTGGCTCTCATCACTACTGTCGCAACCGTGGTCGCGGGATCGGCAATGGCACAATCCTCGGGCAACTGGACCGGGTTTTATGGCGGTCTGCAACTGGGTTATGCCGATGTAGACACCAGCCTGTCGGGTGTCGATGGCGATGGCGTGATCGGTGGTATCATCCTGGGCTATGATTATGATCTGGGCGACTGGGTCGTTGGCGGCGGATTTGACTATGACTGGACTGACGTGGGTCTGTCCGGCGCCGCAACTGTCGAAGATGTCTGGCGGCTGAAAGCGCGCGCCGGCTACAAGGTAAACCCGCAAGGTCTGCTGTACGGCACGGCAGGCTACGCCGAAGCGAGCACCGACACCTTGGGCAGTGATGACGGGTGGTTCATCGGCGCAGGCTATGAACAGATCGTAGCACCGAACGTGAGCGTCGGTGGAGAGTTGCTGTACCACGAATTCGATAACTTCAACGGAAACAATGTGGATGTCGACGCAACCACATTGCAGGTTCGTGTCTCTTACCGGTTCTGACCTGCTTATTGGACCCGGCTTTTCAAGCCGGGTCTCAGTTCAAAGGTCCAGAATTGTGCTGCCGGTCGTCTGCCGCGCTTCTAACGCGCGATGTGCATCGGCGATCTGGTCAAGTGCAAAGCGCTGATCGATGTGGATCTTGACTTCTCTGCCCTCGACCTTGCCGAACAAGCGGCGCGCCATTGCCTGACAGACGGAGTGGTCCGCAATATGGGTGAACAAAGTGGGGCGGGTGATCTTGAGCGATCCTTTCTGGCCCAGAACACCAATATCGAATGGCGGCACCGGCCCCGAGGCGTTGCCGAAGGAAATCATCATTCCCAAGGGTTTCAGGCAGTTCAACGATCCTTCGAACGTGTCCGCCCCCACGGAATCCATAACCACATCCACACCCTTGCCTTTGGTGATCTCGGCCACCCGTTCGGCGAAATTCTCAGAGCGGTAGTTGATGCAATGCGCGGCCCCGTTGAACCGGGCGAGGCTGCATTTCTCGTCGGTTCCCGCCGTGCCAATCAGAGTAATCCCTTCTGACTTCGCCCATTGGCAGGCGATCAGTCCGACCCCACCCGCCGCTGCGTGGAACAGCACCGTATCCCCGCGTTTCAGCGGAGTGGTTCGGTGAAACAGGTATTCAACTGTCAAACCCTTCAACATCATTGCCGCAGCAGCGTCGAAAGAGATGCCATCCGGCAAAGGGCACACCTGTGCCGCAGGCATTACGCGGGCCTCGCAATACGCGCCGGGTGGGGCTGCCGCATACGCGGCCCGCTGACCGGGTTGCAGGTGCGTTACCCCTTCCCCAACGGCCTCGACGACACCCGCCGCTTCCATCCCCAACGCATGGGGGAGTTCCAGGGGATACAATCCAGTGCGTTGATAAACATCGATGAAATTAAGACCGCAGGCATGATGACGGATACGTATTTCACCCGGTCCGGGGTCGCCCAATGGCCTGTCTTCGATCCGCAGAACCTCGGGCCCGCCGAATTCGTGCAATACCACCGTTTTCGCTGTTGTCTGCATCCTGACCTCCTCTTGCCTGACATCAAGCTAACATGACTGCGATGCGGAGCAATCGTCCGATATCAGAGTGTTGATCAGGATTCCGCCAAACTGTGCTATACTGCGATCAGGCGTTGTCGGCTGGTCCGGCCACGGACAACTTTATGCCGGATCCATTCCGCGGCGCAAATCTCGCTAGGAAAGGGGATGAAAATGGCTAAAACAATCGGAAATCCGATCAGTTGGGCAGCCCAGAATCTGGGGGCGGCCAGTGATCATGTCTCGGATAGCGTTTCAAAACTCGGAAGCGCAGATACCAAGCATTTGCCGATGGTGCAGACATTGACGATGCAAGATCTGCGCGCCTGTCTGAAGGCGGGGTATCACGACTTTGTCGAAACACGGGCGGATGCCATATTCATTGTGCTGATCTACCCGATCGCGGGACTTTTGATGTTCGGCTTTGCCCTGAACGTCAACATGGTGCCACTTCTGGCGCCTCTGATCGCCGGTTTTGCCTTGATCGGTCCAGTCGCAGCTGTGGGGCTGTATGAGATCAGCCGCAAACGAGAACAAGGCAGCACGGTGCATTGGCTGGATGCGTTCGGTGTATTCCGCTCTCCGGCTTTCGGCGCAATTCTGGTTTTGGGCTTCTATCTGGTGATGCTTCTGCTGATCTGGCTGATGGTGGCGCAGAGCATTTACACGCATACAATGGGGCCAGAAGCCCCCGCGTCACTTGGCACTTTTGCCAAGCAGGTCGTCACTACGGTTGCAGGCTGGACCATGATGGTTGTCGGACTCGCCGTTGGGTTCGTGTTCGCTCTTTGCGCTCTGGCGATCAGCGTCGTCAGCTTTCCGTTGCTTCTGGACCGGCAAGTCGGATTGCCGGTGGCGGTCGTGACGTCGTTTCGCGTGTTGCGTCACAACCCCGGCGTCATCTTGACCTGGGGGTTCATCGTGGCGGCCCTTCTGTTTGTGGGTGCCCTGCCGATGCTGTTGGGCCTGATCATAGTGATGCCGGTTCTGGGCCATGCCACATGGCACCTGTACCGCCGCGCGGTTGCGTGAACGCGCGGGTCTGCCCCGCGCGCGCAGAGTTCAGCCTGCCACGTTCAGGACGATCTTGCCAATATGGCCCGAGCTTTCCATGCGTGCATGGGCGGCCGCAGCCTCGGCCAGATCATATTCGCTGTCCATGACAGGCGCAACCTTGCCAGCCTCAAGCAGAGGCCAGACAGCTTCGCGCAGGTCCTGCGCAATCCGGGCCTTGGCCAGATCGCTTTGCGGGCGCAGGGTGCTGCCGGTCAGGGTCAGGCGCTTGACCATCATCAGCGCAAAGTTCAGCTCGACCACCGGGCCTTGCAGAAACGCGATCTGGACCAGCCGCCCATCCTCGGCCAGAGCTTTGACGTTGCGCTGGATATAGTCGCCTCCGACCATGTCGAGGATCAAGTTTGCCCCACCTTCGGCCCGCATGACGGCCACAAAATCCTCATCGCGGTAGTTGATCGCCCTTTCCGCACCCAGCTTGACGCAAGCCTGACATTTTTCATCCGACCCTGCGGTGGCAAAAACGCGGGCGCCAAAGGCATTGGCCAACTGGATGGCCGTCGTGCCAATCCCGCTCGAGCCGCCATGGACCAGAAATCGTTCACCGGCCTTCAGCCCGCCCCGCGTAAACACGTTGGACCAGACGGTGAAAAAGGTCTCGGGCAGGCAGGCCGCCTCTTTCATTCCCATGCCGGCAGGAACCGGCAGGCAATGGGCAGCAGGGGTGGCGACATATTCGGCATAGCCGCCGCCCGGCAGCAACGCGCAGACCTGATCCCCGACGGACAGTCCTTCGACCCCGGCCCCGATCGAGACCACTTCGCCCGAAGCCTCAAGCCCCGGCAAGTCGCTGGCGCCGGGCGGCGGATCGTAAGCGCCCGCGCGCTGCAACGCATCCGGACGGTTCACACCGGCATAGGCCACTTTCAGAACGACCTGCCCCGCACCCGGTTCGGGAATCGGTCGCTCGGTCAGTTGCAAAACATCGGGACCACCCGGTTCGGTGATCTCAACAGCGCGCATCATCTGGGTCATAGGCACCTCCTTTGCCCAATGCCTAGCAGGCATCAGGGCCAAGGCCCAGCACCAAGACGCGCTACTTTCGGGGGTTCAGCATTCCCGGAAGATCGGCCCGCATTTTTACCGGAGCCTTCACCTGACCCGCCAGCCAGTTCGGAACCGCCAGGAACGGTTTCAACACCGGGTTGTCGCGCAACTGCGCCTTGAGCTTTTCAAACTCCATGACATTTGCGATCCGGCGATCCAGAAACTCCCACGTGTTCTGATGATCCGGGCTGTCATCGCCCAGCCAAAACAGCAGGGTCGAGGAATAGACACCCGACAAAGTGGCCCGCTTCGTGTACCAGTTCACATCATCCGAGCTGTCGCCCAGCGCATCCCAGATCAGATCGCAGGTCTGCCAAACCGCCTTGGCACCGTCGGCCGCATGGGTTGGCAGGGAAAACAGCGTCATGCCCCGGCGCACCAGTTCTTTGTCCTCGACGGCCTGCAACCGGAACCGAACCGCAGCTGCAATCCTGTCGCGGAATTTCAGTTCGCTCAGGTCCTCGGACCTGATGCGGTCCAGCATCGCCTGATCCCCGCGCGCGTGGTAGGCCAGCGCCAGATCCACCGCGCCGCGCGGACAAATCGCGCGTGCCAGACCGTCATCCAGACCACAGTCGGAAATGGAGGCGCGGAAACTGGATTCCGACCACCCATCGAAGGGAACATGGATCAGCATCGCATCCAAAAGCCGCTGTTTTGCATCTTCATATGTGGTCGTCATGGCGGTTCTCCGGTTGTCGGGCCCAGTACTAGACAAGTTAGAGCGGCTTTGCTATACGGCCAACTCCTGCAATTTCCTTGCAACTCTATCTAGAAAGGTGGTGACAACCACATGCAGGTTAGTGTTCGCGACAACAACGTCGATCAGGCGCTTCGTGCCCTGAAGAAAAAGCTGCAGCGCGAAGGCGTGTTCCGTGAAATGAAGCTTAAGCAACATTTCGAGAAACCGTCCGAGAAAAAAGCGCGCGAGAAGGCTGAAGCGATCCGTCGTGCCCGTAAACTGGCACGTAAGAAAGCACAGCGCGAAGGTTTGCTCTAAGACCTTTGGTCTCGTCCAGCTTTGGATGACACTATTTGACGACCCCCGAGGCATCGCCCGGGGGTTTGTCGTTTCGGGGATCGGTTTCAATCCGCCGACTCGTGGTACCGGCTGTGCGGCAAGCCGCCATTTCCTCACCAGCAACATTTTGCCCGGCATTTTGCAGCGCAGCGAATCCCGCACCGGTAGCATCGCGCCGCCAAAACTCGCCTGAAGTAAACCACCCCCTACCACCATCGATATCCCGACCTCTAAGTGAGCCCGTCCGGAAGGACACAAACACAAACGGAGGCAAAAATGTCGACTGCAAGTACATTCGAACGCGAGATGCTGGAGCTGATCAACCAGGAACGCACATCCCGCGGGCTCAACCCGCTTCAGCTTGAGACGCAGCTGAACGATTCATCCGAAGATCACAGCACCTGGATGCTGGACACAGACACGTTCAGCCACACCGGTTCGGGCGGTTCCAGTGCGACCCAGCGGATGCAAAACGCCGGGTTCGATCTTGAGGGCAACTGGCGAACCGGCGAAAACATCGCATGGCAGTCCGAACGCGGGCAGCCCGGCATCAGCGATGACGTGGCTCAGTTGCACCAGAACCTGATGAACAGCCCGGGCCACCGCGCCAATATTCTGAACCCGGATTTCAAATATATCGGGATCGGTATCGAAACCGGCGATATGCAGGGTTTTGATGCGGTGATGGTCACCCAGAACTTTGCCGCAACCGACGCGGCAGTCATGCTGGACAACGGCAATACGAACACACCGCCCGTTCCGCCAACCACGCCGGACGAAGTTGCCGTTCCGGAAGAGCCGGAACCTGAAACACCTGACACCGACGTCACCGAGACAGAAGAGCCGGAACCCGAAACACCTGACACCGACGTCACCGAGACCGAGGAACCGGAGCCCGAAACACCCGACACCGACGTCACCGAGACCGACGAACCGGAGCCCGAAACACCCGACACCGACGTCACCGAGACCGAGGAACCGGAGCCCGAAACACCCGACACCGACGTCACCGAGACCGAAGAGCCGGAACCCGAAACACCTGACACCGACGTCACCGAAACCGAAGAACCGGAGCCCGAAACACCCGATACCGACGTCACCGAGACCGAGGAACCGGAGCCCGAAACGCCGGACGTGGACGTGGTTGACGGCGGTGAGGCCGAGACGTTCTGCTTTGACGTTCAGGCCTTCCTGGATGAAATCGCCAGTTTCCTCGAAAACCTGCAAGCGCAGTTTGACGAGTTCAACTGGGGTGACGATATGAACGGCGACACGGACGTGGCGGACACCGATGATATCGACATGATGCCGACCGTCGACGTCACGCCGGAAACGGAATCCGAGCCTGCGGGTACCGAAACAGCCGACGTCGATGACTGTGACATCACAATGGTCAACTTCTTCCACTTTGACTGCATGATGGATGCAGCCTGATCAGTTGACCCTGTGCGAGGCCGGCCGTGTCGGCCTCGCATATTCCGGCTCAGAGCCTGATTTTGCTTCAGTAGATCTTTGGTACATAAAGTTCATCCGGCAAAACGCGGCGTTCGTATTCCGGGTTGTACTTGCGATCGGGCAGATTGACCTTTTCCTGAGGCACGTCCTCGTAAGGGATTTTTGTCAAAAGATGCTCGATACAGTTCAGCCTTTCGCGTTTTTTGTCATTGCCTTCGACGATGTACCACGGGGCCTCGGGAATATTGGTTCGGAAAAGCATATCCTCTTTGGCCTTTGTGTAGGATTCCCAGCGGATGCGGGATTCCAGATCCATCGGTGACAGCTTCCATTGCTTCATCGGATCGTGAATACGCATGAGGAATCGCAACTGCTGTTCCTCATCCGTGATCGAGAACCAGTACTTCAGCAGAATGATCCCTGACCGCACCAGCATCCGTTCGAATTCCGGAACGTCCTGAAAGAATTGTTCAACCTGGTCCTCGGACGCAAAACCCATCACTCGCTCGACGCCGGCCCGGTTGTACCAGGAGCGGTCGAACAGAACGATTTCACCCGCCGCCGGCAGATGCGGTACGTAGCGCTGGAAATACCACTGGCTTTGCTCTCGGCGGCTGGGTGCCGGCAATGCCACCACGCGCGCGACGCGCGGGTTCAGACGCTGGGTGATCCGCTTGATCACGCCCCCTTTACCGGCACTGTCACGGCCTTCAAACAGGATACAGACCTTGGCTCCGGTATGCTGTACCCAGTCCTGAACCTTGATCAGTTCGGCTTGCAGGCGCAGCAGGTTGCGGAAGTAAACCTTGCGATCCAACATGTCCGGATGCTGTTCCCGATAGATTTTGCGGACTTCCATCGACAGCATCGGCTCACTGAATTCTATCTCGAAATCTTCGTCCAGCGTGTCCTCCAGCTCGGCTTCCAGCCAGTCTTTGGGGGCGCCAGTGTTTTCGTTGTCCAAGGTCAGCTCCTTCTCGGTCTTCGGGTTCGGACCATATCGAGCCCGTGTTACCGTCTGATGTCACCAGATGAATTGATGCGAGGGTCACGAGTCCTGCGGCTGTTGTCACGCCTACAAATCAGGTCCAGCGCGGGTATACGGTCTTTCCCCTGAATTTGTACATCTGGCCCGCGGGATACAAGCGTCTGAATTGACGCAATGCACGGCGCTTGGCCATGGCTGCTTGCATTGCCTCGTTTTGGTGCGGCATCACGGTGCGCATGACAAAGACGAGGCGATTGTGACATTCCTTCTTTCCGTGATGCCAGCGATCTGGCCCTGGCTTGTTCTGATATCAGCGCAATTGATGGTGCTGACCCGGCGGACAGGCATCGGCTTTTCGTTGCTGGCTTTGTTCATCAGCATTGCCTCGGCGACAGGATTGATGTCACCCATGGCGATCGCCGCGGTGGCCTTTGGTCTGGTCGGAGCTTCGTTGCTGCCCCATCTGAAAGGATGGCCTGCTGTCGCCGGACACCTGTTGTTGAACCTGTGGTGCCTGGTCATGGGTGCCCATCTGCTGCCGGGATTCGAAAATTTGAAAATTCTGGATCAGGTACAGGCAGGTGCGGGAAGCGCCAGTTTCACCCTGCATCTGAACCTGGACAAACCGATGGTCTTCTTTGCCGTTCTTCTGGCCTGGCCCCGGATGCTGCGCGGCAAAACGCAGATCAAACGCACGGCTTTGCTGGCAGGGTTGCTGCTCTTGCCGGGGCTGTTTCTGTTGGGGCTTGCCTTTGGCGCGGTGCAGCCGGAATTTTCGGTCCCGCCCTGGTGGCTGGTATTTACCCTGTCCAACCTGTTTCTGACCTGCCTGACGGAAGAAGCCTTCTTTCGTGGCTATCTGCAATCGGCCATCTCCTCGCGCTTCGGGGCCGCTTGCAGCGTGATCGCAGCCAGCCTGCTGTTCGGACTGGCCCATGTCGCCGGGGGTACGGCGCTGGTGGTTTTTGCTTCCATTCTCGGGCTGGCCTGCGGATTGGGATACTATGCAACCAGACGCCTGTGGGTGCCTGTGATGATGCATTTTGGGTTCAACCTGACCCACCTTTTTCTGTTCACCTATCCCGGGTCTTTATGACAATCAGACGGGCAAGGCAGTGGTCTTGAACACGGTACGCAAGGCAAACGAGCTTTGCATTTGCGCCACCCCGGGCAGGCGCGACAGGTATTGCCGATGGATGCGGGCGAAATCTTCGGTGTTTTCCGCCACAACTTTCAGAATGTAATCCGCCGTACCGGCCATCAGATGGCATTCCAGCACATCCGGTATCCGGGCTACCGCCTTTTCAAACGCATCCAGAACCTCTTCGGCCTGACCCTGTAGCGTGATCTCGACAAAGACCGTTGTCGGCACGTTCATCTTCCGCGCATCCAGCAGCGCCACGTAGTTGCGAATGTAGCCTTCAACCTCCAGCCGCTGAACACGCCGGTGGCAAGCCGACGGAGACAGGTTGACCTGTTCAGACAATTCCGAATTCGACATCCTGCCGTTTTTTTGCAGTGCCGCCAGAATCTTTCGATCAGTCGTATCCAAGCTCATTTGCGCAAGTCCTTTGCGATATTTTTACACATTGCGCGAAATTCTTCCAAAGAAAAACGCATTGACACGTTTTCTTTCACAGAAATTGCGCGACAAAATGCACATAATTTAAGCAGCTTATGAACGGAGAGCCCAATGAAAATCGGTTGCCCCAAGGAAATCAAACCTCAGGAATTCCGCGTCGGGATGACGCCCAATGCTGCTCAGGAAGCAGTTGCACGTGGTCACGAAGTCCTGATCGAATCCGGCGCAGGCATCGGCGCGGGATTTGACAACGACGCCTATGTCGCGGCTGGCGCACGTATCATCGACACTGCGGAAGAGGTGTTTGCCACCGCCGACATGATCGTCAAGGTCAAAGAACCCCAGGCCGTGGAACGCAAGATGCTGCGCGAAGGGCAGCTGCTGTTCACCTATCTGCACCTGGCTCCGGACCCGGATCAGACGCATGACCTGCTGGAATCGGGTTGTACTGCCATCGCCTATGAAACTGTGACCGATGCGAACGGCGGCCTGCCCCTGCTGGCACCGATGTCCGAAGTCGCCGGTCGTCTGGCCCCTCAGGTCGGATCGTGGACCCTGCAAAAGGCCAATGGCGGGCGCGGCGTGCTGATGGGTGGCGTACCCGGTGTCGGCCCTGCCAAAGTGGTCGTAATCGGCGGCGGCGTCGTAGGAACCCATGCGGCGAAGATCGCCGCCGGTATGGGCGCGGATGTCACCGTTCTGGATCGCTCTTTGCCGCGGCTGCGCTATCTGGACGACGTCTTTGGCGGCACCTTCAAGAACCAGTATTCGACCGCAGGTGCCACGGCCGAGCTGATCCAGGATGCCGATATGGTCATCGGTGCCGTTCTGATCCCCGGCGCTGCGGCCCCAAAACTTGTCTCGCGCGCCCAGCTGTCGACGATGAAACCCGGTGCCGTTCTTGTCGATGTTGCCATCGATCAGGGCGGGTGCTTCGAAACGTCGAAAGCCACCACCCATGCCGACCCGATCTACGACGTCGACGGCATCATGCACTACTGCGTTGCCAACATGCCGGGCGCGGTGGCGCGCACCTCGACCATCGCCCTGGGCAACGCAACAATGCCGTTCATGCTGTCTCTGGCGGACAAAGGCTGGAAACAGGCGTGTCAGGACGATCCGCATCTGCTGGAAGGTCTGAACGTCCACGCTGGCAAGCTGACCTACTATGCGGTCGGCAAGGCCCTTGGTATTGACGTCGTCTCGCCCAACGTGATCGTCAAGTCGTAACCACTCCTGCCCCTGAAATCGTTTTTGAAAAGCGGTTTCCAGCGTTGGGCATAGCGCCACGCCACAGGCGTGGCGCGGTTGGACTCAAAGCGATGGTTTGAACAAAGAAAAGGGCACCGCGCCCTTGCGCGGTGCCCGGCCCAACGGGAGGAGGGCATTTTCGAATGCCCGATCGACGGGCGGGAGCCGTCACCCCTGTTTCTGGATCTCCACAGAATGAGGGTAAGGGATCGAAATACCCTTGTCGTCAAAGGCTTCCTTGATCGTTTTCGTCAGCTCGAATTTGACATCCCAATAGTCTGGCGCCGAGCACCACAGCCGTGCTGTCAGATCCACCGAACTGTCACCCAGGTTCGTTACCCGAACCCAGGGTTCCGGGTCGCTGTGAATGCGGCTGTCCGCTTTGGCCACATCCAGAATGATCTGCATGGCTTTGTCAGCGCTGTCACCATAGTCGATTCCGAATACCAGATCGACACGACGCGTGTCATGGGCAGAGTAGTTCGTGATGATCGAGCCCCATGCCTGACCGTTCGGAACGATGATCTGCACGTTGTCCGGCGTCACCAGTTCGGTGGTGAACAGGTTCAGGTCCTTTACGGTGCCCGACGTGCCGCCGATATCAACAAATTGACCCAGCTTGTAGGGCCGGAAGACAACCAGCATCACACCGGCCGCCAGATCGCTGAGCGTGCCTTGAAGCGCCAGGCCGATAGCCAAGGACGCAGCACCCAGAATGGCGACGATGCTGGTGGCTTCAATTCCGAAGATGCCTAGAACCGCAACCAGAACCATGGCCAGAATGGCCCATTTGACCAGGCTTGCCATAAAGTTCCCAAGCGTCGGATCAATATGCGGCGTCGAATTGATCCGGCGGCGAACCATGCCCCCGATTGCACCAGCCACGATCCAGCCCAGGATCAGAACGACAAGCGCCTTGACGGCACTCATGATCAGCGGGGCAAATGCACCCACCTGTGTTACGACCTCATCCACGCCCATCTCCTTTCAACAGCAAGAAACCCGCGAGGTTTTCGCGGGGGTCACCAGATTGTGAGCCAAGTTTGGCTTCCGGTCTAGGTGCGAGTTTCGTGGGATTTCCCCTTTGTTCGTCAGAAAACACGGCCTGACCGGAAATGCACATCGCCAAGGGCTTAAATAAATCAGGCGTGGCCCCTAGCTTTTACAGGGACAGCCAAACAGGAGCCCCCAATGCTGGACAACGAACCGCATCCGATCATGGCGCGCTGGCCCGCGCAATCCCCGGACAGGATTCAACTGTATTCCTATCCGACTCCAAACGGCGTGAAGGCGTCGATCATGCTGGAGGAAACCGGCCTGCCCTATGAGCCCCATCTGGTGACGCTGTCGGATGCGGATGTCAAAAGCCCCGAGTTTCTGTCGCTGAACCCAAACAACAAAATCCCAGCCATAATCGATCCCAACGGGCCGGACGGTGAGCCGCTGGCCCTGTTCGAAAGCGGGGCAATCCTGCTGTATCTGGCCGAGAAATCAGGCATGTTGCTGGGACAAAGCGCAGCAGACAAGCATCGCATTACCCAATGGCTGATGTTCCAAATGGGGGGCGTGGGGCCAATGTTTGGCCAGCTTGGCTTTTTCTACAAATTCGCGGGCAGCGAAATCGAAGACCCCCGACCGCGCGAACGCTATATCAACGAGGCCAAACGCCTTTTGAACGTGGTCAACACGCAACTGGAAGGGAAAGACTGGATCGCCGGCGATTACTCCATCGCCGATATCGCTCTTGCCCCCTGGTTGAATGCTCTGGACTTCTACGGCGCGAAAGAGGTTGTTGGCTGGGACGGCTACGCCAATGTCGTCGCCTATGTCGACCGTTTCATGCAACGCCCGGCGGTGCAGCGCGGCAAGACCATACCCGCACGCGCTTAATCTGTTTCACGATTGGAAGGGTGCCAAAATTGGCACCCTCTTCGCAAAGCTCAGCCCGGCAGTGCACCCGTCAGCACATACCGCAGGATTTCGACAACCTGCGCGGGCTTTTCCGCCACGGCCAGCGCGGCTGCATCCACTTCTTTCAACGCGTGCTGATGCTCGGGACCGTGCAGCACGATAATGGATTTACCCAGCGCTGCGGCATAGCCCGCATCAAAAGCTGCGTTCCACTGTTTGTACTTGTCGCCAAACCGGACAACCACCACGTCGGCATCCGAAATGCCCTTTCGGGTCCGGATCGCGTTGACCATCGCCCCCTTGTGGTCATGCCAGTATTTGTTCGGCTCTTCCCCCAGAATGGCAACGCCGCAATCGTCGCTTGCCGCGTGGTCCGTCACCGGGCTGTTGAATGTGATGTCCAACCCCTGCGCGCCGTCGATGATCTGTTCGCGCCAATCGGTGTGGATTTCGCCAGAGAGGTACACGTTCAGCATCTTTCGTCCTCCGTAAACACGGAAAGGGCGCCACCGCCCCTTCATCTTTTCTGAAATACTACCGCCGGAGGCGGTCCTGCATCAGCCCCGCAGAACACCGCCGGTTGCCTTGGTGACCTTGGCGATGATCTTTTCGGCCACCGCTTCGATGTCCTTTTCCTTCAGCGTCTGCTCTGTCGGCTGCAAACGTACCGTTATGGCCAACGATTTTTTACCTTCACCCAGGCTGCCGCCGATGAATTCGTCAAAGACACGTACATCTTCGATCAGCGCCTTGTCGGCACCTGCCGCCGCGTTCACCAATGTCAGCGCCTCGACGTTGTCATCAACGACAAAGGCAAAGTCACGTTCAACCGCTTGCAAGTCACGCAATTCCAATGCGGCACGTGTGGCGCCGGACTTGCGGGGCAAGGGAACCTCGTCAGGCCAGATCGTAAAGGCCATTGCCGGACCCTTGATATCCATCGCCTGCAACACGCGCGGGTGCAGCTCACCAAAAACACCCAGCACCTTTTTGGGACCCAGACAGATCTTGCCGTGACGACCCGGATGCCACCAGGCATCGCCGTCGCGCAGAATCTGCACCTTGGCCGGTGCTCCGATCGCCGCAAGAACGGCCTCGGCATCCGCCTTGGCATCAAAGACATCCACCGGGCGCGAGGCCCCGTGCACATCCTTGGGGCCGTTGCGGCCAACCAGCAGGCCGGCGATCTGGGTTTTCTGCTCGCCGGGTTCGCCATCATGGAAAACGGGGCCAACCTCGAACAGGGCGACGTCGGCGTATCCGCGTGCCTGATTGCGGGCTGCGGCCTGCAACAATCCGGGCAGCAGATCGGGGCGCATGTGACTCATCTCGGACGAGATCGGGTTTTCAAGCATGGTCGCGTCATCCCCGCCACCGAACAAAGCAGCCGAAGCCTGATCGATGAACGTATAGGTGACGCATTCGTTGTAACCCAGCGCGGCGCAGGTGCGGCGCGCCATGGACTGGCGGCGCTGCGTCGGTGTCATCACCGGCTTGGGAATACCATCGGTGACACGCGGCAAGGGTTTGCCCTGCAACTTGGTCAACGAGGCGGTCCGTGCGACCTCTTCCACCAGATCGGCCTCACCCATGATATCGGGGCGCCAGCTGGGCACGTGGGCCATCTCGCCCTCCAGACGGAAACCCAGACGGGTCAGCGTTTGACGCTGCTCGCTTTCGGGAATGTCCATCCCGACCAGAGACTGCACCCGTTCGGCATCCAGCTTGTACGCACGCGCGTGGTTCGGCGCTTTGCCCGCCTCGACCACTTTGGACGCTTCGCCGCCGCAGATGTCCAGAATCAACTGGGTTGCGTGCTCGAGCCCTTCCAGCGTGTATTCAGGGTCCACGCCGCGTTCGAACCGATACCGCGCGTCCGAATTGATTTTCAGCGCCCGACCCGTCAGCGCGATCTGCACATGATCCCAGAACGCGCTTTCCAGGAAGACGTTCACAGTATCCTCGGTGCAGCCAGTTTCCTGACCGCCCATGATGCCTGCGATGGATTCCGGGCCTTTGTCATCGGAAATAACCATCATGCCGGGCTGTAGCGTGTATTCCTTCTCGTCCAGCGCCACCAGGGTTTCACCGCCTTTGGCGCGGTGAACGCGAAGGTTGCCCTGCACCTTGTCCGCGTCAAACACATGCAGCGGGCGGTTATGGTCAAAGGTCATATAGTTGGTGATATCCACCAGCGCCGAAATCGGACGCAGACCAATCGCCTTCAACTGATCCTGCAACCATTGCGGGCTGGGGCCATTCTTCACACCACGGATCAGACGGCCGGTGAAATGCGGCGCGCCGTCCAGCGTGTCGTCGTCAATCGTCACCTTGATCGGGCTTTCGAAATCTCCGGGCACCGGCACGTAGTCGCGCTGTTTCAAAGTGCCGATCCCACGCGCCGCCAGATCACGCGCGATGCCTTCCACGCCCAGCGCATCGGGCCGGTTGGGAGTGATTGCGATCTCGATCACGGGATCGACTTTCGACGGGTCATTCTCGGCAAGCCAATCAACGAACCTGTCACCGACCTCGCCCGAGGGCAATTCGATGATGCCGTCATGTTCGTCCGACAATTCCAGCTCGCGCTCGGAAGCCATCATCCCAAAGCTTTCGACGCCGCGGATCTTGCCAACGCTGATCGTCAGGTCCAGACCGGGGATATACATGCCCGGTTTACAGACGACGACAGTGATCCCTTCGCGGGCGTTTGGCGCGCCGCAGATGATCTGCAACTCGCCTTCATCCGTGTCCACCTTGCAGACACGCAGCTTGTCGGCGTCAGGGTGTTTTTCCGCGTGTTTCACATAGCCCAGCGTAAAGTCCTTGAGCTTGTCAGCCGGGTTGATGACCTCTTCGACCTCAAGGCCAAGGTCGGTCAGCGCCTCAGTGATCTCATCAACCGACGCATCGGTGTCGAGGTGGTCTTTCAGCCAGGACAGAGTGAATTTCATTGCTCGGGGCCTTTTTTGGCAGATATCCAGTCGGCACAGGCAATGACAAAGAATGGGCCGGGGTGCAAGCGCCCTGCGTCACGGATAGGTAGGGGTGCGGCCCAAAAGCTCGTCCAGCTGCCGTCCGATCCAGCCGTGTGGGATGAAATGCCCACCCGGATGCGTGTCCAGTGAAACCTGCCCCTGCGTGCAATCGGTCCACTCCACCCGGCTGAGCGTCAGGATCGGCACCACGCTCCAATCGCCACGCGGCGTCGCTGTTTCGCAGCCGAATTTCTGCCGCCACAGCGCCACCGGATAGGTCGTGTCCCCTCCCGGGCCAAAGGGGAAGTCCATTACGGTATCGCTGGTTCCGTGCACATGGCGCACCTCGGCCGGGGCCTGCGGGCAGTGCTCAGTCTGACGAATGGTGCCTGCAATGCCCAAGAGCGCGGCAGTGTCATTGCCCGACTGGCAGACATAACGCCACGCCATCGCGCCGCCAAAGGAATAGCCCGAGACATAGATGCGATCCGGGTCAATCGGATAGCGTTGGGCTACATCCTCAAGCACCCGATCAGCAAAAGGCACGTCGCCCGTGTCCGAGGTCCAGAAATCCCAGCTTTTGCCCAACCCGTTCGGAGCCACCAGCAGCACACCGCGCAGCTTTGTGGCTCCGGCGATGCGCTCGTGGTTCACCACCACGGTCCCCTGCCGTGCCCAACCGTGGAAATGTAGCAACACCGGCAGAGGCGTTTCGCCGTCCCACCCATCCGGCTCTAACACATGATACGAGCGGTCCCCGACCTGACAGGCGGTATCACCGTGGCAGGTATCCACGGCAACGGCTTGGGTGGCGGTCAGCAGGAGAAGGCAGAGCAGTCGGTAAATCATCTGCCGAACCCTAACGAGCCTGCGCCCGCTGTCACGTCACAACCCCGTGCGAGATTGTGACAAGCCGCGCTGTCGCCAGACCGCGGGGTGGCGATCCGTGGTTTGAGTTGGGCGGTTTATGATTGCCAAATCCGCGCGCTGTTCGAGCGTTGTACTTGCGGAGACAAATCGCCAGCCCGTACGGGCGGTCTGGCGATAGCGCGGCGGCCTATCGGCCTTTGCTCCGCGCATTCTACTTCCGGAATTCTTTCAAGAGCTTTCTAGTCTTCTGAAGCTGCTCATTCTCGTCTTGGCGGCGAGTTTTGTCCTTTAACCAAACGTCCCCGGCGATTTGCAAAAAGTGCATTACAGGAAGAACAACTACGACTGTGAACAAGTAGCCGAACAACTCCCCGCCAAACCCGAAAACCAAGAGCATTGCGACAAATGAGAGCGTGAACAATCCAAATATTTGCCACAACCGAATACCTTTGGCGCGCCTTTTGCACCAATCGACATAACGCGCCAGAAATAAACCCAACGGGTACACTTACCGGCTCAAACCACCATGCAGGTTCGGCATATCCAGCGCTGCGAACCCGTAGTGGCGCAGCCAGCGCAGGTCGGAATCAAAGAACGCCCGCAGATCGGGAATACCGTATTTCAGCATCGCCAGACGGTCGATGCCGATGCCAAAGGCAAAGCCCTGATAGACCTCGGGGTCGATGCCACCGGCGGCGATCACCTTGGGGTGGACCATGCCCGAGCCCAGAATCTCCATCCAGTCGTCGCCCTCACCGATCTTCAGCTGACCATTGTCCCAGGAACAGCGGATATCGACCTCGGCCGACGGCTCGGTGAAGGGGAAGTGCGAGGCGCGGAAGCGCAGTTCGACATCGTCGACCTCGAAGAACGCCTTCACGAATTCTTCCAGAACCCATTTCAGGTTCGCCATCGAGATGTCCTTATCGATGGCCAGCCCTTCGACCTGATGGAACATCGGCGTGTGAGTCTGATCATAATCGGCGCGATACACACCGCCCGGACAGATGACGCGGATCGGCGCGCCCTGTTTCTCCATCGACCGGATCTGCACAGGGGATGTGTGCGTCCGCAGCACATGCGGCGGGCGATTGTCGCCTTCGGCACGGTGCATGTAGAACGTGTCCATCTCGGCCCGCGCGGGGTGGTGGCCGGGGATGTTCAGGGCGTCGAAGTTGTGCCAGTCGGTTTCGATCCGCGGCCCTTCGGCCACCGAAAAGCCCAGTTCGGCAAAGATCGCGGTCAGTTCCTCGGTCGCCTGGCTGACCGGGTGGATCGAGCCCTGACGACGCGCGCGGGTCGGCAGGGTGACGTCCAGCCATTCGGTGCGCAGACGTTCATCCAGCGCGGCATCGGCCAGAGCGGCCTTTTTGGCGGACAGGGCCGAGTTGATCTCATCCTTCAGGGCATTCAGCGCGGGGCCTGCCACCTGGCGTTCCTCGGGCGTCATTTTGCCCAACTCGCGCATCTTCAGCGCGACCTCGCCTTTTTTGCCCACGGCGGCGACACGGATCGCCTCAAGCGCGTTCTCGTCGCCTGCCTCGGCGATTTGGCCCAGATATTTTGCCTTAAGATCGTCCATGACGCCCTCTGAATTTGGTCGCCAACCTGCTATCGGGCCAGCCCCGCGAATGCAAGCGGGACCGGGCGGATCAATAGCTGTATTCGGGGAAAATCCGGGTCAGATCACCGTTCCAGTCGCCGTTGTAGTGTTCCAGCAACTCATCCGCAGGCACTTTCCCGCTTTGGATGCTGTCCTTGAGCGCGTTGAGGAAATGGGTCTCGTCCGGAACCAGGCCACCGGCACCGGGATAGGCGCGGGCTTTCAGGCCGGCTTCGGAGATCGCCACAACCTCACGCGCCAGATCGTGCATGTTGATGGTGCCGACCTTCGCTTGCAGACCGTCTTTGGCAGCCGCGACACGCAGCGCCTCGCGGGTCTCGGTATCCCAGCCTTTGACCAGATCCCAGGCCGCGTCCAGGGCCGTTTGATCGTAAGTCAGGCCAACCCAGAAGGCGGGCAAGGCACACAGACGACGCCATGGGCCGCCATCGGCCCCGCGCATTTCCATGAATTTCTTGATCCGCGCCTCGGGGAAGGCGGTGGTCAGGTGGTCGGCCCAATCGCTGAGCGTGGGCGTTTCACCCGGCAGAGCGGGCAGTTCGCCTTTCAGGAAGTCGCGGAACGACATGCCCAGCGCATTGATGTACTGGCCATCGCGATAGACGAAATACATCGGAACATCGAGCGCGTATTGCACGTAGCGCTCGAACCCGAAGCCGTCTTCGAACACGAAAGGCAGCATGCCCGTACGCGCATCGTCCAGATGCCGCCAGATGTAACTGCGCCAGCTTTTCTGGCCATTTACCTTGCCTTCGAAAAAGGGCGAGTTCGCAAACAACGCCGTTGCCACCGGCTGCAAGGCCAACGCCACGCGCAGTTTCTGCACCATGTCGGCCTCGGACCCGAAATCGATGTTGACCTGAACCGTGCAGGTCCGTCGCATCATGGCGCGGCCCATGGTGCCGACCTTTTCCATATAGTCATTCATCAGCCGATACCGCCCCTTGGGCATCAGCGGCATTTCCTCATGTGTCCAGGTCGGTGCCGCGCCCAGACCGATGAAACCCACGCCGATCTCATCAGCGATGTCCTTCACCTCGCGCAGGTGGGTGTTCACCTCATCACAGGTTTCGTGGATGGTCTCGAGCGGAGCACCCGACAGCTCCAGCGCGCCGCCCGGCTCCAGGCTGACATTGGCGCCATCCTTTTCCAGACCGATCAGATGACCCGCTTCACGGACTTCGGCCCAACCGTGCCGGTCGCGCAGGCCCTCCAACACCGCCACGATGGATCGCGCACCCTCAAACGGCAACGGTTTCAGCGTGTCTTTGCAGTAGCCGAATTTCTCATGCTCGGTGCCGATGCGCCAGTCTGCCTTGGGCTTGCAGCCCGACTCCAGATATTCGGCCAATTGCTCGTGGCGTTCGATTGGTCCGCCGCCGGACTGGGGGATGGACATGAGACCCGTGCTCCGATCCTGATGTGTCTGTCTTTTGGCCAGTCGTGGGGGCAAACCGCGCCAGTGTCAATGCAGCCGAAGGTGTGGAGGGCGCGAGGGCGTACGCTCCCAAATCACGACCGGATGGGCCGATCCACCGTTCAGTTCGGCCAGCATATGCTCGGTTTTCAGACCCGGCAGCGCCGAGAAGACATCGAACAGCGCCTCGGCCCCTTCCGCATTCACAGGAATGTGAAGCACCGCCTGACCCGGTTGTTCCAACACCCAATGCGCCGGCGTCGAGGTCGGATCAAGCGCCAGCCGCTCAATCTCGCGCGTGGCGATGGTGCCGCCATCCAGTGGGCCGAAATAGGTGATCTGACCTTCATCGACGGTCACGACACCCTGTCCGCCAGTGCCGGTTCTGAACCTTGCGCGCTGCACCCCGATCACCGCCAGGGCGATTGCGACAGCGACAAGCAGCCAGCCGATCCACCCCAGCAGACCACCGGGCCCGTTGATCCAGCTGAGACCGAGGATCAGGACAAACCCGGCAACCAGCACTTCGCGCCAGCGCCACAGGGCCAGTTTTGCCTCGGGTCGGATGAAACTCATGACAAAGCCTCGAACGCAAACGAAACCGAGTAACGAACCAACGTTAGGTTGGGGACTGCCTTTGAGGCCGAGATCGTGCGCCGGTCAAACTCATGAGCGACGATAATCCCTCTGACGGCTTCTTCGCCTTCCTCGACCAAATCACCCATGTACCCCAATATCTGGGCGACAACCTTCGAATCGGTTTTGCCGGCTTTCAACTCCACAACGACCAGGCTGCCATCCGCGCCGCGGCACAGAATATCGATAAAGCCCGAGGCCACTGCCCGTTCAGCACCGTCATCCACGATTTCGAATCCGGTATCCAACAAAGAGATATTTTGCCGAATTGCGGTTTGCATATCTCGCTCAAGCGTAAACCGCTGCCTTTCAGGCTTCGTCTGTCCTGTAGTTTCAAGTCTTTCGTTCGCGGCTGTCAAACTGGTTCCAGCTTGGATTTCACGCAAGAACCGTGCGTAGCGCTGAACTGCGTTCTTGTAGGATTGCAACCCGTTTCGCAGATTTCCATTGATCGGAATCCGTGAGGGGTTCTCTTTGTCGCTGCGCTCGTCCGAAGTCGAATAGCTCAGACTTGCCAGAACGTCTTCCAGTTTCCCAAGGTCAAAGGCTTCGTCCAATGAGCCATAATGCGCTTCGACTTTCTGGACCCGGTGAATTTGAGCGACACAGGTGTTTTCTGCATAGCCCTCGGCAACAAGCCAATCCCGATATTGCGCTTTCATTGTTCCAACCTAACCCCAATCCCCCAGCGCCTGCTGCCACATGGTCAATGCAGCCACCGCTGCCGTGTCGGCCCGCAGGATACGAGGGCCAAGGCTGACCACATGCGCGAATGGCAACCCTGTCAGACGCGCGCGTTCCCTGTCCGAAAACCCGCCTTCCGGGCCGATGAGAATCGCCCAGGGCCGTCCTTTTTCATTGGCGGCCAGTCGCAGGGCCGATCCAACCTCGGCTTCGTTGCAGAACATCAGTTGCCGATCTTCGGGCCATGCATCCAGCAGCCGACCCAACCGCTGCAAATCGGCAACCTCGGGCACGAAGGTTCCGCCGCACTGCTCGGCCGCCTCGACGGCATGGGCCTGCAAGCGGTCCTGACGGATGCGTTCGGAATTGGTGAACTCGGTCTGAACAGGCAGGATACGCGCCGCACCCATTTCGGCGGCTTTTTCCACGATGAAATCGGTGCGGGCCTTTTTGATGGGCGCGAACAGGAACCACAGATCGGGCGGCAACTGCAACGGTTTCGTCTGTTCAAGGCAAGTCAGCGTCCCGCCGCGTTTTCCCGCCTCGGAGACTTCGGCCAACCACTCTCCGTCCTGTCCGTTGAACAGGGCGACCTGCCCTTTGACCGCAAGGCGCATGACACCAAAGAGGTAGTGCGCCTGGCCGCGCGTCAAAGGAACCGATTGCCCCTGACCCAAGGGCTGCTCTACATACAGTCTGATCTTCGCACTCATGAGACCCTACATATGCAAGGCAATGCCCCAACACCAGATGGTCAAGTCGCCGATGCCGTCAGCGGCAACTGGGTCGACACCCACGCCCCGGCCTTTGCCCGCCCCTATCTGCGCCTCAGCCGCGCGGACCGGCCCATCGGGACATGGCTGCTGCTGATTCCCTGTTGGTGGGGGCTGGCGCTGGCGATCCTGCATGATGGTCAGCCGCGTTGGGAAGATCTGTGGATCGCCGTGGGATGCGCATTTGGGGCCTTTCTGATGCGGGGCGCCGGTTGCACGTGGAATGACATTACGGACCGGGAATTCGACGGGCAGGTCGAACGCACACGCTCGCGCCCGATTCCGTCGGGTCAGGTCAGTGTCCGGCAGGCCGTGGTCTGGATGATCCTGCAATGCATTCTGGCGCTTGGTATCCTTCTCAGCTTCAATCAGGCGGCAATCGCAATGGGTGTTCTGTCCCTGCTGCCCGTGACGATCTATCCGTTTGCCAAACGATTTACCTGGTGGCCTCAGGTGTTTCTGGGGCTGGCCTTCAACTGGGGTGCCCTTCTGGCCTGGGCGGCGCATAGCGGTTCCGTGGGGTGGCCTGCGGTGACGCTTTACCTGTCTGGAATCGCGTGGACCCTGTTCTACGATACCATCTATGCGCATCAGGATGCCGAGGATGACGAACTGATCGGCATCAAATCAACCGCTCGTCTGTTCGGAGCCGATACAGCGCGGTGGCTGAAGTACTTTTTGGTGGCGACCGTGTCGCTGATGGGGCTGGCCATCGTCGATGCAGGGGTGCCGGAGACCTCGATGCTGGCATTGGGTGTTGCGCTCTGTGGGCCTTGGGCAATGGGCTGGCACATGATGTGGCAACTCCGCGCGCTGGACATCGAAGACAATGCCAGGCTGTTGCAATTGTTCAGGGTCAACCGCGACACTGGCTTGATTCCGCTGATCTTCCTCTGCGTCGCCCTGTTGCTCTGATTGCACCTGCTGAACGTGGCCTGTAAAGATCGGCCCAACCGCCTGAGGAGTGTCAAACCCAAATATGCGTCTGCCGTATTTTATCGTTGTTTCCCTGATCTTTCTTGTATCAGCCGGGCTGTCGCTTTTGGCAGCCAGCTATGCCGTCACAAAGATCGAAGAGACATCGGAATTCGCCGTGCGCCGGGCGCTTGACCTCAAAGGGCACGACTGGGCCGAGGTCGAGTCGGACGGCTTGCGCGTGGTCCTGACCGGGATTGCACCCGATGAGGCGACACGGTTCAACGCACTGACCGCAGCCGGAACCGAGGTCGATGCGTCCCGCGTAATCGATGAAATGGAGGTTGAAGCGACCTCTGCCCTGGCGCCGCCGCGCTTTTCGGCGGAAATTCTGCGCAACGATCACGGCATCTCGATCATCGGCCTGATCCCGGCCAGCGAAGACAGAGATGCCCTGATCAGAAGGCTGGGCAACCTCGACCGCAACATCGCAGTTTCGGACCTGATGGAAACCGCGGATTACCCCAAGCCCGACGGTTGGGATGCCGCGATATCATATGCCATCGAGGCGCTGGCCAGCCTGCCACGTGCCAAAATTTCCGCAAACGCCGATTTGGTCAAAATCACTGCCATTGCGGACAGCCAACAGGAAAAACAACGTCTCGAACGCGATCTGACCCGCGCCGCGCCGCCCAGCCTGCGGATCGGGCTGGCGATCTCGGCACCTCGTCCCGTCATAACGCCCTTTACGCTGCGTTTTCTGATCAACGAAAACGGTGGGCAATTTGACGCCTGCTCGGCACAAGATGCAAAAGCACGCGACCGGATCGTGACCGCTGCGCGCGATGCCGGCTTGTCGGGAACATATTCCTGCACCATCGGTCTGGGCGAGCCCTCGCCACGCTGGCCCGAAGCCGCCGAGAAGAGCATTCAGGCACTGGCCAGAATCGGCAAAGGCTCGGTCACGATGTCGGATGCGGACATCACCCTGGTTGCGGCGCAAGGCACGGATCCAGCCTTGTTCGACCGGGTTGTAGGTGAACTTGAAACAGCGTTGCCTCAGGTCTTTGCCCTGCATGCCGTGCTGCCGGAACCTGAAACCAGCGAACAGACCGGACCCGTCGAGTTCTCGGCGACCCGCAGCCCCGAAGGGCTTGTGCAACTACGAGGGCGCCTGGGGGATGAAACGTTGCGGGACATGGTCGACAGCTATGCCCGCGCGGCCTTCGGCTCGGATCAGGTCTATACCGCGACCCGCATCGCACCGGGGCTTCCGGCAGATTGGCCGGTGCGTGTTCTGGCCGGCCTCGAGGCGTTGGCCCAGCTTCACAACGGGGCCCTGACCGTAACACCAGGCTCGGTCGAACTGACCGGCCTCAGCCATGAAGAGGATGCCAAGGCCCGTATCGCAGGTCAGTTGTCGGACAAGCTGGGCGAAGGGCAGGAATTCACCCTGACGATCACCTATCAGCCTCCGCCAGAGCCCGAAGACGCGCTGCCGGATCCTGAAGTCTGCGAAGCGCAGATCGCCGAAATCCAGACCGTCAGCAAAATTGCGTTCGAACCCGGATCAGCGACGATCGCATCCGACTCGCGCGATACGGTGAACCAGATCGCCGACATCCTGCGCGACTGCGGGCCGATCCGGCTGGAGATCCAGGGCCATACCGACAGCCAGGGCCGCGAAGAGATGAACCAGCAGCTCAGCCAGGCACGGGCGCAATCGATTCTGAACGAGCTGCGCGGGCGGCGCATTCCCACCAGCAGCTACACTGCCGTTGGATATGGTGAAACACAGCCCATCGCGGACAACGACACCGAAGAAGGCCGCGAAGCCAACCGGCGGATCGAGTTCCGGCTGATCCGTCCCGAGCCGGTCGAAGCCTCCGAAACAGGTCTCGAAGCGCTCGAGGCTGAGGCCGAGGCTGGGGCTGAGGCTGACGCGCCTGAAACGGATCAGACCGAATCGACCGCACCAGACACGGACGCAGAGGACCAGTAAGTTGAACAGAACCGAATTCATCATTGCCACAGCCGTCATCCTGTTTGCGGCCTTCTGCATGGGCTGGTTTGCCAACTGGCTGGCACACCGCCTGTCCCGCGTCCGCCAAAGCGACGTTGCCGATCTGGATCGCATGAGCCAGGAACTGCACGAAGCGGAAGAAACCCGCGATCAGGCCATAACCTATCTTCAGCAACGTGAAGCCGAGCTGACCAACCAGCTGACCCAGACAGAGGCAGAACTGGCCGCAGCCATGGACGGTCTGCGCGCCGCGCGGCAAGAGGCCGAGGAAATGCGCGGTCGGATCAACAACGCCGACTAGACGCTACAGTATCAGTTCAGGTAAACGACAGCCTCAACTTCGAACAGCATCGGTTCGATTGCCAGCTTTGGCACCGGAACCAGGGTTTGCGCTGGCAGAGTATCTCCAAACACGCGTTTGACGGCGTCAGTCAGCAGGCCGAGTTTCGACAAGTCGTGGTCCACCACGTAAACCGTCAACTTCACAACCTGATCGCACTGCGCCCCAAGCGCGTGGATCACCGCCTTGAGATTGGTATAGGCCTGTTCGACCTGCGCGCCGAAATCCGGCGACAACGCTCCGGTTTGATCCTGCCCACCCTGACCCGAGACAAAGGCCAACCGACCGGCGCCCGGGGTTACAACGGCGGTGCTATAGCCGTTCGGGGATGGGTCGTGGAGGTGTCCGGGATTGACGATCTGAGGACGCTGGGTCGTTTCGAGATTTTGTTTTTCAAGTGTCATGTTCGAAATCCTTGCTGAGGTGCAAGGACAGGTCTAGACGGTATTAGTGCCAAATTTTGTCACTGAATATGCTAGGTTGGGCTAATGAAAGCCGCGACCAGACAAGACGCCATCGCCCGTATCCTACGACGCAACAGCAGTTCCACCGTAGATGCGCTGGCCGCAGAGTTCGGCGTCTCGCACCGCACCATCCTGCGCGACATCGCTGCACTGCGTGATCAGGGATTTGTAATCTATTCCGAATGTGGCCGGGGTGGCGGGCTGCAACTTGATCCGCAATCCGTCCTAACAACCGCCCGGTTGTCGGCAACCGAGGTTTTTGCCCTGCTGCTCGGCGTGGCGTCAATGCGGGCGGCACGTGCATTGCCGTTCTCGGATCTGGCGGATGCAGGTCTGGCCAAGATCGAAAAATCCCTGCCAGCGGACCGGGTGCGCGATCTGCGTCGCTTTCTCGATTGCCTCTACGTTGGACAATTGTCGCCTCAGCAGAACCTGTCAGACCTCGGACCCATGGATGCGGCCCTTCTGCCCGCCTTCGAACAGGCGTTTCTGAACCGGCTTTACCTGCGCTTTGGTTATCGCGACGCCAAAGGGGTCCAGAGTTTTCGCGAAGTTGAACCGCAAGCTATGCTGATCCTGCCACCGCTCTGGTACCTGGTTGCCTGGGATCCGCAGCGAGATGATTTTCGGCATTTCCGCATGGACAGGATCAGCGACCTGGAATGCGTTGAGGGTGCCATGTTCCGCCGCAAGAGAGTTCCGTTCGAAGACGATGTTTGCCCGTTCAATGATCTGCCGAAATAAGGCCGCGTCAGCCGATCCGCCCGCTCGACGCATCCTCACCACCGGGTCAGCGCGTCTTCATCCTCATCCTTGGCGGCAACCCATTCCGCACCCGACCGGGTGATTTCTTTCTTCCAGAAGGGAGCACGGGATTTCAGGTAATCCATCAGGTACTCCGCCGCCTCGAACGCATCCTTGCGATGCCGTGCAGCGGTGGCCACCATCATGATCTTGTCGCCCGGGGCCAGACGTCCATGGCGGTGAATCACCAGCACGTCACCCAATGCCCAACGCGCCTGCGCCTCTTCGGCGATCTTGGTCAGGGCGCGTTCGGTCATACCGGGATAGTGCTCGATCTCCATCACATCCAGATCACCGCTCGCCAGGTCACGCACAACGCCGGTGAAAGTGACGATGGCGCCGTTGGAATCATCCCCGGCGGCAAAGGCATTGGCCTCGGCCCCCAGATCAAATGCCTCTTCCTGAACCGCGATCCGCATCGGTCAACCGCCCGTCATCGGTGGGAAAAACGCAACTTCCCGAACACCTGCCAGCGACGCATCGAAATCCGACAACTCCTGATCCAACGCAACGCGTAGCGCGGACAGATCGGCAAATGCCGCGGCATAGCGCTCTTCCCGAGCGCTCAGTTCTGCCACCAATTCGCTGACCGTCGCCGCTTGCGTTTCGACCTTTTCCTTTGGCAAGCCGATGCGTTCGCGCACCCAGGCGAAATACAGAACATCCATCGGTTAGCTCTCCTTCAGATGAGGCATGGCCTTACGTAGATAGTCATAGCCGGTGATCAATGTAAGCGTTGCCGCAATCCACAACAGCCACAGCCCGACCTGACCCGCCCAATACATACCATCGACATTCAGACGCAGGTGGTTCACGTCTTCGACCTGACCCGCAATGATCTGCTCGACCAGCTCGGCATCCATGCCAAAACTTGCCATCACGGCATAGTGCTCGAAGATACCCTGCGAAAACAGAACCGCGATGGCGACCATCTGGGCCGTGGTCTTCCATTTGGCCAGTTTGGTGACTTTGAGCGTCCCGGCCACATCGCCCAGATATTCCCGCAGGCCCGAGACAAAGACTTCGCGAAACAGGATCACGGTTGCAGGAAGGACAAGCCACGGCGTCCAGTGCTCGGTCGAATAGCCCACAAGGATCATAAGCGCGATCACCACCATGGCCTTGTCGGCGATCGGATCCAGCATCGCTCCGATCTTGGTCTCCTGCTTCCATGCGCGGGCCAGATACCCATCGAACCAATCGGTAATCGCCGCTGACAGGAATAGGATCAGTGCAAACCAGTCCGCATAGGGACGGGTGAAATACAGAAACATGACTGCCAGCCCGGGCGCGGCCAGCAGGCGCAGGACGGTCAGGAGATTAGGTAAATTCCACTTCATGGCTTGGACCCTATATCGCCGGTCCGGGACAGAAAAGCCAATCAGACAAAAAACTGCATCACTCACAAACGCTTGGTCAAAGCGCCGCAGGCCCGACGTCTCAGAACAGTACCTCTTGGCCTTTCCCGGCTTTGCGGTCAGATTGCCGCGCAAGCCCAGCCGGAAAGTACCAGATGACAGCGCATATTCAAACCGACACACGGTCAAACATGATTGGCAGCCTCTGGATGGTTGCCGCGATGGCCGGGTTTGCGCTGGAGGATGCGTTGCTGAAGGCAGCCTCAGCCGCGCTGCCGATCTGGCAGGTCCTGGTTTTTTTCGGCGCGGGCGGGTCGGTGATTTTCGCTGCGGTGGCCCGGGCCCGCGGGCAGCGGCTGCTGCAACCTGACGTTCTGTCCCGCCCGATGAAAATTCGGGTGCTGTTCGAGGTCTTTGGTCGGTTGTTCTATGTTCTGGCCATCGCACTAACGCCGTTGTCCTCGGCCACGGTGATTCTGCAAGCCACGCCTCTGGTCGTTGTAGCAGGCGCCGCGTTGTTCTTCGGCGAGACAGTCGGTTGGCGGCGTTGGAGCGCTATCTTTGTCGGCATGATCGGCGTTGTCGTCATCCTGCAACCCACCGGAGACAGCTTTTCGCTGCTGTCGATACTGGCGGTGCTGGGAATGCTGGGATTTGCCGGACGTGATCTGGCCAGCCGCGCAGCACCTGCCACGCTTGGAACCGAAGTCCTGGGGTTCTACGGCTTCCTCAGCATCATCGTGGCCGGCGTGGCCTATCGGTTCTGGGAGGGCGCGCCGATTGCACCGGTTGGCCTTCACACCAGCCTGCATCTGATCGGTGCGGTGCTGATGGGCGTAATGGCCTATGCGTCGCTGATGAAGGCGATGCGCACCGGCGAAGTGTCCGCCGTGACCCCGTTCAGATACACCCGGCTGTTGTTTGGCATCGGGCTTGGCGTAGCCATGTTTGGCGAGAGGCTGGATCCCAACATGTGGATCGGCAGCGCGCTGATCGTCGCGTCGGGTCTTTATATCCTGTGGCGGGGCCGGCAGGCCTAGCCCTTGTCGTGGAAGAAATCGTAAACCTTTTGCGCCAACCCGGCCGAGATTCCTTCGACCGCTTTCAGATCGGCCAGATTGGCCCGGCTGACGGCTTTGGCGCTGCCGAAATGGGTCAACAGAGCACGCTTGCGCGCAGCCCCTACCCCTGGGATTTCATCCAACGGCGTTGCACCCACGGCCTTGGCGCGTTTCGCACGATGGGTGCCGATGGCGAACCGGTGCGCTTCGTCCCTGAGGCGTTGAATGAAATACAACACAGGGTCGTTGCGTTTCAGCGCAAAGGGGCGCTGGCCGATCCGGTGAAACTCTTCCTTGCCGTGGTCGCGGTCGACCCCCTTGGCGACGCCGACCATGGGAATGTCTTCGACCCCATGTTCGACCATGATCTGATGCACCGCACTTACCTGCCCGGCACCGCCATCGATCAGCAACAGATCGGGCCACAGCCCTTTGTCGCGGTCCGGGTCTTCCTTTTGCAGTCTGGTGAAGCGGCGGTTCAGCACCTCTTTCATCATGCCGAAGTCGTCACCCGGTGTCAGGTCATCACCGCGAATGTTGAACTTGCGGTAAGCGTTCTTCATGAACCCCTCGGGGCCGGCCACGATCATGCCGCCGACAGCATTGGTGCCCTGAATATGAGAGTTGTCATAGACCTCAATCCGTCCAGGCGGACCATCCAGATCGAACGCCTCGGCCAGCCCGCGCAGCAACTTGGCCTGCGTGGCACTTTCCGACATGCGGCGGGCCAAAGCCTCGCGCGCGTTGCGCAAGGCACCGGCAACAAGTTCCTGTTTTTCGCCACGCTGCGGCACAAGGATTTCGACCTTGCGCCCGGCTTTCTCAGTCAGCGCGTCCTGCATCAGATCCACATTTTCGATTCCGTCCGACAGGATCAGCTGACGCGGCGGCTCCTTGTTGTCATAGAACTGGCCCAGAAAGGCCTCCATCACCTCGGCAGGTGAAACATCCGGGCCGACGCGGGGATAGAAATCCTTGTTGCCCCAGTTCTGGTTCGCACGGATGAAAAACACCTGCACGCAGGCCTGACCGCTGTCCATATACAGGCCGATCACGTCCGCCTCGGCCACACCGCGCGGGTTGATGCCCTGAGAGGTCTGCACCTGCGTCAGAGCCCGGATGCGGTCACGCAGACCTGCGGCGCGTTCGAACTCCATCGCCTCGGATGCGGCCATCATCTGCTCGGCCAGTTCCTCTTGCACCTTGGTCGAGCGGCCCGACAGGAAGCGTTCGGCGTCCTTCACGCTTTCACGGTAATCCTGCTCTGAGATCAGGCCGACACACGGCCCGGAACACCGTTTGATCTGATACAGAAGGCATGGCCGCGTTCGGCTGTCGAACATCGAATCCGAGCAGTTGCGCAGCAGGAACGCTTTTTGCAACTGGTTCAACGTCCGGTTCACCGCACCGGCACTGGCGAAAGGGCCGAAATAAGCACCTTTTTCCTTCTTCGCCCCTCGGTGTTTCTTGATCTGCGGAAAATCATGATCCTTGGCGACTAGTATGTTCGGAAAGCTTTTGTCATCCCGCAACAATACATTGTATTTCGGCTTGAGCTGCTTGATCAGGTTCTGCTCAAGCAGCAGGGCCTCGGTCTCGGTTCGCGTGGTCAGGAACATCATCGAGGCCGTCGCGGCGATCATCTTTTCGATCCGCCCCGAATGACCCGGTCGTGTGTAATTCGACACCCGTGCCCTGAGATTTCGGGCTTTGCCGACATACAGAACCCGGCTGTCTGTATCGAGCATGCGGTAAACGCCCGGAGAACTGTCCAGCGTTTTTACATAGCGCTGAATGCAGGCATAGCCGGTGGGGGATGATTCGCTGTCGGTGGTCATGATCCTGAGATATGATTCTCTGGCAATGGCTGCAATCTCACGCTTGTCAGATCAAGAGAAAACAAATCCACGGTTTCTGTGGATAAGTGTGAAGATAAAATTCCGGAAGATCAGAAATCCCCTTGTTTCCTTGCCTTTTCCTTTACTTGCACAAAAAATAGGCAACTTATCAAGTATTTGTTTTTAAACATTATTTTTTTGCATACTTAGCAAGTGTATGAAAAAAAAGACATTTTTGTAACGCACATGTAACACGATTGAGAGCGGTGCAAAACTTGCAGCAGAATTACTTATTCTACACCCAGAACATCCGGAGTTTTCCAACCCAGATGCTGACCGCCGTCCACACATAAAAGCTGTCCGGTGACCGCGTGTGCATCCAGAAAGTACCCAAGCGCAGCGGTTATGTCAGACGGGTTGGATCCCCGCTCCAAAACGGTATTTGAACGCTGTGCCTGGAAATGTTCTTCGCTTTGGCGGTGGCCCTGCATCGTTGGGCCCGGCCCGATCGCATTGACACGGATCGTCGGAGACAACGCCTGCGCCGCCGTTCGGGTCAGCGTCCACAAACCCATTTTTGCGATGGTGTATGACATGAACTCGGGCGTCAGTTTACGCACACGCATGTCCACCATGTTGACGATGAGGCCGGTTGCAAGCGGTTCGCCATTTTCATCTGTTCCGGCGCTCAGCCCCTGACCGGCCATGGCCTGCGTCAGCACAAAGGGCGCGCGCAGATTGCTGTCGAGATGTCGATCCCAGCTTTGCCGGGTTGCCGTGCGGATGTTGTCGTATTCGAAGATCGAAGCGTTGTTCACCAGACACGTGATCGGCCCGCCCAGCGCCTCGGCCGCTTTGGGCAGCAGCGCCTGAACCTGAGCTTCATCCAGCAGATCGGCCTTCAGGGTCACGGATTTTCGGCCCAGGGCCTGTACCTCTGCCGCCGTCTCCTGCGCCGGACCTTCGGATGAGGCGTAATGCACGGCCACATCGAAACCTCGATCTGCCAGATACAGTGCCATGGCCCGGCCCAGACGAATACCGGCGCCGGTGACTAGGGCTCGGGTCATTCTTCACCTCGTTTGGTCAGATCACACCAGCAATACGATGACGTAAAGCACATAAAGGAAAGTCAACACCATCCCCCAGACGCGCGAGATGTCGCGTTTGAGGAATACAAACGGAACCAGCAGCAGCGATGCGCCCAGCATGACCCACAGATCGAACCGAAGGAATTCCGGATCGACCGGAATGCGCCCGAACCAGGTTGCGATCCCGATGATGGCCAGAAGGTTGAACATGTTCGAACCGATCACGTTGCCCAGCGCGACATCGGCCTGTCTGCGCAATGCGGCCATAAGCGTCGTCGCCAGTTCGGGCAAAGAGGTTCCAACCGCGATCAGGGTCAGGCCGATGACCGTTTCACTGACCCCATAGGTTCTTGCGATGACGGTCGCGTTGTCGACAAGCAAGTGCGCACCCATCGGAAGCCCCACCAACCCCAGGATCAGGTAAATCGATACCTTCCAGTAGGGCATGTCAGGGTCGGCTTCCTCCAAGCCTTCAAGCTCGTCATCATCCGCGCAAGCCTCACCACAGGCCTTGCGATGTGCTTTCGCCTCACGAAAGGCAGTCATCAGGACAAGACTCAACGCCGCCAGCAGGATCAGACCGCTGAAGAATGTGAATGTTCCGCTAAAAGCCAGCCCGATGAACAGAACCGTCGCCAGCAGCATGAAGACGTAATTCCTGCGGCTGTCACATTCACTGGTGTGAATCGTAGCCAGCAATGCGGGCAGTCCAAGAACCAACAGGATGTTGGCCGTGTTCGATCCGACAACGTTGCCCAGCGCAATACCGGGAGCGTTCTCTTTCAATGCGCTGATGGCGATCAGCAACTCGGGTGCAGACGTTCCGAAGGCCACTATCGTCAGGCTGACAATCAACGCCGGAACACCCAGACGCAAGCTCAGGTTCACAGCACCGCGCACAAGCGCATCGCCTGCAAGCAGCAGAATCAACAGCCCAAGACCAGACAGCAGCCAAGTGGTGATCAAGTCCGACCTCCTTTTTCGCAGGCACAAGGGCCTTTGCCTATGCGAAACCGTCCGCAGCGCGGACACTTGGCCGAACTCAGTTTCTTCTGCCCCGGAAAGCGCAGTTTACCGAACATCGCCAAGACACCCATGCCGATCAGAAAAAGTGTGACAGCCTTGATGATCACGTCACAAACCAAAACGCGCGTAGGCCGCACGCTCCTCTAATCCGGCAATGGCATCCTGTGCCAGGCTGGCCCCGAACCGAGACCAGATCGGTTTGCGCACGCCATAACGGCGGAACTTGACCTTGTCGCCAAACCGTTCCTGCATCTTGGGTTTCAGATGGGCGATACCGTCGATCAAACCCAGTTCATGCGCCCGACGCGCCAGCCAGACTTCACCCGTGAACAGGTCGGCACTGTGATCCAGCTTGTCACCCCGGCGGGCTTTGACATGCGCGATGAAGTTTTCGTGGATGTCGCCCAGCAGCCCTTGCAAGCGTGCCACATCCTCTTTCTTTTCCGGCGAAAAGGGATCCAGCATCGATTTCGATTTGCCCGCTGTATGAACGCGCCGCTCGAACCCCTGCCGCGCCAGGAAGACATGCGCGCCAAAACCTGCCGAAATGACTCCGATTGAGCCAAGAACCGAACTGTCGTCGGCCCAGATCTCATCCGCAGCGGCCGCCAGCCAATACCCTCCGGATGCCGCAACATCTTCGACAAACCCGATCACGGGCACGTCCAGCTCTTGCGACAAACGCCGAATTCGGGCGCCAATCAAAGAGCTTTGTACAGGCGACCCGCCCGGAGAGTTGATCTCGAGCGCGACAGCCGCAGGTTTCCCCTTTCGAAACGCCTTGTCGAGAACCGGGGCCAGGGTGGTATCGTTCAAGGACCCGCGACCGGCCATTCCAATGGAACCGGACAAACGGACAACGGCCACGCAAGGGTGCTTTTTTACAAACGGCAGGCTGAGCTTCATGGGTGCCGATGTAGAGTGCCCCCAACCCGTAAACAAGGGACTCTGCCGGCGTAAAACGCGACGTGAACCAAATTCACACACCCGATGGGCAAAAATGCAACGCCTTGGCGAGGGTCAACTGCGAATGCGCCAGCCGGTTTTGAATATCCAGCCTATGACGGCCAGGCACAGCCCTGTAAAAGCGACAATGGCAAGAAGACTGAAAACAATCGGCACATCTGCCAGCCCGTAAAAGGACCAGCGGAAACCCGAAATCAGATAGACCACGGGATTGAACAGCGTGATGGTCTGCCACAATGGCGGCAGCATCGAGATTGAATAAAACGTGCCCCCCAGAAAGATCAGTGGCGTCACCACCAACTGCGGCACCAGCGACATCTGCTCGAAGTTACTGGCCCAGATGCCGATGATGAATCCGAGCAACGAAAAGCTGAGACAGGACAGGATCAGAAACGCGGCCATGGCGAATGGATGCTCGATCCGAATATCGACGAAAAACGTCGCGGTGAACAATATCACCAACCCCACGAACAACGCCTTGGTTGCGGCGGCACCGACATATCCGATCACGATCTCGATGAAATTGACCGGAGCGGATAACAGCTCGTAGATGGTGCCCAGAAACTTGGGGAAGTAAATTCCGAACGACGCGTTCGAAATCGACAGCATCACCACCGACAACATGATCAGCCCCGGCACGATGAACGCACCGTATGAAACGCCCTCGACCTCTTGGATACGGCTGCCGATGGCGGTGCCAAACACCACGAAGTAAAGCGACGTGGACAGAACCGGCGACAGAAAGCTCTGTGCCAGAGTGCGAAAGAAACGGGCCATCTCGAACCGGTAGATGGCAGCGATCGCGGTCCAGTTCATGCGGCCTCTCCCGATACCAGATTGACAAAAATCTCTTCCAGGCTTGATTGTCTGGTCTGCACGTCGCGCAACACCAACCCGGCCTCGGACACGTCATTCAGCAAGGTCGTTATGCCGGTACGATCCGCATGGGTATCGTAGGTATAGATCAGACAATCACCCGCGCCGTTGAGGGCCAGATTGTGGCTGACCAGATTATCGGGAATCCGATCGATGGGCTCGGTCAGCATGACTTCGATCTGCTTTTTTCCCATCTGCGACATGAGTATGTCTTTGTCCTGCACCAGCAAAAGCTCACCCTTGTCGATGACGCCGACACGATCCGCAATCGCTTCTGCTTCTTCAATGTAATGGGTGGTCAGAATGATGGTGACACCGTCCCGTTTCAGTTCCGCCACAAGCTCCCACATGTCCTTGCGCAACTCGACATCCACTCCGGCAGTCGGCTCGTCCAGAAAAAGCACACGGGGTTCATGGGCCAGGGCCTTGGCGATCAGCACCCTCCGCTTCATGCCGCCGGACAATTCCTTGATCGCGTTGTTGCGCTTGTCCCACAGGGACAGCTTGCGCAGAATCTCTTCGATCCGCGCGTTGTCCTTGCCAAGTCCGAACAGCCCGCGTGACAGTCGAACCGTGTTCCAGACCTTTTCAAACGGTTCCAACGCGATCTCTTGCGGTACAAGCCCTATCATCCTGCGCGCTGCGCGATAATCGGACTGGGTGTCATGTCCGCCAACCGTGACCACCCCCGAGGTCGGAGTCGTTATTCCACAAATCGTCGAAATCAGGGTCGTCTTTCCGGCCCCATTTGGCCCCAGAAGCGCAAGTATCTCACCCTCTTCAATATCCAGAGACACACCTTTCAGCGCCTCGAACCCATCCGCGTAAGACTTGCGAAGTTCTTTGATGGACAAAATGGTCGTCATATCCGTTCCCCGTTCCGACCGAGACCCTATCGCGCCGAACCAGCCTGTAACAGGTCAATTTCGCACAACGTGCCGCGCATTCTGTAATGGTTGTCAGAACCATGCTCAATTCCAACTTGCAATCCGTCAACCCACCCGCAAACTCTGCCACAACGGAGGGCGCCGATGCTGAATGGAATACGCATAGTCGAAATCGAAGGGCTGGGCCCCGGCCCGTTTGCCGCCATGCAGCTAGCTGATCTGGGCGCCGACGTCATCACGATCCACCGCAAAGGCCAGGCAGTAACACCGGGCATGCCCGACCGCTCGCTTCTGGACCGCGGCAAACGATCGATTGCGCTTGATCTGAAGGATCCCGAAGATCTGGCGACCGCCCGTCGCCTGATTGACACGGCAGATGCGCTGATCGAAGGCTTTCGCCCCGGCGTAATGGAGAAGCTGGGTCTTGGCCCGGATCTTTGCCTGACCCGCAACCCAAAACTGATATATGGCCGCATGACCGGCTGGGGGCAGGATGGTCCGCTGGCCGACACGGCAGGACATGACCTGAATTACATCGCCTTGTCCGGTGCGCTCTGGTACGCCTCTCTCCCGGATCAGCCGCCTCAAACCCCTGCAACCTTGGTCGGCGATATCGGCGGAGGCGCCATGTACCTTGTCGCGGGCATCCTGGCAGGTTTGATCAACGCGCAAAGAACCGGGAAAGGCACCGTGGTCGACGCCGCCATCTACGACGGCTCGGCCCATATGATGAACCTTCTGATGACCATGCGCCAAACCGGAAACCTGTCTGAAACCCGCGGCCAAAGCCTGTTGGACGGCCCGCATTGGAGCCGAACCTACACCTGCGCGGACGGCGGATTTGTTTCGGTCCAATGCCTCGAACCAAAATTCTACGCCCGATTTCTTGAAATCCTGGGCCTGTCCCGGGACCCGGCGTTCCAACAACAGTACACCCGCAAGCTCTGGCCCGACCTGACCCGGCGCCTGGCCGAGATCTTCTCATCCAGGCCGCGCGACCACTGGGCCAAACTGTTCGACGGATCAGATGCCTGCGTCGCCCCGGTACTCAGCCCCGACGAGGCCACAGCCCATCCGATGAATGCAGCCCGTCAATCCTGGCGCCAGACAGACGGCACCCTACAGGCCGCCGCCGCCCCACGCTTCTCCACACACCAGTGGCAACCAAAGCCCAGCCCTGCCCGCGGCCAGCACACAACCGAGATCCTGAATGAACTCCAAGCCCCAGAAAGCACCTGACACACTCTTCATCTGGCCAGAAATATCCCGGGGGTGAATTGGCCAGCGGCCAAGAGGGGGCTGGCCCCCTCCCATGCGTTCTACCCGCCGCGCACCGTGTCGATCATCAGCTGAACATTGTCCGGGTCGGCATCCGGAGTGATCCCATGGCCGAGGTTGAAAATATGCGGCCCCTTGGAAAAGGCGCGCACGATGCGCCGAGTCTCATCCACCAGCGCCTGACCGCCAGTAACCATGTGCGACGATGCCAGATTGCCTTGCACACAGCCATCAATCTGCACGTTCTTAGCCGCCCATTCGGGCGACACGGAATTGTCCAGCGCCACGCAATCCACGCCGGTCGACCTTGCAAACCTGACATACCCGTCGCCTGCTTCCCGCGGAAATCCAATCACGGGGATGCCAGGATGACGTTCCTTGATGGCCTGCGTAATCACCCGGCACGGCTCCACCGCGTATTTGCGGAAAGCTTCGCCCGTCAAAGACCCCGCCCAACTGTCAAATATCTTGACCACCTCGGCTCCGGCGTCGATCTGAGCGGACAGATATTCAATCGTTGCCGCGGTGATGCGGTCCAACAGCGCCTCGAACAAAGCGGTATCACCTTCGCGCAACGCATGCGCGGGACCCTGATCCGGCGTGCCGCGCCCTGCAATCATGTAGGTGGCCACAGTCCACGGCGCACCTGCAAATCCGATCAAGGTGGTTTCCGACGGCAATTCCCGCGAAAGAATGCGCACCGTCTCGTAAACCGGTGACAGTGTCTCGTGAATCGCGTCAACAGGCTTCAACGCATCAAACTCGGCCTGCTGCGTGATGGTGGACAAACGCGGCCCTTCACCTGTCACGAACCAAAGGTCAGCCCCCAGCGCCTGTGGCACAAGAAGGATGTCGGCAAACAGGATCGCCGCATCGAACCCATATCGCCGAATTGGCTGCAAGGTAACTTCTGCTGCCAATTCAGGATTGTAGCACAGTGACAGGAAATCCCCGGCCTGAGCACGTGTGGCCCGGTATTCCGGCAAATACCGACCCGCCTGACGCATCATCCAGATCGGCGGCACATCCTGTACTTCGCCCGCCAGCGCCCGCAGCAGCTTCTTTGTCTCGGCCATGTTTGTCCCCAGCATTCAGGTTTTGGCAACGGGTCGTCCTTCGGCGGCAATTTGTCAAGCTCAGCCCCCATTGTCAGGGCAATGTGACGCGACTAAAGCTGTGCACATGACTTTGACCCTGCCCACCCCCGCATCGCCCCTCAGAATCGGCACTCGTGGCTCGCCGCTGGCTCTGGCTCAGGCCTATGAAACGCGCCAACGCCTGAGCGATGCCTTTGATCTGCCACAGGATGCGTTCGAAATCGTAGTGATCAAGACGACCGGTGACAATCGCGCCATGATCGACGCGGATCGACCGCTGAAGGAAATCGGCAACAAGGGCCTGTTCACCAAGGAAATCGAAGAGGCGATGCTGCGCGCCGAGATCGACATCGCCGTGCATTCAACAAAGGACATGCCCGTTGAACAACCCGAAGGGCTGGTCCTGGATACGTTCCTGCCGCGCGAGGATGTGCGCGACGCCTTCATATCTCCGCGATTGGGCTCGATCCACGATCTGCCCGAAGGCGCCGTTGTGGGCACCTCGTCTTTGCGGCGGCGGGCGCAGCTGCTGAATCGGAGGCCGGATCTGAAAGTGGTCGAGTTTCGCGGAAACGTGCAGACACGGCTGAAAAAGCTTGAAGACGGGGTTGCCGATTGCACGTTTCTGGCAATGGCAGGCATTCGCCGTTTGGGAATGGAAGAGGTTCCGGCCAGCGCCATTTCCCCTGACGACATGCTGCCAGCGATCGCGCAGGGCACCATCGGCATCGAACGGCGCTGCGACGACATGCGCGCAGCCGAAATGCTGGACGCGATTCATCACACCGAAACGGGATGGCGCCTGGCGGCAGAACGCACATTGCTGGCCGCGCTGGACGGGTCCTGCGAAACCCCGATCGCCGGTCTTGCCGAACTGGACGGCGACAAACTCAGGCTGCGAGGCGAAGTGCTGCGCCCGGACGGAACGGAAACCGCCAGCAGGGATATGACCGGCCCCGTCGAGGATGGGCCTGAGATGGCCCGCGCGATGGCGGCTGAACTGCTTGAACAGGCGGGACCTGATCTATTCGATTGGAAAAATTCACAATAAGTTTTCCTAGTGTGAACTTGATCACTGTAGAAGGCGGCGCGATCAGGCATTAATGTGACATACCGAAGAGGAAGTCGGGTCAGTCTCGAAAGTATCGAAAAGTTTTTAGATTGCCGGTGTTTTAATCAGTATTCGAGGGGGCGAGGCTGACCCCCGGCTTCCAAAGGTAGCGGGTCGCTGTTGAGTTCAACGGCGACCCGTTTACGTTGTGCCGGATTGCGTTGTGCCAGACCCGCGTTCAGGAAATCGCTTCAACGGCGTGACGTACGGCCTCTCTGGTCTGTTCCAGATCCGCTTCGGTAACCGCCAGAGACGGGTACAGTTTGCCCGGAGCCTTGAAGACCCCATGCGCCCGCAACGTTGCATTGTACGTGGCGTTGCGTTGCGGATCATCATGGTTTGCGCTGCGATAGTCCCGACATTCGGCCTTGGTGAAATAAATGTCGAACAAGGTCTCGTCACCGCAGATGCGATGGGCGATGCCCGCCTCATTCAAAGCGTCCGATTGCATCTGCTGCAACTGCCTCCCAATCGAGCGCAGGTTTTCATAGGTGCCGTCGCGCCGCAAAACCTCCATCGTCTTCAGCCCCGCCACTGAGGCGACGGGGTTGCCGGACAAAGTGCCCAACTGCATAAGCCAGCCCTGTTCTCCGACCTTCGATTTGTCGAAATGCTTCATGATCTCGGTGCTGGCACCCAATGCCGCCAGAGGGAAGCCACCACCGGTGATCTTGCCAAGCGTACAGATATCCGGGGTCACGCCATATCGCTCTTGCGCGCCGCCGTAAGCCAGACGGAACCCGGTGACAATCTCATCAAAAATCAGCAGCACACCAAATTTGTCGCACAAGGTCCGCAAGCCCTGCAAAAACCCCGGCTCGGGCGGGATGATCCGCTGCAAGGGTTCGACCATGATCGCAGCGACATCGTCATGTTCGTCCAGCAGCGCCGCCACCGCGTCAAGATCATTGAAAGGCGCGATCAGCATCTGCTCGGCCACGCTTTGGGGGATGCCGGCACTGTCGGGAACGGCCAGCGGGAAATTGACCCGGCGGCTGGGGGCCAGGCTCATCTGCGCCTCGGCGCTCATTCCGTGATACCCCCCTTCGAACTTGAGGATCTTGTCGCGCCCGGTATAGGCACGCGCCAGCCGCATGGCGTACATGTCAGCTTCGCCACCAGAGGCCACGAAACGCACCTGCCCGCAACAGGGGACGGCTTCGATAATGGCCTCGGCCAGTTCTATGCCCTTGCTGTTGTTGGCAAAGAAGGTCATTCCTTTGGGCAGTTGCTCCAGCACCGCTTCCATAACCTCGGGGTGACCATGGCCCAGCAGCATCGGGCCGGACCCGATCAAATAGTCGATATATTCGTTCCCGTCCTCGTCCCAGACATGGCTGCCCTCGCCACGGGCGATGATGATGCCCGGATCGAAGTTGCCGAAACCGCCAGCTGGCAGAACCTCTTTTGCGCGTGCTATCCACTCGGACTGTGTCTGGATCTTCAGCATCTCAATCAATCTCCAAAATCGGGGCGCCAAGAATTTCGAGGTCAGGTGTCACACCTAAACCCGGGCCTTCGGGCGGTGCAATCCGGCCGTTTTCACGGTTTGGTGCGTCGGGGCACAGGCGCGGAGCAACGTAAGAGGACAAGTCGCAAGTGTTCATCAGCGATCCATGCGGGGTCGAAGCCGCAAAATGCAGCGAGGCCGCCGTTACGATATCCGATCCCCAGGTGCATTCTGCACAAATCTCGGCACCCAGCTGCACGGTCAGATCGCGTGCACGGCGCATTGCCGAAAGACCGCCGAATTTCGACAGTTTCAGCGCCACCGCGTCCATGCAACCCAACTCATGCGCCCGCATCAGCGATGCAAGATCAAAGGCGCTTTCGTCGATCTTCATTGGCAGACCCGTCGACTGACGAACAGCGGCGCAGTCTTCCAGTGTTTTGCAGGGCTGTTCCAGCATCACATCCAGATGCGCCACCGCGCGCCCGGTTCGCGTTGCCTGAAGGCGCGATGCGCCGCAGTTCCAGTCGCCATACACAAGCGGTCCGGTTCCCACGGCTTCGCGCACTTTGATCAGCCGCTCGGTATCGGCTTGCCAATCACCCTCGACACCCAGCTTGACCTGGAATTGCCGAATGCCCGTCTGAAAGGCTGCCTTGGCGATGCGCGCCATTTCGTCCGGCGCGATACATGTGATCGAATGATAAAGTGGCATATCTGCCCGCGTCCGCCCGCCCAGCAACGCGTAAACCGGCACCCCCGCCGCGCGGCCGAACAGATCCCACAACGCAATGTCGACGATCGATTTCGCGTAGCTGTGGCCTTGCAGAAATCCGTCCAACTTTCGCATCGGTGCGTCAACCCCAATTGGCGAAATCCCGAGAATCTCGGGACCCATTTCAGCGATGGCCCCCGGTACTCCATTTGCATAGGCGGGCAGATAATGCGGGATCGGGCAGACCTCGCCCCAACCTGTCAGACCTGTATCCGTCTCAAGACGCAGGATATGAGACGTCACGGTCGCGCAGGTCTTGCCGCCGGCCATGTGATAGGTTTCATGGCTGGTCAGATCGACGGACCAGAGTGTTATCTTGTCAATTCTCAAGCATATTCTCCTACTGGATCACCCAATGCAGCTTCGTCCGGATGCACGCCCAGCCCCGGCGCTTCGGGCAGATGCAGATGGCCATCGACGTTACGGGGCCCTCGACCACCTGCAACATCAACCGTGATCATGTCCTGACAGGCCCAAACCGCGTGGCAATGGTCATCCGGGATCGTGGCGGCCAGATGCAGCGCTTCGGTATCGGCCAGAACCGTTCCACCGGTAGCCATCACAAACATGTCTATCCCATGGGCCAGCGCGATATCGCGCATCCGCGCGGCCTTGGTCAGGCCACCCACGCGATTCAGCTTGATCCCGAATATCTGGGCCAGACCATCGTGGGCAATCCGGACGGCATCCTGCAAGGTCACAAGGGACTCGTCCACAGATACTGGGGATGCATGAAGCCTTGAGATCGCCGCGATATCATTCAGTGTTTCACAGGGTTGCTCGAACATCACGTTCAGGTCTTCGCAGGTGCTCATCACCCGCAAGGCCTGCTGGCGCGTCCAGCCACGGTTGACATCATACAGAACAATCTCTCCGGGCTGCCGGATGCTTTCCACATCCCGCACACGCGCAATGTCCCGCTCGACGTCACCGCCGATCTTCACCGAATGCGCGATATAGCCGCGCTCGCGATATCGCTCCATGACCTCGCGTGTTTCCTCGACGGTTTTTGCCCCGACCGAGGACGCAATCGGGCGCGGTGTACGCGATCCGCCGCCCATCAGATCGGCAATCGGCAAGCCCGCCGCCTGACCGGTAATATCCCAGCAGGCCATGTCTATGGGGCTTTTAGCATAGAGATGTCCGGGCAAGGCTAGATCCATGGCCCGTTCCACGTCCAGCACGCGCCGCGGATCAAGCCCCAGGATGAAGGGGGCCATCGTTTCGATCCCGGCCCGGATGCCCGGCCCGTGCGCGGGTACATAGGTGTGCCCCCAGGGCGTGCCCTCGCCCCAGCCAACCAGACCGGTATCGGTTTCGAGCCTGACCAGCGTCGCATCAAGCGTTTCAAACTTCAGGCGCCCCCCGGAAAGCCAATAGGGATGCTCGAGCGGCAAATCGACCTGAAAAACGGTAATGGTTTCAATCTTCATAGAGCATACTCCGCCACAGGTGCGCCGAGGCTTTCAAAATCGGGGGTTACACCCAATCCCGGCGTATTTGTTGCATATAGCTTTCCGTCTTTCACGACAGGACCGCCGACGCCCGTAGATCGCGTGTTGTAGTTCATCAGATCCGTGGTGTTCTGCAGGTATTCAGGCGGGGTCGACGCCGGAAAATGGGCGACAACCGATGCGATGGCCGTTTCAATCGCGTTTCCCGCACCCCAGGCATAGGTGCCGCCGACATAGGGAAGCCCGGTCTGGTAAACTCGGATGCGGGTGATTTTCATGCGGCGTCCATTCTGGGCAGGTCGCCCATCCCTTCGCCTCGCCACAGGACAAAGGTCAGGATCGGTTGGTCCGTCGTTGTCATGGCGTGGCTTTGCCAGCTTTTGTGCTGTCGTGTCTGGTGCGGGCCGACGAAGGTTTCATCCTCGTTGCTGCGAAAAACTGCTCCGCCCGCAAGGGTCAGATACAACTCTTCCGCCTGATGGCTGTGCCAGTCATAGTCCAGACCAGCGTCCCAATATCCAACGTAGCCGCGCAATTGGGTCGAGTGGAAATGCCCGGTCGGTCCGAACAGTTCGTAATACCCGTACCGATTCAGGAAATCCGCACCGACTTCCTCTTCGGTGTATGTGTGTTTCCATTGCGCCAGATGCGCGCTGGCCTTGATCGCCGCGACCAGATCACGGGTTGGCGCCACGCCATCAAGGCCAAAATCGCCCACCAGATCGGTCGCCGGAATGTGAGCAGGCTGCAAACCCGTCGGTGTCAGATCGTCCGGCCATGATGCAAACGCGGCAAGGTCACGATGCGCCTGATGCAATTGGCGGGCCGCCTCGAGAACATCTTCCAACGTCATGGTACCACCACGATGTTGCCGGTATGCTGTTTGGCGATGAACACCGCTTGCGCGTCCCGCAACTCCTCCAAAGGATAGGTTGCGGCCAGAGCCGGCTTGATTTCACCGGCTTCAATATATGTCACGAGGTTCTTCATGACCTCGGGTCCGATCACGGTTGAACCGGTGAAGGTCAGATCGCGCAGATAGAACGTCCGCAGGTCAAGTTCGACCATCGGACCTGCAATGGCCCCCGAACAGGTGTAGCGCCCGCCGCGCTCCAGTACGTCGATCAGGTTCGGCCAGTAAGGGCCACCTACCACATCGGCGACCACGGTGATCTTCTCGTCGCCCAGCGCCGACCGCAGATCTTCAGGTGTGCGGGGCAATATCACATCTGGGCCAAGATCGGCCACGTCGGCGTGTTTGGATTCGGATGCCATCGCAATCACACGCGCGCCACGGCGTTTGGCCAATTGAACCAAAGCACCACCCACCCCGCCAGAGGCACCGGGTACAAGAACGGTGTCTTTTTCCGTCACGTTGGCACGGGACAGCATCCCTTCAGCGGTAGAATAGGAACAGGAGAATGTGGCCAGTTCGGCATCCGACAGATCCGAAGTGATCGGCACCGCATTGACCGCCAGAGTCGTGGTATATTCGGCGAACCCGCCATCGCGTTCCGAACCGAAGTACCCTGTCTTGTTCATGTTGCCGGGATCAGCCGGATCTCGCAGCCAGCCATCCGTGATGACACGCTCGCCTATACGAGCGCTGTCCACGCCCTCGCCAACGGCCACGATACGGCCGCAGACATCTGCGCCCTGAATGCGCGGGAAGGTGATCGGGTTGCCGCCCCATGTCGGGTCTTCTTCACCGACTTCCTCGAATGCGCCACCGGTGGTCGCATCCGTTACGGTCTTGGAATACCAGCCGGACCGCGTATTGACGTCGGTATTGTTCAGGCCGCAGGCTGCGACCCTGATCAGAACTTCACCAGCCGCGGGTTCTGGACGCGGCCAGTCTTCCTGCATCACCATCTGTTCCAGACCACCATGGCCCATTGTGACCATGGCTCTCATCGTATCGGGCAGGCTCATCAAGCGGTCTCCAGTATGGCGTCACTGCGGGGCAGCAAACTGTCGGGGTCGTAGGCAGGTTTGTCCAGAACACGGGCGGTACGGGGTTGGCCATGGATCACGACCTCCAGCTGTGTCCCGGCCTTGGCCGCTTCGGGCTTGAGGTATGCAAAGGCCAGAATCTTGCCGACGGTGTGGCCATACGCGACCGACGCCGTGGACCCGACGACGCGCCCGTCCAGCAGCACCGCCTCTCCGCCATGCCCATCAATCTCTCCATCCGGTTCAATTGAAAGATAGGCACAGATCCAGGGCAGATCGGTGTTGAGCGTCTTGTCCTTGCCCAGATAATCCTTGTCGGTGCGCGCAAAACGCTGCACGTCGGCCTCGGCCAGAGTGACCTCGTTGGTCAACTCGCCCGCGCCTTTGAAGCCCTTCTCCATTCGCATCACGTTCATGGCAAAGCTGCCGTAGTCGGTGATGCCATACGCCTCACCTGCCGCCCAAAGCGCGTTGTAGACGTCGAGGCAGGCAGCGTTGGGCATGTGCACTTCCCAGCCCAGCTCTCCGGCATAGGACATGCGGAAGGCCCAGACCTTGTGACCGGCGATGGTGATTTCCTGCGCGGAAAGCCAGCGGAACCCGGCATTGGTCAGATCGGCATCGGTACAGCGCGCCAGCACATCCCGCGATCGAGGACCGTTCAGCGACAGGGCCGACCAGTCCGCGGACAGCGCGGTGATCTGCACATCCTCTTCCGCGCGCTGCTGCGCCAGATGATCCAGCAGGCGCTGTTCGAAGAAGGCCGCACAGACCAGATAGAAGCGGTCAGCGGCCATGCGGACAATCGTGGTCTCCAATTCGATACGGCCGCGACGGTTCAGCATATGGGTCAGCGTGATCGAGCCGACCTTCTGCGGCATCCGGTTTGCGGTCAGCCGGTCAAGCAGGGCATAAGCCCCCGGCCCCGAAACCTCGACCTTGGTGAAGGCGGTGACGTCCATGATGCCGACGCTTTCACGAACGGCTTTGACCTCGGCCGCGACCATGTCGTCGGCGGGGGTGCGGCGGAAGGAGTAGTGATCGCGCTGTTCCACACCTTCCCGCGCAAACCAGCGGGGGCGTTCGAAACCATACACTTCTTCATGCACCGCGCCCTTGGATTTCAGCAGCTCATGCAGCGGTGACGGCTTGATCGGTCGCCCGGCCAGACGGTTGAAATGTGGAAAGGGGATTTCATGGCGCAGGCAGTAGTCTTCTTCGGCCTTGATCACCTGCCAATCCTTGGTCGCATAGCTGCCGAACCGGCGCGGATCGAATTCGCGCATCGAGATATCGGCGGCACCATGCACCATCCACCGCGCCAGTTCGCGGGTCAGACCCGGCCCCCAGCCGATGCCGATCTGGGTCCCGCAACAGCACCAATAGTTCCGAACCCCCGGCGCTGGTCCGATCAGCGGATTGCCATCCGGTGGGTGCGAGATCGCCCCGTGCACGTCGCGCTGAATACCGAGTTCGGCAAAGATCGGCATCCGGTTCAGGCTTTCCTCAAGCCACGGCATCACCCGGTCGTAATCCGCGTCGAACAACCAGTTTTCGTATTCCCACGGGCAGTGATCATGCCAGACCGAGTTCGGGTTCTCTTTTTCGTAAATCCCGATCAGACCGCGCTGCTGCTCCATCCGGATATAGCCCGAGACCTTGCGGTCATCACGGATCACCGGCAGTTCGGTGTCCAGGTTCTGGAATTCAGGCACCGGCTCGGTCACGAAGTAATGGTGCGTCATCGAGGTCATCGGCAGTTGTAACCCGGACCATTCGCCCATCTGACGGGCATAAGTGCCGCCTGCGTTCACCACATGTTCGCAGGTGATGGTGCCCTGCTCGGTCTCAACCGCCCACTCGCCATTCTCGGCCTGCGTGATGTTGGTCGCGCGGCAGTTGCGGAAGATACGTACGCCTTTCTGACGCGCACCGGTCGCCATCGCCATGGTCACGTTGGTTGGATCGACATGTCCGTCATCTGGTGTGTGCAACGCGCCTAAAACACCTTCGAGATTGTAGAACGGGTGCAGTTCGGCCACGTTTTCGGGACCAACAAGCTCGATATTGAAACCCAGCGACCGACCAACCGACAGGGTGTGGCGCAGCCAGTCCATCTCATCCTCGGTATAGGCCAGACGGAACGAACCGCAGCCATGCCATGTGACGGGCTGGCCGGTTTCGGCCTCCAACTGACCAGAGTACAGGCCAATATTGTAATCCACGCATTTGCCCAGTCCAAAGCTGGACGTCGAATGCGTGATCTGACCCGCTGCATGCCAAGTGCTGCCGCTGGTCAGCTCGGCCTTCTCCAGCAGGACGGTATCAGCGCCCCAGCCTTCATGTGCCAGATGATAGGCCAGACCGACCCCCATCACGCCGCCTCCGACAATGACCACACGGGCGTGTGACGGCAGTTCGTTCCCGGACATGATTTTTCCTCTTCCCGAGTCGCGTTTCTGCTCGACAGGCTAATTCCACAAATGTACCATCGTCAATCATGAATGACACAAATGTATCATCAACCGTTCTGGACCGCCTGAGCCAGGAGTGGGACGCCCTTACCCCCGAGGCGCAGAAAGCCGCGCGTTACGTTCTGGAAAACCCAACGGATGTTGGGGTTTCAACCGTGCGCGAGATTGCCGAGGCGGCCAAGGTCAAACCCAATACTTTCGTGCGCATGGCCCGGCAGGTGGGCTTCGAAGGGTACGAAGATTTCCGGGCCCCCTTCCGCGAATCGATTCGACGGGGCAACGTGTCGTTTCCCGACCGCGCGCGTTGGTTGCAGGACATTGGCAAGTCAGGGGAACTGGGTGGGCTTTATGCCGATATGGTGGGCGCGGCGATCCGCAATATCGAAGAAACCTTTGCCGGAATCGACGCTGCGACCCTGAAGGCCGCCGCCGAGGTTATCTGGAACTGCCGCCAGATATTCACGCTGGGCGTTGGCGTCAACAACGCGAACGCGCGCAATTTCACCTATCTTGCGTCGACCGGGATGAAGCAGTTTCACGCCATTCCCCGCCCCGGCTCGACCCCGGTCGATGATCTGGCCTGGGCCGATGAGCAGGACGTACTGATCGCGATCACCTGCCACCCCTATCGCACCGAAGTCATCGAGGCGATCAAGCTGGCTCGGCAACAGGGTCTGACCGTCATCGGTATTTCCGACAGCCCGGCCAGCCCGGTGATCCTGAACGCCCACCACGGCTTTGTCGTCGCCGCCGACACGCCGCAGTTCTTTCCGTCATCCGTTTCGACGATTGCCTTGCTGGAAACGCTGCTGTCCTTCGTGATCGCAGTGTCCAGCGATGAGATCGTCGAGCGGGTGGAACGGTTTCACCAACGCAGACACCAACTTGGCCTCTACGCGGAGGAGCCCGAATGAACGCACCCCTGACCCACTCACTGGACGCGCGATACTATACCGACCCTGCGATTTTCGAGCAGGAAATGCAGGGGCTTCTGGCCCGAACGTGGCAGTTTGCGGGCCATGTCGCGCAGGTCCGGGAAACGGGGGATTACTTTGCGTTTGAGATCGCCGGCCAGAACCTGTTCTGCATTCGCGGCCGCGACGGCGAAATCCGCACCTTCTATAACGTCTGCCAGCACCGCGCGCATGAAATGGTCACCGGCGCGGGCAACACGCGTGTCGTCGTCTGCCCCTACCACGCCTGGACTTATGAGCTGTCCGGTCACTTGCGCGCCGGACCCAACATCAAATCCGTCCCCGGGTTCGACCGCAGCGCTATTTGCCTGACCTCGGTGCGCACCGAAGTGTTCAACGGTTTCATTTTCGTCAACCTCGACGACAACGCCGCGCCAATGGATGAATGGTACCCCGGTGTGCGCGAGGAAATCCGCGCATTCGTCCCGCATATCGACGATCTGGAACCGCTGGAATGGGTCGAGATCCCCGAAAACTGCAACTGGAAGGTCAGTGTCGAGAACTACTCGGAATGCTACCATTGCCCGACCAACCACCCGACCTTTGCCGAAGGTGTGGTCAAGCCCGAAACCTATGACATTCAGCCGGACGCGGGCGGCGGCTACGTCCTGCGTCACACAACGGAATGCCAGAGCCTCGACAAGATGACCTATCCCATCGACCTGTCGGTACCGCACGCGGGCGATTACCAATCGTGGTTCCTGTGGCCGATGTTCTCGTTTCAGTGTTATCCCGGCAACGTGCTGAACACCTATCACTGGCGCGCGGTTGATGCCGATCACTGCACCGTCTGGCGCGGCTGGTACACCGAGGGAGGCTCGGACAGTGCGGTTATCCGGCAACTGGCGGTCCAAGACCGCGAAACGACGGTCGAGGAAGACATCCGCCTTGTGGAATCCGTTCATCGCGGGCTCAAGTCGCGGGGCTATCGCCCCGGACCGCTTGTTCTGGATCCGGGCTGCGGGGTGATGTCGGAACATTCCATCGCGCGGCTTCAGCAATGGATGCGCGAGGCTGTGGATTAGTGGCCGAGGTAGCACGCTGATGCTGATGCCTGAAGTCTGGCGCCCGGAACACAAACTGTTCCCCCATCAGGTCGGGTTCACCTGCCCGCCGTTCGATTTTGACGCCGCGCCCTCGGATTTCCTGCGCATGTGCCCCGAAACGGTGGGCGTTCACGGGTGGATGCTGCATGTGCCAGACTACGTGCACGGGTTGGATCAGCGGAGACAGAACTTTGGCATGCTCGAAGACTTCGTGCACTGTATGTCTCGCAACGGTGTGGATGTCTGCGGTCAGGTCGGTTCGAATTGGGTCCATGCCTGCGGGCTGGGCGTGGAAGGCGTTCGGCAACACTGCGAAGGCCTGTCAGACAAATATGGCACCCGCTTTCACATGGCGGGATATGCCATGGTCGAGGCATTGCGTGACCTGAATGTCGAAAAGGTTGCCCTGAACGCCGCCTATCATTGGCCGGAATGGTGGCAGGGCACGGTCGGCTTCTTGAAAGAAGCCGGGTTTGATGTGGTCTGGGCCGGGAATTTCCACGATCAGGGCTGGTTCGACAGTCAGGAAGACGTCAATTCCTGTCGCTGGGTCTTTGACGGCGGTCTGGCACTGAAAAGCTTTGAATATGTGGCCGACAAGGCACCTCGGGCCGAAGCGATCCTGATCAATGGCATGTGCAATTTCCGCACCGGTCCCGGTGGCTTGCCCCAGCGCCCGCTGCATCTGGCCGATACGCTTGAAGACACGCTGGGCAAACCGGTGATCGGCCACGACATCGCGCTTTACTGGCGCATCTTCAAATCCCTCGGTATCGCACCCGACAAACCGCACGGGAAATTGCTGAAACGTCTTGAGTTGTTCGAGAGGCCATGACCATGCACAAAATCCTCGCGCTCTGGGCCGTGCCCAGGTCCACGTCAACCGCGTTCGAGTGGATGATGCGGCAACGCGGTGATCTCGACTGCCTGCACGAGCCCTTTGGCGAGGCGTGGTATCAGGGTGAAGACCCGCTTTGGCATCGGTTCCAACCGGGTGATGTGACAACGCCGGGCCTGACACTGGACAGCGTGTGGCTGGACATTCAGCAGCGGGCGAAACGGGGGCCGGTCTTTCTCAAGGATTTTCCGCATTACATCAACCACATGTGGGATGCCGAGTTTCTGTCGCATTTCACCCACGCCTTCCTGATCCGGGACCCGGCCAAGACCATCACTTCGATGTACAAACAATGGCCGGACTTTGCCGAAGGCGAGGTTGGCTTTCCCGAACAGCGCGCGCTGTTCGATCTGTTGACGGCGTTGAACGGAACTCCGCCGCCAGTCATTGACAGCGATGACCTGCTGGAAGACCCACATGGCATGACCCGGGCCTTCTGTGACGCGGTGGGAATCCCATTCATCCAGGAGGCGCTGACATGGGAACCGGGCGGTGATCCGTCCGCCCTCAGCTGGTGGGACGGCGGGTCGTTCCATGGCAACCTGGCGAAATCGACCGGGCTTGCCCCGCAGACACGCACGCATATCGACATCGCGGACGCGCCAGTCCGTGTGAAACAGGTGCACCGCAGGATGAAACCGCATTACGATCACCTTTACAGACATCGCCTGACACACTGACACACCGGAGACCCGCAATGGCCGACATTTTCGACGAAGACCTGTTTCTGAAAGGACTCGAGCAAAGGAAGAACACGCTGGGCGCAGAGTATGTGGAAAAAAACCTTGCTGCCGCCGACGACTTCACCCGCCCGTTTCAAGAAGCCATGACGGCCTGGTGCTGGGGGTTTGGCTGGGGCGACGACGTGATCGACGCCAAGACCCGGTCGATGATGAACCTGTCGATGATCGGTGCGCTGGGCAAGATGCATGAATGGGAAATCCACTGCCGGGGCGCTATCAACAACGGGGTTTCAAAGGAAGAAATCCGCGCCATCATCCACGTGGTCGGGATATATTGCGGTGTTCCTCAGGCGCTGGAGTGTTTTCGCGTGGCCCGCAAGGTGCTGGAAGAAACCTGACGACCCGTCACAGACCAGCCGCCGACAACAGCCGCACGCCTTTCTCGTAGTGTTGCCGGTTCTTGAAACAGCCGGGCCAGGCCCAGCGTTCGGCCGTAAAGCCCGGCTGCAATTCCAGAATCTGCCGGGCATGTCGACGCGCCAGGGAATGGTTCCCGGCGGCGACGGACAGCATGCACAGTACGACCCTGGGGCGAACGCGTCCGGGGTCAACCCGCAACACGTTATGGGCATGCTGCCACGCGGCCTTGTCCCCGGTTATCATCATTGCGATTGCCAGATTTGCTTCGATCCAAATGGGCGGATGCGGCGTCAACGCCAACGCTTTCTTGCAGACCAAAACGCCTTCTTCGGCCCGGTCATCATACACCAACAGGATGCCGTAATATCCCAACAGTTCCGGGCTTCCGCTGAAACGTTCCACGACGGCAAGCATCAAGCTGCAAGCCTCTGACGTGTTGCCGGCAACACTGTGGGTAAAAGCATGGAGGGCCGAGCAATACGGGTCAGTCGGGTTCAGAGTGCGCAACTGTTTGCATTCGGCCTCGACCATTGCCAGCGTCTCGGCCGGGTTTGCATCCATGCCCAGGCGGATCATGTCCAAATGACAGAAACCGATCGCCACACGGGCCGGCAGGTATCCGGGGTCAAACTCGAGACAGGCGCGGTATTGACGGATGGCATCCTGCAACCCGTCTTCCGTTGCCTGACTTTCCAATATGCGCGCTTTCTGGAACGCAGACCAGGCCTCGGTCGAAGTGGCACGACCAGACCAGATTTCTGACCAATACCCGTCACGCAATCGCAGTTGGAGCGCCTCGACAACCTTGATGGCGATTTCTTCGACCGCGTCGAATGTTTCCTTCGCACGAAAGCGGAACCGCTGTGTCCAAAGGCACACCTGATCCGCGGTTGACGTCAATTGAGCGGCCACCCGCAGACCTTCCGCGCCAACCACGCTGCCGCTGAGAACATAACCTTCAACCGCGCCTTCCTGCCTGCGCGCGTCACGCAGTTCGATCACGTCGGACATTGTGCCCAGAAGAAACATGAGTTCGTCTCGTATTGAGGAGGCAGCAATGCTGATATCCGGCGTTTCCCCGACAACCTCAAAAGGCTCAACCACAACCGCTGGACGCAAGCGCCCCCAATGCACCGGCAAACCGCGGCCAACCAGAACCGGTCCGTCTGAGTCTGTATCGATGTCCCAATAGGCCTGCCGTTCAACCGTCAGCCACGCCTCGAACTCGGGGTCGGCAACGTCCAACCCTTCAAGCAATTCAGCCCGATCGGAACTAAGCTGCTCGTCAAACAGATCAACCTCGACAGCTGTCAGATTGATCGACACCGTTTCACGTGTGACTTCAAGAAAATCAAGTTTGTGCTTGGAAAAGTGCTTGCTGAGAACACTCAGCTCTTTGCGCAGCGACGCCGCGCCTTGTGCGGGCGAACTCTCGCTCCAGAGCTTGTCCTGCAACCAAGCCCTGCTGCGTATCGCGTTTTTTGACAGAAGCACCAAAGCAAGAAGAGCTTTCGCTTTGGTGCCCCGAGGCGTCACATCCTGACCGTCGTCACGGATAATCTGAAACGGTCCGGTCAAAAAAACCTTGGTTATTGCCTCAGTCACTTACAGCCCTCAAGAAACGTTCGGGGGTTGTCGTTAACCGCTGCATCCAAATATGACGATACCACCCATCGCTTCATAGGCCAGTTTGCAGCACCATGACTCGTGATCGGGGTTCGGATCCGGCTTTTTGTCACTCAGGTCCGGAACAACGATATGAACCAGATCCTTGGTATCATAGACAAACCTGACCTCAGGGTTACCACTGTCCGCGAGGATTTCTTGAATTTTGCGTTCCGCCGCGTCCTGATCATCTTGCGACCCCAGCGCACGGCCGCGCGCGGCATTCAGAACTTCGCACCCCAAGTCTTTCAACGAGTAATTCGGGTTGATTGCCAAACGAGCCATGTAAAATCTCCTTCTCAAACAACAATGCCCGCTTGTATACCCCGTTATATGCTTATCCGGAAATGAAAATGACCGACACGTTGATTGAACGCGCTGAAACTGCTCGGCTAATTTCCAAACCCTCGTTTGCCGAATTCCCCAAAGCTGCGCCGATCCACGCGGCTTTTCGCTTGATCGAGCTGCGCGACGGAACTCTGCCGCCCAAGGGCGGGATGGGCCATCGCGTGTCTTTCGGCACCGGCCGCACACCGGAAGAGGCGGCGCGGCTGGCCGGGTTCGAAGCGATTGAGCGCTATGCCTTGCAATACAGTGCCGAAGCACCACAAACCCGCAAAAGCCTGATTGCGTCGGATGGCGCATCCCATGTGATGCCAAACGACGCGCTTGCACTGGGTGTTCCGGGCAGTGACGGAAAGGTCACTTCGAAAGGTGCCGCGGCTGGCCCGACACATGAAGCCGCTGCGCTGTGGGCGGCGCTGGAGTGTTTGGAACACGCTCTTGGATCGCAGGGGTTTGACCACCTGGCGCCGGACACGGTCCTGCCCCGTGATTTGACGCAGTGGCTGCACGTCCAGCTGCGGCAACTGAGCCTTCACATCCTCGAAGTTCCGGGCATCGGCCTTCTGCTGCGCGCGGTCTGCGCAGATGCGGATGGCGGCAGGCCGACCTACGGATCGGCGCTTTCCGCAAATCTGGCGCAGGGCGTCTGGCACGCAGCATCCGAGGCGGTGGTGTCCTGGCGCAACATGGTGATGCTTGAACACAACGGTGTAACGGATCACGGCATGGATGCCGAACAGGCCCGTCTGCTCCGGCTTTATCGTGGCGCGCAGAATGACCGGCCTGTTGCTCTGACGCGGTTGTACGACGTGCAGGCGTGGGACAGCCCGAACCCGTCGCTGACGACGGTATTGACAGCGGCAAGCCGCGCCCTCGGTCGTCCGGTTGCGGTTTTTGACATGACGGCACCTGAAATTCCCCTTCCGGTGGTCAAAGCCGTAGCAGTTTGAGCACCTGTCAGGATCCGTCTCTGCGAAAGCGTGTCGTGTCGCCGTTGGTCTTTGCCTTGCAACGGTCCGCGAATTCCAAAAGCTGCCTGCAACGTTCGGTCTCGGGCAGGCTGCGGACAACCCGCCCCGGATCAACATGCGGAATTTCAACAAATTCGACACGGGTGATCACGCGCGGCTTGGCGGCAACTGTGATCATCGGTCCGACCTCGATCAGGCTGGCCAGAGCATAGCCCGAGACAGGGCGCGCCGAAGCGCCAGTTCCCAGCGTGATATCATCCAGAAACCGGGGATCGTCGTCGGCAGGTCCGAATTCAAGTCGCATGTGCATTCCCGGCGCACCGCGCCTGAACCGGACCCAGCCCCGAGGCACCCCGCCCGCACCCACAAACAGTTCTGATGTATGGAATGCCTGAATATACAGCCCCAGCGGATCTGAGAATGCCATCGCCCGGCCCGCAGGTGACTTGCCACAGTTCCCCGCGGCCAGTTCAAGCGTATCGCTCACCAGGCGGATCCCTGCATGCCCGCAGTACAGATCCTGCCGGTTCGCGAAATCAAGAACTTCTTCAAGCCGGGCGCGCCGGTTGTCCTCGCCGTCCTTCACGAGATACGGGAAGGAAGAAAAATGCATGGTCTGGATCAGATCGGTCAAACGGTTCGTGCCCTTGGCCAGAAACAGGGCGTGCTGGATATTCAACGGATGTTCCGGCGGATGCGCGTCATCATTGCCCACCAGCCTTTTGTGAAAGCGGGCCGCACGCTCGGACACATCCATCGATGTCCATACCGACCGTGAGACTTCAAGCAGGTCCGTGCAGGAGTAGAAGCGCCCGGTCACCGATGCGACCACCGACAGGAAGTGATCGAGATCGAACACCGCCATGAACTGCCACCACTCCACAAACTCGGTAGTGGCCACAAAACGCTTCGGGCGCAGTCTGCCACCGGCATCGGGTCGCATTACCAACGTGTATTCAAGATATTCATTGTGCAGCTCAACCCTGCCGGGCCAGCCTTGGTCACACACGCGCGCCGCCAGCTCATCGCCCAGACAGTCCCGCGGTTCCCGGGGATCGGCGCGCCATCTGAACCCATTCGAAGGCTGGCCCGCCTCTATGTCACGCGGATCCATGACCAGAAACGGGCTGACACCTTGCACGTCGAATATGTTCTGAATGCTTGAATTCCACGCTGACCGGGTGGCTTCGTTCACGCCTTGATCAGCAAGTCCCGGCGATTGGAATACAGACATCAAAGAACACCGTTGGGCTTCAGAGACACTAGAATGGAAAGTCAGAGGTCGATGCCCGCGGGGTTTCAATTCCGACAGGGCGATCGCCACCGGTGACGAACAAGGAAGCATCATGGAAATCGACCTGTCATGGGGCCTGATAGCTTCATCATGCCCACCCCGCCTGTTCAGGCAAATGACGGGTCCACCACAATTCGGGCGTACTGTTCACAATGTGGATTTCGCTACCGCAAGAACGACCGCCAACGATGTTGAGGCGATCTCCATCAAATGTTTCAAGCGACATTTTCGCGGCCCCCCGGAAATTCGCCATCTGTTCGGCCAGAATGCCCACCGCAACGCGTTCACCCATTCGGATACTGTCGAAATAGTCGCTGTAGAAATGTACCCCTGCAAAATTGCGCCCGATCGCGATATTCGCAGCCAACTTGTTCAGCTCGCCATTCAGCGTAAGCTTCGCTGCGTTGTCCTCTGGCTGCACGGACTCAACCAGTGTCCTGCCACCCGGAGCCGGAACAAAGACGCGCGGCATACCCGCCTCTGCCAAGGATACCCGTGACCCGTCCAGCGCATGTGTTCTGAAGAACGCCTTGAGCAGCGTCGCGCACGCCCCGGCAACTGCGCCATGCGCCGCCCCGTAGGACGGCTGCATTGGCGAGCCCTCGGGATAAGCAACAGGCAACAGCAGGTTGCGATCGATTTGTGGCAGCCCTTTATGAGAAACCGCGTTGTGGGCGAACCGCTTGGTGGCCGGCGCGGCGGCAATGGCTTCCACAAGACTGAAATCTTCGCAGGCGGCGCTTTCCAATTTCTCAAGATGGGCTGCGGCAAACGGTTCCGCTGCCCCAAGCACCGCGCCATGACCATTCGCCACCAAAGTTGCAACGCTGCCCAGCTTTTCAGGGCGGGCGCGGTTGTGCACCTGAAAGGTCTGGCGTCGCACGGCCCGCATTGCCCTGGTCGCGGTTTCTGCCAGCATTGACAGCGCGTGTGATCCGCCCCAATGGGCCCCACTATCCTCCGCACGGGAATTCCAGACATCGGGCAGACCGTCATCTGCTTGAAACCCTCTGCCCAACATCAACAGGCAGGCATTGAAAAAAGCCTGATAGATCGAGTCGAAATGCACATAGGTAGCAAGGTCGCGAGGTGTTTCAATAAACTTCGGGCCACAGGCCTCAAAGGCTTGTTCGCCGGTCGCGTCCGCCCCGTTCTGAACGTCCAGCCACTCGGCCCAGTCCCGCAAATAGTCCACGCCAACAGCCTGAGGTACAACCCTTTGGTCAAGCCGAAATGAACCAAACGGCATTGTCCCTGGTGTTGTTGTTTTTTCCAACCACCGCCCTTGAACATGCGCCGCGTCTGACGTCAGCGGGCCGTACCCCTGCAAAAGGAACTGCGACATGTAAGGCCCTTCCGAACAGCCTTGGCTCGAGCCGCGGAACAAAGTTCGCGAAGACAGACCTTCGCCATCTCGAACCCGGCGCGCCGCCGGTACTTTCCCGATCTCGGCACCGCTGGCATCCTTTGGGCAACCGTCTTTGCGGAACCACTCCAACCGGACCAGGGCGCCAAGCACCTTGTCGGTTCCCTCGGCACCATCCCGAATGGTTTCGAAGGGCACATCCCGCAGACAGGCCATCGCATAGAGTTCGGCCATCTCTGCCGCCAGTTCATCTGACCCAAGCCTGGGCGCCGGAGCGATACCCAAACCGCCGGCGTCCAATCCATTGAACCCCAACCGATGACCCAGGATCGGCCCTTCCCACGCACGCCATCTAAATTCACCACCCTCTGATGGCGCGGTGCGGAAGGGCCCGGAATAGGCTGGCGTGTCAAACAGCGTCAGCCTGTTTCCATGATTGTCGGTGCCGGTTGGGTCAGCCACTTCTTCCAGAAACTCGGTATAAACCTGCGCGTCGACAATACCATTTTCGTCATGCCGCAAGCCCTTCGAAAAGCTCGTGGGCCAAGTCCCGGCAAACAGGTCTGCTTCGCCGTTATGTTCGGCGGCTGCCCCGTCTCTGGCACCAATCGGCGCGTTCGAAAGACACTGATCCCGGTTCAATCCACGATTGGGCTTTTCCAGGTCCTGCCAGGGTTCAGACGGAATGATATGTTGCGGCATGTTGCTCTCCCGATCGACGGGGACAACGATTCGCACGAAGCCGTTACCGGATCGTGACCGGTCATTCCGACAGGCTTTTTGCCCTGTTCTGCAACACTTTGAGAATGTCCAGGGTAGAAAAGGCTTCGATCGCGCTGGACACCAGGCCCCGCCGCCGCATTCCGATCTTTCGAGAAATTTCGGAATCCAATGCAAGACAGGATATCACGGGCCCAGCCAGCTTCGAGCCGCATTCCACCGGACAGAAAGATAAAGAAAGTTGGATGGCGGAGACGAAGTCAGTATAACTAAGCCTGCAAGTTACTGTTAAATTTAGGTAAAAAGAAATAATACCGAGATATATACCACACTAAGTTCGATTTCGAGCCAAGCATCGCGCACAGTGTCATATCACAGGATGTCGGTAAAACACTAAAGCAGACACTCAAGCAGAGTTCAGCAAACGACCGCTCCAAGCCCCAAAGACGACTTAGGTAACGAGCGCAACAATTGTCGTTTTTGGCGGGAAGCGGAAGTTCGATGCGACCGCAGGGTCACCACTCAAGCGTTACAGAAGCGGACATTCGGTCGCAAATCTGGATCTTTCTCTTCGACCGACCCTGTGATGGTGTTTCTCATCTGCTTTTCCCTTCGCAGCATGAGCATGATCTAACTGGTTTGGCGCGAAAAGGGGTGTGATGGCTTTCCAGCACGTCACAACCAACAATGCACCGGGCTTCAGCGCTCTGCGGATTTCGCTGAGGGCCGCTGTCTTGTCCGGAAAGAACTGCAGGCCGTGATGGCAGAAAGCCAGATCGAACTCGCCGTCGTCGAGGGGCATGGATTGCGCCGACGCTTCGATCCACTCATAGCAGTGCATGCCCGGGGCGCGGGCGCTGGCAGCGAGATCGCGTCGAGCGTCGCGGCAGTACAGTTTGCGGGCCTCGATCGCGTCCTTCCAGTTGTTGATGTCCGTCAGGATAACACGGGTTAGCTCGATGTCCTGCAGGCCGGACCCGACATGTTCGAGAGCGGCCTTGATGATCTCGAAACACTGCTTGGGCTGGGCATAGAAGTCACCGATGCCTAGCGTCTTGCCGTTCACATCTACTGGCGCGGTGCCCCCGACAGCGATGAACGATCCAACCCGAACCGCCCGGCTGAAGCCGACGATTTCCTCCACAGGGTTTCCACTAGAGACGAGTTGCCGCCCCTTCCTTGCTAACTCTCCTGCAATGTGTGATCTCAGTCTGGACTGGTTTGTTGAGTAAATCTCTCCCGGAATCGAGTTCGTGAAACGTCGTTTCTGACCAGTTGGCAATTCAACCCATGGAGTCCGCGAAGCTTCGAAGCCGTCGCGCGGCCTGACCCGGGAATCCATCCACCTCGCTCTCATCAAACACCGCATAGGCCGCGTAAGCAAACCTTGGTGCTGCCTCGATCAGCGTGAGCCACCCGTCCTGAAGTTCCGTTTCGATCACGCGCCTGGGGAAGTAGCCAGCTGCGGGAACAGATTTCAGATACTGCAGGCCCAAGGTTCCGATGCCCAGCTGAAGGCGCGGTGCGTCAAGCTCTGGAAAGTTCAGCAAATGGTCGGCGCGGAACTCCGGGCCCCAATCTATCAGGATGTAAGAGCTGCCCAGTGCGGCGGGTTCGGCGTCAGGGCCGCTGCTGACAAGTACAAACTCATCCTCAAAAAGTTGAAGTGCGGACAAGCCCGAGGCGTTCCGCGGACGGTACATGACGGCGAGGTCGAGGCTGCCCTCCTCGATCTCTCGAGCCATCGCTTCGGAGGAGGCCGCCGAGGCTCTGACGGCAACGTTCGGCAACGCTGCCATCAACTCTGGTAAGGCGTTTATGAGATACCCGTCCCAAAGGCTCGGCGCCGCGCCGATTTCCAGCGCTGCGGCCATGGAAGCGGGAAGACCAGCGTCCAGCTTTGCCTGTGTCCAGGTGCGCACCAGAACCTGAGCGTGTTTGAGGAAATGTCGCCCGGCAATGGTCAAGGTTGCACCCGACTTACCACGTTGGAACACCGGCTGACCAAGCTGTTGCTCGAGAGTTCTGATTCTCATGCTCACTGTCGATTGTGTGACGTGAACCTTGTTGGCTGCGTCGAGAAAGGTTCCAGTTTCCACCACGGCGAGGAAAGTTCGAGCAAGTTCAATATCCATCGGTCACCTATTCGAATATCCGATATTATCTGCGCAAAAAATTCGTTATTCAATAAGATACGTGTGTGCCATATTCTCTAAGTAGCGCGAAGGTGCCCCGCCAGATCGGAACGCCAATCAAAATTCTCGTTTGTAGTGGAGATCTCGATCTGAGGAACCGTTGCAATCTGAAACCTGTAGAAACGCCACCGACACCGGAGCGCTGCACCAACCCCACAATGGGCAAGAAGCCCATTTTCTCATGGAGATAACAAAATGAGTCGAGTTTCTGTTGTTGCTCTGCTCTCTTCACTGTTTGCTGTTCCGGCATTCGCCATGCCCGCTGATCTTGACATGGACGGGGATGGCCTGGCGTCGCTGGCAGAGCTTCAGACCAAGTATCCTGAAGTCTCGGATGATCTCTTCCTGGAGATCGACGCAAATGCCGATGGTTTCATCAATGACGACGAATTGGTTGCCGCCGTTGATGCAGAGCTTCTCCCTGGTCCCACAGGGGATCAGTAAGCAAAGGTTGTCACGGTTATGAGGAAGCCAATCCTGCCTCAAAAATGGCTGCTTGCCGCGATGGGTATCTGGTTGGTTTTGTCCCCCTTTGTCCTGTTTCGTGAGGAAACTCTTTTGCAGGGCATGGCTGTACTTGAAGCTCTCGCCTTCATGGCAATTGGCATTGGTGTTCTGGTCATGTCCGGCGCTGACGGTCGGAGCCACCTTCTCGCACGGGTGACTCCGGTATCGGCACTGGGGATTTCGCTGATCGTCGCACCAACAGCGCTGAATTTCACCGGCCATATTGTGGCAACGGCCAATGCATGGCTAACGGGATCGGCGCTGATCGCGCTCGCCGCATGGGAGGTAATGGCAAGCCGCGGATTGCGTACAATCTCGTAAACCGGCGCGGGGTGGGAAACTGCCCCGCGCCCCCACATTCAGGCCACCTAAATGATCTCGTCCTCATCGAACATTGGATCACCGTCGAGCTGATTGGCGATCATGTCGATCCGCATTTCAACATCTGCGCTCGTCGTTTTGGCGATATGAAACAACGCGTCGCCCTCGTGCACAAATGGCAAATTGGTACGGCCCACAATGATGCCGTCCGTTTCTCCAAGAACGTCCTTTCTTACTTCGCCAAACGGGTCCGAGATCCGGCCAAGCAAGTCGCCGACCTCCACATATTCGCCCGCTGCCTTGAACGTTCTAAGCAAACCGCCGACCGGAGCGCGCACCCAGGAACTCGTCCGTGCGTGAACCGGCGCCTCACGCACGGTAGCGATGCCACGCCTGGCGACCATGCCCATCGCGTTCATAACCCGAAGAATACCTGCAAGACCCGCCCGGGCCGAAAGTTCGTCGAAACGCAGCCCTTCTCCCCCTTCGAACAGCAGCACATCGACACCTCGCTCTTGTGCCGCTTTTCGCAGGGACCCGTCGCGCAGCTTGGAAATCATGACGACCGGTGCACCGAACGCATCGGCGTATCTAATCGTCGCATCCGAGGCCGGGGAAACTCGAATTTGAGGCAGGTTGGTGCGGTGGATCGCGGCAGAATGAAGATCGATACCGAGGTCGGAACGCGCAACAATTTCGGTCATAAAGATATGTGCGAGGCGGCCCGCCAATGATCCGCCCTCGCTGCCGGGAAACGACCGGTTCAGGTCGCGCCTGTCCGGAAGGTATCTCGATTGTGTCATGAAGCCGAACGCGTTCACGATTGGCACAACCAGCAACGTGCCCGCGATCTTGTCGAGTTGAGGGGCCCGTAGCAATCGCCGTGCGATTTCGACGCCAATCACCTCATCGCCATGAATTGCCGCGCTGACAAACAGGACCGGCCCTGGGCGGCGGCCATGAACCACATGCACTGACATGCTGACCGGCGTATGATCGGACATCACGCTCACCGGCAGGTCCAGCGTAATCCGCGTGCCGGCCGGGACGGTGAAACCGCCGATTTCAAATGGCTCGCGCATGGCTGTTATCCGCGCCCTCTGGTCTTGGTATTTCCCTTAGTGGCGTTCTTTTCAAGAAACTCGATGATCTTGCCTGCAACATCAATGCCAGTTGCCTTTTCCACCCCTTCAAGTCCGGGTGAGGAATTCACCTCCATGACAACCGCCCCATGATTGGCGCGCAGCATATCTACGCCGCAGACATTCAGCCCCATCGTCTTGGCTGCACGCACAGCGGTAGAGCGTTCCTCGGGTGAGATCTTGATGGGCTGGGCGCTTCCGCCCCGGTGCAGGTTGGATCGGAACTCTCCTTCGGCTCCCTTCCGCTGCATCGCCGCGATAACGCGGCCACCAACCACAAGCGCACGAATATCTGTACCGCCCGCTTCCTTGATGAACTCCTGTACCATGATGTTAACTTTCGCGCCGCGAAATGCCTCGACCACGGATTTTGCCGAGCGGTTTGAGTCTGCAAGAACCACTCCGATGCCCTGCGTACCCTCCAGAAGCTTGACCACCAGAGGAGCGTCCCCCGCGAGTTTGAGAACTTCGTCGGTTTGCTTAGGATCATGAGCGAACGTGGTGACAGGCAGGCCTATGCCGTCCCGCGCCATGAGTTGCATGGAACGCAACTTGTCGCGAGATCTGCCAATCGCCACTGACTCGTTGAGCGGAAAGACCCCCATGATCTCGAACTGTCGCAGCACAGCCAGCCCATAGAATGTGACCGATGCTCCGATCCGGGGGATTACCGCGTCATAACGCCCAAGCTTCTTACCGTCATAGTAGACCTCGGGTCGGCGTGAAGCGATGTTCATGTAGCAGCGCAGCGTGTTCACGATATCAAGCTCGTGGCCGCGCTGCTCGGCGGCTTCTTTCAGACGACGATGGGAGTAAAGTTCTGGATTGCGGGCCAGCATGACAAATTTCATTGGCGTTGTCCTTCCGGGTCGTTGCGTGTGGCTTTTCTTTTGATCCCAGTTGGAGCTTTTCCGGAACCCAGCAGATAGGAGTGACCCGGATCGACAAGAATTCCCCGCCTGCGAATGGCGGTGCGGCCAAGGATCAGATCAAATTCCATCTTCGCACGGTTGGCCAGCGAAACGTCGATCTGCCAGCGATGCCGCCCAAGCAAAAGCTGCGTTCTCACGATCAGTCGACGTTCGGGGACACCACCTGTGTTCTTGATCTCGCGTTCGTCGACAACCCTGGTTCGAACCCGGTTTGGTGAACGGCGGTTTTGGACTGGTATCATGAACTCGACCCATCGCTCGCCGTCAATCTCAAATACGGTCTGGTCCACTGCATGGAGCGCAGCGGTTCTTGCGCCAGTGTCTATCTTGGCCGGGATATTCTCTATTCCGAAGTCGGGCAGGCTGATGCGTTCACGCCAACCTATGATTTCTGGGTATGAGACACGCTTCACCATAGCATCTACTCTATGCAGTCATCGTTGGCACGTCTGTAGTTCACAAACGAATTGGCGCCCATCACGACATAGAACGTATCCATGTCGATTAACACGTACCCAAGTTCAAAAAGTGCAACCGAAAGTGCACGGATGTCTGTTTCGTACAATCGCCTGCGCCCTGCAATCCGGCGCACGAGCTTGTCCGGTATTCGATAACGTCCATTCGGCTTGCCGCCAAAGTCCTGATCGTAAAGCTCGGCGAGGCGTACGGCGGTCATGGATATCCAGTCATTTTCAAGCATGACTTTTTCTATATTGGCAATTAAAATTTGTCTATAGGTAAAAAAAATCTGCTAAAAGTCCTACATTCTCCAGAATTCACATCAAAGAATCGAATATGAGCGACACAGATACTATCCCGAGGGAACTGGAAACGCAGTTGCAGCAAGCCCTGGCAGAGCGTGACGGCGCTGAACTCGCACGGCTGCTTGATCCGCTTCCGTTGAGCGATGCCCTGCGTGAACTGCTCAATCTGCCAGTAGAGCAGCGGAGTGCCGTACTGTCTTTGCTGCCACCGGAACTGGCTGCCGAACTTGTCGAAGAGGCGCCGAACGCGATGGCGGTCGATCTTGTCGAGCGCATGGAGTCGGAGCAGGCCGCAGAAGTCATCGAAGAGCTGGCTTCTGATGTTCAGGCCGATGTCATCGGAGAGCTTGAAGACGCAGATGCGGAAGCAATCCTTACCCGGATGGATCCTGAGGACGCCGCAGATGTTCGTCGGCTGGTGGAATACGAGGATAATGTCGCGGGCGGCCTCATGGTTGCCGAAGCCTTCACGTTCTCCGAAACCGATACAGTTGGGAAGGTTCTACGGCGGTTCGCCAACGAAGAATACGACCTTGAACGCTATCGGGGTCAGCACCCCTATGTGCTGGATTCGAATGGTGCCCCAATTGGCGTGGTCTCATTGCGCAGCCTCGTGTCCACACGCCGAAGCGCGCGTTTGACCGATATCATGGTGCCCCCAATTACCGTCCCAGCCAACATGCCGCTGGAGAAACTGGAAGACTTGTTCGATGAACACCCGTTTCTTGGATTACCGGTCGTGGAAGCAGACGGGCACCTGGTGGGCGTTGTCTCGCGGTCTGCCGTTGATGAAGCCCTTTTGGAACGTGCGTAATCGGCCAGCCTGAAACGCCAGGGTGTCTTCGGCGATGAGCTTCGGTCGATGCCACTGCCGCTTCGTGCGAGGCGACGGCTTCAATGGCTTTCGGCCAACATTGTTCTCAATGTGATCGCGGCCAGCGTAATCGCCGCGTATGAACAAACCCTTGCCGCGGTGATCGCGCTTGCAGTGTTCTTGCCGATGGTGTCCGACATGAGCGGCTGCTCGGGCAATCAGGCCGTCGCCGTCAGCATGCGCGAGTTGTCCCTCGGCCTTGTCCGGCCCATCGACGCCATGCGTGTCTGGTTCAAAGAAGTGTCGGTCGGGGTGATCAACGGGTTCGTTCTGGGGCTTCTGATCGGCCTCGTTGCCTGGGTGTGGAAAGGCAACCCGTTTTTGGGGCTGGTGATTGGTGGAGCGCTTGCGCTCAACACCGTCGTCGCCGTGTCCATTGGCGGTGTTCTGCCATTGCTGTTGAAGCGCATCGGTCAGGACCCTGCTGTCGCCAGCGGCCCTTTACTGACGACTATAACCGACATGGCGGGGTTCTTCCTCGTCCTGAGCCTTGCAACCGCAATGATGCCACTTCTGGTTTGACGCTTTCCCGCACCCGAACCATCAGTTCGGTCGGGTGACTGGTACGCGTACTATCCAACGCCGCGCACGCGATGGATCAACAACAAGGTGCAAACCAGAGCCGTCGCTATGCCGACCCGGACCCAGATTCTCTACCAGCTTCTTTGTCAGCTTTGCGCTTAGCGCAGACATTTAAATGCCACTTATTGAATAACACTAGGTGTAACCAGTAAAATTCACGATGATGCTGTGAGTCGGTAAACGCCTATTAATAAAAACTAAATGGAACGTTATACGCACCACGTCAATTGTCTAAAATAGGTTGATGGCGGAGACGAAGTCCGCCTAAATTTTTACATAAGTATATGATTTTAAAATCATCATTTTATAACTTGGGAAGATGCACCACAAAAAATACCACACACGGTATTGCTTTTCGTCCACCCGCTGTAGAAACACAGGTCGCGCACGAAAATTTTGTGGCCGCCTTCTTTTTTGACTGAGGTTGGGAGTTTTTCGCGAGACATTCAACGCCCCCCCCTCGACTTCAGAACAAGTTGTCTATCTAGTGAAGAACAGAATGCTAAATTTAAAGTAGAACTACAAAATGGCAAAATTATTCAACTACATAAGCTTTGGCAATCGCGACAATTTAGCTGGTTACGACACCAAGTTTTCTTTGAGCATTGGGAGGATGTTTGAATACACCCCAAAAGATGTCAGCGATGCCCTCACGGAGTTAGAGCAAGGGTCGATAAGATATTTGGAACGCATTCCAACATTTCTTTGCAGCGAAGTTGATTACGCCAATGGCGAACCGAATATGCTTGTGAAGTTTGGGCGGGTCAAAAATATTGAAGTTACCGAAAAGCAAATTTCAGCGGAATTTGATACAGCACTGGACTTTGGCGAGATTTCGTTCAACCACGTGGCCGAAATTCACAACATATTCGGAACTGATAAATTTCAAATTCATCGAACGCATTGGGCAGTTAGGAAAGGCGGGGCAATTGATGTACTGGAGAGGCTGTACCAGAGCGAGGCGCATTTTGAAGACGGTGTTGAAGATGGCTTAAAAGCCTTGGTGGACTTAGGCCAAGCCGGTACTCAAGCAGAACCACCAACACGAAAAAAGAAGACTATTGCGGCCGCAGATAGTGTCGAATCCTTCCTTAAGATGCTGTTCGATCATTCACCTATCGCTTCGACTGAGACCTTCTATCGTGGACACGAGGATGCGAGTTTTGAACTAACACCGTCCTTGCTGCGCAAATGGCCTGATGGAGGTTGGCAGTATTTGGAAAAAGAAGAGCGACTAAACAAAGAACTGCTTATTGCCCACTATGACGAGTTCCAGGATGACCAGTATTGCTTTGATAGGCTTGTCCGCATGCAGCACTACGGGCTACCGACAAGACTTCTCGACATCTCTGGAAACCCCCTTGTCGCGCTATTTTTTGCATGTTTTGGGGATGAAAAGCTGAGCGACGTCGAAGGTGAGGTCATCATTTTTCGCGTTTTGTCAGACAGTATTAAATACTACGACTCTGACACGGTTAGCTGCATATCAAACCTATCAAACCTGACCTTTGCACAAAAAAACAAAATTGATCTCCTCAAAACCAGAGACGAGTTCAACAAAACGGATGTGGTGAAAAAGCTCCTCCATCACATTAAATCGGAGAAGGGATACTTTGAAGGCAGGATTGAACCTGACCACTTAGGGTCAGTTATTTGCGTCAAGGCAAAACAAACCAACAGTCGAATTAAATCCCAATCAGGAGCGTTCTTACTTTTTGGGCATGAAGCTACATTGGCGGAAGCAGGGCAACCGGATATCGAGGTTACGCGGATAAGAATAAATAATAAGCGAAAAATCCTTGAACAGCTCAACAGCATTAACATCAATGCAACTACAGTTTACCCCAGCATTGATAGGACAACTCACCACCTTCGAGAGAGTTACCGTCGAGCGGAAGAGCCTGAGAATTCGTAAGAGCATTTATCGTTGCCCAAAAAACATCTCCCGGTCCTCCTTGCTGAGTAGGTGCGCAAATTTCTCAACGAAATGGCGATCCGCTTCGTTCTCGCACCAGTTTATTTCATGTCTCTTTCGCTCATAGGTTCGTTGCCACATGCCTTTAGGTTTCTTTGCAATGAGATGTGCTGCTCCTGGCTCGCCACCAAGCGCCATACGCAATTTGTTAGCACGTCGCATCAGGCGGTAATGTCGTTCTTCTGACTGGCTTGTATATGATATGAAATGGCAATGGCGGCACAAGAAGTAGCGTCCACCTAAGAACAGTTTGCCCACGCGCCGCCCGCAGAACTTTCCATCTACGACGCCAGGACAGATGAAATAGGGCCGTTGACCACCGTAGAAGCAATCAACATAAGTCAGGGGCACACACTGAGTAATCGGCTCCCAGTCGCCACCATTTTGCCTGACGCGATAGTCAAAGACGACACGGTGCTTTTCGGCGCGGAACTCAATTTGCGCAACCACCTTATCATCACGTCGCCAAGCCCAATTCCCTGCGATGCCAGCATTCAAGCAGCCTTTGCGGTTCATCAAACCCACATCCAAAGAACGGCACTCCTCAGCTTTCTGCTTGTAACTTGGTCGCCCTGAACCATACCCACCCATCAGAGCGACCCCAGATTTTTTCCGAAATCACTAGGCAAGTAACAGTTCCGCTCGTTATTGACCCTTGGCCGGTTATCCGACTTGTCTGGTCTCGGCATTACTTTTCCTCCAATCGAGTGGTTACTATTAGTGTTCCGAGATGAAACCCAAAGAAGATGCTAACCCTTCTTGGACGGGTTTCAGATTGGGGCGATACCGACGTTTCGGGTTTCAAAACGGAACTGTCAGTGCGCTCTTTAGTTTCAAACTAGAACCGCAAAAAAATTTACACGGGGTTGCATCTGATACTGCACCTGACCACGTTAACCCCAGCACTTCTGAGAAAGAACCACAAATGGCATCAAACTATCGGCTTAAATGGCTTACGGACAAAGCTTGGGATGTCTCATCAAACGCCCTTTCTAAAGTTCAAGAAAACTCCTACGCCCTTGCTGATTGGTCGAAAGTTCAATTCGAAGAATACCTGGACTCTCAGAAACCGCTGGATGAAGCCAATTGGTTTGGCCGCGCAGCGTACGCATGTGAACAGCTTTCTGACTGCGTCGTGAATGAGAGCGGGTGGACCAGCAAAGCGGTATCTGTTGCTTCAGGCAAATTGGCAGGCGCTGCAGTTCCCGTTTCCTTTTTCTCCGTAGCGGCTTTGGCGGGTACAGCATCGACCGGTACTGCGATAGGCAGTCTGAGTGGTGCAGCTTTTACATCTAGTGCTTTGGCTTGGATTGGTGGTTCTGTCGCAATGGGAACTCTTGTTGTCGGCGGGGCAGCGGTCGCAGGTGCAGTTGCTGCACCATTTGCCGTAAAACCACTGGCCAATAAGTACCTTTTGGGCCAAACACGAAAACTGGAACATTTGTCCGAACCTGAAAAGCAGTTGGTTGATGCGTGTAGTGCGTTGGCCATCGGGCTTCGCCAAGCAGAAAAGGGAGGACTAACGCTCACGCATAAAGAGGCGTCAGCGCTGAATGAAGACGCGTTCGCCCCCCTTGTCGATAAAGCCTCTGAGGTACTTCTAACTTCCCAAGAGTGGCCAATCATGCAGCGGCGTTGGTACAGGAACGCATTCACTGAATTGAGTTTTGTTCGCGGGTTCGCCAAACACAAATCTACGCTCACTGAACCGCTTGTCGTTGGCGTTGGTTCAGCGCTTATCTTCAACCTTCTTTCAGACGGCCCACACGAATTCACGCTTGCTGAGCAAGACATGCTGGATGCCATTAGACGGTCATCCAATGATTTGTCTGACATGGCGAATGAAGAGATTGCAGAACACGTACAGGCATTTTCACCTGCTGAATTGCAGGGCTTCAAAAACAACGTGAAAGGCATCGCGCACGAGTTGCAATTTGCTCGAGCGGAAAACAGCGATGGGGACGAGTTTCGTGTCGAGTTGTTTGAGGCCACCAATCACCCAGGTGCCGATGTTCAAATCATTAACGTGGAAACAGGAGAAATCCGAGAATTCCAACTTAAGGCAACCTCATATGGGGCCTATGTTGAAGCTCATTTTGAAAAATACGAAGACACCCCAGCAATGACCACGTCTGAAGTTGCCGAGGAATATGGTTTTACATCCACTGGCATTTCTAACGAGCAACTTTCTCGCGACTTCGACAGCACAACGGAGAAACTCGCCTCGGACGCAGAGCCGGAAATTCTGGACACAATCGCATTTGCCGGAATCGTGTCTTTGGCCCGAAACGTGCGGCTGCTTTTGGACGGTAGTGTTCTCAGCGAAGAGGCCCGCAAAACTGCTGTGAAGCGAAGTATGCAGGCGGGCCTCATCGCCGGAATAACGGAACTGATAGTTTAAGCCGCTCGACGTTTCTTACCTCGGAAATGCCGCCAGTCATTCGATGCGATTTCACGCCCTTTTGTCCGCTGCATTGGCTTCGTAGTGAGCCGCCATTCGTGCGCTTTGCGGTGATACCAGTTGCCTTCCTTTTCCAGTACCAAGAAGCCGTGCTGCACCAGCTCTTTGTAGGCCCGCTGAACGGTTGCCTTGCCCATCCCCAGCAGCTCTCCGGCCTCGGCATAAGATAGCGTCAAAGTGCCATTGTTGCCGCCGTTATAGCGTGTGTGAAGCTCCAATCACAGTCGTACTGCCGCGCCCGATAGACTGCGCCAAGCATCGCTGCGCAACTGAGCGTAGGGGAGATGCACATACTGCCCCTCCGACTTTCGCTTACTCCGCCCCATGTTCAGCCGGCATCCGGAGTGTCTGCGTGTGGTTCTCCGATATCTGCAGCAACACTCTCCGAACACTTGAGTTCCTGACGCAGTGCTTTTGCGGACCTCGGAAAGTCAAGCGCACGCCAATCACACCGTCCAGACAAGCGATAGTGAGCGATGCGTTCCGGTCCCTTATATTCCGTCTGAATTGGCCAATGATAATTGCGCCGCAGATTGTGTATGATTGCGCCAAGTCGCCATCCCCGCACCTCACCGATTTCATCCATGTGGTTAATTGTGCGCCCTAGAACTAGAGCCTCACAGGTCCAGTAGATTTGTGTCCGATTGCTGTACCAGTGATTAGCCATGCTCAATTTTTCCTTTTCGGATTTTGAGAGATTGAACGGAGTTGCTTTGGTCACACCAGCGAAACCGCCGTTCGATTTTTGTTGCAGGGTCGCGGCCCGCCATGGCATCAACTGGACTTGCTAGGGTGGCAGTTGATGTCACTGGAAAGGCCCTGATTCCGCATGCGGAGTTGGGGTTTTTCATTACGCGGCTTCCCCATCGGGAGCGATGCGCTGAGCCGCGAGATAGGCGTTTAGGTCAGTGCCATGATACCCAATCCGCCGCCCGATGCGGATAAAGGCAGGCCCGCGATTGCGGTGCCGCCATTGGGCAAGCTTCTCTACGGTGCCAAAAACGCGAAGCTCTGGGTCCTCTGGAAAGAAAATTCGGTCTTGGTCAAAGATGTCGGCCATTGATGATACCCTCTTTTGGATTGTCCTCAATGACACCTAGCACGATCAACTCATTGTTTTAATTCGAAATTTCTCCCTCTTGAGTAACTCAAGCAAAATGACGTAGTCACCTGTCAAAATCACGTAAATGTCGTACTTTACTTAAGTGACTTACGAAAAAGGTCGTCAAAACGTTCTTTGTAAGGGCTTTCGGAACGAAGGGCGGAACAGTAGTTGTCGAATTGTCCGTGCCCATAAGCGCCTGGAGGCACTACGCGGTCAAAAGCCAACCTCAACACTATGTCTTCATAGTCTCTCACGGCTTCATTCGCGGAGAAGACGTGCTCAACTTCTTGTATAAATTGTTCCAGCCTCTTTCTTCGACGTTCGGCCGAGCCGCTTTTTAGTCCCTTTTCGATGTACTTTTGCTTTGTTTCGATTGCGGCCCGAGCATTTGGTTCCAAATAAACAGTACTCTGCAGAGCTGAAAACGCCCTGCCTGCTGTGAATCCCAAGTCAAAAATAAAATTGATGTAGCCTTCTTCTTCGGGCTCTGCTTCCAGCATTTGATCCCGAATCTTTAGTAACTGAAGCGCAGCCACAGCCTCTATTTCAGTGCGGGAATAGTCTCGCTCTGGGTCGAACTCTTCGACATCAAGCGACAGCCCTTTAGCCCACCCCATTAAGTGCGCATATTCAACTTCAGGACCAATTGCGTTGTCACTTAGGACATGGTCGATGCAATTAGCAAAATTCCCGTAAGTATCTTCGAAACTGTCCGCGCGGATCAAAATTCTTCTAACGTTCAGGCCAGATTGCCGAACAGCAATAATATCATCTTCAAACTGACCCGAAGTTCGCCAAAAATAGGCATTCGCGCGAGATGTATGAATCTCGATAGGCCCGAATTCGTCGATAGCATCTGCAGCATCGGCAAAAGTCTGATACATGTTCTCTATCGGCTGTTTTTTTCGAGCCTCCCATTCATCCAAGTCCATCCAATGGACTAACTCAAGGTTTTCTGGGTTCTCACCAGAATTCCAGTTCTGGAATTCATTGCCTGACATTACGAAACCTCCAAACTTAAGAATTTGCCGAAAATGTCTGTTTCAAAAGAAAAGTGGCCCATACACTCATTAGTTCGCCCCTCTTCTCCAAAAAGTCTGACCTCGCATAGGCCCGCTCCACTTCTGAACCTGTTTGATGCGCTAGAGCCGCCTCCGCCACCTCACGAGGGAAATCCACTGCTTCTGCGGCCCAAACTCGGAAAGTGCTGCGAAACCCATGCACGGTAAACTCTCCGCGTCCCATGCGACGCAAAAGCATCAGCATTGACATGTTGGACAGTGGGTGCTGCCGTTTCTGCCCTTCAAAAACATAAGTTGATGCGAAGTCTCTCATTGGCTCCAATATCCGCATCATTTCTTCGGTCAGCGGTACGCGGTGTGGATTGCCACCTTTCATTCGTTCTTCGGGAATGACCCAAAGCCGCGAGTCCCAATCAATTTCATCCCATGTCATATCCAGCACTTCGGAGGTGCGACAGGCGGTTAAAATTGTGAACTGCAGAGCTTTGGCAGCAGTGGCCGTACGCTTGTCCAACTCTGCGTAGAAGGCTGGCGCATCCTGCCAGGGCATCGCGTCATGATGATGCACCTTGGCTTTCACCTTGGGCAAAACGCCTGCTTCTTTCACCGCTGTTATGGGGTTCTCCCCCTCACGAAAGCCTGAAGCCTTTGCGACATCCAAAACCGCCTTGATGCGCTGGGCGAGCCGTTTGGCTGTTTCGTGCTTTATCGTCCAGATTGGGGAAAGGCACATCAATACTTCTGGCTGGCCAATAGCATCAACAGGCATCCGCCCAATCTTGGGGAAGGCGTAATCGCGTAAAGTGTTCAGCCACTGTTGCCCGTGTTTCGCATTCTTCCAAGTAGGTAGGCGGTCAATATGTACTTGGCGGCTGAGTTCTTCGAAAGTTGGCACTTCGCGTTTGGTGTTGTATCGCGGGTTAAGCCCCGATTTCGCCATGCGTCGATATTCCAAAGCCCGCTCACGGGCTTGGTTGAGCGTAACCACATCAGCCCCACCCAAACCAAAGTCAGTCCGCAGCGGTGCGCCCTTGGCGTTCTTTTGACCTTTGACTGTGACGCGCACAATCCAGCGCCGTGCACCGGATGGGTCAACGACCAGATAAAGCCCCGCCCCGTCGCCATGACGCCCTGGCCCAAGATTCTCGACTAGCTTTTTGGTTAGCTTCCCGCCTAGCGCCGCCACTCGACATACCACCTTATGTACCACACAATGAAAGCGTACAGTGGCAACCGAACGAAACCTAGTGAAATCTAGACTAAACAGATTGTTTTGGGTTTTCTGAGGATTGGGACAGTTTGGGCCGTCCAAAGCAATCCACTCAAATGTGTGGGTGGCGGAGACGAAGGGATTCGAACCCTCGAGACGGTTTCCCGCCTACTCCCTTAGCAGGGGAGCGCCTTCGACCACTCGGCCACGTCTCCGCCGATGGGTATATCCTTGCAAGCGACGGGAATACAAGGCGAAAAATATGATTTGTGCCTCTCTCTGACAAAATTGCTGAACCCGTTGAAATCACGGTAAAAGGCGCCAACTTAAATGAATCATCGGCCAGAATTGGAGAATTTTTCCGGGGCGTTCTCCAACATGAAACCACCGAACCGCCTGGTTCGAAACGACAGGGCACATCGAATCCCCATTCTGCATTGCTGCGTCGATTGAGAGATCGCATTCTGAAAGCGAAGAAGCTCTCTTGTTTCGATTAGATTACATTTCCTCCGGGGCAGCGGCGGCAGCGCAGGGCAACGCAAACGAATAATGGCTCACTTTACGACTACCCTCGCCTTTATTAAGAGCGGTGTGGTTAATAAATCCAAGAAGGGCACAGAATGAAGAAATTTCTCGCATCCGCTGGAGCGATGGCATTGGTCATGTCGAATGCGATGGCAATGGATGCTGACAGAGAGGCTATTATTAACGAGAAAGTAGGTAGTTTTGTTGACGCTGTAGGCTGCGCGGATCCAGAAGCCGCACAATCTTTGCTTGCGGAACTTGGCACTGACGACTTTGACGTCACTACATATATTGCGTTTCCGGTTGTAGATGTCGGATGCGCAGGTGGGGCTGGAACAAGCGCATTCACGCCGGTCGTAGTACGTGTTCCGGAATACCGGCCTTCGGCGGCCCATGTCGACATGTGGGCAACGGCGGAAATTGAATTTGTAGGTATGCCTGCGCGCGGATTGATATCAATAGAAGCGCTCGCGTCTAACCGAATGCATATCGTCGGAAAAGACTTCGCTGACGGTGATCCAAATTGTTGCCCGTCGAAATTGGTTGACCGCGTCTACCGTTGGGAACGTGGTGGGTTCTGGCTGCCGGAAGTTGATTGATTTGTTCTCAAAGTCAGCTGGCATACTAGACCGGCTGACCTGACCTCTTCCGCCTCTGCTATGAACTGCTTTTTGATCTCAAAACCGGTCGGAGCGGGCTCCTCAGAACGCCTCGTTATGTGATCGGGGTCTCGATTATGTTTGGCGCAATCCATCAATAAGAACGTGACCGTCTGGTGAAAGAGCTCTGGCACAGCTCCGATGGTCCCTATGACGCGACGGTTACAGCGCACCCCGAAAGCACAACCTTAAGTACGCCCGCTTTCTTCCACAGTGCTTCCAGCGGTATCGGCACAAATAGAAACACCGCCTTGGGGCGGCGGGTAAAAAGCTGTAATCAAGTGATTTATTTTGGTTGCGGGAGTAGGATTTGAACCTACGACCTTC